>NZ_JBIUYT010000001.1:0-705370 GCF_044744645.1 Streptomyces sp. NPDC087263
CGGGTCTTCGCCGGCTCCGACAACATCCGTGACGCGTGGTGGCCGTACGGCACCGGGGACATGCTCGAACGCGCCACCGTCATCGGCCTCCAGGGTGAACTGATGACCGATCAGGAGCTTTTCCTCGCAGCGGACTTGGTGACGGAGAACGCCGCGGTGGCGCTCGGGCTGGCCGACTACGGGCTCGCCGTCGGCGCCCGTGCCGACCTGGTGGCGATCGCGGCCGGATCCGTCCCCGAGGCCGTCGCGGCGCACCCCGAGCGGCTGCTCGTCCTGCACGGCGGCCGGGTCGTCCTCGACCGCACGCCGCGGACCTGACCTTTCCTTTCTCGCCTTCCCCTCTTCCCCTCTTCCCCCTTCCATCCGTTGGCCGGGCCCCACCCCGGTCGGCGGACCCCGCACCCCCCCCCACCGCCGGATGGGATACGTTCCCCTGCGAAGGGCAGGTTCCGAGGACGGGAGCGCAATGACGACGATGGTCGATGTGGCCCAGCGCGCGGGTGTGTCCATCGCGACCGTCTCGCATGTACTGAACGACACGCGCCCCGTGCGGCCGGCCACCCGCCAGGCGGTGCTCGAGGCGATGGACGCGCTCGGATACACGCCGAACGGCCTCGCCCGTTCACTGGTCACCTCACGCACGCGGTCCGTCGGCCTCGCCGTGTCGGCGATCAGCAACCCGTACTTCACGGAAATCCTCCAAGGGGTCGAGGCCGGAGCCCTGGAGCACGGCTACGGCCTGCTCATCGCCGATCCGCACGACGACCCCGCACACGAGCGGAAGGTCGCCCAACTGCTGCACGAGCGCCGGGTCGACGGCATGATCATCGCGCCCTCGGCAAACCCGGGCGAACTGCTGGCCTACCTCGGAAAACACGACGTGCCGACCGTGTTCCTGGACCGGCTGGTCGACACGCCCGCAGACACCGTCTCCGACGGCCCTTCCAGCACCGCGACCGCCGCCTCCTTCCGCTTCGACCAGGTCTGCACCGAGAACGCCGAGCCCATGGCGGAGTTGGTGGCGCACCTGGCCGAGCTGGGCCACAGACGCATCGGACTGGTCGCGGGCCTGCCCGGACTCAGCACGACGACCGAGCGGATCACCGGCTACCGGCACGGCCTGGCGAACGCCGGACTCCCCTACGACGAGCGGCTCGTGGCACACGGCGATTCCCAGTCCGGCGCCGCCGAGCGCACCACCGGCGCGCTGCTGTCTCTCGCCGCACCGCCCACCGCGCTGGTCACCGGCAACAACGCCATGACGATCGGCGCACTGCGGGCGCTGCGCGAGCGAGGCCTGTCCGTGCCGGCCGACATGGCCCTGTGCTGCTTCGACGACTTCTCCTGGGCGGATCTGTTCACACCCCGGCTGACCGCGATCTCCCAGCCCAGCAAGGAGATCGGCGCCCGGGCCCTCAAACTGCTCCTGGAACGGCTGGCATCCCCGAGCCGCCCGGGCCGTACCGTCCGGCTGCCCGCCGCCCTCGTCCACCGCACCTCGTGCGGTTGCCCGGAGAAGTCCGGGAGGCCCAAGGGCCACACGACCTCCGGGCGTCCCGAGAGCCCCAAGAATCCCGAGAACCCCGAGAAAGGACCCGTGTCGTGATCGTCGTCGCCGGTGAGGCCCTGATCGATCTGGTGCCGCAGGGCGCGGGCGCGCTCGTCGGCCTGCAACCGGCGCTCGGCGGCGGGCCCTACAACACCGCGGTGGCGCTGGGCCGCCTCGGCTCCCCCACGGCCTTCTGCTCCCGGGTCTCGCACGACGCCTTCGGCGAGGCACTCCTGGACGGGCTTTCGCATGCGGGCGTCGAGGTGTCGTCCGTGCAGCGCGGAGCGGAGCCGACGACCCTCGCCGTCGCCTCGATCGACGCGGACGGCTCGGCCTCGTACTCCTTCTACGTCGAGGGCACGGCGGACCGCCTCTTCACGGCCCCGGCCCAACTCCCGGACGCGACAAGGGCGGTGTCCTTCGGCACCTGCTCGCTCGTCCTGGAGCCGGGCGCGAGCGCGTACGAGGAGCTGATGCGCGCCGCGGCCGCACGGGGCGTGTTCACCACCCTCGACCCGAACATCCGCGCAGGACTGATCCCCGACGCCGACGCCTACCGGGCCCGGTTCAAGAGCTGGCTCCCGTCGGTGTCACTCCTCAAGCTCTCCGAGGAGGACGCTCTGTGGCTCGGGGGCACCCCGCGCGAATGGCTGGCGTCCGGGCCGGCGGCCGTGGTGATCACGCACGGCGGCGACGGTCTGACGGCGTTCACCCGCGACGGCTCGGTACACCCCGTACCCGGCGAGGAGGTCGAGGTCGTGGACACCATCGGCGCCGGCGACACCGTGAACGCGGCGCTGCTGCACGGCCTGGCCACCCGCGACGCCCTGTCCCCGGCGGCCTTGGCGGAGCTGGGCCCCGAGGGCTGGACCGAGCTGCTGCGCTTCGCGGCCCGCGCGGCGGCGATCACCTGCTCACGAGCGGGCGCGGAACCGCCGTACGCGTCCGAACTCCACGCTCCCTGAACCCCCACCCATTGCTCTCTGACACCCGGTACTCCGTGAGGCCCAGCACTCCCTGGGACCCGCTACGCCCTGAGGTCCGGCCTCTCAGCCGCTGACGACCCGCAGCGCCCCCGGCTGCCGCCCGTTGAGCCGGTCCAGTGCGGTGGCCGTGGCGTCGTCGGCGGGAAGGTGTACGACCATGCGGAGGCCGTCGTCCGGTAGGGCGAGCGTTTCGTACGCCAGGAGCAGTGGGCCCGCCTCGGGGTGGGTGACCAGGTCGGTCCCGGCCCGCCGGGGCATGGCGGGTACGGCAGCGAGCCGGTCGGCGAAGGAGGCGCCCGCGGTGACCGTCAACTCGTCGGCCATGGCGGCGACATAGGGGTCCTGGAGCGACGCCTCGTTCCTGAGGTGCGCGACCTGTTCGTCGGCCACCCGGTCCCAGTCGGCGTAGGCGGCGCAGGCCCGCTCGTCGGTGAACACGTACCGGAGGATGTTGGGCTGCTTGCCATCGAGCACTCCCAGCGGTCCGGCGAGCCGTCGGTAGCCGGTGGTGTACGCGAGGATGTCGCCGATCCAGTTGATCAGCACCGCGGGTGCGGGCTCCAGCCGGTCCAGCATCGCCCGCACGGTCGGGCGCACCGTACGTGTGGGTTCCACCGCCGCGGCGCAGAACACGGCGCCGGGGCCTGCCTCTTTGACGAGCCGACGCAGCAGGACCCGCTCCGTCACGGGCAGACGCAGCGCGTCGGCGAGTACGCCCAGCACCTGCGGCGACGGGTGGTGGTCGCGGCCCTGTTCGAGCCGGGTGAGGTACTCGACGCTGATGCCCGCGAGCGTGGCAAGCTCGGCGCGGCGCAGCCCCGGGGTGCGACGGCGCGAACCGGTCGGCAGCCCGACCTCGTCGGGTGTGATCGCTTCACGGCGTGCGCGCAGGAAGGTGCCCAACTCGTTGTCGCTCACCGGTAGAACGTACAACGCGCGGGTCACCGGATCGTGGCCCTGTCACTACCACCATGAGCCCGGCCTCCCTCCCGCTCGCCGACCACCGCAGGCTGGAGCCATGACCTATGACAACTCCACCGCCACGCAAGCCACTTCGCTTCCGCTCGGATCGGGCGAGTGGGAGCTCGACACACTCCACTCGGCCGTCAACTTCACCATTCGCAACCTCGGGATCGCCAAGGTGCGCGGTCGTTTCGGTGAATGGACGGCCGGACTGTACGTCGGTGAGACGGCCGACGACGTGCGGGTGAGCGCCGAGATCGCTCTTGCCTCTATCGACACCGGGAACGCCGACCGCGACACGCACACCCGAGCGGCCGACCTGCTCGACGTAGAGAAGCGTCCGACGATGACGTTTCGCTCGACTCGGGTGTTCGCCGATGGCGAGGCCTGGGCGATGGAAGGGGACTTGACCATCGGGGACGTGACTCGTCCGACGACGCTGGCCGTCGAGTTCGGCGGAGTGGTGGAATCCCCCGTCGACAGTCGCAGGCACGCGGGGTTCGAGGCGACGGGCGAGATCCGGCGCAGCGACTACGGTCTGGACTTCGGGTCCGGGCTCCTCAGTGATGTTGTCAAGATTCAACTGGACATGCAGTTCGTCGAACCGCAGGGACAGGGCGGCTGACTGTGCAACGGACGGCGCCCCACGGGGAGTTCCCGTAGGGCGCCGCTTTTTCACTGACTTGTCAGGACTTGCCTGCCCGCGTGGTCTTCTTCGCGGGGGCCGCCTTCTTCGTGGCCGTCGTCTTCGTGACCGCCGCTGCCTTCTTGGCCGCCGTGTCGTTGACCGCCGTGTTGTTGACCGCCTTGGTGGCCGTCTTCTTGGCCGCCGCCTTGCGAGGGGCCTTCACCGCGGTCCCGTCGCTGATCCGGTCGGCCCCGAGGACCTCGCGCAGGAACTTGCCGGTGTGGCTGGCCGGAACGCCGGCGACCTCCTCGGGAGTGCCCTCGGCGATCACGAGTCCGCCGCCGTTGCCACCCTCGGGGCCCATGTCGACGACCCAGTCCGCCGTCTTGATGACGTCGAGGTTGTGCTCGATGACGATGACCGTGTTGCCCTTGTCGACAAGGCCGGAGAGCACCGTGATGAGCTTGCTGATGTCCTCGAAGTGCAGGCCGGTGGTCGGCTCGTCGAGCACGTAGACCGTGCGTCCCGTCGACCGCTTCTGGAGCTCGGAGGCCAGCTTCACCCGCTGTGCCTCACCGCCGGACAGCGTCGGCGCCGACTGGCCGAGCCGGACGTAGCCGAGACCGACGTCGTGGAGCGTCCTGAGGTGGCGGGCGATCGCGGGCACGGCCTCGAAGAAGCCGAGCGCCTCCTCGATCGGCATGTCGAGGACCTCGGAGATGGACTTGCCCTTGTAGTGGACCTCCAGGGTCTCCCGGTTGTAGCGCGCCCCGTGGCAGACCTCGCAGGGGACGTACACGTCCGGCAGGAAGTTCATCTCGATCTTGATGGTGCCGTCGCCGGAGCAGTTCTCGCAGCGGCCGCCCTTGACGTTGAAGGAGAAGCGGCCCGGCAGATAGCCCCGTACCTTCGCCTCGGTCGTCTCGGCGAACAGCCTGCGGACGTGGTCGAAGACTCCGGTGTACGTCGCCGGGTTGGAACGGGGCGTGCGGCCGATGGGCGACTGGTCGACGTGCACGACCTTGTCGACGAGGTCGTCGCCGTCCACGCGCGTGTGCCGCCCTGGAACGTTCCGCGCACCGTTGAGCTCGCGGGCCAGGTGCGTGTACAGGATGTCGTTGACCAGTGTCGACTTGCCGGAACCCGACACGCCGGTGACGGCGGTGAGGACACCGAGCGGGAAGGAGACGTCGATGTCCTGAAGGTTGTTCTCCCGGGCGCCGTGCACGGTGAGCCTGCGGCTCGGGTCGGCGGGGCGGCGGATGTCCGGGAGAGGAATCGCCTTCTTGCCCGACAGGTACTGCCCGGTGATCGAGTCGGGGTTGTTCAGCAGATCTTTCAAGGAGCCGCTGTGCACGACCTTGCCACCGTGCTCGCCCGCGCCGGGGCCGATGTCGACAACCCAGTCGGCGACCTTGATGGTGTCCTCGTCGTGCTCCACGACGATGAGCGTGTTGCCCATGTCGCGGAGCCTGACCAGAGTCTCGATCAGACGGTGGTTGTCGCGCTGGTGGAGGCCGATGGAGGGCTCGTCGAGGACGTACAGGACGCCCACGAGCCCGGAGCCGATCTGGGTGGCCAGCCTGATGCGCTGGGCCTCACCGCCGGAGAGGGTGCCGGCCGCCCGGTTCAGCGACAGGTAGTCCAGGCCGACGTCGACCAGGAAGCGCAGTCGTTCGTTGACCTCTTTCAGTACGCGCTCGGCGATCTGCTTGTCGCGCGCGTTGAGCTTCAGCTCGCCCAGGAAGTCCGCGCAGTCACTGATGGACATCGCGGCGACCTCGGCGATGGACTTCTCCATGACGGTGACCGCGAGAACGAGCGGCTTCAGGCGCGTGCCCTCGCAGGTGGGGCAGGGCACCTCGCGCATATAGCCCTCGAAGCGCTCACGGCTCGCGTCGCTCTCGGCCTCGCTGTGCCGCCGCTTCACGAAGGGGACAGCCCCTTCGAACGCGGTGGTGTACACCCGCTCGCGCCCGTACCGGTTGCGGTAGCGGACCTCGATCTGCGTCTTGTGGCCGTAGAGCAAGGCCTTCTTGGCGCGCTGCGGAAGACCTGCGAAGGGGATGTCGGTCCGGAATCCCAACGCGTCGGCGAGAGCACCGACCAGGCGGCCGAAGTAGTCCTTGGTGTGCCCGTGCGACCAGGGGTGGATGGCGCCCTCGTCGAGGGACTTGTCCTCGTCCGGGACGATCAGCTCGGCGTCGACCTCCATACGCGTACCGATACCGGTGCACTCGGGGCAGGCGCCGAAGGGCGAGTTGAAGGAGAAGGAGCGGGGCTCCAGCTCCTCGAAGGACAGGTCGTCGTAAGGGCAGTACAGGTGCTCCGAGTACATGCGCTCGCGCTCGGGGTCGTCGGCGGGGAGGTCGACGAAGTCGAGTACGACCATGCCCCCGGACAGGCCGAGGGCGGTCTCCACGGAGTCGGTCAGGCGGCGCTTGGCGCCGTCCTTCACCGTGAGGCGGTCGATGACCACCTCGATGGTGTGCTTCTCCTGCTTCTTCAGCGTGGGGGGCTCGGTGAGCTGGATCGTCTCGCCGTCGACCCGGGCCCGGCTGTACCCCTTGGTCTGGAGATCGGCGAAGAGGTCGACGAACTCGCCCTTGCGCTCGCGCACGAGCGGCGACAGGACCTGGAAGCGGCTCCCCTCCGGCAGCTCCAGGACCTTGTCGACGATGGCCTGCGGCGACTGGCGGGTGATGGGGCGGCCGCACTCGGGACAGTGCGGCTTGCCGATGCGCGCGAAGAGCAGGCGCAGGTAGTCGTAGACCTCGGTGATGGTGCCGACCGTCGAGCGCGGGTTGCGCGAGGTCGACTTCTGGTCGATGGAAACCGCTGGGGAGAGGCCTTCGATGAAGTCCACATCCGGCTTGTCCATCTGCCCGAGAAACTGCCGGGCGTACGAGGACAGCGACTCGACGTACCGGCGCTGCCCCTCGGCGAAGATCGTGTCGAAGGCGAGGGAGGACTTGCCCGACCCCGACAGGCCCGTGAAGACGATGAGCGAGTCGCGCGGAAGGTCGAGCGAGACATTCTTCAGGTTGTGCTCGCGCGCTCCACGGACGATGAGACGGTCGGCCACGCCGGTCCGCACCTTTCTTGTTTCTTGAGAGAAGTGACAGGGGCAGGGCCCCGTCGTTTTCAGACTAGGGGGAGCCACTGACAGCGCTGGGTCGGTTTCCCTGGTTCACAACAATCCCGGGCCATCCAGCATGCCCGACGCCGCACCCGAGCCTATAGCACGTGCATTCGATTTGAGGTGCTGGTCAACTGCCTTCACCCGAACGTGTGGCGGAGCTATCGTCGAGCCCATGAACGATCATGTGCGTGACCTGGCGTCTGTACGTGACGCAACCGAACGGCTGCTCACCGCAGCAGCCAAACTGGACAACGCTTCTGTGGCCGAGCCGACACGGCTTCCCGGCTGGAGCCGCGGTCATCTGCTCGCCCACATCGCCCGCAATGCGGACGCCCTCGTGAACGTCCTCGCCGGACGCCCCATGTACGCCTCCGGGGATGCCCGGGACTCCGACATCGAGCGAGACGCCCCGCGCCCGCTGAACGTGCAGCTCACAGACGTGCGGGAAAGCGGGGCGCGCTTTCAGGAGGCCGGGGCCGCGCCCGCGGACTGGTCCCGCACGGTGGAGCTGCGCAACGGAGTCACGGACTCCGCATCCCGGGTGCCGTTCCGGCGGTGGGCCGAGGTCGAGCTGCACCATGTGGATCTGGGGATCGGATACGAGCTGGAGGACGTCTCCGAGGAGTTCAGCCGGCGCGAGATCGACTTCCTCGCGGAACGTTTTCGGGGCCACCCCGGCGTACCCGCGTTCCTGGTCAAGGAGGACGACGGCCGTCTGATTCCCTCCGGCCGGCGCGAGGAGGAGCCGATCACCGTCACCGGCCGCCCGGCAGACCTGCTCGGCTGGTTCACCGGGCGCCGCGATGGTGCGGCGCTGACCACAGACGGCGGCCCGCTCCCCGTTCTCCCGCCGCTATAGGCTGCCGCCATGACGTACAGCGGAGCGGTGACGGTCGGCGGCCCTGCCGATGTGCACGAGTTGCAGGACCTGATGATCTCCAAGGTCGCGGTGGGCCCGATGAACAACAACGCCTACCTGCTGCGCTGCCGGACCACCGGCGAGCAGCTCCTGATCGACGCGGCCAACGACGCCTCGACCCTGCTCACGCTGATCGGTGACGACGGCATCGCGTCCGTCGCCACCACCCATCAGCACGGCGACCACTGGCAGGCGCTCGCGGAGGTCGTGGCGGCAACGGGCGCCCGCACGTACGCGGGCCGGGACGACGCCGACGGCATCCCGGTGCCGACCGATGTCCCGGTCCAGGACGGCGACCCGATCCGGGTGGGCCGTGTGGAACTCACCGCGCGCCATCTCGTGGGGCACACGCCGGGCTCGATCGCGCTCGTCTACGACGATCCGCACGGGCATCCCCATGTGTTCACGGGGGACTGTCTCTTCCCGGGCGGTGTGGGCAACACACACAAGGACCCAGCGGCGTTCGCCAGCCTCCTCCACGACGTCGAGACGAAGATCTTCGAGGTGCTGCCGGACGAGACCTGGGTCTACCCGGGCCATGGCAACGACACGACGCTGGGCGCGGAACGGCCACATCTGCCGGAGTGGCGCGCGCGGGGGTGGTGAACGCCCTGTTCCGTGGGGGCGTACACCGAGGTGCGCTCCCCGCGCACGTCCTGAAGCGTCTGCCCGCCCCCACGCGACCACCCCGCACGCGCCCCGTGTGAACCGAGCGCACGCGCCGGTGTCACGCGTGCGCTCCCGGCGCGCGCCCCGGTGCAGTCCACTGAAAGCAGCCCCGCGCAGGATGACGGCTCCGGCGCGGATGGGCCGCCGGCCTATCGATCCCCGCCCTCGGCCGGCGGCCCCGGCGAAGCATCTCAACAGGATGCTCGGCGGAGCTTTTGGGCACGTGTTCACAGGAATGCAACACCCGTTCCCAATATGCGGACAGTTGTCCTTGTGACCTGGACAAACAGGACGCCGCACTGTCACTCTCCCGCCATGCATCTCGCCCAGCGCGCCCTGCGCCGCACCGCGCCCGCCACCACCGTCGCCCTGCTCGCCGTCGTCGCCGTGGGCTGCGCCCCGCAGCCCGAGGACAACGCGGCCGCCTCGCCCTCCGCGAACACCTGCGACAAGGGCAAGTTGGCCACCGAGACATCCGGCAAGCTGACGATCGCGACCGACGAGCCCGCGTACGAACCGTGGTTCAAGGACGACAAGCCCGCCAACGGCGAGGGCTACGAGTCGGCGGTCGCGTACGCCGTGGCGAAGCAGCTGGGCTACGCGACGAGTGACGTCGTCTGGCAGAGCGTCCCCTTCAACAAGGCCTTCGCACCTGGTGAGAAGACCTTCGACTTCGACATCAACCAGGTGTCGATCAGCGCCGAGCGCAAGAAGGCCGTCGACTTCTCGTCCGGCTACTACGACGTCCGCCAGGCCGTCATCGCGCTGAAGGACTCCAAGGCGGCGAAGGCGACGAGCATCGCGGACCTCAAGGGCGTGAAGCTGGGCGCCCAGGTCGGCACCACCAGCCTCGACTACATCAACGACGTCGTGAAGCCGACCGAGGCCCCGGCCGCGTACGCGAAGAACGACCAGGCCAAGTCCGCGCTGAAGAACGGGCAGGTCGACGCGATCGTGGTCGACCTGCCGACCGCCTTCTACATCACCGCGGCCGAGGTGACGGACGCGAAGATCGTCGGACAGTTCGAGAACAGCGGTGGCACCCCTGAGCAGTTCGGGCTCGTCCTCGACAAGGGCAGCGCGCTGACCTCGTGCGTGACCGCCGCGGTGGACGCCCTGCGCGAGAACGGCACACTGGCCTCGATCGAGAAGCAGTGGCTGTCCGACGCCGTCGACGCTCCGGTACTCAAGTGACGGTCGTGAAGGACGCGCCCGGCAGTGACTCCGGCGAAGGAGACATGCGAGAGGCGTACGTCCCGTCGCAGCGGCGGATCGAGCGGGAGCGCTACAAGCGCACCCGTTCCCGCCGTGCGACGGCGATCGCCGCGCTCTCCACCCTGATCACCGGCGTAGTCCTCTACTTCGTCGTCGTCAGCGCACCGGGCTGGCCGCGCACCAAGGAGACGTTCTTCAACGGGCAGTACGCGCGCGAGGCGTTCCCCAAAGTCCTCGAAGGGCTGTGGCTCAACGTCCGGCTGCTCCTGATCTGCGGTGCCGCGGTGCTCGTCCTCGGCATGCTGATCGCCATCGCCCGCACCCTGCGCGGCCCGGTCTTCTTCCCGCTGCGGGCGCTGGCCGCCGCGTACACCGACTTCTTCCGCGGCCTCCCGCTGATCATCAACCTGATGATCGTGGTGCTGGGCGTCCCCGCGCTGCGGCTCCAGGGCGTCACGGTGGACCCGATCCTCCTGGGCGGCACGGCGCTCACGCTCACGTACTCGGCGTACGTCGCCGAGGTGTTCCGCGCCGGCATCGAGTCCGTCCACCCCTCCCAACGCGCCGCGGCCCGCTCGCTCGGCCTCACCAACCGGCAGTCCCTGCGGTACGTCGTACTCCCCCAGGCCGTACGCCGTCAGGTGCCGCCCCTCCTCAACGACCTGGTGTCCCTCCAGAAGGACACCGGACTCGTCTCGATCGGCGGGGCGGTGGACGCGGTGCGCGCCGCGGACATCATCGTGGGCCGCAGCCTCAACTACACGCCGTACATCGTCGCGGGACTGGTCTTCGTCGCCCTGACCATCCCGATGACCCGCTTCACTGACTGGGTCACCGCCCGGATGGACCGTCAGCGGGCGCAGGGAGGGACCATATGACCATCGCTCCGGTACTGCGCATGGAGTCCGTCCGCAAGACCTTCGGCGAGTCCGTCGTGCTGCGGGACGTCGACCTCGATGTCGCCCCGCACACGGTGACCGCGCTGATCGGCGCCTCCGGATCGGGCAAATCCACCCTGCTTCGCTGCGCCAACCTCCTTGAGGACATCGACGACGGCGCGATCTGGCTGGACGACGAGGAGATCACCCACCCGCGGGCCGACCAGGACGCGGTACGCCGCCGGATCGGCGTGGTCTTCCAGGCGTACAACCTCTTTCCGCACATGACCGTCCTGGAGAACATCACCCTCGCCCCGCGCCGCGTGCACGGCGTGAGCCGCGCGGAGGCGGAGGCGCACGCCCGTGAGCTGCTCGACCGGCTCGGGCTCGGCGCCAAGGCGGGCGAGTACCCGGACCGGCTGAGCGGCGGCCAGCAGCAACGGGCGGCGATCGTCCGCGCGTTGGCCGTACGTCCCCGGCTGCTGCTCCTGGACGAGATCACCGCCGCCCTCGACCCGGAACTCGTGGGCGAAGTCCTCAGCGTCGTCCGGGATCTGAAGGACGACGGCATGACCATGGTCCTCGCCACGCACGAGATGGGCTTCGCCCGCGAGGTCGCGGACCAGGTCTGTTTTCTGGACGGCGGCGTGGTACTTGAGCGCGGCACGGCCGAGGAGATCTTCGAGAACCCGCAACAGGAGCGGACACAGCGCTTTCTGCGGCGCATCGTGGAGGCGGGACGGCTCTGACACCGGCGGCACCGCGAGACACCGGCGGCACCGCGACGCAGAGCCCCGGCTCCATACCCTCAGGCCTCCGCGTGCCCCGTCCGCGCGAGGGCCGCGACCCGCTCCACCGCGAACGCGTACCCCTGCACCCCACACCCCGCGATCACTCCGTCGGCGCGGAGGGAGACGTACGAATGATGCCGGAACTCCTCACGCTGGTGGATGTTGGAGATGTGGACCTCCACCACTGGAAGGCCGTCACAGGTGTTGAGCGCATCCAGGATCGCGACGGAGGTGTGTGAGTAGGCGGCCGGGTTGATCACGATCCCGGCGTGGTTCAGGCGCGCCTCGTGGATCCAGTCCACCAACTCGCCCTCGTGGTTGGACTGCCGGAAGTCGATCGTGCCGCCGTGCGTGGCCGCCGCCTTGGCGCACAGGGCCTCGACGTCGGCGAGCGTGTCCGAGCCGTAGATCTCCGGCTGGCGCTGCCCGAGAAGGTTCAGGTTCGGCCCGTTGAGGATCATGATCGGGGCGTTGGCGAGTGTGCGGGGCACAGTTCCTCCGGTCCTTCCAGATACGCCGGCCCGTCGAGGGCCGCTGCTCAGACCCGGTTTATCACGGTGCGCTCGGCCGGCACGGCCTCATACCCTTCCGCCATGACGACGCCCTCATACCCTCCCAAGCCCTCGCCGGGCGACCGGATCGCGGTCGTCTCGCCCTCCTCCGGACTCCCCGGGCTCCTTCCGCTTCCCTACGAGCTGGGTCTGGAGAGGTTGCGCAAGGAGTACGGCCTCGAACCGGTCGAGTATCCGGCGACCCGGAAGATGGGCTCGACGCCGCAGGAGCGGGCCGACGACCTCCACGCGGCGTTCGCCGACCCGACGGTCAGGGCCGTCATCTCCTCCATCGGCGGTGACGACCAGATCACCGTGCTGCCGCTCCTCGACCGGGAGTTGATCCGCGCCAACCCGAAGCCGTTCTTCGGGTACAGCGACAACACGTGCCTCCTCGCGTATTTGTGGAACGCCGGAATCGTCGGCTACCACGGCGGATCGGTGATGTGCGAGTTCGGCCGCCCCGGCGCGATGGACCCGCTGACCGCCGAGTCGCTGCGGGCCGCGCTGTTCACCTCCGGGCCGTACGAGCTGCGCCCCGCCGAGCGCTTCGGTGAGGTCAACAGCCCCTGGGAGGATCCGGCGACCTTCGATTCCGAGCCGCCGACGGAACCGGGCGACGGCTGGACCTGGCACCGCCCGGATCGCGTGGTCGAGGGCCGCTCCTGGGGAGGCAACGTCGAGATCCTCTCCTGGCTGCTGATGGCCGACCGCGAGATCGCCCGCGATCCCTCCGTGTACGACGGTCATGTGCTGTTCCTGGAGACCTCGGAGGACATGCCGAGGGCCGGCGACGTCTTCTGGATTCTGCGCAGCATGGGCGAGCGCGGCCTGCTGCGACGTTTCCCCGCGCTCCTGATGGGCCGCCCCAAGGCATGGTCGTTCGAACAGCCCAACGACGCCGACGCCAGAGCCCGTTACGTACGGGAGCAGCACGAGGCGGTGCTCCGAGCCGTCGATATATATGCGCCCAACATGCTGGTCGTCCTCGATGTGGACTTCGGTCACACCGATCCGCAGATCGTCATCCCCTATGGGGGCACGATCCGTGTGGACGGCCCAGCCCGGCGCATCACGGTCACCTACTGACCTGGAACAAGCCCCCGCACGCCCCCGTAACCGCCGATCACCGTGGGTAGTTGACGCGGCATGCACGACGTACACACAGTGAAGAAACCGTCCATGCTCCGCCTCGCGGCCGCTTCCCTCGCCGGGACGGCCATCGAGTTCTACGACTTCTTCGTCTACGGCACCGCGGCCGCGCTGGTTCTCGGGCCGTTGTTCTTCCCGACGTTCTCTCCGCTGGCGGGGACGCTGGCGGCCTTCGCGACGTTCGGCGTCGGCTTCGTCGCCCGTCCGCTCGGCTCGGTGCTCTTCGGGCACATCGGGGACCGGCGCGGCCGGCGGCCGGTCCTCATCGCCTCACTGCTGCTGACCGGCGCGGCGACTGTGGCTGTCGGCTGCGTACCGACGTACGACACGATCGGTGTGGCCGCCCCCTTGCTCCTCCTGATGCTGCGTTTTCTGCAGGGGCTCGGGCTCGGTGGGGAGTGGGGCGGAGCGGTACTGCTCACCGCCGAGCACGCGCCCGCCGAGCGGCGCGGGCTGTGGTCGAGCTTCCCGCAGATCGGTCCCTCTCTGGGGTTCGTGCTGGCCAACGGCGTGATGCTGGTGCTGTCGGCGACACTCTCCGACGCTCAGTTCGCGGCGTGGGGGTGGCGGGTGCCGTTCTGGGCGGCGGGGGTGCTGGCGGCGGCTGGGCTGTGGCTGCGCAGCTCGCTCGTGGAGAGCCCGCAGTTCCTGGAAATGAGGGACCCCGCGCGCGTGCCGATCGCCGAGGTGGTGCGCGATCACTGGCGGCTGGTGCTGCTGACGGCCGGCGGCCTCGCGGTCGGCTACGCGGTGTTCTACGCGGTGACGACCTGGGCGCTCGCCTACGGCGTCGAACGGCTCGGCGTGAGCCGTACCGTCATGTTGGCCTGCATCATGGCCGCCGTGGTGGTGAAGGGCTCCCTGACGCCCCTGATGGCCATGCTCGGCGACCGCTACGGGCGGCGCCCCCTGTGCCTGGTGGGCTGCGCGGGCGCCGCGCTGTGGATGTTCCCGATGATCGCGCTGCTGTCGACCGGCGAACCCCTGCTGATGTTCCTCGGCTTCCTGGTGGCGCTGATCTCTTTCATCACGATGTTCGCCGTGATCGCCGCGTATCTGCCGGAGTTGTACGAGCCCCGGGTGCGCTGCACCGGCGCGGCGGTGGGCTACAACCTGGGCGGGGTCCTCGGGGGCGCGCTCACCCCGATCGTGGCGACGGCGGTGGCTCAGGGGGAAGGGGTTCCCTGGGGTGTGGCCGCCTATCTGACAGGGATCGCGCTGCTCAGCCTGGGGTGCTTCGCACTGCTGCCAGAGACACGGCCGGTGCCCCGGCTGACGGTCGTACCCGCCCCGGAGTGACCGACCACTGCGGTGCGCGACGCTAGGCGACGCACCCTAGGGATTGATCGCCAGCTCCAGGTACGCCGCGAACAGCACCAGATGGACGCCACCCTGTAGTGGCGTGGCGCGCCCGGGAACCACCGTCAGGGCGCTGACCACCACGGTCAGCGCGAGCAGCACCATGTGGGTGGAGCCGAGGCCGAGCACCAGCGGTCCGGAGAGCCAGACGGACGCGAGAGCGACGGCGGGGATCGTGAGGCCGATACTGGCCATCGCCGAGCCGAGTGCCAGGTTCAGGCTGGTCTGCACGCGGTCACGGCGGGCCGCCCGCAGTGCGGCGATGGTCTCGGGGAGCAGCACGAGCAGCGCGATGATCACACCGACCACGGCGGCCGGCATACCGGCTGCTTCGACCCCGGACTCGATGGTCGGCGACACACCCTTGGCGAGACCGACCACGCCGACGAGGGCCACGGCGAGCAGCCCCAGGCTGATGCGGGTCGTACGGGCGGACGGGGCGTCGGCGTGGTCGTCCACGTCGATGACCTTGCCCTGTCGGGTGATCGGCAGGAAGTAGTCGCGGTGGCGCATGGTCTGGGTCGTCACGAAGAGGCCGTACAGGATCAGCGAGGCCAGGGCGGCGAAGGTGAGCTGGGCCGTGGAGAACTCCGGGCCCGGCTTGCTGGTGGTGAACGTCGGGAACACCAGGCTGAGCGTGGCCAGCGTCGCGACGGTCGCGAGGGCGGCCCCGGTACCCTCCGCGTTGAAGACCGCCAGTCCGTGGCGCAGTGAGGCGACGAGCAGGCACACCCCGACTATGCCGTTGCAGGTGATCATCACGGCCGCGAACACGGTGTCGCGGGCGAGTGTCGAGCTCTTGTCGCCGCCGTCCGCCATCAAGGTGACGATCAGGGCGACCTCGATGATCGTGACGGCGACGGCGAGGACGAGTGAACCGAAGGGTTCGCCGACCCGGTGGGCGATCACTTCGGCATGGTGCACGGCGGCCAGCACGGCTCCGGCGAGAACCACCGTGACCAGCGCGACAACCGCGCCGGGCAGATCACGCCCCCAGGTGAAGGCCAGCAGGACCAGGGCGATCACGGGCACCACGGACGTCCACTGCGTCAGGAGTGACCGCAATCGATCGAGCATGCAGTGATCCTTTCAGGCGGACAGGGGCCCCGCATTCCGGTGACGCGGGGCCCGGGATCGAGCCTCTACTTCAGCTCGGTCGTTTCCCGTACATCGCAGTCGGTGAAGGAGGGTGGCCTGGTACACAGCGCGGCCAGCTGCTCCGCCAGCCTGGACGTCTCGGGGTCGTTGCTGTTGCGCACGGCGTCCTCGTGCGACTCGAACTCCATCAGTACGAGATAGCGGCCCGGCGTACTGCGGTCCTGGAGGACGAGACGGTGCGTGGGACCGCCGGTGCGACTCGCGGCGCCTTGGGCCGCCTGCTCGACCAGCTCCCGCATCTCCGCGATGCGCTCGGTCTCGAAGTCGATGATCTGCACGAACTTCATGGGTGCCTCCACCCGGCCGTGGCGTCCCCGGGCTGAGGAGCGCTCAGGACCCAAGCAAGCACCGGGAGCGGTACCCGGCAACCGGCCGGGCACCGCTCCAGGAGTGATTGTTTCTACGGCTGGCGCGGCTGGCGCGGCCGGCGTGGTCAGACGTCGATGCTGTCCTTCGGCGCGCTCTCGGCCGCTTTCTGCGCCGCCTGCTTCTTGGAGGCGATGAGGCTGGTGATCGTCGTGACGACCAGCACCCCGCAGATCACGCCGAGCGAGACCGGAATGGAGATCTCGGGGACATGGACGCCCGACTCGTGCAGCGCGTGCAGCACCAGCTTGACGCCGATGAAGCCGAGGATCACCGACAGGCCGTAGCTGAGATGGACCAGCTTCCTGAGCAGGCCGCCGATGAGGAAGTACAGCTGGCGTAGACCCATCAGCGCGAACGCGTTGGCCGTGAAGACGATGTACGGGTCCTGGGTCAGGCCGAAGATCGCGGGGATCGAGTCGAGCGCGAAGAGCACGTCGGTGGTGCCGATCGCGAGCATCACGACCAGCATCGGCGTCATGACGCGCTTGCCGTTCTGCTGGATCCACAGCTTGGTGCCGTGGTAGCGGTCGGCCACGCCGAAGCGTCGCTCGGCGGCCTTGAGCAGCCGGTTCTCCTCGAACTCGTCGCCCTCGTCGTCCGCCCGGGCCTCCTGGATCAGCTTCCAGGCGGTGTAGATGAGGAAGGCCCCGAAGATGTAGAAGACCCACGCGAAGTTCGCGAGGACCGCGGCACCGGCGGCGATGAATATCGCGCGCAGTACGAGGGCTATGAGCACACCGACGAGGAGCACTCGCTGTTGATACTGCGTGGGCACCGCGAACTTCGCCATGATCAGGACGAAGACGAAGAGGTTGTCGACGCTCAGCGACTTCTCGGTGATGAAGCCGGCGAAGAACTCTCCGGCGGGCTGGCCGCCGGAGAAGACGAGCAGCCCGAGTCCGAACAGTGCGGCCAGAGCGATCCAGACGACCGTCCAGATTCCGGCTTCCTTGATCGATACGTCGTGCGGCTTGCGTCCGATGAAGAAGTCGATGGCGATGAGGGCGGCAAGGCCCGCGATCGTCAGGACCCATAGGGTCACGGAAACATCCACTGCGCCTCCGGCAGTTCGTAACGGCAAATTTCAGCGTCGTCGCTGCTGGAGGTCTCTTCCACCCGTGGCGGCCGGGACGCACGATGCGTCCGGTGCCTGCGGGCCGACGCCCCGGGATCTGGCCTGATCCGTATTGACGGGTACGCCGCAATTGGTAGGGAGTACTCCCCTCCGTACGGAAAACAGTACCCGAATCACCAAGGAAAGGTAAAGGGCTTGGTAAAAGAAAGTACAAATCCGCTGGTCAGGAGACTTTGCCTGCGCTTGATACAACCGCTGGAAGCCTCAGCGGTTCCAGGAGCGGCGGGCTTCCGTGACCTGCGTGAGCACCTGGTCGAGCACCTGACTCCCCGGTGGGACAAGCCCTGGGTCGTACGTCCAGGCATGCCCGACCCAGGGGTCGGCGAGGTGGTCGTCGGGCACCGGGGTGAGTCGCAACAGCGATCGCCAGAGCGGGTCGAGCAACGGCCCATAGGCCTCGGCGTCCTCCCGGTCGGCCACCATCATCAGGTGGACGCCGACAGCCGGCCCCTCGTCGGCGAGATAGCGAAGCTGGGTCACGGCACGGTCGTCGAAGCCGTGCGGGAAGTCGTTGACGATCAACAGCTGTTCGGCGGTGTCGAGGTCCGGGGGCAGTGAGTCGGCCACTCCGCCGCGCACCGCCATCCCCACCAGGTCGACTCGCTGGGTGAGGCGGGCCAGGACGTCGGCCACCCCCGCCGCGCCGACGGCGGGCGCGCTGTCGAGCACCCCGGACCGCACCAGCGGCGCGAGAGACGAGGCAGCCGAACCGGCCGGATCTATGACGTGCACGGTGAACTCACCCGCCGGATGGATGGCGAGCAGGCGCCCGGCATGCGACACCGCCGTGTCCACGGCGAGGCGACGGAGTTCGTCGGAGTCGGCGAGTGAGTCGCTGAGGCCGGCGCGACCGCTGTCGATCCACAGGCCGCGCTCCAACGGCAGCCGGACCAGCATCGGAATGCCCAGACTGTCGCTCTCGGGGAGTCGGAGGTCGCCCAGACGCACGGCCATCGGTACCTCCATGGGCACCCGATAGCCGTGCCAGACCGGATTGTCCCAGCGCGCGAACGCCGCGGGCAGCGCGGGCTCGACGACATCGGACTCGGCACGGAGCTGCGCGAGGTCCCGGTCGAGGGCCGCCCGTGCCTGGTCGACCAGCTGGGCGTGCTTGGCCTGAGCCGCCTCGCGCGCGGCGTCGCCCTGCCCGCCGATCCGGCTGCGCGGGTCGGACAGGACCTTGTCGAGCTCCTGCTCCATACGCGAGTCGGCGAAATCGACGGCGCTGCGATAGGCGGCGGTGGTGCGGGCCAGGTCCTCGAACATCCCCCACACCTGGTTGTAGAGCCGCTCCTCCATGGACCAGCCGGTCGCGTCGCCCGCGACGGGCAGTGCGGGCTGCCCGGGCGGAGTCGGGGGTGCGGTCGGCGGGGGCGGGGGCGGCGCCGCGTTCTGCCGACCGGGGTGGCTGTAGTCGACCGGACCGCCGACGCCGGCCGCGGACGCCTGCGTGGCGGCAGAAGGGTCGGCCTGCGCCGGGCCCGCGGGGTAGTCCGTCTGCGGCGCTGTGGCGCCCTGCGCGCCGGACGCGTCGTACGGGGACTGCGGCGGCGATACGTTCCCGGGAGTGCCCTGGGGCGGTGCCGCGTACGGCTGGTCCCCTCCCGTCGCCGAGGTGGCCGCCTGTCGTGAGCGGTCCGCGTCGGGCGTACGGGACGGGGGCGGGGCCACCGAGCGGGCCAGGCCCTGGACCACCGCCTCGTTGATACTGCTCGCGAGCTGCTGCGCCTCGGGCAGGCCCTGGTCGGTGAGGAGTTCGGCGAGACCGCCGGCGTATCCCTGACCGACCGCACGGACCTTCCACACGCCCTGCCTGCGGTAGAGCTCCAGGGCGACGACGGCCGACTCGGCATCGAGGCCGGTGACGGTGTAGCTGGCGACCTCGGAGCCGTCGAGGCCGGTGACCGCGACGAAGGGGGCGGCGACGGCTCCGAACCGGACCGGGCCGCCGACCCCGGACGGCAACGCGAGCAGCACACTCACCCGGTGCACGGCCTCCGACAGGGCGTCCAGGTCGAAGGCGAGGCGATGGTCGGCCGCGGCCTGCCGGGAGACCTCGAGTCCGGGCAGGGTGGGTGCGCCCGGGTGGGCCACCCACTCGACACCGCGGACCCTGCCCTGCTCGTCGCTGAGCGTGGCCCCGGCCACGATCGGCTTGCCTGCCGAAACGCGGACCTCAAGACGGACCTGGGAGAGCGGGTGGTTCTGCCCCCGGACCAGCTCGGCCGTCATCGCCTTGTCCCCCTACGTCGCTTCGTGTGCCGCTCGCCGGACTGCCTACAGCTGCGGCAGGATCGCGGGCATCAGGTCCTGGAACGTGCGCCCGTTGGCAGGCGTGCCGATGGCCGTCATCTGCCAGCCCGCGCCCGCCCGGTGCACCTTCGCCATGATCTGGGCCGTGTACTGCCCACCGCCTGCCAGCGTGTAGCGGGCGAGCTCCTGTCCGTTGGTCTCGTCGACCAGCCGGCAGAACGCGTTCTGCACCTCCTGGAACGTCTGGCCCGTGAAGGAGTTCACGGTGAAGACGATCTGGTCGATGTGGACCGGGATGCGCTGCAGATCGACAAGGATCGACTCGTCGTCGCCGCCCTGGCCCGCACCGCCGACGAGGTTGTCACCGGTGTGCCGCACGGAGCCGTCGTCGCTGACGAGGTGGCGGAAGAACACGACGTCGACGGGCTGCTTGTCGGCGAACAGCACGGCGGAGGCGTCGAGGTCGATCTCCCGGGTGCGCGAGCCGAACAGGCCGCGCCTGGGGGCCGCCTGCCAGCCGAGCCCCATCCGCACCGCGGTGAGGGTCCCCCCGTCCTTCTTCTGCAGACTGATGGCCTGACCCTTGGTCAGATTGACGCCAGGCCCACCGGGCGTGCTGCCCTTGGATACGTCGACCACGCGCTGATCCCCTCTCAAAGTCCCCTGTTTCCGCGGAGTCCGCGGATGACCAGAACCCTACGCAGCGGCACTGACAGTGCCGAACCCTGGGGCGCACTTTGTGTCGGTCTTGCAACACAGTGCGTATCGGAGGAGGTCGGCACCGGCAGAAGGGCGTCAGGCGAGTCCCCCCTCCTTCATCTGCCGCAGCTCCTTCTTCATCTCGGAGACCTCGTCCCGCAGCCGGGCCGCGATCTCGAACTGGAGGTCGGCAGCGGCGGCGCGCATCCGCGCCGTCATGTCCTCGATCTGCCCGGCGAGTTCGGCCGCGGGGCGGTCGGTCGGAACCGTCTCCTTGTTCTTGCCCTTGGCGGACCTGGCCGCCTTGCCACCTAGCGCGGGCACCGGGGTCTTGCCGCCCTTGCCGTCATTCCCCTTGCGGTAGCCCGAGCCGAGCAGCTGCTCCGTGTCGACGTCCTCGCGGGCGATCTGGGCCACGATGTCGTTGATCTTCTTGCGGAGAGGCTGCGGGTCGATGCCCCTCTCCTTGTTGTAGGCGACCTGCTTCTCCCGGCGGCGGTTGGTCTCGTCGATGGCCTTCTCCATCGCCGGGGTGATCTTGTCGGCGTACATATGGACCTGCCCGGAGACATTGCGCGCCGCCCGGCCGATGGTCTGGATGAGGGAGGTGCCCGATCGCAGGAACCCCTCCTTGTCGGCGTCGAGGATCGACACCAGGGAGACCTCGGGCAGGTCGAGGCCCTCACGGAGGAGGTTGATGCCGACCAGGACGTCGTACTCACCCGCGCGCAGCTCCCGCAGCAGTTCGACGCGGCGCAGGGTGTCGACGTCGCTGTGCAGGTAACGCACCTGGATGCCGAGCTCCAGGAAGTAGTCGGTGAGGTCCTCGGCCATCTTCTTGGTGAGCGTGGTGACCAGGACGCGCTCGTCCTTCTCGGTGCGCTTGCGGATCTCGTGCACCAGGTCGTCGATCTGACCCTCGGTGGGCTTGACGATGACCTCGGGGTCGATGAGGCCGGTGGGGCGGATGATCTGCTCGACGAAGCCGTCGCCCCGCGAGAGTTCGTACTTCCCCGGGGTCGCCGACAGATAGACGGTCTGCCCGATGCGCTTCTGGAACTCCTCCCACTTCAGGGGGCGGTTGTCCAGCGCGGAGGGCAGCCGGAAGCCGTGGTCCACGAGGGTGCGCTTGCGGGAGGCGTCGCCCTCGTACATGGCGCCGATCTGCGGGACCGTGACGTGCGACTCGTCGAGGACGAGCAGGAAGTCGTCCGGGAAGTAGTCGATCAGCGTGTTCGGCGCGGTGCCGGGCTCGCGGCCGTCGAAGTGCATCGAGTAGTTCTCGACGCCGGAGCAGGAGCCGATCTGGCGGAGCATCTCCAGGTCGTACGTCGTGCGCATGCGCAGGCGCTGGGCCTCCAGGAGCTTGCTCTGCTTCTCCAGCTCGGCGAGGCGCTCCACCAGCTCCTTCTCGATGTCGTTGGCGGCACGCTCCAGTCGCTCGGGGCCCGCGATGTAGTGGGACGCCGGGAAGATGTGCAGCGAGGTGTCGTCGCTGATGACCTCGCCGGTGAGCGGGTGAAGTGTGGAGAGGGCCTCGATCTCGTCGCCGAACATCTCGATGCGGACGGCCAGCTCCTCGTAGACCGGGAAGATCTCGATGGTGTCGCCGCGGACCCGGAAGGTGCCCCGCGCGAAGGCCACGTCGTTGCGCGTGTACTGGATGTCCACGAAGCGGCGCAGCAGGTCGTCCCGGTCGATCTCGTCGCCGACCTTGAGCTGGACCATCCGGTCCACGTACTCCTGGGGAGTACCGAGGCCGTAGATGCAGGAGACCGAGGCGACCACGATGACGTCACGGCGGGTGAGCAGCGAGTTGGTCGCGGAGTGGCGCAGGCGCTCCACCTCCTCGTTGACCGAGGAGTCCTTCTCGATGTAGGTGTCCGACTGCGGGACGTAGGCCTCGGGCTGGTAGTAGTCGTAGTACGAGACGAAGTACTCGACGGCGTTGTTCGGCAGCAGCTCGCGGAACTCGTTGGCCAGCTGGGCGGCCAGGGTCTTGTTCGGCGCCATGACGAGCGTGGGGCGCTGGAGCTTCTCGATCATCCACGCGGTGGTGGCGGACTTGCCGGTGCCGGTCGCGCCCAGCAGGACGACATCCTTCTCACCTGCGCGGATGCGCTTTTCCAGCTCGGCGATGGCCGCAGGCTGGTCACCGCTCGGCTGGTAGGAGCTGACGACCTCGAAGGGCGCCACCGAACGTTCGATCTTGGATACGGGCCGCATGGAATCAACCGTACGACCCCGCACTGACAACGGGGCAGGATCACCAGCTCTGCCGGGTGCGGGACCTGCGCCTTCCACGGTCGTGGCCCGAGTGGAGCCGCGGACGGTGTCCGGGGTGCGGGACGGCCGGGTGGGCGGGGACGCCCGGCCTGTTCTCCACGGGTTTCCGGTCGGGCTTCCCCATCACCATCAGCGGGTCGAACATCACGACGACACCCGCCAGGCAGAGGAAGACCATCGGTCCGATCAGCATGGGTGCGAGCAGGGCGGCGGGCGAGTCCCCGGCGGGGGTGCCGGACGCGTTGTGCAGATGGACGCTGAGGGCGGCCATGCCCGTGTAGTGCATACCGCTGACGGCGAGCCCCATGACGAGGCTGGCGCCCACGCTCCAGAGGAATCCGCGGACCTGTCCCGCGGCCCACAGAGCGGTGGTGGCGGCGACGACGGCTATGACGACGGAAGCGGTGACGGTGAGCGTGTTGTACTCGAGGTTCCCGTTGACGCGCATGCCGGCCATGCCCAGGTAGTGCATCGAGGCGACTCCCAGGCCGGTGATGGTGCCCCCGGTGAAGAGCGCCGTTCCGGTGGCTCCCCGGTAGCCGACGATGAAGATCCCGACGCCGACCATCACGATGGCCACGCCCAGGCTCGCGAACGTCAGCGGCTTGTCGTAGCGGACCGGGGTCTCCTCGATCGTGAACCCCATCATCGCGATGAAGTGCATGGTCCATATGCCCGAGCCGATCGCGGCCGAGCCGAGTGCGAGCCAGCCCGCGCGCCAGGAGTGGGCGACAAGCATCGATCTGGTGGCGCAGCGCAGCCCCAGCGCTCCCCCAAGGCAGGCCATGAGAAAGGCCACCACAGGTGTGACGAATCCGTAGCTGAAGTCGTCGACCGTGCCCTGCATACGCGGCTGCCCTTCCCGCCCTGTTGCGTCCGGAAATCCACCGATTGCCCCCACCCTCGGGACCGCGAGAACGGTCAGGGTTGAGGCAGAGAGTATGACTCCCACCAGAACGGTCGAACGGTTTTCCCGCAAAGAATTACGGCCCCACCCCACTTGTGCGGCGCCGGTGTGCGGACTTGGGCAACTCCGTTCATTTTGTGGTTGTCCTGCGCCCTTCCGCGCCGCGGGCGTTGTCAGTGGTGCGCCGTACGGTGGAACGCATGAACAGCCACGGACAGTACGAGCAGCAGGTCGTGTGGGTGGTCGTCGGCACGGACATCGGTCCGCTACTGCTGGCGGCGACGCACGACGGCCTGGTGAACGTCGTGTTCCACGCCACGGACGCGGTGCGCGACAAGGCGCTCGACCGGCTCGCGTCACGTCTGGGCAGTGAGCCCGTCGAGGCACCCGACTCCCCACTCCTGGCCGAGGCGATACAGCAGATGACGGCCTACTTCGCCGGTGAGCTGCGCGACTTCGAGCTGCCGCTGGACTGGTCGCTGATCTCCGGGTTCAACCGCCAGGTGCTGCGCGAGCTGGCGTCCGGCGTTCCGTACGGCGCGGTCGTGGGCTACGGCGACCTGGCCGGGCGAGTCGGCCAGCCGCGCGCGGCGCAGGCCGTGGGCGTGGCCATGGGCTCGAACCCGCTGCCGGTCGTCGTGCCGTGCCACCGGGTCGTCGAGAGCAACGGCGGCATAGGCGGCTTCGGCGGCGGGCTGGAGACCAAGCGGAAGCTTCTCGCGCTGGAAGGAGTGCTTCCGGAGCCGCTGTTCTGATCACCCGTGTCTCCGGGGTCGCTGTTCTGATCACCCGGTGTCTCCGGGGTCGCTCTCGTGACCGCCCAGTGCCTCCGGAGCCGCCGTTTTGGCCACCCAGTGTTTTCAGAGCCCCTTCTCTGACCGCCCGATGCTTCCGCGTCCGCCGTTCTGGCCACTCTCGGTGAGCCGCCGCGTGACTCATCGATGAGACGCGCTCCGGCTCCTCGGGGTGTCGCCTCGGCCAGACCGCAACGGGCCGGCCGGCATCCCTTCGGGCCGGTCGTCCAGGCCGGCGCTCTGCTCGGTCTCGGGCCCCGAGGCGCGGGCGACGCGAGCCGCCGAGCAGGCCGTCAGAGGCCGATCTGGTAGGCCTTGCGGAGCGTCTCGTGGACCGTCCAGGTCGTGCGGTCGCCCTCGCGCAGGATCGCCGCGTCGCCGGGACCCACGTCGATGACGTCACCGCCCTCGACCTCGATCGTGGCGCGCCCGCTGACGACGACGAAGAGCTCGTTCGCCTCCGTGTCGGTCACGACGCCGGGCGTGATCTGCCAGATGCCGCGCAGTTGCCTGCCGTCCGCCGACTCCCACAGGACCTTGCCCGTCACGACCGGGGCGCCGGAGACGATCTGGGCCGGATCCAGCGGCTCCGGTTCGAGCTCCACGTCGGGGATGTGCACGGTGAAGGAGGGCCTGGCCTGGGAGTTCGTGGTCATGAGCGGTCACCTTAAACGCATGCCGGACCCGAGGGTGATGACGGGGTGCCCCACTTCGAAAAAGGCCCTGCCGCGGAGGGTGGCCGGAAGGCGCGGCTGGTAGCAGACTCCGCCATGCGCACAGCCGCTGGCGTCCGAAGCAACGGGGCTGAAAGGACGGCGATCAGGCATGAGCAGCGGAAACAGGGCAGTCGCGTATCTCAAGCCGGGTGCGGTGGAGGTCAGGACCATCGACCACCCGACGCTTGAACTGCAGGACGGACCAGGAGTGGCACCCGACAACATCGGCCGCAAATGCCGACACGGGGTCATCCTCAAGGTACTCGCCAGCAACATCTGCGGAAGTGACCAGCACATGGTGCGGGGTCGTACGACCGCGCCCGAGGGGCTGGTCCTCGGTCACGAAATCACCGGAGAGGTACTGGAACGCGGCCCGGACGTCGAGTTCGTCGAGGTCGGGGACATCGTGTCGGTCCCGTTCAACATCGCCTGCGGGCGGTGCCGCAACTGCAAGGAGCAGAAAACCGGCATCTGTCTGAACGTCAACCCGGCCCGGCCGGGCGCCGCTTATGGGTATGTCGACATGGGCGGCTGGGTCGGCGGGCAGGCCGAGTACGCCATGGTCCCGTACGCGGACTTCAACCTGCTGCGGTTCCCCGACCGGGACCAGGCCCGGGAGAAGCTCCTCGACCTCACCATGCTGTCGGACATCTTCCCGACCGGCTTCCACGGCGCGCTCAGCGCGGGCGCCGGAGTCGGTTCGACGGTGTATGTCGCCGGGGCGGGCCCGGTCGGTCTCGCCGCCGCGGCTTCGGCTCAGCTCCTTGGTGCCGCGGTCGTCATCGTCGGGGACCTCAACGCCGAACGCCTCGCCCAGGCGCGGAGTTTCGGCTGCGAGACCGTCGATGTGTCACGCGGCAGCGTGGGGGACCAGATCGCGCAGATCCTCGGGGAACCCGAGGTCGACGCGGCCGTGGACGCGGTCGGTTTCGAGGCCAGGGCCCACAGCCCGAACGCCCAGGAGGCGCCCGCGACCGTCCTCAACTCGCTGATGGGCATCACGCGCGCGGGCGGCGCCCTCGGCATCCCCGGGCTGTACGTCACGGACGACCCCGGGGGGATCGACCAGGACGCCCGGACAGGGACGCTGAAGGTCCGGCTCGGCCTGGGTTGGGCGAAGAGTCACCAGTTCACCACGGGCCAGTGCCCGGTGATGCGGTACCACCGGGGGCTGATGCAGGCGATCCTCCACGAGCGGGTGCACATCGCCAAGGCGGTCAACGCTACGGTGATCAGTCTGGACGACGCACCACGCGGTTACGCCGAGTTCGACCAGGGCGCCAGCCGCAAGTACGTGCTCGATCCACATGGGGCCCTGGACGGCGTCCGACCCGTCTGAGGTGCTGAAAGCCATACGTCCAGCTGGCTGACAGGGGTGCCCACGCGCGTGGGCACCCCTGGGCGTTACTCGTAGTGCCGTGCCTCGAAGACGTTTCCGTCCGGGTCGCGGAAGTAGAAGCTGCGCCTGGAGTTTCCGCGGGCGCCGAAGGAGTCGTACGAGAAGTCCGAGACCGGGACGGAGCGCTCCTCCAGACGTGCCCGCAGCGCCGTGAAATCGTCCTCCTGGAGGGACACGCATACGTGGTTGACCGGGTGACCGGCGCTGTCGGCTCCTCCGGGGACCATGTTCATGTGCGGCGCCATGGCGAGCGGCGCGAGGTCGAAAATGGTCTCCTCATTGAGGCGTACGGAGGGGAACGACACCTCCCCCGCAGCGAATTCGCTGACCCTCAGGGGTTCCAGGCCGACCACCTTCTCGTAGAAGCCGGCGGAGGCGACCGGATCGCGCACCCAGAGGACGACATGGTCGAGACGTGCCGAGTTGTCCGTCATGTTCTCAGGCTGGGGGTCCGCGACGCCGGTCGCAAGGGTTTGACCTGGTGTGCCGCTCGCCAGAGATGAGGAAAGACGACCGACCGACAGGAGGCAGCCGCGTGATCGTGGTGTCCGAAGAGGTGCGAGAGGCGCTCGACGCGCGCCGGCCGGTGGTGGCCCTGGAGTCGACGATCATCGCGCACGGGCTGCCGCGCCCGCGCAATCTGCAGGTCGCTCTGGAACTGGAGGATGTCGTACGGCGGGAGGGCGCCGTTCCCGCGACGATCGCCGTGCTCGACGGGCGGCCCCTTGTCGGACTGGACAAGGAGCAGTTGGAGCGGGTCGCGAACGAGGACGGGATCCGCAAGCTGGGGCACCGTGATCTGCCCCTCGCGGTGGCGTCGGGGGCGAGCGGGGCGACGACCGTGTCCGCGACGGCACTGCTGGCCGCCCGCGCGGGCCTACGGGTGTTCGCGACGGGCGGGCTCGGTGGGGTGCACCGGGAGTGGACGGTGACCCAGGACGAGTCCGCCGATCTGGGTCTGCTGGCGCGTACCCGGATCACGGTGGTGTGCGCGGGCGTCAAGTCGATCCTGGACGTGCCCGCGACGCTGCAGCGCCTGGAGACGCTGGGCGTGGCGGTGGCCGGATACGGCACGGAACGCTTCCCCGGCTTCTATCTGTCCGACTCGGGGCATCCGGTGGAGTGGACGCTTCGGTCGCCCGGGCAGGTGGCGGATGTCATGCGCGCGCAGGACACGCTGGACGGTCCCGAGTCGGCGCTCATCGTCGCGAACCCCGTCCCCGAAGAGGAGCAGCTCGATCCCTCGCTCCACGCGCGCGTGCTCGCCGACGCGCTGCACGCGTGCGAGGCGGAGGGCGTGACCGGGCAGGCCGTGACTCCGTTCCTGCTCGACTATCTGGTGCGGCACACGGACGGCGCCTCGCTGAGTGCCAACCTCGCGGCGGTACGCGGCAACGTACGTCTCGCGGGGCGGATCGCCGCCGCCTGGGCCGGGGCGGCGTGAGCGGGACGGATCATTCGGCTGCCGGGCGAAACGGAAACGCGGCCGCAGGGGCGCTGCTCGTCATCGGCGACGTGGTCACGGACGTCGTCGCCCAGCACCGGGGACCACTGGCGGCGGGCACCGACACCGCCGCCACGATCCTGACCCTGCCGGGCGGGGCAGGCGCCAACGTCGCCTGCTGGGCGGCGCATGCGGGCTGTACGGACGTGCGGTTGCTCGGCCGGGTGGGTGCGGACGCGGCCGGGTGGCACGAGCGTGAGCTGACGGCAGCCGGCGTACGCCCGCTCCTCGTCGTCGATCCGGAGGCGCCCACGGGGACGGTCATCTGCCTGGTGGACACGGGTGCTTCGGCCGAGCGCACGTTCCTCACGGACCTCAGATCCTCCCCTCAGCTCGAACCCGGCGACTGGTCTCCCGCGCTGCTCGACGGGGTCGCAAGGCTGCACCTGTCGGGATATCTGCTCTTCTCCGAGTCGGGCCGGGCGCTGGTGTCGGTGGCACTGGAGTCGGCACGCGCGCGTGGCGTACCGGTGAGTCTGGACCCCGCTTCGGCGGGGTTCCTCACGCATTTGGGTGTGGACCGCTTCCTTGCACTCGCGGAGGGTGTCGACATCCTGCTGCCCAGCCGGGACGAGGCCTTCCTGCTGACGGGGCTGCCCGATCCGGCGGACGCGGCGGCCAAGTTGAGCCGCCACGTCCCCCTGGTCGTCGCCAAGCAGGGCGGCGACGGAGCCCTGGTGGCCCGTTCGGGCGCCGTCCACGCCCGTGTTCCGGCATCGCCCGCCACACCCCGCGACACCACGGGCGCGGGCGATGCCTTCACTGGAGCGTTCCTCGCCGCCCTGCTCGCGGGCGCGGAGCCCGAGGAGGCCGCGGTGAAGGGGTGCGGGGCTGGGGCGACGGCGGTGGAGCGGGTCGGGGGGAGGCCGCCGACGCTCTCGTGACGGTGCCCAAGAAGGCACCCACCCGAACTCGACGCGCCGACTCCCTTCCCGCGTCCAGGTCCTGTCGTCACCTTCCCGTCGTCGCCCGGAGGGCGGCCTCGCGCCCGCTGCGGCAGCAGCCTGTGTCGCAGTAGGTGCGTGCTCTCGGTGTGCCGGGCGTAGACCCTCGTACTTGGACGTACTTGGGTCTGCGCCCGGTGCGGCGAGAGGGCATGCAGGGCGCCGCGAGGCAGACGGGAACGTGACGACAGGACCTAGCCCTTGCGCCCCCACGCCGAGATCATCGGCGCCGTAGTCAGGTCCATCGACCCGGAGGCGACATTGGCCAGGTGACGGTCGATCTCCTCATGGGTGGCGAGGCCCGCGGTGACGAGCTGTTCTCTGATCTGGCGGATCGTCGCGGATTCGAGGGCGGCGCAGGCGGGCGAGGTGACGGGGAAGTACGCGTCGGCCTCCACACCGCGCAGCCCCGCCTGGCGAAGCAGACGCGGGAGCTTGCGGCCGTATCCGAGGTCGGCGCCGCGCTCCCCGAGCAGGCTGCGCAGGCCTTGGCGCAGCCGGTTCGCGAGTTGTTGCTCGGGGCCGTACTCGTCGAGGCAGAGTAGGGGCTGCAAGGCGGGATCGGCGTCCTCGACGAGGAGCCGGCCACCGGGCCGCAGGGCCTTGATCATCGACCGCAACGCCTGCTCCCGGTCCGGCACATGGACCAGTACGAGCCGGGCGTGCACGAGGTCGAAGCCGTCCCCCGGCGGCTCCTCCACACCCACGTCATGGACGCGCACCTGGATCGGCGGGCGGGCGGCGGAGGCCACCCACGACGTGTCGATGTCGGTCGCGATGACCCGTCCGGTGGGGCCGACCTTCTTGGCGAGCCAGGACACCACGGACGTGCCGCCCGCGCCGACCTCCCAGCAACGCCAGCCTGAGCCGATGCCGAAGCGTTCGAGGTGCCGGAACGTCGTGGGGTCGAAGAGAGTGGCGGAGGCGTCGAAGCGCTGCTCCGCCCCGGTCTGCCGATTGTCGAGGAGATACCCGTCGGTTCGCGTCATGGAGAGATCATCCCATTTGAGTGCCTTGTTATGAATCGTCGACGCTCCCGTTGTCGACACTCACCAGCGGTCGACATACCGGAGCGGAATGCTCCGTTCCCACAGGCTTTTCCGGCGGTCGAACCGGCCTGGCAAACTGACACGCCAAGGCGCAAAGTGCGGCGCGAGGGGATCCACGCAAGGAGAGCCAGATGTCCATGGCAGGGAATCTGCGGAAGGTCACGGGCCTGGACAAGGTCAGCGGCCTCCGCAAGGTGGCGCGGCTGGCACGGCGACGCACCCGAGTCGACCTGAGCCACCCCGCCCGGTCCCCGCTGGGTTCGGCGGTAGTGAACTGCGTGGCTTATCAGGACGGCGCCAGAGTCCCCGGCGGCCGCGATCTGGTCGACACCGTGGAGCGGGTCCGCAAGAAGGACAACGGGTTCGTCTGGCTGGGGCTGCACGAGCCGACGGACCAGGAGTTCGTCGGCATCGCCGATCTCTTCGACCTACACCCTCTGGCCGTCGAGGACGCGGTGGAAGCCCATCAGCGCCCGAAGCTCGAGCGGTACGACGAGACGCTGTTCGCCGTGTTCAAGACGGTCTGCTATGTCGAGCACAAGGAACTGACGGCGACCAGCGAGGTGGTGAACACCGGCGAGATCATGGTCTTCGTCGGGACCGACTTCGTCATCACGGTGCGGCACGGAAGGCACGGGTCGCTGGGCCCGCTGCGCGAGGAGCTGGAGGCCGATCCCCACCAGCTCTCCAAAGGCCCGGCCGCAGTGCTGCACGCGATCGCGGACCATGTGGTCGACGACTACGTAAATGTCACGGACTCGGTCCAGGCGGACATCGACCAGGTCGAGGCCGATGTCTTCGCCGAGAACGGCGCTCGGGCGGACGCGGGCCGCATCTACCAGCTCAAGCGTGAACTCCTTGAACTGAAGCGGGCCGCGGTTCCGCTCGCCCGCCCGGTCCAGGAGCTCGCCACCCGCCCGATACGGGCGATCGACCCGGAGATACAGGCCTACTTCCGCGACGTCTCCGACCATCTGTTGCGGGCCACCGAACAGATCGCCGCCTTCGACGAGCTGCTCAACTCCATCCTGCAGGCACACCTGGCGCAGGTCACGGTCTCGCAGAACGAGGACATGCGGAAGATCACGGCGTGGGCGGCCCTCATCGCCGTACCGACGATGGTCTGCGGGGTGTACGGCATGAACTTCGAGCACATGCCGGAACTGCACTGGACGTTCGGCTACCCGCTGGTCCTCGGCGTGATCGCCACGATCTGCCTCGTCCTGTATCGGGGGTTCCGGCGCAGCGGCTGGCTGTGAGACCTGAGGCGCCTCTCGTCCGGCCCGGCCGACTGGACGAGGGTGCGCACTCGGAAACGAACGTGCCCGCGGGAACGGGCAGATCACCGGGAGGAGGGTCGGCGCGGCGGAAACCTCGCCGGGGTTTGCCGAATCGGGAGGATCGACGAGGTCAGCTCGTCGCGCTCCTCGCGTAGACGCTCTCGACCCAGGCGGCGAGCTGTTCGTCCGTCAGATGCCGGGCCAGGTCGGCCTCGCTGATCATGCCGACCAGGCGTTTGTTCTCGATCACGGGAAGCCGGCGGATCTGGTGCCCCTTCATCTCCTGGAGCACCTCGCCGACATCGGCGTTCGAGTCGATCCAGCGCGGGGTTCCCTGGGCCATCTCGCCCGCGGTGACCCGCGCCGGGTCGTGGCCCATGGCGACACAGCCGATGACGATGTCGCGGTCCGTGAGGATGCCGCAGAGCCGTTCGTTCTCGTCGCTGATGGGCAGGGCTCCTACGTGGAGCTCGCGCATCAGCTGGGCGGCGCGGTCCAGGGTCTCGTGGGCGGGAATCCACTGGGCACCACGGTGCATGATGTCTCCGGCGGTGGTCATGAAGTACCTCCCGGTGCCGGACGGCCGGCGCGGCGCGGAAGGCACCGCTAGTCCCGGCGCCCTACATTCTCGCCGCGCTCCCGGAGAAACGCACCCGGAAGTTCCCGGTTTCGGGTCAGAGTTCCCGGTTTCGAGTCAGAGTTCCTGGTTTCGAGTCAGAGTTCCTGGTTTCGGGTCAGAGTTCCTGGTTTCGGGTCAGAGTTCCTGGTTTCGGGTCAGGCGGAGAAGCCGACGATCTTCTGCGGGACGACACGGATGATCACGCGGACCTCGTCGTCCTTCTCCGCCGGAGGGTCGATGCCGAGGTACTTGTGGGAGAGCTCGTACGGGAGGCGCTTGGCGTCGTCGGGGAGGATCTCGGCGGTGCCGCGGATCTCCACCGAGGTGTAGGGGTTGGCGAGGTCGAAGACCGAGAGGCTGATCCGGGGGTCGCGCTGAAGGTTGCGCACCTTCTGGCGTCCGGCGGTGGAGGAGAACAGCACGGTGTCGCCCTCGCGTTTGATCCAGACCACCGAGTTCTGCGGAGCGCCGCCGGGGCCGAGGGTGGCGACGCTGGCGAAGTTCTTGGCGTCGAGGAGGGTGCGGACCGATTCAGCGAAGGAGAGCGTCATGACCATCAGCATAACTATATGCACGTGCATGCAGAAGGGTTTTGCGTGACTGGCCGCGATCAGCCGTTCCAGGCGGGATGGCGTGGGTCGTCGGCGCGTACCAGCACGTCGGCCGTGGCGCCCGGGTCCGTGTCGGTCTCGTAGCGCGCGAAGGCGGGGAGGGTCCAGTGCTCGGTCTCGGGAGTGTGGCGGCGGAGTGCACCTGGGGAGAGGAGCACGTGGACGCTGAGGTCGAAGGGGAACCAGTGGCGAAGGAGGAAAGGGCCGTGCAGCAACAGTGGGCTGCCTGGCGGGAGTTGGACGTAGGGGCTGCGGGTGGCGCGGTCGGTGGTCGGATCCCAGAGGTCGGGCAGGACTCGGCCGTCGCCACCGGGTTCGAGGGGGCCGAAGACCTCACGCCACAGGGCGCCGGTGTCGAACCAGCCGCCGTAGTACGACTCCACGTCCTCGCGGCCGTATTCGAGCCGCACCGACGAGGGACGCAGGAAGCCCTCCGTACCGACCACGAGCGAGGAACGGCCTCGTATGCGGAGCGCCGCGGAGACACGGTCCGCGAGTTCACCGGGGCGGGCGGCCGGGGCTCCGTCGAAGGCGATGCGCGGCCAGGGGCTGCCGTCGTCCGGTTTCAGGTCGAGCAGCCGCTCGGCGAGAAGGTCGCCGAGCCTTTCCCAGGTGATCGCTTCGAGTCGCACGTAGCCCATGATGCCGCGATCAGGAGGCGTTCTCGTGGGCATCGCGGGCGGCGAGGAGTTGCGGAAGGTGCGTGGCGCTCCAGGTGCGGGCGGCGTCGAGGAGGGGGATGAGGGTGCGGCCGAGGGAAGTGAGGGCGTATTCGACGCGGGGCGGGTTCTCGTCGTACGCGGTGCGGGTGACGAGTCCGTCGCGTTCCATGGCGCGGAGGGTCTGGCTGAGGACCTTGGGGGTGATGGCGCTGAGCGGTACACGTAGTTCGGTGAAACGGCGCGGGCCGCCTTCGAGGCAGCGGATCACCATGCCGGTCCACTTGTCCCCGACCCGGAAGGGCATCGCTCCGGACGGGCACACGGGGTCGAACATGTCGGAGGCGAGGCTCTCGGCCGGCGCCGGGCGCGGCTCGGTACGTGACGACTCGGTACGTGACGGCTCGGTCATCGTTCGAGGCTAGCGCCGATTTCGTTGAAGTAGCCGGTATCCCGTTCATACCGTCCAGGTCAGGCGGTGAAATGCGCTGCCTGGCAAGGGGGTTGGGCATGGCCGGGATCGTCGTGTTCGGAGCGGGCGGACGCGCGGGGCGGGCGGTGACGGACGAGGCCCGGAGGCGGGGGCACTGGGTGACGGCCGTGGTGCGGGAGCCGGGGCGGTATCCGGAGCTCGGCGTGGACGGTGTCTCGGTCGTACGGGGTGATGTCACCGATCCGGAGTCGGTTGCCGGGGTGGTGGGCGGGCATGCCGCGGCCGTGCACGCCGTGTCGCCGTTCAGTGGTCCGGAGCAGGGATTCGACTCGCTCGACCCGGAGTTCTTCGTCAGGGCCGCGGACGCGCTGCTCGGCGGGCTGGCCGGGGCGAGGGTACGCCGGCTCGTCGCCGTCGGGCTGTTCGCGAACCTCCTCGGGGCGGACGGCCGGGCCGTGATGGACGATCCGGAGGCTTTCCCGGCGGAGATCCGGCCGTTCGCGCTGGCGCACGCGGAGGGGCTGCGGCGACTGCGGGACGCGGCGGGCGAGGAGAAGGCAGGCCGGGAGGGTGCGGACAGGGACGGTGGGGGTCGAGACAGTGCGGACAGGGAGGGTGCCGACCGAGCGGGTGGGGACAGGGAGGGTGTGGCTGACGTCGACTGGGTGATGCTCACGCCGCCCGCCCGGTTGGAGGACGGCGCCCCGCGCACCGGGCGGTACCGGTTCGGGGGCGAGAGCGCGCCGGACGGTGCCGCGCACCTGTCGTACGCGGACCTCGCGGTGGCGGTGCTTGATGAGATCGAGGCGCCGACATTGCACCGAACGCGGGTGTCGGTCTTCAACCCGGGGTCACCCCTGAGATGACTCCTGGTCCGGCGCCTGGTCTGTTCCTGGTCCGTCTCCTGACTCGGCTCCTGATCCGGCTCTTGATCCGGCTCTTGATCCGGCTCTTGATCCGGCTCTTGATCCGGCTCTTGATCCGGTTCCTGACTTGGCGCCTGACTCGGTTCCTGATCCGGCGCCCGACTCGGCTCCTGACTCGGCTCCTGATCCGGGTTTCCCCGAAGCCGGCGACGTAGATCCCGGGTCGGACAGGGGAATGAACCGCGTATGGCACCGATCACAACTCCCCCGCACCGCACCGGACTTCTCGTCATCCAGCCGCTCAAGAAGCGACAGTGCGCCGAGTGCCGGACGGGGCCGCTCGCGTTGCTGGTGCTGGAGGAGGGGGCGCCGCGGTGTCTGGACTGCGCGGATCTCGGGCATCTGGTGTTCCTGCCGCGAGGCGACACCGCACTGACGCGGAGGTCGCGGGAGGGGAGCACGCTGTCGGCGGTGGTGGTGCGGTTCAACCGGCGCAGGAGCCGGTACGAGCGGCAGGGCGCGCTCGTCGAGGAGGCGGCGCTGGCCCGGGCCGAGGAGCGGTGCCTGGCGGACGCGGAGGCGCGGCGGCGGCGCCGGGTTCGGGATGCGCGACGGAGGGAGGTGGAGGATCTGCGGTTCACGGACGCCTTCGCGCGGGAGATCCGCCGGATGTTTCCGGGCTGTCCGGCCGACCGTGCGCGGGACATCGCCGTGCACGCCTCGGTGCGTGGGAGTGGGCGGGTGGGGCGCAGCGCGGCGGGTCGCGCGCTGTCCGAGGCGGCGGTGGCCTCGGCGGTTCGGGCGTCCGTGCGGCACATGGATACGCCGTACGACCAGTTGCTGATGAGCGGGGTGCCTCGGTATGAGGCGCGGCGGCGGATCGCTGTGGTGGTGGAGGCCACCGTGCGGGGGTGGCATACCGGGCAGGCGTTGCCGTGACGTAGAGGCCGGTTTTCGCCCCCTCCGCCCCTACCCGTCCCTTGCTCCTGGGGGCTGCCGCCCCCAGACCCCCGCATCGCGCTGAACGCGCTCGTCCTCAAACGCCGAACCGGCTGAAATACCCCGCGCGCCCCGCCCGCCCCGCCCTCCTCGCCCTCAAACGCCGAACCGGCCGGTGGGCCCCTGGACGCTCCCGTATGCCCCCGCGCCCCTCAGCCATGGTCACCGTCGCCGTGCGGGTTTTCACTTGTGGTGATGGCGGGTTTCGGGTCGATGTGGGAGTGGACATGATCGATGGACCGTACTTCGTGCTGACGTTGCTGGGTGTGCTGGGCTGTGGGCTGGTGGCCGGGGTGTTCTACGGATTCTCGTCGTTCGTGATGAGGGCGATCGCCGAGCTGCCTCCCGCGCAGGGGGTCGCCGCGATGAAGTCGATCAATGTGTTCGCGTTGCGCCCCGCGTTCCTGCTGGCGTTCATCGGGTCGGCGCTGCTGTGTGCCGCCATCGCGGTGGTCACGTTCGTGCTGCTGCCGGACGAGAGGACGGTGGAACTGTTGCTGGGCAGCGCGCTGTATCTGGTCGGGTGCTTCGGAGTGACCGTCGCCGCGAACGTCCCCCGCAACGACGCGCTCGCCAAGATGGACCCAGGCAGCCCGGAGGCCGCCGCGTATTGGCCCACGTACGTGCGCGAGTGGTCGATGTGGAACCACATCCGCACGGTCGCCGCGGCCGCCGCGTCGATCTCCTACGTCCTCGCCCTGGCCTGAGCCACCCCGGGAGAGCAGAAGCGGAACCGCAAGCAGAGGCCGCGAGCTGAGCGGCGCGGCCCGCGGCGGCGTCGTATCGTGGCGGGAAAGGTGTGCCGCCCGGAGGCCGTGGGCCGAAGACGTCCGACGGCCGTGCGGCCCCGTGCCCGTCGCGTATGCAAGGGGGACGGCCATGGCCGATCCCAAGGGATTCATGACCACACCGCGCGAGGAGTATCCGCGCCGGCCCGTCGAGGAACGGGTGCGGGACTGGAACGAGGTGTACGTCCCCGGAGCACTGCTGCCGATCATCAGCAGGCAGGCCGACCGTTGTATGGACTGTGGGGTCCCCTTCTGTCACGAGGCCTGTCCGCTGGGCAATCTGATCCCCGAGTGGAACGACCTCGTCTCCCGGGAGGACTGGCGGGCGGCGAGCGACCGGCTGCACGCCACGAACAACTTCCCCGAGTTCACCGGGCGGTTGTGCCCCGCGCCGTGCGAGGCGGGCTGCGTGCTCGCGATCAACCAACCCGCGGTCACCATCAAGAACGTCGAGGTCGCCATCGCCGACCGCGCCTGGGCGGACGGGCTCACGCCACCGCGTCCGCCGGACCGGCTCTCCGGGCGGACGGTCGCGGTCATCGGTTCGGGGCCCACCGGGCTTGCCGCGGCACAGCAGTTGACCCGGGCCGGGCACACCGTGGCCGTGTACGAGCGGGCCGACCGGATCGGCGGGCTCATGCGGTACGGGATCCCGGCGTTCAAGATGGAGAAGCGGCATCTGGACCAGCGGCTCGGTCAAATGCGGGCGGAGGGAACCAAGTTCCGTACGTCGACGGTGGTCGGGCGGGACATCGGGGCGGCGGAGCTGCGGGCGCGCTACGACGCCGTCATCCTTGCCGTGGGCGCGACGGCCTGGCGTGACCTCCCCGTACCGGGGCGGGAGTTGCAGGGTGTCCACCAGGCGATGGAGTACCTCCCGTTCGCCGACCGGGTCTGCGAGGGCGACCTGGAGACATCGCCGCTGTCCGCCGCAGGCAAGCACGTCGTCATCGTCGGCGGCGGGGACACCGGCGCCGACTGTCTGGGTACCGCCGTGCGTGAGGGCGCGGCGTCCGTGACCCAGCTCGACATCTATCCGCTGCCGGAGGCGGAGCGCGACCACGACTCCGAGCCCTGGCCGACGTACCCGAAGATCTACCGGCTCTCGGCCGCCCACGAGGAGGCCGACGCACTGGAGACGGCTCCCACGGCGCACGCGGACGCGCGGCTCTTCGCGGCGTCCACACTCCGCTTCACCGGCGACGCCGCAGGGCACGTCCGCTCACTGCACCTCGTCGAGGTGGACGCCGGGCGCCTCCCGGTCCACGGTTCCGGGCGGACGCTCCCCGCCGACCTGGTGCTGCTCGCGCTCGGCTTCTCCGGGCCCGACCGCCACGACGGCCTGATCGACCAGCTGGGCCTGGCCCTCGACCCGCGGGGCACGATCGCCCGCGACGCGGAGTTCGCGACGAACGTCCCCGGGGTGTACGCCGCCGGGGACGCCGCCCGCGGACAGTCCCTCATCGTGTGGGCCATCGCCGAGGGCCGCGCGGTGGCGGCCGCGGTGGACCGCCGTCTGACCGGCGGCGACTCGCGACTGCCGACGCCGATCGGGCCGTACGACCGCCCTATGTCGGTGTAGCGACACCCGTCGGTCACACCCGTCGGTCACACCCGTCGGTCACACACGTCGGTCACACACGTCGGCGACGGGTGCAGCGGCATCCTTCGGTCACACGTGTCAGCGACGCTCGTCCGTGCCCGCGACCTTCGCCGTCGACAGCGCCACCCGGTTCCAGGTGTTGATCGTGAAGATCAGGGCCAGGACGTGGGCGAGTTCCTGGTCGTCGAAGACGGCGGCGGCCTGCGCGTAGACGTCGTCCGGGACGCCTCCGTCGGCGACCAGGGTGACCGCCTCCGTGAGGGCGAGAGCCGCGCGCTCCCTCTCCGTGAAGAAGTGACGGGCCTCGCGCCACACCGCGACCAGGTGCAGCCGGTCCTCGCTCTCGCCGACCTTGCGGGCGTCGTTGGTGTGCATGTGGAGGCAGTACGCGCAGTGGTTGAGGTGCGAGGCGCGGATCTGGATGAGCTCGACGAGGGCGGGGTCGAGCCCGTCGCGGGCCGCCGCGTCGAAGCCGATGAGCGCCCGGAAGACCTTCGGGGCGGACTTCGCGAAGTCGAGGCGGGCGTTGTCGGTCACGGCCGCTCCAGCGGCCCCGGCAGTGTTCGTGTTCGTCGTCATGACCATGAATCTACGGGCCCGAAAGACCCGCGGTAGGGTGCATTTCTATGGCAGAAACATGGGTCAATTCCGCGGAGCGGATCGGTGCCGACCTGCACCTGCAACTGGATGCGGCCGGGTCCGGCGGGCGCCGCGCAGCGCTGATCGGCGCCCTGCGCGAGGCCGTACGCAGCGGCAGGCTCACGCCGGGCACCCGGCTGCCGCCGTACCGCTCGCTCGCCGCCGACCTGGGCGTCGCGCGCAACACGGTCGCCGACACGTACGCGGAGCTCGTCGCCGAGGGCTGGCTGACCGCCCGGCAGGGATCGGGGACCCGGGTCGCCGAGCGTGCCGAACCGCTGGGCGCCCCCGCGCGCGTACCGAAAAAGGCACCTCCACGCGCGCGTGGATCCCGACACGACCTGCGGCAGGGCACACCGGACGCGTCGTCGTTCCCCCGTACCGCCTGGCTCGCGTCCTACCGGCGGGCCCTCCAGCAGGCGCCCAACGAGGCCTTCGGGCCCGGCGATCCGGCCGGCCGCGTCGAACTGCGTCACGCGCTCGCCGAGTACCTGGCACGCGCGCGTGGCGTGCGCACGGAGCCCGGCCGGATCGTGATCTGCTCCGGTTTCGCGCATGCCCTGCGGCTGCTCTTTCCCGCGGTTCTACGGGGGCCACTCGCCGTCGAGTCGTACGGCCTCGGCTTCCACCGCGAGCTGCTGGCCGCCGCGTCCGTACGGACCGTGCCGCTGCCCCTGGACGAAGACGGCGCCCAGGTGGGCGAGTTGGGCCGGGAACGGGCCGTACTGCTCACGCCCGCGCACCAGTTCCCGACCGGCGGTCCGCTGCACCCCGAGCGGCGTGCCGCCGTGATCGACTGGGCACGCGCGCGTGGCGGCGTGATCCTGGAGGACGACTACGACGGGGAGTTCCGCTACGACCGCAAGCCGGTCGGTGCCGTACAGGGCCTGGACCCGGAGCGGGTCATCCACATCGGCTCGGTCAGCAAGAGCCTGTCGCCCGCGCTGCGGCTCGGCTGGATGGTCCTTCCGGAGCGGTACGTCGATGCCGTGCTCGCGGTCAAGGGCGAGCGGGAGGCGTGGGCGGGCGTACCCGACCAGCTCGCGCTCGCCGACTTCATCGTCTCCGGGTCGTACGACCGCCATGTGCGGCGCATGCGGCAGCGGTACCGGGGGCGCCGTGACCGTCTCGTCGCCGCGCTCGCCGCGCGGGCCCCGCACATCGAGGTCACCGGCGTCGCGGCCGGCCTGCACGCGGTGCTGCGGCTGCCGCCGGGGAGCGAGCAGTCGGCCGTCAAGGCCGCGGTCTGGCAGGGCGTGGCGCTCGACGGACTGAGCGAGTTCCGGCACCCGGAGGCGGTGATGCCGGCGCCGGACGGGCTCGTCGTGGGGTACGCGACTCCCGCCGAACATGCCTATGGGGCGGCACTTGAGGCGCTGTGCGGGGTGCTGCCACCGGGGTGATCCCTGTCGGTCGCCGGCCGCCGCCACCCACAAAGTGACCTCCACGTGACATACAACGCACCCACAGTGCGATCGTTGAACGTAGGAGACACGCGCCGTCTCGGCGCCGTCCCCGTGGATCAACCTATGGCCGCACTGCCCCGGTTCGCAGGTTCCAAGCCCGTGCATCTCGCGCGTGCATCTCCCGCGTGCGGCACGCGCCGGACTGCCGGTGCTTCCCGGGTTCGTGGTGCCGTACGAAGCCTCCGGTTCATCGATGGCTCCGGCGCCTCCGGTGATTCCGGCGCCCTGCGCCACGCCTGGCACGAGCTCTCCGGTGGTGGTGCCCGACCCCTCGTCGTACGCTCCTCCTCTCCCTAGGAGGACACGCAGGAGCCGTCCCTGGCGGGCCAGTTCGCCTCGGTGCTCGACGTAGGCGGCTGGCGGGACTCCCGTACGGCGCGGTGCTGGGCGGCCCCGACACGCTGGTCGGCGGTGAACAGCCCGGCACCGACTACTCGTTGAACCGATGGGGCCGGGCCCTTCGGACAGAACCGCCGAGCGGTACCTCTCCAGAGGACGAACTCCCATGGCCACCTGGCGGACGCACCGCGCCGCCTGTGGAGCCGGCTCCAGACCGAGTCGCCGCACAGGGAACCGACTCAAGCCGGCGTCACGGCTTGCGCCCCACCGCCCCGTACCCCGGCACCGGCTCGTTGCCCTCCGTCACGATGACCACGCCCAGTTCCGGTTTCCAGTCGGCGAGCAACGCCACGCCGGGGTCGACCAGTTCGAGTCCCTCGAAGAAGTGGGCGATCTCCGCGCGGCCCCGCAGCGCCATGGTCAGGCCGCGCCTGCGGTACATCTCGGCCGCCATGGCCGCCTTCTCCTCGTCGAACTCGCCCGAGGCGTGGGACAGCATCAGGTAGCTGCCGGAGGGGAGTTCGGCCAGCAGGCGGTCGACGAGTTCGTAGGCACCGTCCTCGTCGGGGATGAAGTGCAGCAGCGCAACGAGCGAGAGGGCCACCGGCTGGGTGAAGTCCAGGACTTTCCGGGCCTGTTCGAGAATCGTGTCCGGATCCCGCACATCGGCCTGGACGTACTCGATGACGCCCCGTTCCGTGCCGCACAGCAGGCCCGCCGCGTGGGCCAGCACGATGGGATCGTTGTCGCAGTAGACGACGCGCGCGTCGGGTGCGACCCGCTGGGCGATCTGGTGGAGGTTGGGCTCGGTGGGTACGCCCGTGCCGATGTCCAGGAACTGCCGGACGCCGCTCTGGGCCAGCCAGCGGGTGGCGCGGTGCAGGAACGCGCGGTTGACCTGCGCCATGACCGGCACCCGGGGATCGACGGCGAGGAGCTGCTTGGCCATCTCCTCGTCGACGGGGTAGTTGTCCTTGCCGCCGAGGAACCAGTCGTACATCCGCGCGGGATGCGGTTTGCTCGTGTCGATCTCGATGGGGCCCTGCCCGGTCATGACGGTCTCCACATGACGGTCTCCATAGGTTCATGCCGTGGTGCGTGCCGTGGCAAGTGATCAGGGCGGCGCCTGGACAGTGATCAAGTCGGCGCCCGGAATTAGGGAGTTGAGGCAGAAGCAGGCAGAGGAGCGCAACCGGATCAGGACAGCAGGAAGTCCGCCTCACCGGCCTTGGCGCCCTGGATGAACGCGGTCATCTCGCCGGGCGTATAGATCAGTGCGGGCCCGTCCGGGTCCGCCGACTGGCGGACCGCGATGCGCCCGTCCGCGAGCTTCATCGCCTCCAGGCAGTTGCCACCGTTGCCGCCGCTCCACGGCTTGTGCCAGCCCTCGCTGCCCAGTTCACGGGCGGGCATTCCGTTGTAGATGCGCGCGTTGCGTATCCGCGGCCTCATGCGTTCCATTCACAGCTCCTTGCGGAGATCCTGAAGGATCTCCTTCGTGCGATGTGCAGTAGCGGCCTGAGCCGCCATACGGTCCATGACCTCAAGGTGGGTCGCCACCTCGGAGCGCGCGTCCAGGTAGACGGCGCCGGTCAGGTACTCGCTGTAGACCATGTCCGGGAGTTCCGGCACGGCGAAGCGGAAGAGCACGAAGGGCCCGTACGTGCCGGGGTGCGGTCCCGAGGAGAACGGGATCACCTGCAGCGTCACGTTGGGCAGCTTCATGACCTCGAGCAGCTTGTCGATCTGGGCGCCCATCACCTCGGGGCCGCCGATGGGGCGGCGCAGCGCCGTCTCGTCCATCACGGCCCAGACCCGGGGGGCGTCCGCGCGGGTGAGCAGCGCCTGACGTTGCATGCGCAGCGCGACATGCCGCTCGATGTCCTCGGGTCTGGTCTGGCCGATGGCGCCCGACCTCAGGACGCCACTCGCGTACTCCTCGGTCTGCATGATTCCGGGCACGAAATGGGGTTCGTACTGCCGGATGAGGGCGGCCGCGCCCTCCAGGCTGACGTACATCGAGAACCAGCCCGGCAGGATGTCGTGGAACCGCTGCCACCAGCCGGGTTTGTTGGCGTCCTCGGCCAGCAGGACGAAGCCCTCGGCCTCTTCGTCGGAGACGCCGTACGACTTCAGGAGGAGCTGGAGGTAGGGGATCTTGAGGGAGACCTCGGCCATCTCCATCCGGCGGACCGTGGCGGGTGCGACACGCAGGATCCGCGCGGCCTCCTCACGCTTGAGGCCCGCACGTTCGCGCAGGTCAAGCAGGCGTCGGCCCAGAACTACCTGGCCGACCGTCGGCGCGGACCGCGGTTCACTCACGTCCCACCTCCACAAAAGAGTCTGACAGCCGGTTCACAGTGCCCTGACAGCCCGGACGGCGCCGTTCGGGGTCCTGTTCGACGATCCCAACTGGCGCCGCTCGGCGTGCTGTTGCGAGCAGTGTGCCACGCGCCTTCACCGAGTCATACGGCACTCTGCATTTTTCATAGTGACTCTTGCCAAGTGTTCACGGCGGGGCGATAGTGGCAAGCGTGACTCCGTCCGTGCCCTTAGGAACAGACGCCGCCGAGGGCCGCTTCGGCCCCGGCGCCGCCACCCAGGACCGGCTTGGTCCCGTTGCAGCCGAGGACCGATCCGGTCTCCGTGCCGCCGCGGGGCCCCGCTCCGGCGTGGCCGCCGAGCGCCGGTTCCGCTTCGAGCTGGCCGCACACCCGGGCTCCGTGGCCCGGGCCAGACGGCTGACCGACGCCTGGCTGTCCGGCTGGGCGGTGTGCGAGGACACCTGCGACACAGCGACTCTCGTCATATCCGAGCTGGTCACCAATGCCATCGTGCACACCGCCGGTGAGCGCGTCTTCTGTGAGCTGCATCACGACGACGACCTGGTGCGGATAGCCGTACGTGACGAGGGGTGCACTCCTGGTCAGCCACGCCCCTGGCCGCAGCGGCCCGACGAGGAGCACGGGAGGGGACTGCTCCTCGTCGACGCCGTGTGCAGGGCCTGGGGGGCTCAGGAGACGGGCCCCGGGCTGCTGGTCTGGGCGGAGCTGGAGCACTCGGGCGAGCGCCGTTCGCCCGACCGGCTCGACGCGGACACCGGGGCCCGGCTCGACCTGGGATGGAGCGCGAAGAAGCCACCGACCGACGGCCGGGGCACCGGGACGGAAGCGTCCTGGGGAACGGGGACCGAATGAGTGCCAGGGGTACGTCGTCCGCGGGAGCCGTAGCCCCGGTTCTCAGCCTGGACACCCTGGTCCGCCTCAAGCGCGCCCAGCGATCGCCGGGACCGACCAGACGTCTCCCGGTGCCCCAGGACATGACCGTGCCGCTGGGCTGTGACGCGGTGTCCGTGCCCGCCCGGTTCGGACCGCTGCTGCTGCCGCGGCTGCCCCGGGTGGGCTGTGTCTACGCCGACCGGGCGAACTGGTGGTGGATCGTCCCCTCGGATTCCGATGTCGCCCTGGACTGGCCGGCCCCCGCGTACTACGCCACCGGCGCGGTCATCCCCGACGCGCCCGACACCCCCGGGCTCATCCACAAGCCCGCCGGCACCGTTCCGTACACCCCGCCGATCCCGCTCTATCTGGCCGTGTGCCGGGTGATGGGTACGACACCCGTTTGGTCGCGTCCGATCAGCGCGTAGGGCCCCCGGCTGGGCACGGAGAGCCCAAGCGACGCCGGCGGAGAACCCCGTCGGCGCCGGCACCGCGCACTCCGTACGTGACCGAAGTGCCTCGGTTGCCGTGAAACTCCGTCGCCGCCCCGGGTGGAGCGCACCGTTCCTGGGGAATGCACCGTGCGTCCACTCTCGGGGGAGGCCAACGGTGCGGATACGGGCGAAGAAGCGGCGCGGCGACGACAAACCGGCACCTTCCGAATCGGAGCACCTGCTCTTCGGCGGGCCGCTCCGCTATGACATGGGCTGGTCCCAGCACGCCGACGCGTTCCTGGAGCTGAACTTCCGCGCCATGGTGACGCGGCTGCCGTCCCTGCTCACGTCCAGCTTCCGGCTCGCCTGGACGGCTGACCGCCGTGCCGCCCGGATCGTGCTGATCGCCGAGTTGTCCCGCGGCGTGGCGCAGGCGGTGAGTCTGCTGGCCGTCAACAGTGCGCTGGGCCGGCTGATGACGAGCGGCCCGGTCGAGGACCGGCTGCGCGGCGCACTCCCGGCGCTGGTCACGGTCGCCGCCGTGATGCTGTTCGCCGCGCTGCTGCGGGCCGCGTCGACATACGCGACGGGCCGGCTGGAACCGAAGGTCGAGCGGGTCGCGACCGAGCTGTATCTGGAACGGGCGGCGGCCGTGGAACTGGCCGCCATCGAGGACGACGCCTTCCACAAACTGCTGGACACCGCGCAGTACGGCGCTCAGTCCGCCCGCCGCATGATCACGATCGCCGCCCGGGTGGTGAACGCGATGATCTCGCTGTGCGCGGCGGCCGGCGTCCTGACCGTGCTGCACCCCGCACTGCTCCCACTGCTCGTGACGATGACGCTGCCGAGCGCCTGGAGCGCGCTGACGATCGCCCGGCGCCGCTACGAGTCGTTCCACACCTGGGTGCAACACGCCCGCGCCGGGCACCTGATCAGCAGCCTGCTCACCGAGCCCGCCGCGGCTCCGGAGATCCGCGTGCACGGCGTCGGGCCGTTCCTGCTGCGCCACTTCCGCTCGATGTCGGAGAGCGCGGAGGCCGAACAGGCGCGCCTGGCCCGGCTTTCCGCCCGTACCGGCCTGATCGCGGCGGCCTGGACCGGGCTCGCCACCGTGGCGACGTACGCGACCCTCGGCGGACTGCTGCTGGCCGGCGCGATGGCACTCTCCGTAGCCGGTACGGCGGTCATCGCGATCCGCACCGGCTCCGCGAGCCTCGGCACGTTCGTCCTGGAGGTCAACTCGCTGCACGAAGAGGGCCTGTTCGTGGGCGACCTACAGCGCATGTACGTCGAAGCGGCCGAACGCGCGATCCCCCTGGGCGGCGATCCGCTCCCCGCCGACCCGCGCGAAATACGCTTCGAGAACGTCACGTTCACCTATCCGGGCTCCGCGACCCGGCCCGCTCTCGCGGACGTGACCCTCAGCGTGCCGCTCGGCAAGATCGTGGCACTCGTCGGCGAGAACGGCTCGGGCAAGACGACCCTGGTGAAACTGCTCGCGGGCCTGTACGCGCCCGAGCACGGCCGGATCCTGTGGGACGACGTCGACGCGGCGACCGCGGACCGGCACCAACTCGCCGAGCGCATCGCGATGGTGGCGCAGGACTTCAAACGGTGGCCGTTCACCGCCCGCGTCAACGTCGCCGTCGGCCGCGCCTCGGCGCCGCTCACCGACGAGCGCCTCTCCTCATCGGTGGCCGAGGCGGGGGCGGAGGACGTCGTGGCGGATCTGCCCCGCGGCCTCGACACCCTCCTGGCCCGCGGTTTCAGCGGCGGGCACGAGCTGTCGGGCGGACAGTGGCAGCGGCTGGGCATCGCACGGGCCGCCTATCGGCGGGGCGCCATCCTGATCGTGGACGAACCCACGGCGGCACTCGACGCCCGGGCCGAGCTGGAGGTGTTCGAGAAGATCAGGGCGCTGGCGGGCACCGGTCAGACCGTCATCCTCATCACGCACCGGCTGGCGTCCGTGCGCCACGCCGATCTCGTACACGTCCTCGACCAGGGCCGTCTGGTGGAGTCCGGCAGCCCGGCGGAGCTCCTGGCCAGCGGGGGCGTCTATGCGGAGCTGTACTCGCTCCAGGCGGAACAGTTCACGTCGGAGGTCCCTATCCGGGGGGCCGGATGATCCGGCGTCCCGACCAGGGAAGCCGGATCAAGCGGCGTCCCTACCCGAGCGGCCGATCGATCCGGCGGGGAGGAGGCCCGGGACGGCTTCCCGCCCGGTACGGCCTCCGGCCTCACTCGACGAGCTCAGCGGCCCGGACAACCACCAGAAACGCGTCCGTCGACAGATCCATGACCACCTCGGCGGCCTGACCTTCCAGACGGCGCGCCTGCGCGAACTCCTCCGCGGGCCACGACCCGCGCGGCCCGCCTGCGGGAAAGCGCTTCAGCACCGTTCGCCCGTTCACCCTGCACCTCCATGTAGCGCTGCTCTCGTAGAGTTAAACGCCCCTCATGGGGTGAACGGCTCGTAAAGTAACAGTACTGAGACGTAGTCGACACTTCGTTCGGGTTCGGTGTGAGGGAATTCTCATTCCAACACGCCTCGGGCGAGCCGTCGTATCAGGCTTCGATTCAGTCGTCGTACTCGTCGTGATATCGGATCCGTTCACTGCCTGCGGGCGCCCCCAGCGCAGATGAGCGCCCTCTGGGCTCCTCCCACTCCTCCTGCCGTCCCAGCGCGGTCAGGTCCAGCAGGCTGGTCGTGGAACCGATCCCGTCGAGTCCTCGCTCGTACGTCGAGTACGTGTGGAAGACACGGTCACGGTCCCGCAGGAAGCAGCTGATTCCCGGTCGCTCGTAGGGTTCTTCACCGCCGAAGGATGCCTGGAAGTCGTAGTTGAACTCGTTGCCGTAGGACGAGTACCACGGCACCGTCCACCCCATGCGTGCCTTGAAGGGGAGGATTTTCGTGTGCGGTGCACGGGACACGGCGGCGAACTCGGTTCCCCGGGCCCGCAGATGCGCGAGGTGCCCGATCTGGTCGAGGAATCCCGAGCAGCTGCGGCAGCCTGCGGTCCACTCCGGCGCGAACATGAAGTGGTAGACGACAAGTTGGTGCCGCCCGTCGAAGAGGTCGAGGAGCGTCGCCTTCCCGTCGCCGCCCTCGAACACGTACTCCTTGTCGATCGCGACCATCGGCAGCCCACGGCGCTCCGCGTTGAGCGCGTCCCGCGCACGCGTGGCGGCCTTCTCCTTGGCCAGCAATTCTTCGCGCGCTGCACGCCACTCGTCGCGCGAGACGATCTGCGGAAGCGTCATGTGCCCCTCCTACGAAACAGTGCCTTCGAGGGGTGGACCGGAGGGAGCGGCGGAACTCATCGGCGGGACGGAGAATTTCTGAGATCGGTCGACTATGTCTCTGGATTCAGTACGTCACCGGAAGCGCGAGCAGGCCGCGGGCGCGCAGGGAGGGACGCCACCGCAGCTCGGCCGGGTCGGCGTCGAGCGCGAGGTCCGGGAGGCGTTCCAGGAGCGCGGACAGGGCGATCTCGGTCTCCAGCCGGGCCAGCGGCGCGCCCAGGCAGTAGTGGATGCCGTGGCCGAGCGCCAGATGACCGGCGGTGTCGCGGCCGAGGTCGAGCCGGTCGGGGTCGGGAAAGCGGCGCGGGTCGCGGTTGGCGGCGGCCAGCGACAGCAGGACGGTCTCGCCCGCGGCGACGGCGACTCCCCCGATCGTCATGTCCTCGGCGGGGAAGCGCCGGATGGCGAGCAGCGCGGGCCCTTCGTGGCGGTTGAACTCCTCTATGGCAGCGGGAAGTTGCTCCGGGTTCGCCCGCAGGGTGGCCAACTGCTCCGGGTGGGTGAGGAGCCCCAGGACGGCGCTCCCGATGAGCTGTGTCGTGTTCTCGTATCCGGCGAAGAGGATGAGGAAGGCGAGTGACATCAGCTCGTCCTCGGTGAGCCGGTCGCTCTCGGCAGGCCGGCCGCGTTCGTTGAGTCGGCCGCCTTCGTTGAGTCGGTCGCCCTCGTCCCGGACCGCGATCAGGTCGGAGAGCAGGTCGTCCGCGGGATCCTTCCGCTTGTCCGCGAGGAGTTGGGTGAAGAACCCGAGCATGGCCACGACCGCCTCCTTCGCCGCCGTCGGACGCGCCGGGTCGGGTGCGACGAGTACGTCAGTCCAGATCCGGAAGTCCCGGCGGTGCTCGTCCGGAACGCCGAGCAGATCGCAGATGACGGTGATGGGAAGAGGTGCGGCGTACGCGGCGATCAGGTCCGTCCTGCCGTGCGTGCCGAGTGCGTCGAGGAGCCGGTCGGCGGTCTGCCTGATGGGCGTGCGCAGTTGCTCGACGCGGCGCGGTGTGAAGGCCCGTACCACCATGCGCCGGATGCGGGTGTGATCGGGTGCTTCCATGTTCAGGAGGTTGGCGTCGAGGGTCGGCGGCAATGCCAGACCCTGGTAACTCCCCGGCAGCGCATGCCGTTTGTCCACCGAGAGCAGCGGGTTCGCGAGGGCCTCGCGTACGTCGTCGTACCGCGTGACGAGCCAGGCGGGGTTGCCGTCGGTACCGGCGACGCGGTGCACGGGCGCGGTGTCACGAAGTCGTTCGTAGACGGCGTACGGGTTCTCGATGAGACCCGCTGCGGGGTCCTGCGACGTCGGCATGGCTCCACCCTAGCCAGCGCGATCAGGCGTCGTACTCCTGGATGCGCTTCCCGTGACTCCGGTCGATCAGGGCGGGCAGCCGCTCCCCCAACTCCCTTACGGTGGACGGCAGATCGAGCGTGAGCAGCGCGCGGGCGCGCGTCACCACACGCCCGTCGACGATCGTCGTCCGTACGTCCGAGGAGCGGGCGCTGTGCACGAGGGTGGCCGCGAGGTCGTGTACGGGCTGGGTGTGCGGCCCGGTGAGATCGACGAGGATGATGTCGGCCCGCCGCCCGGGCGCGAGGCTGCCGATCCGCTCGCCGAGTCCGACGGCCCGCGCGCTCTGGAGCGTTGCGTGGTGCAGGGCTTGACGGGAGGTCAGCCACCTCGGATCGCCCTCGGTCGACTTCTGCACGAGCGAGGTGAGCGCCATGGACTCCCACACGTCCAGGGAGTTGTTCGAGGCGGCCCCGTCCGTGGCGAGCCCGACGGGAACACCGATCTCCCGCAGGGCACGCACCGGTGTCGGGCCCCAAGCGAACTTCAGGTACCCGCGGGGCGCGGTCGCGACAGCGACGGTTCCCGCTTGCGCCGCGCGCTCCAGCACGGGCAGATCGCGTTCGACGATTCCGGTGCCGTGCGCGATGAGCACGCTGGTTCCGGTGGAGAGGATCCCGGTCCGCTCCAGGATCTCGATCGGTGTACGCCCGTGCCGGGCAAGGCTGTTGTCGGTCTGGTCGCGGCTCTCGGAGGCGTGGAGGTGCACAGGGAGTCCGTGGGTGCGGGCGAGTTCGGCCGTCGCGGCGAGGTCGGCGTCGTCCACCGTGTACGGGGCGTGCGGGGCGAGTGCGGTGGTGATGCGGCCGTCCGCCGATCCCCTGTACCGGAGCGCGAACTCCAGTGACTTCTCCCGGCCTTCGGGCCCCTGGGAGGAGAAGAACGCCTCCCCCAGATGCGCGCGCAGCCCGGTCTCCGCCACCACGGCGGCGACGGTGTCCATCGAGAAGTAGTGGTCGGCGAAGCAGGTGACCCCGCCGCGGATCATCTCGGCGCAGGCCAGCCGCGCGCCCAACTCCACGTCCCTTTCGGTGAGGTTGGACTCGATCGGCCAGACGAAGTCGTTGAACCACTCCTCGGCGGGCAGGTCCTCCGCGATGCCGCGCAGCGCGACCATCGGCGAGTGCGTATGGCAGTTGATGAGGCCGGGCATCGCCACCTGACCGCGGGCGTCGATGCGCTGGACGGCGTCCACACCGGGATCGCCGCCGGCGACGGCCTCGATGACCCCTCCTCGTACGACGATCGAGGCGTCCTCGACGAAGGCGATCCCCTCGTGCTCGTCGTGGACGAGGGCGGTACAGCCGGTGATGACGAGATCGGCGGGGTCCTGAGCGGGGGCGGACGGGGTCGTGGGAGACGGCGTCATTGCGTCACCGTACGACGGGGGCGCGGCGCCGGGTCACCTGAACCGCGGAACCGGAGAATCGGGAATCCGGCGACAGCACGCGGCCCAGCCGTCATACAGCGATGCGGATTTTGGGTCCGTGCCCGGGCCCGTGCCCGTGCCCGTGCCCGTGCTTCACGCGAAGCCTCGCCCGTACCCGCCCCTCGGCCAGTTCGTCGAGGAGTTCGGCGATCCGCTCGGTGTGGCGGGGCGTGAGGCGCCCGGTGTCGTCGAGTTGCACGGCGCACGCGGTCGTCGTGTCGACGAGCCGTTCGAGGGTGGCCGCCACCTCGTCCGTACCCTCCGCGTGCCGTGCCAGGGCGGGGAGTTCGGCGGCGGCGAGGTCGATCGCGGCCTTGGCCTCGGCGAGCGCGCGATAGGCCTCGCGGCGTAGGGCCCAGCGTCCGGCCCGGTCGTCCGTCGTGTCGTCGCTCAGCACATGCGCGAGGTAGACGTCGGCCGCCTCCATGGCACGGGCGAGCCGGGCCCGTACCGTCCCTCCGCGCTGTCCGAGTGCCGGCAGATGCCCTACGAGCAGCACGATCGCGCAGGCCAGCAGGGTCTCGCTGATGCGGCTCCAGGCGGCCGGCGGCTCGCCCGCCACCATGACAAGGGCGAGTACGAGAACGGTGACGACGGCGGTCTGCGCGGCGAAGTGCCGCGTGGCGACGGGAATCAGAGCACCGCAGACGGCCACGACGACGATGAGCCCGGCGGGCCTGGGCAACAACGCGGCGAGCCCGGCGAAGACGAGAGCGCCCAGCACCGTTCCCGCCGCCCGGCACAGCACGCGCGAGGCGAGCGGTCCGAGATCGGGCTTGACGAGGAAGACGGCGGTCGCGGGGAGCCAGTACCAGTGGGAGTGGTTCCCGGACCACGGGGCGTGCTGCAGGGCCTGCGCCACGCCCACGCTGGCGCCGAAGCAGAGGGCGACGCGAAGCCCGTACTCACGCCCTCCCGCGCCGAAGGCGGTGCGTACGAGGAACCGGGCGGTACGACGCCGGGTGTGCAGGTTCTTTCCCGTGCCGCCTCCCGTGCCGCCTCCGTCGAAGGCGTCGGCGGCGTGGAGCAGGGCGTCGTCGAGGGCGCGGAGTTCGGGTGCGGAGCGTCCGGGTGCGGGCAGTGGCCCGGTGTGCGCACCGGTCCGTACGGCGGCGGCGAGCCTCCGGGGTCCTTCCGCGGCCCGTGCGGGCACCGCCTCTCCCACCCAGGCGAGCGCGGTCGCGGCCTCGGCGAGCGGCAGCGCGGCGGCGTACTGCGCGTGCAGCCGCCGCTCGGCCCCGGAACTGGCGTACCGCCGCAGCCGGGGCCCGGCGAGCGCGTCCTGCGCGTGATCGAGGGCGGCGGTCAGCGCGGCCCGGCGAGCCGTCGCGTCCGTGCCCCCGGCGGCGGCCAGCAGCTCGGCGATCGCGTCGTACACCGCACCGACGGCGTCCCGCTCACCGTCGAACCGGTAGTCACCGGCGGTGACCCTGGTCGTCGGGAGCGCGAGCCGCAGGGCGAGCAGCCAGCCGGCTCCGGCGAGGTAGCACAGCGCGCGCTGCCAACCGGGTTCGGGGAGCGGCATCCCGGCCCCGATGGCCGCGGCCACGAGCAGCTGCGTCCCGGCCCCCGAGGCGACGGGTCCGATGGCGCTGGCGGCCCCGGCCACAAGTCCGAGCCCGGTCAGTAGGAGGGTGAGCGTCACCGCCCCGACATGCTCTCCGGCGTACGACCCGACAAGCAGCCCACCGGCCCCCGCGAGGGCAGGCACCCCAAGCCTTTTGACGGCAGTCCGCCGGCTCCCGGGCCGGTCGTTGAACCCGGCCAGCATGGCCCCGAGCGCGGCGACCACTCCGATGGACGGCCGCCCGGCGACCACCGCCGCGAGCAGCAGGGGCCCGGCGGCCAGCGCACCCCGGATGACCGCGTTCCACGGAACCGGTCCCCGCTGGGCGCGCAGGGCATGGGCGAGCCAGGGCGGTACGGCGACACTGGGGAGTGGCACGGGGCTCCTGTCGGGCGAGGGCGGGGATTGCCTTCGGGCGGCATCGGCCGGGCTGGCGTGCTGTCCACGGTAGGTGGGGTTGCTGGAGGGAAGGGACCGCAAGCGTTTCGGCGAGGTGACACTTCACGGGAATGCCGCGAACCTTATGAACGCAACTCTTCTGCGAAGCCGCTGCACGCGAGGGGTGCACGGTCGATGTGCGCAAGCGGTGTCATGACCTACGTACGCAAGGCGTGTCGTCGCCGATGCACGCAACGCGTGTCATGGCCGACGTACGCAACCGGTGTCATGGCTGATGCACGCGGAAACGGGAGCGGGCCCGAGGGCGTAGCCGGCCCCCGGACCCTGTGATGCCACCCAATTCACACGCCGGCACGCTTGAGGACCCAGGTCAGTCATCATGTCGCCGCGTCCTGCCTTTGGACCACCGCACATCGAGCTGTGCGGGCCGGACTTGAACCGGCATTTCGACGTCCGGGGCCTGGGCCCGGTCGATCCGGCGATCGGCGGCGAATACTGAGTCTGGAGCGAGAGTCTGAGATTGACCGCGGCAGGCTCTAGGTCCTAGCCGCTCATCACGACAAGCTTCAGCTTCAGCTTTGCGCTCCTCGCGCACCCCGGCCGTGGTTCGTGGTGGCCGGGGAGTTCTTGAGGCTACCCGAACAGGTAGCCGAACACGGAGTCACCGACGCGCTGGTCGACGACGTCCACGCCGTTCGCCTCCTCGCGGGCGAACTTGACGGCCTGCTGCAACTTCTCGATGCGGCCGAGGAGTTCGTTCAAGCGCCGCGCGGGCAGAGCACCCGAGAACTTCACGGTCGTCCAGTACCCGACCGGGATGTCCTCGTAGTACACCTCGACCTGAGCGGGATGCTTCTCGGTGGCCTCGGCCTTGACGTGGTTCCGGGGCACCTTCTTCGTACGAAGCGTCCGCACGGGCTCGGTCTTCCACGCATCGGTGGACGGGTCCTGAACCCACGACTCGGAGGCGTCGAGGACGGGCAGCTTCCGCACGAAGGTGTTGAGATCGGTGAGCTGCTTCTCAAGAAACAGCAGGTAGGACACGGGTACTTCGGCGACGAGCACCCGCCCGTCGACCTTCACATCGGCCCGCGCCGTGCAGTTCGCCCAGTCCTTGGTGGCGGTCACATCGAACAGCCGCGTCAGCGTCCCCGCGGTCTCCCGCAACACATCCTCGGCCTGCACCTGCACCCGCGTCGACTCGGGCGGCAACTGCTCACCCTCCTCGTCCTTCGGCTGGTACGTCCGCGAGATACCGGCCAGCAACGCGGGCTTCTGCAGCCCATGGTGAGCAGACGTCAGGTCCTGGTGGGACTTGGACTTGATGCCCTTCTCGACTGCGATGATCTGATTGAGTTTCGCCACGTCAGGGACGTTAGCAGCGTCAACTGCGCTTTTCGAAAGGTTATTCGGCGGCCGGGTCACCACCCCGGGATGGAGATCTCCTCCGCCCTGAGCCTCCCCGGCTCCGGCCCGGCTCCGGCCCCAGCTCCAGCTCCAGCGGCCATTGTCAGTGGCGCGCGCTCTAATGGGAGATGTCGTCACAGAGCGTCACGACTACTGCTGGCTACGGGGGAGGTGGCGAACGTGGGTTACGAGGAGGACGGGCAGAGGTACGTGTCCGTGGCCGGGCTGCGGGCGCGGGGGTGGACCGGCGCGATAGTGCACCGGCTGCTCGGGTCTCCGGACCGGCTCAGTGTCGATCCGCGGCGGAGGTCCGCCCCGCACACCCGGCTCTACCGTGTCGAACGGGTCGAGGCGGCAGAGCGCAGCGAGATCTTCCGGAGCGTGACGGACACCGCGGCACGGCGGTCCGACCTGGTGCGTGCCGCATTGGAGCGGCGACGACAGGAAGTCCTGGAGCGCATCGGAGCCGAGCCGATCGACGTACCACGCCTCGACCCGGGCAAGCTGGCGCTACGGGCCATGGAGCACCGGGCACGGAAGGAGTACGCCGCACTCGACACGGACGGCCCCATCCCACCCAGGCCAACGGGCCGCGCCGCACCCGGATCGACGGGCCGCACCACATCCAGGCCCACTGGTCCCGCCCCACGCCAAGCCACTCATGCCACGAAACCCGGACCCAGTGGTCCCACGCCACCCGAACCCACTCGTCCCACCACACCTGGACGGGCTGGTCCCCACTCACCCGAGTCCACTCGCCCCACCACACCCGGCGGGGCTGGCCCCACCCCACCCGTATCCGCAGACCGGGCCGCACCCGCACCCGCCGGTCCCGCCCCTTCCAATCCCCCTGAAGCCGGCCCACCCGAACCAACAGGCCGCACCACATCCGGGCCCACTGGCCACGCCACGTCCAGACCTACTAATCCAGCCCCACGCCAACCCACTCGCCCCACCACACCTGGACGGGCTGGTCCCCACTCACCCGAGTCCACTCGCCCCACCACACCCGGCGGGGCTGGTCCCACCCCACTCGGGGGACCCGCTGATCCCAACCCACCCAATCCCGCTGGCCCCACCCCACCCGAACCCACAGACCGCGCCTCACCCCATCCCGACAGCCGTCGCCCCTCACCCGGCCCCGGCGAAGGCATCTCAGCCACCGGTGCCCCCGGTGTCCCGCCGCCGCTCGCCTCCGGCGGTCACCGTGCCTCCCTCGCTCCCTGGAAGGTCGACTATCTGCGGCATCGGCTGGCCCACTACGACCGGCTCCTCGACGGACTTCCCGGGCACGGCCGCTTCTCCGCGCGGGCCACGGCCGTCGCGCTGTTGCGGCGGCGGATCTTCGAGGCCATCGCCGAGGCCTACCCGGCGCTCGCGGAGGAATGCGAGCGGCAGGCGCATGCTCAAGGGCTCAACGCACCGCCCCGGTGAGGTGAGTTCGGCGTGTGTCTCATGCGCACACGCCGACAGCGGCCGGCCCGGTGGGTCAGGGGCGCACCTGACCCACCGGGTCCATGCGAGGTGCCCCCGTCTCTTCGTGGGCCCCCGCCGGATCGCCCCGGAGTCACTCCGCCGGAGGAGAGCCCACGCCCCCGGGGGCACCCCAGGTCCGCCGCTTGGGCAGCGCCCGCGCATAGCTCCCCGCCCGGCTCGTGGTCAGCCCCAGCGAGACCAGCGACTCGGCGAGCTTGACCGCGGCCGCCACCCCGTCGACGACAGGAAGCCCCAGCTTCTCCCCCACCACCCGCTGGAGCCCGGTCATCCCGGCGCAGCCGAGCACGAGCACCTCGGCCCCGGCTGCCCGGGCCCGCTCCGCGGCGGTCACGAAGGCCTCCTCCGTGCGCTGCGGGTCGCCGAGGTCGAGGACACCGAGGCCGGTGCCGACGACGGCGGCGCAATGAGCGGCGACCCCGGCGGCGTACAGGCTGTCCTCGATCTGACCGCGGGAGCGCTCCAGGGTGGTGACGACGCCATAGCGCCGCCCGAGCAGGCAGGCTAGGTGGGCGGCGGCCTCGGTGATGTCGACGACGGGTACGTCGAGCAGTTCGCGGGCGCCCTCGCGGCCGTGTTCGCCGAAGCCGGCCATGACGACGGCGTCGCAGGGACCCTCGTACGTCCGCAGTGTGTCGAGGACGGCCGCCGCCGAGAGATAGCTGTCGAGCCAGCCCTCCGCGGACTCGGGTCCCCAGGCGGGGGTCAGTCCGGTCACCGTGGTGCCCGGACCTGCGGCGGCCCGGGCACCACGGACGATCTCCTCGGTCATCTCCTGCGTCGTGTTGCAGTTGGTGACGACGATCCGCACGCTCAGCCCGCCGCAGACGCGGAGGCGACGGCAGTCTCAGCGGTCGCGCGCTCGGAGCGGCACAGCACCGCGTACAGACCGGCCGCCAGCGCCGTACCGATGAACCAGGAGTAGGGGGCCACGTCGCTGAAGTCCTTCACCAGCGCGAGCACCGCCGCGACTGCCGCGGAGGGCAGGAACGCCCACAGGGCCTTGGGGTTGACGCCCTTGCGGTAGTAATAGGGCGATCCCGGCCGGGCGTTGAAGAGCTGGTCGATGTCGATGCGACCGCGCTTGACCCAGTAGTAGTCGAGCATGATCACGCCGAACAGCGGTCCGAGGAAGGCGCCGAGGCCGCCGAGGAAGTAGTTGACGACCGTGGGGTTGGAGAAGAGGTTCCAGGGGGTCACCAGCAGCGCGGCGACCGTGCTGATCATGCCGCCGATCCTGAAGGTGATCTTCTGCGGCCAGACGTTGGCGAGGTCGTACGCCGGTGAGACGAAGTTGGCGACGATGTTGACGCCCATGGTGGCGATGGCGAAGGTCAGGGCGCCGAGGACGAGGACCCAGGTGTTGCCGACCTTGGCGACGAGCAGCGCCGGGTCGGTGATGGCCTCGCCGAACACCTCGATGGAGCCGGCCGTGACGATGACCGAAACGATCACGAAGGCCGTCGAATTGATGGGCAGACCCCAGAAGTTGCCGCGCTTGACGGTCTTGTAGCCGGGCGCGAAGCGCGAGAAGTCGCAGAAGTTGAGCATCAGGGTGCCGTACGTGGCGAGGATCAGCCCGATCGCGCCGAACCACTGCCGCCACTGCTCGCCGACCGACACCGGGTGCGGGGTCGAGGTGAGGGAGATCGTCCAACCCGCCTTGGACAGAACCCAGATGGCGAGCGTGATCATCACCAGCCAGATCGCCGGACCGCAGAAGTCCTGGAACTTGCGGACCGACTCCATGCCCTGGCTGATGATCATCGCCTGGATGAGCCAGAGCGCGACGAACGACACCCAGCCGAGCGCGTCCAGGCCGAGGAAGGAGTGATGGGTCCACGACTCCAGGCCCGGCCAGGCCGCGAGCAGCATCACGTTGACGGCGACCGACGCCAGATAGGTCTGGATGCCGTACCACATGATGGCGATGACGGCCCGGATCAGCGCGGGGATGTTGGCGCCCCAGACGCCGAAGCTGATGCGGCTGACGACCGGGAAGGGCACGCCGGTGCGCTGGCCGACGCGGCCCATCAGGTTCATCCCGGCATAGATGATCACGAAGCCGACGAGCAGCGACGTGAAGATCTGCCAGACGTTCATCCCGAGGACCAGCAGGCCCGCCGCGAAGGTGTAGTTGCCGAGGTTGTGGACGTCGGACATCCACATGGCGAAGAGGTCGAAGACCTTCCAGTTGCGCTTCTGCGCGGGCGCGAGGTCTTCGTTGGTGAGCCGGGGATCGGGGACGAACGCGGCGGTGCCGGTGGCTTCGGCACGGTCGGCGAGGGACACGGGGCCTCCATGGGCGAGAGGGCGGAGGGCAGCCTTTCGGCCTCGCTCGGAATACCTTGGGCACCTTTGACACCCTTGGCACCTTTGGAACCTATGGAACCTTTGGCACATCGCCTCTGACACATCGCCTTCGGCGCATCGCCTCGGCCACCTTCGGTGCACATTTGGTATACCAAACTGCCGTCATAGTCCCGCCCCGATGACGCCCACCCATGTCCTTGCAGTTACGACTCCGTAAAACACCCCCGGAGTCGGCGAACATGGACCCATGACGAAGATCGAACCCCTGGGCGCGGTGCGGGAACGCGTCCTCGCCGCGCTGCGGCAGGAGATCATCGCCGGACGGCTGCGCCCGGGCGACCGACTGGTCGAGCGCGAGCTCGCCGACCGCTTCGGGGTCTCCCGGGTCCCGGTTCGCGAGGCGATCCGCTCCCTGGTCGGCGAGGGGTTCGTGCACTCCGAGACACCACGCCGCACGGTGGTGCGCCGGCTGACCCCGACAGACGTGGCGGAACTCTTCGAGCTGCGCGAGGCCCTTGAGGTGTACGCGTCCGGGCTCGCCGCCACCCGTGCCACCCCGGAGTCCCTGGCAGAGCTGGCCGAACTGCTGGACCAGGCGGCGACCGCGACCCTGGCCGACGACGCGGAGGCGATCACGGACATCAACACCCGCTTCCACGACCACATCCTCGCCATGGCCGGCAACAGCCTGCTGATCTCCGTCATGGAACCGGTCGACGGCCGCCTGCGCCGGCTCACCCGCCAGAACGAGGAGTGGCCTCAACTCCTCACCGAGCACCGTGAGTTGTACGAGTCCATCGCGTCCGGCGACCCGGACCGCGCCCGCACACACGCACTCGCACACGTCCAGGCCAACTACCGCTCGACGATGCGCCACCTCTTCGGTGACGGCTAGCAGACCCTGTACACGGGGAAGCCCACATCAAAGACCCGTCGGTACCCGTTCACGGGCAACCGCACACTAGGTCCTGTCGAGGTACGGCCTCGTCGGCAGCCCCGCCACATCCGCCGCCGTACGCAGCACCTTGCGCAGCATCGCGGGGGTCAGTCGCCCGGTGAAGGTGTTGCGCTGACTGACGTGGAAGCATCCGAAGAGCTCGATCGAGCCGACCGAATCCGATCCGGCCGAATCCGAATCGACCGGTACCGAACCGGCCGGTGCCGGTGCCGAACCGGACCTCGGCGAGCCGAACCTCGGCGGGTCAGCCGACTCGGAGCCGACCACGACCCGCACCCCATGCCCGAACACCGGCCTGGGCCGAGGCATCACCCACCCCGCACCCGCCAGGGCCGGCAGCAAGGCCTGCCACCCGAATGCCCCCAGCACCACAACCGCCCGCAGCGAAGGCCGCAGCAGCTCCAACTCCCGTACGAGCCAAGGCCGGCAGGCATCCCGCTCCTGCGGCGTCGGCTTGTTGGCCGGTGGAGCACAGCGCACGGGCGAGGTGATTCGTACGCCGTACAGGGTCAGCCCGTCGTCCGCGCTCACGGCCGTACTCCGCGACGCCAGCCCCACGTCGTACAGCGCCTCGTACAACACATCACCCGACCGGTCCCCCGTGAACATCCGCCCGGTCCGGTTCGCGCCGTGCGCGGCGGGTGCAAGGCCGACGATCAGCAGCGACGCGTCGGCGGGTCCGAACCCCGGGACGGGCCGGCCCCAGTACGTCTCATCGGCGAAGGCCGCGCGCTTGGTGCGGGCCACCTCCTCACGCCATTCGACGAGGCGTGGACAGGCCCGGCACCCGATGATCCGCCCGTCGAGCTCCGCCAAACCGCCGCTGTCCATGCTCCACCGTACGACCAGGACGACTACGTCATCGCCGCCCGAGGTGTTCCAGTTCGATCAGGGCGGCCATGCGCCAGGACTTCCCACCGACCTGCCCGGCCCTGGGGACTAAAGTCGAGGTATGGCTTCTGAGGGTGCGGACGTCGACGCCGATGTCGTCACGGATGTCGAGAAGGACGACGAAAAGAAGGGCGCGGGCGGCTCGCCCGATGCCGCAGCCGCGGCCAGGGCTGCCGGTCCTGGCGATGGTGAAACCGTACGGGTCGACAGTTGGATCTGGTCCGTACGTCTCGTCAAGACCCGCTCCATGGGTGCCACCGCCTGCCGCGGTGGGCACGTCCGTGTGAACGGCGAGCGCGTCAAGCCCGCGTACGCCGTGCGCGTCGGCGACGAGGTACGCCTGCGGCACGCGGGCCGGGAACGGGTCGTCGTGGTGAAGCGCGTGATCCGCAAACGGGTCGGCCCGTCCGTCGCCGTCGAGTGCTTCGTCGACAACAGCCCGCCGCCCCCGCCGCGCGAGGCCGTCGCCCCCGCGGGCATCCGCGACCGCGGCGCCGGCCGCCCGACCAAGCGCGACCGCCGCGAGCTGGAGCGCCTCCGCGATCTCTCCCGCCCGCAGTCCGGTCCCGACGGCTCCTGAACCCACGACTGCCGACACGACCGCTGGCACGACCGCCGGCACAACTGCTGGCACGACTGCCGACACGACCGCTGGCACGAAGGAGAGCACGCGAGCTCCGGGACAGCAGATGCCGTACGACGTCGAGGGCGCCCAAGTTTTCTGGGCGCCCTCGACGTCGTACGAGGGTCGGCGGTCAGCGGTCCCCCTGGGCCGCGTGCGCGCGCAGGGCGGTCGGCGGTCGGCGGGCCCAGTCTCACGCCCGTCGTCGCACCAGGCGGAGCAACTCCGTGGTGTGACTCCTGCGGGCCCAGGCGATCAGTGCGAGCGGCAGGATCAGGATGAGCGGCGTCGCCACGTACGGCCCGTGCAGGACGGTGACGTTCACGATGAAGGCGCCGACCATCAGCGCGCTGAGCGACACCGCGGCCACGGAGGACAGCAGCGGGATCATCAGCGCGATGCCTCCGGCGAGTTCGAGGGCGCCGATGATGTACATCCCCGTGCTGCCCCATCCGAGCTTGTCGAAGCCCTCGGCCGCCGAGGGGTGTGCGATCAGCTTGGGCAGGGCGCTCGCGACGGCGTAGAAGAGGCCGAGCGTGATCTGCAGGGCGCCGAGGGAGATCCGGGCACCCCGGCTGCGCGGGGCTCCGGCGGCGGTGGCGGAGGAGGCGCGGGGGACGGGGGTGACGGGGACGGTGGTCTCGGACATCGGGGTCTCCTGTGTGGAACGGTGGCCGTTGCTTTCACACAGGTAGACCAGGTGTGCGTCCGGAACTCATCGGTGTGGGAGAGGATTTGATTCGCGCCCGCCGCCCCTGCCCGTCCCCTACCTGGAGCCCGCGGCGGAGCCGCTGATGGATGCGGTGCCCCCGGACCCCCGCTCGCCCGAAGGGCTCGTCCTCAAACGCCGGACGGGCTGAAGATCCCCTCCCCCAGCTGAACAGCTCAGCCCTTCACCACCCTCACCCACACCTCGTCCTCCGTCAGATACCGGTCCACCCTCAGTCCCGCCTCCCCCAGCGCCTCCTCGAACTGCTGCTTCGTCAACGGTCGGGACAGGAACGTCTGGGTCCAGATGGCGTCCGGGAACAGATACTCCACGTGTACCGAGTCGACCCCGTCGCCGACCGGCTCCGCCGACACGATCCGTATGGTGAAACCGGTGGGGTCGACCCGCTCGCGGGGCACGTTGGTATGGGAATCCGCCGCCTCGCGCTGGATCAACACGCAGCCGCCCTCCGCGACATGGCGGGCGCATGCCTCCAGCAACCCGCGCCGCACCTCGACGTCGCCGCTGTGCACGAGGAACGACGCGAGCATCACCACGTCGAATGTCTCGCCCAGGTCGAGACCCTCGATCGGGCCGCATATCGTGCGTGCCCCGCGGACCCGCTCCAGCATCTCGGCCGACTCGTCCACGGCCGTGACCGTGAACCCCCGCTCCAGGAGCGGATGGGTCATCCGCCCCACCCCACTGCCCAGTTCCAGAATGTGCGCACCCGCCGGTACCGCCGCGCTGATGATGGTCGGTTCGTCCCCGACGGTCAGCCGCGAATAGAGCTCGACCGCGCAGCCGTCCGGCGTGATCGCACCGGGTCCGGTCCCCTCGTAACCTTCACGCATCTCCATCTTCATACCCGCCCAACGGGCGCCCTCCGTCTGCCCGTTCCCATCCCCCACCACTCGTTCGAGTGAACCGTTCGAAGCACACCGGTCCGGATCACACCGGCGAGATCAGACCAGCCGGATCACACCAGCCGCATCACACCGGCCGCCTCACACCAGCCGACGTACCCACGGATCGCACCCGTCCGAATCACCACGCGAACCAGCCATGCCCCCCATACCAATGCCCACCCGCCCGCAGATGGTCCCCCACCGCCCGCTCGACGCTGTTGCGCCGGGGCAGTCCCGCCACCGGCAGTTCCGGATCACCGAAGACGAAGCCGACGGGCACCCCGTCGTCCGGGCTCGTCTCCTCGTAGGCGACCACGAACCGGTCCTGAAAGCGGACGATGTTGGAGTCCGCCGGCAGATACCGCTTGAGCTGCGGATCGAGCAGCCACGAGTGGCAGACGGCGACGTCGTGGCGCTCGTCGGGGAAGTGCAGCGCGAAGAACTCCCGTGCCAGGGCGAGCGAACGATCACAGGCAGCAGGCGACAGGGGACCGTGGAAGTCGGTGATGTGCAGGTTCAGGCAGGGGTCGCCCGGCCCGGATCCCTGATCCGCTGCCGCGACGGCTCGTCCCATCCGCTGCCCCAGCCGCGCCCGCTGGAACTGCAGACGGCCCAGCTGGAACAGCTCACCGTGGAAGTGCAGGGAGATCCACCACGGGAACAGCAGCCCAGGGGTACCGAGCCGCCTGTGGTGCACGGCCACATGCCGTCCGAGGTCGGCGAGCGTACGCCGGGACACGTCGTCCGGGATACCGCGCGAGCGGTGATAGGCACGCACGAACGGGAGCGCCGCGACAAACACGTACACGTGAAAGCAGCGTCCGAGCGCCCCTGTCGACGCCGGGAACGGCGGCGGCTCCCATCCCTTGCCGATCTCCCCCATATCCCGCACGAAGCGGCGGACGCACCGTGCGAGGAGCGTCATCGCCGCCGCGTCCGCCACCAACCGGGCGCGCAGCGCTACGAGTTCGTTGACGTGCTCATGGGCCACGGTCAGATCGAGCAGGACGTCCGCCAGCTCATCGGCTTCCGGTAGCAGCGCCGCCCCCCGCGGCGCGCTCTCGCTCTCACTCTCGCTCTCGCTCTCCAGGTCCCTCAGCCAGTCGGCGAGCCTCGCATCCGCCCGCAGCGCCTCCAGCAACACCGTCGCCCCCCTTCGTCCGACCGCTGTCCCATGGTGAACGTGCACCACGAAGAGTACGTTTTCTCGGTAGGAGTAGTGATCGGGATGCGTACAGGCAGTGAACCTATGACCGCGCGCAGTGCTCTGCGGATGCGTTTCTGGCTGAGCGCCTGGGGCCTGATCTGGGCGACCGCCGGGACGGCCGGGTTCGCTCTGGCCGGGCGGCCGGGATGGGCGGCCGCCTGCGGTGTGCTGTGGCTGATCGTCACCGCGGACATGGCCGTGATCCTGCGGCACATCCGCCAGGGTCCGCACTACCAGCCGGGCCGCGACGTCCCGCCGTACCGCCCGCCGGATCACCGTCACCCGTGACCGGACAGGAGTCACGAGGGGCCGACGAAGGACTCACGAGCGCAGTACGACAGTGCGAGGTACTCGTCAGAGCCGTCACACGAGGGGCCTACGAGTCGAAGCGCGCCGCTTCCAGATACTGCGGGTTCGGATCGAGCGCCGCCGCCAGCCTGAAGTGCCGTTTCGCCTGCTCGGGGCGGAGCAACCGCTCATAGGTGCGGGCGAGCGCGAAGTGCGCGAACGCGTTGTCCGGCTCACGCTCCAGGACGATCGTGAACTCCAGCTCGGCGGGGCGCAGTTGCGCGGCGGCGAAAAAGGAACGCGCGCGCAGCAGCCGCGCCGCCGTGTTCTCCGGATGCGCGGCAATCACGGAGTCGAGCAACTTCACCGCGCCCCGCGGGTCGCGGGCGGCGAGCAGTTGCTCGGCGGCACGGAAGTCGATGACATGCGTCTCCGGAGTACGTCCGGTCGAACCGCTGGTCTCGGGCACGGCAGAGTCCTTCCCTCACTGGAGAGGTTCAACGCCCCCATCGGCGGCCCCTATTCCATGGTCGTCGCCACAGGGGCCCCCTCACAATCGGCGCAGGGCGCCCGGCGTCGATGTCACACGACGCCACTCGTCCGTGGTCAGAGGCCGTGATACGCCCTCACAGAACCCCCACGACCGTCAGCCACCGGCCGTCACCGCCACCTACCACCAGTCGCCTACCACCCGCCACCCGTCACCCGTCACCCGGTCGATCACCGACCGACAGCCGTCGACCATCGACCACTAACCGTCAGTCATCAACCGTCACAGACCAAGCACCCCAAGCACCGCTCCCACCACGATCACCGCCCCGCCCCGCCCGCCACCACGAAGGCCCAGTCCACTCCGGCGCGCTCGCTCCCGAGCACTACTGTCTCCCGCGGGTCGTCCACGTCGTACGCGAGACGGATGTGGCCGCCCTCGGGCAACGGCCGACGCCGACTGCGCGGCACCGGCGACACGACCTCCACGACCCGTCCGTCCGCCGTCTCGAACTGCAGCAACGGCCGCTCCAGGCCCGGCTGCGGAGGTTTCACCAACGCCTCGGTCACCTGCCCCGCCGCGCTGATGCGTCGCGTCTGCCGCAGGCCGTACGCTCCCGCGAGCAACGCCACCAGGCCACCAAAAGCCGTCAGAGCAGCGAGGACGACCATTCCCGCCCCGTCCTCAGGCCGCCGTGGACGCCCGCTCCACGAGATCCGCCCATACGTCCCGTACGCGCTGCTCCAGCTCCTGGAGGGGTACGTCGTTGTCGATGACGATGTCCGCGATCTCCAGGCGCTTGTCGCGGGTGGCCTGGGCGGCCATGCGCGCGCGGGCGTCCGCCTCGGTCATGCCGCGCAGCCGTATGAGGCGGTCGAGCTGGGTCTGGGGGCTGGCGTCGACGACGATCACGAGGTCGTACAGGGCCGCGAGGCCGTTCTCGGCGAGCAGGGGCACATCGTGCACGACGACGGCGTCCTGGGACGCGGCGTTCTCCAGGTCGCGGGAGCGGGCGCCCACCAGGGGGTGCACGATCGAGTTGAGGACGGCGAGCTTCTCCGGGTCGGCGAAGACGATCGAGCCCAGCTTGGGGCGGTCCAGACTGCCGTCGGGAGCGAGGACGTCCTCACCGAAGGCGTCGACGACCGCCGCGAGCCCGGGAGTTCCGGGCGCGACGACCTCACGCGCGATCCTGTCCGCGTCGATCAGCACCGCACCCTGCTCGACGAGCAGCCGCGACACCTCGCTCTTGCCGGCGCCGATTCCACCGGTCAGGCCCACCTTCAACATGACGAGAAGCTTAGGGCCCGCCTCTGACAGTCGCCCGCGAGCCCCCGGGCGGGGCTCAGCCCTCGCCCTCCCGCTCCGCCAGGAAGCGCTCGAACTCCTGCCCGATCTCGTCCGCGGAGGGGATGTCCACCGGCTCGGCGAGCATGTTGCCGCGCGTCTCGGCGCCCGCGGCGGCATCGTACTGGTGCTCAAGGCCCTGGACGAGAGCGACCAGATCCTCGTCGCCCTCCTGGATCTGCCGGTCGATCTCGGTCTGCGTGCGGTGTGCCTCGGTGCGCAGGGCGTGCGCGACCGAGGGGAGCACCAGGCCCGTCGCGGCGGTGATCGACTCCAGGACGGTCAGCGCGGCGTCGGGGTACGGAGAGCGGGCGATGTAGTGCGGCACGTGTGCGCCGACCCCGAGGATGTCGTGTCCGGCCTCCATGAGCCGGTACTCGACGAGGGCCTCGGCGCTTCCGGGTACCTGCGCCTCGTCGAAGGGGCTGCGGTGGCCGGGCACCAGGTCGGTGCGGTTGCCGTGCGGGGTGAGGCCCACGGGACGTGTGTGCGGGACGCCCATCGGGATGCCGTGGAAGTTCACCGAAAGGCGGACCCCGAGTCGCTCCACGATCTGCTGGACGGCGGCGGCGAAGCGCTCCCACTCGACGTCCGGCTCGGGGCCGGAGAGCAGCAGGAAGGGCGCGCCGGTGGCGTCCTGTACGAGCCGTACATCAAGGGTCGGCACTTCGTAGTCGGTCCAGCGGTCGCGCTTGAACGTCAGCAGCGGGCGGCGGGCCCGGTAGTCGACAAGCCGGTCGTGGTCGAACCGGGCAACGACCTGATGGGGCAGCGTATCGAGCAGCCGTTCGACGATCTGGTCGCCGGTTTCGCCCGCGTCGATGTATCCGTCGAAGTGGTAGAGCATGACCAGTCCTGCCGACTCCTGGGCGAGCGCCATGTCGACAACAGCCAAGCCCTTCGGCTCCCATGCGTACAAACCCTGCGGATCAAGCACTGTGACCGCTCCTCCTTGTGTTCGTACGGCACAACGTGGTGTGGAGCGCGGGCATTCCCCACCGGCGCTCCACACGGGAAACCTCTTACCGACTTCTCAGCCTCCACGAGAGGCCCCGAAAACGGCTGTAGGAGGGGTCACCCGGACAGCACGCGCGCGTGGAGCGCGGTGACCGCCTTGCGGGCGGAGGTGAAGGCGCCATGCTGCCAGGCATCGGTGTAGCTGAGCCAGTCGCCCGCGAAGTAGACGCGTCCGGTGGGCTCGTTCAGGGGCTTGTAGCGGGCATCGTCGGGGCCGCCGGGGGTGCTGTGCCAGGCAGCCTCCAGGTGGGGCGTCTGACGCCAGTGGTGGGAGAAGGAGGACGCGAGTTCGGTGCGGTACTTCTCGCCGTAGATCTTCACGCCCGCGGCCACCGCGCGTGTCTCCCGCTCCTTGGGCGTGAGCTTCGCGTACGTGTCCGCGTCGTCGCCGTAGTTGTAGTAGCCGATCATGACGCCGCGCTCACCGTGGAAGCCGTAGGAGGGGTGCCAGATGTGGGTGACGTCCTGGTCGGTCTCGGTGATGCCGCCATAAATCTTGTGATCAAGCTCCCACCAGCGTGAACGGTACTCAAGTCCGATCTTGGCCGCCGACGAGGGAGTGATCGCCTCCAGAGCCGTCTGCACACCCGAGCCGAGGTTGTGCGGGATCTTGGCGAGGATGTTGGGCGGCAGGGCGCCGATGCAGTAGTCGGCGTCGAGGGACTTGGTGCGGCCTCCCTGGGTGTAGGTGACCATGACGCCACTCCCCTTGTCGGTGATTTTCGAGACGGCCGCCCCTGTCCGGATGCGCTGGGCCCCGATCGCCTTGGTGAGCGCGCGTGGTATCTGGTCCATGCCGCCCACCGGCTGGAACATCAGCATCGCCTGGTCGAAGCCGAACTCGAAGGAGAAGTAGCGGCCCACCCCGGTGGCGAAGATCTCGGAGGCGGAGGGGACGTCGCCGAGGAGCACACCGGGGGTGCCGGCGGCGGCCGGGACCGTGGTGTAGCCGCGGCGCTCACCGCCCTCGTACGTCAGCTTGTCGCCCAACTCCCCGAAGTCCTTGAGGAACTCGACGAGCCGCTCCTGGTCGGTGGCGGTCAGCTCCTTGTCGAGGGCGCCCTTGTCGGTGGCCTTGGCGAGCAACTCGGAGACATAGCCGTAGACATCGGCCTTCGCGGTCCGGTACCGCATCGGCGCGGTCATGCCGGCCGACTCGTTGTAGATGTACGCGTCCGCGTTCGTGTTGGTGAACACCTCGATGGGGACGCCGAGTTCGCGACAGTAGTCGAGGGTGACCATCCACTGCGGGAGCCGGGCGGGGCCGGCGTTCATGTAGTGGCCCTCGCTGAAGCGGGCCTTCTGGGTGTTGCCGTAGAGGTCGGTGGTCGAATCGCCGCCACGGACCGTGAAATTACGGCCGCCGGTGCGGTCCCTGGCCTCCAGGATCGTACAGTCGTAGCCGGCTTTCCCGAGTTCGTAGGCGGCCGCGAGTCCGGCGATTCCGCCGCCGACGATGACGACCTTGGCGGCGCCGCGCCCGGTGAGGGTGAAGTCGCTCGAGTTCAGGGCGCGGAAGGGCTGTTCACGCTGTGCGGCCTGCGCGGTGGGCGCGAGGCCGAGGGCTCCCATGGTGGCGAACATGGCGCCCGCGCCACCGGTGAGACCCACGTTGCGCAGAAACGAACGCCGGCTCGCGCCCGGCCCACTCTGAAGCTCTGTCATGGTTTCGGCTCCTCTGTCGATCTTGATCGATCGAGGAAGCCTCCCAACACCCCGTTACGGTCCGTCCGTTACTCGTGTATCCCCCACGTTTCTGCAATCTCAGCGGTACGGCGGACACCCGCGCAGGACACCGGAAACGCACTGCGGGCCCGCACCCAGAAGGGTGCGGGCCCGCAGCAAACAACTACCGGCTAGAAGCCGACCTGAGCGATCAGCTCTGGCCTCCGGCCAGCTTCTCGCGGAGGGCGGCCAGAGCCTCGTCCGACGCCAGGGCGCCGGAGGTGTCGTCCGACTCCGAGGAGTACGAACCACCCGAGACGCCGCTCGCGGCAGGACCGGCGACGGGGGCGGCAGCGCCCTCGGCCTCGGCCTGCGCGTCCGCCTCGCGGGACTTGATGACCTGCGCCTGGTGCTGCTCGAAGCGCGTCTGCGCCTCGGCGTACTGGGTCTCCCACACCTCGCGCTGAGCCTCGAAGCCCTCGAGCCAGTCGTTGGTCTCGGGGTCGAAGCCCTCGGGGTAGATGTAGTTGCCCTGGTCGTCGTACGACGCGGCCATGCCGTACAGCGTCGGGTCGAAGTCGACCGAGGCCGGGTCGGCACCGAAGGCCTCGTTGGCCTGCTTCAGCGAGAGGCTGATGCGACGACGCTCGAGGTCGATGTCGATGACCTTGACGAAGATCTCGTCGTTGACCTGGACAACCTGCTCCGGGATCTCCACGTGGCGCTCGGCCAGCTCGGAGATGTGGACCAGACCCTCGATGCCCTCGTCCACGCGGACGAACGCACCGAACGGAACGAGCTTCGTGACCTTACCCGGGACGACCTGACCGATCTGGTGCGTCCGGGCGAACTGCTGCCACGGGTCTTCCTGCGTCGCCTTGAGCGACAGGGAGACACGCTCGCGGTCCATGTCGACGTCGAGAACCTCGACGGTGACTTCCTGGCCGACCTCGACAACCTCGGAGGGGTGGTCGATGTGCTTCCAGGAAAGCTCGGAGACGTGAACCAGACCGTCGACGCCACCCAGGTCCACGAACGCACCGAAGTTGACGATCGAGGAGACGACGCCGGAGCGGACCTGACCCTTCTGCAGGGTCGTGAGGAACGTCTGGCGAACCTCGGACTGGGTCTGCTCGAGCCAGGCACGGCGGGACAGGACCACGTTGTTGCGGTTCTTGTCCAGCTCGATGATCTTGGCCTCGAGCTCCTTGCCCACGTACGGCTGGAGGTCGCGGACGCGGCGCATCTCGACGAGGGAGGCCGGCAGGAAGCCACGGAGGCCGATGTCGAGGATGAGACCACCCTTGACCACCTCGATGACGGTGCCGGTGACGATGCCGTCCTCTTCCTTGATCTTCTCGATGGTGCCCCAGGCGCGCTCGTACTGGGCACGCTTCTTCGAGAGGATCAGGCGGCCTTCTTTGTCCTCCTTCTGGAGAACAAGGGCTTCGATCTCGTCGCCGACCTTGACGACCTCGTTCGGGTCGACGTCGTGCTTGATCGAGAGCTCGCGGCTCGGGATGACACCTTCGGTCTTGTAACCGATATCGAGGAGAACCTCGTCCCGGTCAACCTTGACGATGACGCCATCGACGATGTCGCCATCGTTGAAGTACTTGATCGTCTCGTCGATCGCGGCGAGGAATGCTTCCTCGTCACCGATGTCGTTGACCGCAACCTGCGGAGTGGTGGCGGTGGTCTCGGTGCTGCTCGTCATGTGGGTAAGGGCTCCGGTACGGACAGTGAGTCGTAGGTACTGCTTACGCCGGGAGCCCGTTTCGCTCTGCAGAAGGCCGGACAGCCAAGGAAGCGCCGGATCCGGAGGGTGTTTGTGAACAAACACCGCCGGTGGCGCCTCGACAACCGAGGGGTCATACATACAGATGCGAGCGCGACCTGCTACGTCTGAGGTGCGCAGGCCCGCAGCGCAACTTGTAGCATACGGGGGCAGCCGGACAGGGTCAATGCGCGAAGGCGCACACCCGGGGCGGAACGCCGCATACCCGGCACAAGACCTGTCACACGAGGCCACGCGGGCCGTAGTTGACCCCTGCCGTGACCCATCCCCTGGACGGGTTGAGGAGGATGGGTCCGCAGACTAATACGAGGGAGCCGATCATCCAAGAGCCCGAACCGTTCGAGCCCGAAGCCACCCGACGCGACGCGGGCGGCACGGAGAGTTCCCGTGCCAATCGCGGCTGGTGGGACCGGAACGCGGACGACTACCAGACCGAGCACGGCACCTTCCTCGGAGACGACCGCTTCGTGTGGTGCCCCGAAGGGCTCGACGAGGTGGAGGCCGAACTCCTCGGCCCGCCCGAGGACCTCAAGGGCAAGGACATCCTGGAGATCGGCGCCGGCGCGGCCCAGTGCTCGCGCTGGCTGGCCGGGCAGGGGGCACGTCCGGTGGCCCTGGACCTCTCCCACCGCCAGCTCCAGCACGCCCTGCGCATCGGCGGCACCGTCCCCCTGGTGGAGGCCGACGCGGGCGCCCTGCCGTTCGCGGACGGCTCCTTCGACCTGGCCTGCTCGGCGTACGGCGCGCTGCCGTTCGTCGCCGAACCGGTCCGCGTCCTGCGCGAGGTGCACCGGGTGCTGCGCCCCGGCGGCCGTTTCGTCTTCTCGGTGACGCACCCGGTCCGCTGGGCCTTCCCCGACGAGCCGGGCCCCGACGGCCTGACGGTCGCCTCCTCCTACTTCGACCGCACTCCGTACGTGGAGCAGGACGAGGAGGGCCGCGCGGTGTACGTCGAACACCACAGGACGATCGGCGACCGCGTCCGCGACGTCGTGGCCGGCGGCTTCCGCCTCCTCGACGTCGTCGAGCCGGAGTGGCCCGCGTGGAACACCCAGGAGTGGGGCGGCTGGTCGCCGCTGCGCGGGAACCTGATCCCGGGTACGGCGATCTTCGTCTGCGTACGAGACTGAGCGGGTGATCCGCCACGACGCTCTGGACCCGCTGCCCGTACGCGGCGCGCTGCCCGCCCTGAACGACTCCCTGGAGGCGCACGGCGCGGCGGTCCTCGTCGCACCGCCCGGCACCGGCAAGACGACACTCGTGCCGCTGGCTCTCGCCGGGCTGCTGGACGAGGGCCCGCCCCGCCGTGTCGTCGTCGCCGAGCCACGCCGTATCGCCGCCCGGGCGGCCGCGCGGCGGATGGCGTGGCTGCTCGGGGAGAAGGTCGGCGAGAGCGTCGGCTTCACCGTGCGCGGTGAGCGTGTGGTGGGTCCACGCACACGCGTGGAGGTCGTCACGACCGGTGTACTGCTGCAACGCCTCCAGCGGGACCAGGAGTTGGCGGGCATCGACGTGGTCGTGCTCGACGAGTGCCATGAACGGCATCTGGACGCCGACACCGTGGCCGCCTTCGTGCTGGACGTACGGGCCACGCTCCGCCCCGAGTTGCGGCTGGTGGCCGCGTCCGCGACCACCGACGCCGGGGGCTGGGCCCGGCTGCTGGGCGGGGCGCCGGTGGTCGAGGCCCAGGGGGTCTCGTATCCGGTCGAGCTGGTGTGGGCGCCGCCCGTGCGCCCTGTACGGCCACCCCATGGGATGCGCGTGGACCCTGTGCTGCTCACCCATGTGGCGTCGGTGGTGCGCCGGGCGTTGGCCGAGCACGACGGGGACGTGCTGTGTTTCCTGCCCGGGGTCGGCGAGATCGCGCGCGTCGCCGGGCAGTTGGGGGATCTCGGCGCTGTCGAGGTACTTCAGGTGCACGGTCGGGCGTCGGCCGCCGTGCAGGACGCGGTGCTGTCGGGCGGGCCGGGGCGCCGGGTGGTCCTGGCCACCGCCGTCGCCGAGTCGTCGCTGACGGTTCCCGGGGTGCGGGTGGTCGTCGACTCCGGGCTCGCGCGGGAGCCACGGGTGGACCACGCGCGCGGGCTGAGCGCGCTGGCGACCGTACGGGCCTCGCAGGCGGCCGGACGGCAGCGGGCGGGGCGGGCCGGGCGTGAGGCACCGGGGCGGGTGTACCGCTGCTGGTCCGAGGCGCAGGACGCGCGTCTCAGCCGCTTCCCCGCGCCGGAGATCAAGGTGGCCGACCTGACGGCGTTCGCCCTCCAGGCGGCCTGCTGGGGCGATCCGGACGCGACGGGGCTCGCACTCCTGGACCCGCCACCGGGCGGCGCGATGGCCGCGGCGCGCACGGTGCTGACGGCCGTGGGCGCCGTCGACGCCGCGGGGCGGGCGACCGAGCGGGGTGTGCGGATGTCCCGTCTCGGGTTGCACCCGCGACTGGCCCGGGCCCTGCTGGACGCGGCACCCGAGGTCGGCGCGGACCGAGCCGCCGAAGTGGTCGCCCTGCTGAGCGAGGAGCCACCGCTGGAGTACGGCGACGACCTGGCGGCGGCCTGGCGGGCGGCCCGGCGCGGGGGCGACGCCTACGCGGCCCGCTGGCGCACGGAGTCCCGCCGGCTGCGCACGTCGTCCCCCGCACCCGCCCCTGGCTCCCACTCCGGTGTGGGCGACGACAGGGTGGCCGGACTCGTCGCCGCCCTGGCGTTCCCCGAACGCGTCGCGCGGGCTCAGGGCGGCTCGTACCTCATGGTCTCCGGGACGCGGGCCGAGGTCGGGGACGGTTCGGGGCTGCGCGGAGCGTCCTGGCTCGCCGTGGCTGTCGCGGACCGCCCCGTCGGCGCCGGGCACGCGCGCGTGCGTCTCGCGGCGGTCATCGACGAGGAGACCGCGATACGGGCGGCGGTGAGCCTGCGCTCCGCGGGCGACGAGGTCCACTGGGCCGACGGTGACGTCGTCGCACGGCGGGTCGAGCGGCTCGGGGCCGTGGAGTTGGCGGTGCGGCCGCTCAAGAAGGCCGACGCCGGGCTCGTACGGAATGCGCTGCTGGAAGGGTTGCGGGAGGACGGGTTCGGGCTGTTGCGGTGGTCGCCGGACGCCGAGGTGCTGCGGCGGCGGCTCGCGTTTTTGCGTCTGCACCGGGGCGCCCCGTGGCCCGACGTGTCCGACGACGCGCTCCACGCGCGCGTGGACGAGTGGCTGGAGCCGGAACTGAGCCGCGCCCGACGGCGGGCCGATCTGGCACGCATCGACGCGGGGCAGGCACTCGCCCGGCTACTGCCCTGGGCGACGGGCGAGGCGGCCCGCCTTGACGAACTCGCCCCCGAGCGGATCCAGGTACCCAGCGGATCCAGGATCCGGGTCGACTACGCCGACCCCGAACAACCGGTGCTCGCCGTCAAGTTGCAGGAGATGTTCGGCCTCCACAGGTCCCCGGCCGTCGCCGGGGTGCCCGTGCTCGTGCATCTGCTCTCGCCCGCGGGGCGGCCCGCCGCCGTCACCGCCGACCTGGCCTCCTTCTGGAGAGAGGGCTACAAGGCCGTACGGGCCGAACTGCGCGGACGCTATCCCAAACATCCGTGGCCCGAGGACCCGGCGACCGCCGAGCCGACGCGGTACACGAACGCGCGGCTCAGGCGCTGACCGGTTCCGGTTCCGCGGCGTCCGTGGGCGCGGGGTCGCCCGGGCGGCGGCTGCGTGCCTCCAGGTAGAGGGAGAGCGACAGGAGCCCCGCCCCCAGGATCAGGAAGCCCCAGGGGAGGTACACGGTCATCAGCAGGACAAGGGTGCGGTTCGACTTGACCAGATCGACCGTGTACCTGGTGTAGTCCTCGCGCATTTTCACGTGCCCGGAGAAGGCGGTCACCTTGTCGCGGTCCCCCAGGAGGGTGCCGCCGCGCAGCTCCTCCTGGTGGATCTCCTCGCCGTAGACGGGCGCTCCGGTGACCGGCTCCACCCAGAACTTGCGCACCGTGGTGTACCAGCGGGTGGTGCCCGTCTCGGCGAGCGACTCCGGTGTGACGCCCTCGATGGGCAGGACGTTCGGAAAAGCGACCTTGGTCCAGGGGATGGTCTGCTCGAAGTAGTAAACGTTTACGCCCCGGAAGTCGCGGGTGCCCTCGTAGTGGATGGGGGCGGAGGTGCGGGTCTGCGCGTCGAAGTACTCGTAGTCCCTTTTGTCCGTCATGAAGGGCCACTTGAACTCGATGCCCTCCCGGGTGACGGGCTCACCGTCGACCGACTCGCCGGTGGCGTGGACGGGCTCCTGAGTGTGCGCGTCGAAGATGTAGCGCTCGGGGAGCTTGGAGACCATCTCCCCGTCCGGGCCCTGCACATAGGAGAGGGAGTCCCAGACGACGACGTCCCGGCCGGCGGTCTTCTCGATCTTCTCGGAGGCTTCGACGTTGCCCTTGAGGGTCTGCACGATGGTGACCTTGGGGACCTTCTTGGCCGTCATCGTGCCGTAGTCGAGGAGGGTGGCGTCCTTCGCCTCCAGCACCATGTCCTGGTACTGGTTGGCGGGGACCTTGGCCAGGCGCGGGAAGGCGTACCAGCGCAGCAGGGGGGACAGCGCCGCGAAGAACACGGCGAAGGCGAGCAGGATCAGGCTGACCTTGCGGCGCATTTCGGCGTCCTCCCTGTGCGTCATGGGTGGGTGGGCACGGTGGTGAGCAGCGGCTTCGGAGAGGTCTTGCCGGCCGGTGAGCCCATGGCCGTGAGGGTGAACACCAGGGCGAGCGCGACGGCGAGACCGGTCGCGGCGGCGATGAGGGCACGCATGCGGGGCCTCCCCGAGGGCCGGAAACTGGAGCTGATACATCGTCAGGTCCGGCACCGTAGCAACGGCGGGGCGAGATGAGAACACGTTGCACACACAGACCAGGGCGCCCCTCCGCCGGAAGCGGAGGGGCGCCCTGACCGTGCGTGTACGGACTACGCCGTGGCCGTCGGTTCCGGCTCCGGCTCCGGTGTGGCCGCCGCGGCCACGGTCAGCTCGACCGTCAGCGTCGCGCCGCCCGTGGTGGAGATGCGGAGCAGGAAGGTGCCGGTGGTGTCGTCCGCGTACAGCTTCGGGAGTTGCAGCACTCCGTCGGCGTCCGTGGTGAGGTCCGTGAGGGTGCGTACGGTGTTGCCGTCCGCGTCCTTGAAGTACGGGCCCTTGTCGTTCTCGGTCGCGTCATCCGTCGACTTGATGAGCGTGGCGGTGGCGGCGACCTTGTCCGCGACGGCGCCGTCATAGGTGGCCTTCACCCCGACCTGGTCCGCGAACTCGCCGCCCGGCACACAGGTCAGCGCGGTGTCGGTGGTGCGGACGAGGGTGTCGGCCTGGCGTGCGGTGACGCTTGCCGTGTAGTCGAGGCCGGTCAGTGTGCGGCCCACGACGGTGGTCCGGACGATGAAGTCGCCGGTCTTCTCGCCCGCGACGAGCGCGGGCGCGGTGGCCGTGCCCGCACTGTCGGTGACGACCGTGGCGACGGTCTCGCCGCCGGTGAAGGTGGCGTCCGTGGTGTCGCCGACGATCGTGAACCGCACCCGGACCTTGGCGACCGCCTTGCCCGCCGAGGTCTCGGTCCGCACCGCGACCTGCTCGCCGAACGTGTCGCCCGCCGTCGCGGTGAGCGCGTCGGTGCCCGCGTCCTCCAGATGGTCCACCGTTTCGGTGGGGGTGGGCGGAACGGGTGGGGTGGGCGGCGGCGTGCTCGGCGGGGTGGCGGGGGGCGGAGTCGGGCTCGGCGGGGTGGCGGGAGGCGGGGTCGGACTCGGCGGGGTGCTCGGCGGGGTCGGACTCGGCGAGACGACGGCCCCGTCGGAGTCGTCGCTGCGGTTCCCGGGCAGCGTGCCCGTGCCGTCCGGTACCTCGTGGGTGCCCTTGCGGTAGTAGTCCAGCCACGACAGGACCGTGTTGAGGTACTCGGTCGAGTTGTTGTAGCTGAGGATCGCACTGTCGAGATCTGTCTGGTCGGACAGGTCCCAGCTGAACCGGCACAGGTAGTTGCCCGCCGCGAGCGCGGCGTCGTAGACGTTGTTGGGGTCCTTCTTGCCGTCGCCGTTGCCGTCCTCGCCGGCCCACTCCCAGGTGGACGGGATGAACTGCATCGGGCCGACCGCGCGGTCGTAGGTGCTGTCGCCGTCGTACGCGCCGTTGTCGGTGTCGCTGATGTTCGCGAAGCCGTTGCCGTCGAGGACCGGGCCGAGGATCGGTGTGATCGTGGTCCCGTCGGCGGCGACGTTGCCGCCGCGGGCCTGGCCCGACTCGACCTTGCCGATGGCGGCGAGGAGTTCCCAGGGCAGGTTGCAGCCCGGCTTGGACGCGCTCAGCGAGGCCGCGGCCTGCTGGTAGGCGTCGAGGACGGTCGCGGGTATGCCGGCCTCGGCCTCACCGGTGGCGGCAGGGGTGCCGATGGTCGGCGTCGGGCTGGGGGTGTTCAGCGGCGGAAGGTCCGTGTAGTACGGCGAGTTACCGGTCGCGCTGCCGTCGGGCGTGGACTCGGCGTCGGCGCCGGTGGTCTGTCTGCCCTGGTCGTCGGTGGCCACTCCCGGGGCCTGGGAGGCGGACAGAGCCGCGACAGCGACCGCGGCCACAGCCGTCGTCATCGCTCCCTTGCGCAGCCTCGTGCCGAAATGCGCCACCATTGAGTGAGTCCCTCCCGTGGACGACCACTTACGCGCCTTTTGTCGCGCAGTTTGTTCCCGTGCGCGCACTTCTGGTGCGTTTTCTTCTGTCTTCTCTGCTGTGTTCTCTACTGTTTTCTGTCCTGCGTGTTCGACCGTGCTCCCCGCCACGGCGACCCAGGCGACCCTACGACAACTCCTGTCGCCCGGGCACCCGTTCGTGCCCGATTTTCACCAGTTGGCCACGTCCGACAGTGCGGTCGGCAGCTCACCGTGTGCTCTGCCGGACAGTTCTCACGCGTCCCTCATAATGGGCGTCCGCCGGGCACCGGGGATCGCCGCGACCGGCGTACCCGGCCAACGTAAGCCACAGGGAGACGACTTGCCCTTCACTCTCAGCCACGCGGCGGCCGTACTGCCCGCCGTGCGCGCCGACGGAAGCGGTCGCGGCCGACTGGTGCCGATGGTGCTGGTGGCCGGTTCGTTCGCACCCGACATGACCTATTACGCGGCAGGTGTGCTGCCCGGAGCGATGGAGTTCGGCACCTTCACCCACTCCTTCACCGGTGTCCTCAGCGTCGACGTACTCGTCGCCTGGGCGCTCGCGGGCGCCTGGCTGGTGCTGCGCGAGCCGCTGGTGGGGCTGCTGCCGCGGGCCCGGCAGGGGCGGGTCGCCGGTCTGCTGCGCTGCGGGGCTCCACGGAGACGGCTGAGTCCGCCGGTGGTGTGGTGGTGGTACGCCTCGGCGGTGCTCGGCGCGCTGACCCATGTCGTGTGGGACGCGTTCACGCATCACGGCCGGTGGGGCGTGGAGCTGTTGCCCGTTCTGGGGCGGGAGATGGCCGGTTCGCCGCTGTACTGGTACGCGCAGTACGGCAGTTCGGTGGTGGCGGCCGTCGCCATCGCGCTCTTCGTGGCACTCGCGGTACGGCGGACGCCCTCGGGCGAGCCCGTGGGGGTGCCGGTGCTGTCCCGTTCCGACCGGTGGGCGGCCGGTGCGGTGATCGGGGGGTGCGCGCTGGTGGGCGCGGTGCAGCGGGCCTCGCTCTGGATGGCTTCCCGGGCCGCCGACGCGAAGATCTGGGAGTGGATCCCGACGCTGTGCTTCGGCGCGGGCGCCGGCCTGGTGCTCGGCCTCGCGCTGTACGCGGTCGGGGTCAGGATGTGGCGTCCTGCTCCGGCTCGTCCCAGCCCGCCAGCGGTCCGTACGGAGCCGAGCCGTCCGGCTCCTCGCTGATCGTGCTCTCCGGGGTGGGTGCCTGCACGAGTCCACGTTTGTGGCGCAGGCCGCGGTGGACGGCCTGGGCGATGCGCTCGATGGTGCGCACTCCGTACGCCATCGTCGGGTTGTCGTGCGACAGGACGACGATGCGATACGTGCGGTGGGGGCCGGTGAACGCGCCGACGCTGTGGACACGCCAGCCGTGCGTGGCGCGCGGCAGCCAGCCGTTCTTGACGTGGGCCTTCAGACCGCTCGGCATGCCCGCGGGCACCCCCCAGCGCTGGTCTCGGCGGACCTGGCTGAGCAGTTGCAGACCGTAGGCGCGGGTCTTCAGGAACGAGCGGGTGTTCGTGAGCACCGCCAGCAGCCGCATCTGGTCGGCTGCCGTGGTGCGGGTCAGGCCCCAGTAGCCGTTGGGGCCGAGGGCGGTGCCTGTCGTCCCGGCGCGGATCAGAAGGCGGCTCAGGCGGGCGTGGCCGAGGTCGGCCCACAGTCGTACGGCGGCGGTGTTGTCGGACCTGGTGATCATCGGGCGCAGGTTGGCCAGTTCCCAGTCGGTGAGTCTGCGCCCGAGCTCCTCCGCCCGCCGCAGCACGCCCTCCATGATCACGACCTTGGCGACGCTCGCCGAGTCGTACTGCCGCGTGCTCGCGATCGCACAGGTCAGCCCGGTGTCGTCGTCGCGCACCGCCACGGACACGGTGCCCTGGCGGGACGACAGCGCCGCCCGGATGTCGCGGGACATCCGGGCGGCGAGGTCGGGGTCACGGGGGGAGCGGCAGGCCGCGGGAACCTGGGCGGTGCTCGCGTGCGCGGCGACCGCGGGTACCGGCGCGAGGAGCGCCGAGACGACGGCCGTGGCTATGGCCGTACGACGGTTGAGCATGCGTATACCCATGCCCGCATCCTTACGGGCGCCTCGGGCGCGAGGCCCCTCTGCGGGGGCCACGCGAGTGACGCGGGGGCCGGGGCGGCGGCCGTCCCTCAGGTGTCCCGCACCGGTCCCGGTCCGCTGGACAGGCCGAACGGGGCCGAACGGGGCCGCCGAAGCCTGGTGCGGTTCGGCAGCGCCCCAAAGGAGCACAGGCAACTGGACCACCAGCCCCCACCGGGGGGCAGCGAACGAACCGCGCCCCAGGTTTGGTGCGGCTCGCCCGCGTCCCATAAGGAGCACGGACAACTGCACGACCAACCGCCACCGACCCGCAGCGAACGAACCGCACCCCAGGTCCGGTCCGGCTCGCCCGCGTCCCAAAGAAGCACGGGCAACTGCACGACCAACCCCTACCGACCCGCAGCGAACGAACCGCCTATCCAGCGGGGCGCCTAGTGTGCCGCCGATTCCCAGTCGTCCCCCGAGCCGATGGAGACGTCCAGCGGAGCCTGGAGCTGGACGGCGGACGCCATCTCGCGTCGGACCAGTTCCTCGGTCCTGGCGCGCTCACCGGGGGCGATCTCGAGGACGATTTCGTCGTGGACCTGAAGGAGCATGCGGGACTTGAGGCCTGCTTCCCGCAGGGCACGGTCCACGTTCAGCATGGCGATCTTGACGATGTCGGCGGCCGTGCCCTGGATGGGCGCGTTGAGTGCCATCCGCTCGGCCGTCTCGCGGCGCTGGCGGTTGTCGCTGTTGAGGTCGGGGAGATGCCTGCGCCGGCCGAAAAGCGTCTCCGTGTATCCCGTGGCGCGGGCCTCGTCGACAGCGCGGCGCAGATAGTCGCGTACGCCGCCGAAACGCTCGAAGTACGTGTCCATCAGCCCGCGCGCCTCACCCGCGTCGATGTTCAGCTGCTGGGAGAGACCGAAGGCCGACAGCCCGTACGCCAAGCCGTACGACATCGCCTTGATCTTGCGCCGCATCTCCGCGTCGACCCCGGACCGCTCCACCGAGAACACCTGCGAGGCGACCGTGGTGTGCAGGTCCTCGCCGGAGGTGAAGGCCTCCAACAGGCCCTCGTCCTCGGACAGGTGGGCCATCACGCGCAGTTCGATCTGGCTGTAGTCGGCCGTCATGAGGGACTCGAAGCCCTCGCCGACCACGAAGCCGCGGCGGATCGCGCGGCCCTCGTCGGTGCGGACCGGGATGTTCTGCAGGTTCGGGTCCGTCGACGACAGGCGGCCCGTCGCGGCCACCGTCTGGTTGAAGGTGGTGTGGATACGGCCATCCGCAGCGATCGTCTTGATCAGGCCCTCGACCGTCGACCGGAGCCGCGCCTGCTCACGGTGGCGAAGCATGATCACCGGCAGTTCGTGGTCGGTCTGCCCGGCCAGCCAGGCCAGCGCGTCCGCGTCCGTGGTGAAGCCCGTCTTCGTCTTCTTCGTCTTGGGCAGATCGAGTTCGCCGAAGAAGACTTCCTGGAGCTGCTTGGGCGAGCCGAGGTTGAACTCGTGGCCCACGGAGGCGTGCGCCTCCTTCACGGCCTGCTGCACGGCGGCCCCGAACATCTGCTCCATGGCTTCCAGATGCGTCCGGTCGGCAGCGATGCCGTGCCGCTCCAGACGGGCAAGGAGCGCGGACGTCGGCAGTTCGATGTCGCGCAGCAGGCCGGCCGCGCCGACCTCCTCCAGCTTCTCGCCGAACGCCTCGCCCAGGTCGAGGATCGTACGGGCCTGCACCATCAGCGCGTCGGCTTCGGCCTGGTCGTCCGTGCCGAAGGCGAGCTGCCCGTCGGCCGCCGCGGTGGGCCCCAGCTCCCGGCCGAGGTACTCCAGGGACAGCGCGTCAAGGGCGAAGGAACGGCGCCCCGGCTTGACCAGGTACGCGGCGAGCGCGGTGTCCATGGACACGCCCTCGACGGTCCAGCCGTGCTCGGGGAAGACCCGCATCGCACCCTTGGCGTTGTGCATGACCTTGGGCTGGTCGGGGTCGGCGAGCCACTTCGCGAACGCGTTCTCGTCGGCCTCGTCCAACTGCGTCGGGTCGAACCACGCGGCCTTGCCGTCGGCCGTCGCGAGCGCGACCTCGGCCACCGCGCCCGTGCCCAGCGCCCAGGAGTCGACCGTGGCCAGACCCAGGACCGCCCGGCCGTGCTCGGCCAGCCACGGCTTCAGCTCGCCCGCGCCCAGCACCGTGCCGTCGAGTTCGACTCCCTCGGTGACCGGCCGGGTGTCCTCGGTCTCCTCGGCCCCCGGGTCGACCGCGAGGAGCCGCTCACGCAGCGACGGGTTGCGGATCTCCAGGGTGTCCAGGACCATCGCCACCGCCGTGCGGTCGTACGCGGCGCGCTCCAGCTCGGTGACCGTCCTGGGCAGCGCCACGTCCTTCACCATCTCCGTGAGACGGCGGTTGAGCTTCACCGACTCCAGGTGGTCGCGGAGATTCTGCCCGACCTTGCCCTTGACCTCGTCGACGCGCTCGACCAGCTCCGCGAACGAACCGAACTGGTTGATCCACTTCGCCGCCGTCTTCTCACCCACACCGGGAATGCCCGGCAGGTTGTCGGACGGGTCGCCGCGCAGCGCAGCGAAGTCGGGGTACTGCGTCGGCGTCAGCCCGTACTTCTCGAAGACCTTCTCCGGAGTGAAACGGGTCAGCTCCGAGACACCCTTCGTCGGATACAGCACCGTCGTGTGCTCGGACACCAGCTGGAAGGAGTCGCGGTCACCGGTGACGATCAGCACGTCGAAACCCGCGGCCTCGGCCTGCGTGGCGAGCGTCGCGATGACGTCGTCCGCCTCGAAGCCGTCGACCGCGAACCGCTCCGCGTGCATCGCGTCGAGCAGCTCGCCGATCAGCTCGACCTGCCCCTTGAACTCGTCCGGGGTCTTCGACCTGTTCGCCTTGTACTCGGTGAACTCCTCGGAGCGCCACGTCTTGCGGGAGACGTCGAACGCCACCGCGAAGTGCGTGGGCGCCTCGTCGCGCAGCGTGTTCGCCAGCATCGACGCGAAGCCGTAGATCGCGTTCGTCGGCTGGCCCGTCGCGGTGGTGAAGTTCTCCGCGGGCAGCGCGAAGAACGCGCGGTACGCCAGCGAGTGCCCGTCCATGAGCATCAGCCGCGGACGCGTCTCGCCGGAGGTGCTGTCGGTCTTCTTCGATGCTGTTTCTGCCACGACCCCGATCCTGCCACGTGCCACTGACAGTGAGAGCCCTCACGGCCCGGCACGGCTGCTGTCGGCACCCCCTGCGAGGATCCGAAGGGGTGCGAGGGCCGGGGCCCGCGGCGGCCGGCCCTGGTGTCACAGCCCCGGGCCAACACCGCACACATGCACGCGAAGGGGTCCCCAGCGATGGCCGGCAAACCGCCCAGGAGCGATCCTGTTCAGGACGCGCCGCAGGTCACCGAGCCGAAGCACGCGGCCGCCGGACTCCCCGCCATCGGGCACACCCTGCGCATCGCCCAGCAGCAGATGGGCGTGCGCCGCACCACGCTCACCCTCCTCCGCGTCAACCAGAAGGACGACTCCGACTGCCCCGGCTGCGCCTGGCCCGAGCCCGAACACCGGCACGCGGCGGAGTTCTGTGAGAACGGCGCGAAGGCAGTCACCGAGGAGGCCACCCTGTGCCGGGTCACCCCGGACTTCTTCGCCGCGCACACCCTGGCCGACCTCGCCACCCGCAGCGGCTACTGGCTGGGCCAACAGGGCCGCCTCACCCACCCCATGTACCTGGCCCAGGGCGCCGACCACTACGAACCGGTGCCCTGGGAGCGGGCCTTCGACATCGTCGCCGAGGAACTCGCCGCGCTCGGCTCCCCCGACGAAGCCCTCTTGGAAACCATCGGCATCGGCAAGGGCAGCGTCCTCCTCGAGGACCTCTACACAGCGGACCTGATCATCGTCGCCGGACAGAACCCCGGCACGAACCACCCCCGCATGCTCTCCGCACGGGAGAAGGCCAAGGCCAACGGCGCGAAGATCATCACCGTCAACCCGCTGCCCGAAGCGGGACTTGAGCGCTTCAAGAACCCCCAGACCGCCCAGGGCATGCTCAAGGGCGCCGCCCTCACCGACCTGTTCCTACAGATCCGCCTCGGCGGCGACCAGGCCCTCTTCCGCCTCCTCAACAAACTCATCCTGGAGGCCGAAGGAACAGTCGACGAGGAGTTCGTCAGCGAACACACCCACGGCTTCGAGGACTTCGCCGAAACCGCCCACGCAGCCGACTGGGACCAGACAGTCACCGGCACCGGCCTCGGCCTCACCCGGGACAGGATCGACGAAGCCCTTCGCCTGATCCTCGAATCCCGGCGCACCATCGTCTGCTGGGCCATGGGCCTCACCCAGCACAAGCACGCCGTGCCGACGAGCCGCGAAGTCGTCAACGACAAATCCGTCGTCGTACGTCTGGAACAATCGAGAACCGACTGAGCGTTTGCTCAGAAAGTCAGTGAGCTTGATCCACCACCCAGTGATCCCACACAGTGAACCCGCACAGTGTTCCCACCCAGTGATCCACGACGGACGGAGTCGGGCCCGATGGGCGAGCAGCGCACCGTGAAGTTCCCGCAAGAGGTCATCGACGAGTACGCAGCGCTCGGCGTCGACCTGCCCGCACTCTTCTCGGCGGGCGATCTCGGCACCCGCATGGGCGTTCAGCTCATCGAGGCCTCCGCCGAGCGCGTCGTCGCCACGATGCCGGTGGAGGGCAACACCCAGCCCTACGGCCTTCTGCACGGCGGCGCCTCCGCCGTCCTCGCCGAGACCATCGGCTCAGTCGGCGCGATGCTGCACGGCGGCAGCTCCAAGATCGCCGTGGGCGTCGACCTGAACTGCACCCACCACCGCGGGGTGCGCTCCGGGCTGGTCACCGGCGTGGCCACCCCCGTACACCGGGGCAGGTCCTCGGCGACGTACGAGATCGTCATCACGGACGAGGCCGACAAGCGCGTCTGCACCGCCCGGCTGACCTGCATGCTCAAGGACGTCCCCACCGGCTGACACGCCCGCTCCAAGAGGCGCCTTCGACTGACTGCCACGAGCCGGCCGTCCGGGACGACGCCTGGGCGGCCGTCACGGGGCGGACGCCGCAAGACGGTCCCGATCCACCAGGTACCGCCAGCGGCGGACCAGGGCGCGGGACACCAGGAAGACCAGTACGCCGTCGAGGGTGTGCCACAGGAAGTGCGTGCCCAGCGGGAACGCACCGCAGATCTCCTCGTCGACCGTACGGGCGGACAGCGCGACCGCGAACACCACGGCCGCCGCCGCGAACTGCCGCCACTGGGCGGCCCTGCCCGCCTCTCGCGACCCGCGCAACGTCACCGCCAGGCCGGTCATCAGCAGCAGTACGGGGATGTACATGCCGGAGCGGTTGGGGATCAGCCCGCCGACCAGCACGCCGAACACGGCGCTGAAGACCACGAATCCGGCCACACCGAGCACACACCGCTGCCACGCGAGACCGTAGAACCGGCGCAGGAAGCACCCGAGGTAGAAGAGCACGAACAGCGTGATCGGCGCGACGTCCAGCGCCTGGGACCACCGCGTCGCCAGCGTGTGGAAGGCGAAGCTGCCGATGCCGATGAGCGCCATGAAAGGGGCCAGCAACCCGATGTCGGCGGGCACGCGCCGGTAGGGCCCAACGTCAGCGGGCGCGCGCCGGTAGGGCCTGAGGATGCGCCAGAGCGCGAACGCCGCCACGACGAAGGCGAGGTTGCTGACCGCGTTGACGGGCTCGGCCCAGAAGGCCGCCGACCCCCGCTCGCAGTACTCGTCGAGGTGCTCGCTCCAGTTCACGGTGCTCATCCTGTCCGGTCCTCATCCGTTGATCCCGGGCACCCGGCGGCTTAGCGTCAACCTATGCGAACGGCGGGAACCCCCTGGACGAGGACAGCGCTCGGGTTCGGCCTGACGTTCCTGACCGGCAGCCTGGTCACCGGCTGCGCGGATACCGGAACCACGGACGGAGCGAGGGCACCTGAGACGCAGAGCTCCGCGCGCCCCAACTCCCCTACACCGTCACCCTCTTCCACGCCACCCGAGGACCTGTGCACGCAGATCATCACGCACTGGTCGCGGGAGGCACTGGACCAGGACACCTACGGGGACTACCAGTCGATGGGCCTGTCCAACGGGCAGTACGAGATCCTGATGAAGGTCGTCGACGCCGCCCGGACCGAGGAAAAACGCAAGGACACCGAGGCGGCCGGGCAGTTGATCGACCGTCAGGCACGCGAACTGTGCGAGGAGCGCTATCGCAACGGCACCCCGAGCGGAGGTCCCTGGCAGTGAGCGGCATCGGTCCCGTCGAGCCGGGCGAAGGCACCCACCCGCGGGACACCCCCCTGCCTGCCAAGGTCACGCGGGGCCCGCTCACGCAGTGGTACGAGCGGCACCGCCGCGCCACACTCGCCGCCGCGCTGTCCGTCGCCGTCCTCGTCGTCGGCGGCTGCCTCTACGCCACCCGTCCCCGGCAACCGCCGCCGCCCGCCCCGCCGTACCCCTCCCAGGTGACCGAGGTCGCCTACGCCGGCCGTACGGACCCACCCGCGGACGGGCCGCGCGGGGCCTTCACCTTCGCCGTGGAGGTCACCGTGAGTTCCGGCCCGCCCGTCACTGTGACGCGGATCGGACAGCCCTCCGCCGGCCTCTCCCTCACCTCGGATCCACGTCCCCCGTTCCGGACAGGGACCGGATTTCCACACCGGATCACGGTCACCGTGCACGTGAGTGAGTGCGCGAAAGCTCCCCGGAACGCCGGGCTCCCTTTCCTCGATGTAACTCTACGTAATACGCGCGCAATACAAGTGCACAGCTACATCCTCGGTGACCGATACGCACAAGACCTCTCAGAAGCCCTTCAGGTAGCCTGCGGCAACAATTCCGAGTCATCACCAAAGTCCTAGAACACTCCTGAACACACCCCTCCGGGTCCTGCGCGTTCTCAACATGCGGACAGGGCGAATCAGCCTGAATTCCGCTGTTCCACCCACTCAGTACCGCTCTGCATTACCTCGTGTCATAACAAGAGCGTCACAGCCTTCCCCAGACCCTCCTCGATGTTCCCCGCACCCGCTTAGAGTCACGCCCAGTCACCGCTCCAAGGATTCGAAACTATTTCGGCTCAGCGCAGCGCTCGACTCGGCGCCTTCCATGGGGGAGGGCCGCGCCAGGGAAAGGACTGACCGTGCGTCAACGTTCGTTCATCGCCATCACCGCCGCGCTGGCGGCGGGAGCACTCACCCTTACCGCCTGCGGCTCGCGCGACGACGAAGGCTCGAGTTCCGGTGACAGTGGCACCACCGTCACCATCGGCGTCGACGCCCCGCTGACCGGCGACCTGTCCGCTCTGGGCCTCGGCATCAAGAACTCCGTGGACCTTGCCACCAAGCAGGCCAACAGCCAGAAGTACGTCGACGGCGTCACCTTCAAGATCGAGGCCCTCGACGACCAGGCGCTGCCGTCCCCGGGCCAGCAGAACGCCACCAAGCTCGTCGCCGACCCGAAGGTCCTCGGCGTCGTCGGACCGCTGAACTCCTCCGTCGCCGAGTCCATGCAGAAGATCTTCGACGACGCCAAGCTCGTCGAGGTCTCCCCCGCCAACACCAACCCGGCCCTCACCCAGGGCACGGACTGGAACACCGGCACGAAGAAGCGCCCGTACACGTCGTACTTCCGCACCGCGACCACGGACGCCATCCAGGGCCCCTTCGCCGCGCAGTACGTCTACAACGACTCCAAGAAGAAGAAGGTCTTCGTCATCGACGACAAGAAGACCTACGGCGCCGGTCTGGCCGCCACCTTCACCGAGGAGTTCAAGAAGCTCGGCGGCACGGTGGCCGGCACCCAGCACATCGACCCGGACACCAAGGACTTCTCCGCCATCGCCACCCAGGTGAAGAGCTCCGGCGCGGACGTCGTCTACTACGGCGGCGAGTACCCGCAGGCCGGCCCGCTCAGCAAGCAGATCAAGGCCGCCGGTGCCGCGATCCCGCTGGTCGGCGGTGACGGCATCTTCGACCCCACCTTCATCAAGCTGGCCGGTAGCAACAGCACCGGTGACCTCGCCACCTCGGTCGGCGCACCGGTCGAGGACCTCGCCTCCGCCAAGGAATTCGTCGCCAACTACAAGGCAGCGGGCTACACGGAGGAGTACGGGGCGTACGGCGGCTACTCCTACGACTCGGCCTGGGCGGTCATCGAAGCCGTGAAGAAGGTCGTCGACGACAACGGCGGCAAGCTCCCGGACGACGCCCGCGCCAAGATCACCGCGGCCATGCAGAACGTCTCCTTCGACGGCGTGACCGGCAAGGTCTCCTTCGACGAGTACGGTGACGCGACCAACAAGCAGCTCACCGTCTACGCGGTCGAGAACGGTGCCTGGAAGCCCGTGAAGTCCGGTACCTACACAGGCTGACCCCCACCCGCACCACCCACGAGCCGCGCGGGGCGCTGCACCACAGGCGCCCCGCGCGGACTCGCATCCGGCCCCCACTCGTCGAACATCCGACGTCCGAACGTCTCGGAGGACATGCGGTGAACGAACTGCCGCAGCAGCTGGTCAACGGCCTGCTACTGGGATCCATGTACGGGCTCGTCGCCATCGGCTACACAATGGTCTACGGCATCGTCCAGCTCATCAACTTCGCCCACGGCGAGATCTTCATGACCGGGGCCTTCGGCGCCCTCACGGTCTACCTGTACATCCTGCCCGACGGCACCACCATGTGGATCGCGCTGCCCCTCATGCTCATCGGCGCCATCGTGGTCTCCACCACCGTCGCCGTAGGAGCGGAACGGTTCGCCTACCGCCCGCTGCGCACCGCGCCACGCCTCGCCCCCCTCATCACCGCCATCGGCCTCTCCCTCGCCCTCCAGCAGGCGGTATGGGCCTGGTACCCGGAAGCCAAGTCCGACATCACCTTCCCGAGCATCCCCGGCGGACCCTTCGAGATCGGCAGCGTCACCATCCAGACCGGCGACATCTTCCTCTTCGTCGCCGCCCCCATCAGCATGGCGATCCTCGCCTACTTCGTGATGAAGACCCGCACCGGACGCGGCATGCAGGCCACCGCCCAGGACCCGGACACCGCCAAGCTCATGGGCATCAACACCGACCGCATCATCGTGGTCGCCTTCGCCCTCGGCGCCGCCTTCGCCGCCATCGGAGCCGTCGCCTACGGATTCAAGTACGGCCAGATCAACTTCCGCATGGGCTTCCTCCTCGGCCTCAAGGCCTTCACCGCCGCCGTCCTCGGCGGCATCGGCAACATCTACGGAGCCATGATCGGCGGCCTCGTCCTCGGCCTCGCCGAAACCATGGCCACCGCCTACATCGCCGACGTCCCCGGCATGTCGCAGCTCGGCGGCCAGTCCTGGGCCAACGTCTGGGCCTTCGTACTCCTCATCCTCGTACTCCTGTTCAGGCCACAAGGCCTGCTCGGTGAGCGCGTGGCGGACAGGGCGTGACACCGATGACCACACAGACCACCGCACCCGAGACCCCCAGCACCCCCACCCCGGGAACACTCAAGGGCCTCGTCGCCATCCCCCCCACCATCGGCCGCGCCCTCGCCACCGGCGGCGGCGCCCTCACCGTCGTCTCCACCTTCCTCGCCTGGACCTGGACCGCCGCATTCCCCGGCGACCTCACCGTCTACGGCTACCCGGGCGGCCTCCAGGTCCTCGTCCTCATCGGCGGCGTCCTCACCACCCTCTTCGGCCTCGCCTCGTACGGCATCAAGGGCCTGGGCTGGCTGGTACCCGCAGGCGCCGCCAGCTCCATCAAGCTCGCCGCACTCGGCACCTTCGCCACCGCCTGGTTCACAGTCATCGCGATCACCGTCCAACTCGGCGGCGTCGTCAACCTCGAACCCGGCGGCTACATCGTCGCCATCGCCACCCTCGCCACCCTCCTCGGGGCACTCTCCCTGCCGTTCGAGCGGCCGGAACCCGACATCGCCGACCCCGAGGACACCCCCCGCGAACGGCTCCTCCTCGACGTACGCAACAACGTCGGCGTCATCAAGGCAGCCTTCGCCTCCGGCACCCCCACCCCGGCCCGCAAACTGCCCGCGTACGCCGAGATCCTCATCATCGTCGCGACACTCGCCCTGGGCCTGATCGTCTTCACCTACGGCATCGGCACCGAATACGACGAACTCTTCGTCGGCTTCCTCATCATCACCGCCTTCAGCTTCGCCGCCGCCGCCAAGGCCGGCCTCGTGAGCAGGCTCTCCGCGCTCACCGCGAAGCACCGCAACGTGACGATGCTCGGCGCCTTCCTCGCCGCTGCCGCCTTCCCCTTCACCCAGTCCAACGACCAGTACGCGACCATCGGCGTCTACATCCTGATCTTCGCCACCGTCGCCCTCGGACTGAACATCGTCGTCGGCCTCGCCGGCCTCCTCGACCTCGGCTACGTCGCCTTCCTCGGTGTCGGCGCCTACACGGCGGCCATGGTCTCCGGCTCCCCGTCCTCCCCGTTCGACGTCCAGTTCCCGTTCTGGGCCGCGGCCCTCCTCGGCGCGGCCGTCGCCATGGTCTTCGGCGTCCTCATCGGCGCCCCCACCCTGCGGCTCCGCGGCGACTACCTGGCCATCGTGACCCTCGGCTTCGGTGAGATCTTCCGCATCGGCGTCCTCAACATGGACGGCACCTCGGGCCCGGACCTCACCAACGGCTCCAACGGCATCGCGTCGATCCCGAACCTCAACATCCTCGGCTTCGACTTCGGCGCGACACACACCTTCGCCGGATTCACCATCGCCCGATTCGCCAACTACTTCCTGCTGATGCTCCTCATCACCCTCGTCGTGGTCGTGGTCTTCCGGCGCAGCGGCGACTCCCGCATCGGCCGCGCCTGGGTCGCCATCCGAGAAGACGAGACCGCCGCCCTCGCCATGGGCATCAACGGCTTCCGGGTCAAACTCATCGCCTTCGCCCTCGGCGCCACGCTCGCCGGACTCGCCGGTACGGTCCAGGCACACGTCACCTACACCGTGACCCCCGAGCAGTACCAATTCGCCGCCGTCGTCCCCCCCAACTCGGCGTTCCTGCTCGCGGCAGTCGTCCTCGGCGGAATGGGCACCATCAGCGGACCGCTCGTCGGCGCCGCACTGCTCTACCTCATCCCGGCCAAGCTCCAGTTCCTGGACAAGTACCAGCTCTTGGTCTTCGGTCTCGCGCTCGTCCTACTGATGCGTTTCCGCCCGGAGGGCCTCATCCCGAACCGGCGCCGCCAGCTCGAATTCCACGAAGAGGCGGAAGCACCCACAGTCCTCAGCAAGGCAGGGGCCTGACCACCATGACTACCGACACCAGCACCCAGGCCGCCGCATCCGGCGCCAACGCCCCCGGCGGCGAAGTCGTACTCGACGCCCGCGGCGTCACCATGCGCTTCGGCGGCCTCACCGCCGTACGCAACGTCGACCTCACCGTCAACAGCGGCGAAATCGTCGGCCTTATCGGCCCCAACGGCGCCGGCAAGACAACCTTCTTCAACTGCCTCACCGGCCTCTACATCCCCACCGAGGGAGAGGTCCGCTACAAAGGCACCATCCTGCCGCCCAAGTCCTTCAAGGTCACGGCCGCCGGCGTCGCCCGCACCTTCCAGAACATCCGTCTCTTCGCCAACATGACGGTCCTGGAAAACGTCCTCGTCGGCCGCCACACCCGCACCAAAGAAGGACTCTGGTCCGCACTCCTGCGCGGCCCCGGCTTCAAGAAGGCCGAGAAAGCCTCCGAAGAACGCGCCATGGAACTCCTGGAGTTCATCGGCCTCGCCGCCAAGCGCGACCACCTCGCCAGGAACCTCCCCTACGGCGAACAGCGCAAGCTAGAGATCGCACGAGCCCTGGCCAGCGAGCCGGGCCTCCTGCTCCTCGACGAGCCCACCGCCGGCATGAACCCGCAGGAAACCCGCGCCACCGAAGAACTCGTCTTCGCCATCCGGGACATGGGCATCGCCATCCTCGTCATCGAGCACGACATGCGGTTCATCTTCAACCTCTGCGACCGCGTCGCCGTCCTCGTCCAAGGCGAAAAACTCGTCGAAGGCGACAGCGCCACCGTCCAGGGCGACGAACGCGTCATCGCCGCCTACCTCGGCGAACCCTTCGAAGACGCCCCCGGCGACGAAGAAGTCGCCGAAGTCGAAGCCGCCGAGGCGAACGCCGACACCACGACGAACACCACACCCGGAAAGGAGAACGACCGATGACCGCACTGCTCGAAGTCGAGGACCTCCGAGTCGCCTACGGCAAAATCGAAGCCGTCAAAGGCATCTCCTTCAAGGTCGAAGCCGGCGAGGTGGTCACCCTCATCGGCACCAATGGCGCCGGCAAAACCACCACCCTGCGCACCCTGTCGGGCCTTCTCAAGCCCGTCGGCGGCCAGATCAAGTTCAACGGCAAATCGCTGAAGAAGACGCCCGCCCACCAGATCGTCTCGCTGGGACTCGCCCACTCCCCCGAGGGGCGGCACATCTTCCCCCGCATGACCATCGAGGACAACCTGCGACTCGGCGCCTTCCTCCGCGACGACAAGCAGGCCATCGAGAAGGACATCCAGCGCGCCTACGACCTCTTCCCCATCCTCGGAGAACGCAGGAAGCAGGCCGCGGGAACCCTCTCCGGCGGCGAACAGCAGATGCTCGCCATGGGCCGCGCCCTCATGTCCCAGCCCAAACTCCTCATGCTCGACGAACCCTCCATGGGCCTCTCACCGATCATGATGCAGAAGATCATGTCCACCATCGTCGAACTCAAATCCCAGGGCACGACGATCCTCCTCGTCGAACAGAACGCCCAGGCGGCGCTCTCCCTCGCCGACCACGGCCACGTCATGGAGGTCGGCAGCATCGTCCTCTCCGGCGCGGGACAGGACCTGCTCCACGACGAGTCCGTCCGGAAGGCATACCTCGGCGAGGACTAGCCTCCCTTCGCGCATACGAGAAGGCCCGCACCCTTGTTGTCAGGGGTGCGGGCCTCTCGCTGTACTGGGGTCCGGCAACTAGTCCTTCGCGGACTTCTTCTCCTCGGCGTCCTGAATAACCGCCTCAGCGACCTGCTGCATCGACATCCGCCGGTCCATCGACGTCTTCTGAATCCACCGGAACGCGGCCGGCTCGGTCAGCCCGTACTGCGTCTGAAGAACCGACTTCGCCCGATCGACCAGCTTCCGCGTCTCCAGCCGCTGACTGAGGTCCGCGACCTCCCGCTCCAGCTGCTTCAGCTCCGTGAACCGCGACACCGCCATCTCGATCGCCGGCACCACGTCACTCTTACTGAACGGCTTCACGAGGTACGCCATCGCGCCGGCGTCGCGCGCACGCTCGACCAGGTCGCGTTGCGAGAACGCGGTCAGCATCAGCACCGGCGCGATGCCCTCTTCCGCGATCTTCTCCGCCGCCGAGATCCCATCGAGCTTGGGCATCTTCACGTCCAGGATCACGAGATCAGGCTTGTGCTTCCGCGCCAACTCGATGGCCTGCTCACCATCGCCCGCCTCGCCCACGACGCTGTAGCCCTCTTCCTCCAGCATCTCCTTGAGGTCGAGACGAATCAGCGCCTCGTCCTCAGCGATGACGACGCGGGTCGTCAGCGGAGGCACGTGCGACTTGTCGTCGTCGGGCGCGTCTACGGGCTGGGGCGACTCGGGGGCGGTCACGGGGGCTCCTCGTTGCGGGCCGGGCAGGTGCTGCTCCCCCAGAGCCTACCTAGCTGCACCGAGCTGCGGTGACCCGGTATGCTTCCGGGCAGCCACTTAGGCCGGGTTGGTGGAACGGTATACACGGAGGTCTCAAACACCTCTGCCTGAAAGGGCTTGCGGGTTCGAATCCCGCACCCGGCACATTTTGCCCCCTAAGCGGATGCTCACGTTCTCGTGAACATCCACTTTTTGGAGCACACGGTCACGATCGGTGACACAGAGTGCTCGCATGACCTTTCACGGCACAGAGGTGCGACAAAAGGCGCTCACACTGCTGCGCAGCGGCGCGAGTAACGCGGACGTCGCACGGAAATTCAACGTCCCGCTCGGCACAGTCAGCTACTGGAAGCACATGGACCGCGCGAAACGCGGCGAGTGTCCAGGGAAGCACGACCCGAAGTGCCCCCGATGCGATGGCCGCGAGCTGGACGAGTCCGCGTACAGCTATCTGCTCGGCCTGTATCTGGGTGACGGCCACATCAGCCACTACTCCGGGCATCGCGTGCCCAATCTCATGATCACCTGCGACGAATCATGGCCCGGGCTCATGGACAACTGCGAGCAAGCCATACGAGCAGTCTTCCCCGACAACTCCGTCTGCCGCGTCCGCAAAATCGGGTGTCGGAACGTGAAGGTCTACTCAAAGCACCTGCCCTGTCTGTTCCCCCAGCACGGCCCCGGCAAGAAGCACGACCGCCGGATCGTCCTCGAACCCTGGCAACAAGACATCGTCGACGCCCACGCCTGGGAATTCATCCGAGGCCTCATCCACTCCGACGGTTGCCGCATCACCAACTGGACAACGCGCCTCGTCGGCGGTGAGCGCAAGCGCTACGAGTACCCCCGGTACTTCTTCACCAACGTGTCCGACGACATCCGCACGCTCTACACAGACACCCTGGACAAACTAGGCCTCGACTGGACGCACTGCACCCGCCACGGGAACCCTTACAACATCTCCGTCGCCCGCCACACCTCCGTCGCCCTCATGGACACCCACGTAGGCCCCAAGTACTGACGGAGCCCCCTTACTTGGGACTGTCGTCCTCGCCGATGTGGTGGATGCGTACGAGGTTCGTCGAGCCCGAGACTCCGGGAGGCGAACCCGCCGTGATGACGACGATGTCGCCCTTCTCGCAGCGGCCGTACTTCAACAACAGCTCGTCGACCTGGTCGACCATCGCGTCCGTGGAGTCGACGTGGGGGCCGAGGAAGGTTTCCACGCCCCAGGTCAGGTTCAGCTGGGAGCGGGTTTCCGGGGCCGGCGTGAAGGCCAGGAGCGGGATCGGGGACCGGTAGCGGGACAGGCGGCGGACGGTGTCGCCGGACTGGGTGAAGGCGACGAGGAACTTGGCGCCGAGGAAATCGCCCATTTCGGCGGCGGCGCGGGCCACGGCGCCGCCCTGGGTGCGGGGTTTGTTGCGCTCGGTGAGGGGCGGGAGGCCCTTGTCGAGGAGGTCCTCTTCGGCGGCCTCGACGATGCGGCCCATCGTGCGGACGGTCTCGATCGCGTACTTGCCGACGCTCGTCTCGCCGGAGAGCATCACGGCGTCCGTGCCGTCGATGACGGCGTTGGCGACGTCGGAGGCTTCGGCGCGGGTGGGGCGGGAGTTCTCGATCATCGAGTCGAGCATCTGGGTGGCGACAATGACGGGCTTGGCGTTGCGCTTGGCGAGCTTGATGGCGCGTTTTTGGACGATCGGGACCTGTTCCAGGGGCATTTCGACGCCGAGGTCGCCGCGGGCGACCATGATGCCGTCGAAGGCGGCGACGATGTCGTCGATGTTGTCGACGGCCTGGGGCTTCTCGATCTTGGCGATGACGGGGAGGCGGCGGCCTTCCTCGTCCATGATGCGGTGGACGTCGTCGATGTCCTTCCCGCTCCTGACGAAGGACAGCGCGATGACGTCGCAGCCGATGCGCAGGGCCCAGCGGAGGTCTGCTTCGTCCTTGTCGGAGAGTGCGGGGACGGAGACGGCGACGCCGGGGAGGTTGAGGCCTTTGTGGTCGGAGACCATGCCGCCTTCGATGACGGTGGTGTGGACGCGGGGGCCGTCGACGGAGGTGACTTCGAGGGTGACTTTGCCGTCGTCGACGAGGATGCGTTCGCCGGTGGTGACGTCGGTGGCGAGTCCGTCGTAGGTCGTTCCGCAGGTCTGGCGGTCGCCTTGGACGCCTTCTTCGACGGTGATGGTGAAGGTGTCTCCGCGTTCAAGGAGTACGGGGCCTTCGGTGAAGCGGCCGAGTCGGATCTTCGGGCCTTGAAGGTCGGCGAGGATGCCGACGCTGCGGCCGGACTCGTCAGAGGCCTTTCGTACGCGCTGGTAGCGCTCCTCGTGGTCGGCGTAGGTGCCGTGGCTGAGGTTGAAGCGGGCTACGTCCATTCCGGCGTCGACCAGTGCCTTGATCTGGTCGTACGAGTCGGTGGCGGGGCCCAAAGTACAGACGATTTTTGCTCGGCGCATGTTTCGAGCGTAGGCCTTACCGACGGGTAGGGAATTGGCGCCGCATGACTACTCAACAACCTTTGTGTGAAGGGTTATTGACAAGCGTTGAATTGTGCGCCGGGGTGCTCTGATGAGCGCGGGGGGTCGCTTTCCGTGCCCCCTCGGGCACAATTCCGAATATCTTCGGCTGGAGCTACAGCTGGGGTGGTGCCATGGTGAATCGGGCGTTGACCTGGGCGTAGACGTGCTGGCGTTGGGGTTCGAGGTCGAGGGCGGCGACTTCGGTGTCGGCGGTGTCTGCGGCGTAGGACATGGAGCGCATGGCACGGCCGGGGGCCCGGGGGTATTGCTGGGTGTTTTCGGCGCCGATGTCGGCGAGTTCGACGAGGGCGGCGAGGGTGGTGCCGAGGGCTTCGGCGTATTCGCGGGCGCGTTGGACGGCTTCGCGGACGGCTTGTTGGCGGGCTTGGCGGTGGGAGGGCGAGGCGGGGCGCAGGGCCCACCAGGGGCCGTCGACGCGGGTGAGGTCGAGGTCGGCGAGTCGGGTGGTGAGTTCGCCGAGGGCGGTGAAGTCGGTGAGTTCGGCGGTGATGTGGACGCGGCCGTGGTAGGCGCGGATGCGTTCGCCGCGGCCGTGTTTGGTGAGTTCGGGGCTGATGGAGAAGGCGCCGGTTTCTACGCGTTCGACGGCGTCGCCGTAGGTTTTGACGAGGTCGAGTGCGGTGGTGTTGCGGCGGGTGAGGTCGATGAGGGCGCCTTGTCGGTCGGATCCGCGGGCGCTGACGGTGATGCCGATGCGGGCGATTTCGGGGTCGACTTCGAGGTGGGCTTCGCCTCGGACGGCGATGCGGGGTGAGTCGGGGGTGCCGTAGGGGAGGGCGGGTTGGGGTTCCTCTGCGGTGGGTGCCATACGTCCCACTCTGTCACTGGTGGGGTCGGTTGTGGTGGCGGTAGGTCACCAGATCGAAACCTTCTGGACCTGTTGTGGTGGTGGCTGGTGGGCCAGAATCTACGCGCGTCGTTGGCTTGTTTCCTGAGGAGTCGCTGAGATGTCGTTGAACCGCCGTAGGTTTCTGAAGAAGTCCGCCGTGACGGGGGCGGGGGTCGCGCTCGCCGGGGCGGTGGCGGCTCCGGCCGCGCAGGCCGCTGAGGCGAAGAAGGGCGGGAGGCCCGTGAAGCGGTACTCGCTGACGGTGATGGGCACGACCGATCTGCACGGTCATGTTTTCAACTGGGACTACTTCAAGGATGCGGAGTACAAGGACACGGCGGGCAACGCGCAGGGGCTGGCGCGGATTTCGACGCTGGTGAACGCGGTCCGCAAGGAGAAGGGCCGTGCGAACACGCTGCTTCTGGACGCGGGTGACACGATTCAGGGCACTCCGCTGACGTATTACTACGCGAAGGTCGACCCGATCACGGCGAAGGGCGGCCCGGTCCACCCGATGGCGCAGGCGATGAACGCGATCGGCTATGACGCGGTGGCCCTTGGCAACCACGAGTTCAACTACGGCATCGAGACGCTGCGGAAGTTCGAGGAGCAGTGCCGTTTCCCGCTCCTCGGTGCGAACGCGCTGGACGCGAAGACGCTGAAGCCGGCTTTCCCGCCGTACTTCATGAAGACGTTCCACGTGAAGGGTGCGCCGTCGGTCAAGGTCGCCGTTCTCGGTCTGACGAACCCGGGTATCGCGATCTGGGACAAGGCGTATGTCCAGGGGAAGTTGACGTTCCCGGGTCTGGAGGAGCAGGCGGCGAAGTGGGTGCCGAAGCTGCGGTCGATGGGTGCTGATGTGGTCGTGGTGTCGGCGCACTCGGGTTCGTCCGGCACGTCGTCGTACGGTGATCAGTTGCCGTATGTCGAGAATTCGGCGGCGCTGGTGGCGCAGCAGGTGCCGGGTATCGACGCGATTCTGGTCGGGCACGCGCATGTGGAGATTCCGGAGCTGAAGGTCACGAACACGGCGACGGGTAGGACGGTGGTGCTGTCGGAGCCGCTGGCGTACGCGGAGCGGCTGTCCCTCTTCGACATTGAGCTGGTTTTCGAGAAGGGGAAGTGGTCGGTCGAGTCGGTGGCGGCGTCGGTCCGTAACTCGAACTCGGTTGCCGACGACCCGAAGATCACGAAGTTGCTGAAGGACGAGCACGATGTGGTCGTCGCGTATGTCAACCAGGTGGTCGGTACGGCGACTCAGACGTTGACGACGGTGGAGGCGCGGTACAAGGACGCTCCGATCATCGATCTGATCACCAGGGTGCAGGAGGACGTGGTCAGGGCGGCGTTGGTGGGTACGGAGTATGCGTCGCTGCCGGTGATCGCGCAGGCGTCGCCGTTCTCGCGTACGTCGGAGATCCCGGCGGGGAATGTGACGATCCGGGATCTGTCGAGCCTGTATGTGTATGACAACACGCTGGTGGCGAAGGTGCTGACGGGTGCGCAGGTGCGGGCGTACCTGGAGTATTCGGCGAACTATTTCGTGCAGACGGCGGCGGGCGCGGTGGTCGACGTGGAGAAGCTGACGAACGCGAACAACCGTCCGGATTACAACTACGACTATGTGTCGGGTCTGACGTACGACATCGACATCGCGCAGGCGGAGGGTTCGCGGATCAAGAACCTGGCGTACAACGGTGCTGCGTTGGATGACGCGCAGCGGTTCGTGCTGGCGGTGAACAACTACCGGGCGAACGGCGGCGGTGCGTTCCCGTATGTGGCGTCGGCGACGGAGGTGTGGTCGGAGTCGACGGAGATCCGCACGCGGATCTCGGAGTGGGTGACGGCGAAGGGTTCGCTGGATCCGGCGGAGTTCGCTTCGGTGGACTGGAAGTTGACGCGGGACGGTACGCCGGTCTTCTGATTCCTTGCTTGTCTCAGATCCCGTCTGCCAGGGGGATCAGGACGCGTTCCTGGCGGGCGGACGGGATCTGGGGTTGTGGGGTGAGTCCGAAGGTGGTGAAGGCGGTTCGGTCGGGGAGGGGGTAGGGGTCTTTCCCGGTCAGGGCGTTGAGGATGGTGGCGCTGCGCCAGGCGGCGAGGCCGAGGTCGGGGGCGCCGACGCCGTGGGTGTGGAGTTCGGCGTTCTGGACGTGGACGTGGCCGGTGACGGAGGGGTCGAGGATGAGGCGGAACTGGTCGTCGATACGGGGGCGTTCGGAGCTGTCGCGGCGGAGGTAGGGGTCGAGCCCGGCGAGGATGCGGCCGAGGGGGCGTTCGCGGTAGCCGGTGGCGAGGACGACGGCGTCGGTGGTGAGGCGGGAGCGGGCGCCTTGTTGGGTGTGTTCGAGGTGGAGTTCGACTTTGGTGGCGGCGACGCGGCCTGCGGTGCGGACGGTGACGGCGGGGGTGAGGACGGCGTCGGGCCAGCCGCCGTGCAGGGTGCGGCGGTAGAGCTCGTCGTGGATGGCGGCGATGGTTTCGGCGTCGATGCCTTTGTGGAGTTGCCATTGGGCGGCGACGAGTCGGTCGCGTACGGGTTCGGTGAGGTGGTGGAAGTAGCGGGTGTAGTCGGGGGTGAAGTGTTCGAGGCCGAGCTTGGAGTACTCCATGGGTGCGAAGGCTTCGGTGCGGGCGAGCCAGTGGATTTTCTCGCGGCCTGCGGGTCGGTTGCGCAGCAGGTCGAGGAAGACTTCGGCGCCTGACTGTCCGGCGCCGATGACGGTGATGTGTTCGGCGGTGAGGAACTGTTCGCGGTGTTTGAGGTAGTCCGCGGCGTGGATGACGGGTACGCCGGGGGCTGCGACGAGGGGTTTGAGGGCGTCGGGGATGTTGGGGGCGGTGCCGACGCCGAGGACGATGTTGCGGGTGTAGGTGCGGCCGAGGGATTCGGCTTCTCCGTCGGTGTCGAGTTGGGTGAAGTCGACTTCGAAGAGGGCACGTTCGGGGTTCCAGCGGACGGCGTCGACCTGGTGGCCGAAGTGGAGTCCGGGGAGGCTGTCGGCGACCCAGCGGCAGTAGGCGTCGTATTCGACGCGCTGGATGTGGAAGCGCTCGGTGAAGTAGAAGGGGAAGAGGCGGTCGCGGGCTTTGAGGTAGTTGAGGAAGGACCAGGGGCTGGTGGGGTCGGCGAGGGTCACCAGGTCGGCGAGGAAGGGGACTTGGAGGGTGGCGCCGTCGATGAGGAGGCCGGGGTGCCAGTCAAAGCCGGGGCGCTGTTCGTAGAAGACGGTGTCGAGTTCGGCGAGGGGTTGGGCGAGGGCGGCGAGGGAGAGGTTGAAGGGGCCGATGCCGATGCCCACCAGGTCGCGGGGTGCTTCGGTGGCGGGGTGTGGGGGCTTGGGCGTCGGGCTCATCGGGGTGTGTGTCCTTCCACCAGTTTCAGGAGGGTGGCCAGGTCGTCGGGCCGGGTGTGGGGGTTGAGGAGGGTGGCTTTGAGCCAGCGGCGGCCGTCGAGGGTGGCGCGCCCGAGGACGGCGCGTCCTTGGTGCAGGAGGGTGCGGCGTACGGCGGCGACGGCGTCGTCCGTGGCTTCGGTGGGCCGGAACAGGACGGTGCTGATGGTCGGCCGGTCGTAGAGCTCGAAGCCGGGGTGGGTGGCGACGAGGTCGGCGAACTCTGCGGCGCGGGCGCAGACTTGGTCGACGAGTGCGCCGAGTCCTTCCCTCCCGAGTGTTTTGAGGGTGACGGCGATTTTGAGGATGTCGGGGCGTCGGGTGGTGCGCAGGGAGCGGCCGAGGAGGTCGGGGAGGCCTGCTTCGGTGTCGTCGTCGGCGTTGAGGTAGTCGGCGTGGTGTTGCAGTGCGGTGAGGTCGTGTGCGTCGCGGAGGGTGAGGAGGCCTGCGGCGACGGGCTGCCAGCCGAGTTTGTGCAGGTCGAGGGTGATGGTGTCGGCGCGCTGGAGTCCGTCGAGTTTGTGGCGGTGGCGGTCGCTGAAGAGGAGGCCTCCGCCGTAGGCGGCGTCGATGTGGAGGCGGGCGCCGTGGGCGGCGCAGAGGTCGGCGATCTCGGGGAGCGGGTCGATGAGGCCGGCGTCGGTGGTGCCGGCGGTGGCGGCGACGATCAGGGGGCCGCACAGCTTGGTGAGGGCTTCGTCGAGGGCGGCGGGGTCCATGGTGCCGGCGGGGGCGGGGACGACGACGGGGTCGGGCAGGCCGAGGAGCCAGGCGGCGCGGTGCAGGGAGTGGTGGGCGTTGGCGCCGTGCACGAGTCGTACGCCGCCGTGTGCGCCGTGGTGGGCTTCGCGGGCGAGGAGGAGGGCGAGTTGGTTGGACTCGGTGCCGCCGGCGGTGACGAGTGCGTCGGCCGCGTCGACTTCGCTCGCCAGCGCCCGTGTCACGAGTGCCTCCAGTTCGGAGGCGGCGGGGGCCTGGTCCCAGGAGTCCAGGGAGGGGTTGAGGGCGGAGGCGGCGAGGTCTGCGGCGGTGGCGACGGCGAGGGGTGGGCAGTGGAGGTGGGCGGCGCACAGGGGGTGGGCGGGGTCTGCGGCGCCTTCGGCGAGGGCCCGTACGAGGGTGTGCAGGGTGTTTTGGGTTCCCTGCCGGGGCAGTACGTCCCCGACCGCGTCCCGCAGCCGTCGCGCCACCGCCTCCGGTCCCCCGGCGGGCAGTGGTCCTCCCCTGGCCTCGCCGCCTTCGCGGAGGGCGTCGAGCACGGTGTCGAGCAACGGCCGCAGGGCGTCGGGGCCCTGGGGTCCTGAGGCGAGGGGCGGCGTGCTCATGGGGGTGTCCTCCGGTGGGCGCGCGGCAGGGTGGGGTCCAAGCCTGTACGCGGATCGGGTCGGCGCGCCCGCGAGGGTCAACGATCCGACCCGAAAGGGGGTACTGCCGTGCGGAGGAAATGTGTGGGAGCGGATGGGGTGCTAAGGGGTTTTTCGCCCCCGCCGCCCCTACCCGTCCCTTGCTTCCTGGGGGCTGCCGCCCCCAGACCCCCGCATCGGCCTGAACGGCCTCGTCCTCAAACGCCGGACGGGCTGGAGACAGCCCGTCCGGCGTTTGAGGAGCAGGGGTTTGGGGGCGGCGGGGGCGAGAAGATCCCCGGCCCGCACCACAGCGGGGCCGGGGATCGCGGGGGCCTATGCCCCCCTGACCCGCAACGCCCTTTCCAGGTCGTCGAGTTGGTCGGCGAGTTTGCGGCGCAGGGCCGGGATGGGGTCGGCGTCGCGGAGGCAGGCTTCGCCGAGGGCGAGGGTGTGCGGGGTGACGGCGTACACGGGGAAGGCCCAGTGGCCGGCGGCGTCGGCGATGGCGGGGCCCCGGCGGGCGGCCAGGGCGACGGCGTCGGGCCAGTAGCGCTCGACGTACTCCCTGACGAGGTCGGCCTGTTCGGGCTGCCAGAAGCCCTGGGCGGTGGCGGTGAAGAGGTAGTTGGAGAGGTCGTCGGTGGCGAACATCGACTCCCAGGCGGCGCGTTTGGCCTGCGGGTCGGGCAGGGCGGCGCGGCAGCGGGCGGCGCCTTCCTGGCCGGCGGCGCTGGGGTCCTGGACGAGTTCGGCGTCGATGACCGCGTCGTCGATCGCGCCGTGGACGGCGAGCCGGCCCAGGATGCGCCAGCGCAGCTCGGGGTCGAGTTCGGGTCCGCCGGGGACGGTGCCCTCGGAGAACCAGGCGCTGATGGTGTCGGGGTGGGCGGCGACGTCGATGAAGTGACGTACGGCGGTGAGGCGCAGGCCCGGGTTGGTGCCGTCCTCGGTGCGGCGGAGCAGGTCGCGGCACAGGGAGGTGAGGGTGGCGAGGGCGCTGGGCCGGTCCTCGGCGGGCAGGTAGCGGTCGGCGACCTGGGCGGCGGCGAAGGACAGGACGCCTTGGACGAGGGCGAGGTCGGTCTCGTGCGGGAGGTGGGCGCGGGCGGCGTCCAGGTAGGCCATGGCGGGGAGTTCGCCGTCGCGTACGGCGTCGCGCAGGGCGTTCCAGACGACGGCACGGGTGAGCGGGTCGGGCAGGCCGGAGAGACGGGTGCGGACGGCGTCGAGGGACTCGGCGTCGAAGCGGACCTTGGCGTAGGTGAGGTCGCCGTCGTTGAGGAGGACGAGGGCGGGGCGTGGGCCGGCGGTGCTGATGCCGATGTTGCCGGTGGCGGGGAGGTCCGCCTCCAGTCGGCTGCGCAGGGTCAGCAGGCTCGCGTCGTGGAGGTCGTGGTCGTAGACGCCGATGGTGATGCGGTGCGGGCGCCTGCCGCCGGGCGACTTGCGCGTGGTGAGGTGCTTGAGGCCGTTGCGGTCCTTGGCGGCGTCGGGCTTGGACCAGACTCCGCCACTGCTCTCGTGCCCGATGTCGAGGTGCCAGTTTCCGTTCTCGGCTCGGACTTCGGGGGTGAGGGTGTCGACGCCGGTGGTGCGCAGCCAGGCCTTCGCCCAGGCGTGTACGTCCCGTTCGGTCGCTCCGGCGAGGGAGTCGATGAAGTCGGCGAGGGTGGCGTTGCCGAACTTGTGGCGGGCGAAGTGGGTGTTGATGCCGGCGAGGAAGTCCTTCTCGCCGAGCCAGGCGACGAGTTGGCGTAGTGCGGAGGCGCCCTTGGCGTAGGAGATGCCGTCGAAGTTGAGCATGGCGGAGGCGGTGTCGGGGACGGCGTCCGGGTCGGGGGCGACGGGGTGGGTGGAGGGGCGCTGGTCGGCGTCGTAGCCCCAGGGTTTGCGGGTGACGCCGAAGTCGGTCCAGGTCTGGGTGAATCGGGTGGCTTCGGTGAGGGTCTGGTAGCCCATGTACTCGGCGAAGGACTCGTTCAGCCAGATGTCGTCCCACCAGCGCAGGGTGACGAGGTCGCCGAACCACATGTGGGCCATTTCGTGGGCGATGACCATGGCGCGGGTCTGGCGCTCGGTGTCGGTGACGGCGGAGCGGTAGATGAACTCGTCGCGGAAGGTGACGAGTCCGGGGTTCTCCATGGCTCCGGCGTTGAACTCGGGGACGAACGCCTGGTCGTAGGAGTCGAAGGGGTAGGGCTCGTCGAACTTCTCGTGGTAGCGGTCGAAGCAGGCGCGGGTGATGTCGAGGATCTCGTCGGCGTCGGCGTCCAGGTGGGGGGCCAGTGAGCGGCGGCAGTGGATGCCGAAGGGGAGGCCGCGGTGTTCGGTGCGTACGGAGTGCCAGGGGCCTGCGGCGACGGCGACGAGGTAGGTGGAGATGAGCGGGGTGGCGGCGGCTTCCCAGCGGCCCTTGCCCAGGTGTTCGGTGACGCCGTTGGCGAGGACGGTCCAGCCCTCGGGGGCGGTGACGGTCAGTTCGAAGACGGCCTTCAGGTCGGGCTGGTCGAAGGCGGCGAAGACGCGCTGGACGTCTTCCATGAACAGCTGGGTGTAGAGGTAGGTCTGGCCGTCGGCGGGGTCGGTGAAGCGGTGCATGCCCTCGCCGGTGCGGGAGTAGCGCATCGCCGCGTCGACGCGCAGTACGTGCTCACCGGCGGTCAGGCCCTTGAGCGGCAGCCGGTTCTCGTCGAGGGTCTCGGGGGCGAGGGGCTGTCCGTCGAGGGTGACGGAGCGCAGCTCGGCGGGCTTCAGCTCGACGAAGGTGTCCGCGTCGGCGCGGGCGGTGAAGCGGATGACGGTCCTGGAGTCGAAGGTGTCGTCCCCGCCGGTCAGGTCGAGGTCGATCCCGTAGTGGTGGACGTCGAGGAGCTTGGCACGGGTCTGCGCTTCGTCGCGCGTCAGTACGGACATGAGGACATGCTGCCTGATGCGTCCGACAGCGCACAGGGGTGGACCGGTATACGGCTTTTACGCCCCGTTTCCGGAGGACCACGAGGTCTGGTCCTGCTCCAGCTTCCCGTGGTGGGCGTCGCGCTGGAGGGGTACGCGGGTGTCAGGGTGCGCAGGGGCGGGGTCCGGGGTGTGTTCCTTGACCAGGGCGCGCAGTTCGCGCACTTCGCGTTCCAGCCTCAGGTAGCGGCGGTGGGTGTCGTACAGGTAGCGGACCTTGGTGCGCAGCGCCCAGGGGTCGATGGGTTTCATGACCAGGTCGGCGACGCCGAGGCCGAAGGCGGCGGAGGTCAGTTCGGCGTCGGGGCCGAAGCCGGTGACCAGGAGGACGGGGATGTGCTGGGTCTGTTCCAGGCGTTGCATGTAGCGCACGACGTCGAGGCCGCTGACGCCGGGCATACGCACGTCAAGGACGAGCAGTCCGACCTGGCCGCGCAGGACCTCCTTGAGTGCCTCGTCGCCGCTGGTCGCCCGGGACAGGAGGTAGCCCAGCGGGGCCAGCGCGCTCTCCAGGGCGTACAGCGTGTCCTCATGGTCGTCGACGATGAGGATCTTGGCGTCCGAAGGCATGGCCCGACGTCCCCTCGTTTGGACATACCAGCTTATGCCCGTACGGACTCACGACGTGTGCCCGTGGTTGACAAGGAGTGCTCGAATCGAAGGCGGCGCAGAGTGCTCAGCGCAGGATGCCCGGTCGGACCGCCCGGTGTCACTCCCCCGTCGCCGTTGCAGGGCCGTCGACGCCGTCCGCGATGCGCTCGTGGTGGCGGATGACCTCGGCGATGATGAAATTGAGCAATTTTTCGGCGAAGGCCGGATCCAGTTTGGCGTTCTCGGCGAGCCGGCGCAGTCGGGCGATCTGGGCGGACTCACGGGCCGGGTCGGCGGGCGGCAGTTGGTGGGCGGCCTTGAGGTGGCCGACCTGCTGGGTGCATTTGAAGCGCTCGGCGAGCATGTGCACGACGGCGGCGTCGATGTTGTCGATGCTGTCGCGCAGCCGGTCGAGTTCGGCGCGGACGCCCGGGTCGACCTGGCCGGCCACGCCGCCGGCCGTCTCGTTGGTGTTACTGGTGGTCATGGGGACCAACCCTAAGGGGCGTGCGGAGGCTCTCCACGGGGCGGGCGGGTGTTCCCACGTGCTGTGCGGAGGTTCCCGCATACTCCGCGGTTGCTCCCGCGTGCCCTGCGGCTATCAGTGATCGGTCTTCAGCGCCTTGTGGAAGTGCACGTCCTGATGACCGCCCGGAATACCTTCCGTGCGGCCCGTCTCTCGGTAGCCGTGCCCTTGGTAGAAGCCGGGGGCCTGGAAGGTGAAGGAGGAGACGATCACCTCGGTGCAGCCCCGCCGGGCGCCCTCCTCCTCGGCCGCCCGCAGCAGCTTGCTCCCCCAGCCCGCGTGCCGCTGGTCCTCGCGCACCCACAGCATGTCGATGGCGCAGAGGCTGCCCCAGGCCCAGGCGGTGAGGCCGCCGACGAGGTCGCCCGCGGAGTCGGTCACCCGGACGGAGAGCGGGACCGGCTCCCCGGCGCCGGTGGCGCGGCCGTTGAAGGCGGTCAACTCGTCGTCGAGGCACTGTTGCAGGGCCTCGTCCTTGCCGCCGACCTGCAACGACGCGGGTACGGGTGGCTGATGTGCGGTACTCATGGCGCGGAGTATCTCAGCCTCGGGGGCCAGGGTCCGAACGCCCTTCCTGCGGCCCGCACGCACGGCGGGATGCGCCCGGCCGGAGACGTACAGCCAATGACGTACAGCCAGAGGCACAACAAGTGACGTACAGCAGAAGACGTACAGCCGGAGACGCACAGCCAGAGACGTACAGCCCGAGACCCACAGCCGGGTGCATGCGCCAGGGCGCCCGCGACACCAGAACAGGTCGCGGACGCCCACGAACAGGCGTGTGCCGGCGCAGAGTCAGGGATCAGAGAGTCGCCGCGGCGCTGGCGATGGCCGACGCGAAGGTCGAGACCTCGGAGTAGACGCCGGGGGCGTTGGCCCGGGCGCAGCCTATGCCCCAGCTGACGATGCCGACCTGGATCCAGGCGTTGGCGCTGTCCCGGCGGAACATCGGGCCGCCTGAGTCGCCCTGGCAGGTGTCGACGCCGCCCGCGGCGTAGCCGGCGCAGATCTCGTCGCTGGCGACCAGACCGCTGTAGCCGCTGTAGGCGCGACAGGTGGCGTCACTGATGAAGGGCACGGTCGCCTTCAGCAGGTAGCGCTGCTGGGCGCCGCCCTCACTGGCCGATCCCCAGCCGGCGATGGTGAAGGTGCCGGTGTTGTACGTCGTGGTGGTGGCGATCTTCAGGGTGGACTGGGTGGTGATGGGCGAGGCGAGCTTGATGAGCGCCCAGTCCTTGCCGGCGCCGGTGTAGCCGGGGGCCCGGTAGACGTAGGTGGACTTGACCTGGACCCGACCGGTGGTGGACTGGAGGTCGACGACGCCGGCGGTGGCGGTGATGCTGGTGTTGGCGCCGGTGCCGCTCACGCAGTGCGCGGCGGTGAGCACGATCTGCTGGGTGTAGAGCGCGCCGCCACAGCCCATGGAGAGCCGGACCATGAACGGGAACTCGCCCTGCGCGGCCCGGGTTCCACCGATGACGGGCGCGGGTGCGGCCTGTGCGGTGGAGAGGGGCTGGAGGGAGACGGCCGCGAGGAGGACGGCACCGATGGCGAGCGTTCTCTTGACGCCGGTGAACTTCTTCAGGAACTTCAACGTGCTTCCCTTCGTGGGGGGTTGAACGTGCGGCGGGGGGCCGCACGTCACGCACAGCACTGGGACGCGGCACCGATAGCGCCGACCGACCCGAGGTGCCTGGCATGTTCCTGCCAAGCTGTTGCGGATTATGGAGAGCGCGCCACGACCCCGGCAAGGGGCTCATTTTGGCCATGTCCGGTTCGCCGCCCTCGTCCGCACTCCGCCGCCCGACGGAACCCCGGCCTACAGTGGAAGTCGGTTCCGGCGTCTTCAGGGGGTGCGGACGTGGCGAACGGCGGACCCGTCGAGCACGGCTTCCCGCACCTCGACACGGTGCGGGCCTCGATCACCGCGCTCTACAGACGCCTCTCGTACGACACCGTCCGCACCTTCGCGACCAGCGTGGCCCCCGCCGACGTGGCCTTCAGTGACAGCGACGACCTGCATCTGGGCGCCCAGCGCGTGGCCCGCGAGATGGTGCGGCACTACCGGCTGCCGGACGCCCGGATGATCATCGGCTTCCGCGAGATGACCCACGCGGCGAACGTCGAACTCGCCGCGGGCCCCGAGTACTTCATCGAGCTCAACGACCGGTTCCGTACCCACCGCCGGGACATCGGTGCCGCCCTCGCCCACGAGGTCATGCACGTCTACCTGCACCGCCTGGACCTCGCCTTCCCCGGCACCCGGGACACCGAGATCCTGACGGACACCGCGGCGGCCTACCTCGGCGCCGGCTGGCTCCTTCTCGACGCCTACCGCGAGGACGCGGCCTCCTCGCAGAAGCTCGGCTATCTGACGCCGGAGGAGTTCGGATACGTCCTCGCCAAGCGCGCCCTGGTCTTCGGCGAGGACCCCGCGATCTGGTTCACCAGCCCCCAGGCGTACACGGCGTACACCAAGGGCATGGCCCAGGCCCGCCGCGACGAGCAGCAGCAGCCGCTGACCGCGGCCGGCTGGGCGGGCCGCCGCCGCTACGCCAAGGACCGCCGCTACGCCCAGGACCATCCCGGCCACGGCTCACCCTCCGGCGTCCCCTACACCTTCAGCGCCGACGGTCGCGGCCCGCTGGGCGTGTCATTCCCCTGCCCGACCTGCCATCAGCGGATCAGGGTGCCGGTACGCGGCCGGGTACGGGCACGCTGCGCGCTGTGCCGGACGGTGCTGGAGTGCGACACGTAGGAACCGAGAGGGGTGGGAGGAGTGGGAGGAGTGAGGCAGAACACCCCAAAAGCCTTTGCCTCGGGCGCCCTTCGAGAGCGAGGGTCGAAGGATGAGCAAGAACGACCCCGCGGCGCTCGTCTTCACCGCTGTGTACGAGGGTGACGAGGACGCGGTCGTACGGCTGCTGCGTTCCGGCGCGGATCCGGAGTCCGTGGACGAGGACGGCCAGACGGTGCTGTACCTGGCGGCGGTCAGCGACCAGCCCGACATCGTACGGCTACTGCTTGCGGCCGGCGCCGCGCCCGACCGGCTCAGCGCGGGCTCCGACGCTCCCCTGTGCGGGGCGGCGTGCGGCGGGCACACGGAGGTCGTACGGGCCCTGCTGTCGGCCGGGGCCAATCCCGACACGGTGGAGGAGCACGGGTTCACCGCGCTGGCGTGGGCGCTGCGGTGCGGGCATGTCGCGGTGACCGAGGCCCTCCTCGGGGGCGGCGCGAGCCCGGACCGGCCCGGGCCGACCGGCGAGCCCCCACTGGTGGCGGCCGCGCGCCGGGGTTCCCCGGGATGTGTACGGGCTCTCCTCACGCACGGTGCGCAGGCCCGGTCCGAGGCCCTCGCGGAGGCGCGCCGCTGGCTGACCCTCGATGTGGAGGCCGAACTCCGCGCAGGCCTGGAGCAGGCCTACGGCCCCGGCTGCCGCTTCGTCACCCACCGCTACCCGGACGACGGCGGCGTCATCATCGAGGTCCAGCTCCTCGACCCCCAAGGCCGCCCCGTAGCGGGGAACGACCAGCAGACGGGACACCTCGAAATAGCCACACTGCTGGAAGCGGTCCTGCGCAGCACGGGTTCCTGAGCGGGGGCTGGGAGAAGTTTCTCGCCCCCTCCGCCCCTGCCCGTTCCCGTCCCTTGGGGGCTCCGCCCCCAAACCCCCACTCCTCAAACGCCGGAGGGGCTACCCCCTAGCCCGTCCGGCGTTTGAGGACGAGCGCGTTCAGCGCGACAGCGGGGGTCTGGGGGCGGAGCCCCAGGGGCAAGGGACGGGCAGGGGCGGAGGGGGCGAGAAAACGCACGTCACTCCACCCCGTACACCACCCCGGGCACCTCCGCCCCCGCCAACAACTTCAACGCGGCGTCCCCGGCCTCCGACGGAGTCCACCGCGCCCCCTTGTCCACACCGGGCCCCGCCCGCCACCCCTCCATCACGGTGATCCGCCCTCCCTCGGCCTCGAAGACCCTCCCGGTGACACCTGCGCTCGCGGCGGAACCGAGCCACACCACCAAAGGCGACACGTTCTCGGGAGCCATCGCATCGAAGGAGCCGTCGTCGGGCGCGGCCATCGCCGACGCGAACGCCCCCTCGGTCATCCGTGTCCGCGCCGCGGGAGCAACCGCGTTGACCTGAACGCCGTACCGCCCCAACTCGGCGGCGGCGACGAGCGTCAGCCCGACGACGCCGGCCTTGGCGGCGCTGTAGTTCCCCTGCCCGACGGACCCCAACAGGCCGGCTCCACTACTGGTGTTCACCACCCGGGCCAGCGGCGGCCGCCCGGCCCTGGCCTCCGCCCGCCAGTACGCCGCCGCGTGCTTCAACGGCAGAAAGTGCCCCTTCAGATGGACCCGCATCACGGCATCCCAGTCGTCCTCTTCGAGGTTGACCAGCATCCGGTCCCGCAGGAACCCGGCGTTGTTGACGAGGGTGTCGAGGCGCCCGTACGTCTCAAGAGCGGTGTGTACGAGGGACGCGGCGCCCTCGGCGGTCGCGACGTCGCCGCCGTGGGCCACCGCCACCCCGCCCGCGAAGCGGATCTCATCGACGACCTGCCCGGCGGGAGAGTCGGGGCCGGGCGTGCCGTCCGGACCGACACCGAGGTCGTTGACGACGACATGCGCGCCCTCGGTGGCGTATGCGCGCGCGTGCGCCCGGCCGAGCCCGCGCCCCGCACCCGTGACGACGACGACACGCCCCTCGCACAGCAGCGGTCCACTCATCTCAGCTCTCCTTGTTGGCGGTTGCGGCATCGAGGAAGGCGGGCCGTTCGCCCCCTCCGTGGACGAGCAGACTCGCCCCGCTGATGTACGCGGCGGCGTCCGAGGCGAGGAAGACGGCGGCCTCTCCGACGTCGTACGGCTCGGCGAGGCGGCCCAGCGGCACGGTCCGGGAGACGGCGGCGACGGCGTCCTCGTCGCCGTAGTGCAGGTACGAACGTTCGGTGCGGACCATGCCGACGACGAGGGTGTTGACCCGGACGTCGGGGGCCCACTCGACGGCCATCGAACGGGCCAGGTTCTCCAGGCCCGCCTTGGCCGCCCCGTACGCCGCCGTGCCGGGCGACGGCCGCGTCCCGCTCACACTGCCGATCATCACGATCGAGCCCCTGGCCCGCTGGAGGTGGCGGTACGCGGCGAGCGAGGCGGTCAGCGGCGCGGTGAGGTTGAGCTCGATCACGCGCGCGTGGCGTTCGGCGTCCGATTCCGCGAGTGGCCGGTAGGGGGAGCCGCCCGCGTTGTTGACCAGGACGTCGAGCCGGGGCAGGGCGTCGAAGAAGTCGCGGACGGCGGGCGGGTTCCGTAGGTCCACGGACGTGAACGCGGCGCCCTCGACCGGTACTTCGGGCGGCCTGCGCGCGCAGACCACGACCTCGGCGCCCGCCCGCACGAAGGCCCGCGCGATCCCGGCGCCGACCCCGCGGGTACCGCCCGTGACGACGACGGACCTGCCGTCGAGATCCGCGTTGTCCACAGGGCCTCCCGCTGGGCTGCATTCGCTGCTAGCTTCGAAATCTCACCTAACAAACGTTTGGTGGAAAGATAGCCGAAGGTAGCTGATGTGCCCATGGGTGTCTCCACCTCGAACCCGGAAAAGGGGATCTCGGTCGTCACGGTCGACTTCCCGCCGGTGAACGCGCTGCCCGTGCGGGGCTGGTTCGACCTGGCCGACGCCGTCCGCGCGGCGGGCCGTGACCCCGGGACCCGCTGTGTCGTGCTGACGGCCGAGGGCCGCGGTTTCAACGCGGGCGTGGACATCAAGGAGATACAGCGGGACACCGCCGGCCGTACGCAAGGTCATGGCGTGCTCATCGGCGCGAACCGGGGCTGCTTCGAGGCGTTCGCGGCGGTGTACGAGTGCGAGGTGCCGGTGGTGGCGGCGGTGCAGGGCTTCTGTCTGGGCGGCGGGATAGGTCTCGTCGGCAACGCGGACGCGATCGTGGCGAGCCAGGACGCGACCTTCGGGCTGCCCGAGCTGGACCGTGGGGCGCTCGGTGCGGCCACCCATCTGGCCCGTCTGGTGCCGCAGCACCTGATGCGCGTCCTGTACTACACCTCGCGCACCGCGACCGCGGCCGAGCTGCACGCGCACGGCTCGGTGTGGAAGGTCGTGCCGCGCACCGAACTGCGCGCGGCCGCACTGGAGCTGGCCCGGGAGATCGCCGCGAAGGACGGCCGTCTCCTGCGGCTCGCCAAGGCCGCCATCAACGGAATCGATCCGGTGGACGTGCGCCGCAGCTACCGCTTCGAGCAGGGCTTCACCTTCGAGGCCGGCCTCAGCGGGGTGGCCGAAGGCGTCCGCGACACCTTCGGCAGGTCCGGTGAATTCGACGAGTTCGGCAAGGAGGCCACCCGGTGAGCGACAAGACCATGTCGGCCCAGCAGGCAGTGGGCCGTCTGGAGAGCGGGATGACGCTCGGCATCGGCGGCTGGGGCTCACGCCGCAAACCGATGGCCCTGGTGAGAGCACTGCTCCGGTCCGAGATCACCGATCTCACCGTCGTCTCGTACGGCGGCCCGGACGTGGGTCTGCTCGCCGCCGCCGGCCGGATCCGGAAGCTGGTGACCGCGTTCGTGACCCTGGACTCGATCCCGCTCGAACCGCACTACCGCGCGGCGCGCGAGAGCGGGGCCTTCGAGCTGATGGAGGTCGACGAGGCGATGTTCATGTGGGGACTGCACGCCGCCGCGAACCGGCTGCCGTTCCTGCCGGTGCGTGCCGGGCTCGGCTCGGACGTGATGCGGGTCAACCCCGCCCTGCGGAAGGTCACTTCGCCGTACGCCGACGACTTCACCGTGGGCGCCACGCCATCAGAGGCGCCGGGCGGGCCCTCGGGCATCCGCGAGGAGTTCGTCGCCATGCCCGCCCTCCGCCTGGACGCGGCCCTGGTCCACATGAACCGCGCGGACCGGCTGGGCAACGGCCAGTACCTGGGCCCGGACCCGTACTTCGACGACCTGTTCTGCGAGGCGGCCGACGCGGCCTACGTCTCCTGCGAGCGCGTCGTCGACACGGCGGAGCTGACCAAGGAGGCCGCGCCGCAGACCCTGCTGCTCAAGCGGTCGAGCGTGACGGGTGTCGTCGAGGCGCCGAACGGCGCGCACTTCACGTCCTGCGCCCCGGACCACGGCCGCGACGAGGCCTTCCAGAAGCTGTACGCGACCACGCCGTACGCCGAGTTCGCCGAGCGGTTCCTCGGCGGCGACGAACACGCCTACCAGAGCGCCGTCCAGGCCTGGCAGAAGGAGCAGGACCAGTGAGCCCGACCCTGGCCGAGTACTGCGTGATCGCCTGCGCCGAAGCCTGGCGGGACAACGGCGAGGTGCTCGCCAGTCCCATGGGACTGATTCCGTCCATCGGCGCGCGTCTCGCCAAGCGCACCTTCTCCCCCGAACTGCTGCTGACCGACGGCGAGGCAATGCTGGTAGGGCTCGACGGAACGCCGGAGGGCTGGCTGCCGTACCGACAGCATCTGACGATGGTGACCGGCGGGCGTCGGCACGTGATGATGGGCGCGAACCAGATCGACCGCTTCGGCAACCAGAACATCTCCTGCGTCGGCGACTGGGACCGGCCCCGGCGCCAGCTGCTCGGCGTGCGCGGCGCACCGGTCAACACCCTCAACAACCCGACCAGTTACTGGATCCCGAAGCACTCCCCGCGCGTGTTCGTCGGGAAGGTCGACATGGTGTGCGGTGTGGGGTACGACCGTGCCGCCGCCGCGGGCCCGAGCGCCACCCGTTTCCACCGCATCCCGCGCGTGGTGACCGACCTCGGCGTCTTCGACTTCGCCACCTCCGACCACTCGATGCGCCTTGCCTCGCTGCACCCCGGCGTCACGGTCGAACAGGTCGGGGAAGCGACAGGCTTCGAGCTGCACGTGCCCGCCGAAGTTCCGTACACCCGCGAACCGTCCCCGGCGGAGCTGAAGTTGATCCGCGAGGTCATCGACCCGAAGGGCACGCGGGACCGTGAGGTGCCCGGCGCGGCCCGCGCCGGGACCACCGGGACCACCGGGACCACCGGGACCACCGGTACAGGGAGTCGCTGATGGACACCGCGCTCACCCGGCTGGTCGGTGTCCGCCACCCGATCGTGCAGACCGGCATGGGCTGGGTGGCGGGCCCCCGTCTGGTCTCCGCGACGGCGAACGCGGGCGCACTGGGCATCCTGGCGTCCGCGACGATGACCCTCGACCAACTGCGGGACGCCGTACGGGAGGTCGGGTCCCGCACGGACGCGCCCTTCGGCGTGAATCTGCGGGCCGACGCGGGGGACGCGGGCGACCGGGTGCGGATCATCATCGACGAAGGCGTACGCGTGGCGTCCTTCGCGCTCGCCCCTTCCCGCGCGCTGATCACGGAGCTGAAGGACGCGGGCGTGGTCGTCATCCCCTCCGTCGGAGCGCGCCGGCACGCCGAGAAGGTGGCCGCCTGGGGCGCCGACGCGGTGATCGTGCAGGGCGGCGAGGGCGGCGGGCACACCGGCGAGGTCGCGACGACCGTGCTGCTGCCGCAGGTGGTGGACGCGGTCGCCATCCCGGTCGTGGCGGCGGGCGGTTTCCATGACGGGCGGGGGCTGGTGGCCGCGCTGGCCTTCGGCGCGGCAGGCGTCGCCATGGGCACGCGTTTCCTGCTGACCTCCGACTCGACGGTCCCCGACGCGGTGAAGGCGCGGTACCTGGCGGCGACGGTCAAGGACGTCACGGTCACGACGGCCGTAGACGGCCTCCCGCACCGCATGCTGCGTACCGACCTCGTCAACTCCCTGGAGAAGTCCGGCCGCACAAGAGTCCTGGCCCACGCCGTCCGCCGGGCCGCCCACTTCCGCAAGATATCCGGCCTCTCCTGGCCCGCCATGATCCGCGACGGCCTCGCGATGAAGCACGGCAGAGACCTGTCCTGGAGCCAGGTGCTGCTCGCGGCCAACACCCCGATGCTCCTCAGATCCGCCATGGTGGACGGCCGAACCGACCTCGGAGTGATGTCCTGCGGGCAGGTCGCCGGGGTGATGGACGACCTGCCGTCATGCGCGGAGCTGGTGGACCGGGTGATGGCCGAGGCGGAGGAGACCTTGAAGTCCTTGGAGCTGCTCAGAGCCGTTCGATGATCGTCACGTTTGCCTGGCCGCCGCCCTCGCACATGGTCTGGAGCCCGAACCGCCCGCCGGTGCGCTCCAGTTCGTGCAGGAGGGTTGTCATCAGTTTTACGCCGGTGGCGCCCAGTGGGTGGCCGAGGGCAATCGCGCCGCCGTTGACGTTGACCTTGGCCGGGTCGGCGCCGGTCTCCTTGAGCCAGGCGAGGACGACCGGGGCGAAGGCCTCGTTGATCTCGACGAGGTCGATGTCGCCGATGGACATGCCGGTCTTCTTGAGGGCGTGGGCGGTGGCCGGGATGGGGGCCGTCAGCATCCGGATGGGGTCCTCGCCGCGTACGGAGAGGTGGTGCACGCGGGCGCGCGGGGTCAGCCCGTGTTCCCGTACGGCCCGCTCGGAGGCGAGGAGCATGGCGGCGGCGCCGTCGGAGACCTGGGAGGAGCAGGCGGCGGTGACGGTACCGCCGTCGATGACGGGCTTCAGGCCCGCCATCTTCTCCAGCGAGGTGTCCCGGCGCGGGCCCTCGTCGACCGTGACGTCTCGGTAGGGGACGGTCTCGCGTGCGAAGCGGCCCTCGTCGATGGCGCGGACCGCCCGCTGGTGGGAGCGGAGGGCGAACTCCTCCTGGTCGCGGCGGCTGAAGCCCCACTTGGCGGCGATCAGCTCGGCGCCGTGGAACTGGTTGACGGGCCGGTCGCCGTAGCGCGCCCGCCAGCCCTCGCTGCCCGCGAAGGGGCCCTGCGTCAGGCCGAGCGGCTCGGCGGCCTGACGGGAGGCGAAGGCGATGGGTATCTGGCTCATGTTCTGGACGCCGCCCGCGACCACCAGGTCCTGGGTGCCGGACAGGACGCCCTGGGCGGCGAAGTGCACGGCCTGCTGGGAGGACCCGCACTGCCGGTCGACGGTGACCCCCGGCACCTCCTCGGGCAGTCCGGCCGCCAGCCAGGCGGTGCGGGCGATGTCCCCGGCCTGCGGCCCGACCGCGTCGAGGCACCCGAAGACGACGTCCTCGACGGCGGCCGGGTCCACGCCCGAACGCTCGACCAGTGCGCCCAGTACCTGCGCGCCGAGGTCGGCCGGGTGGACGCCGCTCAGGCCTCCCCCGCGCCGCCCGACGGGCGTACGGACCGCTTCGACGATGTAGGCCTCGGCCATGACAACTCCCTCAGGGACACGCGCACATGGGGCTCACGCACATGGGGCTCGCGGATATAGAGCTCACCGACATGGAGCTCACGGACATGGGGTTACTCGCGTACAGAGATCCCGTCGAGGACCATCGACAGGTACTGCCGGGCGATCTCCTCCGGACTGTGGTGCCCACCGGGCCGGTACCAGGACGCGGCGACCCACACGGTGTCGCGCACGAACCGGTAGGTGAGCCGGATGTCGAGGTCGGCCCGGAAGACCTCGGCGGCGACACCGCGCTCCAGCGTGCTCAGCCACGCCTTCTCGAAGTTGCGCTGCGACTCGGCGAGAAACGCGAACCGCTGCTGCACGGCGAGGTGCCTGGACTCCTTCTGGTAGATCGCGACGGCGGCGCGGTGCCGGTCGATCTCCCGGAAGGACTCGGTGACCAGGGCCTCCAGGGTTTCCCGGGGGCCCAGCTCGGCGCCCAGGACGGTGTCGTACCCGTCCCAGAGCTCGTCGAGGAACGTCCGCAGGATCTCCTCCAGCATCGATTCCTTGGAGTCGAAGTGGTAATAGAGACTGCCCGCGAGCATTCCGGCCTGATCCGCGATCTTGCGTACGGTGGTGGCGTTGTAGCCCTGCTCGGCGAAGACCTCGGCGGCCGTGTCGAGCAGTTCGCGGCGCCGCTCGGGCGAGGCGGTCACCTGGGGCTTCTTCTTGGTAGGCACGGGCCCATTGTGGTCCCGTGGCCCTCGTATCCACGCATGCCGGCCGCCCCGCCCCTACGCGTGCTGACTGCTGACGGACACGACTTCGCCGGTCATGTACGAGGAGTAGCCGGACGCCAGGAACACGATCACGTTGGCCACCTCCCAGGGCTCGGCGTACCGCCCGTACGCCTCGCGGGCCGTCAGCTCCTCGAGAAGTTCCGGTGTGGTCACCTTCGCGAGGTGCGGGTGCATGGCGAGGCTCGGGGAGACGGCGTTGACCCGCACCCCGTAGGCGGCGGCCTCGATCGCCGCGCACCGGGTGAGCGCCATGACCCCGGCCTTCGCGGCGGCGTAGTGCGCCTGCCCGGCCTGGGCGCGCCAGCCGACGACGGAGGCGTTGTTCACGACGACGCCGCCACCGCCCTGCGCCTTGAGTGCCCGCAGGGCCGCGCGGGTGCACCGGAAGGTACCCCCCAGGGTCACGTCGAGCACCCTCGACCACTGCTCGTCGGTCATGTCGACGAGGTCCGAAGTACCGCCGAGACCGGCGTTGTTGACGACGATGTCCAGACCGCCGTGCAGTTCCGGAGCGGCGTCGAAGAGGGCCTGGACCTGGTCCTCGTCGGTGACATCGCAAGGCAGCGCGGCGACATTCGCGGCACCGAACTCGCCTGCCAGGACCTCGGCACTCTCCTTGAGCCGCCGCGCGTGCGCGTCGCTGATCAGCACCCGGGCGCCCTCTTCGAGGAACCTGCGCGCCGCGGCTCCGCCGATGCCGGCACCGGCCGCGGCGGTGATGACGGCCGTACGCCCCTTCAGCAGCCCGTGCCCGGATACGTACGCCGGACTCTCGACGTCGCTCATGGCCCCACGCTAACCTACCAAACACTTGTTAGGGAAGCTTGCCGCCGAAGGGTTCCCCCTAGAAGGCCAGGGAGGCACCGGAGGCACCGGAGGGATTTCCCCCCGAAGACCCCGAAGGGTGCTGCCCATGGACCTCGCCCACTCCCCCGCCGACGAGGCCTTCCGCACCGAGGCCCGGGCCTGGCTGGCCGCCCACGTGCCGCCCGCCCCCCTCCCCTCCCTGGAGACCGAGGAGGGCTTCGCCGCGCACCGCGCGTGGGAGGCCGAACTCGCCGCGGCCCGCTGGTCGGTGGTGTCGTGGCCGGCGGAGTACGGCGGCCGGGGTGTGGACATCGTGCGGTGGCTGGTGTTCGAGGAGGAGTACTACGCGGCGGGCGCGCCGGGCCGGGTCGGCCAGAACGGCATCAACCTGCTGGCCCCCACCCTCTTCGACCACGGGACGCAGGAGCAACGCGCGCGGGTACTGCCGTCGATGGCCACGGGCGAGACCGTCTGGGCGCAGGCCTGGTCCGAACCCGAGGCCGGTTCCGACCTTGCCTCGCTCACCTCCCGCGCGGTGCGCACCGACGGGGGCTGGCTGCTGAGCGGCCAGAAGACCTGGTCGTCGCGGGCGGCCTTCGCGGACCGCGCGTTCGGACTGTTCCGCAGCGAACCGGACACCCCGAGGCCCCACCAGGGCCTCACCTACCTGATGTTCGACCTGCGCGCACCGGGCGTGACGGTCCGCCCGATCGGCCGCCTGGACGGCAAGCCGGCCTTCGCCGAACTCTTCCTGGACTCCGTCTTCGTCCCCGACGAGGACGTGATCGGCGAGGTGGGCCAGGGCTGGCGGGTCGCCATGTCGACGGCGGGGAACGAACGCGGTCTGACGCTCCGCTCGCCGGGCCGCTTCCTGGCCGCCGCCGACCGGCTGGCCGCCCTGTGGCGCGCCCACGCCGACCCCTCGGACACGGCGCTGCGCGACCGGGTGGCCGACGCGGTGATCGGCGCCCGCGCCTACCAGCTCTTCACCTACGCGGGTGCCTCCCGTTTCGCCGCCGGGGAGCCGATCGGCCCGGAGTCCAGCCTGAACAAGGTCTTCTGGTCGGAGTACGACATCGCGCTGCACGAGACGGCACTCGATCTGCTGGGCCCGGAAGGCGAGTTGGCGGACACCGACTGGTCCGAGGGCTATGTCTTCTCCCTCGCCGGACCTCTCTACGCCGGCACCAACGAGATCCAGCGCGACATCATCGCCGAGCGCCTCCTCGGCCTCCCGAAGGGCCGCCGCTGATGCGCTTCCTCCTCGACCCCGAGCAGCGCGCCTTCGCCGACTCCCTGAACGCCCTGCTGACGGCGGCGGACACACCGACGGTCATCCGCGCGTGGGCCACGGGCGACCGCGCCCCCGGTCGCGCCCTGTGGTCCCGCCTCGCCGACGCGGGCGTGTTCGCACTGGCGATACCGGAGGCGTACGAGGGCCTCGGCCCCCTCCCCGTGGAACTGGCCGTCGCCTTCGTCGAGTTGGGCCGCCACGGAGTCCCGGGCCCGCTGGTGGAGACGGTGGCAGCGGCCACGCTACTCACCGAACTCGGCGAGCCGGGACTCAGCCAATCGGGACTCGGCGAATCGGCGCTCGGCGAATCGGGCCCCGCCAAGCGCCTCCTACCGCCACTCGCCTCGGGAGAGGCACTGGCGACGGTCGCCCTGCCGGGCGGCGGACCATTCCTCCTGGACGCCGAAGCGGCGGAACTGCACTTGGCCGTACGGAACACCACCGCACACCCAAAACCCCACCCGCCAACAGCCACCACCGCCGCCACACACCCGGAACTCCACCTGCCGGCACGAGACACCACCGCACGCCCAGAGCTCCGCCCGCCGACAGCCACCACCGCCGCACACCCCGAGCTCCACCTGACGCTACGAGACACCACCGCACACCCAAAACCCCACCCGACAACAGGCGTCACCGGTCCGGACGCCTCGCGCCCCTCCCTCGACCCCGCCCGCCGACTCACCCTCCCCCGCCTTCGCCCCGGCGGCGAACTCCTCGCCACCGGCCCCCAGGTGACCCATGCCGCCGCCCAGGCGCTCACCTGGGCCCGTCTCGCCACAGCCGCCCAAGCGCTCGGTGTGGGCCTCGCCCTTCTCGACAGAACAGTGGAGTACGTCAGACAGCGCACCCAGTTCGGCGTCCCCATAGGCTCGTTCCAGGCCGTCAAGCACCAGCTCGCGGACGCGAAGATCGCCCTGGAGTTCGCGCGGCCGCTGCTCTTCGGGGCGGCGCTGTCCATGGAACCGGCGGACGTCGCCGCAGCCAAGGTCACGGCCGGTGAGGCGGCGTACGCCACCGCCCGTACGGCGCTCCAACTGCACGGCGCGATCGGCTACACGGCCGAGTACGACCTGTCCCTCTGGCTCACCAAGGCCCGCGCCCTGCGCACCGCCTGGGGCAGCCCGGCCGAGTGCAGAGCGGTAGTCCTCGGCGCTCTCAGTGGTGGTGATCCTCGCTCGTGAGCTCCCGGTACTCCTCGGCCGTCGGCTTCGGGATCTGCGTGCCGGGCCCGTACATGGCGCGGGCGAGCCGTGCGCGCAGTCGATGGGAGGGGCCGACGCGGCGGGTGACACCGTTCGCGTCGACGAGCGGACCCACTTCGTACGGCGGCGCCTGCTCGTGCTGGGTGAGCGCGAACCGCTGTTCCTGCGTGAGCGGTTCGTGCACCTCGACGAACTCGCCGTTCGGCAGCCGCTTGATGATGCCCGACTCCCGCCCGTGCAGCACCTTGTCGCGGTCCCCGCGCTGTAGCCCCAGGCAGATCCGCCGTGTGACGACGAAGGCGAGTACCGGCACGGCGAAGAAGGCGATCCGCACGAACCACGTGATCGTGTTGATCGACAGGTACAGATGCATGGCCACGATGTCGTTGCCGCCGCCGATCAGCAGCACCCCGTACAGACTCAGCCAGGCCACGCCGAGTCCCGTGCGGGTGGGCGCGTTGCGCGGCCGGTCCAGCAGGTGGTGCTCGCGTTTGTCCCCGGTGATCCAGGCCTCGATGAACGGATAGACGAGGATGGCCGTCATGACCAGCGGGAAGAGCATGAAGGGGATGAAGACGCCCAACTGGAGTGTGTGGCCCCAGCCGTTGATCTCCCATCCCGGCATCACCCGGATCAGTCCCTCGGAGAAGCCGAGGTACCAGTCGGGCTGTGCGCCGGTCGTCACCAGATCCGGGCGGTAGGGGCCGAAGGCCCACACGGGGTTGATCGTCGCGATCGCCCCCATCATCGACAGCGCCCCGAAGACGAGGAAGAAGAAGCCGCCCGCCTTGGCCACGTAGATCGGCATGAACGGCATGCCGACGACGGATTTCTCCTCCCGTCCGGGCCCGGGATACTGCGTGTGCTTGTGGTAGAAGACCAGGATCAGATGGACGACCACCAGGCCCAGCATGATCCCGGGCAGCAGGAGTACGTGGATCGGGAAGAACCGCGGGATGATGTCGTGGCCCGGGAACTCCCCTCCGAAGAGGAAGAAGGAGAGGTACGTCCCCACCACCGGGATCGACAGGATGGCGCCCTGCGCGAAGCGGACGCCGGTGCCGGAGAGCAGGTCGTCGGGGAGTGAGTAGCCGGTCAGTCCGGTGATGAGGCCGAGCATCAACAGGGTCCAGCCGAACACCCAGTTGACCTCGCGCGGCTTGCGGAACGCGCCGGTGAAGAACACCCGCATCATGTGCACGAGCATCCCGGCGACGAACACGAGTGCCGCCCAGTGGTGGATCTGCCGGATCAGCAGTCCGCCGCGTACGTCGAAGCTGATGTCGAGCGTGGACTCGTACGCCCGCGTCATGAGGACGCCGTTGAGCGGTTCGTACGAGCCGTTGTAGACGACCTCTACGCCGCTCGGCTCGAAGAACAGCGTGAGGTAGATCCCGGTGAGGATCAGGATGAGGAAGCTGTAGAGGCAGACCTCGCCCAGCATGAACGACCAGTGCTCGGGAAAGACCTTGCGCAGATTGGTCCTGGCCTGCGCGTACAGCCCGAGCCGGCCGTCGGCCCAGTCCGCGAACCGTTCTCCCTTGCCGACCTCGGCGGGCCGTCCGGGCGGCGAGGTGCCGGCTCTCCGCGCGTTCCCCGAAGTCCCCGCACTGCTCCCGGAGTTGCTCTCTCGCGCGTCATCCATAGGCCGCTCCTCGGCTCACCCCAGGGTGGCACGACGTCCCGGCGAAGCCAACGGGGCGTCACGAGTCGAGCAGGGAGACCAGCGAAGCCCGCTTCTCCGCCAACTCCGTCATCCTGGCGTCGAGTTCGCACAGCCGCCCGCGCAGGCGGTCGGCCATGCAGTCGCCGACGGTCGTGCCGTCGTCCTCGACACAGGGCAGCACCTCACGGATGACGCGCGTCGGCAGCCCCGCGTCGAGGAGCAGCCGGATGCCGCGTACGGCGGTGGGCGCGTCGGCGTCGTACGAGCGGTGCCCGCCGGGCGTACGCCGCGTGTCGAGGAGACCCTGCTCCTCGTAGTAACGCAGCAGCCGCACGCTGACGCCCGTCCTGACCGACAGCTCGCCGATCCTCATACCTCCATCACCCATTCTCATGTGATGCCCCTCACATCCTCTTGAAACTCACATCCATGTGAGCTCCTAGCCTCACGGTCATGACGAACACCGCGACGAACACCACAACCAGCACCGCGACGAACTCCTTGTCCCACACAACGTTCACCCTCGGCGGCGATCTTCCCGTCCGGCGGATCGGCTACGGCACGATGCGCCTGGCCGACGGCCCCGGCGATCCGACCGGAGGCAACGCCCACATCTGGCGTGCACCCGTCGACCGCGAAGGCGCGATCGCCGTGCTGCGGCGGGCGGTCGACCTAGGCGTCACGCTCTTCGACACGGCGGACGCGTATGCGCTCGGGGCCGGCGAGGAGTTGGTGGCCGAGGCCCTGAGTCCGTATCCGGGCGAGGTGGCCCTCGCCACCAAGGTGGGCGTGGCCCGGCCGTCTCCCACGGAGTGGATTCCGCTCGGCCACCCCGCCTATCTGCGCCAGCAGGCCGAACTCTCCCTGCGCCGACTGCGCACCGACCGCATCGACCTGCTCCAGCTGCACCGCATCGACCCCGACTACCCGCTCGCCGAACAGATCGGTGCCCTGAAGCAGCTCCAGGACGAAGGCAAGGTCCGGCACCTCGGCCTCTCCGAGGTCACGGTCGAGCAGATCGAGGAAGCCTCGGCGGTCGCACCCATCGCGAGCGTGCAGAACCTCTACAACCTGGCCGCACGGGACCACGACGCCGTACTCGACCACGCCACCGCGAAGGGAATCGCCTTCCTGCCCTTCTTCCCGATCGCGATGGGAGACCACGCGGGGCCGGGCAGCCCGGTCGCAGAAGTGGCACGCGAACTCGGCGCGAGCCCGGCGCAGACGGCCCTCGCCTGGCTGCTGCACCGCGCCCCCAACGTGATCCCCATCCCCGGTACGACCTCACTCACGCACCTGGAGGAGAATCTGGGCGCTCACCAAGTCACCCTCTCCAAGGACCAGTTCGCCCGCCTGTCGCAGAACGCGCCGCTCGGCTCTACGGAGTAGGACCGATCACGGCGGTACGGCCCCGCGCGCGCAGCACCGCGCCTTCACCGGTCAACAACGCGGCGTCGTACGGCCGGAGAGTCAGCCCGGCCACCTCGGCGGGTCCGTCGAGGGCGACGATCAGGGAGGGCGCGGCGGGGAGGGACAGCCGGCCGTGCACCACGGCGACCGTCGGGGGCGTACGACCGCCGCCTCGGCGCCACATCACGTTGAGGTTCACGACCGGGCCGTCGAGCAGTCGGCAGTCGGTGGGGACGTCAGCGCGGAAGTCCTGTGGTTCGTAAGGGGAGTTGACGAGCCGCCGCTCCCCGTCCACGGTCAGTTCCATGCCCGCGCCCGCGACGACGGTCAGGGTGCGGTCGACGTCGGGAAAGGCGGAGAACGGCCCGTCCGCGCCGACTTCGGCGAGGCTCACCCGCCAGACGAAGTCGCCCATGCCCGCACCCTTGGGCGAGGCGACGATCTCGCGGGTCACCCCGCCCCCGTTCTTCCATGGCACGGCGACCCGTTCGGCGGCGGACAGCAGACGCGCGGTCACTGCACGATCCCCCGCGCCCGCGCCGCCGCCAGCCAGTGCGGGAACTCGCCGAGGATCCGGTCGTACAGCTCACTGTCGGACACCTTCCGCGGATCCGAACCCGCATGAAAGAAACCGGCGTTGTCCACGACCCGCTTCTGCGGCACCGCCAGCTCGTCCAGCCTGCGCAGGAATTCGAACTGCCTGCTTCCCGGATCCCCGAACCCTATGAACTGCCAGAACAGCGGAAGCTTCGCCGCCTTGCACAAGTACCGTTCCGCGGCGAGCTTGTTGATCGGTCCGCCGTCGGTCTGGAAGACGACGAGGGCGGGATCCTTGGCGCCGCTGTCGAGGTAGTGGTCGATGACCGCGTCCATGGCGAGGTGGTAGCTGGTCCTGCCCATGTGCCCGAGCCCGGACACGATCTGCTCGATGCGCCGCTGATGGTTGACGAGGGCGATGTCGGTGACCGCGTCGATGTCGGTGGAGAAGAAGACGACAGGGACCGTTCCGTCGTCGTCCAGGTGCGCTGAGAGCCCCAGCACCCGGTCGGCGAGCGCCTGCATGCTGCCGTCTTGGTAATACGGCTTCATCGACCCCGAGTAGTCCATGACCAGGTACACGGCGGCCCGTTGCCCGTTCAGCCCGTGCTTGGTGAGGGAGACACCGGCGCTCTTGTACAGACTGACCAGCGCGGGCGCCGTCTCCTCCACCTTGGTGAGACTGATTCCGGGCATGCGGGACGGCTCCCATCGCTCAAGGGTTGAGGGAGGCCGAGATTAACTCACGGACGGCAGGCACGACAGTTCACTCCCCCGGCACACACCGGCGTTCGCCGCCGGCCTCCTGTCCGGCGGTTCATACCAGACAGGCCCCTGCCGCTCCTTACGCTGGGTCCATGAAACGTGCAGGTTTCGTGCTGCTCGCGCTCTCCCCCTTCGTCGTCGCAGCGCTCTGCTTCTCGGCGCCGGGCCTCTCGGACCTGGGCGACGCCGCGCCCCCGCGGGCCGGCCGGCCGAGCGCGGACGGCGCCGGCCTCGACAGCCCCGACAAGAAGGAACTGGCCCAGCAGATCGTGGCGAGTGCCGAGAACTCCACGCTGGACTGGCGCAGCGCGTACGCCTACATCGAGGACATCGGCGACGGCCAGGGCTACACCGCGGGCATCATCGGATTCTGCACCGGCACCCACGATCTGCTCGTCCTCGTGGAGCACTACACGAAGGACCACCCCGGCAACGGGCTCGCCCGCTACCTCCCCGCCCTGCGCGCGGTCGACGGCACGGACTCCCACGAGGGGCTGGACCCCGGCTTCCCGGCGGCCTGGCGGACGGAGTCCCGCGTTCCGGCCTTCCGCACGGCCCAGGACGCCGAACGGGACCGCGTCTACTTCGACCCCGCCGTCCGGCTGGCCAAACTCGACGGCCTCGGGACACTGGGCCAGTTCATCTACTACGACGCGATGGTCATGCACGGCCCCGGCACCGGTCCCACCGGCTTCTACGGCCTGCGCACCCGGGCCGCGACCGAGGCCGACACCCCCGCCGAGGGCGGTTCGGAGAAGGCGTACCTCGACCGCTTCCTCGACATCCGCCGCGCGGCCATGAAGTCGAGGAACGCCCACCGCGACACCACCCGCATCGACACCGCACAGCGGCAGTTCCTGAACGACGGAAACCTCGACCTGCACACGCCGCTGGAGTGGCAGGTGTACGGGGAGACGTACCGGGTGCCATAGCCGACGGCAGGTGTACGGGGGGCACGTAGCGGATGCCATAGCCGACAGCAGGTGTACGGGGGGCACGTACCGGGTGCCATAGCCGACAGCAGGTGACCTGGACGCACCACGGCGCCCACCACGGTCCGGTCGGGGACTGGGCAGGCGCCGCGTTCAGTTCCGTACGCCTTTGTACGGGACGTCTGTTGGGGTGGAGCGTCAGACCATCAGCGAGCGGTCCGTGGGGCGGATCGGGGCCGGGAGTTCGCTGACCCCGGTCAGGAAGCGGTCGACTCCGCGGGCGGCCGAGCGGCCCTCGGCGATCGCCCAGACGATGAGGGACTGGCCACGGCCGGCGTCACCGGCGACGTACACGCCGGGGACGTTCGTCGCGAAGTCGGCGTCGCGGGCGATGTTGCCGCGCGCGTCCAGCTCCAGGCCGAACTGGGAGACCAGGCCGTTCTCGACGTCCGTACCCGTGAAGCCCATCGCGAGCGTCACCAGCTGGGCGGGGATCTTGCGCTCCGTGCCCGGCTTCGGGGTCAGCCTGCCGTCGATGAACTCGACCTCGCCGAGGTGCAGCCACTGGACGTTGCCGTCCTCGTCGCCCTCGAAGTGGGTGGTGGAGACGGCGTAGACGCGCTCGCCGCCCTCCTCATGCGCGGAGCTGACCTTGTAGAGCATCGGGAAGGTCGGCCAGGGCTGACCGGGGTGCCGCTCGTCGCCGGGCCGCGGCATGATCTCCAGCTGGGTGACCGAGGCCGCGCCCTGGCGGTGGGCGGTGCCCACGCAGTCCGCGCCCGTGTCGCCGCCGCCGATGACCACGACGTGCTTGCCCTCGGCCGTGATGGGGGGCGCCACGAAGTCGCCCTCCTGGACCTTGTTGGCGAGGGGCAGGTACTCCATCGCCTGGTGGATGCCCTTCAACTCCCGCCCCGGGACAGGGAGATCACGGGCGGTCGTCGCACCCGCGGCGATGACCACGGCGTCGTACCGCTTGCGCAGCCGCACCGCGTCGATGTCGCGGCCGATCTCCACACCCGTACGGAACTTGGTGCCCTCCGCGCGCATCTGCTCGATACGCCGGTTGATGTGCCGCTTCTCCATCTTGAACTCGGGGATGCCGTACCGCAGGAGGCCGCCGACGCGGTCGGCGCGCTCGAACACGGCGACCGTGTGGCCCGCCCGGGTGAGCTGCTGGGCGGCGGCGAGACCTGCGGGGCCCGAGCCGATGACCGCGACCGTCTTGCCGGACAGGCGCTCCGGGGCCTGGGGCGCGACATCGCCGCTGTCCCAGGCCTTGTCGATGATCGAGACCTCGACGTTCTTGATGGTCACGGCGGGCTGGTTGATGCCGAGCACACACGCCGACTCGCAGGGAGCGGGGCACAGCCGGCCGGTGAACTCCGGGAAGTTGTTCGTGGCGTGCAGGCGCTCGGAGGCGGCGGACCAGTCCTCGCGGTAGGCGTAGTCGTTCCACTCGGGGATCAGGTTGCCCAGCGGACAGCCGTTGTGGCAGAACGGGATGCCGCAGTCCATGCAGCGGCTGGCCTGCGTGGGGATGATCGGGAGCAGTGAGCCCGGGACGTAGACCTCGTTCCAGTCCCTGACGCGCTCGCCGACCGGACGGGTCCTGGCGACCTCGCGGCCATGGTTCAAAAAGCCCTTGGGATCAGCCATTGGTCGCCGCCTCCATCATCTTCTCGGTGATCTCGGACTCGGGGAGTCCGGCTCGCTCGGCGGCGTCCTTGGCGGCGAGTACTGCCTTGTACGTACTGGGGATGATCTTGCTGAAGCGGTCCACCGACGCGGGCCACTCGGCGAGGAGCTTCTCGGCGACCGTCGAGGCGGTCTCCTCCGCGTGCCGGCGCACCACGTCGTGCAGCCATTGGGCGTCGGCGTCGTCGAGGGTCTCGACGGCCCCGGTGCTGCTGACGTTCACGTTGTCGGGGTTCAGGTCGAGGACGTACGCGATACCGCCGGACATGCCGGCCGCGAAGTTCCGTCCCGTCTCGCCGAGGACGACCGCGTGACCGCCGGTCATGTACTCGCAGCCGTGGTCGCCCACGCCCTCGGCCACCACCGTCGCGCCGGAGTTGCGGACGCAGAAGCGTTCGCCGGTGCGGCCGCGCAGGAAGATCTCGCCGCCCGTCGCGCCGTACGCGATGGTGTTGCCCGCGATCGTCGAGTACTCGGCGAGGTGGTCGGCGCCCCGGTCGGGACGGACGATGACGCGTCCGCCGGAGAGGCCCTTGCCGACGTAGTCGTTGGCGTCGCCCTCCAGGCGCAGCGTGACACCGCGCGGCAGGAAGGCGCCGAAGGACTGGCCCGCCGAACCGGTGAAGGTGATGTCGATGGTGTCGTCGGGCAGGCCCGCGCCGCCGAACTTCTTCGTCACCTCGTGGCCGAGCATGGTGCCGACCGTGCGGTTGATGTTGCGGATCGCGACCTGGGCGCGGACCGGCTGGGCGTCGGTGGCGCTGGACGCGGCAAGGGCGTCGGCGGCGAGCTTGATCAGCTCGTTGTCGAGCGCCTTCTCCAGGCCGTGGTCCTGCTGGATGACCTGGTGCAGCGGGGTGCCCTCGGGCAGTTCGGGCACGTAGAAGAGGGGGCTCAGGTCCAGGCCCTGCGCCTTCCAGTGGGTGATCGCCCGCTCGACGTCGAGGTTCTCGGCGTGGCCGACGGCCTCCTGAATGGTGCGGAAGCCCAGCTCGGCGAGGATCTCGCGGACCTCCTCGGCGATGAACCGGAAGAAGTTCACGATGTACTCGGCCTTGCCGGCGAACCGCTCGCGGAGCACCGGGTTCTGCGTCGCGATGCCGACCGGGCAGGTGTCCAGGTGGCAGACGCGCATCATGACGCAGCCGGAGACGACGAGCGGCGCGGTCGCGAAACCGAACTCCTCGGCGCCGAGCAGCGCGGCGATGACGACGTCACGGCCGGTCTTCAGCTGGCCGTCGGTCTGTACGACGATCCGGTCGCGCAGGCCGTTCAGCAGCAACGTCTGCTGGGTCTCGGCGAGGCCCAGCTCCCAGGGACCGCCCGCGTGCTTCAGGGAGGTGAGGGGGGAAGCACCCGTACCGCCGTCGTGGCCGGAGATGAGGACGACATCCGCGTGCGCCTTGGAGACACCCGCGGCGACCGTGCCGACGCCGACCTCGGAGACCAGCTTCACGTGGATGCGGGCCTGCGGGTTGGCGTTCTTGAGGTCGTGGATGAGCTGGGCGAGGTCCTCGATGGAGTAGATGTCGTGGTGCGGCGGCGGGGAGATGAGGCCCACGCCGGGGGTGCTGTGCCGGGTCTTGGCGACCCACGGGTACACCTTGTGGCCGGGCAGCTGGCCGCCCTCGCCGGGCTTGGCACCCTGCGCCATCTTGATCTGGATGTCGTCCGCGTTGACGAGGTACTCACTCGTCACACCGAAGCGGCCGGAGGCGACCTGCTTGATCGACGAACGGCGCGCGGGGTCGTACAGCCGGTCCGCGTCCTCGCCGCCCTCACCCGTGTTGGACTTGCCGCCCAGCTGGTTCATGGCGATGGCGAGGGTCTCGTGCGCCTCCTTGGAGATGGAGCCGTACGACATGGCGCCGGTGGAGAAGCGCTTGACGAGCTCCTCGACCGACTCGACCTCGTCGATGGAGATCGGCTGGCGGTCCGACTTGAAGCCGAAGAGTCCGCGGAGCGTCATGAGCCGCTCGGACTGCTCGTTCACGCGGTCCGTGTACTTCTTGAAGATGTCGTAGCGGGCGGTGCGCGTGGAGTGCTGGAGGCGGAAGACCGTCTCCGGGTCGAACAGGTGCGGCTCGCCCTCGCGGCGCCACTGGTACTCGCCGCCTATGTCGAGGGCGCGGTGCGCGGGCGCGATGCCGGAGGCCGGGTACGCCTTCGCGTGCCGGGCCGCGACCTCCTTGGCGACGACGTCGAGACCGGCGCCGCCGATCTTCGTCGCGGTGCCGCTGAAGTACTTGGCCACGAAGGCCTGGTCCAGGCCGACGGCCTCGAAGACCTGGGCGCCGCGGTAGGAGGCGACGGTCGAGATGCCCATCTTGGACATGACCTTGAGGACGCCCTTGCCGAGCGCGTAGATCAGGTTGCGGATGGCCTGCTCGGGCTCGATGCCGCGCAGGAAGGTGCCGGCGCGGACGAGGTCCTCGACGGACTCCATCGCCAGGTACGGGTTGACGGCCGCGGCGCCGAAGCCGATGAGGAGGGCCACGTGGTGGACCTCGCGGACGTCGCCCGCCTCGACCAGGAGGCCCACCTGGGTGCGCTGCTTGGTGCGGATGAGGTGGTGGTGGACGGCCGCGGTGAGCAGCAGCGACGGGATCGGCGCGTGCTCGGCGTCGGAGTGCCGGTCCGAGAGGACGATCAGCCGGGCGCCGTTCTCGATGGCGGCGTCGGCCTCGACGCAGATCTCGTCGAGGCGGGCGGCGAGCGAGGCGCCGCCGCCGCTGACCCGGTAGAGACCGGAGAGGGTCGCGGCCTTCATGCCCGGCATGTCGCCGTCGGCGTTGATGTGGATGAGCTTGGCCAGCTCGTCGTTGTCGATCACCGGGAAGGGCAGGGTGACGCTGCGGCAGGACGCGGCGGTCGGCTCGAGGAGGTTGCTCGCGGGGCCGAGGGAGGAGCGCAGGGAGGTGACGAGCTCCTCGCGGATCGCGTCCAGCGGCGGGTTGGTGACCTGTGCGAAGAGCTGGGTGAAGTAGTCGAAGAGCAGCCGGGGGCGCTCGGACAGGGCCGCGATCGGCGAGTCCGTGCCCATGGAGCCGAGCGGCTCACCGCCGGTGTTCGCCATCGGCGCGAGGATGATGCGCAGCTCTTCCTCGGTGTAGCCGAAGGTCTGCTGGCGGCGGGTGACCGAGGCGTGGGTGTGCACGATGTGCTCGCGCTCGGGCAGGTCGGAGAGCTCGATCTCGCCGGCTTCCAGCCACTCCGCGTACGGCTTCTCGGCGATGAGGCCGTCCTTGATCTCCTCATCCTCGATGATGCGGTGCTCGGCGGTGTCGACGAGGAACATCTTGCCGGGCTGGAGGCGGCCCTTGCGGACGACCTTCGCGGGGTCGATGTCGAGGACGCCGACCTCGGAGCCGAGGACGACGAGGCCCTCGTCGGTGACCCAGTAACGGCCGGGGCGCAGACCGTTGCGGTCGAGGACCGCGCCGACCTGGGTGCCGTCGGTGAAGGTGACGCAGGCCGGGCCGTCCCAGGGCTCCATCATCGTGGCGTGGAACTGGTAGAAGGCGCGGCGGGCCGGGTCCATGGAGGCGTGGTTCTCCCAGGCCTCCGGGATCATCATCAGCACGGAGTGCGGGAGGGAGCGGCCGCCGAGGTGCAGGAGTTCGAGCACCTCGTCGAAGGAGGCGGAGTCGGACGCCTCGGGCGTACAGATCGGGAAGATCCGGCCGAGCTTGTCCTCGTCGCCGAAGAGGTCGGAGACGAGCTGGGACTCGCGGGCCGCCATCCAGTTGCGGTTGCCCTTGACCGTGTTGATCTCGCCGTTGTGTGCGACGAAGCGGTACGGGTGGGCGAGCGGCCAGCTCGGGAAGGTGTTCGTGGAGAACCGGGAGTGCACGAGCGCGATCGCGGAGGCGAAGCGGCGGTCGGACAGGTCCGGGAAGAAGGGCTCCAGCTGGCCGGTGGTCAGCATGCCCTTGTAGACGATGGTGCGGGCGGAGAGCGACGGGAAGTACACGTCGGCCTCGCGCTCGGCGCGCTTGCGCAGCACGAAGGCCTTGCGGTCGAGGTCGATGCCCGTTGAAGAAGCAGCGGACCCGCCGTCGGTCACGAAGACCTGACGGAAGGCGGGCATGGTCGAACGCGCGGTGGTGCCGAGCAGCTCGGGGGCGGTCGGTACCTCGCGCCAGCCGAGGACGGTGAGGCCCTCGTCGGCGGCGATCGTCTCGATACGTGAGACGGCGTCGGTGATGCCGTCCTCGGGCAGGAAGGCGATACCCACCGCGTACGCACCGGCCGCGGGCAGCTCGAATCCGGCCACCGCACGGAGGAAGGCGTCCGGCACCTGGGAGAGGATGCCCGCGCCGTCACCCGAGTCGGGTTCGGCGCCGGTGGCTCCTCGGTGCTCCAGGTTGCGCAGAACCGTGAGCGCCTGCTCGACCAGCGCGTGGCTCGCCTCACCGGTGAGGGTGGCCACGAAGCCGACGCCACAGGCGTCGTGCTCGTTGCGGGGGTCGTACATACCCTGCGCGGCAGGGCGAGCATCCATGAAGGACCACTTCTGGCCATTCGTGGAGTGCTGGGACGGCTGGCGCGGCGTACGCATCGGCTCTCCCGTCGTCGTCGTGGCATTTGCAAGTGCCGAGGGACGACGTTGGCCCTCTGCTTTATGTGCGCAAAATTTCGTGCAGGTTACATGATGGGGCGGTTCTCGGGAACCGGATACTACGTTCCAACATGCGGACACCGAGGGGGGCGCGGGGGGTACCGCGCACGGCGGTGGAGTTTAAGGGGGTCAATCGGACAGATCCGTGTCCGTCGACCCGGAGCGTGGCAGGCAACGTCACCCGCCACGGTTGTGCAGAGAGGGCTTCATTGCCCACAGCGCTTACGGCTCATGCCCAGTGGTTAAGCGTTCGAAACCGCCGGGTAACGACTACTTATGCGGTCGGCTGCATAGGCGCCCAACATGTCATCCTACGGCCGCACCGAACAGACTGCCCAGGACGTACGTCACACCCGCCGCGGCACCGCCGAGGGCGAGCTGCCGCAGCCCGCTGTACCACCAGCTTCGCGCGGTCACCCTGGCCACGACCGCGCCGCAGGCGAAGAGCCCGATCAGCGCGAGCAGCAGCGCGGGCCACAGGGCGGTCGCCCCGAGCAGGAACGGCAGTACGGGGAGCAGGGCGCCCAGCGCGAAGGAGCCGAAGCTCGACACCGCGGCGACGGTCGGGGACGGCAGGTCACCGGGGTCGATGCCCAGCTCTTCGCGGGCGTGTATCTCCAGGGCCTGCTCGGGATCGCGGGACAGCTGCCGGGCGACCTCCCGCGCCAGTGCGGCCTCGACACCGCGAGTCTCGTACAGCTCGGCGAGCTCCCGCTCCTCGTCCTTCGGGTGCTTCCTCAACTCCCGCCGCTCGACTTCGAGTTCGGCCTCGACCAGCTCGCGCTGCGAGGCGACGGAGGTGTACTCGCCGGCCGCCATGGAGAAGGCGCCGGCCGCGAGACCCGCGAGCCCGGTGATGACGATCGTCTGATGCGACACGGCTCCACCGGCGACGCCGGTCATGAGCGCCAGGTTGGAGACCAGGCCGTCCATCGCACCGAACACCGCGGGGCGCAGCCAGCCGCCGTTGACGTCCCGGTGGGTGTGGTTGTCGCGGTGCGCCTCGTGCAGCGTCGCTTCGGTCTCGATGATGGCCATGCGGGTCCCCCAGGGGTGCGCTTCTTGGACTGGTTCTACTTTTCGACAACAGCCAAAGTACGCCGATAATTTCGAGCCCGCCAGCAAGGAAAGGCTGGGCTTACCTGCACGTTTACGGTTTCTCGCTCATCCGTGGCAGGTGACGCGCAGATGTCGACCGGGTGATGCTGAGGCGCGCGAGGCTCTGCTGAACCGCGGAGGTGGGACAGATCCGCAAAGGGTTCCGCGCGGGGTCTCACAGGTGTCCGCGCGTTGACTCGCCGCGAACGGCGGCGATGGAGCCCTGAGAGGAGCAGCACCGTATGGCTTCCATCGCCTGCATTCCCTCGGCCCCGGCCTCCGGGGACGCCGCCGGACTCCGCGAACGGGCGCGCGGCGCGCTGCTCGGTCTCGCCGTCGGAGACGCGCTCGGCGCGCCCGCCGAGAACATGAAACCGTCCGAGATCCGCGCGAAATGGGGCCGGATCACGGGGTACGTCGCCGAGCGTCCGGCCGGGACCGACGACACCGAGTACGCGATCTTCTCCGGCCTGCTGCTGGCCCGGCACGGCTCGGCGCTCACCGTGGCCCATGTCGAGGCGGCCTGGCACCAGTGGATCGCGGACCGGGACGAGGGTCCGTTCCGGGGCGCCGGCTTCAGCGAGCGCGGCACCCTGGAGAACCTCCGCCGGGGCCTCGCCGCACCGATCTCCGCCCAGCACCGGCACGCGTGGAGCGACGGGCTCGCGATGCGCGCGGCGCCCTTCGGCGTCTTCGCCGCGGGTCGCCCCGCCGAGGCGGCCCGACTGGTGGCGATCGACGGCTCGGTGAGCCACGAGGGCGAGGGTATCTACGGGGGCCAGGCGGTCGCCGCGGGCGTCGCGGCGGCCATGGCGGGCGCCCCGACCATCGCCGTCGTCGCCTCCGCCCTTGCCGTCATCCCGGACGACTCCTGGACCGCCCGTTCCCTGCGCCGCGCCGTCGCCGTCGCCCACTGCGGCGAACGCGCGGTCCGCTCGGCGGTCGTCATCGGCGGCTACCCCTGGACCGACCTCGCCCCCGAGGCCGTCGCCCTCGCCTTCGGCGCGTACGCGGCCGCCGACGGCGACTTCACCGAGTCCGTCCTCACCGCCGTGAACATGGGCCGCGACGCGGACACCACAGCAGCAGTCGCGGGCGCACTCGCCGGGGCAACCCACGGCGCCTCCTCGATCCCGACCGCCTGGGCAGCAGCGATCGGCCCCGCCCTGGGCAGCTGCCTCCCCTCCATGGCGGGCCACCACGTACTGGACGTGGCGGAACTACTGACACCGGCGGACGACGGGAAGTGGGGAGCGGGGAGACGCGTACGGGATGAGGAGGGGCTGGGACGAGGCTGGGCTGCACGAGAGAGGGGCCGGCCCACACCGGAGACGGCTGAGCCGCCACGAGAGAGAAACCAGCCCCTACAAGAAGAGGCCGGCCCCGTACAAGATCCACGCAAACTCACCCAGGACACGAACCCGAACAGCGCGTCACCGAACCCGAACCCGGACGGACTTGCACGAGAGGGGCACCGGCCCACACCGGCGACGACCCAGCCTCTACAAGATGAGGCCGGGTCCCCACGAGATCCACGCAAACTCGCCCGGGCCGCGGAACCAGACAGCTCGTGGCCAGGCCCGGATCCAGACGGGTTCGTCCTGGCCGCCGACGAGAGCGAGGTGCAGCGGTGAACCCCGGCCTGGTGGGAGACGAACCGGGCGAGGGCCCGGCCCTGTCGGCGGACTCCGGCCCCGCGACGGACCCTGCCCTCACGGACTCCGCCCCTGGAGCGATTCCCACGCCCTCGGCAGACACCGCCCACCCCACAGACTCCACCCCTGCGACGGACACCGCCCTCCCCGCGGACGCTGCCCACACGGACTCCGCCTCGGTAGCAATTCCCACCCCCTCAGCAAGCGCCATCCTCCCCGCAGATTCCGCTCCCTCAGCAGATACCGCCCTTCCCGCAGACAATGCTCACTCCCCGGCCGCCTCCGCCCTGCGGGCAGACACTGCCCCCTCCTCGGACACAGCCCTCTCGGCAGACACTGTCCCTGCGGCGGATGGTCTCCTTGCAGTGCGTCCCGCCCCCGCGGCGGGCTGCGCCCACGCACTGCGTCCCGGCCCCACCGCGGGTCCCGCCCCCGCGGCAGCTCCCGTCCCCCGCGACACGAGAGAGACCGCCCCCTCGGGGCACCCCCGCCGCATCGAGGGTCTCCTCCTCGGCCTCGCCGCAGGCGACGCCGCGGGCTGGCCCGCCGCCCGGCATCGCGCCGCCCGGATGCCCGAGTGGACGCGGCGTCTGACCCGGGAACTGGACACCTTCGCGGAGCAGAACGCGACGACGACGCTGCCCGTGCCGATCGCGCTGAACCAGCCGCCGGAGCCCCTGCGGCTCGGCCCGTCGGACGACGCGGAGTGGGCGGCGTTCGCGGCGGAGGCGGTACTGCGGGCCGGGGACGCGATCGCGCTCGGAGACCTGAGCCGGGAGCGGCGCATGCGGGCGTCGATCGACCTGTCGTGGAACGCGATCGCCAGCGAGGTCGCCGCGGCAGCGGACCGCGCCCCCGAGGTCGAATCGGCCCTGCTCCCCCTGCGCGCCCGGATCTCCGTACGGGCCGGACTCGGCAACCTCGCCGCCGGCCTGCGCCCGCCCGCCACCGGCCACGACAACCCCCACTACTTCGACGACGCGGCCTGCGTACGGGCCTGCGTGCTCGCCGTGGCCCACCCGGGCGACCCCCGACTCGCCGCGGAACTCGCCGAGTTCGACGCCCGCTACACCCAGGACGGCGACGGCGTGCACGGCGCCCGCGCGATGGCCGCCGCCATCTCGCTCGCCCTCGCCGGAGCAGACGTCGACGCCTGCACGGACGCCGCCCTCGCCGAACTCCCCGAGTCGACGGAGATCGGCCGCAACGCCCGGCACGCGCTGAACCTGGCCCGCGCCAGCGAGGGCACGTTCGCCCTGGTGCCCCTGCTGGAACACCAGATCGTCGACCACGTGTACAGCTACGGCATCGCGGCGGCGGAAACCGTCCCCGTCGCCCTCGCCCTCGCCACCGCCGCGCGCGGCCGGATCGCCGAGGCGGTACCCGCGGCAGCGTGCCTGTCCCGCGTCGCCGACTCGGCCCCCGCCCTCGCGGGCGCCCTCACCGGCGCACTCGGCGGCGGCGACGCCATCCCGGCCACCTGGCGAGACGCCTGCCGCACTCTCTCCGGCTGCGCCCTGCCTCGTCTGACCGGCACGGATCTCATCGGACTCGCCGATCTCCTCGAAGCGATGGAACTGACGACCCCAGAGGGATGATTCGGGCATGACGCCCAAAGGAGCAGCAAGTCTGGAAGAGCGGATCACCGGAAGCCTCGTAGGGGCCGCGGTGGGCGACGCCCTCGGCGGCCCCGTCGAGGGCTACACGCCCGCGCAGATCGTGGAGCGCCACGGCGGCCGGGTGCACGGCGTCGTCGGCCCCTGGAACGGCGACGCCTGGCGCACCGCCCGCCCCATCGCCCCGTACCACAAGGGCGACGGGCACGTCACCGACGACACCTTGATGACCCACGCGCTGGTACGTGTGTACGCCACGGTCCGCGACCACCTCGACGCGTACGCCGTCGCCGAGCACCTGGTCCCCGACCTCATGGGCAACCCGCGCTGGATCCCCGAGCTGCAGGCGGAGGCTCTTCCCCTCCAGCGGATCTTCCTCGCGGAGAAGTGGCTGGTGGCCCGCCTCCACTACGGTCACATCGACCCCCGGGAGGCGGGCACCGGCAACATCGTCAACTGCGGTGCCGCGATGTACATGGCCCCGGTCGGCCTGGTCAACGCCGCCAACCCGACGGCAGCGTACGCCGAGGCGCTCGACATCGCGGGCGCCCACCAGTCGTCGTACGGCCGCGAGGCCGCCGGCGTCTTCGCGGCGGCGGTGGCGGCGGCCTGCGTACCCGGGGCCACCCCCGCCTCCGTGATCGACACCTGCCTGGCCCTGGCGAAGGACGGCACCCGCGCCGCCATCGAGGCGGTCTGTGAAGTCGCCGCCCGCCACACGAACTTCGAGTCGGCGCTGGGCCCGCTGCGCGAAGCGGTGACCCCGTTCGACACGGTGGGTCCCGACTACCGGTCCCCCTCACTCGGCGCCCGCCGCCCCTCCCGGCTGCACGCGATCGAGGAACTCCCCATCGCCTTGGGCATGTTGGTGATCTCCGGCGGCGACTACGGCCACGCGGTGCTCGGCTCCGTGAACTACGGCCGCGACTGCGACTCCATCGCCACCATGTCCGGCGCCCTCGCCGGCGCGCTCGGCTCGGAGATCCCCCGCGACTGGGCCAAGACGGTCGCGGAGTCCAGCCGCCTCGACCTCGACGCCCCCGCGAAGGCGCTCACGGAGGTCACCCAGGAGATCTTCGAACGGGACGTACAGCGCAGACGAACCCACGAGACGGCGTACGCCGCACTGGCCGGCCCTCGATGACCGGCCTCCGCCTGACCTGGGTCCAGCCCGAGGACCTCCTCGGCCACGAACTCGCCCAGGCGTCCCAGGACGGCCGGGACCCGTCGTCCATCGCCGCCCGCTGGCAAGCGGCGGGCGGCCCGCCGGCCCCGTCCCGAGCGGGCGCCTCCCCAACTCCGGCACCCCCGCACCTCCGTGCACTGGCAGAAGACCTCCTGGACGAACTAGCCGATCTGCCAAGCAAGTTGGCGGCCAGCGAGCCCACAGACCTCGCCGAGATCAAGGCCCACTGCTCAAGCTGGCCCGCCCCCTCCCCCTCTGCGGGCAATCGTGCCGCTGGGGCGGCACGGGTGGGCGCAGGCGGCACCCCGCAAACGCCGGGCCGCGCACCAACCCCCACACCAGCCCCGACCCAGGCCCACCTGGAAGCCGCCTGGCTGGGCAGAGCCGCAGGCTGCCTGCTGGGCAAACCGGTGGAGAAACTCCCCCTGCAAGGGATCCGAGACATCGCCCGAGCCACAGGCAACTGGCCCCTCCACACCTGGTTCACGGCAAAGGGCCTCCCCGAGGAAATCACCCACACGTACCCGTGGAACAAGCGCTCGGCAGCCACCTCCCTCGCCGAGAACATCGACGGCATGCCGGAGGACGACGACCTCAACTACCCCCTGCTGAACACCCTGTTGCTCCAGCGCCACGGCAGAGATTTCACCACCACCGACGTCGCCCGACTCTGGCTGGACGAACTCCCCGCGGGCCGCACGTTCACCGCGGAACGCATCGCCTACCGCAACCTCCTCACCGGCATCGAACCCCCACAGACGGCCGGCCACCGCAACCCGTTCCGCGAATGGATCGGCGCCCTGATCCGCGCGGACGTGCACGGCTGGACGAACCCGGGCGACCCGGCGGCCGCCGCGGAACAGGCCCACCGCGACGCCACCCTCACCCACACGGCGAACGGCGTCTACGCGGCGATGTTCACGGCGGCCACCATCGCCGAGGCAGCCACCGGAACCGGCGACATCCACGCCTGTCTCCGCACCGGACTCACCGTCGTACCCCCCGCCTCCCGCCTGGCAAAAGCGATCCACCAGGCGATCCAACTCGCCGCAACGCACGACGACTTCGACGTGGTCGTGGACGAACTCCACACCACCCACAGCGCCTACCACTGGGTCCACGCCATCCCCAACACCGCCCTGATCGCCGCCGCCCTCACCCACGCGGACGGCGACTTCTCGGGCTCCATCTGCCGCGCGGTGTCGGGCGGCTGGGACACGGACTCGAACGGCGCGACGGCGGGCAGCATCGCGGGCCTGCTCGCGGGAGACCCCGCCGCCCTCCCCGACCGCTGGACCAGCCCTCTCAAGAACCGCCTGGCCACCTCGATCGCCGACTTCAACGGCACCGGTTTCGACACCCTCGCCCAGTTGACCCACCTGCTCACCCGCCCGGAGGCACCCCGCCCATGACCCACATCGCCGTACTCGGCAGCACGAACATGGACCTCGTCGCGTACGTCGCCAAGGCCCCGCAGCGCGGAGAGACCGTGACAGGCCGGGAGTTCCGTACGATCCCCGGAGGCAAGGGCGCCAACCAGGCGGTGGCCGCGGTACGCGCGGGAGCCGACGTCTCGTTGATCGGCGCGGTCGGCGTGGACGCCTTCGGCAGCCAACTCCGTTCCACGCTGGAGCACTCGGGCGTGAACACCGATCATCTGCGCACCACCGAGGGCTCGTCCGGCACCGCGCACATCGTCGTCGACGACGAGGGCGGCAACGCGATCGTCGTCATCCCCGGCGCGAACGGCAGCGTCACCGACCTCGCCCCCGGCGACGAGGGCCTCATCGCCACCGCCGACGGGCTTCTGCTCCAGCTCGAGATCCAGCAGTCGGCCGTTCTCGCGGGCGCCGAAGCCGCGCGCAGCCACGGCGTACGCACCATCCTGACCCCGTCCCCGGTCCAGCCGCTGCCACCCGAACTCCTCGCCACCATCGACCTGTTGGTGCCCAACGAGCACGAGGCCGCCGCGCTCACCGGCGCCACCGACCCCCGCAGAGCAGCCGCCGCACTCCTTGACCAGGTCCCGGAGGTGGTCATCACGCTGGGTTCGGCAGGCAGCCTGTACGCGGCCCGAGGTGCCGAACCGCTGACCGTGCACGCGCCCCGGGTGACCGCCGTGGACACGACCGGCGCGGGCGACACCTTCGTCGGCACCCTCGCGGTGGCACTCGCCGAGGGCCGGGAGATGCCGGAGGCCCTGCGCTGGGCGTCGGCAGCCGCCGCGCTGTCGGTACAGCGGATCGGGGCGACGTCCTCGATGCCCTACCGTGCCGAGATCGACACCCAGGCCTCGCACACCCTTCGGTCCACCTCATGAGCGCGCACCCGGGGCAGGCACCCCTCACCGGCCTGCGCGTCCTCGACCTCGCCACCCTCTTCGCCGGCCCGCTCGCCGCGACCATGCTCGGTGACTTCGGCGCGGAGGTCATCAAGATCGAGCATCCGGCCAAGCCCGACCCGTCCCGGGGCCACGGCCCCTCGAAGGACGGCGTCGGCCTCTGGTGGAAGCTCCTGGGCCGCAACAAACGCACGATCACCCTCGACCTGTCCAAGCCGGGCGGCCGCGCGACCCTCCTCCGCCTCGCCGCCACCGCCGACGTGGTCATCGAGAACTTCCGTCCCGGCACGCTGGAGAAGTGGGACCTCGGCTGGGCCGAGCTCTCGGCCGCGAACCCCCGCCTCGTCCTCGCCCGGGTCACCGGCTTCGGCCAGTTCGGCCCGTACGCGCACCGCCCCGGCTTCGGCACCCTCGCCGAGGCGATGAGCGGTTTCGCGGCGATCACCGGCGAGCCGGACGCCCCGCCGACCCTGCCGCCCTTCGGCCTCGCCGACTCGATCGCGGGGCTTGCGACGGCGTACGCCGTGATGACCGCGCTGACGGCCCGCGAGCGCACCGGCGAGGGCCAGGTCATCGACATGGCGATCATCGAGCCGATCCTGACCGTCCTTGGCCCGCAGCCGCTCTGGTACGACCAGTTGGGCCACGTCCAGCCCCGCACCGGCAACCGCTCCGCCAACAACGCGCCCCGCAACACCTACCGGACGGCGGACGGTTCCTGGGTCGCCGTCTCCACCTCCGCCCAGTCGATCGCGGAACGCCTGATGCGGCTGGTCGGCCGCCCTGAGCTGGTCGACGAGCCGTGGTTCGCGACCGGCGCGGACCGCGCCCGCCACGCGGACGTCCTGGACGAGGCGGTCGGCAGCTGGATCGCCGGCCGCACCCGCGCCGAGGTCCTGGAGGCCTTCGAGAAGGCGGAGGCGGCAGTGGCTCCCATCCAGGACGTACGGGACGTGATGACGGACCCCCAGTACCAGGCCCTGGACACCATCACCACCGTCGACGACCCCGAACTGGGCCCCCTGCGCATGCAGAACGTCCTCTTCCGCCTCTCCGCCACCCCCGGCGCCATCCACTGGGCGGGCCGCCCGCACGGCGCGGACACGGACACGGTCCTCACCGAACTCGGCCTGACGGACGGGGAGATCGACGCCCTGCGCTCGGAGGGCGCGCTATGACCGTGCACCCCTTTCCCCTCACTTGGCTGTACGTTCCCGGGGATCGCCCGGAGGTCGTCGCGAAGGCGCTGGTGTCGGGCTCGGACGTCGTCCTCGTCGACCTGGAGGACGCGGTCGCCCCGGACCGCAAGGAGTACGCCCGCGCGGCCACCGCGGAACTCCTCTCCGAGCCCCAGCCGGTCCCGGTCCACGTCCGAGTGAACGCCCTGGACAGCCCCCACGCGGAAGCCGACCTCAAGACCCTCTCTCCGCTGCCCGGCCTGTCGGGACTCCGCCTGCCCAAGGTGACCTCGCCCGCCGAGGTCGTCAGGGTCGCGGAGGACGCGCCCTCCGCCGGCGGAGGTGCGATCCCCCTGTACGCCCTCCTGGAAACGGCCCTCGGCGTGGAACACGCCTTCACCATCGCCTCCGCCCACCCTGCCCTGCGCGGCATCGCGCTCGGCGAGGCCGACCTACGGGCGGACCTGGGCGTACGGGGTGACGCGGGCCTGGACTGGTCCCGCGCCCGCGTCGTCGTGGCCGCCCGCGCCGCCGGCCTGGCCCCGCCCGCCCAGTCGATCCACCCCGACATCCGCGACCTCGAAGGCCTCGCCGCCTCCTGCGCCCACGGCCGCGCCCTCGGCTTCCTCGGCCGCACGGCCATCCACCCCCGCCAGCTCCCGGTCATCGAGCGGGCCTACCTCCCGACCTCGGAGGAAATCGAAACCGCCGAGTCCATCCTCAAGGCAGCCACCACCACCCCCGGCGCCCAGGCCCTCCCCGACGGCACCTTCGTCGACGCGGCGGTGGTGGCAGGCGCCCGCCGAACCATGGCGCTGGCGCGCCGCCAGGGTTGACGCCGTTCCGGCGCCGCGGGATTCCGGCTCCGCACGGTTTCCTGCTCCGCGGGAGAAGAGGTAACCGCCGTCCGGGGCGGGTACCTCTTCTCCGCCGCGACGGCGAGCACCCCCACGCGTGTTCCGGCGGTGCCGAGCCCGCCGGAACCCATCGCCCGCACACGGAGAGGGCGCCGAATCTGATTCGGCGCCCTCTCCGTCGTACTACAAACCGTCAGCTCTTCTTGGCCGACTCGGCCTCGTCAGCCGAGGACTCGCGGGACTCGTCGGACTCCGGGGAGCCGTCGGACTCCACAACCTCGGCATCAGCCGGCTCGGCATCCCCGTCCACAGGCTCGGGCTCGGCCTTCTCAAGGTCGACGGGACCCCCGTCGACCGCGGCCGCATCGTCTCCCTCGCCGGGACCGAGCGGCTCCACGACCTCCTCGCGCCCCGGCCGCATCCGTGCCGACAGCACGAGGTAGACGACCGCGAGGATGAACACCACGATCGCGGTCCAGTTGTTGAGACGCATGCCCAGGATGTGGTGGGCCTCGTCGACGCGCAGGTACTCGATCCAGAAACGGCCGACGCAGTACGCGGCGACGTACAGCGCGAACGCCCGCCCGTGCCCGAGCTTGAAGCGGCGGTCCGCCCAGATGACGAGGAAGCCGACACCGACGCACCACAGGGACTCGTAAAGGAACGTCGGCTGGTACAGACCCGGCACCCGGCCGTCCGCCGCGGACGTGATCTTCAGCGCCCAGGGGAGGTCCGTCTCCTTGCCGTACAGCTCCTGGTTGAACCAGTTGCCCCAGCGCCCGATGGCCTGCGCGAAGACGATGCCGGGAGCGAGCGCGTCGGCCCAGGCGGGCAGTGGGATTCCGCGTCGGCGACAGCCGATCCACGCGCCCACGGCACCGAGTGCGATCGCGCCCCAGATGCCGAGCCCGCCCTGCCAGATCTTGAAGGCGTCCACCCAGTCGCGGCCCTCGCTGAAGTACAGCTCGTAGTCCGTGATCACGTGGTAGAGGCGACCGCCGACCAGGCCGAACGGCACGGCCCAGACAGCGATGTCGGCCGTCGTGCCGGGCCGCCCGCCGCGGGCGATCCAGCGTTTGTTGCCGAGCCAGACGGCTACGAAGACGCCGATGATGATGCAGAACGCGTAGCCGCGCAGCGGAATGGGGCCGAGATGCAGCACACCCTGCGACGGACTGGGAATGTAGGCAATTTCCATGGCAGGGTCGACGCTACCGTGCCGGACGCGGCCCACGGCAGGCAGCCCGGCAACGGCTCCATAACGGGCGGTGCCCCCGGCCTGCGGGAAACCGGGGGCGCCCGCGCCCAACAAGGGCTGATGCCCATCAGCGGGCACCCTCGCCGGGAAAGGCGTCAGCCCTTGTTCGCCGCCTGCACCATCTGTTTCAGCTTCGCCGGGGTCATCGACTGGTCCGCGTAGATGTTCGTGCCGCCGAGCAGCACCGTCGGCGTACCGGTGAAACCACTGGTCCCGAAGGCGTCGTTCGACTTCACGACCCAACTGTCGTGCGTGCCGTCGTCGACACACTTCTGGAACGCGGTCGTGTCCAGGCCGTCGACCTTGCCCGCCAGCTCGACGAGCTTGCTGTTGCCGGCGAAGGCGTCGTCGGTCTCGGCGGGCTGGTTCTCGTAGAGCACGTCGTGGTACGCGGTGAACTTTGCGGCGTCCTGGGCGCAGGCCGCGGCGTTGGCGGCCTTGCGGGAGCCGCTGCCTCCCATGTTCCCGTCGATGATGGTGACGAGGTGGTACTCGACCTTCAGCTGTCCGGCGTCGACCAGTTCGTGGATGGTCGAGCGGTAGGCGCTCTCGAAGGACTTGCACGCCGGGCAGCGGAAGTCCTCCCACACCGTGAGGGTCGACTTGGCGCTGTCCTTGCCGACGGGGATCGCGAGGCCGTCCTTGCCGGTCGCGCCCGAGGGCGTCACGACCGGGCCGGAGGTGTTGCTCTTCTTGTCCTTGCCGGAGTTGGCGGCCACGACGCCCACCACCGCGGCCAGGCCAAGGACACAGACCACCGAAGCCCCCACGATCAGCGCGCGACGGCGCTTCTCCGTGGTCTTCTGCTTCTCTCGCTCGGCCGCCAGCCGTTCGCGGGCGTTGCGCTTTCCGTCACGGTTCTTCTCGCTCACATCCGGCAGAACGAACCGGGAAGGCGCAGCGCGCCTCCCCGGCCCCAGGTCCACCCGTTCGAGTGAGTGGATTGTCCGTTACTTACAGATATGCACTGTCTGTTACAGCGCTCCTCGCACACCCTTCGCAAGGTCGGCGGCGAGCGCGCGTACGGCTTCCAGGCCGGCCCGCTCGTCGGGCGCGTCCAGCATCCGCTTCACGAAGGCGGACCCGACGATCACACCGTCGGCGAAGCCGGCCACCTCGGCGGCCTGTTCGGCGCTGGAGACGCCGAGGCCGACGCAGACGGGCAGTTCGGTGGTGGCCTTGGTGCGCCGCACCAGGTCCTGCGCCTGCGCGCCCACCGACGCACGGGTACCCGTGACGCCCATCAGCGAGGCCGCGTACACGAAGCCGGAGCCCGCCGCGGTGATCTCGGTGAGCCGGGCGTCCTTGCTGCTGGGCGCGACGACGAAGACGGTCGCGAGCCCGTGCTTCTCGGCGTGCTCCCTCCACAGCGCGGACTCCTGCACCGGCAGGTCGGGCAGGATGCACCCGGCGCCGCCCGCTTCGGCCAGTTCGGCGGTGAAGCGCTCGACGCCGTAGCGGTCGATCGGATTCCAGTACGTCATCACGAGCACCGGCTTGCCGGTGGCCTCCTGCGCCTCCCGGACCGTCCGCATCACGTCGGCGATCTTGACTCCGCCGCGCAGAGCGATGTCGTCGGCGGTCTGGATGACGGGGCCGTCCAGGACGGGGTCGCTGTGCGGCAGACCGACCTCGACGATGTCGGCGCCCCCGTCGAAGACGGCCTTGATGGCGTCGATCCCGCCGTCGACGGTCGGGAACCCGGCCGGCAGGTACGCGATGAGGGCGGCCCGCCCTTCCGCCCTGGCGCCGGCGAGGGTGTCGCTCAACAGCTGGATGTTGCCGCTCACTTGGCGTCCCCCTCGATCTCGGCGGTGTCGGCCGCGTTGGCGGCGACCTCGGCGTCGGTGTCGTACAGGCCGAAGTAGCGGGCGGCCGTGTCCATGTCCTTGTCGCCGCGGCCGGACAGGTTGATGAGGATCAGCCCGTCCTTGCCGAGCTCCTTGCCGACCTCCAGGGCTCCGGCCAGCGCGTGCGCGCTCTCGATCGCCGGGATGATGCCCTCACTGCGGGAGAGCAGGAGCAGGGCCTGCATCGCCGCGTCGTCGGTGACCGCGCGGTACTCGCCGCGGCCGCTGTCCTTGAGGTAGGAGTGCTCGGGCCCGATGCCCGGGTAGTCGAGTCCGGCCGAGATGGAGTAGGGCTCGGTGATCTGCCCTTCCTCGTCCTGAAGGACGTAGGACCGCGAGCCGTGCAGGATGCCCGGCTCACCGGCGGTCAGCGTGGCCGCGTGCTCGCCGGTCTCGATGCCGTGCCCGGCGGGCTCGCAGCCGATCAGCCGTACGCCGCTGTCGGGGATGAAGGCGTGGAAGAGCCCGATGGCGTTGGAGCCACCACCCACGCAGGCGACGGCGGCGTCGGGGAGCCGTCCGGCGCGCTCCAGGATCTGCCGCCGCGCCTCGACCCCGATGACCCGGTGGAAGTCGCGCACCATGGCGGGGAAGGGGTGCGGCCCGGCCACGGTCCCGAACAGGTAGTGGGTGTGGTCGACGTTGGCGACCCAGTCGCGGAAGGCCTCGTTGATGGCGTCCTTGAGGGTGCGGCTGCCGGACTTCACGGCGATGACCTCGGCGCCCAGCATGCGCATCCGTGCGACGTTGAGGGCCTGCCGCTGGGTGTCGATCTCACCCATGTAGATGGTGCATTCGAGGCCGAAGAGTGCGCAGGCGGTGGCGGTGGCGACGCCGTGCTGGCCCGCTCCGGTCTCCGCGATGACGCGCGTCTTGCCCATCCTCCGGGTGAGCAGGGCCTGCCCGAGGACGTTGTTGATCTTGTGGGATCCGGTGTGGTTGAGGTCTTCCCGCTTGAGGAACACCCGTGCCCCACCGGCGTGTTCGGCGAACCGCGGTACCTCGGTCAGCGCACTGGGGCGCCCGGTGTAGTGGACGAGCAGATCGTCGAGCTCACGCGCGAACTCGGGATCCGACTTCGCCTTGTCGTACTCGACGGCGACCTCGTCCACGGCGGCGACCAGCGCCTCCGGGATGAACTTGCCGCCGTACGCGCCGAAGTACCCCTCGGCGCTGGGAACTTGACCATCAGGGTCGGGAATGAAGAACTCGCTGGGCATGCGGCTACCTCGCAGGGGCGTCGGCCCCGGTTACAGGTTGGACAGGGGTTCACGTTATCGACGACGTACGCACGCATGCCTTCGGCGACGGCCCCCGCTGGGGACCACCCTTGCCGGACCGGCCATTGCCCGCCTGTGCCCCCGCGGACCCTCCCACCCACAAGTTGCTCGGGAAGGAGGCCACGCGGCGGCTCTCTCCGCCACGACGGCGAGAAACCCGGTGGCGGTGATCGGCGGTGCCCGAACCGGCCGGAACCGCCGATCGGTGACGGGCGAAGCCCAACCGGACGGCGGAGCCGGAGTCCCTCCCGCATCGAAAGCAGGAAGCCCACCGGCCTGGACCGGCCGTGCCAGGCCGAAGCCAGGTCAGGTCACCGGGGGGGGGGAACGGCCGGGGACGGCGTCAGCGTGCGTGCGCGAGGCGCCATCGCATGCCGTTGACCTGGCCCGGCTCATCACCGATGACATAGCGAACCCGGCGCCCGTGGACGCGGCGTGCGGGCGCCCGGCAGCCGCGCGGGCGGCAGCCCCGGGCGAGCCGGGCGTAGGGGTCCCGGGCTGCCGGGGCGAGCGGAAGCTGCCCGGCGGGCCGCACACAGCGGCGTACGGCGCAGCCCTCCCCGTGGACCGGGAGCGGCGCAGCCGACCCCACACACGACAACTCCCCGTCGGGGCGCGGGCCCGGACGGGAGGTGGCGTCGGCGTGGGGCGAGGCGGGCATCGGGGTGTCAGCCCCGTCCGTGCCGCAGGGCGGGGTGGGCGCCCGCGGCGACGAGGTCGGAGACGGCCGTCTTGGGGTCGCGGCCGGTGACGAGCGACTCGCCCACCAGGACCGCGTCGGCGCCGGCGTTGGCGTACGCGATGAGGTCGTGCGGCCCACGGACGCCGGACTCGGCGATCTTGACGATGCCGGCCGGGATCTCGGGGGCGACGCGCTCGAAGGTGGAGCGGTCCACCTTGAGGTCCTTCAGATTGCGCGCGTTGACGCCGATGACCTTCGCGCCGGCCGCCACGGCCCGCTCGGCCTCGTCCTCGTCGTGCACCTCGACGAGCGGGGTGAGCCCGATGGACTCGGCGCGCTCGATGAGGGACTCCAGGGCGGGCTGGTCGAGGGCGGCCACGATCAGCAGCGCGAGGTCGGCGCCGTACGCGCGGGCCTCCCACAGCTGGTACGACGTGACGATGAAGTCCTTGCGCAGTACGGGGATGTCGACCCTGGCGCGGACGGCCTCCAGGTCGGCCAGCGAACCGCCGAAGCGGCGCTGCTCGGTGAGGACCGAGATGACGGCCGCACCGCCCGCTTCGTAGTCCGCGGCGAGCCCGGCCGGGTCGGCGATCGCGGCGAGCGCGCCCTTGGACGGGCTGGAGCGCTTGACCTCGCAGATGACCTTGACGCCGTCACCGCGCAGGGCCGCCACGCCGTCCTTGGCCGCCGGAGCCTTCGCCGCGCGCTCCTTGAGCTCGTCGAGGCTGACGCGCGCCTGCCGCTCCGCGAGGTCGGCACGGACTCCGTCGATGATCTCGTCGAGCACACTCACGCGAGCGGCCCCCTTCCTGCGGTGAAGAGCTGAAGCGGTTGAGCAGCTGACCCGGGTTCACCGCCTCGGACGGTTGCGACGTGTCAGACCCCTCACTGCGATGGTATCCGGAGGAAGGCGTAGACCTCGCATCCGGTTGACGCCGGTCCCACTACCTGGACCTTTGCCATTTGATCAAGGGTGCAGCCAGCCACCGAAGGGCAGGTTCCGGACAACCGTGAAGACCAGCACCAACGTGCCGATGGTCCACAGGTGGACTGGCCCCAGTTCGATCCGCGGCGGGCGCCCGCGCACCGACCGGACCACCCATACGGCCCACACCGTCGCAAAGCCCAGAAACGCCACGACGGCGAGCGCGTTGTCCGTGAGCGCCGCCGCGAAGTCCCCGTGCACGAAGGCGTGCGCACTGCGCAGACCGCCGCAGCCGGGGCAGTACACGCCCGTGAGCCGCAGCAGCGGGCAGACGGGGTAGTGCCCTGGCTGGTTGGGGTCGACAGCCCCGACGTAGGCGAAGGCGCCGACGACGGCCGCGAGCACCCCACCGGGTACGGCGAGCCGCCGCAGTGCGGCGCCCGCTCCGGGTTCCGCGCTCTGTGTCACCCGCTGGGATTCGGCGTTCACCCCACGCATTGTGCCCCTCACCCGCCCGGAACGCCCGTACGCGGGAGAGGCGGCCCGGCAGCTGCGCCGGAACCGCCTCTCACCAGGGCCGGCGCTTGCTCAGCTCTCGGCGCCCACGGTCTCGCGGGCAGGCCGCGCGGGCTTGGTCCTCGCCTTGCCCAGGCCCGCCGCCTGCATCACCATGCCGACGACACCACCGAGGGCGACGATGACCAGACCGGCCCAGAAGCCCAGCGGGTCGGCCAGCACGGTGAAGGCGCCGGAGACGCAGAAACCGATGAAGGCGATGATGACACCGGTCCAGGCGGCCGGAGTGTGACCGTGGTTGCTGCCCGCCATGACTTGCTCCTCGTTACTGAGTACGTGCTGCGTACGTGTGGTGAGTCGGACGCTCCTCGGCCATTGTCCCGTACTCGCGGGCATGCGATGAGCGGGGGGTCGGTCCGCGCGCGTCGGTTCCGCCGGGTCAGGACGAAAGCCCGGGACAGAAGCCCCTCGAAGCCTCCCGAGAACCGGGGCTCAGGTCCCTGCCGGGTCCGGCCCCGTCGGGTCCTCACCGCGGTCGAGCGCCTTCCAGATGTCCTCGGGGCGGTCGGGGTCGACCGGCTTGGCCTTGCGCGGCCGGGGTGTCCCGTCGCGCTCGTAGCGGCCCGACATCGCGGGCCACAGCCGCCCGTAGCGCAACGCGAGGAGACCCGCGAGGAGGATGAGGGCGCCGCCCGCGGCGGCGACGTACGGCCAGGCGGTGTGGCTGAGCGCGTCCGCGGTGGCGGCGGTGTCGCCGGAGGCCGCCGCGGCCTTCTCGTCGAGGGCCGAGCTGTCGCCGGCGCCGAGCACGGCCGCCACGACGATGCCCGCGCCGGAGAGCGCGAGCAGCGCGGAGACGAGGAAGCGTCCGGAGCGGCGGACCGCGAAGACGGCGACGAGCGCGGCGAGGCCCACTATGGCGAGCGCCGCGGGCACGCCCGTGACGTCGCTGCCCGAGGCGGTCAGCGGAAAGTCGCCGCCGGCCACCGAGGCGGTGCCCGACGCCCAGTTCTGCCGGGTCGACAGCAGTGCCACGGCCGCGCCGAGGGCGCCGCTGAGCAGGGCCACGGCGAGGCTGCGGCGGCCGGAGCCGGCAGGTCCGGGGGTTTCGGATCGGGGGTGCGGAACAGCAGTCACGTACTCCACTATCGCCTGAACCCCGGCCGAACGGTCACCCGGGGCTCACGTGAGACTTGTCCTATTACCCCAGCCGGTTCGCCGTGTGCACCGCGCGGAGCACCGCCGCGGCCTTGTTGCGGCACTCGTTGTCCTCCGCCACCGGGTCCGAGTCGGCGACGACTCCGGCACCGGCCTGGACGTACGCCGTGCCGTTGCGCAGCAGCGCGGTACGGATGGCGATGGCGGTGTCGGAGTCGCCCGCGAAGTCGAGATAGCCGACGCAGCCGCCGTACAACCCCCTTCTGGAGGGCTCCAGTTCGTCGATGATCTGCATCGCGCGCGGCTTGGGCGCACCCGAGAGGGTGCCGGCGGGGAAGCAGGCGGTCAGGACGTCGAAGGCGGTACGTCCGGCCGCGACCCGCCCGGTCACCGTCGAGACGATGTGCATCACGTGTGAGTACCGCTCGATGGACATGAAGTCGACGACCTCGACGGAGCCCGGTTCACAGACCCGTCCGAGGTCGTTGCGCCCCAGGTCGACGAGCATCAGGTGCTCGGCGCGCTCCTTGGGGTCGGCGATCAGCTCGTCGGCGAGGGCCTGGTCCTCCTGGACGGTGGCACCGCGCGGCCGGGTGCCCGCGATGGGGTGCACCATCGCGTGCCCGTCCTCGACCTTGACGAGGGCCTCGGGGGACGAACCGACGACATCGAAGCCGTCGAAGCGGAAGAGGTACATGTACGGGGAGGGATTGGTCGCGCGCAGGACTCGGTACACGTCCAACGCGCTTGCCGTGCACGGCGTTTCGAAGCGCTGGGAGGGTACGACCTGGAAGGCCTCGCCGGCCCGGATGCGCTCCTTGATGTCCTCGACGGCGTCCTGGTAGTCGGGGCCGCCCCAGAGCGCGGTGTACTCGGGGAGTTCGGAGGGCGGGAGGGCGGCGGGCGGCTGCGAGACGGCGCGGGAGAGGTCCGCCTCCATGGCGTCGAGGCGCGCGACGGCGTCCGCGTACGCCTCGTCGACCCCCGTGTCGAGGTCGTTGTGGTTGATCGCGTTGGCGATCAGCTGGACCGAGCCGTCCCAGTGGTCCATGACGGCGAGGTCGCTGGTGAGCAGCATGGTCAGCTCGGGGAGCTTCAGGTCGTCGTGCTCGCCGGGGCCGATCTTCTCCAGGCGGCGCACGATGTCGTACCCCAGATAGCCGACCATGCCGCCGGTGAACGGGGGCAGGTCCTCGCCGTGCGGCGTGTGCAGGGCCTCGATGGTGGCACGCAGCGCGGCGAGCGGATCGCCCTCGACGGGGACGCCGACGGGCGGGGTGCCGAGCCAGTGGGCCTGCCCGTCCCGCTCGGTGAGGGTGGCTTGGCTGCGGACGCCCACGAAGGAGTAACGGGACCACGATCGGCCGTTCTCCGCGGACTCCAGGAGGAAGGTGCCGGGGCGCTCGGCGGCCAGCTTGCGGTAGAGCGCGACCGGTGTGTCACCGTCCGCGAGGAGCTTGCGGCTGACGGGGATCACACGGCGGTCTGTGGCCAGCTTGCGGAAGGTCTCAAGGTCCATGGCGGCTGACCTTACTGATCCCGTGCCGGTACGCCGGAATCGGCGTTCTTGAGCAGTACATCGGCCGGTACGTCGTGCAGTACGTCGACGTCGAAGCAGGTGCGGGCGCCCGTGTGGCAGGCCGCGCCGACCTGGTCGACCCGCACGAGAACCGTGTCGGCGTCGCAGTCCAGGGCGACGGACTTCACGTGCTGGAAGTGACCGGACGTGTCGCCCTTGACCCAGTACTCCTGGCGGCTGCGCGACCAGTACGTGCAGCGGCCCGTGGTGAGCGTGCGATGCAGCGCCTCGTCGTCCATCCAGCCGAGCATCAGCACCTCACCGGTGTCGTACTGCTGGGCGATGGCGGGGACGAGCCCGTCGGCGCCGCGCTTGAGGCGCGCGGCGATCTCGGGGTCCAGGCTGCTGGGCCTACCGGGCCTGCTGGGCGGAGTCGTGCTGGTCATACGGACCATTGTGCCGCGCCGGTGGGACGCACCAGGCAGTTGTCCACAGGCCGGACCGGACCGGGCCCGAGGTCTGTCCACAGGCGGGACCGGGGCACGGCCCGGCGTTTGTCCACGGGCCGGACCGGGACACCACCCGACGTTCGTCCACAGGCCCGACCGGGACACCACCCGACATTCGTCCACAGGCCCGACCGGGACACCACCCGACATTCGTCCACAGGCCCGACCGGGACACCACCCGACATTCGTCCACAGGCCCGACCGGGGGCACGGCTCGCCGTTCGTCCACAGTGCCGGTCCAGCGGCCCCTACTGGCCGCCGTCCACTGGGCGGACCGGTGGGACGGTCGTAGGCTTGCCGGCATGTCGACCCATGCAAAGCGTGAACGACTTCTCCTCGCTGACCTGTTGGAAGCCGAGGGTCCGGACGCCCCCACCTTGTGCGAGGGCTGGAACACCCGTGATCTCGCCGCCCACGTGGTGATACGCGAGCGCCGCGCGGATGCCGCGGGCGGAAGGTGGATCAAGCAGCTCGCGCCCCGTCTCGAACGGGTGATGACGGAGTTCGCCGAGAAGCCGTACGAGGAGCTGATCCAGCTGATTCGTACGGGCCCGCCGCGCTTCTCCCCGTTCTCCCTGAAGCAGATCGACGAGGCGGCGAACACCATCGAGTTCTACGTCCACACCGAGGACGTACGCCGTGCGCAGCCCGACTGGACACCGCGGGCGCTGGACTCGGTCTTCCAGGACGCCCTGTGGTCCCGCCTGGAGCGCACGGCCCGGCTGACGGGCCGCGGTGCGCCGACCGGCCTGGTGCTGCGCCGGCCGGACGGCCAGACGGCGGTCGCACACAAGGGCACGCCGGTCGTGACGGTGACCGGCGAGCCCTCGGAGCTGCTGATGTTCGTGTTCGGACGCCAGCAGGTGGCCGATGTCGAGCTGGAGGGCGACAAGGACGCGATCGCGAAACTGCACGAGGCGAAGCAGCTCGGGCTCTGATCGCCGGTCCGGGGGACGGCCCGCTATTTCGGAAGCTCGGCGCGGCGCAGCGGCGCGACGCTCAGGGCGAGCACTCCGCCGAGCCCACAGACCACCGCGCTGGTGACGAAGACGGGCCCGGTGCCCCACCAGCCGATCGCGGCGGCGGTCAGCGGCATGCTGAGCGGGGCGAGGCCGAGGCTGACGATGCCGGAGACGGAGCTGACCCGGCCGAGGTAGGCGGGGTCGGCCTGGGTCTGCAGCAGCGCGCCGCACAGGGCGCCGCTGAGCCCCGCGAGCAGGCCGATGAGAAGGGCGACACCGACGGCGGCGGCGACCGTGGGGACGTACGCGAGCGAACCGATCGCGAGCGCACCCGCCAGGATCGCCAGCGCCGACACCCGCCCCGCGTGCGGCAGCCGGCCCCGCACGGTCAGCAGCATGCCGGCGGCCCCCGCACCGGCCCCGAACCCGGCGAGCACCCAGCCCATCCCGGAGGCGCCCCAGCCGCGCTGATCGGCCAGCAGGGTCAGGCCCACGTTGAGCGGTCCGACGAACCCCAGGTCGCCGAGCGCGATGGCGACGATGAGCGGGGCGAGGACGGGGTGGCGCCGGATGTACCCCAGGCCGTCCCGGAGGTCGCGCCACGGGGTGCGCTGGGCGACCTCGTCGTCGGCGGGCAAGTCCTTCATGCGTACGGAGACCAGTAGCGGCACCGACACCGCGATCAGCATGCCCGCAAGGCCGAAGGCCGCCGCCGCGCCTCCGAGGGCCACGCAGAGGCCGCCGATCGGTGCGCCCACCACGTTGGCGAGGCGGATCGCGAGACCCCGCATGCCCTGGACGCGGGCGAGCTGGCCGCGGCTGGTGACTCGGGCGGGGAGGGCGCCCACCGCGGGCATGAAGACCGCGTCGACGGCGCCGAAGACGATGGCGAGCAGGGCCAGCGGCCAGAGCCCGGGGCTCGCCGTGAACAGCAGCGCGGCCACCGCGAGGACGGCCACACAGCGCACGGCGTCACTGCCGATGACGACCTTCCGCGGCCCGAAGCGGTCGGCGACCACTCCCCCGCCCAGCATCAGCAGCGCCCGCGGCACGGCGCTCACGGCCATCACCAGGCCGGCCTGCGAGGGCGTACCGGCCTGGACGGCCGCCCAGGACAGCGCGATGTAGTAGACGTTGTCGCCGATCATCGACGAGGCGTAGGCACCGAGCCAGCGCAGTACGTTGCCATCGCGGTGGGCGGGCCTGTCGGTGGCTACCGGAGCCTGGGGTACGGCGGTCATGGTCACGGAGTACGTCCTCTCAGGGCTTGAGGGCTTGAGGGCTTCAGGGCTTCAGGGCTTCAGGGGCGGAACGGGAAGCCGTACACGTGCAGCGCGACGTTCTCGCGCCCTTCGGTGTCACCGGCCGCTTCCTCGGCGCGGCCCTTGTCGTCGTACTTCCTGATGACCGTGAGCAACTCGTCCTTGAGCGCGTCGAGTTCGGCGGCCGTCAGCCGGAGCGTCGCTTCCGAGTCGGCCGCGGCGTCGTTCCACTCCGTGGGCCAGGTGGCGCGCTCGTCGAGGTAGCGCCGGTAGAGGTCGGTGCGCTGCTCGTGGTAGAGCCGGGTGAAGGCCAGGTGCGCGGCCTCCTTCTCGGGCGCGCCACGGAAGTCCCCGCCGCGGACGCTCACGCCGTCCGAGGCCGGCTCCCACCAGCGCTCCCTGCCGTCCCCGCTGCGCGGCTCGGCCTCCTCGATCAGCCCGTGCTCGGCGAGCTTGCGCAGGTGGTAACTGACCAGTGAGGGCGCCTCGTCGACCTGCTCGCCCAACTGGGACGCGGTCGCGGCGCCGGTCACGATCAGCGCCCGGTACAGCTTCATCCGCAGCGGATGCCCCAGGGCCTTGAGCGTGCCCACGTCCGTGATCCGGCGGTTCTCCTTGCTTGCCATGCCCCGACTCTAGATACGAAAGAAAAATTGCGCAACTAAAATTGCGCAACTTTCACTTCGCATCCTCCGGGCACCGCACACGCCTGAGCCCCGGTCACCAAGTGACCGGGGCTCAAAGGCGGTTGACCTCAGCGAACGGGATACCCCGCCCCCCGCAACGTCTCCTTCACCTCACCGATCCGCAGATCCCCGAAGTGGAAGACGGACGCGGCGAGCACCGCGTCGGCACCCGCGGCGATGGCCGGCGGGAAGTCGGCGAGCCTCCCCGCGCCGCCGCTGGCGATCAGCGGAACGGTCACGTGCTTGCGTACGGCCTCGATCATCTCGATGTCGTAGCCGTCCTTCGTGCCGTCCGCGTCCATCGAGTTGAGCAGGATCTCCCCCGCGCCCAGCTCGGCGGCCCGGTGCGCCCACTCGACGGCGTCGATGCCGGTGCCCGTGCGCCCGCCGTGGGTGGTGACCTCGAAGGAGCCGCTCTCCGTGCGACGGGCGTCCACCGACAGCACGAGGACCTGCCGCCCGAACCGCTCCGCGATCTCCCGGATGAGTTCGGGCCGGGTGATCGCCGCCGTGTTGACCCCGACCTTGTCCGCCCCGGCCCGCAGCAGCTTGTCCACGTCCTCGGCGGTGCGGACACCGCCTCCCACGGTCAGCGGGATGAAGACCTGCTCGGCCGTGCGGCGCACCACGTCGTACGTCGTCTCGCGGTTGCCGGAGGATGCCGTGATGTCCAGGAAGGTCAGCTCGTCGGCGCCCTCGGCGTCGTACACCTTGGCCATCTCGACGGGGTCGCCCGCGTCGCGCAGGTTCTGGAAGTTGACGCCCTTGACGACCCGGCCGTTGTCGACGTCCAGGCAGGGGATGACTCGTACGGCGAGGGTCATGACGCCGACTCCCCCCGGTACGCCTCCACCTCGACCTCGACGACCAGGCTCGGGTCCACGAAACCCGAGACGATGATCATCGATGCGGCGGGGCGCACGGAGTCGAACAGCTCCTTGTGGGCGCGGCCGATGTCCTCCACGTCACGCGCGTGGGTGATGTACATGCGGGTACGGACGACGTCGTCACGGCCGAGGCCAAGCTCCTCCAGCGCCGCGAACGCCACGTTGAAGGAGTTGACCGTCTGCTCGTGCGGGTCGCCCGCGGCGATCTCCCCGTTGACCACGGAGGTACAGCCGGCGACCAGCACCAGGCCGTTCGGCAGCTCCACCGCGCGGGAGTACCCGAAGGCCTCCTCCCAGGGCGCGCCGGTCTGGATACGCCGTACGCCGCTCACAGGGCAGCCACCGCTTCCAGGGCCTCTTCCAGGGTGAACGCCTTCGCGTACAGGGCCTTCCCGACGATCGAGCCCTCGACGCCGCTGGGCACGAGCTCGGCGATGGCACGCAGGTCGTCCAGGGAGGAGACGCCTCCCGAGGCGATGACCGGGCGGTCGGTCGCCGCGCACACATTGCGCAGCAGTTCCAGGTTCGGGCCCTGCAGGGTGCCGTCCTTGGCGATGTCCGTCACCACATACCGTGCGCAGCCCTCGGAGTTGAGGCGCTCCAGCGTCGTGTAGAGGTCGCCGCCGTCGCGGGTCCAGCCGCGCCCGCGCAGCGTCGTGCCGCGTACGTCGAGACCGACCGCGATCTTGTCGCCGTGCTCGGCGATGACCTTGGCGACCCACTCGGGGGTCTCCAGGGCCGCGGTGCCGAGGTTGACGCGGGTGCAGCCGGTGGCGAGCGCGGCGGCCAGGGTGTCGTCGTCGCGGATGCCGCCGGACAGCTCCACCTTGATGTCCATGGCGCCGGTGACCTCGGCGATCAGCTTGCGGTTGTCGCCGGTGCCGAACGCGGCGTCCAGGTCGACGAGGTGCAGCCACTCGGCGCCGGACCGCTGCCAGGCGAGGGCCGCCTCCAGGGGAGAGCCGTACGAGGTCTCCGTACCGGACTCACCGTGCACCAGGCGGACCGCCTGGCCGTCACGGACGTCGACGGCGGGGAGGAGTTCGAGCTTGGCCATTGTCTACAGGGTTCCGATCCAGTTGGTGAGCAGCTGGGCTCCGGCGTCGCCGGACTTCTCGGGGTGGAACTGGGTGGCCCACAGGGCGCCGTTCTCGACGGCCGCCACGAAGGGCTTGCCGTGCGTGGACCAGGTCACCAGGGGCGGCCGTATCAGCGGGTTCCCGACTTCGAGAGACCAGTCGTGGACGGCGTACGAGTGCACGAAGTAGAAGCGCGCGTCGGCGTCGAGCCCCGCGAAGAGCTGCGAGCCGGCCGGGGTTTCGACGGTGTTCCAGCCCATGTGGGGCACGATCTCGGCCTGGAGCGGCTCGACCGTGCCGGGCCACTCGTCGAGGCCCTCGGTCTGCACGCCGTGCTCGATGCCGCGCGCGAAGAGGATCTGCATGCCGACGCAGATGCCCATCACCGGGCGGCCACCGGCCAGTCGCCGGCCGACGATCCAGTCGCCGCGCGCCTCACGCAAACCCTTCATGCAGGCGGCGAACGCGCCGACGCCCGGCACCAGCAGCCCGTCCGCGTTCATGGCCTTGTCGTAGTCACGCGTTATCTCGACCTCGGCACCGGCGCGGGCAAGGGCCCGCTCCGCGGACCGCACGTTCCCGAAGCCGTAGTCGAAGACGACGACCTTCTTGGAAGTCTTCTTGGGCGCGGTCAATTCCACACCGCCAACCGCATGACCCCCGCCACGAGGCACATCGCGGCGCCGATCGAGAGCAGCACGATGAGGCTCATCGGCATCTTCTGCTTGACGAAGGAGTAGACACCGCCGAGGAGGAAGAGCCCGACGACGATGAGGATGGTGTTGAGGCCTGTCATGGCTTTACAGCGCACCCTTCGTGGACGGGAGGATGCCGGCGGCGCGCGGGTCGCGCTCGGAGGCGTACCGCAGGGCGCGGGCCAGTGCCTTGAACTGGCACTCCACGATGTGGTGCGCGTTGCGGCCGTAGGGCACGTGCACGTGCAGCGCGATCTGGGCCTGCGCGACGAAGGACTCGAGGATGTGCCGGGTCATCGTCGTGTCGTACTCGCCGATCATCGGCGCCATCTTCTCGGGCTCGGTGTGCACGAGGTAGGGGCGGCCGGAGAGGTCGACGGTCACTTGGGCGAGCGACTCGTCCAGCGGGACCGTGCAGTTGCCGAAGCGGTAGATCCCCACCTTGTCGCCGAGCGCCTGCTTGAAGGCGCCGCCGAGCGCGAGGGCGCTGTCCTCGATGGTGTGGTGCGAGTCGATGTGCAGATCGCCCTCGGTCTTCACGGTCAGGTCGAACAGACCGTGCCGGCCGAGCTGGTCGAGCATGTGGTCGTAGAAGCCGACACCTGTCGACACATCGACCTTTCCGGTTCCGTCGAGATCGATCTCGACGAGGACCGAGGTCTCCTTGGTCACCCGCTCAACTCTTCCGACGCGGCTCATGCGCTCTGCTCCTTCTTCAGTTCACGTACCGCGTCCAGGAACGCGTCGTTTTCGGCGGGAGTTCCGGCGGTGACCCGCAGCCATCCCGGGATGCCGTTGTCCCGGACCAGGACGCCCCGGTCGAGGATCTTCCGCCAGACCTCATGGGCGTCGGCGAACCGCCCGAACTGCACGAAGTTGGCGTCCGAATCGGTCACGTCGTAGCCGATCGCACGCAGTTCGGCGACCAGCCGGTCCCGTTCGGCCTTCAGCTGCTCGACGTATCCCAGCAGCGTGTCGGTGTGCTCCAGGGCGGCCAGCGCGGTCGCCTGGGTGACGGCCGACAGGTGGTAGGGCAGCCGGACGAGCTGGACGGCGTCGACGACCGCCGGGTGCGCGGCGAGATAGCCGAGCCGCAGCCCGGCCGCGCCGAACGCCTTCGACATCGTCCGCGAGACGACGAGATTCGGCCGACCTTCGAGCAGCGGCAGCAGTGAGTCGCCATGGCTGAACTCGATGTACGCCTCGTCGACCACCACCATCGACGGCTTCGCGGCCTGCGCGGCCTCGTACAGCGCGAGGACCGTCTCGGGCGGCACCGCGTTGCCCGTGGGGTTGTTGGGGGTGGTGATGAAGACGACGTCCGGCCGGTTCTCGGCGACGGCCTGCTCGGCGGCGGCGAGGTCGATCGTGAAGTCCTCGCTGCGCGGTCCGGAGATCCAGCCCGTTCCCGTGCCGCGCGCGATGAGCGCGTGCATCGAGTACGAGGGCTCGAAACCGATCGCGGTCCGGCCCGGTCCGCCGAAGGTCTGGAGCAGCTGCTGGATGACCTCGTTCGAGCCGTTCGCCGCCCAGACGTTCTCGGTGGCGACCGGATACTTGCCGGTCTTCGTCAGGTACTTGGCCAGCTCCGTGCGCAGCTCGACCGCGTCCCGGTCGGGGTAGCGGTTGAGATTCCGGGCGGCCTCGCGCACCCGCTCGGTGATCCGCTCGACGAGGGGTTCGGGCAGGGGGTAGGGGTTCTCGTTGGTGTTGAGGCGTACGGGGACGTCGAGCTGGGGCGCGCCGTAGGGGGTCTTGCCGCGCAGCTCGTCGCGTACGGGGAGATCGTCGATGCCGGTCACTGGCTGGGCACCTTCCATCCGAACCGCGCCTTGATCGCCGCGCCGTGCGCGGGCAGGTCCTCCGCCTCCGCGAGCGTCACCACGTGGTGGGCCACGTCGGCCAGCGCGTCCTTCGTGTAGTCGACGATGTGGATCCCGCGCAGGAAGGACTGGACACTCAGCCCGGAGGAGTGGCAGGCGCAACCGCCGGTCGGCAGTACGTGGTTGGAGCCCGCGCAGTAGTCGCCCAGCGACACCGGCGCCCAGGGGCCGACGAAGATCGCGCCCGCGTTCTTCACCCGGTCCGCGACCGCCGCCGCGCCGGCCGTCTGGATCTCCAGGTGCTCGGCGCCGTACGCGTCGACGACCCGGAGGCCCTCGTCGATGCCGTCGACGAGGACGATCGCGGACTGCCTGCCGTTCAGGGCCGGCACGATCCGGTCCTCGATGTGCTTGGTGGCCGCGACCTGCGGTTCCAGTTCCTTCTCGACCGCGTCCGCGAGGGCCACCGAGTCCGTGACGAGGACGGCGGCGGCCAGCGGGTCGTGCTCGGCCTGGCTGATCAGGTCGGAGGCGACGTGCACCGGGTCGGCGCTCTCATCGGCGAGGACCGCGATCTCGGTGGGTCCGGCCTCCGAGTCGATGCCGATCCTGCCGGTGAAGAAGCGCTTGGCGGCGACGACCCAGATGTTGCCGGGGCCGGTGACCATGTTGGCGGGCGGGCAGGACTCCGTGCCGTACGCGAACATCGCGACGGCCTGGGCTCCTCCGACCGCGTACACCTCGTCGACGCCGAGCAGTGCGCAGGCGGCGAGGATCGTCGGGTGCGGAAGGCCGTCGAACTCCTTCTGCGGCGGGGAGGCGAGGGCGATCGACTCGACGCCGGCCTCCTGGGCGGGCACCACGTTCATGATCACGGAGGACGGGTAGACCGAGCGCCCGCCGGGGGCGTACAGCCCCACCCGCTCGACCGGCACCCACTTCTCGGTGACCGAGCCACCGGGCACGACCTGCGTGGTGTGCGTCGTACGGCGCTGTTCGCGGTGGACGAGCCGGGCGCGCCGGATGGACTCCTCCAGGGCCGCGCGCACCGCCGGGTCGAGCTGCTCCAGCGCGTCACTGAGCGCCTGGGCCGGGACCCGGACGGACGTGAGCCGTACGCCGTCGAACTTCTCCGCGAAGTCGATCAGTGCCGCGTCTCCCCGATGATGTACGGCCTCGCAGATCGGCCGCACCTTCTCCAGGGCGGCCGAGACGTCGAAGTCGGCTCGGGGCAGCAGGTCGCGCAGGGCGGCACCCTCGGGGAGGGCGTCGCCGCGCAGGTCGATTCGGGAGATCACGGGTCCAATTCTCTCAGACGGCGATCGGGCGTCGGACGCGCGTATCAATGGCTGATACAAGCCCTGCAAGATCAGCTTCACCGCTAGCGTTCGAGGCGTCACCCAGCGGGCATTGAACGGTTGTCCGAAACCCGCGAGTAGCTGGGGCGGACGCCTGGAGCTGGGGAGGAAGGGAAAACCGTGAGCGAGGGTGCCGGCATCCGCAATGGGGAACTGCCGGACGAACTGACCGCCGCCGAGGCCGGAATGTGGCAGTCCTTCCGCAATGGCAGTGTGTACGACCTGCGCAGCGGGGATTCGCTCGCCGACGATCCGCACGGCGGCCACCCCTGGGGTCCCGAGCGCAGTGTGCGGGCCAGGATCGTGGCATGGCTGCTGCTCGACGGGCCGCCCCCGCTCCAGGGCCGCGTCGCCTCCCTGAAGCTGACCGGCGTGCAGATCACCGACGTGGTCGATCTCGCGGGCGGCACCGTGGTGCCGTACGTCGAGCTGAAGTCGTGCCGGTTCGAGAAGGAGATCCTGCTGCCGGAGGCCCGGTTCCAGACCGTACGGCTGGTGAACTGTTCGGTGCCGCGACTCGAGGCGGCCCGCGTGCACACCGAGGGCGACCTGCATCTGCCGCGCTGCCGCTTCCACAACGGCGTACGCCTCACCGACGCGCACATCGGCACGGATCTGCTGCTCAACCAGGCCGTGGTCTACCGGGACCGGCGCGGGCGTTCGATCACCGGCGACGGCATGACCGTGGGGCAGGACCTGCAGGCCGAGATGCTGGAGTCGCACGGTGAGCTGAGCCTGCGCGGCGCCACCGTCGGTGTCTCGCTCAGCCTGCGCGGCAGCAGGCTGATCAACCCGTACACCCGCCTCGCGCTGAACGCCCCGCAGCTGACCGTCAACCGCACGCTCTACATGACTCCGGCGGCCGTCGGCAATCCCCTCCAGACCGGCGGGACCACCCCGGCGCGCGGCACGGTGGTGCAGCGGTTCGAGTGTCAGGGCGGGATCCGGCTGGACGACGGGCGGTTCGGGGACGCGCTCGACCTGGAGCGGGCCCGCTTCACCTTCGACGACGACCAGGAGCTGTCGCTGCGCCGGGTGCAGACGCCCGAGCTGCGTTTCCTCGGGCAGAAGCCGGAGCGCGGCAAGGTGGTGCTGTCGGGCGCGAAGGTGGTCACCCTGGTCGACAGGGCGGCGAGCTGGCCGGGACCCGGCGGCCTCCACATGGGCGGCTTCGGCTACGAGAACCTGGTGCCGCAGGGCGCGTTCCCGCTGGCCCGGCGCCTGGAGTGGGTGGCCGCGGCGACCGCCGAGTACAACCCGGAGCCGTACGAGCGCCTCGCCACCGTGCTGCGCAACTCCGGCGAGGACGAGGACGCCCGCGAGGTGCTGCTCGCCAAGCAGCGCCGCCGCCGCGAGACGCTGCCGCTCGCCGCCAAGCTCTGGGGGTACGCGCAGGACTTGACGGTCGCCTACGGGTACCGGCCGGGGCGGGCCGCCCTGTGGATGGCGGTGCTGTGGGCGGCGACGTCCATCGCCTTCCGGCATGCCGACCACCCACCGATCAAGACCGGCGAACATCCGCCGTGGGACCCGTCGCTGTTCGCCCTGGACCTGCTGCTTCCGGTGATCGACCTGGGCCAGGTGGGTTTCTGGCAGCTGCGCGGCGGTTGGCAGTGGCTGGCCGCCGTGGTGATCCTCCTTGGCTGGATCCTGGCGACGACGGTGGCGGCGGGGGCGACACGGCTGCTGCGGCGCGGCTGAGGTTCGGGCGGGCGGCTGAGGTCGCGCGGGGCGGCTGAGGTCCTGCGGGATCACTGAAATCGCACGGGATCGCTGAGGCTGTGCAGGACGGCTTCGTGCGGTGCGCTCACCAGGGTTGACAGCCCACTGACAGTAGAACAACAGTCACCTTTTACCGTCCCTTGACTCGTGTCCGTACAACCAATCGGCGGTTACGAAAGCTTCACCTCACCTCCCTGGTACAGCCCCGACCTGCAGCTTTCAATGGTCTCCACCATGGCACTGCTGCGCGCGTTCATCCGTACCGCCCGGATGGCCAGAAACACCTCGCGCCTCGCCACCGGACTGCCGGCCGACGAGGAGGTACTGCTCGACGTCCCGGACACCCGGCTGGGCCCCGCCCTCGTGGCGGCGGGCCGTGGCGAGTACACCCCCGCGGCCAAACTGCTCACGACCACACGGGAGCTCGCCGAGTGGGAGAACCGCGACCGGTACGCGATGCGTCTCGCGACCTTCGCGCGCTCCCGCGACGAGTGGCTCCAGGAGTGGCAGGCCGCCTCCCCGCACGACCCGGACGCCCTGCTGGTCAAGGCCGAGCTGGCGGTGTCCCGGGGCTGGGAGTCCCCGGCCCGCGTCGAGCTGCTGCGCGAGGTCGGCCCCCTGATCGCCGCCGCCGCCGAGGGCGACCCGCGCGATCCGGTGCCCTGGCGGATCGCACTCGACCAGGCCCGCGGCACGAACGCCGGGCACACCGAGTTCGGGCAACTGTGGGGCGAGGCCGTACGCCGTTCCCCGCACCACTACGGCTGCCATGTGGCCGCCCTGCGGTATCTGTCGGCCGCCTGGTACGGCTCGCACCGCGAGTGCTTCGACTTCGCCGAGCGGGCCGCGCAGGACGCGCTGCCCGGCTCCCTGGTGCAGGCGCTGCCGGTGCGTGCCGCCTTCGCGTATCTGACCGAGGGCGGCGGCGCCGCGGTGCCGCGCGAGCGCCTCGACGCGGCGGCCGACCTCGCGATCGCGGTCTCGGCGACGTACGCCGCCGGCGACGCCTGGCCCGCCGAGGTCCGCAACCTCCTCACGTACGTCCTGGTCAGGCTGGAGCGCTGGGAGGACGCCCTGGAACAGCTGCGCGCGATCGGCCCGTACGCGACCTCGTTCCCCTGGGACCGGGTATCGGACGACCCCCTGGGCCAGTTCCTGGAACTGCGCGACGGCGTCCGTCTGGAGGTCGCCGCGGGCATGCCGCTGCATCCACGGAGTGGGCATTACGGACCCGCCCACTCCGGCGACCATTAGGCTCTCCCGTCGTGACCACCGTGCGGCTCCCGCTCTTCCCCCTGAACTCGGTTCTGTTCCCGGGGCTCGTGCTTCCTCTGAACATCTTCGAGGAGCGCTACCGCGCCATGATGCGCAGCCTGCTGAAGACCCCCGAGGACGAACCGCGCCGGTTCGCCGTCATCGCCATCCGCGACGGCCACGAGGTCGCGCCCACCGCACCCGGCATGCCGGACCAGACCTCCCTGCCCCGGCGCGGGGCCGCCGCCGGGTTCGGCGACGACCCGGCCAAGGCCTTCCACGAGGTGGGCTGCGTCGCGGACGCGGCGACCATCCGGGAGCGTGCCGACGGCAGCTTCGAGGTACTTGCGACGGGGACTACGCGCGTCAGGCTTCTCTCCATCGACGCCTCCGGCGAGTTCCTCACGGCCGAACTGGAGGAACTGCCCGAGGACCCCGGCGAGGAGGCCGGCGCGCTCGCCGAGGGCGTCCTGCGGGCCTTCCGCCAATACCAGAAGCGGCTGGCGGGTGCCCGGGAGCGCACGCTGACCACCGGCGCCGATCTTCCGGACGAGCCGGCGGTCGTCTCCTACCTCGTCGCGGCCGCCGTGATGCTGGACATCCCGGCGAAGCAGCAGCTTCTCCAGGCCCCGGACACGGCCGCCCGCCTGCGCGCGGAGCTGAAACTCCTGCGCGCGGAGACCGCGATCATCCGTAATCTGCCGTCGTTGCCGGCGGCGGACCTGACGCGCGGCCCGACGAGTCTCAACTGACGAGCCTCAACCGACGCATTCGAGAAGGCCGATGGCGAAGAAGCCGAAGAAACAGCAGCAGTCCGGGGGCACCCCGGCGACCGTGGCCCTGACGGCGGCGGGCGTCCCGTACACGGTGCACTCCTACGAGCACGACCCCGCGCACCCCTCCTACGGCGAGGAGGCCGCGGAGGCGATGGGCGTCTCGCCGGAGCGCGTCTTCAAGACGCTGGTGGCCGACGTGGACGGCACCCTGACCGTCGCGGTCGTCCCCGTCGCGGGCACCCTCGATCTCAAAGCCCTGGCCACGGCGGTGAGCGGCAAGCGCGCGACGATGGCGGACCCGGCGGCCGCCGAACGCACCACGGGGTACGTCCGCGGCGGCATCTCCCCCCTCGGCCAGCGCAAAAAACTCCCCACGGTCCTCGACGCCTCCGCCGCCGCCCACCCCACGATCTGCGTCTCGGCCGGCCGCCGCGGCCTGGAGGTCGAACTCTCCCCCGCCGACCTCCTGAGCCTCACCGCAGCGGTGTCCGCCCCCATCGGCCGCGCCTGACCCCTCGACGTACGTCCCCTCCTCGGCTAAGCACGAGAGACATGTCGAAGAAAACCCGAAAACGCAAATGGCGCACCAGAAAGGCCAACCACGGCAGGCGCCCGGCGTAGCCCGATTCAGCCCCGGCCGGGCTGGAGATTTTCAGCCCGTCCGGCGTTTGAGGACGAGCACCTTCAGTGCGAAGCGGGGGTCTGGGGGCAGCCCCCAGAAACGGGACGGGAAGGGGCGGAGGGGGCGAAAACCCCTAAGGGCCGCCCCCACCCAGGGCGACTACGCCGGCGGGGAAGGCGGCACAGTCTCGTACGGGCTCAGGAACGGATCCGGGTCCCGCGGCCCGAACAGCGCGGTCAGCCCAAGGTGGACGACCAGCCCCGCCAGGGACCACGCGAGCAGCGCCCCATGCGCCCCCAGCTTCAACGGCGCGGAGAACGTAACCCCCTTGCCCACTTCCTTGGCATGCGCGACCACATCCTGCGTGGGCCCCAGCCAGATCCCGATCCGCCACGCGAGCAACGACCCGAGCACTCCCCCGACCGCAAGAGCGACAACCAGCGGAACACCCCCACGCCGCCGCCACAGGAACACGACCAGCGCACTCACCGCCCCGAACGCCAGCGCCAGCAGAGTGAACGTTCCGTCGACCCCGATGGCCTGCTCCCCCTCGGAATCCTTGAGGTACACCGCACTGTCGTCGGCGACCAACGGCACCGACGGCGCCAGCCACCACCACAGCACCCCGAGCAGCACCCCACCGAGCGCCACGGCCACCGCGATCACGGCGGCCTCTCGCAGTTCGGTCTTCATCCCAGGGCCGTCCTCTTCATACCCGGCGGCCCCCACCACACCATCGGCAGGCGGAACCTGCCAGGCGTCGTGCGAGGGCTGGTCATGCGGCGGCGGAGGCGGAGTCAGCGGAGCGGTCACCCTGACATCGTGCCAGGCCCGTCTGTCAGCCGCTTCACCGGACGGCCGCCCGGCGGTACGCCCAGGTCGCCAGAGCCAGCGAAGCCACCCCCGCACCCGCGCAGACGCCCAGGTCCGCGACGACGACGGCCCAGTCGGGATGCGCCTCGAAGGTTCGCGCAAAAGCATCGACCCCGTACGTCGAGGGCAGCAGATCCCGCCCGTACTGCACGACCGTCGGCAACCGGCCCGCCGGCAGCACCCCCAGCAGCAGTGCCGCCGACATCCCCAACTGCCCCAGTAGTGTGGCGAGTTCGGGCCGCGGCGCGAGCAGCCCGAACGTCGCCCCGAGCCCGGCCAGCGCGGCACCCGCGAGCGGGATCACCAGGGCGAGCACCCACAGGTTGGCCATCGGCAGCCCGAAGAGCAGACAGCCGAAGACGGCGGTGGCGATGGTCCCGGGTACGGTGAAGGAGGCATACGCGCCCGCGGCGCCGAGCACGACCGCGGCAGGCGGCACGGGCAGCGTCGCGTAGTGGTCGAGCCCGCCGCCGGCCCGCAGCTGCCCGAAGTACTGGGCCAGCAGGTTGAGCGCGACGAAGGCCACCACAAGTACCGCCGACCCGGCCACCACGGCCTGCGCCTCGCCGCCGCCGTCCACCACGCCCCGCATCAGGACCATGATCCCGACGGACTGGAAGGTGGCCACGAACAGCAGCGGAATCCGTGCGACGCGCGCCCGGGACAGCTGCGCCCGGTACACGGCGGCCATGGACGGCCACAGCCGTGCCCGGGGCCCCAGCGGTTCCGCGGCGTCGGCGATGTCCTCGGCCACGGACAGCGCACTGCCCGGCAGCACCTCAGCGGGTACGACACTCACGTCGAGCTGCTCCTCTTCACTCCGGCAGCAGTCCTGCTCTCGGGGCCCACGACAGTCCGTACGGATTCCGCGCCCCGCACACTCAAGGCACCCGCCCTCACGCCTTCACCAGCCCCTGTGTGGCGGCCCCGCCCAGCGCAAGGTACACATCCTCCAGGCTCGGGGTGGCCAGCGTGAAATCGTCCAGGGCGGCGAAGGCGGCGCCACCGGTGACCGTGGCGACGGCCGCGCGGGCCTCCTCGGGGGCGAGCCGCAGGGTCCAGCGCCGACCGGACTCGACGGCCCGCTCACGCAGCGCGGCAACCTCGGGGACATGCAGCGGAGGGTGCTCGCGCCAGACCAGTTCGACGCGCACCTCGCCCGCGACCTTCTCCTTCAGCCCGGCCGGGGTGTCGCAGGCGATGACCCGGCCCCGGTCCAGGACGGCGACCCGGTCGAGGACTGTCTCGGCCTCGATGACGTTGTGGGTGACCAGCAGGACGGTCGTCCCCCGCTCGGCCCGGCGCCGGTCGACGGCCGCCCAGACGGCCCGCCGCGCGATGGGATCCATGGCCGTGGTCGGCTCGTCGAGGACGAGCAGCGACCGTTCCCCCACCAGGGCGGCGGCGACGCACGCGAGGCGCCGCTGACCGCCGGACAGCTTCTTGAGGGGGCTGGAGGCGATCGGGGCGAGACCCAGCTCGTCGAGTACGGCGTCCCGCTCGGCCCGCGCCGCACGGAGTTCGAGCCCGCGCAGCCGCGCGGTCGTCTCGGCGGCGAGTGAGACCGTCAGTTCGTCGAGGGCGGTCGACTCCTGGCCGAGGTACGCGAGGAGCCGCGCCGCCCGCTCGGGGTGGCGCACGATGTCGTGCCCGAGGATGTCCACGCTGCCGCTGTCGGGGCGCAGCAGCCCGGTCAGCTGCCGTACGAGGGTCGACTTGCCGGCGCCGTTCGGCCCGAGCAGCCCGAAGATCTCACCGCGCCGGATGTCCAGACGTACCCCGTCGGTGGCCCGCACCTCTGGTGTACCGGGGCTGCCGCGTCGTCCGCGCGTGGCCGGGTAGGTCTTGGTGAGCCCGCGTACCGAGCACACCAGATCACGTCTGTGCCCGTTGCGGACTGCCCCTGCCGTGCGCGTACTCACGAAGGACGAGACTACGGGGTCCGATGCCCCGATATGAGCGCGGGGCCTCGGCCCACCCCGCCGCGAGGCCGCTCCCGTGCCTCCGCCCGACCCTCGAAAGGCCTGCCCGCTGCCGACAGGTGCCGTCTCAGCCGTCGCCGGCGGAGGGCCGCGGCCCTCCGCTCACTCCCCCACAGGCACGTGTTCCGCCGCCGTACGCACATCGATCTCGCGCCAGAACCCGGCCCGGATCGCGTACCGGTCGTGCTCGTCGATCTGGTCGTCCTTGTGGGTGAGCAGCCCGAAGCGGGCGGCGTAGCGCAGCAGTTCGCCGTCCACCCGGTGCGGGACACGGGGGTACATCGCGGACAGCTTCTGCAGATGGCTCTGGTCGGTGAGCCGCTCCATCCAGCGACGCGCGAAGACCTGTCCCACCTCGTACGGATCGCCGCCGACGGTGGTGATGTCCTCCTCGCGGTCCGCCCAGCGCTGCTCGGCCGAGGTGAGCTGGGCGAGGGTGGGCAGCGAGGCGGACTCCGCGGACTCGGCGGTGCCCCCGGGGCGCTCGACCCAGCCCTTGTCGGAGGACCAGCGCAGGGTCGCGCTGGCGGGCTGCTGGGCAGGATGCTGGGCGGGCTGTGTGCCGGGCCCGCGCAGCGCGGCCAGGTCCTTCGGGGTGGGTACGCCCTTGGGTGCGGGCGCCCGTTCCTCGGTGCCGTTCGAGGAGTCGGCCGCCGAGGCGTGCTCCGTCTCCGGCGCCGGCCGCTCGGCCGCGGCGCCGTGCGAGTCGGGCAAGGGCGCGGAGAGGATCGCGGCGATCTCGGGGCGCGGCACGGGCGGCGGCGCGCAGACCCCGCCGAGTTCCTTGGCGCGTACGGCCTTGGTGATCCAGGCCCGGTCGAGCACCCGGCGCTCGTCGGCCTCGGCCACCAGGTCCTCGGACTGGTTGTAGTCCCCGTCGGCGGCCTGCACGGCCCACAGGTGTACGGCGACCCCGTGCTCCTTGGCGGCCATCATGCCCGGCAGCAGATCGCCGTCGCCGGTCACCAGGACGACGTCGGAGCAGGCCCGGTTGCGGGCGAGCTCGGTCAGCTCGGCGTGCATGGCGGCGTCGACGCCCTTCTGGGCCCACCGCCCGTCGCTACGGGTCAGGGCACCGAGCCGCACCGTGACGCGCGGCATCACCCGCAGCCTGCGGTGCTCGGGCTGGGGTACGCGGTCGGGGGCGCCGTCGAACCAGTAGATGCGCAGCAGCGGGCGCTCCGTGTCGGACTCGGCGCGCTCGCGCAGGCCCTGGATGAGGGCGGCGTGGTCGACGGTGATCCGGGAGCGGGACGAGTCCCCGGCGAGAAGGCTGGCAGCAGCCCCGAGCAGATACCCGGCGTCCACCAGGACGATGCAGCGGTCCACGCGGTCCACCCTCTTTCCGGGAGGTTTGCTTTGGGCTTCCTTCGAGTCTGCCCGACCACGCGGAGGTTAACGGCCGGAACTCGATCTTCGGCGTGGCGTAGCGGGATATCACGCTCCGACAGCACTTATTACGCACGGTAATTCTCCGAAATGCGGCTCTTCTCAGCCTATGTGAGTCTGGTCCCGGCCCTGGCCCCTAGAACCCCCGTAGGAGGCAATCACCATGGCCAAGAACAAGAACCGCAAGCAGGGCGAGCAGGACCGCTCCTCGCAGGCCGAGCGTGCGCAGGAGCAGGCCCAGCGGTCCTCGACGGAGGCGCAGCAGTCGCCGATGCCGCAGACCCAGGGCAGCCCCGCGGACGTCGCCCGTAAGCACCAGAAGCGCTTCGGCCACAACTAAGGCCTGATGCAGGGCTGTTGAAGCCCGGCAGGGCCGTTGAGGCCCAGGCACACCGCGAGGGGCGCATCCGGATCCGGATGCGCCCCTCGCGTACGTCGGTTGTCGGGCCCTGGTGTAAGTCGGTCACCCGCTGGCTCAGCCGGCCAGGCAGGCCGGTCCGAGCAGCACCTTCAGGTCGCCGAAGAGCGCCGGGTCCGGCTTCACCCGGTGACGGTCCAGTCGCAGCACCGTGGTCTTGGTCGGCCCCTGGAGCTTGATGCGGACCTCGCTCTCGCCCTTGTGATGACCGAGGATCTCACCGAGCCGGCTCACCATCGGCGGCGTGACCCTGGTCGCCGGGATGGTGAGGATCACCGGCGCGTTGGTGCCCGCGTTCGACAGGTCCGGGACCTGGAGTTCCATCGCGACGAGACGCGGCACGTCCTCGCGCTTGTCGAGGCGTCCCTTGACGAACACCACGGCGTCCTCGACGAGTTGGGTCGACACCAGCTGGTAGGTGGCCGGGAAGAACATGCACTCGATGGAGCCCGCGAGGTCCTCGACGGTGGCGATCGCCCAGGCGTTGCCCTGCTTGGTCATCTTGCGCTGGAGGCCCGAGATGATGCCGCCGATGGTCACCACCGCGCCGTCCGCGTGCTCACCTCCGGTGAGCTGGGAGATGCCCGCGTCGGCCTTGTCGGACAGCACGTGCTCCAGACCGAAGAGCGGGTGGTCGGAGACGTACAGGCCGAGCATCTCCCGCTCCTGGGCGAGCAGATAGACCTTGTCCCACTCCTCGGTGGTGAACTCGACGTCGAGTCCGAAGCCGGGCGCGCTGGTGTCCTCGTCGCCGCCCCCGAAGAGGTCGAACTGACCCTCGGCCTCCTTGCGCTTGACCGCCACCACGTTGTCGATCATCGGCTCGAACTGCGCGGTGAGGCCCTTGCGGGTGTGCCCCATGGTGTCGAACGCGCCCGCCTTGATCAGCGATTCGGTGGTGCGCTTGTTGCAGGCGACCGCCTCGACCTTGTCGAGATAGTCGGGGAACGAGCCGTACTTCCCCTTGGCCTTGCGGCTCCTGATGATCGACTCGACCACGTTCGTGCCGACGTTACGGACGGCGGAGAGGCCGAAGAGGATCACTTCGTCGCCCTGCGCGGCGAAGTTCTGCTCCGACTCGTTCACGTTCGGCGGGAGCACCTTGATGCCCATACGCCGGCACTCGTTCAGATAGACCGCCGACTTGTCCTTGTCGTCCTTGACCGAGGTGAGCAGCCCCGCCATGTACTCGGCGGGGAAGTTCGCCTTCAGATACGCGGTCCAGTACGACACCAGGCCGTACGCGGCCGAGTGCGCCTTGTTGAACGCGTATCCGGCGAACGGGACCAGCACGTCCCACAGGCCCTGGATCGCCTCGTCGCTGTAGCCGTTCTTGCGGGCGCCGGCCTGGTAGATGCTGAAGTTCTTCGCCAGCTCGTCGGGCTTCTTCTTGCCCATCACGCGGCGCAGGATGTCGGCCTCGCCGAGCGAGTACCCGGCGATGATCTGGGCGGCCTTCTGCACCTGCTCCTGGTACACGATCAGACCGTAGGTGACGGCCAGGACCTCTTCGAGGGGCTCTTCGAGCTCCTTGTGGATCGGGGTGATCTCCTGGAGCTTGTTCTTGCGCAGGGCGTAGTTCGTGTGCGAGTCCATGCCCATCGGGCCGGGACGGTAGAGCGCCGAGACGGCGGAGATGTCTTCGAAGTTGTCGGGCTTCATCAGGCGCAGCAGCGAGCGCATGGGGCCGCCGTCGAACTGGAAGACGCCGAGGGTGTCGCCGCGCTGGAGCAGTTCGAAGGTCGTCGGGTCGTCGAGCGGCAGGGCCAGCAGGTCGAGGTCGATGCCCTTGTTGGCCTTCACCATCTTGACGGCGTCGTCCATGATCGTGAGGTTGCGCAGGCCCAGGAAGTCCATCTTCAGCAGGCCGAGCGACTCGCACTGGGGGTAGTCCCACTGCGTGATGGTCACGCCGTCGGTGTGCCGCACCCAGACCGGGGCGTGGTCGACGATCGGCTCGCTGGACATGATCACGCCGGCGGCGTGCACGCCCATCTGCCGGACCAGGCCCTCGACGCCCTTGGCGGTGTCGATGACCTTCTTCACGTCCGGCTCGTTCTCGTACATCGCGCGGATCTCGCCGGCCTCGCCGTAGCGCGGGTGCGCGGGGTCGGTGATGCCGCTGAGGTCGATGCCCTTGCCGAGGACGTCGGCGGGCATCGCCTTGGTGAGCCGGTCGCCCATGGCGTACGGGTAACCCAGCACGCGCGCGGAGTCCTTGATGGCGTTCTTCGCCTTGATCTTTCCGTATGTGCCGATCATGGCGACCTTGTCGGCGCCGTACTTCTCGGTCACGTACCTGATCACCTCGACGCGCCTGCGCTCGTCGAAGTCGATGTCGACATCGGGCATGGAGACGCGCTCGGGGTTGAGGAACCGCTCGAAGATCAGACCGTGCGGGATCGGGTCGAGGTCGGTGATGCCCATGGCGTAGGCGACGATCGAACCGGCCGCCGAACCACGGCCAGGACCCACCGCGATGCCCTGCTTCTTGGCCCACATGATGAAGTCGGCGACGACGAGGAAGTACCCCGGGAACCCCATCTGGATGATGACGTCCATCTCGTACTCGGCCTGCTTCTGCCGGTCGTCGGGGACACCGCCGGGGAAGCGGCGGGCCATGCCGAGGCGGACCTCTTCCTGGAACCAGGTGATCTCGGTGAAGCCCTCGGGGATGTCGAACTTCGGCATCAGGTTCCTGGCCTCGAACATGCCGCTGGTGTCGATCTGTTCGGCCACCAGGAGCGTGTTGGCGCAGCCTTCCTGCCAGGCGTCCGAGGAGTCGATGGCGTACATCTCGTCCGTGGACTTCAGGTGGTAGCCGGTGCCGTCGAAGCGGAAGCGGTCCGGGTCCGAGAGGTTCTTGCCGGTCTGGATGCACAGCAACGCGTCGTGGGCGGTCGCCTCGTGCGCGTACGTGTAGTGCGAGTCGTTCGTCACCAGGGGCGGGATGCCGAGCTTCTTGCCGATCTCCAGAAGGCCGTCGCGGACCCGGCTCTCGATCTCGATGCCGTGGTCCATCAGTTCCAGGAAGTACCGGTCCTTGCCGAAGATGTCCTGGTACTCGGCGGCCGCCTTCAGTGCCTCGTCGTGCTGGCCCAGCCGCAGCCGGGTCTGGAGCTCGCCGGAGGGGCAGCCGGTGGAGGCGATGAGGCCCTCCGACCACTGGGAGATGGTCTCCTTGTCCATCCGCGGCCACTTCTGCAACCAGCCCTCGGCATAAGCGTCCGAGGAAAGCTTGAAGAGGTTGTGCAGGCCGGTGCTGTTCGCCGCCCAGATCGTCTTGTGCGTGTAACCACCCGAACCGGACACGTCGTCGCGCTTCTGGTGCGGCTGGCCCCACCGGATCTTCCGCTTGTTGCGGCGCGACTCAGGGGCTACGTACGCCTCGATCCCGATGATCGGCGTGACGCCGGCCTTCTTGGCCGTGTGGAAGAAGTCGTACGCCCCGTGCAGGTTGCCGTGGTCGGACATGGCGATGTGCGTCATGCCCATCTCATTGCAGACATTGAACATGTCCTTCAGCCGCGCGGCACCGTCCAGCAGCGAGTACTGGGTGTGGACGTGCAAGTGCGTGAACGGCGTCTTTGACACGGCTTCGGCCTCCTGAGGAAACGCTGGGCGACAGGCTGCGGACAGTCTGGGCGGACAGCGTCGAAGTCTATGCCGGGGCACTGACACTTGAGATGAGTATGGCGGCGCGAAGCGCCACGATGAGGGATGGTGGCCGGGTGACGGGTGGGACATCGTACGTACCTTCATGCGGGTACTCGTCCACCGAGCGCGTACCTTCGTCCGGGAAACACGGGCACTCCGGCCTTCCGTCGCACGTTGGAAGTGGACGGACTCCCGTTCCCACGCATGTCCCCCACGTCAAGCACCACCTGCACCAGGAGGCACCCAGCGATGTCGGTCCCGCAGCTCAGCGACGAGCAACGCGGCGAGCAGATCCTCGCCGTATTCGACACCGCCTTCGGCGAGCTCCTGGCCGCCGACCCGGCCGCGTTCCGCGTGAAGTTCCGCAAGATGGCGGCCTCCGCCTTCGCCTTCTACCGGGGCACGGCGGGCCTGTTCTACTACGACCTGGAGCAGGAGAAGCGGGGCGGTCCGTACCTGGACGAGCGCACCTCGCGCGTGTGGATCCACGGCGACCTGCACGCCGAGAACTTCGGCACGTACATGGACGCCCAGGGCCGCCTGATCTTCAACGTGAACGACTTCGACGAGGCCTACGTCGGCCCCTTCACCTGGGACCTCAAGCGCTTCGCCGCCTCCGTGGCCCTGCTCGGCTACGCCAAGGCGCTCAGCGACGGACAGATCACCGAGCTCGTGCACACCTACGCGGCCGCCTACCGCGAGCGGATCCACGCCCTCGCCACCGGCGCCAAGAGCGACGAGGTGCCGCCCTTCACACTGGACACCGCCGAGGGCCCGCTCCTGGACGCGCTGCGCGACGCCCGCTCGCTGACCCGCTTCGGACTGCTCGACTCGATGACCGAGATCCGTGACTTCGAGCGCCGCTTCGCGTCCGGCGGCGGCTCCATCGAGCTGGACGCCGCGACCCGCTACAAGGTGCTGGCCGCCTTCGACGGCTACCTGGAGACGCTCCCGGAGTCCTCACTCACCCGCCCCGACTCCTACCGCGTGAAGGACGTCGTCGGCCGCCGCGGCATCGGCATCGGCTCGGCGGGACTCCCGTCGTACAACATCCTGCTGGAGGGCAACAGCGACGCCCTGGAGAACGATGTGGTGATCTACATCAAGCAGGCCCAGACCCCCGCCGTCTCCCGGCACATCACGGACCCCTCGATCCGCGACTACTTCCAGCACGAGGGCCACCGCACGGTCATCTCGCAGCGCGCCCTCCAGGCACACGCCGACCCGTGGCTCGGCTGGACCGAGCTGGACGGCGCGGGCCAGCTGGTCGCCGAGGTGTCCCCGTACGCGGTGGACCTGGACTGGGGCGACATCGACGACCCGGAGGAGATCGCCGCGGTCGTCGCCGACCTCGGCCGCGCCACGGCCACGATGCACGCCGCGGCGGACGACGAGAGCGGCCACTCGGAGCTGGTCCCGTTCTCCACGGAGCGCGCCATCGACGCGGCGATCGCAGCCGACGAGCTCGCCTTCCCGGGCCTCCTGGTGGACTTCGCGCACGCCTACGGCGCCCGCGCGCGCGCCGACCACCAGATCTTCGTGGACCTGTTCCGTAACGGACGGATTCCGGGTCTGTAGCGGGCGACCAACTCACAGGGACCCTTTAGGGGTCCCTTACAGGAGCACGTGACACACTCTCCCCGCTATGGACATATCCGGGACCCAGCTCAGAGCCGTACGCGCGGCGCTGTTCACGGCCATGGTCGTGACGCTCAGCACCGCGTCGCATGTGCTGCTGTCCAGGGTTCCGCTGCCGATGGGGACGGTGGCCGCGATCGCCGCCGCCGTCTTCGTGGTCGCCTACGCCCTCGGGGGCCGCGAGCGCGGTTTCGGGCGGATCGCCGCCCTGCTGATACCGCTGGAGCTGGCCGCCGACACCGTCTTCACAGCAGGCCAGCACGTCTGTTACGGCAGGGCGGGCGGCCCGGTCGCGGGCCCACTGCGCTCGGTCGGCTTCGACCTGCTGTGTGGCGGGGGCTCCGTCGGCTCCCCACTGACCCGGGTGACCGGCACCGGCGGCGAGCGCGCCGCGGCGCTGCTCACCCACACCGACCCGACCGCCGCCTGGCTGCTGCTCGGCGCGCACATCGGCGTCGGCCTCCTCGCCGCCGCCTGGCTGCGCCGCGGCGAGCGCGCCCTCGAACAGCTCCTGCACGCGGCTGCCGCGTCGACCTTCCGGCCACTGCTGATCGCGGTCGCCGCGGTGACCGTACGACTGCTCGCCCCGGTACGCCGCCTGCCGCGCCCCACGCGCCGGACGGCCAGCGCCCGCACTCGCCTGTTCGTGCACTCCCTGGGACGGCGCGGACCGCCGAGCTCCGTCGCTTTCGCGTGAGCAAGCCCGTCTGAGCGACGGAACCCGAGCACCAGCAGTCCCCCCTACGTATCCCGCATACGGCATACGACGTGTGCGCGTCCCATATGGAGATCACCACTATGAGCCAGCGGAACAGCAAGGCCGCGAAGACGGCGGCCCGTGAGCGCCTGCGCGTCGAGCGCGAGCGTCAGGCCAAGCGCGACAAGGTCAAGCGCCAGGTCATCGTCGCCTTCTCCATTGTCGGCGTCCTCGCGATAGCCGGCGGCATCAGCTACGCGGTCGTGCAGGGCAACAAGCCCGGCTACTGGGAGGCCGCGAAGGACGACAAGCTCGTCAAGCCGGCCAACACCACGGGCACGGACGGCACGACGGTCGTCATCGGCAAGAGCACGGCCAAGAAGACCCTTCAGATGTACGAGGACCCGCGCTGCCCGGTCTGCGCCCAGTTCGAGCAGACCGTCGGCGCGACCGTCGACAAGGGCGTCGACGACGGCGAGTACAAGATCCAGTACATCGGCGCCACGTTCCTCGACAACAGCCTGAGCGGTGAGGGCTCCAAGAACGCGCTCAGTGCCATGGGCGCCGCGCTGAACGTCAGCCCCGACGCCTTCCTCGCGTACAAGACCGCCCTGTACTCGACGAAGTACCACCCCGAGGAGACCGACGACAAGTTCAAGAACGACTCGTACCTGATCGAGGTGGCGGACACCGTCCCGGCGCTGAAGGACAACACCAAGTTCCAGACGGCCGTCAAGGACGGCACCTACGACAAGTGGGCGCTGGACATGTCCGCCAAGTTCGACGACAGCGGGGTGAAGGGCACGCCGACCCTGAAGATGGACGGCAAGACCCTCACCGGTTCCGACGGCCAGAACGCGCCGATGACGGTGGCCGACTTCACCACGGCGATCGACGCGGCGCTCAAGGCCTGACGAGTCCGGCAGGCCCAGGACCTGAACAGGGTCCTGCCCTCCCGTGACTTGAACAGGACTGGCCCTCCCAGGGCCTGAACAGGGCTGGGCCTCCCATGACTTGACGGGTCCAGCAGTCGAAGGGCGGGCGAACTTTCGGAGTTCGCCCGCTCTCGCCTTGTACTCGCCGGTAACCTGCTCGCTCGTGACCAGTCGCTTCAGATCATCCGACTCCTCGGGCGCCGTCAACTCCCGCGCCCCGCGCCGCCGTACGGTCGTGAAGGCCGCGGCCGCCACCGCCGTCCTCGCGGCTCCGCTCGCGGCCTCCCTTCCCGCACGCGCCGCCACCGAAGCCCCGGCCTTCCTGCACGGTGTCGCCTCCGGCGATCCGCTGCCCGACGGCATTCTGCTGTGGACCCGGGTGACGCCCACCGCCGAGGCGGTACCCGGCTCCGGGCTCGGCCCGGACACCGAGGTGAGCTGGACCGTCGCCACGGACAAGGCGTTCGGCTCGATCGTCGCCAAGGGTTCGACCACCGTGTCGGCCGCCTCCGACCACACCGTGAAGGCGGACATCCGCGGCCTGCGGCCGGCCACCGACTACTGGTTCCGCTTCTCCGCCGGCGGCACCGACTCGCCCGCCGCCCGCACCCGCACCGCCCCGGCGGCCGACGCCGTCGTGACCGGCCTGCGCTTCGGCGTGGTCTCCTGTGCCAACTGGGAGGCGGGCTACTTCTCCTCGTACCGCCATCTCGCGGCGCGCGGCGACCTGGACGCCTGGCTGCACCTCGGCGACTACATCTACGAGTACGCGTCCGGCGATTACGGCACCCGCGACACCGTCGTACGCCCGCACGCCCCCGCAAACGAGATCACCACCCTCGCCGACTACCGCACCCGGCACGGGCGTTACAAGACCGATCCCGACCTCCAGACTCTGCACGCCGCGGCCCCGGTCGTCGCCATCTGGGACGACCACGAGTTCGCCAACGACGCATGGTCGGGCGGCGCCGAGAACCACACCGAGGGCGCCGAGGGCACCTGGACGGCGCGTCAGGCAGCCGCGAAGCAGGCCTACTTCGAGTGGATGCCGGTCCGCCCGGCGATCGCGGGCACCACCTACCGCCGCCTCCGTTTCGGCAAGCTCGCCGACCTGTCACTGCTGGACCTGCGCTCGTTCCGCTCCCAGCAGGCGGCCGTCGGCAGCGGCTCGGTCGACGACCCGAACCGTACGCTCACGGGCCGGGCCCAGCTCGACTGGCTGAAGTCGGGACTCAAGGCCTCGGACACCACCTGGCGCCTGGTCGGCAACTCGGTGATGATCTCGCCGTTCGCCATCGGCTCGCTCGCCGCCGACCTTCTCAGGCCGCTCGCCGAGCTGCTCGGCCTCCCCAAGGAGGGCCTGGCCCTCAACACCGACCAGTGGGACGGCTACACGGACGACCGCCGCGAGATCCTGGCCCACCTGCGGTCCCACGCGATCCGCAACACCGTGTTCCTGACCGGCGACATCCACATGGCCTGGGCGAACGACGTGCCGGTCGACGCCGGTACGTACCCGCTGTCCGCCTCCGCCGCCACCGAGTTCGTCGTCACCTCGGTCACCTCCGACAACCTCGACGACATCCTCAAGGTCCCCGAGGGCAGCGTCTCGGCGATCGCCGCGCCGATCATCCGCGTCGCCAACCGGCATGTCCACTGGGTCGACACCGACCGCCACGGCTACGGCGTCCTGGACATCACCGCCGACCGCGCGCAGATGGACTACTACGTGCTCTCCGACCGCACGAAGGCGGACGCGACCTCGTCCTGGGCCCGTTCCTACCGCACGCGCAGCGGCACGCAGAAGGTGGAGCGGACGTACGACCCGGTGTGAGGGCCCCAAGTATGAGGGTCCCAAGTGTGACGGGTCCCAAGTGTGAAGGGTCCAAGGACCCGTTGCAGAAAGACCCGTTACAGACTGTCGAGGAAGCCGAGCGCCACCTTCCAGGTGGCCTCGGCGGCCTCCGCGTCGTAGTCGGGCAGGTCGGGGTCGGTGTACAGGTGCCCGGCACCCGCGTACCGATAGACCTCCACATCGGCCCCGGCTCTGCGCATCTGCAGATACCAGGAGCTCAGCCAGTCGTCCGTCTCGAACGCGTCGGGCTCGGCGACATGCAGCTGGACGGACAGCTCGTCCACCGACGCGCTCTCCGCGATGTCCGACGTGCCGTGCAGAAGCAGCAGTCCGCGGGCCTTCTCGTCGCCGAGCGCGAGGGTCTGCGCGATGGAGGCGCCGAGCGAGAATCCCGCGTACACCACACCGCGGTCCGAGTAGGGCGCGGCGGCCAGGACCGCGCGTCTGAGCAGCTCGTCCTTGCCGATCCCGTCGTTGAAGGCCATGCCCTCCTCCACGGTCTCGAAGGTGCGCCCCTCGAAGAGGTCGGGAGTCCACACCTCGTGGCCCGCCGCACGCAGCCGGTCCGCCGCGGCGTGCACCGCCGGCCGGAGCCCGTAGGTCGAGTGAAAGAGCATGATGTTCATGAGCCCCATGGTGCCAGCCCCCACTGACAACGCCTGATCAGGCCAGTACCGACGACGATCGGGCCAGTACCGGCGCCGCAGTACCCCGGACCCGGCCAAGTACACGTGTTCATTGGCCCCCGGGGCCGGTTACGGTCTCAGGCATGGAGAACGTACTGCGCCCTCTGATCGTCCTCGGCGGCTCGGTCGTGCTCACGCTGCTCATCGGGTGGGCCGTGGACATCACGCTGCGACGGGCCGACGCCCGGCACGGCGAGACCGGGCTGTGGGGCCTGCTCCGCCGTGCCCGTATCCCCTTCCAGCTCGTGCTGTGCATGGCCCTGCTGAGAGGCTCGTACGCCCAGGCCCAGATCGCCCGCGACAACTCGGCCGGCGTCGGCCGGATCCTGTCGCTGATCCTCATCGGGTCCACCGCCTGGCTGGTCGTGCGGATCGCGGCGGCGATCGTCGAGACCTCGTACTCGCGCTACGCCAACGCCCACCACGACCCGGCGCGGGTCCGCCGGGTGCGGACGCAGGTGACCCTGATCCAACGCGTGGTCTCCGCCATCGTGGGCGTGGTGGCGGTCGCCGCGATGCTGCTCACGTTCCCGGCGATGCGCGCGGCCGGTGCCTCCCTGCTGGCCTCGGCCGGCATCCTCGGCATCGTCGCCGGTGTCGCTGCCCAGTCGACGCTCGCCAACATGTTCGCGGGGCTGCAGATCGCCTTCGGCGACATGGTGCGCCTCGGCGACACGGTCGTGGTGGACGGCGAGTGGGGCACGGTCGACGAGATCACCCTGACGTTCCTGACGGTACGGACCTGGGACGATCGCCGGATCACGATGCCGGTCTCGTACTTCGTCTCCAAGCCCTTCGAGAACTGGTCCCGCGGCAGCACCCAGATGACCGGCATCATCTTCTTCCAACTCGACCACTCCGCACCCGTGGAGGCGATGCGCGAGCAGCTGCGGGACATCCTGCGCGCGTGCCCGGCCTGGGACGGCCGCGACTACGGGCTGGCCGTCACTGACTCGACACCCAACACCATGGAGGTACGCGCCCTGGTCACCGCCAAGGACGCGGACGACATCTGGACGGTACGGGTCACGGTCCGCGAACGGATGATCCGCTGGCTGACCGAGAAACACCCTTACGCGCTCCCCCGCGTCAACACGGCAGACGCCACGCTCCCCCCGGGCCACACCAACGGCACGCCCCCACGCCCGAACCGCGACCGAGCCACCGAGCCCCCGAGGACGGGCCCGGGCAGAGGCTGACGTCCTGGGTTCAATGCCCGCGCTCCGCACCACCGTTGACCTGTACGACCTGCGCGGTGACATGTCCGGCGCCCGGCGACGCCAGCCAGTGCAGCGTCGCGGCGATGTCCCCGGGCGTCCCCGCGCGCTTCGTCGAGGTCTCCCCGACGAGCCGCTCCCGCCGCGCCCCTTCGATCTCTCCGCCGAAGAACTCGGTGTCCTCGACATAGCCGGGCGCCACCACGTTCACGGTGATCCCGCGTGGTCCCAACTCCCGTGCCAGATCGAAGGCGTACGGGTGCAACGCGGCCTTCGACGCCGCGTACGCGCCGCTCCCGGAACCCCGGTAGGCGGCGATGGAACTGAGAAACAGCACCCGCCCGCCGGGCGAGGCCAGCCGCTCCCGCAGGGCCTCGGTGAGCAGCACTGCGGTCAGCGTGTTCACCCTGAAATTGACGGTCCAGTTGTGCGCGACGGCTTCGAGCGGGTCTTCGCTGTCGACCCCGGGTTCCAGGATCCCGCTGCCACCGGCACTGTGAATCAGTACGTCCACGGTGCCGAGCTCGGCGGCCACGAACTCGGCGACGCCGCGCACGCCACGCGGATCGCTCAGGTCGGCCGCAAAGCTGAGCGCCCCCGGCACCCCGGCCTTCTCCAGGACCTCCGCCCGTCGCCCGAGCACCAGCACCCGGTCCCCGTCCGAGGCGAACGCCTGCGCCGCCGCGAGCCCAATTCCCGTACCGCCACCACTGATCACCACGTTGCGCGCCATGATCCGATCGTACGAACCCGCAGCCGCCGACGACATGGGTCCCGCACAGGAGACTGAACTTGTCATCAGGGCAGAAGCGGGCGGTACGCAGGTGGGAGACGGTCCGCTCAGGCCCCACACAGTGTCACCGTAGGCTGCGCACATCCAGGTGCCGCAGTACCCGGTCCACGATCTCCGGGTCCGCCCCCGGCTCGCTCCGTGCGGACAGCACCTCGTGTCGGGCCGCGCTCATCATCTCGCCCTGGATCCGGCGGAATCTCTTGACCCGCCGGACCCGCTGCTCGTGCCCCTCGCGCCGCTCGCCCTCTCCCAGGTCCGGGCTGATGCGCAGTCCGATGTCGAGCGCGCGCCGCCGCAGCTGTTCGGACACCTCGTCCGGCAGCTCCTCCACCCCCTCGATCTCCTTCAGCCTCCCGCGCGCCGCCCTCGCCGCCCGTACCGCGAGCTCTCTCTCGAAGGCCTTCTCGGCCTTGGTGTCGGAGCGCACGCCGAGCCTCTTGACGATCCAGGGCAGCGTCAGCCCCTGCACCACCAGCGTCGCCATGATCACGCCGAACGCGATGAACACGATCTCGTCCCGGTCGGGGAAGGCCGAACCGTCGTCCGTCTTCAGCGGGATCGCCAGGGCGAGGGCCACGGAGGCGACCCCTCGCATCCCCGCCCACCACATCACGACGGTCTCCCGCCAGGAGATCGGGATGTCCTCGTCGTAGTCCCGCTTGGCGTGCAGCCGCCGCGTCAGCCAGGTCGCCGGCAACAGCCACGCGAGGCGTACGAACACGACGACGGCGACGATGGCCGCGGCCCAGCCCAGCATCTCCTCCCACCGCCCCGACGCCGTCCTGATCGCGTTGTGCAGTTCGAGTCCGATCAGCCCGAACGCGACCCCGGTGACCAGGGTGTCCACCACGTCCCAGAACGACTGCCCGGCGAGCCGGATCAGGACGTCGTCGGCATCGGTGGCGTACTCCGCGAGGAACAGGGCCGTGGTGAGCACCGCGAGCACCCCGGACCCGTGCAGCTCCTCGGCCAGTACGTAGGAGGCGAACGGCACGAGCAGGGTCAGACCGATGTGCAGCGTGGCGTCGTCGAGCAGGCCCATCAGCTTGTTCGTGCCCCAGCCGAGGGCGAACCCCACGGCGAGCGCGATGACGGCGGACAGCACGAAGTCGAGGCCGGCCCGCCAGGGCGAGAAGGACCCGCTGACGGCTGCGGCGATCGCGACGTGGTACAGCACGATGGCCGTCACGTCGTTGAAGAGACCCTCGCCCTCCAGGGTCGACACCAGTCGTCGTGGCAGCCCGAGTTGTCCCGCGACGGCGGTCGCCGCGACCGGGTCGGGCGGCGCCACGAGGGCGCCGAGCGCGACGGCGGCGGCGATCGGCAGCCCGGGCACGATCGCGCTCGCGACCGTGGCCACCGCCGCGGTGGTGACGAACACCAGCGCCACGGCCAGCAGGAAGATCGGGCGCTTGTTGGCCGCGAACTGTCTCCACGACGTGCGCCGCACGGAGGCGTAGAGCAGCGGCGGCAACAGCGCGGGCAGGATCAGGTCCGGCGGGATGTCCACATTGGGCACGAAGTCGAGCACGGCGAGGACGATCCCGAGAAGTGTCATCAGCACCGGCGCGGGCAGCCCCAGCCGGTCCCCCACCGGGACACTCAGCACGGCCCCGAGCAACAGCGCGAACAACAGGGCCAACTGATCCACGTCAACGCTCCGGCAGGGTCTGGGCGATCAGGGAAGATCCAGACCCCAGCGTGCCACGCGCCTACGACAAACCGTCGGCGACAGCCGCTCGGCCCCGCCTCAGAGTGCTTTGCGCATCGCCCGGTGCGCGATCCCGGCGTCCGGGAACTCCGCACCGTACGCCACGTACCCGAGCTGCTCGTAGAAGCCGAGGGCGCGGGTCTGCGCGTGCAGATCCACCGCGGCCAGTCCACGCGCGCGTGCCGCGTCCTCGATGGCGCGCACGAGCGCGGCGCCGACGCCGAGCCCGCGCTCCTCCCGCGTCACCGCGAGCCGCCCGAGCGAACCGACCGTCAGGTCGCCGTCGGTCCTCGAGGCGGCTGCCTCGCCGTACAGGAGGCGTCCCGTACCGAGCGGCACCCCGTCCTCACGGACGGCCAGCACATGCAGGGCCCCCTCGTCGTACGCGTCGAACTCGGCGTCCTCGGGCACACCCTGCTCGCCGACGAAGACCTCCTTGCGCACCGCGAAGCACGCCTCACGGTCGGAGGCGTCGCCGACGACCCGCACCTCGTGGGAGGCACTCACGCGTAGCTCTCCTCACGCACCTTGTCGAGCGCCTGCTGAAGGTCCTCGGGGTAGCCGCTCTCGAACTCCACCCACTGGCCGTCACCGGGGTGCTCGAAGCCGAGCCGCACCGCGTGCAGCCACTGCCGGGTGAGACCGAGCCGCTTGGAGAGGGTCGGGTCCGCGCCGTACGTCAGGTCGCCGACACAGGGGTGCCGGTGGGCTGCCATGTGGACGCGGATCTGATGCGTGCGCCCCGTCTCCAGCTTGATGTCGAGGAGGCTGGCGGAGCGGAACGCCTCGATGAGGTCGTAGTGCGTGACCGACGGCTTGCCCTCCGCTGTCACAGCCCACTTGTAGTCGTGGTTCGGGTGGCGTCCGATCGGGGCGTCGATCGTGCCGCTCATCGGGTCCGGGTGGCCCTGGACCAGCGAGTGGTAGCGCTTGTCGACGACGCGCTCCTTGAACTGACGCTTCAGCGAGGTGTAGGCGCGCTCCGACTTGGCCACGGCCATCAGGCCCGAGGTGCCGACGTCGAGCCGGTGCACGATGCCCTGGCGCTCGGCGGCACCGGAGGTCGAGATCCGGTAGCCCGCGGCGGCCAGGCCGCCGATGACGGTGGTCCCGGTCCAGCCGGGGCTCGGGTGCGCGGCGACACCGACCGGCTTCATGATCACGACGATGTCGTCGTCGTCGTGAACGATCTCCATGCCCTCGACGGGCTCGGCGACGATCTGCACCGGCGCGGGGGCCTGCGGCATCTCCACTTCCAGCCAGGCGCCGCCGTGCACGCGCTCGGACTTGCCGACCACCGAGCCGTCGACCGTGACCTTCCCCGCGGCGGCGAGCTCTGCGGCCTTCGTGCGGGAGAAGCCGAACATCCGGGAGATGGCGGCGTCGACACGCTCGCCCTCCAGGCCGTCGGGCACGGGCAGGTTGCGGATCTCGGGAACGGTGCTCACCCGTCGAGTATGCCGGACGGGTCCGACACCGCCCGACCACAGCCCGAACATCAGTGCCCTTGAGCAGCGCCGCAGACCGGGCTCAGTCCTTGTGGACGGTCCCGTCCGGGTCGAGGCCACGGAAGGACAGCAGCACGATCAGGATGCCGCCGCAGACGATGGCCGAGTCGGCCAGGTTGAAGACCGCGAAGTGCTTGGGCGCGATGAAGTCGACGACCGCTCCCTCGAAGACGCCCGGCGAGCGGAAGATCCGGTCGGTCAGGTTCCCGAGCGCGCCACCCAGCAGCAAGCCGAGCGCGATCGCCCAGGGCAGGCTGTACAGCTTGCGCGCGAGCCTGGCGATCACCACAATCACGGCAACCGCGATCACCGTGAAAATGATGGTGAAGGCCTCACCGAGTCCGAAGGCCGCGCCCGCGTTGCGGATCGCCTCGAACTTCAGCCAGTCCCCGATGATCTCGATCGAGTTGTGGTGCTCCAGCTTCGCGACCACGATCATCTTGCTGACGAGGTCGAGGACGTACGCCAGGGCGGCGACCGTGAACAGCACGGCGATCTTTCGCTTGCCCTTCGGCCGCTCGGCCGGGATCCCGCTCTCGTCCGCATCGGAGCGCTCGGCCGGGTCCTGTGACCCCTCCACGCCGGAGCGCCCGTCCGTGGCTGACTCATCCTGGGCCGACCCGTCCGAGCCGGACCGCTCGCCCGACGCCGCGTTCTCGTCGGACTGCTCCGGCCCGGACCCCGCCGCCCCTGGGATGTCCGGCGTACCGATGATGCGCTCCACCTCTGCCACGTGAGTCCCTCAACCTAGGTTCCTGACTGAGGACGAGGGTACGACACACCCTCTGACGCCCCTGTGCTCAGGAGCCCTCCCGCGCCGCTCAGTAGCGGCGCTCCTGCTTCTGCTTGCACTCGACACACAGGGTGGCGCGCGGGAAGGCCTGCATCCGCGCCTTGCCGATCGCGTTGCCGCAGTTCTCGCAGAGTCCGTACGTGCCCGCTTCGAGGCGCTCCAGCGCCCGCTGGGTCTGCTCCAGCATCTCGCGTGCGTTGGCGTTGAGCGCCATCTCGGACTCGCGCGTGATGTTCTTCGTGCCGGTGTCCGCCTGGTCGTCGCCCGCGCCGTCCCCGGAGTCCCGCATCAGGCCCGCGAGCGCCTCCTCCGACGACGAGATCTCTGAGCTCAGCCGCAACGCCTCGGACTGGAGCTCCGCGCGCGCCTCCGCGACCTCGTCCGGGGTCCAGGGGTCCTCGCCGGGGCGCACCGCGAGCCCGCCGGGCTCCACCACCGCGGAGACCCGCGCCTTGGGAACCGCGCGGGGCTTCTTGGCCGCCGTGGCCGTTCCAGGAGTCTTCTTCGCAACCACCGTCGTGGCTCCCGTCGTCTTCGCGGCCTGGGCCGCGCCCTGGGCCGCGGACGCGACCGCCTTCTTGGCCGTACTGCTGGTGCTCTTCCTGCTGGTGCTCTTCCTGGCGGCGCGCTTCGCAGCGGCCTTCTTCGTACCGGCCTTCGGAGGCGCCGGCTCCTCCGGAGTGGCCTCCGCCACCGCGGCCTTCTTCCCGACGGCCTTTTTGGCCACCGCCTTCTTGGCGGCGGTCTTCTTGGCCGAAGCCTTCCTAGCAGCCGTCTCCGAAACAGCTGCCTTCGAAGCACCCGTCTCCGAGGCACCCGTCTCCGAAGCAGTCGACTTCGAAGCCGACCCCTTAGGGGCGGCCGTCTTCGCAGGCGCCGCCGCAGAGGTGGCGGCCGCCTTGCCGGAAGCCGCCTTCCCCGTTGCCGCCTCGGACACCTCGGACACCTCGGACGCCCGGGACGCCCTAGACGCCGCCTTCGCGGCCCTCCCGGGGGCGTTCTTCACCGGCTTGGAGGCGGTGGTCCCGCCCTCCGCCGGTGCCCCCTGCGCGCTCTTCTTCCCACTCACATCCTTGGCCGCCGGACCCGTGGATCTGCCGGACGCCGACTGCTGTACGGCGGTCTTCTTCGCCACCATGGCCGCGGCCCCTTCACATATTGTGATCTTGCTCGCGAATCGTGCTGGGACGATAAATCGACTTCCGACCCGCGGCAACGCAGCGCACCAGCAATTTGCCCGCCCCGCGGGTCCCGCACGACAAGCCTTCAAGCGTTGTGCCCAGCTCCCCGCCCGGTAATCCGCCGAGTCCGGTGTCCCAGGATCCGGACGTCGCCACCTCGCCATTCGGGTCACTTCGCAGGCCACCGGGCCTCGCCGGAAAACCGGTCGGGCACTGTCCTTGCGGCGCCGTACACTGGGCGGAGCGAGAAGCATGGATGGGGACGAGTAGCGGCGTAAGCGGCCAGGAGCGACCCGGGGGCGGTGGAAGCCCGGGGGCGAGCGCGACGCGAAGATCACCCCGGAGCCGCCGGAAGAAAGCCGCAGCCCAGCTGTCAAGGCCAGTAGACCCGGTATCGCAACCCCAATGAGGGGGCTCACCGGCGCACACAGGGCGCCGGAGGGCCAAGGAGGGTGGTACCGCGGGAGCGCGCCGCACACGGCGTCCGCAGCGGCTGCAAGGCAGCCGCACAGGCTCTCGTCCCTCCGACGGAAGGCAGCAAGTCCGTTGGAGGAAGCTCGCTGATGACAGCGCCGACGTACCGCCAGGTGCCCGCCCAGGTCGACCTGCCCGCCCTTGAGCACGCCGTGCTCGACTTGTGGCGCGAGCAGAAGATCTTCGCCAAGACCCTGGACCAGTCCGAGGGCCGCCCCGAGTGGGTGTTCTACGAGGGCCCGCCCACGGCCAACGGCATGCCGGGCGCCCACCACATCGAGGCGCGCGTCTTCAAGGACGTCTTCCCCCGGTTCCGCACCATGCGCGGCTACCACGTGGGCCGCAAGGCCGGCTGGGACTGCCACGGCCTCCCGGTGGAGCTGGCCGTCGAGAAGGAACTGGGCTTCACCGACAAGCAGGACATCGAGGCGTACGGCATCGCCGAGTTCAACGCCAAGTGCCGCGAGTCCGTGACCCGCCACACCGACGCCTTCGCCGAGCTCACGACCCGCATGGGGTACTGGACCGACCTCGACGACCCGTACCGCACGATGGACCCCGAGTACATCGAGTCGGTCTGGTGGTCGCTCAAGGAGATCTTCAACAAGGGGCTGCTGGTCCAGGACTACCGCGTCGCCCCCTGGTGCCCGCGCGACCAGACGGGCCTGTCCGACCACGAGCTGGCGCAGGGCTACGAGACCGTCGTCGACCCCTCCGTGTACGTCCGTTTCCCGCTCACCTCCGGTCCGCTGGCCGGCCGCGCCGCGCTCCTGGTCTGGACGACGACCCCTTGGACGCTGGTCTCCAACACCGCGGTCGCCACGCGCCCCGACGTCACCTACGTCGTCGCGACCGACGGCGAGGAGCAACTGGTCGTCGCCGAGCCGCTCCTCGCCAAGGCGCTCGGCGAGGGCTGGGAGACCACCGGCGAGACCTTCACCGGTGCCGAGATGGAGCGCTGGACGTATCAACGTCCGTTCGAGCTCGTGGAGTTCCCGGAGCCCGCGCACTACGTGGTGAACGCCGAGTACGTGACGACCGAGGACGGCACAGGTCTGGTCCACCAGTCCCCCGCCTTCGGTGAGGAGGACCTCAAGGTCTGCCGCGCGTACGGGCTGCCGGTGGTGAACCCGGTCCGTCCGAACGGCACGTTCGCCGAGGACGTACCGCTGGTAGGCGGCGTCTTCTTCAAGAAGGCGGACGAAAAGCTCACCGAGGACCTCAAGGACCGCGGTCTGCTCTTCAAGCACGTGCCGTACGAGCACAGTTACCCGCACTGCTGGCGCTGCCACACCGCGCTCCTCTACTACGCGCAGCCCTCCTGGTACATCCGCACCACGGCCGTCAAGGACCGCCTCCTCCAGGAGAACGAGAACACCAACTGGTTCCCGGAGACCGTCAAGCACGGCCGGTACGGCGACTGGCTGAACAACAACATCGACTGGGCGCTGTCCCGCAGTCGTTACTGGGGCACCCCGCTGCCGATCTGGCGGTGCACGGAGGACCACCTCACCGTCGTGGGCTCCCGCGCGGAGCTGACCGAACTGACCGGCACCGACCAGTCGGAGCTGGACCCGCACCGCCCGTTCATCGACGCGGTCACGTTCCCGTGCCCCCGGTGCGCCGAGACCGCGACCCGCGTACCCGAGGTCATCGACGCCTGGTACGACTCCGGTTCGATGCCGTTCGCGCAGTGGGGCTACCCGCACAAGAACAAGGAACTGTTCGAGTCCCGCTACCCGGCGCAGTTCATCTCCGAGGCCATCGACCAGACCCGCGGCTGGTTCTACACGCTGATGGCCGTCGGCACCCTGGTCTTCGACAAGTCGTCGTACGAGAACGTGGTCTGCCTCGGGCACATCCTCGCCGAGGACGGCCGCAAGATGTCCAAGCACCTGGGCAACACCCTGGACCCGATCCCGCTGATGGACCGGCACGGCGCGGACGCGGTGCGCTGGTTCATGGCGGCCGGCGGCTCCCCGTGGGCGGCACGCCGCGTGGGCCACGGCACCATCCAGGAGGTCGTCCGCAAGACGCTCCTCACGTACTGGAACACGGTCGCCTTCCAGGCCCTGTACGCGCGGACGTCCGGCTGGGCACCGAGCGAGGCGGATCCGGCCCCGGCCGACCGCCCGGCCCTCGACCGCTGGCTCCTCTCCGAACTCCACGCGCTCACCGACCAGGTGACGCAGGCCCTTGAGGCGTACGACACCCAGCGCGCCGGAAAGCTCCTGTCGGCGTTCGTCGACGACCTGTCCAACTGGTACGTACGCCGCTCCCGTCGCCGCTTCTGGCAGGGCGACAAGGCGGCGCTGCGCACCCTGCACGAGGTCGTCGAGACGGTCACGCGTCTGATGGCCCCGCTGACCCCGTTCATCACCGAGCGGGTCTGGCAGGACCTGGTGGTGCCGGTCACGCCCAGCGCCCCCGAGTCCGTGCATCTGTCCGCCTGGCCGGAGGCGGACCTGTCCGTCATCGACCCGGAACTGTCCAGGCAGATGGTGCTCGTACGCCGTCTCGTGGAGCTGGGCCGCGCCACCCGTGCGGAGTCGGGTGTCAAGACCCGTCAGCCGCTGTCCCGCGCGCTGGTCGCGGCGACGGGCTTCGAGACCCTGGACCCCGAGTTGCACGCGCAGATCACCGAAGAGCTGAACGTGAGCTCGCTGGCCTCCCTGAGCGAGGTGGGCGGCTCGCTGGTCGACACCACGGCCAAGGCGAACTTCCGCGCCCTGGGCAAGCGCTTCGGCAAGGGCGTCCAGGCGGTGGCGAAGGCTGTCGCGGAGGCCGATGCCGCCGCCCTCTCCCTCGCCCTGCGCGCGGGGACGGCCTCGGTCGAGGTCGACGGTGAGACGGTGACGCTGGCCCCGGACGAGGTGATCATCACGGAGACCCCGCGCGAGGGCTGGTCGGTGGCGTCCGACTCCGGCGCGACCGTCGCTCTCGACCTGGAGATCACCGAGGAACTGCGCCAGGCGGGCCTCGCCCGTGACGCGATCCGCCTCATCCAGGAAGCCCGCAAGAACAGCGGCCTCGACGTGGCCGACCGCATCGCACTCCGCTGGACCTCCACGGACCCGAAGGTCATCGCGGCGCTCGCCGAGCACTCCTCCCTCATCGCCGACGAGGTCCTCGCCACGGACTTCACCCAGGCCGAGGCGGACGACACCTACGGCACCCCGTTCACCGACGAACCCCTGTCCCTGACCTTCCGCCTCCGCAAGGCGTAAGGGGTTCTCACCCCGTCCGGCGCTGGGGATCTTTCACCCCGTCCGGCGCCGGAGATCTTTCACCCGGTCCGGCGCTGGAGATCTTTCAGCCCGTCCGGCGTTTGAGGACGAGGCCGTTCAGGCCGACAGCGGGGGTCTGGGGGCGGCAGCCCCCAGGACCAAGGGACGGGCAGGGGCGGAGGGGGCGAACAACCCCCACACCCACCCCCACAACGCGCGCAAGCAAGAAGGCCCGGGACCACCAGAACGAAAGTTCGTGGTGGTCCCGGGCCTTAGCCATCACATCCCGCACAAAAGGGCGGGGCCCCCGAAACCGGGGGCCCCGCCCTGAACGCCGCCGACGCCTAAGGCGTACCGCAGGCCGTCAGTTGTCGTCCTCGTCGATGAGGAACCCACGCATCGGCGAGGGAGCCTGCTGCATCGGCGAAGGCCCCTGCGGCCGCACCGGCGCCATCGGCTGAGTCATCGCCGGAGTCATCTGCTGCTGCCCACCGTAGGACGGCGGAGCCTGGGCAGGACCGCCCATCTGCCCACCGTAGGACGGCGCACTCGCACCGGCCGGAGCCATCGAGGGCGCGGAGGGCGACGGCAGCGACGCAGTCGCCGGAACCCGCGGCGGAGCCAGCGAGTCATCGGCCTGGGTCTCCAGCTGACGCAGCTGGGACTCGAGGTAGGACTTCAGCCGGGTCCGGTACTCACGCTCGAAGCCGCGCAGATCCTCGACCTTGCGCTCCAGCGTGGCGCGGGCGGACTCCAGGGAGCCCATCGCGACGCGGTGCTTCTCCTGGGCGTCCCGCTCCAGCGCGTCGGCCTTGGCGCGCGCGTCGCGCTCCAGGCCCTCGGCACGGCTGCGGGCCTCGCCGACGATCTTGTTGGCTTCGGAACGGGCCTCGGCGATCGCCTGGTCGGCGGTCTGCTGGGCCAGCGAGAGCACACGGGCGGCGCTGTCGCCGCCGGGGCCCTGACCGGGCTGCGGCATCTGCGGACCGTGACCGCCCATGGGGCCGCCCATCGGGCCACCCATGGGTCCGCCCATCGGGCCACCCATCTGCTGCTGCATCTGCGGCTGCATCTGGCCGGGCATCTGCTGCATCTGCTGGCCGGGACCCTGACCCATCGGGCCCTGACCCATGGGGCCCTGACCCATCGGACCCTGGCCCATGGGCCCCTGTCCCATCGGACCCTGACCCTGCGGACCGCCCTGGCCACTGGGGCCGGCGGGCAGCTGCGGCGCACCGCTGGGCAGCTGGGGCGGGCCGCCCATGGGGCCGCCCATCTGCTGCTGCGGCGGGCCCGATATGCCGGCGGGTACGGGGCCACCCGGGCCGCGCATGCCCTGCGGCGGACCCTGCTGCTGATCCTGCTGTTCGGGCGGCTTACGCATGCCCTGCTGCTGGTTCTGCGCAGCCGCGCGCGTGGCCGCCGCCAGTTTGGCGCGCAGGTCCTCGTTCTCGCGGAGCAAGCGGGTCAGTTCGGCTTCGACCTCATCGAGGAAGGCATCGACCTCGTCCTCGTCATAGCCTTCTCGGAGGCGGACGGTCGTGAACTGCTTGTTCCGCACGTCCTCGGGGGTCAACGGCATCTCTTCACCTCAACGTAGTCGTCAGCATTCGGCAAGACCGTATCGTTCACACCAACACCGACCTGACGACGGTGATCAGGATGTACACGATGATCATCAGTACGAAGAAGGACAGGTCGAGCGCCACGCCCCCGAGACGCAACGGCGGAATGACCCGCCGCAGAAGCTTGAGCGGTGGATCAGTGACAGTGTAGGTGGCCTCCAGAACGACCACCATCGCCTTGCCGGGCTGCCATGAGCGGGCGAACTGGAAGACGTAGTCCATGACCAACCGGAAGATCAGCACGATGAGGAAACACATCAGCGCGATGTAGAGAACCTGCCCGACCACGCTCATGATCCGTGCTTCCCTCTCCCCTGTTTCCGTACGTTTCCGTACCTTGACTCCGGTCCTGCGTCTCAGCTCTGGTTGAAGAACCCGCCCTCTGCGATACGGGCCTTGTCCTCCGCCGTGACATCGACGTTAGCAGGCGACAACAGGAACACCTTCTGCGTCACCCGCTCGATGCTGCCGTGGAGACCAAACACCAAACCGGCCGCAAAGTCGACAAGTCGCTTCGCATCTGTGTCATCCATCTCAGTCAGATTCATGATCACCGGGGTGCCCTCACGGAAGTGTTCCCCGATGGTACGGGCCTCGTTGTAGGTCCGGGGGTGCAATGTGGTGATCCGGTACGGCTCCCGCTCGGACACGACCTTGGGCATGATCACCGGGGCGTTCTTCTCCATGCTTTGACGTTCTTGTGTGATAGACGCCACGGGGGCGATTCGCGCAGGACGCCCGGATTCCGCGGACAGCGAAGAGGAATGCGGCATCGAGTCGCGCTGCACCGGAGGCTGCACCACTCGTACCGATTCGTCCCGTTGGGACTGATGTGCCTGGTGTGACTGGTGCGGCGGTTCGTGCCGCCGACGGTCCCGCTCGGGCTCCGGGTCAAGCTCGGGCTCGAAGTCGTCATCGGGGTCGAAGCCCCTGCCGTCGTACCCATCGTCCTCCACGAGGCCGAGGTAGACCGCCATCTTGCGCATCGCGCCGGCCATGCTCTGAGTCCTCCGCTCTGTGGTGGATCGGCTGACGAGTTGCCAAGTGCCCGCGATCCACGAGGTCGTTATGCCCGCCCATCGGCGGTAATGACCATATTTTCTGCTGTGGTCCGACTTCTTGGCGACGTTACCCGAGCCTGGGTCGGACTCCGAGTACCGCAGTACCGACGCGTACATGTGTCGCTCCGGCCGCCACGGCTTGTTCGAGGTCCGTACTCATACCTGCCGAGACCATGTTCGCAGCCGGATGGGCACGGCGCATAGCAGTCGACAAATCCATCAGCCGCTCGAACGCCGCCTGTTGGCGTCCGGCATAGGGTCCGGTGAGCGGCGCCACGGTCATCAGCCCGTCGAGACGGAGCCCCTGGGCCGCGGCGACCAGATCGCCCAACTCCCCGATTCCACCGACCCCTACGCCTCCCCGCTCCCCCCGGCCGCCCTCCTCCGCGTCCAGCGCGACCTGGATGAGACATCCCACCTCGCGCTCCACCCGCACCGCCTCCTTCGACAGTGCGGTGACGAGCTTGGCGCGATCGACGGACTGTACGAGATCCGCGTAACCGAGCACGGATCGCACCTTGTTGGTCTGCAACTGACCGACAAAATGCCAGGAGAGCGGCAGATCAGAACATTCCGCCGCTTTGGGTGCCGCGTCCTGATCCCGGTTCTCGGCGACATGACGCACACCGAGTTCGGACAGGATCCGCACATCACTGGCCGGGTACGTCTTGGTGACCACGATCAGGGTCACCTCTGCACGCTTGCGCCCGGCGGCCGCACACGCAGCCATAATGCGATTCTCCACTTGCGCCAGATTTCCGGCGAGTTGATCCCTGCGGTCCGTCATGTCCTATCAGTCCAGCCAGACATAACCCGCGAGCCGCCCGGTGGTGCGGTCTCGACGGTAGGAGAAGTGGTCCGCCGATTCGAGCGTGCACACCGGCGACTGCTCCCGGTCACGCACCCCGAGCCGTTCAAGCTGCGCGTGCACTCCCGCGGTCACATCCACCGACGGCGTGCCCCAACCGGTCTCGGCGTAAGCCGCGGGTTCGACGGCCGCGACCTCGGCTCGCATCGCGTCCGGCACTTCGTAGCACCGGCCGCAGACGGCGGGTCCGGTGCGGGCGACGATCCGGGACGGCTCGGCGCCGAGTTCCGCCATGGCCCGTACGGCAGCGGGGACGATGCCCGCGACCATGCCCGGCCGTCCCGCGTGAGCCGCGGCGACAACTCCGGCGACGGGGTCGGCGAGCAGTACGGGCGTGCAGTCGGCGGTGAGCACGGCGAGGGCGAGTCCCCGGCGCGCTGTGACGATCGCATCGACGGACGGAATCTCCGCAGCGAGCCACGGCCCGTCGACCACCGCCACGTCCGGCCCGTGCACCTGGTTCATCCAGACGACCCGGGCCGGGTCAAGGCCCAGTGACTTGGCGGCCAGTTCACGATTGGTCCGTACGGTGTCGGCGTCGTCGCCGACCGCTCCGCCGAGGTTGAGCTCCTCGTACGGAACGGCGCTCACCCCGCCCCACCTGTCGGTGAAGGCGAAGTGCGCGCCGCTCACTGTGCTCGTTCCGGAGCGCTGTCCTATCACTTCAGGAAGTCCGGCACGTCCAGCTCTTCGGCCGCGCTGTCCGAGTACGAGCGGGACGGCGGGACCGGCGGCGAGACCTGGATCTCGTTCACCGGCTCCGGCGCGGGCGCCGACGTCTCCTTCGGCGTGACGCTGCCGAGCGAGCCGAAGGACGGACGGCTGTCGGAGGACCGCACCGGAGTGGGCTCCTCGCGCTTGGCCGAGGACGAGCCGAGGATGTTGTCCCGCTTGGTCGGCGGCTGGCCCCCGTCGAAGCCGGCGGCGATGACGGTGACCCGCACCTCGTCGCCGAGCGCGTCATCGATGACCGCGCCGAAGATGATGTTGGCCTCGGGGTGCGCGGCCTCGCTCACCAGCTGGGCGGCCTCGTTGATCTCGAAGAGACCGAGGTCGGAGCCGCCGGAGATGGAGAGCAGCACGCCGCGGGCACCGTCGATGGAGGCTTCCAGGAGCGGCGAGGAGATCGCCATCTCGGCGGCCGCCACCGCGCGGTCGTCGCCGCGGGCCGAGCCGATCCCCATGAGGGCCGAACCGGCCTCGGACATCACGGACTTGACGTCGGCGAAGTCGAGGTTGATCAGACCGGGCGTGGTGATGAGATCGGTGATGCCCTGAACACCGGACAACAGGACCTGGTCCGCCGACTTGAAGGCGTCGAGGACCGAGACCTGACGGTCCGAGATGGACAGCAGCCGGTCGTTCGGGATGACGATGAGGGTGTCGACCTCTTCACGGAGTTCGGCGATGCCGTCCTCCGCCTGGTTGGCCCGGCGCCGCCCCTCGAAGGTGAACGGGCGTGTGACCACGCCGATGGTGAGGGCGCCGAGCGAGCGTGCGATGTTGGCGACGACGGGTGCGCCGCCGGTGCCGGTGCCACCGCCCTCGCCGGCCGTCACGAAGACCATGTCGGCCCCCTTGAGGACCTCCTCGATCTCCTCGCGGTGGTCCTCGGCCGCCTTGCGGCCGACGGCCGGGTTGGCTCCGGCGCCGAGTCCGCGGGTGAGTTCCCGGCCGACGTCGAGCTTGACGTCGGCGTCGCTCATCAACAGAGCTTGCGCGTCGGTGTTGATGGCGATGAACTCGACGCCCTTGAGACCGACCTCGATCATCCGGTTGATGGCATTGACACCACCGCCGCCGACACCGATGACTTTGATGACTGCGAGGTAGTTCTGCGGTGCTGCCACGTCGAAGGCCTCTCGCCTCGAGTTACGTGTCGTCGCCTCGCATGTTCGCGATCCGACGACTGATGCCGAATGGGACGGTCCGAACGCCGACCCGAACCCTAACGTTGAAGTTTAGGGTTACCAGTGTGTCTGTTCCTTGGACTCTTCCGAACAGGACACTAAGTCGACAAGTGGCGCACGTTCAACGAACACGCCGAACCTCCCGTTTTTCTTTTCACCCTATGTGATCAGCCGTAGCAGTGCCCAACCAGGGTGCTGGCCTGCGCAGATGTACGTCAACTCGCTGATGACGCAGGGGCGGTGGGGACACTTACGTCGAAGTGCCGCGCCTCCGGAGCCGCTTTCATGAGAGCGGTGAGCGTACGGGCCTTCGCCGCGCCCTTCTCGCCGCTCCCCCACTCGACGGTCCGGCCGCCCTTCAACTCCAGCGAGATGGAGTCGTACGAGCCAACCTTGACGACCTCGGTGTCACCGGCGACGGCGGCCGGAATGTCACCGGCAACCGTCACCGCCTCGCGCACCAGCCGGTCGGTCCCGAAGCGACGCAGTCCCGCCGACCGAGAGGCCGTCAATTCCAGTACGGGCACGCTCTTCGGGGCATCAGAAACCGTCGCGAATCGCACACCCTTGGCGTCCACTTCGACGAACTTTCCGCCCTTTTCCTCAATCAGGACCGGAGTGCGCTCGGTCACTTTCAGTCCGATTCCATGCGGCCAGGAACGGATGACATCAACCGAGTCAATTCGGGGCAATTTCCGCAGGAGTCGTTCCTCAATGGCGTCGGTGTCGATGGAAATCAGTGGCGATCCGATCGGAACTTCGGCCGCTTCTCGCACCTGCTGATCCGTCAGCAACCGCATCCCGGAGGCCGATACACGCTCCACGCGCAGCCACTTCGAGCCGTAGAGGAGCCACACGGAAGCGGCAGCGAGCAACACCGCGGCGAGCAAAAGAATGATGAACGTACGAGGCCGGGGCAGCCTCCCGATACGGGGCCGCCGGGGCGGGCCGGACTCCACCTTCTGCCGTTCACCGCGCTCGGCGGTCGTCGGTCCGGCCACGCTCCCTGCCTTCCCTCATACGTCCCTAAGGTCTGTCCGCCGGACAGACCCTAGCGGTGGCGCGAGGCGATCGCCTCGTACACCATGCCGACGAGCAGGTCGTCGGCGTCCCGACGGCCGAACTCACTGGCGGCGCGGGACATCTCGTACAGCCGGTGCGGGTCGCCGAGCACGGGCAGGACGTTGCCCTGGATCCACTCGGGCGTCAGTTCCGCGTCGTCGACCAGCAGTCCGCCGCCGGCCTTGACCACCGGCTGGGCGTTCAGCCGCTGTTCGCCGTTGCCGATGGGCAGCGGGACATAGGCGGCGGGGAGCCCGACGGCGGAGAGTTCGGCGACGGTCATGGCGCCCGCGCGGCAGAGCATCATGTCGGCCGCGGCGTACGCGAGGTCCATCCGGTCCACGTACGGTACCGGGATGTACGGGGGCATTCCCGGCATCTGGTGTACCTGCGGCAGTTCGTTCTTCGGGCCGACCGCGTGCAGGATCTGGATACCGGCCTGCTGGAGGTAGGGAGCGACCCGCTCGATGACCTCGTTCAGGTGGCGGGCGCCCTGGGAGCCGCCCGAGACGAGCAGGGTCGGCAGCGCGGGGTCGAGGCCGAAGGCGGCGCGGGCCTCGGGGCGTACGGCGGCCCGGTCGAGGGTGGCGATGGAGCGGCGCAGCGGGATGCCGATGTAGCGGGCACCGCGGAGCTTGCTGTCCGGGGTGGAGACGGCGACCTGGGCGGCGTACCGCGACCCGATCTTGTTGGCCAGGCCGGGCCTGGCGTTGGCCTCGTGGATGATGATCGGCACGCCCAGGCGCTTGGCCGCGAGGTAGCCGGGCAGGGCGACGTAGCCGCCGAAGCCGACGACCGCGTCCGCCTTGGTCCGCTCCAGGATCTGCTCGACCGCCTTGATGGTGCCGCGCAGCCGCCCCGGGACGGTGATCAGCTCGGGGGTGGGTTTGCGCGGCAGCGGGACGGCGGGGATCAGCGCGAGGTCGTAACCCCGCTCGGGTACGAGTCGGGTCTCAAGGCCGCGCTCCGTGCCCAGTGCCGTGATTCCCACGGTCGGGTCCTGCCTGCGCAGGGCGTCCGCGAGGGCGAGCGCGGGCTCGATGTGGCCGGCGGTCCCCCCGCCGGCGAGTACGACATGCACCGAAATTCACCGCTCTCCGGACGAACGCGCCGCCGAGGCACGCCGTCGCATTGTGTTCCATCTCCGAGGCCCCGCGTTTTCCCCCGCGGAGCCTCTCACCGCAGCCCGCTTTCTGCCAAAGCGGGGTTGCCGCATCGCGAGCGCCGCCCGCGCCGCGGGGTCCTCGCGGGCGAAGGCGATCAGCAGTCCGATGGCGAACATGGTCGGCAGCAGGGCGGAACCCCCGTAGGAGAACAGCGGGAGCGGGACACCGGCGATCGGCAGCAGACCGAGCACCGCACCTACGTTGATCACGGCCTGGGCCGTGATCCAGGTGGTCACGCCTCCCGCGGCATACCTCACGAAGGGGTCCTCCGTGCGTCCGGCCACGCGGATACCCGCATAGCCTAGAGCCGCGAAGAGGGCGAGCACCGACAGCGTCCCCGCGAGGCCCAGTTCCTCCCCGGTGACGGCGAAGATGAAGTCCGTGTGCGCTTCGGGCAGTTGGCCCCATTTTTCCACACTGGCGCCGAGGCCGGAGCCGAAGAGCCCGCCGGAGGCGAGCGCGTAGATACCGTGCACCGCCTGCCAGCACTGGTCGTTCGGGCCGGGGTCGGTGGCACCGATGCAGGCGAGGCGGGCCATCCGGTTCGGGCTGGTCTTGATGAGGATGAAGCCGAGCGTCAGAGCAATGGACAGCACGCCCCCGAACAGTCGCGTCGGCGCCCCGGCCAGCCACAACAGCCCGAAGAGGATGGCGGTGAGGATGATCGCCGTCCCCATGTCGCCGCCGAGCATGATCAGCCCGAGCAGCATGAAGGCCACCGGAACCAGCGGCACCAGCATGTGCTTCCACTGCGCGAGCAGCCGCTTGTCCTGTTTGCGCGCGAGCAGGTCGGCGCCCCAGAGCACGAGGGCGAGCTTGCCGAACTCGCTCGGCTGGAGCTGGAAGGGGCCGCCTACGGAGATCCAGTTCTGGTTGCCGTTGACCGCCACTCCTATCCCCGGCACCTGCACCAGGATCATCAGGAAGACGGAGCCCGCCAGTATCGGATAGGCCAGCGCCCGGTGCAGCCGTACCGGCATCCGCGAGGCGACGAGCATCAGCACGCCCCCGATACAGGCGGCCAGGAACTGTTTGCGGAAGAAGTACGACCCCGGCAGCGACAGCTGCAACGCCGTGATCTGCGAGGCCGAGTAGACCATCACCAGACCGAGCACGGTGATCAGCAGACTGCCGCCGAGGATCAGGTAGTACGCGGTCAGCGGCCGGTCCCAGGCTTTGCGGACGCGTACGTAGAGGGTGAGCAACGGGTTGTCGCGCGTCGAGCGGGCGGCGACCGGCCGCTTCGGGGCCCGCTGGACCGGCGGCCTGCCGGTGCGGCTGCTGGGCATCACCGGCTCCCGTCGTCGCTGTGGGAGGGCGTGACGCCGGGGATCTCCCCCGGCTTTTCGGGCACAAGGGGTGGGACGGGCTGGAACAGCGCCGTGCCACCGGCGGAAAGCCGCCGACGAAGCACCGGCCACGATGGCGTCACGCGTCGCTCCCAAGGGTCCCGGGCGCCCGGGCCGGCGGCTTCGGACCCGCCGTCAGGCGCCGACGGCGCCGAGTTCGCGAACCGCTTCCGCGAAAGCGTCACCGCGCTTGTTGTAGTTGGCGAACATATCCATGGAGGCGCAAGCAGGCGCCAGCAGCACCGTGTCGCCCGCCTGAGCGAGCCCCCGCGCCTCCTGAACCGCCGCGAGCATCGCCCCAGTGTCGGTCCGGTCGAGGTCGACCACTGGTACTTCCGGCGCGTGTCGCGCGAGCGCTTCCCGGATGAGGGCGCGGTCGGCGCCGATCAGCACGGCACCCCGCAGTCGCTTTGCCGACTTGGCGACCAGTTCGTCGAAGGTCGCGCCCTTGGCGAGCCCGCCCGCGATCCACACGATCGACTCGTAGGCGGCCAAGGAGGCTTCCGCCGCATGGGTGTTGGTGGCCTTGGAGTCGTCGATGTAGGCGACCCCGTCCACGTCGGCGACGTGCGCGATGCGGTGGGCGTCCGGCCGGAAGGCCCGCAGACCGTCCCGTACGGCCGTGGGGGGCACCCCGAAGGCGCGTGCCAGGGCCGCCGCCGCGAGCGCGTTGGCGATGTTGTGCGGGGCGGGCGGATTGACGTCCGACACCTCCGCGAGCTCCTGGGCGTTCTTCTGCCGGTTGTCGACAAAGGCACGGTCGACCAGGATGCCGTCCACGACGCCGAGTTGGGAGGGCCCGGGCGCGGCGAGAGTGAACCCGATCGCCCGGCAGCCCTCCTCGACGTCCGCCTCGCGTACCAGTTCCTCGGTGGCCTTGTCGGCCACGTTGTAGACGCAGGCGACTCGATTGCCTTCGTAGATACGGCCCTTGTCGGCGGCGTACGCCTCCATGGAGCCGTGCCAGTCGAGGTGGTCGGGCGCCAGGTTCAGTACGGCGGCGGAGTGGGCGCGCAGGGAGGGCGCCCAGTGCAGCTGGTAGCTCGACAGCTCCACGGCGAGGACGTCGTACGTCTCCTCGCCGAGGACCGCGTCCAGGAGCGAGACCCCGATGTTGCCGACGGCCGCCGTACGCAGTCCTGCCGCCTTCAGGATCGAGGCGAGCATCTGGACGGTGGTGGTCTTGCCGTTGGTGCCGGTGACGGCGAGCCAGGGCGCCGCATCCGGGCCCCTGAGCCGCCAGGCCAGCTCCACGTCGCCCCAGACCGGGACGCCGGCCTCGGCGGCCGCGGCGAACAGCGGCTTGTCCGGCTTCCAGCCGGGCGCGGTGACGATGAGGTCGGTGCCCTGAGGCAGGGTGGCGCCGTCACCGAGGCGCACGGTGATGCCGAGCGCCTCCAGGTCCGCGGCCTGGTCCCGGGAGCGCTCGTCGTCGCCGTCGTTGACGACCGTGACGACCGCGCCGAGACCGTGCAGCACACGGGCCGCCGGGATCCCGGAGACGCCGAGCCCCGCGACGGTGACGTTCCTGCCCTGCCAGTTGGTCACTTCTTGGCTGCCCATCCTGCGTAGAAGAGGCCGAGACCGACGATCACGCACATGCCCTGGATGATCCAGAAGCGGACCACGACAAGGACTTCGGACCACCCCTTTAGTTCGAAGTGGTGCTGGAGTGGCGCCATGCGGAAGACGCGTTTGCCGGTCATCTTGAAGGAGCCGACCTGGATGACCACCGACATGGTGATGAGGACGAAGAGGCCGCCGAGCAGGGCGACCAGAATCTCCGTGCGGGAGCAGATCGCGAGGCCGGCGAGCGCGCCGCCGAGGGCCAGCGAGCCGGTGTCACCCATGAAGATCTTGGCCGGCGAGGTGTTCCACCACAGGAAGCCGAAGCAGGCGCCCATGAGGGCGGAGGCGACGACCGCGAGGTCCAGTGGATCCCGTACCTCGTAGCAGGCGGCCGGGTTGGTGAGGGTCTGGGCGTTGGCGCAGGACTCCTGGAACTGCCAGACACCGATGAAGGTGTAGGCACCGAACACCATCGTCGCGGCGCCGGTGGCGAGGCCGTCCAGACCGTCCGTCAGGTTCACGCCGTTCGACATGGCCAGGATCATGAACAGCGCCCAGACCACGAACAGCACCGGCCCGATGGACCAGCCGAAGTCCTGGACGAAGGAGAGCTTCGTGGAGGCCGGGGTGTTGCCGCGGTTGTCGGCGAACTGAAGGGCCAGGACCGCGAAGGCGATACCGACGGTCAGCTGTCCGGCCATCTTCGCCTTGGCCCGCAGACCGAGCGAACGCCGCTTGACGATCTTGATGTAGTCGTCCAGGAAGCCGACCAGGCCCATGCCCGCCATCAGGCCGAGCACCAGCAGTCCGGAGAAGGTCGGCGGCTTGCCGGTGATCACCTTGCTCAGGAAGTACGCGATGATCGTCGCCAGGATGAAGGCGATACCACCCATGGTCGGGGTACCGCGCTTGGCGTGGTGCTCGCGCGGGCCGTCGTCGCGGATGTACTGGCCGTAGCCCTTCCTGGCCAGCAGCTTGATCAGCAACGGTGTGCCGATCAGCGTCAGGAAGAGACCGATGACGCCCGAGAACAGAATCTGATTCATCATCAGACGGCAACCTCGCCCTCAACGCCGCTGTCGAGCAGCGCGAGCGCCACCCGTTCGAGCCCGACCGACCGGGACGCCTTCACAAGCACGACGTCCCCCGGGCGCAGTTCACTGCGCAACAGGTCGACAGCCGCCTGTGCGTCGGACACGTGCACCGACTCCTCACCCCACGAACCCTCGTTATATGCGCCCAGTTGGAGCCAGGACGCTTCCCTGCCCCCGACCGCGACGAGCTTGCTGACGTTGAGTCGGACGGCGAGCCGCCCGATCGCGTCGTGCTCGGCGAGCGCCTCGTCCCCGAGCTCGGCCATCTGACCGAGCACCGCCCACGTACGACGCCCTTTGCCCATGGCCACGAGCGCGCGCAGGGCGGCTCGCATGGACTCGGGGTTCGCGTTGTAGGCATCGTTGACGACCGTCACGCCGTCCGGGCGCTCGGTGACCTCCATCCGCCAGCGGGAGAGGGAGCCCGCCTCTGAGAGCGCACCTGCGATCTCGTCTGCGGACAAGCCCAGCTCATGGGCGACGGCGGCCGCGGCGAGCGCGTTCGACACGTGATGCTCACCGTACAGGCGCATGGTCACGTCACTGCACCCGGAGGGTGTGCGAAGGCTGAAGGAAGGCTGTCCGCTCTCCGTGAGACGGACGTTCTCGGCGCGTACGTCCGCTTCGTCGGACTCTCCGAAGAGGATCACGCGTGCCTTCGTACGGGATGCCATGGCCCGTACGAGGGGATCGTCGGCGTTGAGGATGGCCGCGCCGTCCTCGGGAAGGCCCTCGACCAACTCGCCCTTCGCCTGCGCGATCTGCTCACGGCCGCCGAACTCGCCGATGTGGGCGGTGCCGACGTTGAGGACGAGGCCGATCCTCGGCGGGGTGAGGTTCGCGAGGTACCGGATGTGGCCGATGCCACGGGCGCCCATCTCCAGGACCAGGAACCTGGTCTCCTCGGTGGCGCTGAGCGCGGTGAGCGGCAGCCCGATCTCGTTGTTGAACGAGCCCGGCGTGAAGACCGTCGGCGCCTTGCTGCGCAGTACCTGCGCGATGAGGTCCTTGGTGCTGGTCTTGCCCGCCGAACCGGTCAGCGCCACGAGGGTCGCGCCGAGCCGTTCGACGACATGGCGCGCGAGGGCCCCGAGGGCCGTCTGTACGTCCGCCACGACGATCGCGGGGACACCGACGGGCCGGGAGGCCAGCACGGCCACCGCGCCCGCGTCGACGACCGCCTGGGCGAAGTCGTGGCCGTCCACGCGTTCGCCCACGAAGGCGGCGAACAGGCTGCCGTCCTTCACCTGGCGGGAGTCGATGACGACGGGTCCGGTGACCTGTACCGCCGGATCCGGTATGTCGTACGTCTGCCCGCCGACGACTGCTGCGATCTCGGCGAGAGAGAGGGCGATCACAAGTTCATCCCTGGGTCTTCTGGATAGCTTCGCGAAGCACCTGGCGGTCGTCGAAGGGACGCACCACCCCGGCGATGTCCTGGCCCTGCTCGTGGCCCTTTCCCGCGACCAGCACGGTGTCGCCCGGCTGTGCGCGGGCGACGGCGGCCGCGATGGCCGCAGCCCGGTCCTCGAAGACCTGGACCTCGCCGCGCTCGTGCGCCGGCACCTCGGCGGCCCCCGCGAGCATCGTGGCGAGGATCGCGAGGGGGTCCTCGGAGCGGGGGTTGTCGGAGGTCAGTACGGCGGTGTCGGCGAACCGGGCGACGGCGGCACCCATGGGCTTGCGCTTGGTCTTGTCCCGGTCACCGCCACAGCCGAGCACCACGTGCAGTTGACCGGTCGTCACCTTGCGCAGCGCGCGCAGGACCGATTCGACGGCATCCGTCTTGTGCGCGTAGTCGACCACCGCCAGATAGGACTGGCCCGCGTCCACCCGCTCCAGGCGGCCCGGAACGCCCGGCACGGCCGCGATGCCGTCGGCGGCGGTCTGCGGGTCGAGCCCGGCCGCGGCGAGGGAGACGAGCGCGGCGAGCGTGTTCGCCACGTTGAAGGTGCCCGCGAGCGGCGACCTGGCGTTGATCCGCTCGCCCTTGGGGCCGACCGCGATGAACGTCGAGTCCATGGGGCCGACTTCGACGGACTGGGCGCGCCAGTCGGCGTCGGGGTGGCCCTCGGAGGAGAAGGTGACAACCGGGACGGTGGCCTCCTTGGCCAGCCTGCGCCCGTACTCGTCGTCGAGATTGACCACGCCGAGTCTGCTGCGTTTCGGCGTGAACAACTGGGCCTTGGCCTGGAAGTAGTCCTCCATGCCGGAGTGGAACTCCATGTGTTCCCGGCTGAGGTTGTTGAAGACGGCGATGTCGAAGATGCAGGCGTCGACCCGGCCCAGGACCAGCGCGTGGCTGGAGATCTCCATGGCGACCGCCTCGACCCCGCGTTCCCGCATCACCGCGAACAGCGCCTGGAGGTCGGTGGCTTCGGGCGTCGTGCGCTCCGACTTGATGCGCTCGTCGCCGATCCGCATCTCGACGGTGCCGATCAGACCGGTGCTGTGGACCGTCCTCAGACCGCCTTCGACGAGATACGCCGTGGTGGTCTTGCCGGAGGTGCCGGTAATGCCGATCTGGAGCAGGTCGGGCCCGGGGTGACCGTAGATGGTGGCCGCCAGCTCGCCCATCTGCCCGCGCGGGTTGTCGACGACGAGGGTCGGCAGGCCGGTGGCCGCGGCACGTTCGGCGCCCGTCGGATCGGTCAGCACGGCGACGGCGCCGAGGGCGGCTGCCTGCGTCACGAAGTCGGCGCCGTGCAGGCGGGCGCCCGGCAGTGCGGCGTACAGGTCGCCGGGCCGCACGGCGCGGGAGTCGTGGGTGATGCCCGTGACCTGCACGGCGGCGCTCTGTGGCTGCTTGGCACCCAGCTGATCGGCGAGTTCCTCCAGGGGTGTGGCGGAGATCTGCACCGGTCGCGGCGGCCCCGGATATGTCACAGGGACGCCCTTCTGGGTGGTTTGGGACTGATCAGCGTCTGGCACGGCGGTGAGCGTACCGGGCGCACCCCCGCCGGAGCGAAGTGAGGGCGTGGACGGGCCGGGCGGCGGGGTGTGCGGCACGGCGTGGTTCCCGGGATCGGGGGTGATCGTTGTCACGAGCGGTTCCTGGCTGTTTCCGTGCTGATCAGGGCGTGAAGGTCACGGGGAGATTCGCGGCCTTGGCCCCGGTGGGCGGTACCTGAAGCGTCTTCAGGGCGAACTCCATCACCTCCTTGTAGATGGGCCCGCAGATCTGGCCGCCGAAGTAGCTGCCCTTGGTGGCGTTCTGGATCGCGCAGTACACCGTGATACGCGGGTTGTCGGCGGGCGCGAACCCGGCGAACGACGAGGTGTAGCCGTTGTATCTGCCGGTGGCCGGATCCACGCGGTTGGCCGTGCCCGTCTTGCCCGCCACCCGGTAGCCGGGAATGCGCGCCTTGGCGCCGGTGCCCTGCTCGTCGTCCACGACGGACTCCAGCATCTGGGCGAGGGTCTTCGCCGTCTTCTCGCTGACGACCCTGCTCTTCTTGGGCTCGGGGGCGGGTGTGAAGCGGCCGTCGGCCCCCTTCGTACCGCGCACCAGCGTCGGTTCGACGCGTACGCCGCCGTTGGCGATCGTCGAGTAGACGGACGCCGCCTGCAACGCGGTGAGCGACACGCCCTGGCCGAAAGGAATCGTGTACTGCTGCGAGGTCGACCAGTCCTCGGGGGCCGCGAGGATGCCCTTCGTCTCGCCGGGGAAACCCAGTCCGGTGTAGCTGCCGATGCCGAACTTGCGCAGATACGAGTAGAGGACCTGGTTGGCCTCCTGCTGCGTCTTGCCGAGCTCACCGGCCGCCAGGATGGTCCCGATGTTGCTGGACTTGGCGAGGACGCCGTTGAGCGTCAGGTTCCAGGTCGGGTGGTCGATGTCGTCCTGGAAGAGCCGGTCGCCGCGCTGTAGCCGGTTGGGCACGACCACATGCGTCTCGGGTGTGGCCACCTTCTCCTCCAGCACGGCGGCCATCGACATGACCTTGGCGGTGGAACCGGGCTCGTACGCGTCCTGGACGGCCCCGTTGCCCAGCGCCGCCGGGTCGGCCTGGGAGAGGTCGTTCGGGTCGAAGCCGGGCGAGTTGGCCATGGCGAGGACCTCGCCGGTCTGCGTGTCCTGCACTATCACGTACCCGCTGTCCGCCTTGGACTCCTTCACCTGCTCGGTGATGGCGTTCTGCGCGGCCCACTGGATGTCACGGTCGATGGTCAGCTCGAAGTCGGAGCCGGCTACGGCGGGCGTCTCGGTGGAACCCGCGGTGGGGACCTGGAGGCCGCCGGACTGGGCGTAGCGGATCTTCCCGTCCTTGCCCGCCAGCTCCTTGTTCAGCTCCTGTTCGAGCCCGCCGCCGCCCTTGCCGTCGGCGTTGACCCAGCCCAGTATCCCGGCGGCGAGATCCCCGTTCGGGTACACGCGCTTGCTGGCGGGGACCGCGACGATGCCCCCGAGGACGTTGACCGTGCTCTTGTCGGTCTCGGCCTTGGCCGCGAGCGTGTTCCTCAGGTCCTTGATCTGCGTCCAGACCTGCGGGGTCTGGCGGTTCGCGAGCAGGGTGTAGCGGGTGTTCTTCGTCTTCAGCTTCCTGGTGACCGTCTCCACGTCCTGGCCGAGGATCGGGGCGAGCAGTGCGGCGGCCTGCTCGGGCGCGTCCGTCGTCTTCGTGGCCTCCTCGGTGAACAGCGTGGGGTCGGCCGTGATGTCGTACGCGTCCACGCTGGTCGCCAGCTCGACACCGTTGCGGTCCGTGATCCCACCGCGCTCGGCGGCGAGCGTGCGCCCGACGTACCGGTTCTGCTCGGCCTTGGCGACATACGTGCTCGCGTCGACGGCCTGCACCTGGAGCAGCCGTACGACGAAGGCGATCATCACCAGCGTCAGCGCGAGGCTGACCATGCGGAGCCGCGGGCGCGGGCTGCCGAGCCGAATGACACGGGGGCCGGCGGGCCTCGCCGCGCCCGGGCGGCGTGCGGGGCGGGCGCCGGGTCCCGGACGCTGTCGGCCTTCGGGCCGTACGGGCCTGGCGGGGCCGGGCACTCGGCGGCGCGGCGGTTCCCTGTCGGACACTTCCGTCACCTGCCGGGTGTTGTGGGGGGCTGCGCGGACGGGATGGCCGCCGACGGCTGCGCGGAGGCGGGAACCGTGGACGGCGTCAGGGTGGGGAGCACGGTCGGAGTCGGGGGCACTGTCGGAGTCGGCGTCGGGCTCGGGCTCGGTGCGGGGGCGAGAACCTCCGGCGGACGCACCGCCGGGTTGCGTACCGAGGACTGCTCGGCCGCTCCGGGGACGCCCTTGACGGTGCCGTCCGGGTTGAGGAACGCCGGGTCGCCGCCGGGGACCATGCCCAGTTCGCGGGCGCGGCGCTGGAGGGCGTCGGGGGCGGCGTAGGCGTCCACGTCCCGCTGGAGCGCCTGCTCCTCGTCGGTGAGGCTCTTGGTGTCCTTCTGAAGGTCGTCGAGCTGGAACGAACCCGCGCTGAGCGCGGAGTTCAGCACGAGGAGGCCGATGAGACCGCCGCCGAGCAGCAGGACGACCAGCAGGACGAAGGGGGTACGGGCGGCCGTCCCGGCACCGGCCGGGAGGAGCCGGGCGAGCCGAGCCGCTCGTCCTCTCAGTTCGGGTTTCCTACTCACACACCCTCCCTGCGGATTCGGTTCTCCACGTCACGGTCGCTCCGCGAGTTCGAAACTCCGGCCCACGCCCTCGCGCGAGTCGGAATCCCCAACTCACTCCGCTCCGTGGGTTCGGATGCCCAACCCGGGCGCCGGCCGGGCGTCCGGATCCCCAACCCACTCACTCGCGTGAGTGGGGATGACGCACCGGGACACGGACCGCGAGTCGGGACATCCCACTCCCACGACCCCGCGAGTTCGGGTTTCCGACTCACTCGTCCTCCCTCTCCGCGCGCCTCACTCGGCTTCCTCGCGGATCCGCTGTGCCCCCCGCAGCCGCGCGGGAGCCGCTCGCCGGTTTTCGGCGACCTCTTCCTCGGTGGGAAGTTCGGCACCGCGGGTGAGCAGCTTGAGCCGGGGCTGGTAGCGCTCGGGCACGACCGGCAGGCCGGGCGGCGCCGTGTTGGCGGCGCCGGCCGCGAACACCTGCTTGACCAGCCGGTCTTCCAGCGAGTGGTACGACAGGACGGCGATCCGGCCGCCGACCGCGAGCGTCTTCACGGCCGCGGGGATCGCCCTTTCCAGGACACTGAGTTCACCGTTGACCTCGATGCGCAGCGCCTGGAAGGTTCGCTTGGCGGGGTTGCCGCCGGTGCGCTTGGCGGCCTGGGGAAGCGAGTCGCGGATCAGTTCGACGAGCCGCGCGCTGTTGCTGAAGGGATCCTTCGCGCGTTCCCGGACGACCGCCGACACGATCCGCTTGGCCTGCTTCTCCTCGCCGTACGCCCGCAGGATCCGCACCAGTTCGCCCGGCGGGTAGGTGTTGAGCACCTCGGCCGCGCTCATGCCGGTCGTCTGATCCATGCGCATGTCGAGCGGAGCATCCTGCGCGTACGCGAAGCCGCGGTCCGCCTCGTCGAGTTGCATGGAGGAGACGCCGAGGTCGAACAGGATGCCCTGGACGCGCGGGAAGCCCAGGCGGTCGAGTACATCGGGGAGTTCGTCGTAGACGGCGTGCACGAGGGTCGCGCGGTCACCGAAGGGGGCGAGCCGCCCTCCGGAGAGGCGCAGCGCCTCCTTGTCGCGGTCCAGGGCCACGAGCCGGGCTTCGGGGAACTGTGTGAGGAGCGCCTCGCTGTGTCCGCCGAGGCCCAGCGTGCAGTCGACGACGACGGCTCCGGGCCCGGCGAGGGCCGGGGCCAACATGTCCAGGCACCGCTGGAGCATCACCGGGACGTGTCGACTCTCGCTCAAGGGGCCCTCTCAGATCCACGCGACCGTACGCACCGCCGGGTCCCCGCCCGCTCGAGAAGGGGAGGCCCGCCGGCGCCGGGAGAGTGGCGTCAGCCGACCGGGAGCGGGAGGAGGCCGAGCCGTACGTACGCACCGCGCACGTGGGGAGACGCCGGAAAATCGCCGGGCCTCCGGGAAAACAGTCCAGCAGGGAGAGCCTCGCCTCCCGCTTCGCGTCACTTTAGTCCACGGTGTCACGCGGTCAATCAACCGGCATGCGCGTCGTGAGTCCCGCTCCCGATGAAGCCGTACATCGGAAAGAACAACCCGTCCGGGTGAGCCGACACAGCCCGTGTGGGTTACCTCACAACAAGCCACGATGACGTTCTTTGTCCCTTCTCCCGGCAGGACCGCTTCATATGTGCCCAGTACCGTCATAGGTATGACGACCTCCGCATCCGTTCCCACCGAGCCCGAAGGCGCCATAGCCGGTGACGGCACGACCGTGACCGACCGCCTCGTCGACGCGAACGAGCGGTACGCCGCCGCCTTCACCGATCCCGGGATGGACGCCCGTCCCGTCCTGCACGTCGCGGTGGTCGCGTGCATGGACGCACGGCTCGACCTGCACGCCGCGCTCGGTCTGGAGCTGGGCGACTGCCACACCATCCGCAACGCGGGCGGAGTCGTCACCGACGACGTGATCCGCTCCCTCACGATCAGCCAGCGGGCGCTCGGCACCCGCAGCGTCGTCCTCATCCACCACACCGGCTGCGGTCTGGAGTCGCTCACCGAGGACTTCCGGCACGACCTGGAGATGGAGGTCGGCCAGCGCCCCGCCTGGGCGGTCGAGGCCTTCCGGGACGTCGAACAGGACGTACGGCAGTCGATGCAGCGGGTGCGCACCTCTCCGTTCCTGCTGCACGCCGACGACGTGCGCGGCTTCGTCTTCGACGTCACGACGGGTCTGCTGCGCGAGATCGACCCCGCCTGACGCCTCCACCGGGGCCCCACGACGGCGATCGAAACCCTTGTGGGACCCTCTCTTCACCAAAAAGTCATGAGCACTCGATGCCCAAAAGACCGCAAGGCAGGCATATAGCGGCCAGTTATCCACAGGCGGATGACACGAACCGGTAACGGCAACAAGAATGCGGGTGTGGCGTCACGCGGAACTGTTCCCGCGTGGTGTCCGTGTTTCGAAGTGGGCCGGTCCGCACAGGGCGTCGGCCCACGAAAGGGCCGAGGAGGGCCGGGTGACGACCTATGACGATCGAGCGAGCCTTACAGATCTGACCGCCACTGTGGAGCGTGTCCGCAGTTCGGTGGAAGGAGTGATCGAAGGCAAGCCTGAGGTCGTACGGCTTTCGCTGACCGTGCTGCTCGCCGAGGGCCATCTTCTGATCGAGGATGTTCCGGGCGTCGGCAAGACCATGCTCGCCAAGGCGCTGGCGCGGTCCATCGACTGCTCGGTGCGGCGTATCCAGTTCACGCCCGACCTGCTGCCCTCGGACATCACGGGTGTCTCCATCTGGGACCAGCAGCGCCGGGACTTCGAGTTCAAGCCGGGCGCGATCTTCGCGCAGATCGTGATCGGCGACGAGATCAACCGCGCCTCCCCCAAGACGCAGTCCGCGCTCCTGGAGTCGATGGAGGAGCGCCAGGTCACCATCGACGGAACGACGTACGAACTGCCCGCCCCCTTCATGGTGGTGGCCACGCAGAACCCCGTCGAGATGGAGGGCACCTACCCGCTGCCGGAGGCCCAGCGCGACCGTTTCATGGCCCGTGTCTCCATCGGCTATCCCAGCGCGGAGGCCGAGTTGCAGATGCTGGACATCCACGGCGGGGCGAGCCCGCTGGACGATCTCCAGCCGGTGGCGCACGCGCACGAGATCGTGAAGCTGATCGACGCGGTCCGCACGGTCCACGTCGCCGACGCCGTGCGGCGGTACGCGGTGGAGCTGGTCGGGGCCACCCGTACGCACCCCGACCTCAGACTCGGCGCCTCGCCGCGCGCCACCTTGCATCTGCTGCGCGCGGCGAAGGCGTCCGCCGCACTGAGCGGCCGGGACTACGCGCTGCCGGACGACATCCAGGCACTCGCCGTGGCGGTCCTGGCCCATCGTCTGCTGCCCACGGCACAGGCACAGTTGAACCGGCGTACGGCCGAGCAGGTCGTCCAGGAGATCCTGCAGCGCACCGTCGTTCCGGCCGCCCCCCAGCAGCAGGCCGGATTCACGGTGGGCCACGGCACGACCGCCTACGGCAAGCAGCCGCCACGGAGGCTTGGATGACGCAAGGAGGGACGGGGTACGCCGCAGAGGAGGACAAGGGCGGGCTGCGCACAGCGCTCGCCGGGCTCACCACGCGGGGGCGCTCCTTCCTGGCCGCCGGAATCGCGGCCGCGATCTGCGCCTACGTCCTGGGGCAGAGCGATCTACTCCGGGTCGGCCTGCTCCTGTCGGTTCTGCCGCTGGTGTGCGCGACCGTGCTGTACCGCACCCGCTACCGGGTCTCGGGCAGCCGCAGACTCGCCCCCGCGCGCGTGCCCGCCGGTTCCGAGGCCCGGGTCCATCTGCGGATGGACAACGTCTCGCGGCTGCCCACCGGTCTGCTGATGCTCCAGGACCGGGTGCCGTACGTGCTCGGTCCGCGGCCCCGGTTCGTCCTGGACCGGGTGGAGGCGGGCGGCCGCCGCGAGGTGTCCTACCGGGTCCGCTCCGACCTGCGCGGCCGCTATCCACTGGGCCCGCTTCAGCTGCGGCTGACCGACCCCTTCGGGATGTGCGAACTGACGCGTTCCTTCTCGACGTACGACACCCTGACCGTCATCCCGCGCGTGGAGCCGCTGCCGCCGGTGCGGCTGACCGGCGAGGCGAAGGGGTACGGCGACGGGCGGCAGCGTTCGCTGGCACTGGCGGGCGAGGACGACATCATCCCGCGCGGCTACCGCTACGGCGACGATCTGCGCCGGGTGCACTGGCGCCTGACCGCCCGCTACGGCGAGTTGATGGTCCGCCGCGAGGAGCAGCCGCAGCGTTCCCGCTGCACGGTGCTGCTCGACACCCGGGGTATCGCCTACGAAGGCGCCGGCCCTGACTCGGCCTTCGAGTGGGCGGTCTCGGGCTCGGCGTCGACGCTGGTGCACATGCTCGAACGGGGTTTTTCGGTACGGCTGTTGACCGACACCGGCAATTCGGTGCCCAGTGAGGGCGCCGACGGGTTCGCGGGCGCCAGCCAGGAGTCGGCGGACGCGGCCGGGATGATGATGGACACGCTCGCCGTCGTCGACCACTCGGACGGCACGGGTCTGTCCCGTGCGTACGACGTGCTGCGCGGCGGGAACGAAGGGCTGCTGATCGCCTTCCTCGGCGATCTGGACGAGGAACAGGCCACGGTGCTCGCCAAGATGCGCCAGCGCAGCGGCGGGGCCGTCGCTTTTCTGCTGGACAGCGAGGCCTGGATGCGGGAACCGACCGATGTCCCCGGGCCGTTGAACAAGAGCGAGGAACAACTGCGCATGCTGCGCGAGGCGGGCTGGACGGCTGTGAGGGTGCCGCGGGGGGCGGGGATCGCCGACCTGTGGCGTGAGGCGGACCGGCAGCGCACGGGCGTCGCGTCGACGGGAAGTACGACAGGGGGTGGTGCTGCGTGAGCGGGCGTGCGCGTCTGGCGCTGTGTGCGGCGGCGGCCACTCTCATGGCCGCGTGTGCTCTGCTGCCGCTGGTCGATCCGGCGACCTGGCTCTTCCAGGCGGCGTTCCTGCTGGCCGTGCAGTCCGGTGTGGGCGCGCTGACCCGGCGGGTTCCGCTGGCCAGGCCGCTGACCGTGACGGTGCAGGCGGTGGTGACGCTGCTGTTGCTGACGCTGGTGTTCGCCCGGCAGCAGGCCTTCCTCGGGATCGTCCCGGGGCCCGAGGCCTTCAACCGGTTCGGGGTGCTGTTGCAGGCGGGCGCGGACGATGTCGGGCGGTTCGCGATCCCGGCGCCGCTGTCCGACGGCATCCGGCTGATGCTGGTCGGCGGTGTCCTGGTGATCGGGCTGGCGGTGGACGCGCTCGCGGTCACGTTCCGCAGTGCGGCTCCCGCCGGCCTCCCGCTGCTCGCGCTGTACTCGGTCGCCGCGGGGCTGTCCGGCGGCGGTGCCGCGTGGCTGTGGTTCCTGCTCGCGGCCGTCGGCTATCTGATGCTGCTGCTGGCCGAGGGCCGTGACCGGCTCTCGCAGTGGGGCCGTGTCTTCGGCGGAGCGTCCCGCACCCCGGGCCCCGAGTCCTCGGACGGTGCCGTCGCGCCCGTCCGCACCGGGCGGCGTATCGGTGCGGTCGCCCTGGGCATCGCCCTGGTGGTGCCGCTCGCCCTGCCCTCGCTCGACGGCGGCCTGCTGGACGCTGCCGGAGCGGGCGTCGGCTCGGGCTCCGGTGGCGGCGGCACGATCTCCGCGGTGAACCCGCTGGTCTCGCTCCGCGACAGTCTGAACGTGGACGAGGACCGCGAGGTCATGTCGTACCGCACCAACTCCGACGACACCAAGGACATGTATCTGCGGATCGTTTCCCTGGACGACTTCGACGGGACGGCCTGGAAGCCGGCCCAGCGGCACATCGTCGATGTGCCGGACACCTTCCCGGCGCCGATCGGCCTCGGGAGCGAGGTCCAGCGGAGCTCGATCCAGACCCGTGTCTCGGCGGCCGACTGGTACGCCCAGGACTGGCTCCCGATGCCCTATCCGGCCAGCCAGGTGGATATCCGGGGCAGTTGGCGGTACGAGCCGGTGGGGCGCACGCTCGTCGGGGACCACGGCCAGAACACGCGAGGCGTGCAGTACGAGGTCACGAGCCTGCTCGTGCAGCCGACCGCGGAACAGCTGGCGAACGCGCCCGAGCCGGATCCGGCACTGAAGCGCGAGTTCACCGAGGTACCGGACTCGCTGCCTTCCGTGGTCCGCGAAACCGCGGAGGAGGTCACCGCGGGCTCGGCCAACCACTACGAGCAGGCGGTCAAGCTCCAGGACTACTTCGCCGTGAGCGGCGGGTTCACGTACGACACCGAAGTACAGGTCGGCAGCGGTTCCGCCGCGATCGCCCGCTTCCTGAAGGACAAGGAGGGCTTCTGCGTCCACTTCTCCTTCGCGATGGCCGCGATGGCCCGCACGCTGGGGATACCGGCTCGCGTCGCGGTGGGCTTCACGCCCGGTTCCGCGCAGCCCGACGGTTCGATGACGGTGGGACTGCGGGACGCGCACGCCTGGCCCGAGCTGTATTTCGAAGGGGTGGGCTGGACGCGTTTCGAGCCGACTCCGAACCGCGGCTCGGTACCGGAGTACACCCAGCCGGAGACGTCCGGCACCGATGTGCCGGCCGCGCCGCAGCCGACGACTGCGGCGTCCTCGGCGCCCGCCGCCTCGGCGTCGGCCGCCGAAAGCTGCTCCGCACAGGAGAGGAAGCTCGAGGCGTGCCCGAGCCAATCCGCGCCGGCGGCGGTGGGCTCCGATGACGGCGGCATGCCGTGGTTCCAGATCCTGGCGCTGGCCCTGGCCGGGCTCCTCGTGCTGGGAGTGCCCTTGCTGCCGATGCTGTGGCGCATCCGGATACGGGATGCGCGGCTCGGTGGGCATGGACGCACCGAGGCGGATGTGGCGGTGTACACGCTGGGTGCCTGGCTGGAAGTGACCGACACGGCGTGGGACTACGGGATCGAGCCGGACGACTCGCAGACGCCTCGCAAGGCCGCCGCGCGGATCGTCCGTCTCGGGCTCCTCGAACCGCCGGCGGCGTACGCGGTGCACCGGCTTGCGGCGGCCGTGGAGCAGGTGCTCTATGCCCCGCGTCCCCTTCCGACGGCGGGCCTCGCCGAGGACGCCCGTCAGATCGCGGACGCCTTCCGCACCTCGGCGAGCCGTCCTGCCCGTCTCCGCGCACTCCTCGCCCCTCGCTCGGCCATCCGGGTGGCCTGGGCGGCGTCGGCCCGCGGGGCGGCCCTGAGCGCCCGCCTCGCGGCCCGGCGGGAGACCTTGCTGCGGCGCCCTTCGGGGCAGAACGGCTGACCTACCGTGCACGGTGTGCGGCCCTTGCCCTGACCTGGGGCGGGGGCCGCACGTGTGTCTGTGCCGAGGCGGGGGCGGGGGCCGCTCATGGTGTCTGTGCCGAGGCCGGGCGGGGGCGGGTCACGCAGCTCGGCGCTCACGGGGTGCCGCCTGGCGGGCACGCCTGCCCACTGCCACGACGCGACTGCCGCCACGCTCGGTTTCAGGGCGTGCGTGAGGGGGTGTCCACCTCACTGGGTGGACACCCCCTCACGGAATGTCTGTGACTGCGGCGCTCGGAGGGCTACTGGCCCTGTTCGTCGCGGCGGCGCTGCCAACGTTGTTCGATACGGTCCATCAAGGAGCGGCGCTGTCGGCCCTGACCGCGTGCGGCCGGCGCGCCGCCTGGCACGGTCGGCTGCTCACCGGGTTTGGGGGCCTTGCGCCAACCGGTGACGGCGAGCACCGCGCAGCCCAGCATGACGAGAAAACCCACCACGCTCAGCCAGATCTGCACCGTGACCATTCCGGCCATGAGGAGCGCGATACCCACAAGGAAGCCCGCGACCGCCTGGTACACCCGTCGTCGGGTGTACGTACGCAGCCCGCTTCCCTCAAGCGCTGTCGCGAACTTGGGATCTTCGGCGTACAGCGCTCGCTCCATCTGCTCGAGCATTCGCTGCTCGTGCTCCGAGAGCGGCACGGAGTCCTCCTCATCGTGCAGTCGCCGGGGCGACCGGGGGTCCCCTTCAGGATAGGCAGGGAATCGCCCCCGTGAAACCCGCCCCTCTACGCCAATTCGCTGACCGGAAGCCGCCATGACACCCAGCTCCACTGAGGCGTACATTCCCCGGCGAACGGCCTGTCATGCCGAAACGGTCTCCCCCGATCATACGGCGCCGAGCGCCCGATCGGGGGGCCTGTGGCGTACTCCATCTGCAGTCAAGTCCCTGATCAGCGGTGCACCACGGCGGGCGACTCAGCCCTCAACGGTCCCCGGTGTCTCACCGAGCACATGAAGCTGCGTCGCCACAGAGTGGAACGCAGGGAGTTCGGCCGCTGCCGCCTCCAGTTTCAGCAGTGCCTCCAGGGCTCCGGGCTCGGTGTCCACGAGGACGCCGGGGACCAGGTCGGCGAAGACCCGCACGCCGTGTACGGCGGCGACGTTCAGGCCCGCGCCCTCGACGAGTTCGGTGAGCTGTTCGGCGGTGAAACGGTGGGGTACGGGATCACCCTCACCCCAGCGTCCGTCCGGGTCACGGAGCGCCTGCCTGGCCTCCGTGAAGTGCCCGGCGAGTGCGCGGGCCAGCACGGCTCCGCCCAGGCCGGCGGCGAGGAGGCTGAGGACGCCTTCGGGGCGCAGGGCGTCCACCACGTTGCGGACGCCCTGGGCCGGGTCGTCCACGTACTCCAGGACCCCGTGGCACAGCACCGCGTCGTAGCCACCGCGCTCGACGACGTCGAAGAGGCCGTGCGCGTCGCCCTGGACGCCGTGCACCCGGCCGGCGACCGAGGCCTCGGCGGCCCGGCGCTCCAGCGCGAACAGCGCGTTCGGACTGGGGTCGACGACGGTGACGCGGTGCCCGAGGCGGGCCACGGGCACCGCGAAGTTGCCGCTGCCGCCCCCGGTGTCGAGGACGTCCAGGGACTCCCGGCCGGTGGCTTTGACCCTGCGGTCCAGGGCGTCCTTGAGTACCTCCCAGACCACGGCGGTACGGAGAGAGGCGCGAGGGCGCATCGGGTCCGGCACGGCAGTTGACTCCTCGGCGCGGCACCGCCTCTTGCACGGCGGAGCGATCGGGGGGACTTCCAGTGCCCTTTTCGGGCCGGAAGGCTTCAGGCACTTCCACCCTAGTGGGCGGCGAAGCGATCATCGCCGACCGGCTCCGGAGTCACGAACCCCACGTGGCTCGCCCGGGAAAGGGTGCTCCGCGGCCGCCGTGCCGGTCAGCCCGCGTCCGGGACTTGGTGGTCTTCGTCCTGCCGGGGCTGGGGCAGCACGGGCTGCAGTACCAGCATCCGCTCGACGAGGCGCAGGAACATCGCCACGTCGCGTATCAGGTCGTCGGCGTCGCGGCTGCCCACCGCGCCCTGTATGCCCGCCTCGGCGCGGGCGCGGCGGGTCGCTCCGGAGGCGAACAGCGCGCTCCACTCGGCGAGTTCGGGCGCGATTTCGGGAAGCACCTCCCAGGCGCTCCGGATGCGTGCCCTGCGTCGGGGGGTGGGTTCGGGGCGTCCCCGCGCGGCCAGGACGGCGGCGGCGGTGCGCAGGGCGGCCAAGTGCGCCGTCGCGTAGCGCTCGTTGGGCGTTTCGAGGGCGGTCGCCTCGTCAAGTCCGGCGTGGGCTTGCGCAAGCAGTTCGAGGGCGGCGGGTGGGGCCGTGGCCCGGCGGAGCACGGGGTGTACGTCGCTCGCCGGGCCGGTCAGTGAGGGGGCAGGGCCGGAGGCGCGGCGCCGGTGGGAGGCGGCTGCGGATGAGTTGGCCATGACGAACCTCCTGTCGTCTGTGTGACGGCTCTGTGGCCGTATGTGTCCATCGTGAGGTATGCCACTGACAATCCGGTCTGACCTGCACTTTTGCTTCGATCGACAGTTCGAGATACTTTTTGCACTGACCAGTCAGTTCAAAAGTCGGCCTACGGTCGGCTCGAAGAGGGGGAGCTGTGGGCGAGCACCGCGGAGTCGCCGTCAGTGCCGAGGGGTTCGGGCTCAAGGGGCCGCGCGGCTGGGCGTTCCGGGACGTGGGGTTCACGGCCGGACCCGGTTCGCTGATCGCGGTGGTGGGGCCGTCCGGTTCCGGCCGGACCTGTCTGCTGCTGGCGCTCGCCGGGCGGATGAAACCCAGCGAGGGACAGGCCACGATCGGCCCCTTCCGGCTGCCCGGGCAGATGTCCGCGGTCCGCCGGATCAGCGCGCCGGCCCATGTCCCCGGCGTCACCGACCTGGACCCGGCGCTGACCGTGGGGGAGCACCTGCTGGAACGGGCGCTGCTGCAACGGCGGTTCGGAGGCTCGCTGCGGGGGCTGCTGCGACCGCGTGCCGAGCGGGTGAACGAGGCGAAGCTGCGGATCGACACCGCTCTGGCCACCGCCGGGCTCGACCGGGAGACGCTGCCCAAGGGCTCGCGGACGTCCGTACGCGATCTGGAACGCCTGGAGGCGCTGCGGCTGTCCGTCGCGCTGGCCCTCGTCGGCCGTCCGCGCCTGCTCGCCGTCGACGACCTGGACCTCAAGCTGTCGGATGCCGAACGGGCCGAGGCCTGGGCGCTGTTGAGGTCGCTCGCCGAGTCCGGGACCACGGTCGTCGCGGTGTGCCACGAGGCTCCGGAGGACGCCGTCATCGTGTCCACCAGGCCCGAGGACGTGCCGGAAACCGCGGCCGAGCAGCAGCACAACGACGAGTACGGCACGAACCCCGACAACGGCAACAACAACGGCAACAACAACGACAACGACAACAAGGAGACGGCCGATGCGCTCGCCGAGACTGGCCTCGCTTGAGCTCAGGCGCTTCGGCAGGGGCAAGCTCCCGCGGGCCGCGCTGGCCGCGCTCCTGCTGCTGCCCCTGCTCTACGGCGCCCTCTACTTGTGGTCGTTCTGGGACCCGTACGGCCGTCTCGACCGCATCCCCGTGGCGCTCGTGAACGACGACAAGGGGGCGACGGCCGCGGGCAAGAAGCTGACTGCGGGCGACGACATCACCAAGGGGCTGCGCGACAGCGACACCTTCGAGTGGCACGAGGTGGGCGCGGCCGAGGCCAGGGAGGGCGTCGAGAACGGCACGTACTACCTGTCGTTGACGATGCCGAGCGACTTCAGCGAGCGGATCGCCTCCAGTTCCGGTGAGTCGCCGGAGACGGGCGCGCTCCAGGTGCGCACGAACGACGCGAACAACTACATCGTCGGGCAGATCTCCCGGACGGTGTTCAGCGAGGTGCGCACGGCTGCGTCCACGAAGGCCTCCCGGTCGTTCCTCGACAGGATCTTCGTCTCCTTCTCGGACATCCACGGGGAGACCGAGAAGGCTGCCAAGGGGGCCGACAGGCTGGAGAGCGGGATCGGCACGGCGGAGAAGGGGGCCGAGGATCTCGCGGACGGCCTGAAGGACGCCAAGGCGGGCAGCGGGAAGCTCTCCTCGGGCCTGAAGAAGCTCAACACGGGTGCGGGCGACCTGGAGGACGGCTCACGGCAGGTCGCGGACGGTACACAGACCCTGGCCGACAAGGTCAACGGGGTCGCGGACGAGGTGGGCCCCTTCCTGAAGGACAACGAGAAGTCGATCGGTGACACGGCCCAGCTGGTCGCCGACGCCGCCTCGGGGATCCGCGGCGACCTGGACACCCTGGTGAGGACGGCGCCGGCCGCCGCCAAGGGCGCCCACACGGCCGCCGCCACCCTGGACACGGTCTACCAGGCACGCTGCGAGACCCTGCCGGTCCCCGACGCCGCATGCCCCGACCTGAAGAAGGCCAAGCAGGCGGCCGCGGACGTGGCCACGGTCGCCGACGACGTCAACACGCTGATCGAGGACCAGGACGGCGATCTCGACACGCTCGACAAGAACCTGGCCACGCTCCAGAAGCAGGCCCAGGCGCTCGCCGACCGCTCGCCGGACCTCTCCGAGGACCTCACCGACGCCGTCTCCAAGATCAACGAGTTGAACAAGGGCGCCGGGAAGGTCGCCGACGGGGCGAAGACGCTGCACTCGGGGCTCGGCACGGCCAAAACCGGTGCGGCGGACCTCGACACGGGTGTCGGGAAGCTGAAGACGGGCGCGAGCGACCTGGACGCCGGCCTGTACAAGCTCGCCGACGGCTCCGGGACGCTCGCCGAAGGCCTCCATGACGGTGCCGGACAGATTCCCGACTACGACAAACAGGACCGCGACCAGCGGACCGAGGTCATGTCGGACCCGGTGCGGCTCGCCTCGCAGGACCTCCACGAGGCGCCCAACTACGGCACCGGCTTCGCCCCGTACTTCATCCCGCTGTCCTTGTGGGTGGGCGCGATGGTGGCATACATGCTGATTCAGCCGCTCAACCGGCGCGCGCTCGCGGCGGGCGGCTCGGCCTGGCGCATCGCGCTGGCGGGCTGGCTGCCGGTGGCCGCCCTAGGGGTGCTGCAGACGGCGGCCCTGATGTCCGTGCTGCACTGGGCGATCGGCCTGGAGATGGCGCACGCGGCCGGGACGGTGGGCTTCCTGTTCCTGGTGACGGCGTGCTTCGCGGCGATCGTGCAGTGGCTGAACGCACGCTTCGGAGCGGCCGGCCGGATCCTCGTCCTCGCCTTCCTGATGCTCCAGCTGACGTCGGCGGGCGGCACCTACCCCGTCCAGACCAGTCCGGGCTTCTTCAACGCGATCCACCCCTTCCTGCCGATGAGTTACGCGGTCGAGGCCCTCAGGAGGCTCATCACGGGAGGCGGCCTCGGCCCGGTCTGGCAGGCGTGCGCCGTCCTCGCGGCCTTCACCGTGGGCGCTCTGGCCCTCACCGCCCTGTCCGCACGCCGTAAGCAGGTCTGGACCCTCGATCGGCTGCACCCGGAGCTGAGCCTGTGATCGCGCGCGGGAGCGTTCCTGTGACAATCAGGGCCATGGAAAGCAGCAACACCACGGCAGCCGGCGGCAGCCGCCGCGAGGCGACCCGCCAGAAGCTCTACGAGGCGGCCGTCACCCTCATCGCCGAACAGGGCTTCTCCGCCACCACGGTGGACGAGATCGCCGAGCGCGCCGGGGTCGCGAAAGGCACGGTCTACTACAACTTCGCGAGCAAGTCGGTCCTCTTCGAAGAGCTGCTGAAGCACGGCGTCGGCCTCCTCACCGCCTCCCTCCGGGAGGCGGCCGAGAAGACCGCCAGGGACGGCGGCAGCAAGGTCGACGCACTGGACGCGATGATCCGGGCCGGGCTCGTCTTCATCGACCGCTACCCGGCCTTCACCCAGCTCTACGTGGCCGAGCTGTGGCGCACCAACCGCGCCTGGCAGTCCACGCTTCTGGTGGTCCGCCAGCAGGCGGTCGCGGTCGTCGAGGACGTCCTGCGCGACGGCGTGGCGAACGGCGAGCTCAGCGACGAGATCGACATCCCGCTGACAGCTGCCGCGCTGGTCGGCATGGTCCTGGTGGCCGCCCTGGACTGGCAGGCCTTCCAGCCCGAGCGCTCCCTGGACGACGTCCACGCGGCCCTCTCACGGCTGCTCCAGGGCCGTGTGAGCGGCAACCGCTGAGACCCACCGCGCACCCGGCACACACGAAAGCGCCGGTCCGATGTGGCCGCGTCCCCCGCGGGCCACTCGAACCGGCGCTTCGCCGTACTCCCCCGTACTCCCCCAGTACTCCCCCGTTGGACCCCGACCGGTCATCCCCGGGTCCCCCGTTGTCTCACTCCCGCCGACGAATCGGCGGAAGGAGCGGCCAAGGGCGCGAGAACCGTTCCGCCGCCCCGTGTCGGCGGTACCGGAGCCGCGCCCCCTTCCGTGTCTCCACTCTGTCGTTCACGCAGGTCGGGCCCATCCGCGCGCGTACTCATCTCACCCACTAGGTACGAGTACTCAGCCCTGCGCTCTCAAGCCCAGGACGCACCATTGCCGACTGGTTACGATCGCCTCCGTGTCCGTACTCCCCCTGGTCTTCACCAGCGGCTGGGCCAGCGGCATCAACGCGTACGCGGTGGTGCTGCTCCTCGGCCTCTTCGGCGCGACCGGCCTCAGCGACGACGTCCCGGCGTCCCTTCAGCGCCCTGAGATCCTCGTCACAGCCGGCGTTCTTTTCCTCTGTGAGGCGGTCGCCGACAAGATCCCGTACGTGGACTCGGTGTGGGACTCCGTGCACACGGTGATCCGGCCCGTGTCGGGTGCCGTGGTCGGCGCGCTGCTCGCCGGACAGAGCGGTTCGCTTCCCGATCTGGCGGCGGGCGCGATCGGCGGTTCGACCGCGCTGGCGAGCCACACCGTCAAGGCCGGGACACGGATGGCGATCAACACCTCGCCCGAGCCGTTCAGCAACGTCCTCATGAGCACCGCCGAGGATCTCGGGGTCGCGGGGATCCTCACCTTCGCGATGTTCCACCCCGAGGCCGCCGCGATCATCGCGGGCGCCCTGCTGCTCGCCGGTCTTGTGGTGCTCTTCTTCCTGGTCTCGCGGATCAGACGGTTCCGGCGCCGCAGGGCCCAGCGCCGGGAGGAGAAACAGCTGGCGGCGCGGGTGGGACGATCGCCCGACTGACCGCCGGGCGGGATTGTCAGTGGGGGCCGATAAGGTCCCTGGCATGGCACGAATTGCGGTGATGGGCGCCGGGATGGGCGCGATGGCGGCCGCCGCCCGGCTGGCCGTCGCGGGCCACCGGGTGGTGGTGTACGAGCGCACGGCGACGTACGGCGGTGCGGTGCGCCGTGTCGAGCGCGACGGTTTCGCCTTCGACACGGGCCCGGGGCTGCTGCCGCTGCCGGCGGTCTATCGCGACCTGTTCCTCAAGACGGGCAAGGAGCCGCTGGAGGCGTGCGTCGAGCTCGTCCAGGTGGACCCGTCCTCACGCCATGTCTTCGCGGACGGCACGGACGTCTCCTTGCCGAACGCGTCCCGCGCGGGCGTCGTCACCGCACTGACCGAGGCACTCGGCGCGGGAGCGGGCGACCGGTGGGGCGACTTCCTGGTGCGGGCACGCGAGGCCTGGGACCGCACGCGCAGGCCGCTCCTGGAGGAGCCCCTGTGGCCCAACTGGCAGGTGCTCGCCGGCCGAGAGCCCTACCCCGCGGTGCCGCACAAGCGGCTGTTGCGCACCCGGCGGGCCGCCACCCTCGCCGAGGTCGGCGCCTGGGAGCTGCGCGACCCGCGCCTGAGTGCCCTCCTGGAGAGCCACGCACTCGCGTACGGGCTGGACCCGCGCGTCGCCCCGGCGAGCGCCGCCGTTCTGCCGTACATGGAGCACGCCTTCGGCACCTGGTATGTGCGCGGTGGGACAAGGGAGTTGGCGCGCGCGGTGTACGAGCGGTGCCTGGCCCGGAAGGTCGAGTTCGTCTTCGGCGCCGAGGTCACGGGGGTCGTCGAGAAGGACGGCCGGGCCGCGGGGGTCGAGCTGCGGGACGGGACCGTCGCCGAGGCGGACACGGTCGTCGGCAGCGGACCCTGGCGGCTGAGCGGCCTGAGCCGTCCCGAGCTGTATGTGGAGGGGGACGTGCAGCCGGCCCCGGAGAGCCTCTTCGCCGGGAAGGTCGTGGTCTGTCTCGCGCTGCGCGGCGCGCGCCAGGACGGCACCGCGCACCGCACGGTCGTCCACACCACCGACCGGGAGGCGGAGCTCGACCTCTTCGGGCCCGGTACACCGCCCGAGCGGCCGACCGTGTGGGTCGACCGGCCGAACGACCCGCGGCTGCGCCCCGATGACGCGCACGAGTCGGTGGTGCTCACGTCGACGGTGCCGTCCCATGCCCACCACGACTGGGCGGCGGCCGGGGTCGCGGAGGCTTTCGCGGACCGTATGGCCGCCGCCGCCGAGCGGGCCGTGCCGGGGCTGCGTGAGCGGGTGCTGTGGCGCGAAGTGCGCACTCCCGTGCACACGGAGGAGGAGACCGGCGCCCAGGGCGGCGGCATACCCGCGCCCTCGCTGTCGGGCGCGGCAGGGACTCGGCTGCACCCCGCGAACAGCACTCGCCTGCCGGGCCTGTTCGCGGTCGGCGGCTGGGCCCACCCGGGCGGCGGCCTGCCCCACGCGGGTATGTCGGGCGCGCTGGTGGCCGGACTGATCGTGGAAGGACCGGAGTTCCGGGGCTCGCAGTGATCCCGGCACGCTGAAGGAGAAGTGGGTCGCAGCACCAAGTCCGGTGCGGGCCGGCCTCAGTACCGGCGGCCGCTTTCAGCGCCGGAGGCCGCTCCTCAGCACCGGATAGCGTTCCTCAGCACCGGCGCCGCCTCAGCACCAGGCGCCACTCCTCGGTACCGGATACCGCCTTCCGTACCGGGAGTGCCGCCCCTCAGTACCGGTACTGCTGATCGTCGTACCCAGTGCCGTTGTTGGTGCCGTTGCCGTTGCCGTTCTCCTGGTACGGGTACGGCTGCTCCGGCGGGAGTTCGCCGCCGTACTCGTCGGTGCGCTGCTGCGGCACCCAGACGCCACCGGGAGGGGTGCCGTCACCGTACGTACCGGCGGCGTACTGGTCCTGCCCGTAGCCCTGCTGCGCGTACTGCTGCTGCTCGCCGCCGCCGTAGGTGGTGTTGTCGTACGAGGCACCGCTGTACGTCTGCGTGCCGATGTACGGGTCGGAGTAGGCGGCGTACTGCTGCTGACCGTTGTTGTCGTAGCCGTACTGCTGCTGGTCGTAGCCCGAGTAGCCGTCGTACGCATAGGCCTGCTGGTCCTGGCCCTGGGCGGCGGATGCATAGGCCTGCTGGTCCTGGCCCTGGGCGGCGGACGCGTAGGACTGGTCGGCCGCTGCCGCATACGCGGCGGCGTCGTATACGCCGTAGGAGCCGGTGTCGTCGGGCAGGGGCTGCGGCTCGTACACAGAGGTGCTCTCGGCGGGGCCGGGCTCACCCGAACCCGGCGGCATGAAGCGGTCGGACTGCGCGGGCGAGAAGACGTCGTCATCGCCGGCGAACTCGTCCTGCTGCGCAAATGCCGTGGTGTCGGCCGCTTCGAGGCCGGAGACCTCCAGCGACGGATCCTGGCGCTCCGGCTCACCGCGGCGACGCTTGCTCTTGCCCTTGGTCTTGTCGGCGCCCTGGCGGTTGCCGACGGCCCAGCCTTCCGCGAACCCGCGGCGGAACGACATCGTCACGTACGTCTGCCCGACCGCGAACGCCGCGGCGCCCAGGCCGATGACCACAACGGAGGGAATCAGCACACCGAGGACCACGCCGAGGAAGCCCGCGAAGGCGAGCAGTCGGTAGCGGAGCCTCGCCTTGTACTGCAGCAGGACCTCGCCGAGCAGCCAGAGCGCGACGACGCCGAAAGCGATATAGAGGACCGTCCAGCCCATGTACGCCCCTCTCCCAGTGGCCGCTACGCAGTGTGTCGTACGCGGGTGCAACCGGTCTAGGCCTGCTACGGATGGTGCAGACCCAGATTGTCGTAAATTTCCAGCGTTGCCGTGGAGTTGTTGAGCGTAATGAAGTGCAGTCCGGGGACTCCCTCGGCCAACAGTCTCGCGCAGAACTCCGTCGCGAACTCGATGCCAATGGAGCGTACAGCCGCCGCATCATCTTTGGCTGTGAGGATCCGCTCTTTCAGAACGTCCGGGAACGAGGCATTGCTGAGCTGCGGAAGCCTCTCCAGCATCTTCACACTCGTCACCGGCATGACCTCGGGAATCACCGGGGTCGTACAGCCGGCCGCGGCGACGCGGTCACGCAGGCGGAGATACGACTCGGGATGGAAGAACATCTGCGTGATCGCGTAGTCGGCGCCGGCGCGGCACTTGTCGACGAAGTGCTCGGTGTCCAGGTCCCAGGCCTCGGAGCGCGGGTGCATCTCGGGGAAGGCCGCGACACCGACACAGAAGTCGCCGGACTCCTTGATGAGACGGACGAGATCGGCCGCGTAGGTCAGGCCCTGGGGGTGCGGCACCCAGTCGCCCATGGGGTCGCCGGGCGGGTCGCCGCGCACGGCGAGGATGTTGCGGATCCCGGCGTCCGCGTACTGGCCGATGATGTTGCGCAGCTCCGCGATGGAGTGGTTGACCGCGGTGAGGTGGGCGACCGGGGTGAGCGTCGTGTCGGCGACGATCTGCTCCGTCTCCTTGACCGTGCCCGCACGGGTGGATCCACCGGCCCCGTACGTCACCGAGACGAAGTCGGGTGCGACCGCCTCCACCCGACGCAGCGCGTTCCACAGGTTCCGCTCGCCCTTGGGGGTCTTCGGCGCGGAGAACTCGAACGAGTACGTCTTGTTGCCGGTCGCGAGCATGTCGCGCACGGTTCGTGCGTGGTCAGTCCTGGTGGAAGCAGATCCGAGGGCCATACCCGCAGGTTAGCCAGGGGGATCGGGTCCCCCAACCGCACGGCCGAGAATTGTCCGATTTGTCGAATTCTTGTCCACTCCTCGGACAGCGGCCAGCCAACTATTCAGCCAATCCGACAACCATTCGGGGGAACTCTCCCCGACGGTTACTCGGACAGCAGCTGTACGCCGCGCAGCCGCTTCGCGAACTCCGCCGCCGCCGCTCCCGGGTCGTCCGCCTCGGTGATCGCCCGCACCACGACGGCGCGGCGGGCGCCCGCCTCCAGCACCTCGTCGAGGTTGCCCAGGTCGATGCCGCCGATGGCGAACCAGGGGCGGTCGGTGCCCAGCGAGGCCGTGTACCGGACCAGGTCCAGGCCGGGTGCGTGGCGGCCGGGCTTGGTGGGGGTCGGCCAGCAGGGGCCGGTGCAGAAGTAGTCCACGCCCTCCTGGACGGCGGCTGCCGCAGCTTCGGACTCAGCGTGGGTGGAGCGGCCTGTCAGGATCTCGTCGCCGAGGATGGCGCGGGCGGCGGGAACCGGGAGGTCGCCCTGGCCCAGGTGCAGCACGTCGGCGCCGGCCGCGTGGGCCACATCCGCCCGGTCGTTGACCGCGAGCAGCTTGCCGTGGCGTGCGCAGGCGTCCGCGAAGACCTGGAGGTGCTCCAGCTCCTCGGCCGCCTCCATGCCCTTGTCGCGCAACTGCACGATGTCGACACCGCCGTCCAGGACCGCGTCCAGGAAATCGGCGAGGTCGCCCTGGCGCCTGCGGGCGTCCGTGCACAGGTAGACACGGGCGTCGGCGAGCTGGGCGCGCGCGGTGGCGGTGTTGTCGGGCATGCGTGTTACCCCCGTTGTCGGTGCGTGGGGACCACGGCGGCCGGGGTGGTCCATGGCCGCCGTGGTCCGAACGTCGGACGGTCTGTCTCGGTCAGACGGCGAGCGCCTGGGCGCGACGCTTCACCTCCGTGCCGCGATTCTCGCTGAGAGCCTGCGCGGGGGTGCCGGGCAGGCTCGGGTCGGGGGTGAAGAGCCACTCGAGCATCTCTTCGTCGGAGAAGCCGTCGTCCCGCAGGAGCGTCAAAGTGCCTGTCAGGCCCTTGACGACCTTCTGCTCGACCCCGTCGATGAAAGCGGCGGGGACGTGCAGCGCGCGGTTCTCACCACGGCGTACGGCGATCACCTGGCCCTCCCTGACCAACTGCCGGACGCGGGTCACCTCGACACCGAACTGTTCGGCGATGTCGGGGAGGGTGAGCCAGGCGGGGACGAGAGCATCGATCTTTGCGTCAATCTCGGTCACAGGACAAGCCTGCCATCCCGGACTGACACTCGGTAGCCGAGCCCCGTCAGGATCGGGTCACAGAGCGGCCGGATCGCCCGTCGGATCGGGTCACCGCACGGCCGGATCGCCCGCCCGGCACCGGTTCCGCCCACGGCGAACCAGCCCCGCTACGGCGTCGGCGTCGCCGTCTTCAGCGGCCGCGACGGGTCCGACAGCAGCTCCGGGTCCATCGGAGTGCCCGCCTCGATAAGTTTCCGGCCCTGGGCCAGGTCCCTGGGCCGGCCCACCGCGAGGAGGGCGACCAGACGGCCGTCATGCAGCCAGCAGACCGTCCAGGCGGCGCCGGACGGGTCACCGCGCCAGACGGTCGTGTCCGCGGGTGCGTGGTGGCCGACGTACTGGACGAAGCGGCCGAACTGCTCGGACCAGAAGTACGGGACGGGGTCGTACGCCACAGGAGACTCGCCGATGATGTTCGCCGCCACCGTGCGCGGACCCTGCAGGGCGTTGTCCCAGTGGTGGACCAGAAGGCGGTCCTCGTACCTTCCCGAAGGGAAGGAAGCGCAGTCGCCGACCGCGTACACGTCCGGCACCGAGGTGCGCAGATGGTCGTCTGCCACGACCTCGCGGTGGGCGCCGAGCTCGATGCCGGAGCCGCTGAGCCAGCCGGTGGCGGGGCGCGCGCCGATGCCGACGACGACGGCGCCCGCGGGCACCCGGGAGCCGTCGTCCAGCACCACCGCGCCGGGCTCGACGCGCTCCACGCGCGCGTGGGTGCGCAACGAGGCCCCGCTGTCCGCGTACCAGGCGGCCATCGGCGCGGCCACCTCGGCGGGCAGCGCCCCGGCGAGCGGCCGGTCGGCCGCCTCGATGACGGTCACCGCGCACCCCGCCTCACGTGCCGCGGTGGCGAACTCGGCGCCGATCCAGCCCGCCCCCACCACCACGATGTCGTGCTGCTGGGCGAGCACGGGACGCAGCCGCTCGGCGTCGTCCAGGGTGCGCAGCAGATGTACCCCGGGCACGCCCTCCGCGCCCGGCAGCCGGATCGGTTCCGCACCCGTCGCGATCACCAGGACGTCGTACGGCACCGGCCCCGCGGCAGTGTCCAGCTCATGGTCTTCGGGGCGTACGCCGAGCGCCTCCCGCCCGAGCCGCAGGTCGATGTCCAGTGCCTCGAAGTCGAGGTCGAAGGCGGAACCCTCGGCCTTGCCGAGCAGTACCGCCTTGGACAGCGGTGGCCGGTCGTACGGCTGGTGCGGCTCCGCCCCGATCAGCGTCACGCCGCCGCCGAAACCCTGTTCCCGCAGGGCTACCGCGGTCTGCACGCCGGCCATGCCCGCGCCCACGACGACGACCTGCCGTACCGTCCGCTCCTGAACCTGCGTCTCCTCGGTCACCTGATCACCATAGACAGCTGACAATGCGTCAGTCAGGGGGCGTGCTCAGTGACCTGCTCCACACCGCCCGTCCTGACCTGCTCCACGCCACCCATCCTGACCTGCTCCGCACGACTGGGCCGCACCGCTAGGACGGACCTGCTCCGCACCGCTGGGCCGCACCACTCGGACGGACCTCTTCCACCACACTGGTCCCGCTGCCCCGCTGCGACTCCCACTCCCAGCTCTCCTCCAGGCGTACGCGCCCGCCGGGCAGCTCCGCCACGCGGGACACGCAGTGCCCCGAGGAGGTGCTGCCGTCGCGCTTCAGCTGTACGTACCGGAAGTCGAGGCGGTCGCCCTCGCGGGTACCCAGGAGATGACCACGTACGACGTCGCCGCCTTCGTATTCGGCCCAGATCTCGCCGTCCCGCTCGTGGTACGTGAAACGGGTGCGCGTACCCACCTGACCCGGCGCCTGGTCGGCGACCGGGGACAGGACGAGGCCGTCGAGCGAACGGGCCACGGACGGAGGCTCCCTTACTGAGACATACGGCGGCGAGCTAGGCTGGCCAACGTAAAGCACTCGCGGGAGTCCGGACGCACCGGGCTGAGAGGGAGGCTGGACGGCCTCCGACCGTACGAACCTGATCCGGGTCATGCCGGCGAAGGGAGGGGCTGGACGCCCATGTCGCATACACCGTCCGACACATCTCGTACATCCCTGTCATCGGGCACCTCAGACGTCCTTGTCATCGGGGGCGGAATCATCGGGCTGGTGACGGCCTGGCGGGCCGCGCAGCGCGGGTTGACGACCACGCTGGTGGATCCCGAGCCCGGCGGCGGCGCCGCGCAGGTCGCGGCCGGCATGCTCGCCGCCGTCACCGAACTGCACTACGGCGAACAGACCCTGCTGGGCCTCAACCTCGCTTCCGCACACCGCTACCCGGACTTCGTCGCCGAGCTCACCGAGGCGACGGGCCAGGACCTCGGCTACCGCCGGTGCGGCACCCTGGCCGTCGCACTGGACGCCGACGACCGCGCCCACCTGCGCGAACTGCACACCCTGCAACGTCAGTCGGGGCTCGACTCGGAGTGGCTCAGCGGCCGTGAGTGCCGCCGCCTGGAGCCGATGCTCGCGCCCGGCGTGCGTGGCGGTCTGCGGGTCGACGGCGACCACCAGATCGATCCGCGCCGACTGGCGAAAGCCCTGGTCACGGCATGCGAGCGGGCCGGAGTGGTGTTTTGCCGCAAGTGGGCCGAGCGCCTGGGCGTGGTACGGAACCGGGCCCAGGGAGTCGTCACCGGGGACGGCGGCAAGCTGTCGGCCGGGCAGGTGGTCCTCGCCGCGGGCAGCCTCAGTGGGCGCCTCGCGGGCGTTCCCGAGGACGTACTGCCGCCCGTGCGCCCCGTGAAGGGGCAGGTGCTGCGGCTGACCGTGCCACGGCCGTACGCGCCCTTCCTCAGCCGCACCGTGCGCGCCGTCGTGCGCGGCAGTCACGTCTACCTGGTGCCGCGCGAGAACGGCGAGCTCGTCGTCGGCGCGACCAACGAGGAGCTCGGCTGGGACACGACGGTGACCGCGGGCGGCGTGTACGAGTTGCTGCGCGACGCCCATGAGCTGGTCCCCGGGATCACCGAGCTGCCGCTCACCGAGACCCGCGCCGGACTGCGCCCCGGCTCGCCCGACAACGCACCGCTGCTCGGACCGACCGAGCTCGACGGGCTCCTCCTGGCGACCGGGCACTACCGCAACGGCGTCCTGCTGACACCCGTCACCGGTGACGCGATGGCGCATGCCCTGACCACCGGTGAACTGCCGGACGTGGCACGCCCCTTCACCCCCAAGCGCTTCAGCCCGGCCCGCACGGAGCAGCCCGTATGAGCATCCTCGTCAGCGTCCTCGTCAACGGAGAGCGGCAGCGGATCGCCGCCGGCACCGCTCTCGACACGCTCGTCGCGGCGCTCACCCCGGCCCCGTCCGGTGTCGCCGCCGCGCTCAACGAAACCGTCGTCCCGCGCGGGCAGTGGTCGTCCACCGCCCTCTCCGAGGGAGACCGCGTCGAAGTCCTCACCGCCGTCCAAGGAGGCTGACCCATGGCCGACGATCCCTTTCTCCTCGGTGGTACGTCCTTCACGTCCCGTCTGATCATGGGTACGGGGGGTGCGCCGAGCCTGGATGTCCTGGAGCGCTCGCTCGTCGCCTCCGGCACGGAGCTGACGACGGTCGCGATGCGGCGCGTAAACGCTTACGTGCACGGTTCGGTGCTGTCCGTCCTCGACCGGCTCGGCATCCGGGTACTGCCGAACACGGCGGGCTGCTTCACCGCGGGCGAGGCCGTACTGACCGCCCGCCTCGCGCGCGAGGCGCTGGGCACCGACGTGATCAAGCTGGAGGTCATCGCCGACGAGCGCACACTGCTGCCCGATCCGATCGAGCTGCTCGACGCGGCGGAGACGCTGGTGGACGACGGATTCATCGTGCTGCCGTACACGAACGACGACCCGGTGCTCGCGCGGAAACTGGAAGACGTCGGGTGCGCGGCGATCATGCCGCTGGGCTCGCCGATCGGATCCGGGCTCGGGATCCGGAACCCGCACAACTTCCAGCTGATCGTGGAGCACGCGCGCGTGCCGGTGATTCTGGACGCGGGGGCCGGTACGGCGTCCGATGCCGCGCTCGCGATGGAGCTGGGGTGTGCGGGGGTGATGCTCGCGTCGGCCGTGACGCGGGCGCAGGAGCCGGTGCTGATGGCCGAGGGCATGCGGCATGCGGTGGAGGCGGGGCGGCTTGCCTACCGTGCGGGGCGGATTCCTCGGCGGCACTTCGCCGAGGCGTCGTCCCCTGCGGAGGGGCTCGCTCGGTTGGATCCGGAGCGGCCGGCGTTCTGACCTTCGGCCGTCCGTCGGCGGTGGGTGCGGCTTCAGGATTTCCCCGCCCGCGCACCCCCCGTTTCCACCCTGTTGGAAGGTGTGCGTCTCCCGTGGGGGTCCTCGCCGTCGGCGGCTGCCGCTTCTCCTCGGGGTCGGCGTGCCCTCTTGGCCGTGCGACGTGCGTCACAGGTCGGCTTCAGTCCAGACCCGGTATCGGCTGAACGGGTGGGGGGTGACAGTGGCGGCTCGTAGACTCACCTGCGTGGATACGACCCTTCAGGACCCGCTTGTCGGGCAGCTGCTCGACGGCCGCTATCGCGTGGAAGCGCGGATCGCGGTCGGCGGGATGGCCACGGTCTACCGGGCCCTGGACACCCGCCTCGACCGTGTGCTCGCCCTCAAGGTGATGCATCCGGCCCTGGCCGCCGACGGCTCGTTCGTCGAACGGTTCATCCGTGAGGCCAAGTCGGTGGCCCGGCTCGCGCACCCCAATGTGGTGCAGGTCTTCGACCAGGGGGCGCACGGGTCGTACGTCTACCTGGCCATGGAGTACGTCGCCGGGTGCACCCTGCGCGACGTGCTGCGCGAGCGCGGGGCCCTCCAGCCGCGGGCCGCGCTCGACATCCTGGAGCCGGTGCTCGCCGCGCTCGGCGCGGCCCATCGCGCCGGGTTCGTGCACCGCGACATGAAGCCGGAGAACGTCCTCATAGGGGATGACGGCCGGGTCAAGGTGGCGGACTTCGGCCTCGTACGGGCGGTGGACACCGTCACCAACACGACGGGCGCCGTCCTCGGCACCGTCTCCTATCTCGCCCCCGAGCAGATCGAGCACGGCACCGCCGACGCCCGCGTCGACGTGTACGCGTGCGGAATCGTCCTCTACGAGATGCTCACCGGCGGCAAGCCGCACTCCGGGGACTCCCCCGCCCAGGTGTTCTACCAGCACCTCCACGCGGACGTACCGCCGCCGTCGGCCGCCGTACCGGGGCTGGCGTACCAGCTCGACGAGCTGGTCACCTCCGCGACCGCGCGCAACCCCGAGGTCCGCCCGTACGACGCGGTGGCGCTGCTCGGGCAGGTGCTCGAGGCGCGGGCGGGGCTCAGCGCCGAGCAGCTCGACGCCGTACCGCCGCAGGCCCTCGGCATGGGTCACCACAATGCCGAGGACCGTACGAGTGTGATCCCGCGCTCGCTGTCCGTGCAGCGCCCGCTGCCGGTGAACGAGTACCCCTATGACGCCGCCGCCGACGCCGCCGTGCTCAACCCGACCAGCCGGTTCGAGCGGACCAGCCAGTTCGCGTCCGAGGGGGCCCCGCCCTCTCGGCGCGGCACGGGCCGCCCCCGGCGCGGAATGATCGCGATCGTCACCGCAGTCCTTCTGGTGCTCGGCCTCGGCGCGGGCGTCTGGTACATCAACTCGGGCCAGTTCACCAAGGTCCCGGCGGTCCTGGCGATCACCGAGGAGCAGGCCAAGGACCGGCTGGCGGACGCCGGGCTCGACGCCGGTGACGTCAAACACGCGTACAGCGACACCGTGGAGCGCGGCACCGTCATCAGCAGCAACCCTGAGGTCGGCGCCCGGATCCGGGACAACGACTCCGTGGACCTGACCATCTCCGACGGCCCGGAGACGGTGAAGGTGCCCGACCTCCCGGGCGCGGCGCTGGACAGCGCGAAGTCCAAGCTGGAGGATAGCGGCCTGGCGGCCGGTCTGGTCACCCGGGAGTTCAGCGACGACGTACCCAATGGCTCCGTGATCAGCACGGACCCGGAAGCTGGCACCGAGCGCCACGCGGGTTCCACCGTCGCCATCACGGTCAGCAAGGGCAGCCCGGTCGAGGTGGCCGACGTCACGGGAGCGTCCGTCGAGGACGCCACCGCGGAGCTGGAGGAGGCGGGTCTGAAGGTGAAGATCGCCTCCGCGCAGGTCAATTCGGAGTTCGACAAGGGACTGGTCGCCAAGCAGTCCCCGGGCGAGGGCCGGGAGGCCGCCGAGGGCGACACCGTCACGCTGACGATCTCCAAGGGTCCCGAGCTGGTCCAGGTGCCGGACGTCGTGGGCGACAGCGTGGACGACGCGAAGCAGGCGCTTCAGGACGCCGGATTCCAGGTCCACGAGGACCGCGGACTGCTCAACCTCTTCGGGAACACGGTGAAGAGCCAGTCGGTGGACGGCGGCGATACGGCGCCCAAGGGGTCGACGATCACCATCGAGATCGCGTGAGCCGCACCGCGTCGGCCCCCGCCGGCCCCGTGCACGAGGTCCGCCGACGGGACGGGAGAACGCGCGTGACACCCTGGCGGGTGTGACCAGCAAGCAGCTTCGCAACCCCGTCGGCGGGCATGTCCCCGTGGCCGGCGGGCTCAACTCCGTCGGCCTGAGCTACGCCCGCGAGCTCAAGGCCGAGACCGTTCAGGTCTTCGTCGCCAACCCGCGGGGCTGGGCGACGCCGGACGGCAACCCCCGGCGGGCCGAAGAGGACGCGGCGTTCCGGGCGGCCTGCGCCGCCGAGTCGATCCCCGCGTACGTCCACGCCCCGTATCTGATCAACTTCGGCTCGCACACCGAGGCGACGGTGGAGAAGTCCGTGGAGTCGCTGCGCCACTCGCTGCGCCGGGGCCGGGAGATCGGCGCGCTGGGTGTGGTCGTGCACACGGGGAGCGCCACCGGAGGCAGGGAGCGTTCCGTGGCCCTCGCTCAGGTGCGCGAGCACCTGCTGCCGCTGCTCGACGAGCTGACCCACGACGACGACCCGTTCCTGCTCCTGGAGTCGACCGCCGGTCAGGGCGCTTCGCTCTGTTCCCGCACCTGGGACTTCGGACCGTACTTCGAGGCGCTCGACGCGCATCCGAAGCTGGGTGTCTGTCTCGACACCTGCCACATCTACGCGGCCGGCCACGACCTGACCGGGCCGAGCGGGATGCACCAGACCCTCGACCTGCTGGTGGACACGGTCGGTGAGGGCCGCCTCAAGCTGATCCACGCCAACGACTCCAAGGATGTGGTCGGCGCCCACAAGGACCGCCACGAGAACATTGGCTCCGGCCATATCGGCGAGGATCCGTTCCGGGCCCTGATGACCCACCCCGCGACCGAGGGCGTACCTCTGATCATCGAGACGCCGGGCGGCCGGGAGGGGCACGCGGGGGACATCGCACGCCTGAAGAAACTCCGAGAATAGGGAATACCGGAATACCCCCCAGGGGTATCCAGTTGGCGCAGGACGACAGGCACCACCACCCGACTCCGGGGGCTCCCATGCGGCACGACAGGCACGCCCACGAACCGCACGCCCACGAACCGCACGCTCATGCGTCGCACGGTCACGCAGCACACGGCCACGAGACGCACGGCCTCGGCAGCGGGGCCACCTGGTCCATGGCCGCACAGGCGACCCTCCACTGCCTCACCGGCTGCGCCATCGGCGAGGTCCTCGGCATGGTGATCGGGACCGCGCTGGGCTGGGGCAACGTACCGACACTGATCCTGGCGATCGCGCTCGCCTTCTTCTTCGGTTACCTGCTCACGCTGCGCGGTGTGTTGAAGGCCGGCATCGGCCTGAAGGCCGCGATCCGGGTCGCGCTCGCCGCCGACACCCTCTCCATCGCGGTGATGGAGCTGATCGACAACGGCGTGATCGCCCTGTGGCCGGGCGCGATGGACGCGGCGCTCGCGGATGCGGCGTTCTGGTGGGTGCTGGCCATCGCACTCGCCGCCGCGTTCGTGATCACCACCCCGGTCAACAGGTGGATGATCGGCCGCGGCAAGGGCCACGCGGTGGTGCACCAGTACCACTGACCGGCACAGAAGCAGGGGCGACGGAGGACTCAGAGCTCGGGGCCGTCCCCGGGCTCCTCCTGATAGGAGTAGCGCTGCTCACGCCACGGGTCACCGAGGTTGTGGTAGCCGCGCTCCTCCCAGAAGCCGCGGCGGTCCGCCGTCATGTACTCCACGCCACGGACCCACTTGGGGCCCTTCCAGGCGTAGAGCTGCGGCACGACGAGGCGGAGCGGGAAGCCGTGTTCCGCCGTCAGGAGTTCGCCGTCCTTGTGGGTGGCGAACATCGTGCGGTCGGAGGCGAAGTCGTCGAGGCGGAGGTTCGAACTGAACCCGTACTCGGCCCAGACCATGACATGCGTGACGGCGGGTGCCGGCGGGGCGATCTCCAGGATCGTCCGGGCCGGAATGCCGCCCCACTCGGCCCCGATCATGCTGAACTTCGTGACGCAGTGCAGATCGGCCGTGACAGAGGCGTACGGCAGGGCCGTGAACTCCTCATGGGTCCAACAGTGCTTCTCACCGTCGGCGGTCGCGCCGAAGACCCTGAACTCCCAGCGTTCGGGGCGGAACTTGGGTACGGGACCGTAGTGCGTAACCGGCCAACCGCGCTGCAGTCGCTGACCCGGCGGAAGCTCGAACTGCGCCGCTTCTCCAGATTCACGCTCCACCGGCTGACCCATGACTCCATCCTGACAGACCCCGGGCGATGCACCTGACCAGCCCGACTGCGATTCCGGCAACTCCTACTAAGCGTGCACTTACTGGACGTTCCGAGATCGCCGGTGCGAGGATGCGGCGCAATCTGCCCCCGTTCCCCGCCTGCTTGGAAGGAGCCTCTGCAATGCAGGGCGACCCCGAGGTCCTCGAGTTTCTGAACGAACAGCTCACCGGCGAGCTGACGGCGATCAACCAGTACTGGCTGCACTACCGCATCCAGGACAACAACGGCTGGACGAAACTCGCCAAGTACACGCGTTCCGAGTCCATCGATGAGATGAAGCACGCGGACAAGATCACCGAGCGCATCCTCATGCTGGACGGTCTGCCGAACTACCAGCGGCTGTTCCACGTCCGGGTGGGGCAGACCCTCACCGAGATGTTCCAGGCCGACCGGCAGGTGGAGGTCGAGGCGATCGACCGTCTCAAGCGGGGGATCGAGGTGATGCGAGCGAAGGGCGACATCACCTCCGCGAACATCTTCGAGGACATCCTCGAGGACGAGGAGCACCACATCGACTACCTGGACACGCAGCTCGAACTGGTCGAGAAGCTCGGCGAGGCGCTCTACATCGCGCAGCAGATCGAGCAGCCGGACAGCTGACGGGCCCGCTAGGCCGCCTCGTCCAACGGCGTGGACACCGGGACCCGCGAGAGGACCGGCTGACCCTCGTCCGCCAGTTCGCGGCGCGGGCACGCTCCCCGGCCCAGCAGGGCCTGAATGCGGCGGACGCACGAACCGCAGTCCGTGCCCGCCTTGCTCGCCGACGCTATCTGGCGAGGGGTGCAGACCCCGTCCTCCGCGTGCTTCTTCACCTGCGCCTCGGTGACACCGAAGCAGTTGCAGACGTACACGCGGTCCACCTCCCGACGGGGGATTCCTAGGTCGTGCCATCCCGATAATCGGTGAGGCTAACCTAACCTTACCCGTCCTGCGGAGACCGCAAAAGTGCGGTGGGGCGCGGATCGTATGTGATCCGCGCCCCAATTCACGCTCCTGTAACAGCCGAAACAGCTGTGCGTCCGCTACTGATCGCGGTACATCTCCGCAACGAGGAAGGCCAGGTCAAGGGACTGGCTGCGGTTCAGCCGGGGGTCGCATGCCGTCTCGTACCGCTGGTGCAGATCGTCGACGAAGATCTCGTCGCCGCCGCCCACGCACTCGGTGACATCGTCGCCGGTGAGCTCGACGTGGATGCCGCCCGGGTGGGTGCCCAGACCCTTGTGGACCTCGAAGAAGCCCTTGACCTCGTCCAGCACGTCGTCGAAGCGGCGGGTCTTGTGGCCGGAGGCCGCCTCGTAGGTGTTGCCGTGCATCGGGTCGGTGATCCAGGCGACGGTCGCCCCGGAGGCGGTGACCTTCTCGACCAGCTCGGGCAGCTTGTCACGGACCTTGTCCGCGCCCATCCGCACGATGAAGGTGAGACGGCCCGGCTCGCGGTCCGGGTCGAGGCGCTCGATGTACTGCAGCGCGTCCTCGGCCGTCGTCGTCGGGCCCAACTTGATGCCGATCGGGTTGCGGATCTTCGAGGCGAACTCGATGTGCGCGCCGTCCAGCTGGCGGGTGCGCTCACCGATCCACACCATGTGGCCCGACACGTCGTACAGAAGGCCCGTACGCGAGTCGACCCTGGTCAGCGCCGACTCGTAGTCGAGGAGCAGCGCCTCGTGGGAGGCGTAGAACTCGACGGTCCTGAACTCCTCCGGGTCGGCCCCGCAGGCCTGCATGAAGTTCAGCGCCTGGTCGATCTCGCGCGCCAGCTGCTCGTAGCGCTGGCCCGACGGGGACGACTTCACGAAGTCCTGGTTCCAGGCGTGCACCTGGCGCAGGTCGGCGTAGCCGCCGGTGGTGAAGGCGCGCACCAGGTTGAGCGTGGAGGCGGACGCGTTGTACATGCGCTTCAGGCGCTCGGGGTCCGGGATGCGGGACTTCTCGTCGAAGGCGAAGCCGTTGACCGAGTCGCCGCGGTACGTCGGCAGGGTCACGCCGTCGCGGGTCTCGGTGCCCTTGGAGCGCGGCTTGGAGTACTGGCCCGCGATCCGGCCCACCTTCACGACCGGCACGGAGGCCGCGTAGGTGAGGACGGCGCCCATCTGGAGCAGCGTCTTGAGCTTGGCCCGAATGTGGTCGGCGCTCACGGCGTCGAACGACTCGGCGCAGTCGCCGCCCTGCAGAAGGAACGCGTCGCCCTTCGCGACGGCCGCCAGACGGGCGCGCAGCTGGTCGCACTCGCCCGCGAAGACGAGCGGCGGATACGACTGGAGGTCCGCGATCACATCGCGCAGAGCCTCGGCATCGGGGTACTCGGGCTGCTGCGCCGCGGGCAGGTCTAGCCAGCTCGCCTTGGCGGCGATGGCTTGGGATTCAGCGTTCACGGTCACCTCGTAAACATTACGGGGTCATGTCGAGCGTCCCTTCACCTGCTCACGAATTGAGACGGGCCGAACTCGACGGGGACACACGCCGGACGGCCGTACAAAAAGTTCGTACGACCGCCCGGAACAGGCAGGAGGCGGCTAGTCGACGTCGAGCCGGTTGCGGTCGATGCTGATCCGCACGCCGCCGTGGGTCTCGGTCGTGTCGCCGACGTACTGGTGGATCCGCTGGTGCTTGGGCCACAGGCTCGCGGGGATCGCCGAGTCCGTGGTCGTCGACTCGTAGTTCCAGCGGGCGAAGTGGATCACGTCGGGCGGGGTGATGTTCTGCGCCTTGGCCACCAGGTCGGTGATCAGGGAGGAGACGCTGCCGTAGGCGCCGGAGCGGTAGCCGAGCTGGTGCAGGCGCTCGGTGTAGGCGTCGATGTAGGCCAGCACCCGGGTGGTCACCGTGCCGCCGCGGGCGTAGTGCTCCAGGTCGTTGTAGATCACCGAACCCTTGCCGAGGCCCAGCGCGGCGGCCTGCTTGGCCGCGTCGTCGGCGGCCGCGGTGCCCTGCGGCACCGGGTCGGTGATCGAGGCACAGCCTCCGGCGCAGCTGCCGCCGTCGGAGGAGGGCTGTCGGCCCACGTACAGCGGGATGAAGCGCCAGCCGTTGGCGTACTGCGCGCGCACCCAGGCGGCGGTCAGGTTCGGCTGGGCACAAGCGCGGTTGAGTCCGCCGATGTAGATGCCGACGGCGCCGTACTCGGACGCGTCCCGCCAGGCGTTCATCGCGGACTGGCTCGGCGCGGTGCAGGCGTCGAAGCCCTCGCCCCTGAAGGACGTGGCGTCCGCGGGGACGGGCGCCGCGGCCTGTTCGGCCTGCGCGGTCGCGACGGGCAGACCGGCGCTGCGCAGGATCCGCTGGATGCTGCCGCGGTCGTCGCCGTACGCGGCGGTCACGGCGATGCGGTCGGCGGTGGCCCGGTAGGTGCGGGCCGTGCGGTTCTCGGTGACGGCGCTTCCGGCGGTGGTGGCGGGCTGGATGAGGAGCGCTTCGGTACGTCCCCGCAGGCGCGCCGGGCAGTCCTGCCGGCCCCCGGGCGTGCCGAGGTACACGGCGTGGCGGTCGAAGCGGACACAGGCGTCCGGGTTCTTCTCCAGGTCCACGACCTCCCAGGAGGCGGGGACGGCGAACTCGTGGCCGCGGTAGCGGACCTGGCTGATGTCGTCGGATTCGGCCGGACGCGGGGCGGACAGGGCGGTGCCGGGCCAGCCGGCGGCAAGGACCGCGGCGGTGGCGAGGGCCGTGAGCGCGCGTGCGCCGCTCCGGCGGGACAGGGGTGAACGAACTGCGTGAATGACTCGCTCCTAGGTCGGGCTCCTCGATCGGGCTGTGAACCCATCAATGGCCGCCGACCGGGCAGCCCGAACCCCGTCCTCACACGGTTCACGCTGTTGCCCGGCCACCGGCGTCGGGTAGGGTGCGGCGCATGTTCGCGCACTCGATCCAGACCTGGTGGTGGACCGCTCATCCGGCGGCCCGCTGACTGCGCGTACTCAAGACTTCGCGAAGGCCGCCCGAGGGGCGGCCTTCGGCGTTTTCCGGAGCCGTTCCTCTCTGAGTCACCCAGACCTCTCCGAGAAGGAACAGGACCGATGAACCTGCTCGATCTGCTGGACGATCCCCGTCCGTTCGCCCTGCTGCGCCGCCGCACGCCCGGCCGTGACCACCAGGTGGTCGAGGTCCTGCTGGGCCCCGTCAGTACCTACGACCGTCTCGCCGACCTCCCCGACGAGGGCCTCGTGCTGATCCCCTACCGCCAGATCAGGGAGCGCGGCTTCGACGTCCGCGACGACGGCACGCCGCTCGCGGTGCTGACCCCGGAGGAGACGTACGAACTGCCGCTGGAACGGGCCCTGGCGGAGCTGCCGTCGCACGAGGTGCGGGTCGAGGGCGGTGGCTTCGACGTCGGCGACGAGGAGTACGCCGGGATCGTCGGACGCGTCCTGCGCGAGGAGATCGGGAGCGGCGAGGGCGCGAACTTCGTCATCCGGCGGACGTACGAGGGTGAGATCCCGGGGTTCGGGAAGGCCGACGCCCTGGCCCTCTTCCGGCGGCTGCTCGTCGGCGAGCGGGGCGCGTACTGGACGTACGTCGTGCACACCGGGGAGCGGACGCTGGTCGGGGCGAGCCCCGAGGTGCATGTGCGGATGTCGGGCGGCACGGTCGTCATGAACCCGATCAGCGGGACGTACCGCTACCCGGCCGGGGGTCCGACGCCCGAGGGTCTGCTCGGCTTCCTCGCCGACGGCAAGGAGATCGAGGAGCTCTCGATGGTCGTCGACGAGGAGCTCAAGATGATGTGCACCGTCGGTGACATGGGTGGGGTGGTGATCGGGCCACGGCTCAAGGAAATGGCCCATCTCGCGCACACGGAGTACGAGTTGCGGGGCCGCTCCTCGTTGGACGTACGGGATGTGCTGCGCGAGACCATGTTCGCCGCCACCGTGACCGGGTCACCGGTGCAGAACGCCTGCCGGGTCATCGAGCGGCACGAGGTCGGCGGGCGGGGCTACTACGCGGGCGCGCTGGCGCTCATCGGGCGGTACGCGGGTGGCGGGCGGGAAGAGGCTGTCGACGGGCGGGAAGGTGCTGTCGACGGGCGGGAGGGTGCTACCGGAGGGCCGGAAGGTGCTACCGGAGGGCCGGAAGGTGCTGTCGGCGCCCAGACTCTCGACTCCCCCATCCTCATCCGGACCGCCGACATCGACGCGGCGGGGCGGCTGCGGGTGCCGGTCGGCGCCACCCTCGTACGGGGATCGGATCCCGCGAGCGAGGTCGCCGAGACCCATGCGAAGGCGGCGGGGGTACTCGCGGCGCTGGGGGTCCTGGACGGCAGGCCGCGCGAGGAGGGCGTACGGCCGCAACTGGCCGACGATCCGCGGGTACGGGCGGCGCTCGACGGACGACGGGCCTCGCTCGCGCCGTTCTGGCTGCGGATGCAGGAGCGGACCGACGCGCTGGAAGGGCACGCGCTGGTCGTGGACGGCGAGGACACGTTCACGGCGATGCTCGCGCATGTGCTGCGGTCGTCAGGTCTTGACGTGACGGTGCGGCGGTACGACGAGCCGGGGCTGCGGGAGGCGGTCGCGCGGCACGAGGGGCCGCTCGTGCTGGGCCCCGGGCCGGGCGATCCGTGCGATGTGCACGACCCCAAGATGCGTTTCCTGCGCGAGCTGACGGCCGAGGTTCTGCGCACGCACGGCCACGGCGTGCTCGGGGTCTGCCTCGGCCATGAGCTGATCGCGGCCGAGCTGGGGCTGGAGATCGTCCGCAAGGAGGTGCCCTACCAGGGCGCGCAGACCGCGATCGACCTCTTCGGGCGGACGGAGACCGTCGGCTTCTACAACAGCTTCGTGGCGCGCTGCGACGACGAGGCGGCGGCCGAGCTGTCGGCTCATGGAGTCGAGGTCAGCCGCGGCGGGACCGGTGAGGTGCATGCGCTGCGCGGGCCTGGGTTCGCGGGTGTGCAGTTCCACCCGGAGTCGGTGCTGTCGCTGCGCGGCGCCGGGATCGTGCGGGAGTTGCTGGGTCAGTTGCGCGAGACCAGCACGTTCGCCGAGCGGCGGCCCGCGGTGTAGTCGGGGACGTTGCCCAGGGTGGTGTCGATGATCTCGTGGCCGGCCGCGAGGTGAGCGGTGTCCTCGGTCAGGAGGGCGTCGAGGCAGCGGACGTCGTGGTGTCCCGCGAAGGCCTGCTGGATCGGAGGCTTCTCGTCGGACTGGACGCCGGAGGCCGGGATCTCCACGAGGCCCTCCGGGTGGTTGCCGGAATTGTCTGGTGCCGGCGCATGTACGGGGAGGGGGAGGGGGTGCGCGCGTGGTTCCGGCCTCCGGTCGACCAGGCCTCGCCTGCCGTGATGTTCGGGGCGGGGCCGGGGCGGGGGCATCCGTCCTCGGTCTGGCGCGGAATCGGCTGCTCACCGACTTGGCGGCGTTGACGCGCCAGCCGCTGCGGGCGGACGTCCCCGCCCCGTCCCCTCCGGTGCGTCGGCGGGTGCGGGGCGGGGGGATGCCCGGCTCAGCCGACACCCCGTGTCCTCCGGTGCGCCGGCGGGTGCGGGGCGTGGACATGCCGGCTCAGCCGACACCCCGTGCCCTGCGGTACGCCGACGGGTGCGGGGCGTGGGGCCGCCGGCTCAGCCGACACCCCCATCCCCTCCGGTACGCCGACGGGTGCGGGACATGGGGACGCCCGGCTCAGCCGACACCCCCATCCCCTCCCGTACACCGGCGGTGCGAGGGCGGGGGGATGCCCCGCTCAGCCGAAGAAGACGCCTACCTCCTCGTAGAGCTTGGGGTCCACCGTCTTCAGTTTGGCCGTGGCCTCCGCGATGGGGACGCGGACGATGTCCGTGCCGCGCAGGGCGACCATCTTGCCGAAGTCGCCGTCCCGGACGGCTTCGATGGCGTGCAGGCCGAAGCGGGTGGCGAGCCAGCGGTCGAAGGCGCTGGGGGTACCGCCGCGCTGGACGTGCCCGAGGACCGTGGTCCTGGCCTCCTTGCCGGTGCGCCTCTCGATCTCCTTGGCCAGCCATTCGCCGACACCGGAGAGCCGGACATGCCCGAAGGAGTCGAGCGAACCGTCCTTGAGGACCACGTCGCCGTCCTTGGGCATGGCGCCCTCGGAGACGACCACGATCGGGGCGTACGAGGCCCTGAAACGGGAGGTCACCCAGGAGCAGACCTGCTCCACGTCGAAACGCTGCTCGGGGATGAGGATGACGTTCGCGCCGCCGGCGAGGCCCGAGTGGAGGGCGATCCAGCCCGCGTGCCGGCCCATCACCTCGCAGACGAGCACCCGCATGTGCGACTCGGCGGTGGTGTGCAGCCGGTCGATCGCCTCGGTGGCGATGTTGACGGCGGTGTCGAAGCCGAAGGTGTAGTCGGTGGCGGACAGGTCGTTGTCGATGGTCTTCGGTACGCCGACGACGGGAACGTCGAACTCGTCGGTGAGGCGAGCTGCGACGCCCAGCGTGTCCTCGCCGCCGATCGCGATGAGCGCCCCGACGCCCTGCTTGGCGAGCGTCTCCTTGATCCGGCGGATGCCGTTCTCGACCTTGAGCGGGTTGGTGCGCGAGGAGCCGATGATGGTGCCGCCGCGGGGCAGGATGCCGCGCACGGCGGGGATGTCGAGCCGGACGGTGTCTCCTTCGAGCGGCCCCCGCCAGCCGTCCCGGAAACCGACGAAGTCATAGCCGTACTCCTGCACGCCCTTGCGGACGATGCCCCGGATGACGGCGTTGAGCCCGGGGCAGTCGCCGCCTCCGGTCAGTACTCCGACCCGCATGGAAAAGTCCCTTCGCCATGGTTGGCTGATGGGACTCACGCTAATAGTGATCCAGGTCACTTCGGCATGGTGCGGAAGGTCAATTCCGGTGAATTGTGCGGGTGTTGATCACCTGCCGTCACCCGAAGGTGGACGACGGGCACATGTGCGCGAGCCCTACACCTCGTCGAGGCCGCGCTCGATCGCGTAGCGGACCAGCTCGACCCGGTTGTGGAGCTGCAGCTTGCCCAGGGTGTTCTGCACGTGGTTCTGGACGGTGCGGTGGGAGATGACCAGGCGCTCGGCGATCTGTTTGTAGCTGAGGCCCTTGGCGACCAGGCGGAGCACCTCGGTCTCGCGGTCGGTGAGCTGCGGGGCCCTTGGCTGGTCGCCGCCCGTGGCGGGCCCGGGGTCCGAGGCGAGGCGGCGGTACTCGCCGAGGACCAGGCCCGCGAGGCCCGGCGTGAACACCGGATCGCCGACGGCCGTGCGGCGCACCGCGTCGATCAGCTCCTCCGTGGACGCCGACTTGAGCAGATAGCCCGTCGCGCCGGACTTGACCGCCTCCAGGACGTCGGCGTGCTCACCGCTGGCCGACAGGACGAGGACGCGCAGCACCGGGTTGGCTCCGACCAGCTCCTTGCAGACCTGGACTCCGGGCTTGGCGGGCAGGTTCAGATCGAGCACGAGGACGTCGGGTGCGGCGGCCTGGGCGCGGCGCACGGCCTGTTCACCGTCGCCCGCGGTGGCCACCACGTCGAACCCGGCCTCGGCGAGGTCGCGCGCGACGGCGTCCCGCCACATCGGGTGATCGTCCACCACCATGACCCTGATCGGCCCTTTGCCCTGCTCACTCATGCCCGCTCCGCCTTCCCCCGTGAACCCTTGGAACCCATCGAACCCAGCGAACCCATCGGCGCTTCAGGATCCCCCTCCGACTCCGACCCCGCCGCTTTCGGTACCTTCAGCTCGACTTCCGTGCCCTGTCCCGGGACCGAGATCAGCTCGGCCGCGCCGCCGATCTCGCGCAGCCGGCCGCGGATCGACAGGGCGACGCCGAGCCGCCCCTCACCCTCGGCCTGAGCGAGCCGCCCCTCCGGGATGCCGGGGCCCTCGTCGCGTACCGTCACGATCACCGTGTCCGGCTCGTCCTCGACCAGGATCCAGGCGCGGGCGTCTTCGCCTACGTGCTTGCGGACATTGTCCAGGGCCGCCCCGACAGCCGCGGTCAGCTCCCGGGCGGCGGCCGGGGCGAGCGGCACGGCCGCGCCTGGCTCGGAGAGCGTCACGCGCGCGGTGGCGTATGGGGCCAGGAGCGCGCGCAGGTCGACGGGGCCCCCGGGGTTCTCGTCGTCCGGTTCGTCGACGGCGCGTACGAGGGCACCGAGCGCCGCGTCCTCGGACACCCGGGAGACGGGCACCAGGCCGCCCGAGACCAGCGTGCGCAGCGCCACCTCCTGCTCGCCGGCCATCCGGCCGAGCTCGGCGGCCTCGCCGCCGAGGGCGGAGGCGCGGCGCTGGACCATGGCGAGGACCTGGAGTACGCCGTCGTGGATGTCGCGGGCCAGACGCTCCCGTTCGCGGGTGGCGGCCTCGATCTCCAGGGCGCGGGCGAGGGTGCGCTCGGAGGCGCGGGCGACCTCGACGACGTACCCGATGGCGATGGAGGCGACCCAGACGAGGAGCACGTTGTGGATGGTGTCCCGGGTCGGGGCGCCGCGCTGGACGAGGTTGGCGACCGCGACGAGCGTGGAGGCGAACGCCGCCCAGCGCCAGCCGCCCTTGATCGCGAATGCCAGGACGGAGCCCGCGGTCCATATCGACGGCAGCGTCGGACCGCCGGCCTGTATCCGGGCCGCGTCGTCGGCGACCCGGGTGAGCAGGATGCCGACGAGCGCGATGGTGAGGTCGGCGGCGAGGAAGCGCTTGGTGCAACTGGCCGCGTTGGCGACCCTGGGCAGCGTCGCGACGGTCCACACCACCAGCACGGCGAAGTACGCGATGGCCACCCAGGGCCGCGCGAACGTGTCGTAGGCGGTGACGAAGAGCCCGATCGCGTACACCATCGTCAGCAAGCGGTAGCCGCTGAGCGCACGCCACAGCGGCTGCTCGACCGACATCCTCATGACTCGCTCACGCTTGGTCATGTCCCCCACCCCATACCCCACACCCCACGCCGCTGACGAACGCGGCTAGGAACCGGCCCGTTCCTTCTCGGCAGCCTCAGCAGCCGCCTTTTCGGCCTCGGCTTCGGTTTCGGCCTCCACCTCTACCTCGGCGGCGGCCTTCGCGGCCTGCTTCTGTGCCTGTTCGGCTTCCTTCTCGGCTTCCTTGTGCGCCTGCTTCTCGACCTTCGCCGCCTCCACGATCTGCCGCTTGGCGGCCGTCGCGTAGATGTCGACGTACTCCTGGCCCGAGAGCTTCATGATTTCGTACATGACCTCGTCGGTCACCGCGCGCAGCACGAAACGGTCGTGCTCCATGCCGTGGTAACGGCTGAAGTCGAGCGGCTTGCCGATGCGGATTCCCGGGCGCATCAGCTTGGGCATCACCTTGCCCGGCGGCTGGATCTTCTCGGTGTCGATCATCGCGACGGGGATGACGGGCGCGCCGCCGGCGAGCGCCACGCGCGCGAGGCCACCGGGTTTACCGCGGTAGAGCCGGCCGTCGGGCGAGCGTGTGCCCTCCGGATAGATGCCGAACAGCTCACCGCGCTCCAGGACGTCGATACCGCTCTTGACGGCCGCCTCGCCCGCACCGCGCGCACCGGAGCGGTCCACCGGGAGCTGGCCGACGCCCTTGAAGAAGGCGGCGGTCATCCGGCCCTTGATCCCGGGCGTCGTGAAGTACTCGGCCTTCGCGATGAAGGTCACCTTGCGATCGAGGACCGCGGGCAGGAAGAACGAGTCGGAGAACGACAGGTGATTGCTCGCCAGAATGGCGGGGCCCTCGGCGGGGATGTTCTCGAGGCCTTCCACCCAGGGCCTGAACGCGAGCTTCAGCGGCCCTCCGATGGAAAACTTCATTGCGCCGTAGATCAACCGAGTGCCTCCTGTGTAGTAGCTCAGACCTTAACCCGGAGCACTGTCAAAGGGCCCGACGACCCTGGTCGGTGTCGGTGCGGTCGCGTACGGTGAAGTACGCCTCGAACTCCCGGGGTCGTGTCTTGCCCCTGCCGCTTGTCCCATTCCGCCCGTCTCATGAACAGGAGACCGAAGGTGCCGGTCCTTCCTGGAGCCGAGCCGTTCCGCCATGAAGGCGGAGAGGTCGGCGTCCTCCTCTGCCACGGTTTCACCGGTTCCCCGCAGTCGCTGCGCCCCTGGGCGGAGTATCTCGCCGAGCGCGGTCTGACCGTCGCGCTGCCGTTGCTGCCCGGGCACGGCACCCGCTGGGAGGACATGCAGCTCACCGGCGGGCAGGACTGGTACGCGGAGGTGGACCGCGAGCTGCGGGCCCTTCTGGGGCGTTGTTCGCAGGTCTTCGTCCTCGGCCTCTCCACAGGCGGCGCGCTGGCCCTGCGGCTCGCCGTGAAGCACGGCGACAGGATCAGCGGCATCGTCGTCGTCAACCCGCTCAACAAGTTGCACGGCCCGGCGCCCTACGCCCTTCCGGTACTCCGGCACTTCGTGGGGTCTACGAAGGGGGTCACGAGCGACATCGCGAAGGAAGGTGCCAAGGAGCTCGGCTACGACCGGGTGCCTCTGCACGCCGCGTACTCGTTGCGGAACTTCCTCCGGGTCGTCGACGGCGAGCTGCCGCAGGTCACCCAGCCGCTGCTGCTTCTGCACAGCCCGAACGACCATGTGGTGCGGCCCGCCGACTCGGCGCGTGTCCTCAGCCGCGTGTCGTCCACGGACGTGACGGAGATCCTGCTGGAACAGAGCTACCACGTCGCGACGTTGGACCACGACGCGGACCGGATCTTCGAGGAGAGCTACGCGTTCATCGGCCGGCTCGCACCCAGCGTCGGCAAGGAGTCCGACGCTGGTCGACCGGTTCAGCAGGAAGGGACGGCCACGGGTGGCTGAGCACGAGGCGGACCGCGACGATTCCGAGGAGAAGGGCGTGCCCCTGGGCGAGCCCTTCGGTGAATCCCTCGGCGACGAGCAGAACGTGCCCTTCGACGAGGAGGCCGCGTGGCAGGCGATCGTCTCCGGGTACGGCGACGAGCCCAAGGACCCGCCGGGCGCGAAGCCGTTCAAGTCGGTGGAGGACCTGGCCCTTCTCGAACCGGAGACGAACGACGACAAGGCCGCAACCACGACCGAGGACACCTCCGAGGACACCTCCGGCGATAAGTCCGCACCCGCCAAGCCCCTCGGCAGCTCGGTCGCCTTCGCCCCCGGTGTCGCCGGTCCGCGTGACTTCCAGGCACCCGAGCCCGCCGACGAGGACCTCGACGAGGACGACGAGGGCCACTTCGTGCCACCCGAGCCGCCCCCGCTGCCCGCGGCCGACACCACGGCCAAGTTCGCCTGGCTCGCCGTCCTCGGCGGCCCCGTCCTGCTCCTGCTGGCCGTTCTCCTCGGCTGGGACATGACCTGGTGGCTCACCACCCTCGGCATCGGCGGCTTCCTCGGCGGCTTCGCCACGCTGGTGACCCGCATGAAGAGCGACAACGAGGACGGGGACGACCCCGGCCGGGGCGCGGTGGTCTGACCCGAGCCCCTACACAGCAGCCGGCACCCGGAGGGCGGCCAGCACCGGAAGGTGATCGGTCGCCCTCTCAAGATCGGCCTCCGCAACACCCGGAAGGCCCAGCGGCACCCCACACCCCAGGACCTCCACCCCCTCCGTGGCAAAGATCGCGTCGATCCGTTGATGAGGATCCACCGCACTGGAGGTCAGCTCACCACCCCAGGCCCGGGTGGCCCAGCCATCCTGGAGAGCGGCGCCAAGCCGCTTGAAGGTGCGCCCATCAGGCCGCTCATTGAGATCGCCCCCCACAACAGCGTGAGGCGTGCCCAGACGGGCCACCTGCTCAAGCAGCATGCCGCCCTGCTCATACCGCTCGTCGTCCCGCAGCGAGAGATGACAGCTCACCACCCCCACCCGAACCCCACCGAACCGAACCACCGCCGTGGCGAACCCGCGCCGGTGCAACCCGGGCGTGAGTGGAAGCAGGACATCCTCGGTCCGCTCGACCGTCGCCCGCAGTGAGCACAACAGCGCAGGCCCGGACGCGGTACCCCCACCCGACAGAACGACCTGCCCGGACGCCGCCGCAAGCCGAGCCAGCTTCTTCCGCCACCGAAAGAACCGCGGAGCCTCCTGCACCAGCACAAGGTCCGGCGAGCAGGCCCCGATGACGCGCGCGAGCGCATCAGTGTCATCACGCATCGACCGAATGTTGTAACTGAGCACCCGAACAACAGCCGAACCATCGGCCTCGGTAAGGGAGTTGGGCAACGACCTGACCACACTCGACGAGCTATTCGGCATGACGATCAAGATACGACAACACAGCCCCCGAGCACCCGGCACGCCCCGCGCCCGCAGCCGCCCACGCACGGAAGGGGCCGTGTCGGTACATCAAATGCCCGCATCCGAACGGATCAAAAAGAAACAGCTCCCTCGAACCCACAGCAGATCCGTTCGGATGCGGGCGGATGTACCGGCGCGGCCCCGCCCCACGACGACGTAGCAGGCGCACAAGACGCACGACAACGCCCGCCGCCCCCGGAGTGGGGACAGCGGGCGCACATCACACAGCAAACGAACGTCACATGATCGGGTCCGGCTCCCGGGCCAGATCCGCCGCCCCCACAAGCCCCGCCTTGTTCCCGAGCTGCGCGGCGATGACATCGGCGACGGGACGCCAGTTGCCCCCCACCAGCCACCGCTTGTACGACTTACGAATGGGGTCGAGAACCAGCTCGCCCTCGTCCGACAGACCGCCACCCACGATGAAGGCGGACGGGTCGAAGAGCGAGGCCAGATCGGCAAGGCCCGCACCGGCCCAGCGGGCCAGCTCACGGTAGGAGTCCACCGCGACCGGGTCACCCTGGCGCGCGGCGACCGAGATGTGCTTGCCCTCGATGCCGTCGGGGCTGCCGTCCCCCAGCGCGAGCAGGATCTCCGCGTTCTCGGGGGTGGCGTTCGCCCGCTGCTTCGCGTACCGGACGAGCGCCCGCCCGGAGGCGTACTGCTCCCAGCACCCCTGCGAGCCACACCCGCACAGCAGACCGTCCGGCACCATCCGGATGTGCCCGAACTCGGCGGCCACACCGAAGTGCCCGCGGCGCAGCTTGTTGCCGATGATGATGCCGCCGCCGAGACCCGTGCCCAGCGTGATGCAGATGACGTTCCGGTGGCCCTTGCCCGCGCCGAACCTGTACTCGCCCCACGCGGCCGCGTTGGCGTCGTTCTCCACGACGACCGGCAGCCCTACGCGCGATTCGACCTCGGCCTTCAGCGGCTCCTGCCGCCAGTCGATGTTCGGCGCGAAGTACACCGTCGAGCGCTGGCGGTTCACGTATCCCGCCGCACCGATACCGACGCCCACGATCTCGTGCCCGGCACGCGCACCGTCCACCGCGGAGGCGATGGCATCCACGATCGCCTGCGGCGTGGTGGGAGTCGGCACCTTGTGGGTCGAGAGGATGTTGCCTTCCTCATCGACCACACCGGCCGCGATCTTCGTGCCGCCGATATCGACGCCGATGGTGAGTCCCATGAATCCCTCAGTTTCGGTCGAGCCCCGCTACGGCCAACCGTACCCGAGCTGCCTTTAGTCCAAGTCGATGTGTTCCCCTGGACCGGTGCCCTCGTCGCGAGGGCCCGTGTCCCGGGTCGTCCAGCGTCGCTCCTGCGCCTCGACGGCCGACCGGTAGGCGGCGAGCAGCTCGGAGCCCGCGGTCGCGAGGTGGTCGAAGACATCGGGGTTGCGCTCGATGACGGGTTCGACGGCGGCCTTGGCCTGCTGCACGACCTGGTTGACCACCTGCTGGGCAGCGCCGCCGGCGACCGCGCCGAGGAGCGGCGACTGGAGGCCGGACAGCTTCTCGGCGACGGTGTCGACGAGCTTGCGCAGCTCATCGGCGGCCGAGCCGGGCGGTGTGCCGTACTGGGCGCGGCGACGGGCCTTCTCCGCCGCGAGATCCTCGGCCACCGCGTGCGCCCAGGCGTCGGCATCGACGTCGGGCGCACGGACTTCGCCAGCCGCTTCCTGAGCGGCGTCGGACGGCGTGCGCTCTTCGCTCATGGCGGTTCTCCTGACTACGTTTCGTCCCTCCGACGTTACCCGAACGGAGGTACGTGGTTCACCGTGTGCGCGGCCACAGTCCGGGGTCCGGCGCGAATCGGATCCTCAGTTCGCCCTCGCGCAGGGCGGCGCCGTCCACGGTGCAGCGCCGCAGGGCCGACGGCAGCGGCACGATCCGGCGGAACTGTCCGACGGTGACGACGAGTTCGTCGCCGCGCCGGATCAGGTCCAGCTCCTCGCGTATGGCGCCGGGCAGCGGGATGTGCCAGACGAGGACGCCCTCGTCGGCGAGGCGGTCCTGGAGGGGCCACTCGACGGGGGGCGGCGTCTCGTTGACGACACCGGGTACGGGGAGCGCGGCGAGGTCGTGGGTGCCCCGCGGGTCGTGGCCGCGGTGCGGGACCTCGTGGACGTCGTACGTCTCCTGCCACTCGTCGAGTGCCTTGCGCTGCTGGGCGGCGAGGGCGGCGAGGGCGGCGAGCCAGGTGTCGTTCGTGGCACCCGGCAGCACACGGTTGGCGACCAGGGCGTCGACGGAGAGGCCGCGCAGGGCGAGGGCGGTGCCGGCGACGCGTACGGCGTCGGTGCCGGCCGGACCCGGGTCGGCGACCAGCCGTACGGTCGTGGCGCGGTCCTCGACGACCGCCTCCACGGCGGCCAGTTCGAGGTCCCAGCGGGCCGCCGTCTCGTACAGCCACTGGGCGGGCATCGGGACACCCGCGAGGCGGCCGAGGACGGGGCGCAGGGCGCGGGCCGCCTGGCGTTCCGCCGGGAGCAGGCGGCGCAGATAGCGGCGGAGTTCCTCGGGGAGGGAGAGGAGAGCGAGGGCCTGCGGGGCCGGCGGGAGGTCGACGACGAGAAGGTCGTACGTGTCCGAGGTCGCCGCGTCGCGCAGGGCGCGGAGCAGGGCGAGTTCCTCGGCGCCGGGCAGGGGGGTGACTTCCTCGGCGTCCAGACGGTTGGCGCCGAGGAGGTCGAGGGCAGTGGTGGCGCGGTCCTGGAAGGCGGTGAGGTCGGCGCGGAAACGTTCGGTGGCATCGGGGCGCCAGGTGGTGAGGTTGTCGCCCGCCTCCGCCGGAGCGGGCCCTGTCCGTACGCCGAGGGCGGCGCCCAGGGTGTCCGTGCGGTCGGCGCTCAGTACGAGGGTGCGGGTGCCGTTGCGGGCGGCCTTCAGCGCGGTGGCCGCGGCGACGGTGGTGCGGCCGGAGCCGCCGGGGCCTGTGATCAGGATGGTGCGCATGAGGGTGAACGGTACCTGGGCTGGCGGGGGCGCCTTGGCAGGGCTTCAGTGCAACCCCGTTTGCATGGCACCCGGCGCCCGTGCCGGCGTAGAGGCGTTTTTCGCCCCCTCCGCCCCTACCCGTCCCTTGTTTCTGGGGGCTCCGCCCCCAGACCCCCGTATCGCGCCGAACGCGCTCGTCCTCAAACGCCGGACGGGCTCAACGATCTCCAGCGCCGGACGGCCTGGTTGGGCTACTTGGTCTCCTCCACCCGCTTCTTCAGGCCCGCCAGCGCGCGGTCGATGATGACCTTCTCCGCCTTGCGCTTGATCATGCCGAGCATGGGGATCTTGACGTCGACCGTGAGGAGGTAGGTGACCTGGGTGGCGCCGGTGCCCGCGGGCTTGAGGATGTACGAGCCGTCGAGGGAGCGGAGCATCTGGGACTTGACCAGGGTCCAGGAGACCTCGTGGTCGCCGGTCCAGGTGTAGCCGAGGGTCTGGTCGTCCTTGATGGCACCGGCGTCCATGACGAGGCGTACCTGCTCGGCGCGGCCCTGGCCGTCCGTGGCGAGTACCTCCGCCTCCTTCACCTCGCCGGTCCAGTCCGGGTAACGGGCGAAGTCGGCGATGACCGCCATGACATCAGCCGGTGCCGCCTCGATCGTGATGCTCGAACTGGTGTGTTCAGCCATCGCCGTGGCTCCTCCAGATACGGTCCGGTGAGGGAGGGTGGTGCGCACGTGTGTGCAGCGTGAAGGCTACCGCGCACCGGACGGGGTGCCGTCACCCGCACCGGTCAGGAGGAGGCCCGGCCCCTCACCACTCCAGGGCCCACGGCCGCCCGGAGCCCGCGAAGTGGCCCACGTTCACGCACTCGGTCGCCCCGATCCGCATCCGCCGTGCCAGCGGCTGGTGGACGTGACCGAAGAGCGAGTAGCGGGGCCGGGTACGGCGGATCGCGTCGAGGAGAGCCAGGCTGCCGCGTTCGAAGCGGCGCGCCACCGTGTCGTAGACCAGTTCCGGCACCTCGGGCGGGATGTGGGTGCACAGCACGTCGACCTCGCCGACGGCCTCGATCTTCGCCGCGTACTCCTCGTCGCTGATCTCGTAGGGCGTGCGCATGGGTGTCGTCAGTCCCCCGCCGACGAAGCCGAAGGTCCGGCCGCCGATCTCCACCCGCTGGCCGTCGAGCACCGTCGTGCCGGGTCCGGCGTATTCCGGCCACAGAACCGGCATGTCGACATTGCCGTATGTGGCGTACGTCGGTGTCGGGAAAGCGGCGAACAGGTCGGCGTACTGCTTGCGCACCGCCTTCTCGATGGCGGTCGCCCGGCCCGTGCCGATGCCGGCCCACAGCTGGGCCCCGAAGTCCCGCGCCTCCTCGAAGCGGCGGGCGGTGCGCAGCTCGACGATGCGGTCCGCGTTCTCGACGCCGAAGAGATCGGGGAAGATGCCGCGCGAGTGGTCGGCGTAGTCGAGGAAGAGCACGAGGTCACCGAGGCAGATCAGCGCGTCCGCGCCGTCGCCGGCCCTGGCCAGGTCACGGGCGTTGCCGTGTACGTCACTGACCACATGGACGCGCGTCCTGCCGTTACCGCCTGGTGTGGGTGCCATGACGATCAAGGGTAGGCGTGTGCGGCATGGGTGAACAGGAGCGGGATGGACCAGTGATTACTGGCCAGTGAAGAAAGCCGTGGACTACTGTGCGCCAAGGAATACCAACCTGTGTGACACGGCGAACATCTCGTCCGACCCCCCTGTCGAAGAAGGCATACCGACGGGTAACGTCCGGGCAGTCCAGTCGTACTCAGGATTTCAACAGTGATCTCCCTGGGTGCCTGCCCAAGCCTTGGACCGCGCCGTCGCAGCACACAGAGTCGTGGCGTCGGCGCCCAATGAGGAGCAGCAGTCTTGCGCGAGTTCAGCCTTCCGGCTTTGTACGAGGTCCCTGCGGACGGAAATCTGACCGACATCGTCCGTAGAAACGCCGCGCAGCATCCCGACGTCGCCGTCATCACCCGCAAGGTGGGCGGCACGTGGACGGATGTCACCGCCACCGCCTTCCTCGCCGAGGTGCGGGCCGCGGCCAAGGGGCTGATCGCGTCGGGCGTGGAGCCCGGTGACCGGGTCGGCCTGATGTCCCGTACCCGCTACGAGTGGACGCTGCTCGACTTCGCGATCTGGAGTGCGGGCGCGGTCACCGTGCCGGTGTACGAGACCAGCTCGGCGGAGCAGGTGCAGTGGATCCTCAGCGACTCGGGCGCGACCGCCTGCATCGTCGAGCTGGACGCTCACGCGGCCTCCGTGGAGTCGGTGCGCGACCGGCTGCCCGCGCTGAAGCAGGTGTGGCAGATCGAGGGCGGCGGCGTCGAGGAGCTGGGCCGCGCCGGTAAGGACGTCACCGACGAGGCGGTCGAGGCGCGCAGCTCGCTCGCCAAGGCCGACGACCCGGCCACCATCGTCTACACGAGCGGGACGACCGGCCGCCCCAAGGGGTGCGTCCTCACCCACCGCAGCTTCTTCGCCGAGTGCGGCAACGTCGTGGAGCGGCTGCGCCCCCTGTTCCGTACGGGCGAGAGCTCGGTGCTCCTCTTCCTGCCGCTCGCGCACGTCTTCGGACGCCTGGTCCAGGTCGCGCCGATGATGGCGCCGATCAAGCTGGGCCTCGTTCCCGACATCAAGAACCTCACCGACGAGCTGGCCTCGTTCCGGCCGACGATGATCCTCGGTGTGCCGCGCGTCTTCGAGAAGGTCTACAACTCGGCGCGCGCCAAGGCGCAGGCGGACGGCAAGGGCAAGATCTTCGACAAGGCGGCGGACACGGCGATCGCGTACAGTCGCGCGCTGGACACCCCCGCGGGCCCGTCCCTCGGTCTGAAGATCAAGCACCGGACCTTCGACAAGCTCGTCTACAGCAAGCTGCGGGCGGTGCTCGGCGGCAAGGGCGAGTTCGCCATCTCCGGCGGCGCCCCGCTCGGCGAGCGCCTCGGGCACTTCTTCCGCGGCATCGGCTTCACGGTCCTGGAGGGCTACGGCCTGACCGAGTCCTGCGCGGCCACCGCCTTCAACCCGTGGGACCGCCAGAAGATCGGCACGGTCGGCCAGCCGCTGCCCGGTTCGGTGGTGCGGATCGCGGACGACGGCGAGGTGCTGCTGCACGGCGAGCACCTGTTCAAGGGGTACTGGAACAACGAGGCCGCGACCGCCGAGGCCCTTGCCGACGGCTGGTTCCACACCGGTGACATCGGCACCCTCGACGAGGACGGCTATCTCCGGATCACCGGCCGCAAGAAGGAGATCATCGTCACCGCGGGCGGCAAGAACGTCGCCCCGGCCGTGATCGAGGACCGCATCCGGGCGCACGCGCTGGTCGCGGAGTGCATGGTGGTCGGCGACGGGCGCCCGTTCGTCGGCGCGCTGATCACCATCGACGACGAGTTCCTGGGCCGCTGGGCCGCCGAGCACGGCAAGCCGGCCGGCTCCACCGCGGCGTCGCTGCGCGAGGACGTGGACCTGCTGGCCGCGATCCAGAGCGCGATCGACGACGGCAACGCGGCGGTGTCGAAGGCGGAGTCGGTACGGAAGTTCCGGATCCTCGACTCCCAGTTCACCGAGGAGTCGGGGCATCTCACGCCCTCGCTGAAGCTCAAGCGGAACGTGGTGGCGAAGGATTACGCCGACGAGATCGAGGCGATCTATCGGGGCTGACGCCCCAGAAACGAACTCCCGCCGTAGGGGCGGGGGTTCGATGACGACCCACCGGCCGTGCGTGGCTGGTCGCACAGTTCCCCGCGCCCCTTCAGGGCGCCTCCGCAGGAGCACGCCTTCAGGTGCGCGGGGAACTACGCGAGCAACCCACAACCACCCGCAGTCGCCGGAAGCCGACAAGCGGCACCCCCACCGCCGCTAAAGCAACTCCCGCAACCGCCCCGCCAGCAGATCCCACCGCCACTTCTCCTCGACCCACTCCCGCCCCCGCTCCCCCATCCGCCGGCGCAGCTCGGAGTCGCCGAGCAGGGCGACGATCCGGTCGGCGGCCTCCTCGGGCGAACCCCCGCGGACGACCCACCCCGTCTCACCGTCCAGCACCGCGTCGGGCGCGCCCCCGGAGTCCCCCGCGACAACGGGCAGACCGGTCGCCGACGCCTCCAGATAGACGATGCCGAGCCCCTCCACGTCGAGGCCGCCGCGCCGCGTACGGCAGGGCATCGCGAAGACATCCCCCGCGCCGTAGTGGGCCGGCAGCTCCGACCAGGGCACCGCGCCGGTGAAGCGGACCGAGTCGGTGACACCGGTCTCGTGCGCGAGCCTTCGTAGCTCCCTCTCGTACGGCCCGCCTCCGACGATCAGCAGCACCGCCTCCGGCTCCTCGGCCAGGATGCGCGGCATCGCGAGGATGAGGGTGTCCTGTCCCTTGCGCGGGACGAGCCGCGAGACGCAGACGACGACCGGGCGGTCGGTGAGCCCGAGCCGGGCGCGGACCTCGGCGCCGCCGGAGCCCGGGTGGAAGGTCTTCTCGTCGACGCCGGGCGGCAGTTGGACCATCCGCCCGGCCGCCTCGGGGGTCAGCGCACCGGCGATCCGGGAGCGCGTGTACTCCCCGAGATACGTGATGGTGTCCGTGGATTCGCCGATCCGGCGCAACAGGCCACGTGCGGCGGGCAGTTGGGCCCACCCGGCCTCGTGCCCGTGTGTGGTGGCCACCAGCCGCCGCGCGCCCGCCCTGCGCAGCGCGGGCGCCATCAGGCCGAGCGGGGCCGCCGCCCCGAACCACACCGACGTACAGCCGTGTTCCCGCAGCAGCCCGGCCGCGCGCCGCGTGACGGCGGGAGTGGGGAGCAGCATCGTCGTGCGATCCCGTACGACGGTGAAGGGCTGCTCGGCGTCGAAGGCGGCGGTCGCCTCGGTGCCCTCGCGGCCCCGCTTCCAGGTGGAGGCGTAGACGACGAGCCGCTCGGGGTCCAGGCGCAGCGCCATGTTGTGCAGGAATGCCTGGATGCCGCCGGGCCTGGGCGGGAAGTCGTTCGTCACGATCAGGGTCTTGTGCATCGTGTTCGACACTATCGAACCTATACTCACAGCTCCGTACGGCCGCGCTTGATGGCTCCCGCACAACATCGCGCGCCATCATGACCCCGCCAAAACACCTCCGCGGAGCATCGCCGCCTCGCGAGATCCGGACGAACGAGGGCCAGGTACGCATGACGGGCGCAAAGGGGGCGAGGTTCCCGTACGCGTTGACGGGAATCTGGGGCCTGACCAGGCTGCTACTGCTGCTCTTCGTCTTCAGGTTCCTCGTCTTCCCGGGCCCGGACGTCACCAGCGACGTCTCCGTGATCTACCGGGGCTGGTACGAGGTTCTGCGCACGGGCACCTTCCCGCTGGACGACGTCACCTGGCAGTACCCGCCGGCCGCCGCCCTGCCGATCCTCTCCCCCGGCCTGCTGCCCTTCCTCGACTACGAGCACGCCTTCTTCGTGCTGGCCTTCGTCGCCGACGTCGTGGTGTTCGGGCTTCTCCAGTACGCGGGAGGGCGCTCCGGCAGGTCCTTGCGCGGCGCCTGGGTGTGGGTGGTGGGTGTGCCGCTGCTCGGGCCGACCGTGTACGCGCGCTACGACGTCATGGTGACGGCCGTCGCGGTGGCGGCGCTGCTCGCCGGGGCGCGTCATCCGCGGGTGATGGGGGCGCTGGTGGGCTTCGGGGCGATGCTGAAGGTGTGGCCGGTGCTGCTGCTGGTGGGGGCCGTCAGGCGCCGTGCGTGGGCCGCGGCGGCGGTCTCCACGGCGGGGATCGCGGTGCTGTTCGCGGTGTCGATGCCCGGCGCCTTCGCGTTCCTGACCTTCCAGCGCGACCGCGGCACCGAGGTGGAGTCGCTCGGGTCCCTCGTCTTCCATGTGGCCCGGCAGTACGGCTGGGACGGCCAGGTGCTGCTCAACTACGGTTCCGTGGAGTTCCTCGGCCCGGGCGTCGACCTGGTGAGCACGCTGGCGCTGGTGCTCACGGCGGTCGCCTTCGGCTGGCTGCTGCTGTGGCGGCTGTGCGCCAAGCGGTTCCTGACGCACACGCTCGCCGACGCCGCGTTCGTGGCGGTGCTGATGTTCACGACCACGAGCCGGGTGATCAGCCCGCAGTACATGGTGTGGCTGGTCGGGCTCGCGGCCGTCTGCCTGTGCTTCCGTGCCAGCCGGATGACGGTGCCGGTCGGCCTGGTGCTGATCGCGTCGTTCGTGACGGTCCTGGAGTTCCCGATCTGGTTCTCGCACGTCGTGGTCAGCGACGGTCTCGGCGTCACCCTCCTGTTCGTCCGCAACGGCCTGCTGGTGATCGCCGCCGTGACCGGCGCGGTGGCCCTGTGGCGCGACACGGTGTCCCGGCCCGCCCCTGCGCTGCCCGCTCAGGCGGCCCGCACCAAGGAGACCTCGGTGTCCTCCTGACGCCCCGCCCCTCCCCGGAGAACGGCACACTGCACCATCATGGACAGCGCGAGGGCGAGGCAGATCCCGGGCAGCCCGAGCCCCGACAGGGCGTAGGCGAGCGGGAGTTGGACGGCCGTCCCGAGCAGCGTCACCCGTAGCAGCAGCGATGCCCGGCCGCTCCCCTCGTAGACCCCGCCGAACGCGATGAAGCAGGCCATCAGCAGCAGGTAGGGCCCGACGCAGCGCAGGAAGAGCGTCCCGTCCCGGGCGACCTCGGGTCCGGCGCCGAAGGCCGCCATGATCCAGGGGGCGAGGACGCCGAGCAGAGCCACCGCGAGCAGCCCGACCGCCCCCGAGACGAGTACGGCCTGCCGTCCGACGGCGCCGCGCTCGTCATGGCCCGTGCCCCGCAGGTGCGCCGTGTGGATCGAGGCGGCCTGCCGGACCGCGTAGAACGCCATGGTCGCGACGTACATGACCTTGTACGCGATGGAGTACGCGGCCACCGCCGTCACCCCGAGCCGGGCCACGATCGCGACCAGGACCAGGGCCCCGCCCTGCCGCACGGTGAAGTCGGCGGACATCGGCAGCCCGGTCGTCAGGGTGCGCCGGAGGGCGGCTCCGGTGGCCTCCGAGGGCGGAAAGGCGGCCGACTCCCGCAACAGCGTGTTGCGGCGCAGGGCGACCAGCCCGACCGCCAGGGCCACGCAGCGGCACAGCACGGTCGAGAGGGCGGCGCCCTGGACGCCGTACGCGTGGATGAGCAGCGGGTCGAGTCCGAGGATCAGACCGTTGGCCAGCAGGGCCAGGCGCATCGGGGTGCGGGTGTCGCCGGTGCCCTTCAGGATGCCGTCGAGGAGGTTCTGGGCGAAGAAGACGGTGATCCCCGGCAGGGAGATCGCCAAGTACCCGACGGCTAGGGGCAGGGCGCGTCCGTCGCCGCCCAGCACGAGCCGGGCCAGCGGCTCCCGCAACAGGTATCCGCCGACGGCGACCGCCGGCGTGACCGCCGCGAACAGCGCCCATCCTCCGCGGACGGCCGCCCGGACCGCGCCCGGATCCCGGGCCCCTCTGCCGTGCGCGACCAGGACGGTCGTACCGGAGGCGAAGACCAGGGCGACGCCGAGCAGCACGTTCTCGGCGTTGGTCGCGACGGCGACGGCGGCCACGGCGGCGCCGCCGAGCCGGGAGACCCAGACGGTGTTGATGATCCCGGCGGCGACGGAGGCGAGCAGGGAGAGGTAGACGGGGTGGGCGAGCGCTATGAGCTGCTTGCGATGGGCGTTCACACGGCTCCCTCGATTCGACCTCACGTACATCGATACGAGCTACATCGCTTCGAGGTAGCTCGATAAGAGATAGCATGTCGGTGCGAGGACTCGCAATCGTCAATACCGGCCGCATCGTCACCAAGGAGCCGCGCATGCTGGAGCTGTCGATCCTGGGCTTCCTGTCCGAAGAGCCCCTGCACGGCTACGAGTTGAAGGAGCGGATCAAGGCGCTGAGCGGTCACGTCCGCCCGGTCAGCGACGGCGCGCTCTACCCGGCGATCACGCGCCTGATCACCGCGGGCAAGCTGGACCAGCACGCGGAGCCGGGCAGCAGCGCGGCCCCGCGCCGCATCCTGTCGCTCACCGACCGGGGCCGCGAGGACCTCCTGGAGCGACTGCGCCACCCCAAGCAGACGGAGATCACCGACCAGGTCCGCTTCAACACGCTGCTGGCCTTCCTGCGCCACCTGCCCGACCCCCGCGAACAGGCCGCGGTCCTGCGCCGCCGCCAGGAGTTCCTGGACACGCCCGCGAGCTTCTTCTACCGGGACGGCAAGCCCGTACGGGCGGAGGAGACCGGCGACCTCTTCCGGCAGGGCATGCTCCGGGTGGCGCGGGCGACGGGCGAGGCGGAGCGGAAGTGGCTGGCGGAAGCCATCGCACAGCTGGAGAGCTGAACACGTCCCGCCGCACCACGGTCAGCCCAACTGCGCCCGCAGATACTCCCGCCACTGCTCCGTGAACTTCTCCGGCGTGGTGTCCAGCACGTCCCGCAGCGCGTCCTCCACCGCTCCCGCCCGCTTGTCGTGCCCGCCCACGGCCCGGTAGAAGTCGTTGAGGCGGACCTCGCCCCAGCGGTCGGCGATCAGCCGGCAGGCCAGCCAGCCACCCTCGTACGCCTGCGCCAGCTGCGCCGCGTCCCCGCTGAACCCGAAGGCCGCGTCGTCCGGCAGCGCGGCAGGCACCTGCCCGTCCGCGACGGCGCGCTCCAGCTCCGGGGCGATCTGTGCGGCGGTGCGTCCGCTGCCGAGGTAGCCGACCCAGTCCGCGTAGCCCTCGGAGAGCCACAGCGGTGTGGCGGCTGTGGTGTGGGTGCGGGTGGCGACATGGGTGGTCTCGTGGGTGAGGACGACCTGTTTACCGAGGTCGCCGAGGATGCCGTACGCGTCGGGGTTGACGATGATCCGGTCCGCGGGCGCCTTCGCGGAGGCCCCCGCCTCGCCGGTGGTGACCGCCGCGATGCCCTGGTACCCGGACGCCGGGGCGCCCAGCAGCCCCGCCATGCCCGCCACGGACTTCGGTACGAGCACGACGTCGTGCCCCGACCAGTCGGTGCCCCAGGCCCGGGACACGGCGGGCACGGCACGGTCCGCGAGATCCGCATAGGTGCGCAGCCGGTCCTCCGACTGGCCGACCCCCATCACCAGGCTGTGCTCGCCCCGTACGACCGTCACCGCGCCCTGCTCCCACAACTGCTCGCTCGCGTCCTTGGCGGGCTTGTCCGAGGCGACGTACCACGTGCCGTCGGTGCGGATCAGGTCAAGGGTGCGGGCCGCCGTCACGGGGGCCTTGTCGTAGCCGTCTACGCGGTAGCTCAACTCGGCGTCGGCGGTGGCCCGGTCGCCGGAACGGTGGAAGCCGGTCACGCGGTACGACCAGGCCGCCAGCGGCACCTCGCGGAGATTCCCGAACTCGGTGAGGGGGGTGCCCGTCTGCTCGGTGGCACGGTACGCCGGCTCGTCCCGGTCCAGGACGGCCGCCGACCGCCGGTCGAGGACCCGCTGCACCTCGGCCGCCGCGGTGTCCGGGGCGCCGCCGCCGCAGCCGACCAGCACGGCGAGCAGCAGCACCAGGGAGAGCCCCGCTCGCGACGCGCGCCTTCGACCAGCCACGTTCCCGATCGTACGGTGCCTTCGCGCGCGGTCAGACCCTGGTGACCGACGAGACCGGCATCATGCCCACGGGGTCGTAGCGGACGGGCGCGCCCGGGTAGGGCGCGTGGATCACCTGCCCGTTGCCCATGTACATCGCGATGTGGCTGGCGTCGTCGCGGTAGGCGATCAGGTCACCGGGCTGCGCCTGGGAGAGCGGCACCTGCCGCCCGGCGTACCGCTGGGCCTGCGAGGTGCGCGGCAGACCGACCCCGGCCTGTCCGTACGACCACTGCATGAGGCCCGAACAGTCGAAGCCGCCGGGCCCGTTGGAGCCCCACACATACGGGCGGCCGAGCGCGGAGCGGGCCGCGGCGACGGCGGCGGCCGCGCGTCCCGAGGCCGGGGCCGTGCCCGCGAAGTCGGGCATGTCGGAGCGCCCGGAGCGGGACGCCCGGTCATAGGCGGCCCGCACGGAGTCGGGCAGGGCGTTGAGCAACTGCCGCGCCCTGGTGAGCTTCCGCTCGACGGTGCGCTTGTGGTCGGCGACGGCCTTGCGGCTCTTCTCCAGCTCGGCGAGCTTGCCGGCGGCCTCCTCGCGATGCTGGGCGAGGTCGCGCATGGCGAACTGGAGCTCCTTGAGTTCGCCGGCCTGGTGGGCGTTGATCCGGTCGAGGACGGCGGCCTTGTCGAGGTAGTCGTCCGGGTCCTCGGAGAACAGCAGCGCGAGGGACGGGTCGACACCGCCCGAGCGGTACTGGGCCCCGGCGAGCGAACCGAGCGCGTCGCGCATGGTGTTGATCCGCTCCTGCTGCCGGGCGATCTCGTCCTGGGCCTCACTCACCTCCTCGCGCAGCGAGTCGGCACGTTCGTCGGCCTTGTTGTACGCCTCGGTGGCCTTCTCGGCCTGCTCGTACAGGCGGTCCACCTCGGCCCGGGTGTCGTCCTGCGGCACGGCGGCGGCCGGTACGGCGCCGAGGGCCGCGGCGGCGGCGGACATCACGCAGACGGCGAAACCGGCGGCGCCGGCGCCCGGGTCGAAGCCGGACGCTGCAAAGCGGCGATGGGACCCCACGAGTAGCCGCTCTCCCTTCCGCTGTCACTCCCCCTGAGTTGGAGGAAACGCGGCCGACAGTAGCCGTGCGACGACGCACTGGCCAAAGACCCCGGCGGGCACACAACGTGACACCCCGCCGGAGACGCAGGTCACCGGCGGGGTGTGGGGTCAGCTGGAGTCACCGCGATTCGCCCGTTCGGGCGGCGTGGCGACAGCCTTCTCGAAGCGCGTGCGTCAGATCCGGACGCCGAACTGGAAGGGCATGTTGCTGATCGACTCGTAGCGCACGACCGTGCCGGAGCGCGGGGCGTGCAGCACCTGGCCGTTGCCCGCGTAGAAGCCGACGTGGTGCTGGTCGCTGTAGAAGATGACCAGGTCGCCGACCTGCAGGTCGCTCTGCGAGTAGATCCGGGTGCCGGCGTTGGCCTGTTCCTGCGAGGTCCGGGGTATGGACACACCGGCCTGGGCGAAGGCCCAGGAGGTCAGACCCGAGCAGTCGAACGAGGAGGGGCCGGAGGCGCCGTAGACGTACGGCGAGCCGATCACGGACTGCGCGGCGGCGTACGCGGAGCCGGCCCGGCCGGAGGCGACACCGGAGCCGCTGAGGGCGGCGTTCTGGGCGGCGGTGCTGGCCTGCGCCTCCTTCGCGTCGAGGGCTGCCTGCTCCGCGGCCGTGAGGCTGTTGAGGAGCGTGTTGGCCTCGGCGAGCTTGGCCTGGACTTCCTTCTTGTTCTTGGCGAGCTCGGTGCGGGTTGTGGCGAGGTCCTTGAGCTTCTCGGAGGCTTCCGAACGCTGCTGGGCGAGCGCGCGCTGCTTCTCCTGGACCTCCTTCAGCGTCTCGACCTGCTGATTGCTCAACTGGTCCATCGTGGACGCCTTGTCGAGGTAATCGTCCGGGTCGGCCGAGAGGAAGAGCTGCACGGAGGGGTCGATGGCGCCGGTGCGGTACTGGGCGGTGGCCATCGAACCGAGGCCGTCGCGGAGGTTGTTGAGCTCCTCCTGGCCGCGGGCCACGTTGTCCTGGAGAGTGTCGATCTCCTTCTGGAGCTTGTCCTGCTTCTCCGTGGCGCCGTTGAGCTTCTCGCTGGCCTGCTCGGCCTCGTCCTGGAGCTTGTCGACCTGGGACTTGACGTCGTCCACGCTCGGCTTCTCACTCGGCGCGGCGTTGGCGGCATTCGCGCTGAGGACGACGGCTGCGGCCGCGGCGGTGGTGAGCACGGTCACACGGGCGCGGCTCGGCTGCTTGGGTCGACGGTGGGACGCCACGAAGGCGAGCTCCTTCTTCCTCCAGCCGCCTGCCGATCACTCCGACGGGCGGGCCCCCTCCACCGTCACTCCCAATGAGTGATCACCCGAGCAGAGGTTCGAGGCCTGACCCTAGTGACCTTCTTGTGATCAGTTCAAATCCTGACAGGAAAAATCTCGGTCACTGAGCGTTTCTTTGCCGACAACTCACCACCAGTAATGCGCACTTGACACTACGTTGTGTGAAGATCCCGCCAATCCGGGCATCACACCCAGACGTTACGCATGACGCTTAGGTTGCCTATGGGGCGTACGCGGCATCCGGTCAGCCGTGCGAGAAGCGCTTGAGGAGCACGACCGAAGCCACCGGCCGCGCACCCGCCTTGGCGATCCCGTCGGCCACCTCACGGTCGGTGGAGACGACGATGACCGGCCGGCCCGGCGGCTCGGCGCGCACCAGCTGGCGGATCAACTCGTCCGCCGTGACGCCGGGCTTGGAGAAGAGCACGCGCACCCCGCGCGGCGGCGCGAGCAGCACCGGCGCGGCCAGCTCGGCCCCGTCGAAGACACACGTCACCTCCGCCCCGGTCTGCGCGGCGAGCTGCGAGAGCTGCCCGAGCAGCCTGAGCCGCTGCTTCTCCAACGGCATCTGCGGATAGCCGGTCTTGGTGACGTTGTAGCCGTCGACCACCAGATGGACCTGCGGCAGCGCGAGCAGCTGGTCGAGGATCGCCGGGTCGTGCTCGGAAAGCGCCCGGGCCGCGATGTCCTTCGGTGTCATCCGTCCCGGTTCGACCGCGTCGACCGTCTCGGCGGGCCGCACGGACACAGGCGGCAGTGCGAGCTCCCGCCGCAGGCCCTGCGTGGCCTCAAGGACGGTGTCGAGCAGCAGTCGTACCCGCATGTCCTCGACGCTGCGGCCCTCGCGCGTCGCTCTCCGCGTCGCCTCCAGGGCCGCCTCGGCCTCCCCGAGCCGCGCCTTGAGCCGCCGGGCCTCACTCTCGGCGGCCGACAGCTGGGCCTGCCCCTCCGCCCGCGCGGTGTCCGACTCGGCCTGGAGCTTGCGTACAGCCGCCTCGCCGCGCTTGACGTCGCTGAGAGCCCCGCGCAGCTTGCGGTGAAGCGATTCGGCTTCCTTCTTCGCCGACTCCAGCTCCGTACGCAGCCGCTCGGTCTCCGCCTTCGTCTGGCCGCGGGCCTCCGCCAGCTCCTGACGCAGCCGCTCCAGCTCGGCCCGGCTCTCCTCGTCGGCGCGCTCGGCGTCCGCCCGCAGGGCCTCCTCGCCCGCGGCGGCCACCAGCTTCACCCAGCCCGTGGGGCGCAGCACATAAGCCGCGGCCGCCACGTCCAGCGGATCCGCGGCCGGGGGCGGCGCGCCCGAGTCGAGCGCGCCGGTCAGCTCCGACTGCGCCTCTCTCAGCTTCTCGGCGATGCGCTGTCTGAACAGGGGGTCCGTCTCCAGCGCGGCGGCCATCGCGTTACCGGCGAACTTGGCCCGCCGGTTGGGCGCGAACCGCGCGAACTGCCGCAACTGCGAGGGCAGTTCGCCGATGGTCAGCCCGCCGAAGCCGTCGGAGACGATCTGCACGACCCGCCGGCGCACACCGTCGGGCAGCGGACGGTCGAGCACCTCGGCGGTGCCGTCGTCCGGCTCCCCGCCTGTGGTCTCCACCATCCGTCACCTCATTACCTGTGCGGGGCCCGCTCCCTCAGGAGCCGGCGCCCGGCCTGTCCACGAGTTCCACCTGATCCAACGCGTTGCACCAGCGACACCGCACCGACTCGATGGTCTCACTGACCACCTCGCGTTCCTCGACCTTGGGTTCCCCGGCGAGGTCGAGATGCACGTACTCGACGACCTTCGACGAACGGGTCACGTCGAAACGTGTGAGGTTGCCGCAGAGCGTGCAGCGCCAGCGGGTCTCGGCAGTCGGGAGGGGAACCGTCATGTGGTGTCGTTTTCCTTCTGGTGTGCGTACCGCGCCAGTCTCCCTGGCGTGTATGGCTCGTAACCCTAAGGCCTGGCGGGTACTCGACGCTCGGCCGTCCACTGCGGCGAGGCACTCTGTGTGCATCCGTTCTGTTACGCCATGCTCTGCACCATGATCGGCAACTGGAGTACGACGGTCGGCAGAGCGGTGCGGAGTCAGCCGGCACCGGTGACGTACGGGCTGATCGTGCTGTCCTGCCTGATCTTCGTGATCGGCCCGGCGTCCGGCCTCAATCCGGTGTACGGCACCGGGGACGAGCTGCTGGCGGCCCAGCAGGCCTACTTCCGGCGCTGGGGTGTGGTGCCCGCGGAACTCCTCACCGGGGACCCGCGTGCGGCGCTCACACCCGCCACGGCCCTGTTCATCCACGGCGGCTGGCTCCACCTCCTGGGCAACATGCTCTTCTTCCACGTCTTCGGGGTGATGACCGAGGAACGGATGGGCCGCGTCGAATTCGCCCTCTTCTATCTGGGCTGCGGCTGTCTCGCCCTGCTGGGCTACGCGATCGCCAACGCGGAGTCCCAGCAGACGCTGGTCGGCGCCTCCGGGGCGATCTCCGCGGTGCTCGGCGCGTTCCTGTACCTGTTCCCCAAGGCCCGGGTGACCAGTCTCTTCCCGTTCCTCTTCTTCCTGCCGCTGCGCTTCCCGGCCTGGGTGGTGCTGCCCTTCTGGGTGACCTTGCAGTGGCTGGCGGCGGGCCGCGCCTCCACGGGACCCGGGGTCGCCTATCTGGCCCACCTGGTGGGCTTCTCCCTCGGCTTCGGCTACGCGTGGGTGCGTTTCGGCCGGACGACTAGAGTGAAAGCCCCAGCCGCGGCCCCCGAGGGAGAAAACCAGCCGTGATCACCGCGATCGTGCTCATCAAGACCAGCGTGGACCGGATCCCCGAGATCGCGGAGTCGATCGCCGCCCTCGAAAGCGTCAGCGAGGTCTTCTCGGTCACCGGTACGTACGACTTGATCGCGATGGTCCGCGTGAAGGCCCACGACGACCTGGCGGACGTCATCCCGGGCAAGATCAGCAAGATCCCGGGCGTCGAGGGCACGGACACCCACGTCGCGTTCCGCACGTACTCCCAGCACGACCTGGAGGCGGCGTTCGCGATCGGCCTGGACGGCTGAGAGCCGGTGCCGGGCAGGCGCGGCTGAGAGCCGGTCCCGGTCAGGCGCTGAGGTCCACCGCGGCGATTCCGCCGCCCGAGGGAACGTAGAAGCGCCTGCCACTGAGCACGGGGCTGTGCTGGTCCTCGCCGGTGGAGTTGCCGAGCGCCTCGCTCCACACCGGTTTGCCGTCCATGCCCAGGGCGCACAGGACGAGCCCGCTTCGCACATAGATCCGGTCCCCGGCCACCACCGGGCCCGGCAGCCAGTCGCCGCCTATCTCATACGTCCACGCGGTGGAGCCGTCGGCCGCCTTGACCGCGTCGACGGTGCCCCGCCCGGTGGTGATCGCGAGCGACCGGTTCCCGGCGACCATCGGGCCGCTGCTCTCCGCCCGGGCATCCCACAGCAGCTCACCGTCGAGGCTGAACGCGTGCCGCTTCGCCCCTCCGTCCGACACGGCGACGAGGATGTCGCCGACCAGCGCCGGACGGCCGACGTCGACGCCCGTCGAGACCGCCCAGAGCCTAGTGCCGTCCTCGGCGTCCAGGGCCACCAGGGCGTCGCCGAAGGTGCCCGCGTAGACCACGCCGCCCGCCACCAGCGGGGTGCCGGTCGGGCCTGCGGGGGTCGACGCGTTCCACAGCACGGTGCCGTCGGCCGCGTAGCAGCGGAACCCTCCCTCATCGGTGCCGCCGGTGGCGACCAGCACGCCCCGACCCGCGAGAACCGGCGGGTCGTAGCCGTTGTCGCCGACGTTCCTGGTCCAGCCGAGCTTGCCCGTCGCGTCCACCGCGCACAGCCGGCGCCGCGCCCTCTTCTGGTCCCAGACGACGCAGAAGATCCCGTCCGGGGTGACGACGGGCGTCGACACCTCCTCGCCGAGCGCGAGCGCCCAGCGCCGCCCGCCCGCACGGGACAGGGCGTGCAGCTTCCCGTTCGTGTCCCCGAGGTAGACGACTTCGCCGTCCGGCGACACGGCGACACAGGGTCCGTACAGGCCGCCGAGCCCCGCGGCGTCGTACTGCCAGGCCAAGGCCGCGGACTCCTCCATGCCCGCCGCGGATGCGGTCTGGAGGGACTCGGGAGACTCGGGGTTCCCGCCGCCCTGCGTTCCGCTCGCCGGCTGCCAGAGCCACCAGCCGGCTCCCCCGCCGACGGCGACCACCGCCCCGCCCGCCGCCGCCGTCAACAGCCCCCGCCGCGAAGGCCGTTGGGGTTCCGGTAAGCGGTCCGGCGCCGAAGCGCCCGTGACCGTCGCCGGGGCGATGTACTCGACGCGACTCTCTCCCTCGCCCGACTCGCGCTCCGGAAGCCAGCGTTCGTCCCCCGCGACCGTCGCCGGTGCGGAGGTGAGCCACCCCGGCCGCAGAGCCGCCCGCAGGGAGGCCGCCGAGTGTCCTGCGGCCTCGACCACTTCCTCGGGGGTGGGCCGGTCCCCGGGCTCCTCCCGCAGACAGGCCTCGACCAGCGGAAGCACGCGCGCCGGAACCCCGGAAAGATCGAAGTCCCGTGTGACGATGCGCAGCAGGATCACCGAGTCCTGGCCCTCCCCGAAGGGCTCGCGGCCGCTCGACGCGTACGCCAGCACGGCGCCCAGCGCGAAGACATCGCTCGGGGGCCCCACTTCGGAGCCGTTGCGTATCTGCTCGGGCGAGACGTATCCGACCGAGCCGACCATGGTGCCGGTGCGGGTCATCGCCGTCGCCTCCAGCGCCCGTACGATCCCGAAGTCGATGACCCGCGGACCGTCCGGCGCCAGCAGGATGTTGGACGGCTTGAGGTCGCGGTGCACCATGCCCTTGGCGTGGATCGCGGCGAGGGCCTCGCCCAGTGCGGCCGCGAAGGTGAGCACCGCGTCCTGGGGCAGCGGCCCGACGTCGAGTACCGCGTCACGCAGGTTCGGCCCCTCGACGAACTCCGTTGCCATCCAAGGCCGTTCGCCCTCCGGGTCGGCGTCGATCACCCGCGCGGTGTAGGTGCCGCTCCCCCCGACGGTCTGCGCGGCCCGCACCTCCTGGCGGAACCGGGCGCGGAAGGTGCGGTCCTGGGCGTGCTCGGCCCGCACCACCTTCACGGCCAGCCGGAGCCCGGCACGCGACTCGGCGAGATAGACCTCGCCCATGCCGCCCGCGCCGAGCCGCCCGAGTACCTCGTACGGACCGATCCGCCGTGGATCCGTCTCCCGCAGCGCCTGCACTCCCCGTGACTCCCCTGTTCGCCGTACGGCCGCCGAAGGGGAGCGTATACGCCGTGCTCCTGTCAGGCGATCACACGGCGGGAACGCAACGCCCGTCCTGCGTCCGGTAGTTCCACTTCGCGCCGTCCCGGACGAGCTCCTTGACCGCGCGCACGAAACGCTCGACGTGCTCGTCCGGGGTGCCCGCGCCGAAGCTCACGCGGATGGCGTTGAGGGACTTCTCGCCGGGCGCGGCCTCGGGGGCGCCGCACTCGCCCTGGGTCTGCGGGTCGCTGCCGAGGAGGGTGCGCACCAGCGGGTGGGCACAGAACAGGCCGTCACGCACCCCGATGCCGTACTCGGCGGACAGCGCGGCCGCGAAGTGCGAGCTGTTCCAGCCCTCCACGACGAAGGAGATGACGCCGACGCGCGGGGCGTCGTCGCCGAAGAGCGAGAGGACCCTGACCTCGGGCACCTCGGCGAGACCCGCGCGGACCGTCTCGATCAGGTGCTGCTCACGGGCGACGAGCGTGTCGAAACCGGCCTCGGTGAGCGCTTTGCAGGCGGAGGCGATCGAGTAGACGCCGATCACGTTCGGCGAGCCGGCCTCGTGCCGGGCGGCGCTCTCGTGCCACTCCACGTCCACGCCGCCGTCCGTACGCCGCGACACCTTGCGGCTGGCGCCGCCGCCCGCCAGGTACGGCTCGGCCGCGCGCAGCCAGTCGGAGCGGCCCGCGAGGACACCGGAGCCGAAGGGGGCGTACAGCTTGTGCCCGGAGAAGGCGACCCAGTCGACGTCGAGGTCGCGCACCGACACCGGGTGGTGCGGGGCGAGCTGCGCGGCGTCGAGGACGATGCGCGCGCCGTGCGCGTGCGCGGCGGCGGCCAGCTCACGCACCGGCCACAGCTCACCCGTGACGTTCGAGGCGCCCGTGACACAGACGAGGGCCGGGCCCTGGGGGTCGCGGTGGCTGAGCGCACGCTCCAGGGCCGCGACGGCCTCCCCCGGCGTACGCGGGGCGTTCAGGTACGTCACCTGCGCGTCCCGCCAGGGCAGCAGCGAGGCGTGGTGCTCGGTCTCGAAGACGAAGACCTGGCAGTCGGCCGGAAGGGCGGCGGCGAGCAGGTTGAGCGAGTCGGTGGTCGACCGGGTGAAGACGACCTGGTCGTCTTCACGGCAGTCCAGGAACTCGGCGACGGTGGTGCGGGAGTTCTCGAAGAGGTCGGTGGAGAGCTGGGACAGGTACCCGGCCCCCCGGTGCACGCTGCCGTAGTACGGGGCGTAAGCGGCCACGTCGTCCCACACCCGCTGGAGGGCCGGGGCGCTGGCGGCGTAGTCGAGGGCGGCGTACGTGACCTCGCCACCGGTGACGAGCGGGACGGTGACATCTCGCCCCAGAACGGGCAACTGGGTACAAACGGCCTGGTCGGTGGCAACGGTGGAGACAGACATGGCGAACTCCTGTGAGACGCAGGGAAATCACCGCGCGAGCCGGTCCATGGAGAGGACGCTCAGCGCGGGAAGGGGGGTGACAGGGATAGGCGGAAGAGGGGCTCTACGCCCTATCGCATTCGCTTGCTCACAGAAGGCTCCCTCGAATGACCAGGACCCCTGGGCCTTAACCACTCAGAAGAGGGCGAGGGGTCCGCGCTTGCCGCAGACCTCGCTGCCTACGGCCTGGTCTTCACCCGGGGCACCCCGCCACGGACGGAGGGTTGCCGGACAGTCGGCCGGGGCCTCATGACTGTCACTCATGACCTGCCGAAAAAACTAACCGAACCGATCGCGACGGCGCAACCCGTGTCCGGATCCCGGAACGCGGAAAGGGCCGGACCTCTTCGGCCCGGCCCCCTGCGAACCGCCTCGCAAACTACGCGTTGGTCGCCGCCACCCACCGCTCCAGCGTCCGTTTCGCCGCCCCCGAGTCGACGGCCTCCGCCGCCTTCGCCATCCCCGCGCGAATCTGCTCCGCGAGCGGCCCGTCACCCGGCGACAGGGCCACCAGCGCCGCCGCCGAGTTCAGCAGCACGGCGTCCCGCACCGGCCCCGTCTCGCCGTCGAGGAGCCGGCGCGCCACGTCCGCGTTGTACGTGGAGTCCGCGCCCCGCAGCGCCTCGATCGGGACCAGGTCAATGCCGACGTCCCTCGGGTCGAAGGTCTCCTCGGTGACCTTTCCGTCCCGTACGACCCACACCCGGGAAGTGGAGGTGATGGTCAGCTCGTCGAGCCCGTCGTCGCCGCGGAAGACCAGCGAGGAGTTGCCGCGCTCGGCGAAGACGCCCGCCACGATGGGCGCCATGCGGGGGTCCGCGACGCCGACGGCCTGCGCCTTCACCCGTGCCGGGTTCGTCAGCGGACCGAGCGCGTTGAAGACCGTGCGGATGCCCAACTGCCCCCGTGCGGCGCCCACATGACGTAGCGCCGGGTGGAACTTCACCGCGAAGCAGAAGGTGATCCCGGCCTCCTCGGCCACTTCGGCCACCCGCTCCGTCGTCAGCTGCAGATTGACCCCGAGCTTCTCCAGCACGTCGGACGCCCCGGAGGCGGAGGAAGCCGCCCGGTTGCCGTGCTTGACGACCTTCGCGCCCGTCCCGGCGATGACGATCGCCGCCATGGTGGAGATGTTGACGGTCTTGGCCCCGTCACCGCCCGTACCGACGATGTCGACGGTCCTCCCCGGCACCTCGATCACGTTGGCGTGCTCGTACATCATCCGTACGAGTCCGGTGATCTCCTCGACGGTCTCTCCCTTGGCCCGCAGCGCCACCGCGAACCCGGCGATCTGCGCGTCGGTCGCCTCACCGCGCATCATCAGGTTCATCGCCCAGGCGGTGTCGTCCGCACTCAGGTCACGGCCGTCGAGCAGGCCGTTCAGCAACCGGGGCCAGGAACGGTCCGCCGCGGTGTCGCCTCCAGCGGGGTTCACAGCGCTCATGGTCGCTCCTGGGGTACTCAGAGAGGTACGGGGGTGGACTTGCCCCCATCCGTAGGGGCGAGTCCACCCTATCCAGCCCTGGAGACGGCAAAGAGCCCCGTCCATGCAATGGACGGGGCTCCAGCCGTGGCGATCAGCGAGGATCGTTCGGGCGATCAGTGGTGGCCGTGGCCGCTCGTGATCTCCTTGTACTCCTCGACGGTGGGCTTGGGGATCTGGTTGTCCTCCCCGTAGTAGCCCTTGCTGAGCTTGGCCCGCAGCTTCTGCGCGCCCTTCACCTTGCGCTCGACACCGTTCTCGTCGACGCCCGGGCCGATCTCGGCCGGCTGGTACTGCTCGTGCGCGGTGAGCGTGTGCAGAGCCTCCTGGCTGAGCGGCTCGTGGATCTCGATGAACTCACCGTGCGGCAGGCGCTTGATGATGCCCGACTCGCGGCCGTGCAGCACCTTGTCCCGGTCCCGGCGCTGAAGGCCGAGGCAGATCCGCTTGGTGGCGATGAACGAGAGGACCGGGATGACGAAGAAGCCGATCCGTACGAACCAGGTGATGGAATTGAGCGAGAGGTGGAAGTGGGTCGCCCACAGGTCGTTTCCACCACCGATCAGCATCACGAAGTACGCGGCCAGCCATGCCACGCCGAACCCTGTACGGGTCGGGGTGTTGCGTGGCCGGTCGAGGATGTGGTGCTCGCGCTTGTCGCCGGTGACCCAGGACTCGATGAAGGGGTACACGGCGATGGCCACCAGCACCAGCGGGAAGATCACGATCGGGATGAACACGCCAAGCACGAGCGTGTGACCCCACAGGTTGATCTCCCAGCCCGGCATCACACGCACCAGACCTTCGGCGAAGCCCATGTACCAGTCCGGCTGGGCACCGGTGGACACCTGATCCGGACGATAGGGACCCATGGACCAGATCGGGTTGATCGAGGCGATACCCGCGATGGCCGTGATGACGCCGAAGACCAGGAAGAAGAAGCCGCCGGCCTTGGCGGTGTAGACCGGAAGGAGCGGCATTCCGACGACGTTCTCGTTCGTCTTTCCGGGGCCCGCGAACTGTGTGTGCTTGTGGTAGAAGACCAGGATCAGGTGGCCCACGACCAGGCCGAGCATGATCCCCGGCAGCAGCAGGATGTGCACCGAGTAGAACCGGGCCACGAAGTCGCCGCCCGGGAACTCACCACCGAAGATGAAGAACGAGAGGTACGTGCCGACGATCGGGACCGACAGCAGCACGCCCTCGATGAACCGCACGCCGGTGCCCGACAGCAGGTCGTCGGGGAGTGAGTAGCCCGTGAAGCCGGTGAACAGCGACAGGACGAGCAGCAGCCAGCCGAACAGCCAGTTGACCTCGCGCGGCTTACGGAAGGCGCCCGTGAAGAACACGCGCATCATGTGGACCATCATCGCGGCGATGAAGATCAGCGCCGCCCAGTGGTGGATCTGCCGGATCAGCAGGCCACCGCGCACATCGAAGGAGATGTGCATGGTCGAGTTGAACGCCTCGGACATCAGCTGGCCCTGCAACGGGACGTAGCTGCCGTGGTACTCCACCTCGTTCATCGACGGGTGGAAGAACAGCGTCAGATACACACCCGTGAGGATGATGATGATGAAGCTGTAGAGGCAGACCTCACCCAGCATGAAGGACCAGTGGTCCGGGAAGATCTTGCGCATGTTGGCCTTGGCCAGGCCGTAGATGCCCAGTCGGCCGTCGGCCCAGTCGGCGACCCGCTCACCGGCGGGTGCCTTCTTTCGCGAGTTCGGCTCGCCCGGGTCGGAGGTATTCGCAGCAGTGGTACTCATCCGCGCTCCCAGAAAGCAGGACCGACGGGCTCTTCGAAGTCGCCGAGCGCCTCGAGGTAGCCCTCAGCGTTCACACCGATGCGCAGTTGAGGCAGGGCGTGACCGGCCGGGCCGAAGATCACTCGGGCGCCGTCGGCGAGGTCGAAGGTGGACTGGTGGCACGGGCAGAGGACGTGGTGCGTCTGCTGCTCGTACAGGGAGATCGGACAGCCGACGTGGGTGCAGATCTTCGAGTAGGCCACGATGCCCTCGTGCGACCACTCGAGTTCCCGCTTGTCCTTGATGTTGTCCGGCTGGAGCCGGACGATCATCAGCGCCGCCTTGGCGATCTGGGTCTGGAAGTCCTCGTCGTGCTCCTCCAGGCCCTCGGGCTTGGCGAAGGTGAGCGAGCCGACGATGACGTCCGAAGGACGCAGCGGCTCGTTCGTGTTCATGTTGACGAGTTGGAGACCCTTGCGCCACATCGTGTGGCGGAGGCTGGTCCCCGGCAGCGGACCGAGGTCGCGCAGCAGCACGACGCCGGAGAGCGGGACCAGGGCCAGCGCGCCGAACATCGTGTTGCGGATCAGCTTGCGCCGACCGAGCGCGGACTCCTTGGCACCCTGCTTGAAGTCGGCCAGGACCTGGGCCTTGACCTCAGCCGGCGCCTCGATCGGGTGGCGCTCGGCAGGGATCTCCACGTCGGACATCAGGGTGCGGGCCCAGTGGACCGCGCCCGCGCCGATCGAGAAGAGCGCGACGCCGAGTGTCACGCCCAGCGCGAAGTTGAGTGCGCTGACGTGCCCGATCGGGAAGATGTAGACGCTCTTGTCGACCGGGATCGCCACATACGCGGCGATGAAACCGACCGTGGCCAGCATCGACAGGGTGAACAGGAAGGCGACCACACGCTCGGAGCGCTTGGCTGCCCGCTCGTCGATGTCCTGGACGCGGTGCTCATGGGGCGGTAGCCCCGGGTCGGCGAACGGGTCCTGCTCGTTCGCCACCGACACGGCACCGTGTCCATGGTCGTCGGTGGCCCGCTCGGCGGGCAGGTTCTCTTCTGGAGATTGTTGGCTACTCATCACTTCTTGGCCTTTGCGGTCCGAGCGGCGACCCAGACGGCGACAGCGATCAGGGAGCCGAGTCCGAAGATCCAGCCGAACAGGCCCTCGCTGACCGGCCCGAGGCCGCCCAGGCTGAGGCCGCCCGGCTCCACGGTGTCGTCACCGTTGACCGCGTCGACGTACGCGATGATGTCCTTCTTGTTCTGCTCCGACATGGTCGTGTCGGGGAACGAAGGCATGTTCTGCGGGCCGGTCTGCATGGCCTCGTAGATGTGCTTCGGGGAAACACCTTCCAGGTCCGGTGCGAACTTGCCCTCGGACAGCGCACCGCCCTTGCCGGTGAAGTTGTGGCACTGCGCGCAGTTGGTACGGAAGAGTTCGCCACCCTTGGCGATGTCCGCGCCCTCGGGGCTGACCTGGTTCTTGGTCGGCACGGAGGGACCGGCGCCCAGCGAGGCGATGTACGCCGCGATCTGGTCGATCTCGGCCTGCGCGTAGATGACCTTCTTCTTCGGGATCTGCGCGCCCGGCTGCTGGGCCGGCATGCGACCGGTGCCGACCTGGAAGTCGACGGCGGCTGCGCCCACGCCCACCAGGCTCGGACCGTCGGAGCTGCCCTGGCCGCCGGTGCCGTGGCAGCTTGCGCAGCCCACGGCGTAGAGCTTCTTGCCCTCGTCGATGGCAAGGGACTGGGCGGTTTCGTCGGCCTGCGCCTGGCTCGCGGGTGCGAACGCGGCGTACAGCCCCCCGGTGGCCGCCAGCGCGAGGAGTAGTACGACGACCGCCGCCAGCGGATGGCGTCGTCGTGCGGAGAGCTTTTTCACGGATTACCCCGGTGTGAGGATCTTCTGCGTCGGTGCTTCTGGATGTTTCGGGCGGTTCGCCCGATTACTTGATCAGGTAGATCGTGGCGAAAAGGCCGATCCAGACGACATCGACGAAGTGCCAGTAGTAGGACACGACGATGGCGGCGGTCGCCTGCTCATGGGTGAACTTCCTGGCCGCGTAGGTGCGGCCGAGGACGAACAGGAAGGCGATCAGACCTCCTGTCACGTGCAGGCCGTGGAAGCCGGTGGTCAGGTAGAACACCGAGCCGTACGGGTCGGAGGAGAGCGAGAGCCCGTCCTTCTTGACCAGCTCGGTGTACTCGAAGATCTGACCGCCGATGAAGATCGCACCCATGATGAAGGTGACGATGAACCACATCCGGAGTTTCTTCACATCACCGCGCTCGGCGGCGAACACGCCGAGCTGACAGGTGAGTGAGGAGAGCACCAGCACTGTGGTGTTCGTCGCTGAGAACGGAACGTTCAGCGACTCGGCCATTGTCTTCCAGTGGGCCTCCCCGGTCACCGATCGCAGGGTGAAGTACATCGCGAAGAGGGCCGCGAAGAACATCAGCTCGGAACTCAGCCAGATGATGGTTCCGACGCTGGTGAGGTTCGGCCGATTGACCGACGGGTGCGCGTGCCCGGTTTCTACTGTCGTTACTGTCGCCACGACCGACATTATGTCGGTCGCTTATCCCGCCCTCACCCCGGGGGGTGCCGTTCGGAGTGTTGATGGGGTGTGTCCAGCCCAAATGGCCCATCGAAGCCCTGTCCGAACCGGTGTTGACGAGGTGTTCGGAGGAGTAGCATCCGCGCAGCGGACCCTGTCCGTTCCGCCTGAAGGACGCCGACGTCTCGGAGGAAGAATGCAGCCGACCGCCACGGTGCTGGTCTACAGCGACGACTCCAACACCCGGGAGCAGGTGCGGCTCGCGACGGGCCGCCGGCCGGCCACCGATGTCCCTCTGGTCGAGTTCCTCGAGTGCGCGACACCCGCCGCCGTCCTGAAGGAACTGGACAAGGGCGGGATCGACATCTGTGTGCTGGACGGCGAGGCCGTGCCGATGGGCGGAATGGGTGTCTGCCGCCAGATCAAGGACGAGATCTTCAACTGCCCGCCCGTCCTTGTGCTGATCGGGCGGCCCCAGGACGCCTGGCTGGCCACCTGGAGCCGTGCGGACGCCGCGGTGACCTTGCCGGTCGAGCCGGTGGAGTTCGCCGCGACGCTGGCTTCTCTGCTGCGCAGGAAGGCCCTTGCGGGCGCCTAGGAGCTCAAGCAGCCGCGTAGTCCGGCGGCTGCGGGCCGCGTCCCGGCTGGTCGCGCCCACGCGGCGGAGCCGCATATGTCGCAGCCTCGCGCCCCTGACGGGGCGCGCCGGCGCGCCCCGTCTCACACGGACTCGGGGCGCAGCCTGGCCCGGTCCTGCACGCTCGGGCCCTCCGGGGCACCGCCCACCAGGGCGCTGCCATTGCGCCACTTCTTCCAGCTGACGTTCCAGTCGCCGAAGCCGTTGCCGAACGGGTCCATGTCCTCGCCGTAGGAGTTGATGACCTTGACGATGTCGCCCTCGCGGACGGTCTCGTAGAACCACGCGGCGTTGTCCGTGCTCATGCCGGTGCAGCCGTGGCTGACGTTGGCGTATCCCTGGGAGCCGGTCGACCAGGGCGCGGCGTGCACGTACTCGCCGCTCCAGGTGACGCGTGTCGCGTAGTACACGGGCAGGTCGTACGAGTCCGAGGTGCCCTCGGCGATACCGATGCTGGTACCGCGCATCCGTACGAAGTACTCCTTGCCCAGCACGACCTTGACGCCGTTTCGGGTCTCGAAGCCCGGCTTGCCGGTGGTGACGGGGATCTCGTTGATCGCCTTGTCGTTGCGGTAGACCGTCATGGAGTGCGCGGAGGCGTCCGTGACGGCGATGAGGCGGTCGCCGGTGGTGAGTTTCAGGGGCTTCGCCTCGCCGCCCCAGAGGCGCTCGGCGATCTTGATGCCGCCGATGTTGCCGTGCGCCTGGATGGTGGCGTGGGTGGGCCAGTACTCCTTGGGGCGGTAGTGCAGTGTCTTGTCGTCCACCCAGTGCCAGCCGCCTTCCACCGCGGGCTTGGAGTCGACCTTGAGGGCGCGCTCGACGACCGCGCGGGCGGCCTTGTCCTTGACGGGGACGCTGAGTTCGGCCGTGACGGGCTGGCCGACGCCGTACGTGCCGGCCTCGGGCCCGAAGGTGACGTTCAGCCGCTTCTTCGTCGTGGGGGTGCTCGTGTCGAAGGCGATGACCTTGCGGCCGGGGGCGCCGTCCTCGTCCTCCGTGCTCACGCGCACGGTGTAGCGGGCGCCCGCGGCCAGCGGTGAGGTGCTGTGCCAGCGGCCGCCGTCGGCGGAGAGTTCGCCCGCGACGTACCGGCCCGATGCGTCCGTGGCCGTCACGTCGGTGATCCGCCCGTCGTCACCATCGGCGGTGATCTCCAGGGGTTTGTCGGGGTCGACCTTGCGGTTCTCGCCGACCGGGCCGTTGAAGGAGATCTGACCCGCCGCGTCATACGGCTTGGCCGAGAGCGGGTGGCCGTCGGAGCCGCAGGCGGTGACGCCCGCGCCGAGGGCGACCAGCAGCGTGGTGCAGCTGGCTACCGTGCGGAATCGCGGTGAGTGGTTCATGAGCTCACGCTATGAACCACCGTCGACTACGGCGCGCCGAGTGACCCGAGCGAGGGACACGGGGCGTGGCAAATGAGGGAGCCCGGACTCTCCTGACGGAGTGTCCGGGCTCCCGGGTGTTCAGCGCGTGCTACTGGGTGCGGTTCTCACCGTGGTAGTACTCGAAGACCCAGCCCCACAGGCCGATCAGAAGGATCGGGGCCGAGAAGTACGCCAGCCACCAGCCGAAGACGACGCCCAGGAAGAGAAGCGCGCCTCCGATGCCGAGCGTGAGCGGCTGCCAGCTGTGCGGGCTGAAGAAGCCCACCTCGCCGGCCTCGTCCGCGACGTCGGCCTCCTTGTCGTCCTGCGCCAGCGCGTCGACCCGCCGGGCCGTGAAGGCCAGGTAGTAGCCGATCATGATGCTCAGGCCGAAGCCCAGGAAGAGCGCCGTGGTGCCGGCCGGCTCCTTCGACCACACGCCATAGACGATCGCCATGACGAGGATGAAGAGGGCCAGCCAGATGAACAGCTTGCCTTGGACCTTCACTTGCCTGCCTCCTTGCCACCAGCGAGGGCCTTCTCACCGTGACCGGCGTTCTCGAGCTGGTCGAGAGCGGCGATCTCAGGGTGATGCAGGTCGAACGCCGGGGATTCGGAACGGATCCGCGGCAGGGTGAGGAAGTTGTGCCGCGGCGGCGGGCAGGACGTGGCCCATTCGAGGGAACGGCCGTAGCCCCACGGGTCGTCGACCTCGACCTTCTTGCCGTACTTGGCGGTCTTCCACACGTTGTAGAGGAACGGCAGTATCGACAACCCGAGCAGGAAGGAGCTGATCGTCGAGATCGTGTTCAGCGCGGTGAAGCCGTCGGCCGCGAGATAGTCCGCGTAACGACGCGGCATGCCCTCCGCGCCCAGCCAGTGCTGCACCAGGAACGTGCCGTGGAAGCCCACGAACAGCGTCCAGAAGGTGATCTTGCCGAGGCGCTCGTCGAGCATCTTGCCGGTCATCTTCGGCCACCAGAAGTGGAAGCCGGAGAACATCGCGAAGACGACGGTGCCGAAGACCACGTAGTGGAAGTGCGCCACCACGAAGTACGAGTCCGAGACGTGGAAGTCCATCGGCGGCGAGGCCAGGATGACACCGGTCAGACCACCGAAGGTGAAGGTGATCAGGAAGCCGGTCGCCCAGAGCATCGGGGTCTCGAAGGACAAGGACCCCTTCCACATCGTTCCGATCCAGTTGAAGAACTTCACGCCTGTTGGCACGGCGATGAGGAACGTCATGAAGGAGAAGAACGGTAGGAGGACGCCACCGGTGACGTACATGTGGTGCGCCCACACGGTCACGGAGAGACCGGCGATCGCGATGGTGGCGCCGATCAGGCCCATGTAGCCGAACATCGGCTTGCGCGAGAACACCGGGATCACTTCGGAAATGATTCCGAAGAATGGCAACGCGATGATGTACACCTCTGGATGGCCGAAGAACCAGAAGAGGTGTTGCCATAGCAGTGCCCCGCCGTTGGCGGCATCGAAGACATGTGCCCCGAATTTCCGATCCGCCTCCAGCGCGAACAGCGCGGCGGCGAGAACGGGGAAGGCCAGCAGGACCAGTACGGCGGTCAGCAGCACGTTCCACACGAAGATCGGCATACGGAACATCGTCATGCCGGGCGCGCGCATGCAGATGATGGTGGTGATGAAGTTGACCGCACCGAGGATCGTGCCGAAGCCGGAGAAGGCCAGACCCATGATCCACATGTCGGCGCCGATGCCCGGTGAGCGGACGGCGTCCGACAGCGGGCTGTAGGCGAACCAGCCGAAGTCGGCCGCGCCCTGCGGGGTGAGGAAGCCGCCGACCGCGATGAGCGAGCCGAACAGGTAGAGCCAGTAGGCGAACATGTTCAGCCGCGGGAACGCCACGTCGGGCGCGCCGATCTGCAGCGGCATGATCCAGTTCGTGAAACCGGCGAACAGCGGCGTCGCGAACATCAGCAGCATGATCGTGCCGTGCATCGTGAACGCCTGGTTGAACTGCTCGTTCGACATGATCTGCAGACCGGGGCGCGCCAGCTCGGCGCGCATGAGCAGCGCCATGACGCCGCCGATGCAGAAGAACGCGAACGACGTGATCAGGTACATCGTCCCGATCGTCTTGTGGTCAGTGGTGGTGAGCCACTTGATCACGACACTGCCGGGCTCCTTGCGCCGTAGCGGCAACTCGTTCTCGTACGAGTCCTCGGCTTCGGCGGCACCCTGGGGTTCGTTGAGGATGCTCACAGGTTGTTCGTCTCCCGGTTCTTCTCGGGGTCCGTCTGCTCGATGCCGGCCGGGATGTAACCCGTCTGGCCCTTCTCCGCGAGCTCCTTGAGATGGTCCTCGTAGGCCTCGGGAGAGACGACCTTCACGTTGAAGAGCATCCGGGAGTGGTCGACGCCGCAGAGTTCGGCGCACTTGCCCAGGTAGGTGCCCTCCGCGTTGGGGGTCACCTGGAAGGAGTTGGTGTGGCCCGGAATGACGTCCTGCTTCATCAGGAACGGCACCACCCAGAAGGAGTGGATGACGTCACGTGAAGTGAGGATGAAGCGGACCGTCTTGCCCTCGGGGAGCCAGAGGGTCGGACCGGGGTTGTGCGTCTGCGGGTTCTTCGAGGCCGGCGTGCCGACGTCGTAGACACCGCCGGCGTTCGCCGGGTAGTCCTTCTTGAACCGGTCCGGAATGGCGGCCAGGTTCTTGTCGGTCGCGGCGTCACCGGTGGAACCGTCGACGTCCTCGATGTAGTTGAAGCCCCAGCTCCACTGGAAGCCGACGACGTTGATGGTGACGTCGGGCTTCTTGTCCAGACTGAGGAGCTTCGTCTCGTCGCGGGCGGTGAAGTAGAACAGCACCGAGACGATGATGAGCGGGACCACGGTGTACAGCGCCTCGATGGGCATGTTGTACCGGGTCTGCGGAGGAACTTCGACCTTGGTACGGCTGCGCCGGTGGAAGAACACGCTCCACAGGATCAGGCCCCAGACCAGCACGCCCGTGGCGAGCGCGGCCGCCCACGAGCCCTGCCAGAGGGAGAGGATCCGCGGACCCTCGTCCGTAACCGGGGTGGGAAAACCAAGGCGGGGAAAGTCCTTGTATGTGCAACCGGTAGCGGTAGCCAGGACCAGGCCCGCAGTCATTGCCTGCAGCAGCTTCCGCCGCATCGGGCGCCGCGGCGTGGGGGTACCGCCCGCGCCCTTCAGGATGCGGGGGAGGTCGGAGCCGTTGGGACTCACGTAGCGCCTTCCCGAGAGTCTCGCCCGCGCTGGTTGGCTACGGCCTTCTCGCTGGTCGCTCGCCGCCCTGGCACACGGGCAGGGGTTTGGATGTTTATGCGGAGCAAACCCTACTGGACGCTATTTGGGGTCGCGCGGGGAGGGGTCCGCAACGCGCCGCCGGGTTTCGCGAAGAGGGTGGGTTGCCCTGTCCTGGGCTGCTTCTGACGGGGGGTTCGGGGCGCCCAGCAGCTCGGGAGTTTGTTCTCGTATGGCGGCTGCTCGTTCGTCGTGGCTGATCGCACCGTTCCCCGCGCCCCTTTTGGGGCAGTCCTCTGACGGGACGCTCTAGCGTTGCCGTGTGTCCTACTTCGATGCTGCTTCCGCCGCTCCTCTCCATCCCGTTGCCCGGCAGGCCCTACAGGCCTCGCTCGACGAGGGGTGGGCGGATCCCGCACGTCTGTACAGGGAGGGAAGGCGGGCCCGGTTGCTGCTGGACGCGGCACGGGAGGCGGCGGCGGACGCCGTGGGGTGCCGGCCGGACGAACTGGTCTTCACCTCGTCGGGTACGCGGGCGGTGCACTCCGGGATCGCGGGCGCGCTGGCCGGTCGTCGGCGCGCCGGACGCCACCTGATCGTGTCAGCGGTCGAACATTCTTCGGTGCTCCATTCAGCCGAGGTCCACGAGTCGGCGGGCGGGACGGTGACACAGGTCCCGGTCGCTCGCACGGGCGCGGTATCCCCTTCTACGTACTCGGCGGCCCTGCGTCCCGACACCGCGCTCGCCTGTCTGCAGTCCGCCAACCACGAGGTGGGTACGGAGCAGCCGGTGGTGGCGGTGGCTCAGGAGTGCCGGGCGGCGGGCGTACCGCTGCTGGTGGACGCGGCGCAGTCACTGGGGTGGGGCCGGGTGGAGGGCGAGTGGTCGCTGCTCACGGCAAGTGCCCACAAATGGGGCGGCCCTTCGGGCGTGGGGCTGCTCGTCGTACGCAAGGGGGTGCGGTTCGCTCCTCAAGGACCCGTGGACGAGCGGGAGTCGGGACGGGCGGCCGGGTTCGAGAACATTCCCGGGATCGTGGCCGCGGCGGCGGCACTGCGGGCCGTGCGGGCCGAGGCGGCCGAGGAAGGCGCGCGGCTGCGGGAACTGACGGACCGGATCCGGCTGCGGGTGCCCGCACTGGTGCCGGATGTCGAGGTGGTCGGCGATCCGGACCGGCGGCTGCCCGGCGTCGTCACCTTCTCCTGTCTCTATGTCGATGGAGAGACCCTGCTGCACGAACTGGACCGCGCCGGTTTCTCGGTCTCCTCCGGTTCCTCGTGCACGAGCAGCACGCTGACGCCCAGCCACGTACTGAAGGCCATGGGGGTACTGACCGAGGGCAATGTCCGGGTGTCGCTGCCGCCGGGTGTCCCGGCGGCGGACGTCGAGCGGTTCCTGTCCGTGCTGCCGGGCGCGGTCTCCGCCGTACGGGAGAAGCTGGGCGCCCCCGCCTCGCCGACGAAGACGCCGGCCGCCTCCGCCTCGCTCGTGGTGAACGCCCTGGGCAGGCGGTGCCCGATCCCGGTCATCGAGCTGGCCAAGGTCATCGGCGTTGTCCCGGTCGGCGGCACGGTCCGTGTCCTGGCGGACGACGAGGCGGCGCGGCTGGACATTCCGGCGTGGTGCGAGATGCGGGGGCAGGAGTACGTGGGCGAGGAGCCGGCGGACCACGGCTCTGCGTATGTGGTCCGCCGGGTGTCGTAGGCGGTGTCGTTCGGATCACCTCGGATCAGGCCGCGGCGCATGGTGCGGTGCATCGCAAGGCGGAGCATGACCCGCGTACTGGGCGTACTCGGGTGATGCGACAACGCGGCGAGGTGCCGTGCCAGGCGTCGCGGACCCGAGGTGATCCGAACGACGCCGCCTAGCTACACGAGGTGGGTCTGGACCTCGGCGGCGGCTTCATGGCCGTACGCCTTGGTGAAGCGGTCCATGAAGTTGGTGCGGCGCAGCTGGTACTCCTGCGTGCCGACCGTCTCGATGACCAGGGTGGCGAGCATGCAGCCGACCTGGGCGGCGCGCTCGTGGGAGACGCCCCAGGCCAGGCCGGAGAGGAAGCCCGCGCGGAAGGCGTCGCCGACGCCCGTGGGGTCGGCCTTGCGCTCCTCCTCCGCGCAGCCGACCTCGATCGGCTCCTCGCCGACGCGCTCGATGCGCACGCCCTGCGCGCCGAGGGTCGTCACGCGGTGGCCGACCCTGCCGAGGATCTCCTCGTCACTCCAGCCGGTCTTGGACTCGATGAGCCCCTTCTCGTACTCGTTCGAGAAGAGATACGTCGCGCCGTCCAGCAGGATCCGGATGTCGTCGCCGCTCATCCGGGCGATCTGCTGCGAGAAGTCGGCCGCGAACGGGATCGAGCGGGAGCGGCACTCCTCGGTGTGGCGCAGCATCCCCTCGGGGTCGTCCGCGCCGATCAGGACGAGGTCGAGGCCGCCGACGCGGTCCGCCACGGCCTTGAGCTCGATGAGGCGGGCCTCGCTCATCGCGCCCGTGTAGAAGGAGCCGATCTGGTTGTGGTCGGCGTCCGTCGTGCAGACGAAGCGCGCGGTGTGCAGCACCTCGGAGATGCGGACGGAGCCGGTGTCGACGCCGTGCCGGTCCAGCCAGGCGCGGTACTCGTCGAAGTCGGAACCCGCCGCCCCGACCAGGATCGGCTTGGTGCCGAGCTGGCCCATGCCGAAGGCGATGTTCGCGCCGACCCCTCCCCGGCGTACGTCGAGGTTGTCGACCAGGAAGGAGAGGGAGACCGTGTGCAGCTGGTCCGCGACCAGCTGGTCGGCGAAACGGCCGGGGAAGGTCATCAGGTGGTCGGTTGCGATAGATCCGGTGACTGCGATACGCACGGCGAGGACACGCTCCTGCGAGGGGATGTGAAGGGGCTGGCGTTGACAGTTCACGCTACCCGGTCGACGCGCGCGCAATGAAGCGGCAAAAACTACCCGATAGTAGATCTTTCTTCGCGAGCGCCACCGTGCCTACGGTGCCGCTATGACAAACCTGAAGGTCCACGGCACCGCTCCGCAAGACCTCGAAGGCGATCTGGCTTCACTGCGCGGCGACTGCGCGCGGATGGTCGAGCACTGGACGGCACCCGACCGGATCACCGCTCTCCCCGTGCCGCCCTCCCACATCCACGGCGTGACGGTGCCGCCCGCGTCGGCCCGGCTGCTGGACGCGATGTCCGACTACGGCGACTGAGCGCGCAGGCGAGGACGGGCTGAAACCGTCCGGACAATCGGCCGGAACCCGCGCCCGCAGGGAACCGTGCGCTCCCCCGCTGCGTCCCATCGCTGTCCCCCGTAAAGGGGATGCGGTGTACGACCCCTCAGCGCCCCTTTTGGGCGCCCCATCGTGACCGGGCCGGGTCGTCAGGACAGCAGTGGAGCCTAAGGAGCGATGCGGTGAGCACCGAGCGACCCGACAAAGAGGCGACCGATTCCGTCGAGGGTGGCGAGACGGGCGGCGAGACGACGAAGCCGCGTCGGCGGCATTCCCCGGTGGCCGTCGCCTCGGTCGCGGCCGCGGTCCTGCTGGTCGGAGGCGGCGGGGCGTACTTCGCCTCGACCGCGTCGGGCGGCGGGAACAGCGGTTCCGGGACGCCGGGAAGCGACGGCACTCCCCCGGCGCTCGCTCTCGACGGGTACTCCGAGAGCGGTACGAGTGACACGGCCGGTACGGGCGACCCGAACGGCATCGCACCCGGTGAGCCCAACCCGTTTGGCACGACCTACCGGGCGGAGGGCGACCTCGCCGACGGCCCGGACTCGGCGCCCGTGTACACCGTGAAGGGCCAGGTGACCCAGGCCGAGGTGGCACGGCTGGCCAAGGCGCTCGGGGTGGTGGGCACCCCGCGGGCGGACGGGGGCGACTGGACGGTCGGCTCCACGAATGACGCTGCGGAACCGAATCTGCGGGTGAGCAAGGCCGCGCCCGGTACCTGGACCTACAGCTCCTCTGTGCCGGGCACCGACAACTGCGTCAAGGACAAGCCCTGCGGGCCCGTCGGGTCCAGCGGTCTGGCAGGTCTGCGCCCGGCGGCGGTGAGCGAGGAAGCGGCGAAGAAGGCGGCCGCCCCCGTACTGAAGGCCGTCGGCCAGGACGACGCGAAGCTGGACGCGACTCAGCTCATGAACGACGACCGGGTACGGGTGGTGAACGCGGACCCGGTGGTCGGCGGGCTGCCGACGTACGGCTGGACGACCGGCGTGCAGGTCAGCTCCGCGGGCAAGGTCATCGGTGGCAGCGGCCAGTTGAAGGCGCCGGTGAAGGGGGACACGTACCCCGTCATCACGGCGCAGCAGACCCTGGACCTGATGAACGGCTCGGCATCGGCCGGCGCGCCCAAGGGCATCGGCGGCTGCGCCAGTCCCGTGCCGCTGAAGGACCGGAACGAGGTGCCGTGCGAGGCGTCGACGGTGGCTCCGGCGCCCGCGACGGCGACCGTCGAGAAGGCCACGTTCGGGCTGGCGGCGCAGTCGGTGGACGGGCAGCAGGCGCTGGTGCCGTCCTGGCTGTTCGATGTTCGGTCCGCGGGTACGGAGGACGTCGTCACGGTGACGCATCCGGCGGTCGATCCGCGGTATCTGACCTCGCCGGAGGCCGGGCAGGATCCGACCCCGACCCCTTCGCCGACCGGGGCGCCCACGACCGGTGACGTCAAGGTGGAGGGCTACACCGCCGACGGCAAGGAGTTGACCGTGAGCTTCTGGGGCGGGGTGTGCAGTAAGTACTCGGCCTCGGCGAGCGAGAGTTCCGACACGGTGACGGTCACCGTGACCAGCACCTCGGAGCCGGGGAAGGTATGCATCATGCTCGCCGAGGCGATCGATCTCCCCGTGCACCTGGACCAGCCGCTCGGCGATCGCAAGGTCGTGGGAACCGACGGCAAGGCGATCCCGGAGGGCAAGAAACTGGGCGCCGTGGAGAGTTCGGCACAACCGCAGTAGGCATCAGCCGAGCGGCTGCCGAGCCGCCACCGCCCCGAACGCGGCCCTGATAGGCACAGGCGGCGCCGTGTCGAGGGACCGCGGATGCGCGAAAGGCGGCGCCCCTGTCGGAGGCAGCCGGAGGTACACGAAGGCGGCGCCCCCATCGGAGGCAGCCGGAGGTACGCGAAGGCGGCGTCCCCATCGGAGGGGGGCGCCGCCTTCTTACGCGTGTACGCAGCGGCCGGCCGGGCGCTCAGCCGCCGAGGTCGCGCGGCTTAGCTGAAGGAGTCGCCGCAGGCGCAGGAGCCCGTCGCGTTCGGGTTGTCGATCGTGAAGCCCTGCTTCTCGATGGTGTCCACGAAGTCGATGGACGCGCCGCCCAGGTACGGGGCGCTCATGCGGTCGGTGACGACCTTGACGCCGCCGAAGTCCTTGACGACATCGCCGTCGAGGGAGCGCTCGTCGAAGAAGAGCTGGTAGCGCAGGCCGGAGCAGCCGCCGGGCTGAACAGCGACGCGCAGCGCCAGGTCTTCGCGGCCTTCCTGGTCGAGCAGGGCCTTGACCTTGCCCGCGGCCGACTCGGACAGGATGATGCCGTCGTTCACGGTGGTGGTCTCGTCCGATACGGACATCTGCTTCTCTCCCGGGTTGTTCGGAGACTGCTTGCCGACATTCCAACCGGCGGGGCCTCGGATTCATTCCGGGCCGAGCGCTTGTCTTCTGCCTTCTCTCTTCATGCTCGCACATGGGCCGGGACACGGACAGCGGCCTGTGGACAACCTCTCCGGGATTCACGTCACATCGACACTATGGCAGTCGTCAAAGTGACGTGAAGCAGTTATGATAGATAACGTCAATTCGACGAAAAGGCATGTTGCGCTGGATCGCCCCCGCGATCCGAGCGAGCCGCAGAACAGAAAGGGTTGGTGTCGTGACCACCGCCCAGACCCAGGAACTCGACGTACAGCCGACGCCCCTCGCCCTGCTGCTGCTCGGCCGTGAGGCCGACACGCGGAGCGAGCGCGGCGTCGAGTGCCCCGGCGATCTGCCCTCGCCGTCCGACCCTGACCTGGTGGAACGCGCCCGCGCGGCCAAGGAGAAGCTCGGGGACAAGGTCTTTGTCCTCGGCCACCACTACCAGCGCGACGAGGTCATCCAGTTCGCGGACGTCACGGGTGACTCCTTCAAGCTGGCCCGGGACGCCGCTGCGCGCCCCGAGGCCGAGTACATCGTGTTCTGCGGTGTGCACTTCATGGCGGAGTCCGCGGACATCCTGACGGGCGACGACCAGAAGGTCGTCCTGCCCGACCTCGCCGCGGGCTGCTCGATGGCCGACATGGCCACCGCCGAACAGGTCGCCGAGTGCTGGGACGTGCTGACCGAGGCCGGGATAGCCGAGCAGGTCGTGCCCGTCTCGTACATGAACTCCTCCGCGGACATCAAGGCGTTCACCGGCAAGCACGGCGGCACGATCTGCACCTCGTCCAACGCCCAGCGCGCCCTGGAGTGGGCCTTCGAACAGGGGGAGCCCTCAACGACAAAGGTGCTCTTCCTGCCGGACCAGCACCTGGGCCGCAACACCGCCGTCAGGGACATGGGGATGTCCCTGGAGGACTGCGTCCTCTACAACCCGCACAAGCCGAACGGCGGCCTCACCGCCGAGCAGCTGCGCGACGCGAAGATGATCCTGTGGCGGGGCCACTGCTCCGTGCACGGCCGCTTCTCGGTCGACTCGGTCAACGACGTACGTGAGCGGATCCCCGGGGTGAACGTCCTGGTGCACCCCGAGTGCAAGCACGAGGTCGTCTCGGCGGCGGACTACGTGGGCTCCACGGAGTACATCATCAAGGCCCTGGAGGCGGCTCCGGCCGGCTCCAAGTGGGCCATCGGCACGGAGCTGAATCTCGTACGGCGGCTGGCGAACCGTTTCGCGAGCGAGGACAAGGAGATCGTCTTCCTCGACAAGACGGTCTGCTTCTGCTCGACCATGAACCGCATCGATCTGCCCCACCTGGTGTGGACCCTGGAGTCCCTGGCGGAGGGCAACCTCGTCAACCGCATCGAGGTGGACCGGGAGACCGAGCAGTTCGCCAAGCTGGCGCTGGAGCGGATGCTGGCGCTGCCGTAGTCCGTAGGACTGTGGGGAGAGGGGTAAGGGGCGCCGGCCATTGCCGGTGCCCCTTACCCAATGCCCTAGTAGTAGCAGAGGTCCCGCGAGACCTGCGTGGGGTCGCTGCTCGCGCTGCCCCAGTTGTACTCGTCGAACTTGTTGGCTATCGCGCTGCCCTCCTGGACGACCACGTACGAGGTGTTGTCACCCGCGTAGTCGTCGTTGCGGAACTCGTTGTCGGTGGTCTGCGACAGGTAGTCCGTCAGACCGCCCTGGTTGTTGAACATCGCGTGCTTGCCCCAGCCGACGTAGACACTGGGCCGCTCCTTGCCGTAGCCCCAGCTGTCGGCATTGAGGTCGGTCGACTCGACCTTGCTCCAGTCGGCCAGCACCCGGTGGTTGCCGTGCGTGCTGAGCAGGACGGTGGAGCGGGTCCACTTGTTGTCGCCCGCGTACTTCCAGGTGGTCACCGCGTGCTCGAAGTCGTACGCGTGGCCGATGCCGCCGGTGAAGCCGTCCTTGGGGAAGAACAGCGTGTAGATGACCCGCACCTCGTCGCTGCCGCAGGTCTTGACCGTGGTGTACGTCGGGAAGTACGAGCCCGTCGCGGCGCAGCCGTAGTCGGCGTCCGGCCACGGCTTCAGCTCGGCGGAGGGGGCCTGCTGGTCACCGTTGACGAAAGCGCTCGACGGCCAGCAGGTGTCGTTGCCGACGGCACGGGCGAACTGCCAGTCGGGCGCTCCCGCGGCGATGAAGTCGTTGAGGTTGCCCTTCCACTCCAGCGGCTCGTTCGCGCTGGCGGTGGGGGCGGAGGCGAAGGTGCCGAGCACGGCGAGAGCCAGGGCGCCGAGGATCGTGCGGCGTGAGCGGACGGCGGTGCCGAGGGGTCCGCGAGGGGCGTTCATGACGGTCCTTAGATCGGGGGGAACCGGACTGCAGCAGCGGTCGGACAAGGGGGTAACGCCGGCTCGCCACCGCCGCGAGGTGCGGCGGTGGCGAGCGAGGTCACGCGGGGAAGGGAGCCGTCAGCAGTAGAGGTTGGCTCCGGCCGAGACGCCGAGGATGCCGACGAAGCGGTTGTAGGCGTCGACGCGGCTCTGGACCTGCGCGGGGTTCTTCCCGTCGCACTCCAGCGAGCCGTTGATGCTGCGGATGGTCTGGCCGAAGCCCGCACCGTTGACCATGGCGTTGTGGGGGGTCATGGTGCCGGGGCCGCTCTGGGTGTTCCAGTACCAGAGGCCGGTCTTCCAGGCCACGGCGGCGTCGTTCTGCACGAGCCAGGGGTTGCCCAGCAGGTCGATGCCGAGCGCGTCACCGGCGGCCTTGTAGTTGAAGTTCCAGCTGAGCTGGATCGGACCACGGCCGTAGTACGCGGACTGACCGGCCGGGCAGCCGTAGGACTGGCCCCAGTCACAGTAGTTCGGGTAGTTCGCGGTGTTCTGCTCGACGATGTAGTAGAGCCCGCCGGTCTCGTGGTTCACGTTGGCGAGGAAGGCCGCGGCCTCCTGCTTCTTCACCGTGTCGCTGCCCGTGTTGGCGAAGGCCGGGTAGGCGCTCAGCGCGGCGACCAGACCGCTGTAGGTGTAGAAGGAGTTCCGGCTCGGGAACATCTGGTTGAACTGCGCCTCGGTGACGACGAATCCACTCGGGGTGGTGCCGCCGCCGGTGGCCGGAGCCGACCACTTCTGGTTCGCGGCACCGGTGCAGGTCCAGATCTGCAGCCGGGTGGCGTTGGCCGAGCTGTTGCCGACGACGTCGAGGCACTTGTTCGCCGCGGGGTTGACGATGTCCTGCGCGGCCGACACGACCCACTGCTGGTTGGCACCGCCGACGCAGTCCCAGAGGTGGATCAGCGCGCCGTCGGCGGTCGAGTTGTTCGAGACGTCCAGACACTTGCCGAGCGCCCGGATCGTGCCGTCGGAGCCGACGGTCCACTGCTGGGCGGCGGTGCCGTTGCAGTCGTAGATCTGCACCGCGGTGCCGTTGGTGCTCGAAGCACCCGCCACGTCGATGCACTTGCCCGCCAGACCGCTGATCTGGCCGGTGGCGGCCGCGGCGGGAGACGCGGGCAGCACGCTCAGCAGACCCACGAGGAGGGAGCCGACGGCGGCGGAGGCCACACGCCTCCATCTGAACTTCATGCCCATGTCATACCTTTCGCCGTTTTGCACTGAAGTGGGGAGCCGAAAGAGGGGGTTGCACCTTCGCAGGGCCTTCACCGCTTGTTTTAAGGTGTGAATGAAACCGCGTCAAGGTGTTGGTATGGACCAATTAAAGAACGGTATCTGAACAGGCAGCGGAATGACCAACGGCCCCCGTCCCGAGGCAAGTTGCTTCGCCGACCTGATGACGATGTCCCGCTCGGTGACGTCCAGGGTCGCCGCGGCGCAAGCAGGCAATCCGGTTGTGTGACTTTCAGTCGTGTCCTGAGTGGGACAGCGCCGTTGTACGAGACGGCGCCCCTGAACCGGGACAGCCACAGACAGGGGTGTACGCGGCACGAGCGGGCCACCTCGTACACGCACGTGGGGCCCGCCCTGCGCCCTCGACCGTGTGCGGGGGCGGCCCGTCGCCCTCAGTTCCTAATCCTTTCGCGGCGCCGCTCCAGGCGCCGCGCGCGTAGGTGGAGTTCAGTCCACCCTCGGCCGTACCAGCCCCGACTCGTAAGCAATCACGACCAGTTGAGCCCGGTCGCGCGCGCCCAGCTTGGCCATGGCCCGGTTGACGTGTGTCTTCACCGTCAGCGGGCTGACCTCCAGCCGCTCGGCGATCTCGTCGTTCGAGTGCCCGCCCGCGACCTGCACGAGCACCTCGCGCTCGCGCCCGGTGAGCGCGCCGAGCCGCTCGGCGCGGGCCGGGTCACGGTCGTCGTCCAGGCCGTCGCCCTGCGCGAGGAACTTGGCGATCAGTCCCTTGGTCGCCGCCGGGGACAGCAGCGCCTCGCCGCCCGCCGCGATCCTGATCGCGGCCAGCAACTCCTCCGGCTCGGCCCCCTTGCCGAGGAACCCGGACGCACCGGCACGCAGCGACTGCACCACGTACTCGTCGACCTCGAACGTCGTCAGCATCACGACCCGTACGTGCGCGAGCCCCGGATCGGCGGAGATCAGCCGGGTGGCGGCCAGCCCGTCGGTTCCCGGCATCCGGATGTCCATCAGCACGACATCGGCCCGCTCCTGCCGCACCAGGCGGACGGCCTCCGCGCCGTCGGACGCCTCGCCGACCACCTCCATGTCGGACTCGGAGTCGACGAGCACCCGGAAGGCGCTGCGCAGCAACGCCTGGTCGTCGGCGAGCAGGACACGGATGGTCATGCGGAGCTCCCCAGGGCAGGCGTGCGGTTCTTGACCGGAAGGATCGCATGGACCCGGAAGCCGCCTCCGTAGCGGGGACCTGCCGTGCATCTCCCGCCGAGCGCGGTGACCCGCTCCCGCATCCCGAGCAGTCCGTGCCCGCCGCCCTCCTCCGGCGCGTGCTCGGCGGACTGCCCGGGCCCGTTGTCGAGGACGGTCACCTCCACATTCGGTCCGACGCGTACGACGCTGACCTCGGCCTTCGCCTCCGGGCCCGCGTGCTTCTGCACATTGGTCAGGGCCTCCTGAATGACGCGGTACGCGGCGAGGTCCACGGCGGCGGGCAGGTTGGTGCCCTGGTCGCGGGCCACCTCGACCGGGAGGCCCGCGTTGCGGAAGGTGTCGGCGAGTTCGTCGAGGCGGCCGAGGCCCGGGGCGGGCTCGGTGGGCGCCTCCGGGTCGCCGGTCTGCCTCAACAGGCCTACGGTGGCGCGGAGTTCGTTGAGGGCGGAGCGGCTGGCCTCGCGTACGTGCGCGAGCGCCTCCTTGGCCTGGTCGGGCCGCTTGTCCATCACGTGGGCGGCGACTCCGGCCTGCACGTTGACCAGGGCGATGTGGTGCGCGACGACATCGTGCAGATCGCGGGCGATCCGCAGCCGCTCCTCCGCCACGCGGCGGCGGGCCTCTTCCTCCCTGGTCCGTTCCGCGCGTTCGGCGCGTTCCCTTATGGCGTCCACGAAGGCGCGGCGGCTGCGTACGGCGTCGCCCGCGGCGGCCGCCATGCCGGTCCAGGCGAAGATGCCCAGGTTCTCCTGGGCGTACCAGGGCAGCGGGCCCGCGAGCATCGCCGCCCCCGTGAGCACGGTCATCGTGAGCAGGCCCACGCGCCAGGCCGTGTGGCGGTCGGTGGCCGAGGCCACCGTGAAGAGGGCCACGACGGCGCACATCGTCACCGGGGCCCTGGGGTCGCCGACCACCAGCTCCACGAGGGAGACGGCGCTCGTCGCGGCGAGGACGGGGATGGGTGCGCGGCGGCGGAGGATCAGGGCAGCCGCACCGAGCACCATCAGCGTGAGGCCGAGGGCGTTCGGGGTGCGGGTGAGCCAGGTCGCGCCGTTCTCGGCGTGCGGGTCGACGAAGGAGCCGGCCAGCATGCAGATGAGGACGCCGGCGGCGAGCGTGGCGTCCACGGGGAGGGGGTGGGCGCGGGCTCTGCACATGGTCCGCTCTAGCGTGCTCACCCGTTCACGGTACGGGGCGCGTGCGCGGCTCGGAACGGTGGTAGCCGGTATCCCCCGGCCCGGGGGTGGGGCTGGGGGCATTTCTTCGCCCCCTCCGCCCCTACCCGTCCCGTTCCTGGGGGCTGCCGCCCCCAGACCCCCGCTGTCGGCCTGAACGGCCTCGTCCTCAAACGCCGGACGGGCTGGAAGATTCAGCCCCGGGGCAGCGCCCCCCTGGCGGGGTCTGGGACGGAGGGGGCGAAGAGCGTCCGCTCCAGCCGTCAGCCGGGGATCAAGCCCTCGTCGCTCAGCATTTCGCGGACCTGTTCGAGGGTCGCGTCCGGGGAGGGGAGGATCAGTTCGGACGGTTGGAGGGCGTCGTCGGGGAGGGGGGCGCCGAGGCGGCGGACCTCCTCCAGGAGGGCACCCAGGGTGCGGCGGAAGCCGGGCTCGTCGCCGCTCTCGATCTCGGCGAGCAGCTCGTCGTCCAGCTTGTTCAGTTCGGTGAGGTGACTGTCATCCAGCCTCACCTGCCCCTCCCCCATGATCCGTACGATCATGTCGCCCTCCTAAGGCGTGGGTTACCGCTCGTTACCACCTGTCACTGCTTGTCGCTACTTGTCGAAGCGAGGGGTGTCCTGCGGCTGGGACTGCGACTGCCCCTGACCCGTGCCGCCCTCGATCGCCGGCTTCGCCGCGGAGCCACCGGCCAGCTCGGCCTTCATGCGCTGTAGCTCCAGCTCTACATCCGTACCACCGGAGAGCCGGTCCAGCTCGGTCTGGATGTCGTCCTTCGCCAGCCCGGAGGAGTCCTCGAGCGCACCGGAGGCGAGCAGCTCGTCGATCGCGCCGGCGCGCGCCTGGAGTTGCGCGGTCTTGTCCTCGGCACGCTGGATCGCCATGCCGACGTCGCCCATCTCCTCGGAGATGCCGGAGAAGGCCTCCCCGATCCGGGTCTGCGCCTGGGCGGCGGTGTACGTGGCCTTGATGGTCTCCTTCTTGGTGCGGAAGGCGTCCACCTTGGCCTGGAGGCGCTGCGCCGCAAGAGTGAGCTTCTCCTCCTCGCCCTGGAGGGTGGTGTGCTGCGTGTCCAGGTCGGTGACCTGCTGCTGGAGCGAGGCCCGGCGCGACAGCGCCTCGCGGGCCAGGTCCTCCCGGCCGAGCGCGAGCGCCTTGCGGCCCTGGTCCTCCAGCTTGGTCGACTGGTTCTGGAGCTGGTTCAGCTGCAGTTCCAGGCGCTTGCGGCTGGTCGCCACATCGGCGACACCGCGGCGCACCTTCTGAAGCAGCTCCAGCTGCTTCTGGTACGAGTAATCGAGGGTTTCGCGCGGGTCCTCGGCCCGGTCAAGGGCCTTGTTCGCCTTCGCGCGGAAGATCATCCCCATACGCTTCATGACACCGCTCATGGGCTTCGCGCGCCCCCTTCTGACGGACTCCAGCTCCAGGTACTGCAACAGAACCCACAGTACGGGCCCTGCATCCATTACCGCACTGTTCGGGGACGGATGCGCTCATCCCCAAGGACGACTGCGAACGGCACCGCTCCGGCGTAGGGAGTAGGTGGCCCTCGGGGTCCCCCAGGGGTTCCCGGGGAACACCTGGGGAATTCCTGCGGGCCCGCCCGGCGAAACCATGCGCAACGTCCCCTCTGTCCCAGTACTTTCCCAGTACAGACGTACGGTGTTGCCGGATCGTTCCCCGGTCGGATGACGTCCATGCGCGCACACCGCGTACCCTTGGGTTTTGTGTTTCGTAGCCGCGCCAAGGAAGAGAAGGCCACCGCCGACAAGGCGGGCGTGACCGACTCCAAGCAGACCCGTGATCCGCAGGCCCCCAAGGGCCGCCCCACGCCCAAGCGCAGTGAGGCCCAGACCCAGCGTCGTAGCGTCGCCAACACGCCGACGACGCGCAAGGAGGCGTCCAAGCGGCAGCGCGACGACCGTCGCTCCGCGATGGAGCGGCAGCGCGCGGCGCTGGCCAGCGGTGACGAGCGCTATCTGCCCGCCCGTGACAAGGGGCCGGTGCGGAAGTTCGCCCGCGACTTCGTGGACTCGCGGTTCTGTATCGCGGAGTTCTTCCTGCCGCTCGCCGTCGTCATCCTCGTGCTGAGCATGGTGCGGGTGGGCTCGCTGCAGAACATCGCGCTGCTGCTGTGGCTCGTGGTCATCCTGATGATCGTGGTCGACTCGGTCGGGATCGCGATCCGTCTGAAGAAGCAGCTGAACACCCGCTACCCCGACCTGCCCAAGAAGGGCGCGGTCCCCTACGCGCTGATGCGCACCCTCCAGATGCGTCGACTCCGGCTGCCGAAGCCGCAGGTCAAGCGCGGAGAGCGGCCCTGAGCACGGCTTCTTTCTCCGGGGGCGCGGTGGATGCCTGGCTCAACAAGCTCGGCGGACTGCGCGATGTCGTACGACAGGAGCTGGTGGCCCGGCAGCTCGACGAGCAGATAGCCGGGCGGTTTCCCGTCGGGCAGCGGCTGCGGGTGCTCGACGTCGGGATGGGCCAGGGCACCCAGGCGCTGCGGCTGGCCCGGGCCGGGCACCAGGTGACAGGGCTCGAACAGGACGCGAGGATGCTCGCGGTGGCCCGGGAGGCACTGGCCACCGAGCCCGAGGGCATCCAGGGGCGGGTACGCCTCATCGAGGGCGACGGACGCGAGACCGGTGTCCACTTCCTGCCGGGAAGCTTCGACGTGGTGCTGTGCCACGGCGTACTGATGTACGTCCAGGAGCCTGATCCACTGCTGGCGGGCCTCGCGCGAATGCTGGCCCCTGGCGGGCTGCTCTCGCTGCTCGTACGGAACGCCGACGCGCTGGCCCTGCGGCCCGGGCTGTCCGGGGACTGGGCCGCGGCGCTGACGGCCTTCGACACCACCGCGTACACGAACCGGCTCGGTCTCGCCGTGCGCGCCGACCGGCTCTCGACGCTGACCTCGACCCTCGCCGGGATCGGTGCGCCCCTGCACGCCTGGTACGGCGTGCGGGTCTTCACGGACACCGCGGCCGACGGGGATCCCGTCCCCGCGGACCTGGACAGTCTGCTGACCGCCGAGGAACGGGCCGGGCGGACCGATCCGTACCGTCAGGTGGCGGCGTTGCTGCACCTGTGCGGAGTGCGGGGCTGACGACCGACCCGTTCGGGTGCGCACCGCAGGTCGGGCCAAGCCCCCCAAAGGGACACTTCGGTCATGGAGCCTTCCCGTAACCGTGCCCGTACTCGTGCTCGTACTCGTACTCGTACTCGTACTCGTGCTCGTACTCGTGCTCGTACTCGTACTCGTGCTCGTACTCGTGCTCGTACTCGTGCTCGTCTGTACGTCCCCCTGACCGTGCTCGCCTGCTCCGCCGCGCTGCTCTCCGGCTGTTCCTCCGGTTCCGGGGCCTCACCCGCGAAGGACGGCACGACGACGCAGGCGGCCCCGGCCGCGGCCGGTGACCTCCAGGACGAATACCTGAAGGTGATCAAGGACGTGCTGCCGTCGGTGGTGCAGATCCAGGCCAGCAGTGATCTGGGGTCCGGGGTGGTGTACGACAACAACGGGCACATCGTCACCAACGCGCACGTGGTCGGCGACGAGAAGACGTTCAAGGTCACGACCGCGAACAGCGAGGACGAGCAGACGGCGACGCTCGTGTACGCCTACCCGGAGCAGGATCTCGCCGTCATCAAGCTGGACAAGGTGCCGGACGGGCTGAAGGCGGCGTCCTTCGGGGACTCCTCGAAGGTCGAGGTCGGCCAGATCGTGCTGGCGATGGGCTCACCGCTCGGGCTGTCGTCCAGCGTGACCCAGGGCATCGTGTCGGCGACCGGACGCACCGTCAGCGAGGGCAGCAGCAGCGGCGGGACCGGCGCGACCATCGCCAACATGGTGCAGACGTCGGCGGCGATCAACCCGGGCAACAGCGGCGGCGCGCTGGTCAATCTCGACGGTCAGGTCATCGGCATCCCCACGCTCGCCGCGACCGACCCCGACCTCGGGGACAGCACGGCGCCCGGTATCGGCTTCGCGATCCCCGCGTCGATGGTGACGAAGGTCGCCGACCAGATCATCAAGGACGGCAAGGTCACCGACTCTGGCCGGGCCGCGCTCGGGATCACGGCCCGTACGGTCGTCGACGACACCCTCCAGGCCGCGGGGGTCGCCGTGGTCGAGGTGAAGGGCGGCGGCGCGGCCGACAAGGCGGGCATCGAACCCGGGGACATCATCACCGGTCTCGGGGGCACCGAGATCACCACGATCACCTCGCTCTCCGAGGCGCTCGCCGCCGAGAAGCCGGGCGCCAAGGCGGCGCTGACGTACACGAGGGGCGGGAGCGAGAAGACGGTGGACGTGACCTTGGGCGAGCAGTAACGAGCAGGAGCGAGCAGCGGAGCGGGAGACACGCGGGATGCCGGAGCGGAACCCCGGCACCCGCCGCCACCGCGGCCCGTCGACGCCGCCGAAGCGGCGCGCGGGCCCGGCGGCCTCGACCGGCCTATGCCTCAGATGCCGCGTGCAGGCTCATCGGCCCGTAGATCTGTGTGCTGTCCTCGAAGAGGAACACCTGTTCCGCGCCGCCCTCCAGGAGCTCCTTCCACACCTCGCCGATCCAGGACTCGGCGTCCCCCTGAGTGGTGAACTCCTCGGGCTGCACCACGGGTTGGACCTCTGTCCCGTCGGCCTTCTCGAACCGCCACGTCCATGCCGCCATGTACGCCTCCCAGATATGAGCACACTGCACAGCGGAAGCCGGACAAGATCCGACTCCTGCCCGAAGCCTAGTCGGACGGGCAAGACCTGCGCGGACACGCGAAAATCATCCCCGTGGAACTGACTCTGCTCGGCACCGGCGCCCCCGCAGGCCTGCCCCGCCCCGACTGCCCCTGCGCGGCCTGCGCGACCGCGCTCGGCGAGCAGGCGCGGGCGGCGACCGCACTGCTCGTGGACGGCACCCTGCTGCTCGACCTCACCCCCGGCGCGGCGTTCGCGGCCGCCCGCGCCGGGCACTCGCTGGGCGGCGTACGACAGGTACTGCTCTCGCACCCGCACGACGGCCCCGCGGTCGAGGTGCCGGCCGGGCTGCCGCAACCCGGCCGGGTGCCCGACGGACGGGAGTTGGCGCTGCTCACCGGGCACCGGGTGCGGGCGGTGCCGATGGACGCGCCCGGGACGGGGTACGCGGTGACCGGACCCGACGGACAGCGGCTGCTGTACCTGCCGCCCGGCGCGGCGCCCGCCGGGCTCGGCCTGAACGGCGACCCGGCGTACGACATGGTGCTCCCCGATGTCGTGGGGCGCCCGGACGCCCTGGCGAAGCTGCGCGCGGTGGGCGCCGTCGGCCCGGCGACGGACGTGATCGCGGTGCATCTCGACCACGACGTGCCGCCGGGCGCCGAGCTGCGGCGGCGCCTCGCGGCGGCGGGTGCGCGGGCCGTGCCGGACGGGTCGACGCTGGACGTGGGCGTCTACGAGGACGTCCCCGACGTGCCGCGCCGCACCCTGGTGCTGGGCGGCGCGCGCTCCGGCAAGTCGGTGGAGGCGGAGCGGCGCCTTGAGGCCTTCCCGGACGTCGTGTACGTCGCCACGGGCGGTTGCCGCAACGGGGACAACGAATGGGCGTCGCGTGTGCACACCCACCGCGAGCGGCGCCCCGGCTCCTGGCGCACCACCGAGACCTGCGACCTCGTCCCCCTCCTGGAGGCGGACGGTCCCCCGCTGCTCATCGACTGCCTGTCCCTGTGGCTGACCGACGCGATGGACTCCGTGAACGCCTGGGACGACGCGGAGTGGTCCGGCGGCGGGGAGCGTGCGCTGCGGGCCCGGGTGGAGGAACTGACGTCCGCCGTACGACGGACGCGCCGCACGGTTGTCGCCGTCTCCAATGAGGTGGGGTCGGGGATCGTGCCGGCCACGGCTTCGGGCCGGCGCTACCGGGACGAACTGGGGCGGTTGAACGCGGGGTTCGGGGCGGAGTGCGAGCACTTGCTGCTGGTGGTGGCGGGGCAGGCGCTCACGCTGCGGGGTTGAGGGCGGCTCATGGCTGTCGCCGGGCGATGATCCGGTACGCGTTGGAGAAGCGGGTGCGGCGGAAGAGTGGGGCGAGCGTGTGGTCCAGGGCGGCGGCCGAGGCCAGGAGGGGGACGGACGCGCGGGTCAGGGCCGTGCGGAGGCGGCGTTGGAGGGCGGTGGGTGGCGCCGGGCGCCAGGGGGCGTCGAGGCCGGGGAGGACGCGGCTGAGGGCCAGGGCGACGGCGCCTGAGAGGTCGTAGGGGATGTGCGGTTCTCGACGGTCCGTCGAGACGATCTCGCAGCCGAGCGATTCGAGCTCCGCCAACAGGTTGGGCAGCGGCATCAGGTGGAGGTGGCGCGGCTGGCCGTAGGACACCCACCACTTGCCGAGGAGCGCGCCGAACGCGCAGTCGGGGTCCGGGACTTCGACGAGGAGGAGCCCGCCGGGGCGCAGCACCGTCAGTGCGGCGCGCAGTTCCTCGCGGGGGTCGGGGGTGTGCTCCAGGTGGTGGAACATGCTGACGACGTCGTAGCGGGCGCGCAGTCGCTCGGCGGTTTCCGGGTCGGTGAGCCGGCCGCGGTGCGCCTCCTCCACCCGCCCGGCGGCCTGCGCCTTCTCGACGCGCCGGGTGGGGTCGAGGCCGTCGAAGGCGGTGTACGGGTGGATCTCCTTGGCCACCGCCGGGAAGTGCCCGTGCCCGGTGCCGACGTCGAGCCAGCTCTCCGGCTCGGGGTGCGGCAGCATCGCGCGGGCGGCGGCGAGGTGGCGTCCGCGTCCGGCGCGGGCGGCGAGGATGCGGTCGGCGAGTCCGCCGGGTGCCTCGGCCTGGAGGTCGGGGTGGTGGTCCCGGTGGTAGAAGGCGACCCCTTCCGCGGTCAGCCGGGGGTTCTGGAAGGCGTGGGCGCAGTCCCCGCACTCGTCGACGACGAAGGTGCCGGGTTTGCGCTGCCGCAGGTCCGGCGTACGGAGTCGGGTGCGCAGCCGCTTCGAGCCGCACCAGGGGCAGTCGTCCCGGCGCGGTTCGTGGAACCGGTCGGTGCCCTGGGCGAGTTCGCTCAGCCAGGCGGCCCGGCGTTCTGCGGTCGACTGCGGGGTGGGGGGCATGAGTGCTCCTGTTGCTCCTGTGGGGGACGACTTGCTCCTGTTGGGGGGCGACGAGCCGCACGACAATACGACATAAAAGGTACGTATTAAAGGGCGATCTCCGGTGCAACGACGTGGCGCGGACGTGTTCGATCGCTGCCGGTACTGTTCGGCGAATGAGCTCGCTTAATCTCGATGACTTCACCGATCTGATCGAGCGCCCCGACGGAGGCGTCCGCCGCGACGCCGAGGCGCGCCGGGAGCGCCAGATCGTGCCGCCGGGGGCACTGGGCCGCCTCGACGACCTGGGTGAGTGGCTGGCGGCGGCGCAGGGCGCGGTGCCGGTACGGCCGATCGAGCACCCGCGTGCGGTGCTGTTCGCGGGCGACCACGGGATCGCCGAACTCGGTGTGTCGGCACGGCCCGCGGGCAGCGCCGACCAGTTGGTGCGGTCGGTCCTCGAAGGTGCGAGCCCGGCGTCGATCCTCGCCCGCCGGCTGGGCGTTCCGGTGCGGGTGGTCGACATGGCGCTGGACACCGCGCCGGAGGGGCTGCCCGACGAGGTCGTACGGCATCGGGTGCGGCGCGGTTCGGGCCGTATCGACGTGGAGGACGCGCTGACGCCGGAGGAGGCCGAGGCGGCGTTCCTCGCGGGGGTCGCCGTCGCGGACGAGGAGGCGGACTCCGGTACGGATCTGGTGGTGCTCGGCGACATCAGCGTCGGCGGGACCACGGCGGCCGCGGTGCTGGTCGCCGCGCTGTGCGGGACCGACGCTTCCGTGGTCACCGGGCGGGGCGGGCAGGCCATCGACGACCTCGCGTGGATGCGCAAGTGCGCCGCCGTGCGGGACGCGCTGCGGCGGGCCCGGCCGGTGCTCGGGGATCAGCTGCAGTTGCTCGCGGCGGTCGGCGGGGCCGATCTCGCGGCGATGACCGGGTTCCTGTTGCAGAGCGCGGTGCGGAAGATGCCGGTGATCCTCGACGGGGTCGTCTCGGCCGCCTGCGCCCTGGTCGGGCAGCGGGTCGCCTTCCGGGCGCCGGACTGGTGGCTGGCGGGTCAGAACAGCGGGGAGCCGGCGCAGGCGAAGGCGCTGGACCGGATGGCGCTGGAGCCCCTGCTCGACCACGGGGTCACGGTCGGCGAGGGCGCGGGTGCGCTTCTCGCGCTCCCCCTCGTCCAGGCGGCGGCCGCGCTGGCCGCAGAGCTTCCGGAGAAGGCGTCGACGGAGGCCGCCGTCCTGGACGAGGCCGCCGTCCTGGAAGAGGGCTCCGGCCAGGAAGAGGGCTCCGGGCAGGGAGGGCTCTCCGGGCAGGAGAAGGAGGCGGAGTAGCCGCGGCAGGGGGTTTTCGCCCCCTCCGCCCCTACCCGTCCCTTCTTACTGGGGCTCCGCCCCAGACCCCGCTCCTCAAGCGCCGGAGGGACTGAATCATTCCCGGGCCGGGGTTGGAAGTCTTCAGCCCGCCCGGCGACCCATATCATCCACTCCCATGGGAGATGCCCGAATTGTCGCCGAGCGGGGGCGGGGAGCGGTCGCCCCGCGAGCCGCCGTCTTCGCGGTCTGGTACTTGCGTGTTGTCGCGTTCGTGAACTTTCTGAGTGCCGTGTGGGTCTCCCTCGGGCAGGACCTGCGACGGCACAACACGGAGAACTACTTCACCCCGTATCTGCTGACGGCGGGGTTCGCGTCCGGCGTCTTCGCGATGTTCCTGGCGGTCACCATGCGGCGCCGCAAGCGGGCCGCGTGGATCCTGAACCTCGTACTCGCCGCACTGTTCCTGCTGCTGTTCGCCTTCGCGCTGGCGTTCCCGGATATCCGGCGGTATCCGCAGAACTGGATCTCGTTCGTCCTGACGGCGGCCTTCGTGGCGTCGCTCGTCGTCGGTCGCCGGGAGTTCTACGCCAAGGGCGACCGGTCCAATCCCGGACTGGCCGCGGCCGTCGGGATCGGTGGGCTGCTGGTCACCTCGCTGCTCGCCGCGCTCCTGGTGACGGTCGCCAACCACGCCCACGACGCGCACCGTTCGACCTTCCTTGACCGCTGGCGCTACGGCCTCCTGCGGCTCGTCTCGGTCGCCGCGGACGACTCGGGTTTCCCCGGGATCACCACACCCAACTGGGTCGACGTCACCATCAACGTGCTCAGCACCCTGCTGATCCTCGCCGTCCTCTACGCCGCCTTCCGCTCCCGCCGCGCCCTCGACCCGCTCACCGAGGACGACGAGCGCCGACTACGGGCGCTGCTCGACCGATACGGCGACCGGGACTCGCTCGGCTACTTCGCCCTGCGCCGCGAGAAGAGCGCGGTCTGGTCGCCGACCGGCAAGGCGGCGGTCGTCTACCGCGTCCTCGGCGGCGTCTCCCTGGCCTCCGGCGACCCCATCGGCGACCCGGAGGCGTGGCCCGGCGCCATCGAGCCCTGGCTCACCGAGGCGCGCGAACACGGCTGGATCCCGGCGGTGATGGGCGCGAGCGAGGAGGCGGGCACCGTCTATGCCCGGCACGGTCTGGACGCTCTCGAACTCGGTGACGAAGCCATCGTGGAGACCGCCGAGTTCACGCTGGACGGACGGGCCATGCGTACCGTCCGGCAGGCCTACAACCGGGTCGGGCGCGCCGGGTACGAGGTGCGCGTCCGGCGTCACCAGGACATCCCGGCCGACGAGATGGCGTACCTGCTGAAGCGCGCGGACGACTGGCGCGACGGGGCCACCGAGCGCGGGTTCAGCATGGCCCTGGGGCGGCTCGGCGACCCGGACGACGGGCGGTGCGTGATGCTCGAATGCAGGGACAGCCGCGCTGGGGAAGGTGCCGGTGAGTTGAGAGCCGTGCTCTCCTTCGTGCCATGGGGGCCCCACGGGCTCTCCCTCGACCTCATGCGGCGCGACCGCGACGCCGAGAACGGGCTGATGGAGTTCATGGTGATCGAACTCCTCGGCCGTGCCCAGGAAATCGGAATCACCCAGGTCTCACTCAACTTCGCCATGTTCCGCTCGGTCTTCGAGCGTGGTGCGCGCCTCGGCGCGGGACCGGTGCTGCGGCTGTGGCGCTCGCTGCTCAGCTTCTTCTCCCGCTGGTGGCAGATCGAGTCGCTGTACCGCGCGAACGCCAAGTACCGGCCCATCTGGGAGCCTCGGTTCCTGCTCTTCGAGAAGAGCGCGGACCTGCCGCGCATCGCTGTCGCCGCCGCACGCGCCGAGGGTTTCCTGGAGGCGCCGGGCCTGCCGAAGTGGCTGCACCGCAGGCACCTGGAATCGCGCAGACGGCGTACGGCGTAGGCGTAGTCCAGGGCCCGGGCCGCTGTACGTCAGCGCAGCTCGGGGTCCGGTTTGCCGCCGACCCAGTCCTGGAGCCTGCGGCGGGGGCCCGCCCAGCGGCGGTCGTGGTGGTAGGCGCGCAGGGTGGATCTGGCCCGGGCGCGCGGCCGGCGCCGGTAGAAGCGCTTGGCCCAGGCCGAGCCGGGGCGGGCCAACCGGACCGCGCCGACGATGGCGACGAACGGGACGACGACGCCGAAGATCGCCAGCCGGGCCTTGCCCTTGCCCAGAGCGAGCAGCGCGAAGGCGAAGTTCACCAGAACACTCAGGATCACGCCGCCCCGGTCCTGGAGTTCCTGCTGACTGAGGTCGTTGACGCCGAACGGCAGGAAACCCCCGAGCGCCAGGCCGACGAGGGCCGCCGTGACCACGACGACCTCGACGCTCTTGCGCCCCTCCTCGGTCCAGTAGACGTCGTCGAGGTGCAGGATCAGCGCGAACTCGTCCAGCACCAGGCCCGCACCCATCCCGAACACCACGGCGAACGCGGCCGCGCCGAAGCCGTGCCGACTGCTGGCCACCGACCCGAAACCACCGATCACCGTGAGCACGACACCCGGAACGACGTGGTGGATGTGCACACCGCCCGCCTTCACGTTGCCGAACGGGCCCTTGCCCGCCCGGATCAGCCGGACGATGACCCGGGTGATCACAAAGGTCAGCACGAACGAGGCGAGTGCCAGCAGAAGCGGCAGCTTTCCGGGCTCGACGATGTTCCGGTGCAACCAATGACCCATATTGCGCACTTTATCCATGGCCGTCGCCCACCGCCGCAGGCGCTGCCCGTACGGCCGGATAACCTGCGCCGGTGTCCAGGACCTCCCTCTCCGACAGCCTGCGCTTCGCCTTCGGCACCCTCACCGTGCTCCCCGTGACGGTGACCCGCTGGGACCGCGGGGCCGCGCGCGGCGGGATGCTCTGCGCACCCCTGGCCGGGCTCGTCGTCGGGGCGGGCGCGGCCCTGGTGGGCGTGGCGCTGCTCGCGATGGGCGCGGGCCCGCTGCTTGCCGCCGTGGCCACCGCCGCCGTACCGGCAGCCCTCACCCGCGGTCTGCACCTGGACGGGCTCGCCGACACCGCGGACGGCCTCGGCAGCGGCAAACCCGCCGAGGACGCGCTGCGGATCATGAAGCAGTCGGACATCGGCCCGTTCGGCGTGATCACCCTGCTCTTCGCACTGCTGGCCCAGGTGGCCGCGCTCTTCCAGGCGTACGACGCCTCCTGGGCCCGGGGCGCGCTCGCGGCCGTCGTCTCGGCGACCGCGGCCCGCCTCGCCCTCACCCTGGCCGCCCGAACCGGAGTCCTGCCGGCCCGCCCGGAGGGCCTGGGCGCTGCGGTCGCGGGCACGGTGCCGCTGCGCGGGGCCCTGCTGGTGACGGCCGCCGTCACCGTCGCCGCGGCCGGTGCGGGGGCGCTCCTCGGGACGTACGACCTCGTGCGCACCGCACTCGCGGTGCTCGCCGCCTGCGCCGCCGCCGAACTGCTGCTGCGCCACTGCACGCGCCGCTTCGGCGGGATCACGGGCGACGTCTTCGGCGCCCTCGCCGAGACGGCGGCGACGACGGCGCTCGTGATGCTCTCACTGGGGTGAGCCCCATGACCGACACGGACAGTGCGGCCGAAATCACCCGGAGCGAGCGGTGGGAGATCTGCATCGTCGCCGCCCCGCGGTGAGCACCCGCCGGTATGAGCGGGACCCGGCCCCGAGCGTAGGCTCGGCCCTGGCACTTGCCCTGCCCCGGTGAGGCCCGCCCTCAGGGCCGGATCCAGGGTCGATTGCCGGGCCCGGTCGACCCACCCTCATTCGGCCGCAGCAATTTCAACGGAAGCGAGATTTCACCACCGTGACTGCTCTCACTCTCAGCACCGCCGCAGCGTCCGGTCTGCGGGCCGACGCCATCGTCGTCGGTGTCGCGAAGGGCCCCGCATCCAAGTCAGGGGGACTGGTCGTCGCACCGGGCGCCGAGGCCGTGGACAAGGCGTACGACGGCGGGCTCGCCGGCATCCTGGAGACTCTCGGTGCCTCAGGGGCCGAGGGCGAGGTGACGAAACTGCCCGCGCCCTCCGGTTTCAAGGCCCCGGTCGTCCTGGCCGTCGGCCTGGGAGCGGTCCCGGAGCAGGACGACACCTACGACGCCGAGGTGCTGCGCCGCGCGGCCGGTGCCGCCGCCCGCGCCCTCGCCGGTGCCAAGAAGGCCGCGTTCGCCCTGCCGATCGCGGACCCCGCCGACGCCGGTGCCGTCGCCGAGGGCGCCCGCCTCGGCGCGTACGCCTTCGACGCGTACAAGGAAACCGGCAACGGCGCCAAGAACGGCAAGGCCCCGCTCGCCGAGGTCGCCCTCATCGGCGGCAAGCCCCGTGACGCGGCGTACAAGGCCGCGATCGCGCGCGCCACCGCCGTGACCGAGGAGCTCAACCGCGCCCGCGACCTCATCAACACCCCGCCGAACGACCTCAACCCCGAGTCCTTCGCCGCCGTCGTCAGCGCGGCCGGCAAGGAGCACGGCATCAAGGTGCAGGTGCTCGACGAGAAGGCGCTCGAAAAGGGCGGCTACGGCGGCATCCTCGGCGTCGGCAAGGGCTCGGCCGCCGGTCCCCGCCTGGTGAAGCTGTCGTACACCTCCGCCAAGGCCACCAAGCACCTCGCCTTCGTCGGCAAGGGCATCACCTACGACTCGGGCGGCATCTCCCTCAAGCCCGCCGGGCACAACGAGACGATGAAGTGCGACATGAGCGGTGCGGCGGCGGTCTTCGCGGCCGTGGTCGCCGCCGCGCGCCTGGGTCTTGAGGTCAACGTCACCGGCTGGCTCGCACTGGCCGAGAACATGCCCTCCGGTACCGCGACCCGCCCCGGTGACGTGCTGCGCATGTACAGCGGCAAGACCGTCGAGGTCCTCAACACGGACGCCGAGGGCCGTCTCGTCCTCGCCGACGCGCTGTGGAAGGCGTCCGAGGAGAAGCCGGACGCGATCGTCGACGTGGCGACGCTGACGGGAGCGATGGTGCTGGCGCTCGGCAACCGTACGTTCGGCGTGATGGCGAACGACGACGCGTTCCGTGCCTCGATCGTGGAGGCCGCGGAGGAGGTCGGCGAGGAGTCCTGGCCGATGCCGCTGCCCGAGCACCTGCGCAAGGGGATGGACTCGCCCACCGCCGACATCGCCAACATGGGTGAGCGGATGGGTGGCGGCCTGGTGGCCGGTCTCTTCCTGCGCGAGTTCGTCGGCGAGGGGATCACCTGGGCGCACCTGGACATCGCGGGTCCCGCCTTCAACGAGTCCGGTCCCTTCGGCTACACCCCCAAGGGCGGTACGGGGTCGGCGGTGCGGACGCTGGTGCGTCTTGCCGAGCTGACCGCGGCGGGCGATCTCGGCTAGGTCGGTGGCATGAAAGGCAGCCCCGGGGTGACAAGTCACCCCGGGGCCGTTTTGTCCCCTTGACGAACCCTTGGCGACCCCTTGGTGAGCCAGGTGGGACGTGTCACACACCGGCCCGGCGTCTCGCTCGCCCCCGACAAGTGCGAAGATGGGTTCTCGGCAGGACAGGGCCCCCACCACAGGGCCGGAGAAAGAGCGGCCGGACACCAGCCGCCGCGCGGTCACAGTTGACCGGCGTACGGCGCACAGCATGGAGGACGTGACGTGGCGAACGACGCCAGCACCGTTTTCGACCTAGTGATTCTCGGTGGCGGTAGCGGCGGTTACGCCGCGGCGCTGCGCGGAGCTCAGCTGGGCCTGGACGTCGCCCTGATCGAGAAGGGCAAGGTCGGCGGTACCTGCCTGCACAATGGCTGCATCCCCACCAAGGCACTGCTGCACGCGGGTGAGATCGCCGACCAGGCCCGCGAGAGCGGGCAGTTCGGCGTCAAGGCCACCTTCGAGGGCATCGACATCGAGGCCGTCCACAAGTACAAGGACGGGGTCATCGCGGGCCTGTACAAGGGTCTGCAGGGGCTGATCGCCTCCCGCAAGGTGACGTACATCGAGGGTGCGGGCCGCCTCTCCTCGCCGACCTCGGTCGACGTGAACGGCCAGCGCATCCAGGGCCGCCACGTGCTTCTGGCGACCGGCTCCGTGCCGAAGTCGCTGCCGGGCCTGGAGATCGACGGCAACCGCATCATCTCTTCCGACCACGCGCTGGTCCTGGACCGCGTCCCGCAGTCCGCGATCGTGCTCGGCGGCGGTGTCATCGGTGTCGAGTTCGCCTCCGCCTGGAAGTCCTTCGGCACCGACGTGACGGTGATCGAGGGCCTCAAGCACCTCGTCCCGGTCGAGGACGAGAACTCCTCCAAGCTTCTTGAGCGCGCGTTCCGCAAGCGTGGCATCAAGTTCAACCTGGGCACGTTCTTCTCCAAGGCCGAGTACACCGCGAACGGCGTCAAGGTCACCCTCGCCGACGGCAAGGAGTTCGAGGCCGAGCTGCTGCTCGTCGCCGTCGGCCGCGGTCCGGTCTCGGCCGGTCTGGGCTACGAGGAGCAGGGCGTCGCGCTGGACCGCGGCTACGTCCTGGTCGACGAGTACATGCGCACGAACGTCCCGACCATCTCCGCCGTCGGTGACCTGGTCCCGACGCTCCAGCTCGCGCACGTCGGCTTCGCCGAGGGCATCCTGGTGGCAGAGCGGCTGGCCGGACTCAAGACCGTTCCGATCGACTACGACGGTGTCCCCCGGGTGACGTACTGCCACCCGGAGGTCGCCTCCGTGGGTATCACCGAGGCCAAGGCCAAGGAGATCTACGGCGCGGACAAGGTCGTCGCTCTGAAGTACAACCTTGCGGGCAACGGCAAGAGCAAGATCCTGAACACCTCGGGCGAGATCAAGCTCGTCCAGGTGAAGGACGGTGCGGTGGTCGGTGTCCACATGGTCGGTGACCGTATGGGCGAGCAGGTCGGCGAAGCCCAGCTGATCTACAACTGGGAGGCGCTGCCCTCCGAGGTCGCGCAGCTCATCCACGCGCACCCGACGCAGAGCGAGGCGCTCGGCGAGGCCCACCTGGCCCTCGCGGGCAAGCCGCTGCACTCGCACGACTGACCGGCCCCGGCTGTACATCAGTCACCGGCCGTACGTCAGTCACCGCGTCGCACCTGGGCGCGACGACCACAGACTTCCGCACCATCGTTAAGGAGCAACAGAAACCATGGCGGTTTCCGTAACCCTTCCGGCGCTCGGCGAGAGCGTCACCGAGGGCACAGTCACCCGCTGGCTGAAGGCCGAGGGCGAGCGCGTCGAGGCCGACGAGCCGCTGCTGGAGGTGTCGACCGACAAGGTCGACACCGAGATCCCCTCGCCCGTCGCCGGTGTGCTCGCCTCCATCAAGGTCGCCGAGGACGAGACGGTGGAGGTCGGCGCCGAGCTGGCCGTCATCGACGACGGCACGGGTGCGCCCGCCGCCGCCCCTGCTCCGGCCGCGGAGCCCGCTCCCGCGGCCGCTCCGGCCCCTGTCGCCGAGGCCCCCGCGGCTCCGGCCGCCCCCGCCCCGGCTCCCACCGCTGCCCCTGCCGCTCCGGCAGGTGGCGCCTCCGGTACCGACGTCGTACTGCCCGCACTGGGCGAGTCGGTCACCGAGGGCACCGTCACCCGCTGGCTGAAGGAGGTCGGCGAGGAGGTCGCGGAGGACGAGCCGCTGCTCGAGGTCTCCACGGACAAGGTCGACACCGAGATCCCGTCGCCGGTCGCCGGCGTGCTGCTGGAGATCGTGGTCGGCGAGGACGAGACCGCCGAGGTCGGCGCCAGGCTGGCCGTCGTCGGCGCTCCCGGCTCGGCTCCGGCCGCGGCTGCCCCGGCGGCCCCGGCCGCTCCGGCCGCCGCTGCCCCGGCCGCCCCCGCGGCTCCCGCGCCGACTCCGGCCGCGCCTGCGGCCCCGGTCGCTGCCGCTCCGGCTCCGGCTCCGGCTCCGGCTCCGGCTCCGGTCCAGCCCGTCGCACCGGCTCCCGCGAAGGCCGCGCCCGCGCCCGCCCCTGTCACTCCGGCCCCGGCACCCGCCGCGACCTCCGGTGACGACGGCGCGTACGTGACCCCGCTGGTGCGCAAGCTCGCCGCCGAGAACGGCGTCGACCTGGCCACCGTCAAGGGCACCGGCGTCGGCGGCCGTATCCGCAAGCAGGACGTCATCGCCGCCGCCGAGGCCGCGAAGAAGGCCGCCGCCGCTCCGGCTCCGGCTGCTGCCGCCCCGGCTGCTGCCACCGCCTCCGCCAAGAAGACGCCGACCCTGGAGGTCTCCCCCCTCCGCGGGCAGACCGTCAAGATGCCCCGCATCCGCAAGGTCATCGGCGACAACATGGTGAAGGCCCTGCACGAGCAGGCCCAGCTGTCCTCGGTCGTCGAGGTCGACGTCACCCGCCTGATGAGGCTCCGCGGGAAGGCGAAGGACTCCTTCGCGGCCCGCGAGGGTGTCAAGCTCTCCCCGATGCCGTTCTACGTCAAGGCGGCGGCCCAGGCGCTGAAGGCCCACCCGGCCGTCAACGCCCGGATCAACGTCGAAGAGGGCACGATCACCTACTTCGACACCGAGAACGTCGGTATCGCGGTGGACTCCGAGAAGGGCCTGATGACCCCGGTCATCAAGCACGCGGGCGACCTGAACATCGCCGGTATCGCCAAGGCCACCGCCGAGCTCGCGGGCAAGGTCCGGGCGAACAAGATCACCCCGGACGAGCTGTCCGGCGCGACCTTCACCATCTCCAACACCGGCTCGCGCGGCGCGCTCTTCGACACGATCATCGTGCCGCCGAACCAGGTCGCGATCCTGGGCATCGGTGCCACGGTCAAGCGTCCGGCCGTCATCGAGACGGAAGAGGGCACCGTCATCGGCGTCCGCGACATGACGTACCTGACGCTCTCCTACGACCACCGTCTGGTGGACGGCGCCGACGCGGCCCGTTACCTGACCGCGGTCAAGGCGATCCTGGAAGCGGGCGAGTTCGAGGTCGAGCTCGGCCTGTAACCCCACCGCTGGTGCGATGCCCCCGTCCGGAACTCCGGCGGGGGCATCGCGTTGCCAGGGCCTGTCCGACAATCCCTAGCGCCGCTTGAGCGTCTTGTCCGACCAGCCCCACAGCGTCTCCACCCACACGTTCGGGATGGACAGCTTCGCCGCCCGCGTCAGCCGCTGCGTCCGGTACGCATGGAGGACGTCGTAGGTGGCGTCGAGGCAGTCCCACGAGCTGAGCTTGCCGGTCCTGGGGTCCTGGCCGACGAGGAAGCCGCGCTCCTCGACCTTGCGGACCATGGCCCGGGCGGCCGGCACATCGCTGCTCCCGGAACCGGTGCAGCGGTAGCGGCTGTACGGGTGCTCCGACCTGCCGGGGTAGTGCGCGTCCCGGGACATGTCGCTGAGCATGCGGGCGTACGTGCCCTCCGCGTGCCAGGCGCCGATGTCGCCGCCGGGCGGCGTATAGAGCTTGCCGGACGGGTTCTCCACCGCGCCGTAGACCCAGCGGTTCGTGCCGGTGATCCGGAAGCCCCAGCCGACGTGCCCGAGCTTCTGCGCGCCGTCGGGCTTGACGAAGACGCACGCGCCGCCGGAACTCGTGCGCTGCTGCTGCCCCGCCATCGCGACGACGGTCTCCGTACCGCCGCTCGGCTCCGCCACGGCCCCCGTGGCCGTCTGCCCGCATCCCGACATGCTCGCCACCAGCCCTGCCGCCACTGCCGTCATCGCCCAGCGAAGCCCGCGCTCGTTCATGGTCATCCCCCTGCCGTGCCCAGGGGTGCCCTTGGCAGCGACCCCCGTGCCGACCCCCACGCCGTGCGGGCCCCGCGGGTTCACGGGGTGACAAGGACGTGACGCCTCCGCACCGCACCCGGTACGGGTCTTTACAAAGGCGCCCGCTCTGCGAGCGTGTAAGTCTCGTCTCACCTGCGTGAAAGCGCCCCCGTGCGCCTCTCCTCGGCAGGGGCGCGGCCTTATTGTCTAAACGTCAAACGCCCACAGGGGCCGGCACGCCCCCTGCAAAGGAGCCCTCATGACCGCGCCCGTCATCCACTCGCTGCGCGAACAGATCCGCGAGCACATCGTGGAGGGGATCGTCAGCGGGCGCTGGAAGCCGGGCGAGCGGATCGTGGAACGGCGGATCGCGACCGAGCTGGAGGTCAGCCAGACACCGGTGCGGGAGGCACTGCGCGAGCTGGAGTCGCTGCGGCTGATCGAGTCGGCGCCCAACAAGGGCGTACGAGTGAGGAATCTGACCGCCGCCGACCTGGAGGAGAGCTATCCGGTACGGGCCGGTCTTGAGGCCATCGCGGCGGAGCTGGCGGCCGAGCGGCTCGCCCAGGACTGCTCGGCCCTGGAGCCGCACGTCACCGCGCTCTACGAGGCCGACCGGCTGGCCGACGGCACCGGCCAGGTCCGGCACACCGTCGCCTTCCACCGGGAGCTGGTCCGGGCCGCCGGGAACTCGGTCCTCCTGCACACCTGGGAGGGCCTGGGCATCGAGGTGTTCACGGCCCTGTCCATCCGCTGGCTGGGGACCGTACAGCAGTCGTACGCGGAGGAGCACGAGGCCCTCGTGGACGCCTTCCGCCGCCGGGATCCGCTGATCGCCGACCTCGTGAAGGCGCATGTGCTGGGCTGCGCGCCGCGCGCCTGAAGCACCTGAGCACCTGAGCACCTGAGCACCTGAAGCAGGGCAGCAGGTGAAGCACCTGTTCACAGCGGAGCGCACCCGCGCTCACCTGGGAAAACCCTGCACATCCAAGGCACCCCGTGCCTGTCTCCAAGGCACCCCGTGCCGACTTTTCTCGCTGGAGAGAGGTTTTGCCTGGAACCCTTTGATCGATCATCGATCAGGGAGTTACAGTCACCCCGGGCTCCCACCAGAGCCCGCCGCCCTGTCCTGCCAAAGACATCAAGGGCATCCGAAAACCCCTTACCGACGAGGGAACCCCCCTCCGCATCCGGAAGGCGGCGCAATGACCGACCCCACCGCAATCCAGCCGAGCGAGCTCGACCAGCTCCCGGACCGCGACCCCGAGGAGACCGCCGAATGGCAGGCCTCCCTGGACGCCGTCACCAAGGCGGCCGGGCCGCACCGTGCCGCGTATCTGATGCGCCGCACGCTGGAGCGCGCCGAGGGCAACGGTCTCGCGCTGCCCAAGCTGCTTGAGACCGACTACGTCAACACCATCCCCACCGCCGCCGAGCCCATCGTGGACGGCGACCAGGCGATGGAGGACCGGATCACCGCGTGGAACCGCTGGAACGCGGCCGCGATGGTGACACGAGGCAGCAAATACGGCGTGGGCGGCCACATCGCCACCTTCGCCTCCGCGGCCTGGCTCTACGAGACGGGCTTCAACCACTTCTTCAAGGGCAAGGAATCCCAGGAGTCTCCCGGTTCCGGCGACCAGCTCTACATCCAGGGCCACGCCTCCCCCGGCATCTACGCCCGCGCCTTCCTCGACGGCAGGCTGACCGAGCACCACCTCGACCACTTCCGCCGGGAGTCCGGGGGCGAGGGTCTGCCCTCGTACCCGCACCCGCGCCGCCTTCCCTGGCTGTGGGAGTTCCCGACGGTGTCGATGGGCCTCGGCCCGCTCTCCGCGATCTACCAGGCGCGCTTCAACCGCTACCTCACCAACCGCAACATCAAGGACGTGTCCGCGTCCCACGTGTGGGCGTTCCTCGGTGACGGCGAGATGGACGAGCCCGAGTCGACGGCCGCACTCGCCCTGGCCTCGCGCGAGGGTCTGGACAACCTGACCTTCGTCATCAACTGCAACCTGCAGCGCCTTGACGGCCCGGTACGCGCCAACTTCAAGATCGTGCAGGAGCTGGAGGCCCAGTTCCGCGGTGCCGGCTGGAACGTCATCAAGACGCTGTGGGGCACCGCCTGGGACGAGCTGATCCAGCTCGACACCACCGGCGCGCTCGTACGCCGGCTGCGCGAGGTACCGGACGCCCAGGTGCAGACGTACCAGACCCGCAACGCCGCCTACATCCGCCAGGACTTCTTCGGCAAGGACCCGGCGCTCGTCGAGATGGCGAAGCTGCTGTCCGACGACAAGATCCTGGAGTGTTTCCACCTCTCGCGCGGTGGTCACGAGGCCCGCAAGGTGTACGCGGCCTACAAGGCGGCCGTCGAGCACAAGGGCGCGCCGACCGTGATCCTCGCGCAGACGGTCAAGGGCCACACGCTCGGCGAGGGCTTCGCGTCCAAGAACGCCAACCACCAGATGAAGAAGCTGACGACGGACGAGTTCAAGCAGATGCGTGACCTGCTCGAACTTCCCATCAAGGACAGTGACTTCATCGACGGGGTCGTTCCTTACGGCCACCCGGGCGCCGACTCCCCCGAGGTCCGTTACCTCCAGGAGCGCCGCGCGGCCCTCGGCGGCCCCGCCCCGACCCGCCGTACGCACGCGCTCGCACCGCTGCCCGCCCCCGCGGACAAGACGTTCACGTCCTTCGACAAGGGCTCCGGCTCGCAGAACGTGGCCACCACGATGGCGTTCGTCCGGCTGGTCAAGGACCTGGTCCGCGACAAGGAGACGGGTAAGCGCTGGGTGCCGATCGTCCCCGACGAGGCCCGCACCTTCGGCATGGAGTCGCTCTTCCCGTCCCTCGGGATCTACTCGCCCAAGGGCCAGACGTACGAGCCGGTCGACCGCGACCAGCTGATGTACTACAAGGAGGCCAAGGACGGCCAGATCCTCAACGAGGGGATCACCGAGGCCGGTTCCATGGCGGACTTCATCGCCGCGTCGACGTCGTACTCGACGCACGGCGAAGCGATGATCCCCTTCTACATCTTCTACTCGATGTTCGGCTGGCAGCGCACGGCCGACCAGATGTGGCAGCTCGGCGACCAGCTCGGCCGCGGCTTCCTGGTCGGCGCGACGGCCGGCCGTACGACGCTGACGGGCGAGGGCCTGCAACACGCCGACGGCCACTCCCCCGTCATCGCGGCGACCAACCCGGCGGCGATGTCGTACGACCCGGCGTTCGCGTACGAGGTCGCGGCGATCGTCAAGGACGGTCTGCGCCGGATGTACGGCGAGGCGGCGCCCGGCGAGGACCCGAACGTCTTCTACTACCTGACGGTCTACAACGAGCCGATCCCGCAGCCCGCCAAACCGGCCGGACTCGGTATCGACGAGGGCATCGTCAAGGGCCTGTACCGGTTCAACACGGCCGAGGCCGCGGGGCTGTCCCCGGCTGCCAACGCCGTGCGTATCCAGCTCATCGGCTCCGGTACGGCGATCCACTGGACCCTCGCGGCGCAGAAGCTGCTCGCCGAGGAGTGGGGCGTGGCCGCCGACGTGTGGTCCGCGACCTCCTGGACCGAGCTGCGGCGTGACGCCCTGGACGCCGACGCGGCGCTGCTGCGCGGCGAGGAGCGGTTGCCGTTCGTCCGCCAGGCGCTGAACGGCGCCGAGGGCCCGGTCCTCGCGGTCTCCGACTACATGCGCCAGGTCCCGGACCAGATCGCGCAGTGGGTCGAGCAGGACTACTCCTCGCTCGGTGCCGACGGCTTCGGTCTGTCCGACACCCGTGACGCCGCCCGCCGCCACTTCGGCGTCGACGCGGAGTCGATCGTCGTCGCGGCGCTGGCGCAGCTCGCGCGGCGCGGCGAGGTCAAGGCGACGGCGGTGAAGGAAGCGCGGGAGCGGTACGGACTGTAGGTTCCGGCGTTCTGAAGCGAAGGGGTACGGCGACTGCCGTGCCCCTTCGCTGTCGGTGCGGCCCGGCATCATGGACGTATGCGCGCTGCCCGCCTGATCAAGATGGTGCTGCTGCTCCAGTCGCGGCCGTCGATGACCGGCGCCGAGCTGGCGCGGGAGCTGGAGGTGTCCGAGCGGACGGTCACGCGGGACGCGCAGGCGCTGATCGAGGCGGGGGTCCCGGTGTACGCGGACCGGGGCAGGACCGGCGGATACCGGCTGGTCGGGGGCTACCGGACCCGGCTGACGGGGCTGGCGCGCGGCGAGGCGGAGGCGCTGTTCCTGAGCGGGGTGCCGGGGGCGCTGCGCGAGATGGGCCTGGAGGACGCGGCCTCGGCGGCCCGGCTGAAGGTGTCCGCGGCGCTGCTTCCCTCTGTGCGGGACGCCGCACGGACGGCCGCGCAGCGGTTCCATCTGGACGCGCCCGCCTGGTTCAGCGAGCCCAGGGCTCCCGAGCTGCTGCCCGCGGTCGCGGACGCGGTGTGGGACGACCGGCGGATCACCGCGCGCTACCGGCGCGGGGCGGCAGAGGTGGAGCGGGCGCTTGAGCCGTACGGGCTCGTGTTGAAGGCGGGCGTCTGGTATCTGTGCGCGCGGGTGCCGGAGGCGGGGACCTTCCGGGTGTACCGGATCGACCGGTTCACGGCGGTGGACGGCGGTGGGGACCGCTTCGGCCGGGACGAGGGGTTCGACCTGCCGGGATTCTGGGAGGAGCGGGCCGAGGAGTTCGCCCGGTCCATCCTGCGGGCGGAGGTGGTCGTACGGGTGTCGCCGACGGGTGTGCGGAGACTTCCGTACGTCGTCGATCCCGCGTCCGTGCGGGAGGCACTGTCCGCCGGCGGCCCGCCTGATGACACCGGCTGGGTGACTCTCACTCTCGCCGTCGAGTCCGAGGAGGTCGCCCACACCCAGTTCCTGGGGCTCGGGCCGGAGGTGGAGATACTCTCCCCGGCGCCCCTGCGTGCCCGCTTCGCGGGGGACACCGCCCGGCTGGCGGCGCTGTACGACCGGCCACACCCCTGAATATCGTTCCTGCCCTCGAATGGACATCGGTCGTGCCCTCGAAAATCGAGCGTGCCCTGGAATCCGTACGAACCCGGTGGTTTTACCTTGGGCATGTGCACGCATAACAATCTGCGGCACTCCGCGTGCGTCCCTTCCTTCCAGGGCCGATGCTTGACCCGTGATGGACGAGACGGAGTTCTGGGAGCTGGTGGACGCGACCCGTGCGGGCGCCGAGGGCGACCCCGACGAGCAGGCCGACCTGCTCGTCGAACGGCTCATCCAGTTGGACCCGGACTCGGTCCTCGACTTCGCCCGACACTTCGAGTACCGCTACAACCGCGCCTACCGCTGGGAACTGTGGGGCGCCGCCTGGGTGCTGCTCGACGGCGCCAGCGACGACGCCTTCGACTTCTTCCGGTGCTGGCTGATCGGCCAGGGCCGGGACGTCTTCGAGGGCGCGGTGCACGACCCGGACTCGCTCGCCGACCTCGTGGACGACTTCGACGACGAGATCGACGGCGACGGCGAGGAGCTGGGCTACGCGGCGGACGAGGCATACGAACAGCTCACCGGCGTCGTCGCGCCGGACCTCGGTATTCCGCCCGCGCCGCCCGAGCCGGAGGGCACACCGGTCGACTTCGAGAACGAGTCGGCCCTCTCGGAGCGCTATCCCAAGCTGTGGGAGCGGTTCAAGGGCTGAGCCTCAGGTCGCCAGGGCCTCTCGGCGGCCCGGGTCGGACGGGATGTACGCCTGCGTCTGCTCGACCTTCACCGCGTGGTACATCGGTGCGGCGTTGGCCTGGTCGAGAGCGGACGCCGTGATCGCGGCCGGCCCCAGAACAACGGTCACCACCGCGCAGAGCACCGTCCACGGGCCGCGCACGGCGCGGGCCCAGTCGACCCCCTTCCCCGGGGTCTCCCGTTCCCTGCGACTGCCACTGCTCATGATCCCCACCTCCAGTCAGTGCCTACGGCAACGGTAGGAGGACCGGCTCTGGGAAGTCTGTGAACCACCTGCGGGACGACTGTGGCTCTGAACTCCGCCTCCGACTGCGGCTGTTCGCTGTCAGCCCGTCCGGCGGGTGAGGACGAGGCGCTGCCATCCTCATCCCCCGCCCGCCCACGGAGGCCACGCTTTCAGCCCGTCCGGCGCTCGAGGACGAGGCCGTTCAGGCCGACAGCGGGGGTCTGGGGGCGGCAGCCCCCAGGAACAAGGGACGGGCCAGGGGCGGAGGGGCGAACAAACTCCTCAGCGCAGCGCCTCCCCCAGCGCCCCGTCGATCGTCGGAAACGCGAAGCTGAAGCCCGATTCGAGCAGGCGGGTGGGGAGCACGCGCTGGCTCCCGAGGATCTCGTTGGACATCTCGCCCAGGGCGAGGCGGAGGACAGGCCCCGGGACCGCGAAGAAGGTGGGCCGGTGCAGCACGCGCCCCATCGCCTCGGTGATCTGACGGTTGGTGAGAGGTTCCGGGGCCGTCAGGTTGAACGGACCCGACAGCGACTCGGTGTCGATCAGGTGCCGGATCGCGGCCACCTCGTCGTGCAGCGAGACAAAGCTCCAGTACTGCCCACCGGCCCCCAACCGCCCACCGAGCCCCGCCTTGAAGAGCGGCAGAAGCTTCCCCCAGGCCCCGCCCTTACTGGCCACCACCAGCCCCGTACGGGCGAACACCGTACGAACGCCCGCCTCCTGCGCGGCAGCCGCCGCCCCTTCCCACTCCACGCAGACGGAGGAGAGGAACCCGTCCCCGGACGGCGCAGACTCGTCCACCGCCCGATCACCGGTGTCCCCGTAGAACCCGATCGCACTGCCGTTGACGAAGACCCGCGGCGGCGAGTCGAGCGAGGCGACCGCGTCGGCCAGCATCGTCGTGCCGAGCACCCGGCTGCGCCGGATCTTCTCCTTGTACGCCGCCGTCCAGTACCGCGAAGCGACCCCGGCCCCCGCCAGATTGACCACCGCCGCGCACCCTTCCAGCCGCGCGGTGTCGATCCGGTGGTTCTCGGGGTCCCACTGGACCTCGTCCTTCCCGCCGGGCGGGCGGCGGACAAGGCGGATCACCTCGTGTCCGTCCGAGGTGAGGGAGCGCGTCAGCGCCGAACCGATCAGACCGGACGCACCGGCGATCGCGACACGGGAACCAGGGGCAAGGGGCGATTCGCTCATGCAGCCATCCTGCCTCGCCGGCCGGAAAATCACCGTAAGGGGCCCGTAGGGCCGCCGTACAGTGATCCTCATGCCGGTTCCGCACATACGTTTCGCCACCTACGACGACGAGGACACGCTCGGCCGACTCGACCGCGCCGCCTGGTCCACGCTGCACGCCGTGACGCCGCGCCCTCGTCCGCCGTACGAACCCTTCTACAGCGAGCGGTTCGGCCCGCGGGATCATCTCGTCGCCGAGCTCGACGGCGCCGTCGTCGGCTACATCAAGCTGGGGTTCCCCACTCCCCTCCCGTGCAACTCCCATGTCCGCCAGATCCAGGGACTCGTGGTCGCGGACGAGGCGCGCGGCAGCGGGGTCGGGCGGGCGCTCCTTGCCGCGGTGCGGGAGGAGGCCCGGCGGCAGGGGGCCCGGCGCCTCACGCTGCGCGTCCTCGGGCACAACGCGCCGGCGCGGAAGCTCTACGAGTCCGAGGGGTTCGTGGTGGAGGGGATCCTTCCGGAGGAGTTCCTGCTGGACGGGGGGTACGTCGACGACGTACTCATGGGGCGCTCTCTCTGACCCACGGCCGGGCGGGCGCAGTGGCCTCGGATGCCCTCAGGGGGCGTCAGGAGGAGATCAGGTCTCCCGTGTCCACCGGCGCCGTGGCGTTCGCCGCCTGTCGGGCGTCGGTGGCGACCTCGTCCGCCGTCAGGACGTAACCCGTCTCCGCGTCGGACGTGGAGCGGGCGAAGACGACGCCGTACACCTTGCCGTCGGTGGTGAGGAGGGGGCCGCCGGAGTTGCCGGGGCGGACGGTGGAGCGGATCGAGTAGATCTCGCGGGTGACGGTGTCCGTGTTGTAGATGTTCTGGCCGGTCGCGTCGATCCGGCTCGCGACCGTGGCCGCCTGGAGGTCGAGGCCGCCGTCCTGCGGGTAGCCGGCCACGACCGCCGAGTCGCCGCGCTCGGCGGTGTCGTCGAAGGACAGTACGGGCGCCTTGAGGCCCGGGACGTACAGGACCGCGACGTCCTTCTGCGGGTCGAAGAGCACCACCGTCGCTTCGTAGACGCGGCTCACACCGCCCACCCGTACGGTCGGCTCGTCGATGCCCGCCACCACATGGGCGTTGGTCATCACGTGCTCGGACGTGTATACGAAGCCGCTGCCCTCACGGCCCTGGTTGCCGGAGACGCCCTCGATCTTCACCGTGCTCCGCTTGGCCGCGTTCGTCGCGGTCGCCGTGACGCTGTCCCCGGAGGGCTTCGCGACGCCCGCCGCCGGCTCGTTCTCGAAGGGGTTGAAGACCTGCGGGAAGCCCGCCTCGGTGAGCGCCGAGGTCGCGCGCGAGAACCAGGTCGGGGTGGTCTCCGGCATCGTGTTCTGTACGGCGCCCAGCAGCGCGGAGTTGCGGATCGACTGCGTGACGACGGCGGACGAGGAGGCGCCCAGGACGCTGGCCGCCACCCACGCCACCAGCAGTACGGCCACCGTGTTCGCCGCGGCCCCGCCGATTCCGTCGGCCACCCGCAGCGGCCCGCTGTCCAGTTCGCGGCGCAGCTTCAGCGCCAGCCGCCCCATCAGCTCGTGGCCCACCACGGCGGGTACCAGGACCGTCAGTACGGCCGTCACCGTCGCACCGGGAGTCCCCGGTGTCACCAGGTCCATCATCCAGGGCAGCACCCATACGCCGATGACGGCGCCGCCCACGAAACCGGCCAGCGAGACACAGCCGGCGAGCAGGCCACGACGGTAGCCGGACGCCGCGTAGGCCAGGATCACCAGCAACAGCAGGAGGTCGAGCACGTCCACGGCGCCGCCTTTCTCTCGGGCCCCCTAATACGCGGGACGCGGGCCCAGTGATCAAGCACGCGCGCGTGCCTGGACCCCTAAAAACGTCCCGGCCCGGCCCAATGGTTCCACTTGGGATCCACCGGGTGGCACAACACACATCGCGGGGTGCGTGGATCCGGGTCAGGGTGAGTGCATGCGTGTCTTCCGGAAGACGCGGGGGGCACGAATACGGGGCGGGGGGCGGGCGTGGCGTGCGGTGCGCCGCCCGCTTCCCGCACGGGGGGTACGGCTACCGCGGACGGCTGTTGTCCTGCTCGTCTGCGTGCCCGGGCTGATCGCCGTCCTGTTGCTGGTGATGTGCGCCGTCTGGGTGAGCCGTACGGGAGACGGTGCCGCGCGGTCGCCGGTGGCCGCCCGGCCCGCCGTGGCTCATCCCGCGGCCAGGCCGCCCATCGTGCCGCGGTCACGGTGGCTGGACGCCGAGAGCACGCACGAGCAGCCGCCGGCCCGCTATGACGACCGGGTCGTCGCCGTCTTCGTCCACCACACCGACTCGCCGAACGGGTACGCCTGCGCGGACGCACCCCGCATCATCCGCTATCTGTACGCCGGCCAGACCGGCGCCCGGCAGTGGGACGACATCGGCTACAACTTCCTGGTCGATCGCTGCGGGACGATCTACGAGGGCCGTGCGGGGGGCGTCGACCGGCCTGTCACCGGGGCGCACGCGCAGGGCTTCAACCATCGCACCACCGGGGTCGCGGCCATCGGTACGTTCACGGCGGGGACGCCGGTGCCGCGGGCGATGACGGATGCGATCGCCGCACTTGCCGCGTGGAAGCTGGGGCTGTCCGATGTCGATCCGCGGGCCACGGTGCGGCTCGTGTCCAGCAATGACCTCGCGCGGTACGCGGCCGGGACTTCGGCCGTGCTGCCCACGCTTGCCGGGCACAACGACGGTTTCATGACCAGCTGCCCGGGGGCCGCGCTGACTGCCCGGCTTCCGGCGATACGGGAGCGGGCGGCTCGCCTTCAGGGGCGGTGACCCGGGGGCGGGGGGCTGTGGGGTGGTTTTTCGCCCCCGCCGCCCCTACCCGTCCCTTGTTCGCGGGACTCCGCCCCCAGACCCCCGTATCGCGCTGAACACGCTCGTCCTCACACGCCGGACGGGCTGAGGATGCCACCCCCATGCCACCGTGCACGGCCCCCGTACGACTTCCCTCCGTCGGCCGCGGCCCTAGCCTCGATCCGAACTCGGGTATTCCATAAGCCCGTTGGGGGCATGACGTCCCCACCCGGCAAGGCCGCCGCGCAACCTCGAGGAGGAGCACGTGCCAGAGCCCGCTCGCCCGGCGCAAGACGTGGACGTCGTCATCGTGGGGGCCGGGGTCGCCGGCCTCGCAGCCGCCCAGCATCTGACCAGGGCGGGCCTGAGGGCCATCGTCCTGGAGGCCGCCCAGAACGTGGGGGGCCGCATGTCCACGGAGAAAGTCGACGGCTTCCGGCTCGACCGTGCGGGCCGGCTCCTCTCCACGGCGTACCCGGAACTACGCCGCACCCCGGGCCTGAACACCCTGACCCTGCGCCCGTTCTCCCCGGGCGTCCTGCTCCACAGCGACGGCCGGCACCATCGCGCGAGCCCTCCCGTCACGCCTCGGAGCGCGAGGGGCGCACTCACCGCCGCACGCGCCCTCGCGAGCGCCCCCCGCCTCCCCCGACCGCGCCCCCAGGGCTGCGCCCACCGGCCCGGGCCACTCGGCGGCCCCCTCGACCAGACCCGCCTCGCCACCGCGCTCACCCGCCTCGCCGCCACCCCGCCGGCCCGCCTCCTCGCCCGCCCGGATCTCCCCGCCCTACAGGCGCTGGCCGCCCGGGGCTTCCCGCCCCGCACGGTCGACGGCTTCCTGCGTCCGCTGCTCGCCGCGCTGCTCTGCGACCCGGACCTGCGGGCCTCCAGCCGCTGCGCCGACCTGGCGCTGTACTCCTTCGCGACCGGCCGCCTGTGCCTGCCGGAGGGCGGCGCGGACACGCTCCCTGAACTCCTCGCGGCCTCCCTCCCGCCGGGCACGGTCCACACGGGGGTTCAGGTGGGCACGGTCTCCACCACCAGCGTGACGACCCGGGACCACGGTGAACTCACCTGCCGGGCCGTCCTGTTGGCGACCGGAGCGCGCGCCGCCGCCGAGCTGCTGCCCGGGCTGCACGTGCCGGACTTCCATCCGGTGACGGTGGTACACCACACCACGGACGAGCCCCCGCTCACGGACCCTGCCCTGCTGCTGGACGCGGACAGGAGCGGCCCGGTGGCGCACACGGCGGTCATCAGCGAGGTGGACGCGACCCGCGCCCCGGCCGGACGGGCCCTCATCTCCTCGACCGTCCTCGGCACTCCACCGGCCGCCGCCCACCTGGACGCGGCGGTCCGCGCCCAACTGGCCCGCCTCTACGGGACATCGACCGCGCGCTGGGAGCTCCTCACGGTCCACCACGACCCCGAGGCGGTCCCCGCGATGCCCCCGCCGCACGACCTGCACCGCCCGGTACGGCTCCTCGCGGGGCTGTACGTCTGCGGGGACCACCGCGACACCAGCACGGTGCAGGGCGCCCTCCACTCGGCCCGCCGGGCGGCCCACGCCGTACTCATGGACCTGGGCGCCCGGCCGGCCGTACAGGAGGAGCCCGTGGAGGCGGAGGCGGCCTGAGCCTCAGCCCAGCGCCGCCACCCGGTCCCGGTACCCGCGTACCGGGGCCGCGTCCCGGTACGGTTCGAGCCGCCGCTCGAAGTCCCGTACGTACTCGATGGCCCGGACCGACCGCATCTCCAGAGCCTGCCCGGCGGCCTCGGCCCCCAACTGGCAGGCCTGGTCGAGCTCTCCGAGCCCGAGCCGCGCCGAGGCGAGCACCACCCGGCAGAACAGCCTGCTGCGCGCGAAGCCGGGCGCCCGCAACTGGAGCGAGCGCTCGGCGTGCTGCGCGGCGGCCCGGTACTGCTGAAGGTCCCGGTGGCAGTGGCCGAACTCGTCGGCGAGCTGGGCCTCGTCGAAGAACCGTGCCCAGTAGGGGACTTCATCGCCGGCGCGAGCCGTCTCAAGGGCCCGCTCGGCGCGTACCAGGGCTGCCGTGCAGGGCCGCACCTCCCCCAGCACGCCGTGCCCGCGCGCCTCGACGGAGTGCAGCATCGCCTGCACCACGGGCGGCGCCGCCGACCCGACGCCCTGCTGGGCCACCCGCGCCAGCTGTACGGCCTCCCGTCCGTGCCCCAGATAGACCGCCTGCCTGCTCATGGTCACCAGCACGTAAGAGCCGTACGCACGGTCACCGGCCGCCTGCGAGAGGCGCAGCGCCTGGACGAAGTAGCGCTGGGCGAGTCCGTGCGCGGCGATGTCGTACGAGGTCCAGCCGGCGAGCCGGGTGAGGTCGGCGGTGGCGGCGAACAGGCGGCGCCCGGTCTGCTCGCCGTACGCGCCGCGCAGCATCGGCTCGGCCTCGTGTTCCAGGTAGCGGACCAGGGCCTGGCGTGCGTGGCCGCCGCCGTAGGCGTGGTCGAGGGTGCGGAAGAGTTCGCCCACCGAGCGCAGTGCGGCGATGTCTCCGCCGGTGACCTTCTGGCCGGGGCCGCGCTCGGTCTGGCCGCGCTGCCGGGGCACGGCCGGGCGGCCCTGCGCGGGCACCCGTCCGGGGCCGGGGCCGGGGTCGCCGCGGCTCACCCGGTCGTCGGCCTTCCCGATGAGCCAGTCCCGGCTGGGGACGACGAGTCCCGCCGGGGTGAAGGCGATCTTGCGCAGCTCCGCGTGGCTGCCTGAGTCCTTGCGCCACAGGCCGCTGACGATGTCGACGGCCTCTTCGGGGGACCCTGCGAACTCCAGCCCCGCGTAGACGGGGGCACAGGCGTCGAGCCCGAGATCCTGCGCGCCGAGCCTGCGGCCGAGGCGGCGGGTGAACACCTCGGCGATGAGTGCGGGCGTGGTCCCTCTCGGCTGCTGTCCGCGCAGCCATCGGGTGACCGATGTCTTGTCGTATCTCAGGTCCAGGCCGTGTTCCAGGCCGAGCTGGTCCACGCGACGGGCCAGACCTGCGTTGGAGAACCCCGCTTCTGCGATGAGCGCGGCGAGCTGTCGGTTGGGGGTGCGCTGCGCGGGTCGTTCCGTCATCTGCGGTGCGGTCTCCTGCCTTTCGGGCCTCTGAGCGACCGTTTGGTCGCTCAGGTGGCCCGGATTGCCTGTGAGCAGCCCTTTTGGCCTCTTGAACGGCGCGAATGTAGCGGAGCGTAAGCACGCGGTCGCACCATTCGACCTGCATTCATCCGATCGTGTGAGGATTGACTGCTGGGCTGACGGGCATCGGCCGGACGTACAGTGGCGTGGGCGCGTTACGTGCCTGACACAGGTACCTCGCGTGCTCCGCGTGCGTACCTCGCGTACTTCGTGTGCCCGACGAAGCCTTGAGGGAGGCGCTTGCCGTGAGTGAGTTGCGGTTCGTCCGTATGGGATTCGGTGCGGAGGCGGTCGAGTACCAGGAGGCCTGGGACGAGCAGCGCCGCGTGCATGGCGCCCGTTTCCTGGACGAGGTCCCCGACACCTGCCTGCTCCTGGAGCACCCGCCCGTCTACACGGCCGGCCGGCGCACGGCGGACAACGAGCGGCCGCTCGACGGCACCCCGGTCATCGACGTGGACCGCGGCGGCAAGATCACCTGGCACGGTCCTGGCCAGCTGGTGGGCTACCCGATCCAGAAACTCCCCCGCCCGGTGGACGTCGTAGCACATGTACGACGTCTGGAAGAGGCTCTTATCCGTACGTGTGCGGAATTCGGCCTGGAGACCAGCCGCGTCGAGGGCCGCAGTGGCGTCTGGGTGCTCGGCGACGCCAAGGACCTTGCCGAGCAGCGTCCGTCCCTCGGCGGGCTCTCCCTCGACTTCGACCCGCGGCTGACGGACGAGGAGTTCGACCCCCGCCTCGACGGTCCGGAGTACGCCCCCTCCAACGCCGGCCAGCGCCGCGAGGACCGCAAGATCGCGGCGATCGGCATCCGCGTCGCCAAGGGCGTCACGATGCACGGCTTCGCGCTGAACGTGAACCCGGACAACGTCTGGTTCGACCGGATCATCCCGTGCGGGATCCGCGATGCGGGTGTCGCCTCGCTCGCGGCCGAGCTGGGCCGCGACGTGACCATCGGCGAGGTTCTCCCGGTGGCCGAGCGGCATCTGAAGGACGTACTGGAGAACGCTGAGCCGCTGCCCCGGGAGATCGAGCGGGCGTCGGCGTAGGACCGGCGGGAATGGGTCCCTGTTCCGCAGGGTTGCCCGTCTCGTAGAGCGAAAACGAACGGGCGTACCCTGGTGGACGCCGAAGAATCGAAGCTACAGGGAGCCGATGTGTCCGCAGTCGCACCCGACGGACGCAAGATGCTGCGCCTGGAGGTCCGGAACGCCCAGACCCCCATCGAGCGCAAGCCCGAGTGGATCAAGACCCGGGCGAAAATGGGTCCCGAATACACGAAGATGCAAGCTCTCGTGAAGAGCGAGGGGCTGCACACGGTCTGCCAGGAGGCGGGCTGCCCCAACATCTACGAGTGCTGGGAAGACCGCGAGGCCACCTTCCTCATCGGCGGAGACCAGTGCACCCGCCGCTGCGACTTCTGCCAGATCGACACCGGCAAGCCCGAGGCACTGGACCGCGACGAGCCCCGCCGCGTGGGCGAGTCGGTCGTCACGATGGACCTGAACTACGCCACGATCACCGGCGTCGCCCGCGACGACCTGGAGGACGGCGGGGCCTGGCTGTACGCCGAGACGGTCCGCCAGATCCACGCCCAGACGTCGGGCCGCGAGACCGGCCGTACCAAGGTCGAACTGCTCGCCCCCGACTTCAACGCCGAGCCCGCCCAGCTCGCCGAGGTCTTCTCCTCGCGCCCCGAGGTCTTCGCGCACAACGTCGAGACGGTCCCGCGGATCTTCAAGCGCATCCGCCCCGGCTTCCGCTACGAGCGCTCGCTGAAGGTCATCACCGAGGCCCGCGACTACGGTCTGGTCACCAAGTCGAACCTGATCCTGGGCATGGGCGAGACCCGCGAAGAGGTCAGCGAGGCGCTTCGGCAGCTGCACGAGGCGGGCTGCGAGCTGGTCACGATCACGCAGTACCTGCGCCCCTCCGTGCGCCACCACCCCGTCGAGCGCTGGGTCAAGCCGCACGAGTTCGTGGAGCTGAAGGAGGAGGCCGAGCAGATCGGCTTCTCCGGTGTCATGTCGGGTCCGCTGGTCCGCTCCTCCTACCGGGCCGGCCGGCTGTACCAGATGGCCGTCGAGAAGCGCGGGGCGTACGTCGCCTCGCAGGCGGTCTGAGCCGACGTAACCGACGTAACCGACGCAGCGACGTACCGACGTACGAGGAAAGACGACGACGGCCTCCGGACCCCCGTACGGCCTCGGACCCCCGTACGGCCTAGGCGGCCGGACACGTCGTAGATGACGATCCGACGAGAGCGGTGGCACTGAGTGCCACCGCTCTCATGTGAATCGGCACACAAGCAACTCCCGCTCCGCAATGGCGCGTTCGATGCGGTCGAGGCCTTCCCCGCAGATGGGGGCGCCGTCAGGGACGCGTCAGCGATCGTGGCCGGTGCATCAAGGTTTCATTGGTGTTTGACCGCTCGGTCACGCCCTGGTAACACCAATCAGTGACCCTGGTTGCAGACCCCGTACCGCACCCGCCAGAGCCGCCATCCCGAGGGGGGAACACCATCATGCAGGCCGCGCCCGTTCGCGCCACCGCCATTCCGTCGTTCACCGATGCACTCCGTGCCGTCGAGTCGATCCTCATGAGCGGCGGCCAGCGCACCGCCCGCCGCAACGCCTGGACCTCCGTCCTGGAGGACCGCCGCCGCGCCAAGGACAGGGTCGAGGCACAGCGCGTGCTGGAAGCCGTCGCGACGCGTTCGTAGCCTCCGCGCCACGCTCCCCCGGCACCTCGCCCGACCGTCCCCCGGTACTGCCGTCGTCGGCGCTTCCCGGGCCACGTAGACTTCCGGGCATGGCGAGGAAGGAAACCGCAGCGGACACCGCTGCCGAACCCGGGCGACTCAAGCAGATCGCTCTGACTTACAAGATGACCCGCAAGGCCGACTCCAAGATCGGTCTTGTACTCGCGGCTGTCGGAATCGTCACCCTCGGTGTCTTCCTCGCGATCGGCTTCTTGATCGGCCACCCGATCTATGTCGGCATCTTCGGCCTCCTGCTCGCCTTCCTCGCGTCGGCGATCGTCTTCGGACGCAGGGCCGAGCGGGCCGCCTTCGGGCAGATGGAGGGTCAGCCGGGCGCAGCCGCGGCCGTGCTGGACAACATCGGCCGAGGCTGGACCACGACTCCGGCGGTGGCGATGAACCGCAGCCAGGACGTGGTGCACCGCGCGGTCGGCAAGGCCGGCATCGTGCTGGTCGCCGAGGGCAACCCGAACCGGGTGAAGAGCCTGCTGGCCGCCGAGAAGAAGAAGATGGCGCGGATCGTCTCGGACGTCCCGGTGCACGACATTCTCGTGGGCACCGGCGAGGGTCAGGTGGAGCTCAAGAAGCTCCGTACGACGATGCTGAAGCTGCCGCGTGTGCTGGCGGGCCCGCAGGTCACCGCGACCAACGACCGGCTGCGTGCGATGGGCGACATCATGTCGAACCTTCCGCTGCCGAAGGGTCCGATGCCGAAGGGGATGCGGATGCCGCGAGGCAAGATGCGCTGAACCCCTCCTACTTGTTGCGATGCTCCCCGTCACTTTCGTGGCGGGGAGCATCTCTTTTGCCGGGAGCATCTCTGTTGCGGAGAGCATCTCTGTTTCAGGCCAAGGTCCTGAACGCCCGGTCGTAGTACACCATCGGGGATCCCTCGCCCAGGCGGACGCCTCTCACCAGGCCTATCAGAACCGTGTGGTCCCCGGCGGGGTGACGGGCGTGCGCCGCGCAGTCCAGTTCGGCCAGCGCCTGATCGACCGTCGGCAGCCCGTCGGGGCTGAGGCACAGGCCGCCCGACGCGAACTTGTCGGTGCCCTTGGTGGCGAAGCGCATGGCGAGCGGGCGGTGGACCGGGGCCAGCACGCTCACCGCGAAACGGTCGCAGCACTCGAACGACGCCGCCGAGTCCGCCGAGTTCGCCAGACACACCAGGATCATCGGCGGCTCCAGCGACACCGAGCAGAAGGAACTGGCCGTGAATCCCCGGGGGGTGCCGTCCGCGCACCGGGTGGTCACCACGACCACTCCCGAGGGGAAGCGCGCCATCGCGGCACGGAACTGCTCGGGGGCCACCTCGGCGTCCACCACGTTCTGGCGATCCGCCGTCGCGGCCGCGCCGCCATTGATCTGCTGAACCATCGTCAACTCCCGGAGGACTGACTGGTGGGCGATTTGCCTTGGCCGCATTCAGATTTCAGGACGACTATGTTCTCGGCGTCCCGGACCAGCAACCGGACGAGCGGTCCTTCGCGGCGCCCACCACCTGCGGCGATGCGGCTCCGCCCGCCCCCGCGCCCGGGGCGCGAGGCGTTCGAGAGGTACCGCCGAACGGGTGTCGAACGGGTCCTGCCGGGACCGTGGTCAGCGCACCGGTTCCATCCGCTCGTGGCCGGACAGCGCCCAGGCTCCGTAGGCCGCACCGGTGGTCTCGAAGGACAGCGCCACGTGGGAGGCAGCGCTGTTCACGTCCCTCCAGAAGCGTTGCACCGGGTCGGACGAGGACTGTCCCGAGGTCCCGCTCGCGCGGAAGACCCGGTCGACGGCCGAGACGAGCAGTTCCACGGCCAGCGCGAGGTCCCTGGCGCCCCGGACCGCGGCCTCGCCCTCCGGCGGGCACTCCGTGCCGTCGGCCACCGCGGCCGTCCGCAGGATGAGGAGTTCGGCGGCGTCCACCTCTGCGGCCGAGCGGGCCAGCGAGACCTGCACCGACGGCATCTCGCTGACGGCCCGTCCACGCCGGTCGACGCGCTGCCCGGTCCGCGCGATCCAGGCGCGCAGCGCGCCCCGGGCGGCTCCGATCAGCGGAGCGGCGAACGGCAGGCTGTTCACGGCGTACATCGGGACGATGTGGCAGCGGGCCTCCGACGCGGTCGCGCGGCCGGCGTGGACGGCCGATCGCGGCAGGGTCAGGTGCTCGGGCACGAAGACGTCGGAGAGGAGCAGGGTGTGGCTGCCGGTGCCGCGCATCCCCACGGTGAACCAGCTGTCCTCGATGGCGAAGTCGGCCCGCGGCACCGCGAAGAACCGCACTTCGGGGCGGTCGGCGAGGTTCTTGGCGGTCTCGGCGTCCTTGGCGTTCGCGTTCGCGGTGGCGGTGGCGGTGGCGGTGCCAGAGTGCCTGGTGGTGTCGGCGTGCTTGGCGGTCCCCGCAGTCCCGGCGTCCTTGGCCGGTACCGCCGCGCAGGCGAGTGCCCAGTCGGCGAAGTGGACCCCGCTGATGTACTTCCACTCGCCGCTCAGCCGCCAGCCGCCGGCGACGGGCTCCGCCTTGCCGGAGGGCATGAGCGCACCGGCAAGGACGACGTCCGGCCCCTCCGCCCAGATCTCCGCCTGCCCCGCCTCGGGCAGGAACGCCGCGTACCGCCCGGCGTAGGCGGCCAGCGAGGCCGCCCAGGCCGCTGACGTACACCCTTCGCCGACCAGTGCCACCGCCGCGGTCAGCTCGCTGAAACCACCGGTCTCGCCGCCGTGGGCCGCCGGTACGAAGTGGCGCGCGAAGCCGGCGTCCAGCACCGCGCGGACCACCTGCGGTGAGAGCTGACGGGCGGTTTCCGCCTCGTCGCTGTACCGGGCCGCGATTTCGGCGACCTGCGGCGCTCGGGCCACGATCGTCGACCTGCTGTCGAGCATCGAGCTGCTGTCGTACGACATGCTGTCCACCACCTTCACCGGGAGTGGACGCAGTGTCTCCGCCGTGGCTCACCAGCGACCGGACCCCGAGCCGGGCCGGGCGATCCGTCACCCGACCGGCGTCAGAAGTCGAGCATCGGGTCGCGGAAGGCCGGCTGCCGCGCGGGCGATCGCCAGGACCTGTCGCGGACCCGAGGTGATCCAAACGACGCCCCCTAGCCGCGGACCTCGATCGTGCGGGCCAGTCGGTCGTGCAGGCCCCGGCCGTCGCGGTCCCAGATCAGGGCGGGGAGGGCGAGGCACAGGAGCACGGTGCGCAGGAGGGCGCGGAATGGGTTGAGGCGACCGCCGTCCTGGGGGACGACGCGCAGGCCGAACAGGCGCTTACCGGGAGTGCAGCCGACCGTACCGACGGTGAGGACACCGAGGGTGAAGAAGATGAGCAGGGCCCAGTTGCCGGTCGTCTGGTTGTAGCCGTCAGTGAGCAGGCCGTATGCGATCAAGAGGCACAGGGCCCAGTCCACGGCCACGGCGCCGAGGCGGCGGCCGGGGCGGGCGATCGAGCCGGGCCCCGTCTGCGGCAGTCCGAGCTGCTCACCGGGGTAGCCGAGGTCGACACCGGCTTCCCCCAGGGCCTCGCGCGGTCCGGAGAGCCATGATCCGATTGCTTGCCTCTTGTCCACGCGTCCACGGTACTGTGCCCGTTTTGACATGTGGACAGGTGGGGTGTGACGGACCCGGTCCGGTTAACTTGGGCGAAACAAATGGGTCACGCTTGAGAAATCCCCCGTCCCTATGGTCGGGTCCAGCGTGTGCCACCGCACTGGCCGCACGAACGAACTACCACCCCGATCCAGAGTGGGCCGGGAGTAGGAGGAGCTGGATGTTCCAGAACGCCGACGAGGCCAAGAAGTTCATCAAGGACGAAGACGTCAAGTTCGTCGACGTCCGCTTCTGCGACCTGCCGGGTGTGATGCAGCACTTCACCATTCCGGCAGAGGCCTTCGACCCGACGGAGGAACTGGCCTTCGACGGCTCCTCCATCCGCGGCTTCCAGGCCATCCACGAGTCCGACATGGCGCTCCGCGCCGACCTGTCCACCGCGCGCGTCGACCCCTTCCGCCGCGACAAGACGGTCAACATCAACTTCTTCATCCACGACCCGATCACGGGCGAGCAGTACTCCCGTGACCCGCGCAACGTGGCGAAGAAGGCGGAGGCGTACCTCGCGTCGACCGGTGTCGCCGACACCGCGTACTTCGGCCCCGAGGCCGAGTTCTACGTCTTCGACAGCGTGCGCTTCGACACCAAGTCGAACGAGGCCTTCTACCACATCGACTCCGAGGCGGGCGCCTGGAACACCGGCGCCCTCGAGGACAACCGCGGTTACAAGGTCCGCTACAAGGGCGGTTACTTCCCGACCCCGCCGGTCGACCACTTCGCCGACCTGCGTGCCGAGATCTCCCTGGAGCTGGCCGCGTCCGGCCTCCAGGTCGAGCGTCAGCACCACGAGGTGGGCACCGCCGGCCAGGCCGAGATCAACTACAAGTTCAACACGCTGCTCGCCGCGGCCGACGACCTCCAGCTCTTCAAGTACATCGTGAAGAACGTCGCCTGGCGCAATGGCAAGACCGCGACCTTCATGCCGAAGCCGATCTTCGGTGACAACGGCTCGGGCATGCACATCCACTCGTCGCTGTGGGCGAACGGCGACCCGCTGTTCTACGACGAGGCCGGCTACGCGGGCCTGTCGGACACCGCCCGCTTCTACATCGGCGGCATCCTCAAGCACGCCCCGTCGCTGCTCGCCTTCACGAACCCGACGGTGAACTCCTACCACCGGCTGGTCCCCGGCTTCGAGGCCCCGGTCAACCTGGTGTACTCGCAGCGCAACCGCTCCGCCGCGATGCGTATCCCGATCACCGGCTCGAACCCGAAGGCCAAGCGCGTCGAGTTCCGCGCGCCCGACTCCTCCGGCAACCCCTACCTCGCCTTCTCGGCGCTGCTGCTCGCAGGCCTCGACGGCATCAAGAACAAGATCGAGCCGGCCGAGCCGATCGACAAGGACCTCTACGAGCTGGCTCCCGAGGAGCACGCGGGCGTCGCCCAGGTCCCGACCTCCCTCCCGGCCGTCCTCGACCGCCTCGAGGCCGACCACGAGTTCCTGCTCGCGGGCAACGTCTTCACGCCCGACCTGATCGAGACGTGGATCGACTACAAGCGCACCAACGAGATCGCCCCGCTCCAGCTGCGCCCGCACCCGCACGAGTTCGAGCTGTACTACGACGTGTAGGAACGTCGCACCAGCCGTACGACGTCGGCCGTGTCCCTCCTTCGGGAGGGGCACGGCCGATGTGCTGTCCGGTGGCGCGTGATGGCCGGGGCGGCCGGGAAGGACTACGGTCTCGGCGTCGTGGGGGGCAGCCAGTGAACTCGGACACGGTCACGGCCATATCGGCGACGGCCATTGCGCTCTGCTCGCTCTGGGTCAGTTACACACAGACCAGAGCCACCCGGCAGCACAACCGTCAATCCGTCAAGCCCTTGCTGGAGATGCGCACCGTCAAGGGCTACGACGACCACAAGGCGGGCCTTCAGATCATCAACGCGGGCCTCGGGCCGGCCATCGTGACGAACTCCGTGGTCCAGCTGGACGGAGAGACCATCGGGCACTGGAACCTCCACGCCTATCACCTCGCGACGGCATCGATGTCGGCGCGGCCCAAGGTCTACTGTGTGGGCCCGGGTGCCGTCATCCTCGCGGGGCAGACCTCCTTCTTATTGCACGTCGAAACGTTCCGCGACGACGAGCACGACGGGTTCTGGGAACTCGTCACCCAACGGCTGGTGATCGAGATCCACTACGAGTCCCTCTACGGTGGCGAGAACTTCAGGGCGGCACTGTCCCCCTTCTAATGCCGGCCCCCGCGTGTGCTCCCCATAAATAAGTGGCTCTTGACAGGGCAGGTCTTTGCTCGCTGTGGGGTGGATCGGGGCCTGCTCATGGGGGTGGGCGGGCGCACAATGGAAGTCGGGACGAGTGCCCGAGTGTGGGGTGGTGCATGATGCAGAGCCGGTTCCAGAGCGATCGGCGGTTGACCGTCAGGATGACGGCCACGCTGTTTCTGCTCGGATTGCTGTACGTGGCCTTCATCGCCGGATTGATCGTGCTGATGAAGTCCTGGGTGCTGGTCGTGGTGATCGCGGCGGCGTTCCTCGGGGCGCAGTACTGGTTCTCGGACCGTATCGCGCTGTTCGCGATGCGCGGGCGGATCGTGGAGCGGGAGGAGTACCCGCAGCTGCACGGGGTGGTCGACCGGCTGTGTGCCGTCGCCGACATGCCGAAGCCGCTCGTCGCCATCTCCGATATGGACATGCCCAACGCCTTCGCGACCGGGCGGAACCCCGATCACGCGGTGCTGTGTGTGACCACCGGGCTGCTGCGGCGACTCGAACCCGACGAGCTCGAAGGTGTGCTGGCGCACGAGCTGTCGCACGTGGCGCACAAGGACGTCGCGGTGATCACCATCGCCTCCTTCCTGGGCGTGATCGCCGGGCTGATCGTCCGGTTCGCCATGTACTCGCAGCTCCTGGGCGGCGGGCGCAGGGACCAGAACACGGCGATGGTGTTCATGGCCGTGATGACGGTCTCCGCTGCCGTGTACGCGATCAGCTTCATGCTCATCCGGGCGTTGTCCCGGTATCGCGAGCTTGCCGCCGACCGGGCCGCGGCGCAGCTCACCGGGCGTCCCTCGGCGCTGGCCTCCGCACTGACCAAGGTCACCGGGGACATCGCGAAGATCCCGAGCAAGGACCTGCGCACGGCCCAGGCGTTCAACGCCTTCTACTTCACCCCCGCCCTCGGCGCCGAACCGGGCGTGGCGAAGTACTTCTCCACCCACCCGAGCCTGGAGCAGCGGCTCGAACAATTGGCCCGAATCTCGGCCGAGTTGGGCGAGCCGGCGACTCCCGGGAAGGCCGGCTGAGCATGGGGCTCCTGGACATCCTGCTCGGGCGCAGCAGACCCGTCGCCCCCGACCTCGACCAGCTCTTCGCCCTGCCGTCGGCCGCCATCACCTTGCAGGCGGCCGCCGGGTTCACCCCGACGGGGACGGGCGCGGTGTGCTTCGCGACCGTCGAGGGCGGGGCGTTCGCCGAGGCCCGTCAGGAGGTCCAGGCGCTGCTGGACGCGGATGCGGAGAGGGCCAGTTCGCCGGTGGAGATCACCCGGGACGAGTACGGGTACTCGTGGCTGGTCTCGCGGCGGGAGCCCGACGACCTGCCGGCGCTGGTGAGTGATCTGCACGCGGTCAACACCGCGCTGGAGGGCAGCGGCTTCGGGCCGCAACTCCTCTGCTCGGTGGCGAGCTTCCGGGACGGCGAGCAGCGGCGGCTCGGGCTCGTCTACCTCTACAAGCGCGGCACGTTCTATCCCTTCGCGCCGCTGGCCGGTACGGGGCAGCAGCGCGACAACTCACTGGAACTCCAGATCAAGGCCGCGCTCACCGACGATCTGCGGATCGAGCAGGACCTGAGCCGCTGGTTCCCGATCTGGGGCGCCCCGGGCCTGTGACCCGGGGCGCCTGTCCTGTCTACTTCCGGCGGTCCTGGCGCCGTGCCTCCATCGGACGTTCGCGGCGGTAGCGGCGCTCCCACTTCGCCTGGCGGTCACGGCGGGCGCGGTAGGCGCGGTAGGTGGAGTCCGCGCGGCCCCCGGCTCCGGACGCGCCCGACGAGGAGGCACCCGGCGCCGGCCCCGGTGCGGACGCCGCCGATGAGCCGTCCCCTGCTCGGCCGTAGCGGACGTACAGGAAGAGCAGGGCGATCGCCGCGAGCCAGAGGACGTGGTGGGAGAAGCCCATGACGACCAGGATCGCGGTCGCTGAAATGATCAAGGTTCCCATGACGGGACTCCTTGCGTGCGTGGGTGACTGGATCTTGATGTCGTGACGGTGTTGTCCGACGAATCGACGGGGCGCTGGGGGAGGCTGCCGTCCGTCGGTGCGTAGAGAGTAGCCCTGAGTCCGTCCACTGATACCTGTCCGGAGGAAAGCGGTGCTCGGCTCCTCCGGAATGCCTCTCCAGCGTAGGGAAGCGGACCGTCGGCGCGCATCTGCATTTCCGCGGACATATCCCTCACCTGCACCTCCTCACCTGCGGTATGAGTAAATGAGGGGTGCTTTTCCCTTTCACATACGACCACGACGGTGAACGACTGAGCTGCGTCAGCGGGTCGGCCGGTGGCAGCGAATCAGTCCATGGCAGTGGCGACGGCGGTGGCGACGGCGGTGGTTCGACAGCCACCGCCGTCCTGCTGCACGGCGCGGGCCTCGGCAGCAAGGAGCGACTGCTCCCGCTGCTGGAGGAGTTCGTCGCACGCGGCTGCCGGGGCCTCGCACTCGACTTCGCCGGGCATGGTGAAAGCTCGGGCGCGCTGGGCGAGTTGAGCCTCAAGAAGCGCTTCGAGCAGGCCGTCGCCGTCATCGACTCGACCCTGCCTGCGGACGCTCCGCTGATCCTCGTCGGGTTCAGCATGAGCGGCCAGACGGTGGCCGATCTCGCGGGGCACTACGGGGCGCGAGCGGTGGCGCTTGGGCTGTGCGCGCCGGCCGTGTACGGCGCCGAGGCGTGGCCGGTTCCGTTCGGCGACGGCGACAGCCGCTTCAGCGAGATCATCCGTACGCCGGACAGCTGGCGTCAGGCCCCGGCGCTCGGCGTCCTGCGGGCGTACGCGGGGCGGGCGGTGCTCGCCGTACCGGGCACCGACACCGTGATCCCGCCCGCCGTGACCGAGGCCGTGACCGAGGCGCTCGCCACCCGCGCCCACTTCAGCCGTCTCGAACTGCCCGGCGCCGAGCACATGTTGGGCCTGTGGTTCCGCGACCACGCCGAGGACCGGCGGCGGTTCGTGGACGCCGTCCTGACCGGGCTGGGCGACCAGGGGTGACAACTCGGGCCTTGGAGCGGCCGATCGCGGCCGGCGGGCTCACATGCCCTGCGTCGCCGTGACCACTCCCGCCGTCACGGCGGCGCCCAATGTCGCGTGGTCGGCGGTGTTCTGGTCCGCGTAGCGCAGCGCGAAGTCCGCGACGGCGCGGTCGAAGGTGTCGGCGCCGCCCAGGTAGGCGGCGATCGCGATGCGGTCGCCGGAGCGGGCATGGGCGCGGGCCAGGGCGGTGCCGCAGAGGCGGGCGTAGGCGACCAGTTCGTCGGGGGCCATCCCTGCGACGTCCGCCGAGCCCTTCATGTCGCGCAGTTGCCGCCAGTAGAAGGGGCGTCCCTGCGGCCCGGTCATCCAGCCCAGGAAGATGTCGCTCGCCGCCTGTAGCAGGCGCTGCCCCGCGACGACCCGGCGCCCTGGATGGACGTACGGGCCGTTGGGCAGATGCTCTTCGAGTACGGACCTGCCGGCCTCCTTGATCTGGAGGAACAGCGGGTCGTCCGCGTCCCGCCCGGCGAGCAGCACGATGAAACAGCGGGTGCCGACGCTGCCGACGCCGACGACCTTGCGGGCGGCGTCGACGAAGCGGTAGCGGTCCAGGAGGAGACGGCGTTCCTCGGAGAGGGTGGAGCGGTAGTCGCTGAAGATCTTGCGGAGCGAGGCCATGTCGGAGACTCCGGCGGATTCCAGCAGGGGCGGGTCCTGGACGATGCGGCGGCGTCCGCCGACGGTCTCGGTGAGCTTGCCCAGCGCGTGCAGGCTGGTGCGTCGGCGGGCGCGGGTGAGGCTCGACTCGACCCGCTTGCGGTGGTGGGCGGAGCGGACCAGCGGGAGCAGCCGCTCGGCGTCGATGCGCTCGTACCAGACGGTCAGCTCGCCCTGCCCGGCGAGCCGCCGGATGCTCTCGCGGTACTCCCCCACCGCCGCCTGGGCCGCGCCGTGGGCCTGCGTCTCCGTGTGGCCGTTCTCGCGGGCCGCCACCGCGACGCTCGCCGCGAGCCGTTTGACGTCCCACTCGAAGGGGCCCGGATGCGTCTCGTCGAAGTCGTTCAGGTCGAAGAGCAGGGTGCGTTCCGGGGAGGCGTACAGGCCGAAGTTGAGAAGGTGTGCGTCGCCGCAGAGCTGGACGGTGAGCCCGGTGTGCGGCTGGGCCGCCAGGTCGGCGGCCATGACGGCGGCGGCGCCGCGCAGGAACGCGAACGGCGACGCGGTCATCCGCCCGTACCGGATCGGCAGCAACTCCTGAAGGCGGCTCCTGCCCTGCCGTTCCAGTACGGCGACGGGGTCGGGCCGGCCGACGCCGGGGATCCAGTCGCCGTGCGCGGAGCGGGAGACCCGTTTGCGGGCCGCTCTGCCCTGCGCGGCGCGGTCCGCCGCGGTGGCCGTGGCGGCGGTCGGGGGCATGGTCGTCAGTTCCGCACGGCTCTGGTCACCTCGGCGGTGACCTCGCCGGAGAGGGTGCGGCTGCTGCGGGCGGTGGCGTCCTTGGCGGCGCCCGCCGCGACGTCGTCGACCGTGACGACGACCGTGTCGAGGAGGTTGCCGCTCCGGTCGCGGAAGTCGATCTGGACGGCGTACGACTTCGACGAGGAGGTGGAGTTGGTGACGGTCACCTTGACGGTGGAGCGTCCGTCGGTGCCGGTGCTCACGTCGCTCACCTTGGCGTCGCCCTTGGCGTTCACGCCGTTCTTGAACTCGTCGAACTTCTGGCCGGCCTCGGCGGTGGCGGAGGCGAGGGTGTCGCCGGCCTCGGAGGCGAGGGAGGACGCCGCGGAGGCGGCATTGGAGACGGCGCCGGAGGGGGTGGTGTCGTCCGAGCAGCCGGTGAGGGGGGCGGCCAGGGCCGCCGTGGCGGCTGTGCCCAGGATCAGCCCCCGTATGCCGTGCCTCGTCATGGCGTCTCCCGACGTCTCGGTGGTTCTCGTCCCGTTCCGTTCCCGTTCCGTTCCATGCCTCGCGGTTGCCTCAGTCAAGGCGGGGAGCGGGGTGGGCGCATGCCGGGGACGGCGATCGGGTGAGGCGGGGGCGGTGGGGGTGGGTTGCCGGGCGGGGCGGGGAGTTTTTTCGCCCCCGCCGCCCCTGCCCGTCCCTTGGGTCTGGGGGCTCCGCACCCAGACCCCCGTATCGCGCTGAACGCGCTCGTCCTCAAACGCCGGACGGGCTGAAAGATCTCCCCCGGCCAGGGAGAGATTCAGCCCCTCCGACGATCGAGAAGTGGATCAGCGCGCGTACCTCATCAGGGCCCGCACCATGTGGCATGTGGTGTCCGACGGTGGATGGACGCCGATGAGTTGGGCGGTGATGCGGATCGTGTCGTTGCGGGCCTGGTTCGGCATGTAGATACCGGAGTCGAGCAGGGCGATCGCGAGGCGCATCGCCTTGAGCCGGCGGTTGTGGACGACGTACCACTCGCGGGGGCGCCCCGGCGGCAGCGGGCGCTTCTCCACGGGCTCGTACGGCAGGTCCAGCTGGACCGGCCTCCTGGACGTGGACTGGGTGGGCAGCGGCTTCAGTGCGGCAGCGGGCACAGGCATCCTCCTGTCGCGGTCAGGGCACCGCCGGACCCCCGGCGACACCCTCGAACACTGCTTCTATTCTACCGCCAGGCACTGACAAAAGCCGCTGGCCACAAGGCACTTGGGGCTGCTGGGGCGCCAGCAGAAGAAGGGGTTTCACGTAGCGCGTGCGGCGGACAGATCCTCGCCGGGGGGCCAACTCCCTTGTGACCTAAGTTACTTCGGTGACTCCTGTAACTGTTGAGTAACTCCGTTCGGCATCTCGTACATAGCGGCGTACGTACCCCCGCACACAGGAGGCCGCCCATGTCGCGCAGGAGAACCCTCAGCACCAAGAAGAAGCTCGCGCTGTTGGTCAGCGCCGCGGCCGTGGCCGGAGGCGGGGCCTTCGCCCTGGCTGCCACCTCGAACGCCGCGTCGGTGCAGAACGCGGCGAGCTCGACGGTCTGCCAGGGACTGGCCACCGCGTTCGGCAACAACGAGACGTTCATCGCCGACCAACGGGCCAACCCCGACTCGCAGTCGGAGGCCCGGATCGCCAACCGCGAGGCGGTCCTCGCGCAGATCAAGGTGCAGCAGGAAGCGTCCGGCTGTGCGGTCGGGGAGTCGGCTCAGGACTCCCAGACCGCCACGCCGCCCGCCCCCGCGGCTCCCCCGGCCTCGGCCCCCGCCGCGAGCGCCCCCGCACAGGACACCGGTGGGGGTGCCGACGCCGGCGGCGCCACCGGCGAGCAGGTCTGCAACGGCTCGACCGTCACCCTCTTCTCGGAGGCGGGCACCCCGGCCGCGTCCAGCAACCAGTTCCCGGTCGGGACGGAGCTCAGGGTCACCAACCTGGACAACAACAAGTCCACGACCGTGGAGGTCACTTCGGTCTCCGGAAGCTGCGTCCTGCTGAACACCGCGGCCTTCGAACTGGTCCGGGAGCCCGGCAAGTTCGTGATCCGCAACGTGGTTGTCGAGCGGGTGGGCTGACGGGAGCCCGCATGAACCGGGCCCTGCCGCTTTCCGGGAAGAGGCGGCAGGGCCCTCACTCGTGCGCAGGACCCCCACTCGTGCGCACCCCACACCCCGTGCACGGTCCCCGACACCCCGTGCGCGCCCGCAAACCCATCGCATACGAGCTGTGGCACCCCGGGCAGGGCGAAACTCCGTGCGCGACCGCCCGGCGGGGCCGCCGATCGCGGTCGCGAACACCCCCGTCGGACAGCGCCCGGTAATAGCGGGCACACACAGCTCAGGTAACACGGGGTTCACATTCGAGCAATGATCGGGAAATCGCCTGTTGACAGGCTGACCTGCGTATCCGCAGCGCCTCAGTGCCGCAGCGCCGCAGGCAGCACCCGCAGTGCGACTGAAGACCCACCCCGAAGGATGTGGCCCGTGACCTTCAAGGCTGAGTACATCTGGATCGACGGCACCGAGCCGACGGCCAAGCTCCGTTCGAAGACGAAGATACTGGCCGACGACGCCAAGGGTGCCGAGCTGGCGATCTGGGGCTTCGACGGTTCCTCGACGAACCAGGCCGAGGGCCACGCCTCCGACCGCGTACTCAAGCCGGTCGCCACGTACCCGGACCCGATCCGCGGCGGCGACGACATCCTCGTGATGTGCGAGGTCCTGAACATCGACATGACTCCGCACGAGTCCAACACCCGTGCCGCGCTGACCGAGGTGTCGGACAAGTTCGCCGCGCAGGAGTCGATCTTCGGCATCGAGCAGGAGTACACCTTCTTCAAGGGCGCCCGCCCGCTCGGCTTCCCCGAGGGCGGCTTCCCGGCCGCGCAGGGCGGCTACTACTGCGGTGTCGGCTCGGACGAGATCTTCGGCCGTGACATCGTCGAGGCGCACCTGGAGAACTGTCTCAAGGCGGGTCTCGCCATCTCCGGCATCAACGCCGAGGTCATGCCCGGCCAGTGGGAGTTCCAGGTCGGCCCGGTCTCCCCGCTGGAGGTCTCCGACCAGCTGTGGGTGGCCCGCTGGCTGCTCTACCGCACCGCCGAGGACTTCGACGTCTCCGCGACCCTGGACCCCAAGCCGGTGAAGGGCGACTGGAACGGCGCGGGCGCACACACCAACTTCTCCACGAAGGCGATGCGCGAGGGCTACGACGCGATCATCACCGCGTGCGAGTCGCTGGGCGAGGGCTCGAAGCCGATGGATCACGTCAAGCACTACGGCGCGGGCATCGACGACCGCCTGACCGGCCTGCACGAGACCGCCCCGTGGAACGAGTACTCCTACGGCGTCTCCAACCGCGGCGCCTCGGTCCGTATCCCCTGGCAGGTCGAGCAGGACGGCAAGGGCTACATCGAGGACCGCCGTCCGAACGCCAACGTCGACCCGTACGTCGTGACGCGGCTGATCGTCGACACGTGCTGCACCGCCCTGGAGAAGGCCGGACAGGTCTGATCCACCACCCGGCTCACAGCTTGTGCGAAGGGCGTCCACCGTCGCGGTGGGCGCCCTTGCTCTTTCCCCCAGGGATGCCATGTCAGGTTTCGCAGTGGCGCCACGCCAGGTTTTACAGGGGTGTGACGTCAAGTTCGCGCCAAGGAAGCGTCCGACCGGTGAGAGGAGTCTCCTGCCGGGCGCCGGCTTCTGCTTCAATGGGGGCATGGCCAGCTTCCAGAGGTACAGCGCGACGGGTCGCCAGGACCTGGAGCCGTTCTGGCCTTCCCGTCAGCATCATGACTTCGACCGGGTGTGTTGTCGCGCGATGAACGCGCGGGCCCTCTAAAGCCGACACCCGGCCTCCGGCCAGCGCGCACGACGTACGTCCTCGACGAGCCCGACCACGAACTCGTGGCCGTCGATCTTCCCGACGAACTTCTCGCGCGAAAGAGCTGACCTCTCATGGCGAACACCCGTTCCTTCTCCTCCGTCGCGACCTCCCCGGCTGCGCCATCCACCACGTCCGGACGCCACCGACTGCGTGCCGTCGACCGGGACGAGGTGGTGGACGTCACCGACTTCCTGCCGCCGGGCGCCACCTGGCTGCCCGCTCCCCAGCACACCCTGCCCGTGCTGCCGGGGCAGCCGCCGATGATCGGCTACCTGGTCCTCGTACCGGCCGACCAGCAGCCCCTGCTGCCGGTCGCCGTGCCGGACCGGCCCGCGCCGTTCGCCGCCGAAGGCGCCGTCGGCGGTGGCAACCCGCTCGTCCGCATCGACACCGTGCAGCGCACCGCCGAGGTCGACGGGCAGCAACTCGACCTCACTTACCTGGAGTTCGAGCTGCTCGCGCACCTCGTCGCGCACCCGCACCGGGTGCACACCCGCGACCAGCTGGTCACCACCGTGTGGGGCTACGGGCACGTGGGCGACGGGCGGACCGTCGACGTGCACGTCGCACGACTGCGGCGCAAGCTCGGCGTTCAGCACCGGCAGACGATTCAGACGGTGCGGCGAGTGGGGTACAAGTACGCGCCGCCGACCGGTCGTTGACCCCCCGGTCGGCCTCCCCCGCCTGACGGCGGATCTTCTGTCGGCAGATTCCCGTTCCGTACCGCCCGCCGTCCGGGCAGAGTCGTCCGTATGAGGCTTCTGATGCTGGGTGGTACGGAGTTCGCGGGGCGCGCCGTCGTGGAGGCGGCGCTCGGTCGCGGCTGGGAGGTGACCGTCTTCCACCGCGGGCGGCACGCACCTCCCGCCGGGGTGCGGTCGTTGCACGGCGACCGCACCGCTCCCGACGGGCTGGCGGCGCTTGCCGACGGTGAGTGGGATGCCGTCGTCGACACCTGGTCGGCCGCGCCGCGGGCCGTGCGGGACGCGGCGCGGCTGCTGGCCGACCAAGTCGGTCGGTATGTGTACGTGTCGAGCTGCTCCGTGTACGCGTGGCCGCCGCCCGCCGGGTACGACGAGGAAGCGGCCCTCGTCGACGGTGCGTCCGGGGACGCCGAGCAGATCGACTACGCGCGGGACAAGCGGGGTGGTGAGCTGGCCGTGCTTGGCGCCTTCGGGGTGGAGGAGGCTCTGCTGGTGCGGGCCGGGCTGATCCTCGGGCCGTACGAGAACATCGGGCGGCTGCCGTGGTGGCTGAACCGGGTCGCCCGGGGCGGGCCGGTCCTCGCCCCCGGGCCTCGTGAGCTCCCTCTCCAGTACGTCGATGTCCGCGATCTCGCCGAGTGGATCCTCGGGGGCGTGGAGCGGAGGCTGGGCGGGGCGTACAACCTGGTCAGTCCGCGGGGGCATACGACGATGGGGGAACTCCTCGACGCGTGCGTCCAGGTCACCGGGGGTGAGGGGGATCTGCGGTGGACCGATGCCGAGGTGATTCTCGGGGCCGGGATCGAGCCGTGGACGCAGTTGCCGGTGTGGGTGCCGGGTGGGAGCGAGCTCCATGGGGCTCTTCATGGGGTCGGTGTGGGTCGGGCGGTCGGTGCCGGGCTGCGGTGCCGGCCCGTTCTGGAGACCGTCGCCGATACCTGGAGCTGGCTCCAGGGGCTCGGCGGGGTTGCGCCCGTGCGGGCCGACCGGCCTGCGGTGGGGCTTGATCCTGGGGTGGAGGCGAAGGTGCTCGGGTTGTGAGGAGTGTTCTCGCCCCCTCCGCCCCTACCCGTCCCTTGACCCTGGGGGCTGCCGCCCCCAGACCCCCGCTGTCGCGCTGAACGCGCTCGTCCTCAAACGCCGGACGGGCTGGAGTTGACCCCTCCGGCGTTTGAGGAGCGGGGTCTGGGGCGGAGCCCCAGGAACAAGGGACGGGTAGGGGCGGAGGGGGCGAAAGACAAAGAGGTGCACCCACCACCACCCCCCGCCCGGGGGCCCGGCCCAGTGACCGGCACCGGCGGGTCCGTGAGACTGAGCTCATGGAGACAGAGAACAGCAGCCCGGTGCGGGCGCGGGCGCAGGACGTTGTCGTGGCGGGGGCGCGGGGGCTTCTGGTCAGTGTGGTCGGGATCGTCGGGTCGGTGGTGCTGTTCGTGCTGACGGTCGTGTCGATCGCGCTGGTGCCGGTCGGCATCGGGATCGTCACGACGCCGTGGGTACTCAGCGGCGTACGCGCCTTCGCGAACTGGCGGCGGATCGTCGCGGCCCAGTGGTGCGGGGTGCGCATTCCGGCCAGGTACCGGCCGGTACCCGAGGGTGCCAACCCGTGGGAGCGGTGTTTCCGGATGCTCCGGGACCCGGCGACCTGGCGGGACCTGGCGTGGCTGCCGGTCGACATGACCGCCGGATTCGTCACCGCGCTGCTGCCGGCCGCCCTGCTGCTCTACCCCCTGGAGGGGTTCGCGCTCGCGCTCGGCCTGTGGCGCGTCCTGACGGACGGCACGAGCACCGGCTGGTGGTACGGGTTCGTGCCGGTCTCCGGGCAGGGCACGGCGCTCCTCGCGGGCGCGCTGGGCGTCGCCTTCCTCGGCGCCGCCTACCGCCTCACCCCGCCCCTGCTGCGCGTCCACTTCCTGCTCACCCGGGCCGTGCTCAGCCCGGGCGAGGGCGAACTCGCCGAGCGGGTACGCGTACTGACCGAGACACGGCGCGACGCGGTCGACACCTCGGCAGCCGAACTCCGGCGTATTGAACGGGACTTGCACGACGGGGCACAGGCGAGGCTGGTTGCCATGGGGATGGACCTGGGGACCATCGAGGCGCTGGTCGAGAAGGACCCGGCGAAGGCGAAGGAGTTGCTGGCGCAGGCCCGCAGGTCCTCCGCCGACGCGCTCACCGAGCTGCGGGACCTCGTCCGGGGCATCCATCCGCCCGTGCTCGCCGAGCGCGGACTCGGCGACGCCGTACGGGCGTTGGCGCTGCGGCTGCCACTCGTGAGCGAGGTGGAGGTCGAGCTCGACGGCCGGCCGGGCGAGCCGGTGGAGGCGGCCGCGTACTTCGCCGTCAGTGAGGTGCTGACCAACGCGGTCAAGCACTCGGGCGCCGAGCGCGTCTGGGTGGACGTCCATCACGCGGACGGCATGCTGCGCATCACGGTCACCGACAACGGCACGGGCGGCGCCCGGCTCGACGCGGGCTCCGGACTCACCGGGGTCGACCGGCGACTGGGTACATTCGACGGCGTCCTGGCCGTCAGCAGCCCCGCGGGCGGTCCCACCATGGTCACCATGGAGATCCCTTGCGAGTTGTCCTAGCCGAAGACCTGTTCCTGCTGCGCGACGGACTGGTCCGGATGCTCCAGGCGTACGACTTCGAGATCGCCGCGGCGGTCGAGACCGGGCCCGAACTGAGCCGGGCGCTGGCCGAGTTGGAGCCGGATGTCGCGGTGGTCGACGTACGGCTGCCGCCCTCGCACACCGACGAGGGGCTTCAGTGTGCGCTGGAGGCCCGCCGGAACCGGCCCGGGTTGCCGGTGCTCGTCCTCTCGCAGCACGTGGAGCAGTTGTACGCGCGGGAGTTGCTCGCCGACGGCACCGGCGGGGTCGGCTATCTACTCAAGGACCGGGTGTTCGATGCAGACCAGTTCATCGATGCCGTGCGCAGGGTCGCGGGAGGGGGTACGGCCATGGATCCGCAGGTGATCCAGCAGCTGCTGTCCCGGCGCTCGACCACCGACCAGCCGCTCGGGCGACTCACCCCGCGCGAGCGGGAGGTGCTCGAACTGATGGCACAGGGGCGTACGAACGCAGCGATCGCGGGTCAACTCGTGGTCACGGAACGGGCGATCGCCAAACACACCTCCAATATCTTCGCCAAGCTGGGACTGGAGGTCTCGGATGACGACAACCGGCGCGTACTCGCGGTGCTCGCCTATCTGGACCAAGGGCAGCGTTGACCCGTACTGACACCTGTTCAGCGGCGCTGAATAGCATTCAGGCCCGTCACCAAACCTGTTTTTCGAGATCAACTGCCGGAGAATCGCGGGGTTCTGTGCCCATTGTGCCGGAATCGACTTCACGAGGTTCTAAGATTTTCCGAGGTTTCTGAACACCACCCACGCCCCACGCGTATGAAATGGAGCCGCTTCACTCCTGTCGGGCGCCTCCTGCCCCGCAAGGAAGTCAGAGGAGTTCCATGGGACGCAACGTACGAAAACGCCGTTCGCCACTGGCCGTTCGCGCCGTGGCCGCATCCGCGGCCCTCGCGATCGGTGGAGGCGGTCTTGTCTGGGCGAACTTTTACGCCTCGGCTCACGAGGAGAACTCAGGGCAGAACAGCACCAAGGCCGCCACCGCTCAGGTGGCCACCATTTACTGCCCGGATGTCGGTCAGCAGCTCACCGATGTGCCCGACCCGGCGCGCGGGGAGGTCGACGGCGAGCTGGCCACGCTGGACCAGCAGATCACCGACGCCTACCAGCGGTTGGCGACCACCCGCGACGCGCAGGCCCAGGACGCGAGCTTCGTCCAGAACTCCGTTCTCCAGCCGCTCAAGGACAACCGAGCGGTGATCATCGACCGGATCCAGCTGGAGATATCCCGCGTCGGCGGCAACGCCCCGGGCACGCTGGACGGTCTCGCCTCCTGCACCGGGGAGGCCGTGGAACAGCCGCAGACCAACGACGGTCAGGCGGGGGACGGCCAGAACCAGAACGGTGGCGACCAGAACACCGAGAGTCCCGCTCCTGGTGGGGACGCCGCTGAGCCCGCTCCTCCGGCAGCAGGCGGCGGTCAGGGTGGCAACGGCCCGGTGGCGGCCGACTTCCAGGACATCACCACCGCCCAGGCCAACAACCAAAAGGGCGTGGGCGCGAACGGGCTCAGCGCGAGCGGGAAGACCGGTTCGACGGGCACCTTCACCACGAAGTGCGGCACCAACGGGAACGACAACCACAACACGGACAACGTGATCGTCGCCCCCGGTGTCACCAACGGCGCACACCACCTGCACGACTATGTCGGCAACCAGAACAACGACGCTTTCGCGAGCGACGCGGACCTGGCGGCGGCCGACACCACCTGCCAGAACCAGGGTGACAAGTCTTCGTACTTCTGGCCGGTGCTGCGTGTGCAGGACGGTACGCAGGACTTCGACCAGAACAACGCCGGTGGCGGCACCGAGGGCAACGTGGGCAAGATCCTCGAGCCCGTCGAGGCACAGATCAAGTTCCTCGGGAACAAGACGGGCGACGTCGTCGCGATGCCGACGGCCCTGCGCATCATCACCGGTGACGCCAAGGCCTTCATCAACGGCAATGCCAACGCCAACGCCAACTGGAGCTGCACCGGCTTCGAGAACAAGGTGCAGCTGGAGGACAAGTACCCGATCTGCCCCGAGGGCAGCAACGTGGTACGGACGACCCTCTTCCAGAGCTGCTGGGACGGCCAGAACATCGACAGCGCCAACCACCGCACACACGTGGCGTTCGTCCAGGCCGACGGCACCTGCGCCAACGGTTTCAAGGCGATCCCCCAGCTCCGGGTCCGTCTGGTCTATGACGTGCCGGCTCCGACCATCGAGAACGGCCAGGTCGTGAACCCGTTCGCGGTCGACTCCTTCCCGGAGAACCTGCACAAGCCGATCACCGACCACAACGACTTCATCAACTTCTTCGACACGAACACGATGAACAAGGTGGTCAGTTGCATTAACACGGGCAAGAAGTGCACGTGAGTGGCGATAGTGGCTCGCTGAGCAGGTGACCCACTGAGAAAGCCGGTGGCGGGAATCCCCGCCACCGGCTTTCTCTTGCCCCACCAGCTTTCGCTTGCCTCGGATTCTGATCGGCTCCGATCCGAGGCGGTCGCCCGGACCCGCGCGGTCAGCCCGTGTGACTGGCGTGCGAGGCCCCCACCTCCATGGTGCCGCCGAGCTGGTCGCGCAGCGCGGTGACCACCTTCTGCTCGCCGACGGCCACCCACTTGCGGCCGACGAGGTAGAACCCGCCGTAGTCCTTGGCTCCGTTGATCCACTCGCGCTGGCCGCGGTCGGTGGCGAAGGTCGCGAGGATGAACTGGCCGTCGGTGTTCTTGCAGGTGGCCTGGCGGATCTCGTCCGCGTCCGTCTGGAGCTCGGGGGCGCAGCCCGCCTCACTCGCGATGTGTTCCAGGCTGCCGGTCGCGGTGACGGGCACCGCGTCGGACGTGGCCGAGGTGTCCTCGGCCGCGCAGCCCGTGAGCGCCAGCACCGCCACGGCTCCGGCCACCGTGAGCTTCGGTCGCGTCAACCTCATACCTACGTACCTCCGGTCTGTGTCGGCGCCCATACCGCCGGGAGCCCCGTCGAGCGAGGGCCCTTGCCCTGGATACGGCTCCCAGGGGCCCAGCGCTCAATCAGCGGCCCCGGTGGGCCCCAATAGGCACACCTGTGCGAGGGTGAGCCTGTGAACGAAGACTGGGAAGAGCGTACGGCGGCGGCCTGGGCCACGTTCGACGACTATGACGAAGCCGACGCTGCGGATTTCCGGGCGGTGATCGACAAGCTGGTCGCCGAGCTGCCCGCCGCCAGCCCGCTCGGCCCCTTCGAGCAGGCGTGCGCCTGGGACTCGACGGGCCACTCGGACAAGGCCATACCGCTGTACCGGGAGGCGCTGGCCCGCGGCCTGGGCGGCTACCGGGGGCGCCGCACCAAGATCCAGCTCGCCAGTTCCCTGCGGAACCTCGGGAAACCGGAGGAGGGCGTGGACCTTCTCGGTCCGGAACTCGAAGCTCCGTCGGACGAGTTGGACGACGCGGTACGCGCCTGCCTCGCCCTCTGCCTGGCCGACCTGGGCCGCGAACGCGAGGGCCTGGCCCTGGTGATCGGCGCCCTCGCACCCCATCTGCCGCGCTATCAGCGGTCGATGGCGAACTACGCGAGGCTCCTGGTCGAACCCGAGTAGCGCGCGACGGGTGACGGGAGGCGGGTGACGCGCGATGGGTGACGGGTGACCATCCGACGGCTCGCTCGTTTTTCGCTGTGTGCAGTCACAGGATGTAGCCCCGCGCTCCGCACCCTCCTCAGGCCCGGTCGTCGATGTCGAGCAGGCCGAGGCGGCGCTCGTCGAGCACTATCCGCGACTGGTCCGGCTCGCCTATCTGGTGCTGCCGCCCAGCCTCGGCCGCAACCGCCGGGTGCTGACCGCGCACGCCCTCACCCAGCGCGCGCTGCCCCGGAGCCGCACGTCCGGTGACGCGACGGTCATCCCGGCCCAGCAGACGGGCGGCGGCCGCGACGGCGACCCCGGCTACGCCTTCGTACGCCTCCAAGTGGTGCGTACGGCGTTGGAGGCGGGCCTGCCGCTGACCCTGCGGGCGTGGCCCAAGCGGTCCCAGCTGCCGCCGCTGCTGCCCCAGGTGTGGGGCCTCAGGCTCTTCCCGCGGTCCGGCGGCGCCGACGAACTCGCCCTGGACCAGCGGCTGTCCGCGCTCTCCGGGCCGGCCCGTGCCGCGTATGTGCTGCGCGGTCTGGAGAAGCTGTCCGAGGCGGACGTACGGAAGGTCCTGACGGCGGCGGGTGTCGACGATCCGGGCGCGGCACTCGCGGTGGCCGCCGGTATGGAGGCGCAGGACTCCCTGCTCGGCTCCGCCGAGTTCGACCCCTGTTCGCTGCATGCCCGGCCCACCGACCTGATGCGGCGCAGGCAGCACGTCAAGGCCGCGATCGCCGCCACCGCGGCCGTCGTGGTGTGCGGTGCGCTGCTCGGTCTGCCCGGCGACGGGTGGGGGCCCGACGGCGCCGCGGCGCCACCGTACGCGCAGAACCCGGCGGCCCAGGCCGCGCTGGACCCGGCACAGCTGACGAAGGTGGCGGCAGGGGCCTGGCAGGCGTCCGCGCGTACCGACTTCTCCGTGTGGCCCGCGCGCGGAACCCTCACCGGGGACAGCGCCCTGCTGCGGCGGGCGCTCGCCGTGTGGGCGCGGCCCGGCGAGTCGGTGGCGGTGTCGGCGACCCCCGGCACCCCGTCCGGTGCCCCGCCCGGGCCGCCGCAGCTCCTGTACGCGGGCGTGGTCGACCAGGCCCGTGTGGTGCTGCTCTACGACGGTCTGCGCATCGCGCGGTATGCCGAGCCGATCGACGGCACGAACGGCGCGGCCCTCGACTTCGCGCGGGTCGACGGCGCGAAGGGGGCGGAGTCGGAGGCGGTGGTCCTCGGCCGGACCGACGGCAACGTCCGCTACCTGACGGCCCCTTGGGTGACGAAGGCCACCGAGCGGGACCTGATGAAGCCGTCCTCCGGCGCGATGGACCTCGCTCTCGCGGCCGACGGTGTCACCTCCCCGCTGGCCAGCCCGGCCCAGCGGTCCGGCGCGTGCACCTCGTGGAACGTACTGGAGCTGACGGACAACTCGGGCACCCGCCTGCTGACCGACCTCGGCGAGCTGACCCCGGCGCACCTCACCTCGGGACAGCCCTCGGGCCCCGGCGAGGTGTCCGGTGCCGAAGCGCTGCGGAACTGGGCGCCGTTCGCCTGCTCGCTGGCTTCCGTGCGCTCGCAGGGTGTGCGGTCCGTGAACGCCTGGCAGTACGCCCGGCAGGACCTGCCCGACGCCGGCGGCAGCGCGACCTGGGTGTGCACGCGGGCCGACACCTGGCGGGGCGGCGGCACCCGCGTGCTCGCGCAGTTCCGGACGCCGGGCGGTACGTACGGTGCGGTCGCCGCGAAGGCCGAGAACTCGCCCGCGTGCGGATCCCGCGACCCGCATGTGCTGGCGGGTGTGTTGTGGAAGTCGGGCACCGGAAGCTGGTACCTCATCGCGGCCGGCAGCAGGGACACGGCGTCTGTCGGCGCGACCGGCGGGGTCACCGGGTCGGCGCAGGGCTCTCTGCTCACCGTACGGGCCGAGCAGGGAGCACAGGCCGAGCTGAAGGGGAGCCTGGAGGACGGGCGGGAGATCAGCGGGCTGCGCTGAGCCGAGCCACAGGACCTAGCTGACATCTGCGTCAACAAGTCGCTGCGCGGGGGTTCTCCCCGCATCTACCCGTCAGTACATTGACGGCATGTCTCACACGCGTGCCGAGCTGCCCGAACCGGTCGACTCCGAGCGGATACCCCTCAAGGCGCGGAAGGTGTCGTTCTCCTGGGAGGACACGCCCCTGCACTGGGTGCCGGGCGAGCCGTTCGCCACGCACACCATCAATGTGCTGCATCTGCTGCTGCCGGCCGGTGAGCGCTGGTTCGTGCACGTGTACAAGCAGGTGCTGCCGTACATCCGGGACGAGCGGCTGCGCGAGGACGTCATCGGGTTCATCGGCCAGGAGGCCATGCACGCGCAGGCGCACGACGAGGTACTCCCCCACCTCAGGGAACTCGGGCTCGACCCGACGCCGTACACCGCCCAGGTCGACTGGCTCTTCGAGAAGCTGCTCGGCGACCGCACGCTGCCGCCGGGCAAGGCCCGCAAGTGGTGGCTGATGGAGCGGGTCGCGATCATCGCGGCGATCGAGCACTACACCGCGTTTCTCGGCAACTGGGTGCTGAACGCCGAGGAGTTGGACCGGCGTGGTGCCGATCCGACCATGCTGGATCTGCTGCGCTGGCACGGCGCGGAGGAGGTCGAGCACCGGTCCGTGGCGTTCGAGCTGTTCCTGCACGTCGACGGGGGCTACCGGCGCCGCGCGCGGACCTGGGCGACCGCGTTCACGGCCCTGGTCTTCCTGTGGCAGCGCGGGGCGCGGTTCTTCATGGAGAACGATCCGACGCTCACTGCGGGCCGGGCGAGCTTCAAGGACTTCCATCGGGCCGGGAAGGCGGGGGTACTGCCGTCGACCGGGGACATGCTCAGGTCCATTCCGCGCTATCTCAGCCGGGCCTATCACCCGTCCCAGGAGGGGTCGACCGCACAGGCCGTGGCCTATCTCGCCGCCTCGCCCGCGGCGACGGCCGCGGAGAAGGCCACGAAGGGGGTCGCGGAGAAGGCGACCGACGCTGCCGCGGAAAGGGGCGTGGCCTGATGCCCGGGCGACTGCGGACCTTCGTGGCCGTCGCCGGTACGGCCCTGCTCGTCAGGCGCGCGATGCGCCGCCGGATCGGGGCCTCGCCGCTGTGGCCGTTGCCCGCGCTGGAGAACCCGGTCTCCGGCCGGCCGCGCTCCCGGGCGCTACGGCTGTCGGTCGCCCGGCATGAGCGGGTCGCCGACGGTGTCGTACGACTCCGCCTGGTAGGGCGGAACCTGCCGCGCTGGGAGCCTGGCGCGCATCTCGACCTGGTGCTGCCCTCGGGGCTCGTACGGCAGTACTCGCTGTGCGGGGACCCGGAGGACACCTCGTCGTACACCGTCGCGACCCGGCTCGTCGGCGAGACGGCGGGCGGGCGCGGGGGTTCGCGCGAGGTGCACGAGGGGCTCCGGGAAGGCATGGAGGTCGAGGTGCGCGGGCCGCGCAACCGCTTCCCGCTCGTGGCCGCTCCCGCGTACGTCTTCGTGGTCGGCGGTATCGGGATCACGCCGATCCTGCCGATGCTGCGTTCGCTCCAACAGGGCGCCGAATGGCGGCTGTTGTACTGCGGACGTACGCGGGCCTCGATGCCGTTCCTGGAGGAGGTCGGGAAGCTGCGGGGCGGGCAGATCACCGTTGTCGCCGAGGACGAGGACGGACTGCCCTGCCTCGACGCGCTGTTGGCCGATGCTCCCGAGGACGCGGCGGTCTACTGCTGCGGTCCGGAGGGACTGATGGCCGCGGTCGAGGCCCGGCTCCCGGAGGGGGCGACGCTGCATCTGGAGCGCTTCGCGCCGCGTACGTCCAGTGCGGGGAACGGCGCCTTCGAGGTCGAACTGCGGCGCAGCGGACGTACGTTGGCCGTGTCCGCCGACTCCACGGTGCTCGCCGCGGTCCGCGCGGAGCTGCCGAACACCCCCTACTCCTGTGCGCAGGGATTCTGCGGAACCTGCCAACAGCGGGTACTGGAAGGGGAGATCGAGCATCGGGACGAACTGCTGACGGACGCGGAGCGTGGTGACTCGATGCTGATCTGTGTATCGCGGGCGCGTGGTGGGAGGATCGTCCTGGATATGTGAACCGCCGTGGCCGGACGGGGCCGTTCAGGCCGGATCCGATCGGTAAGGTGTTCGTATGACAACCGGGGTACGCCGCAGGATGGGTGTCGATGAACGGCGGCAGCAGCTGATCGGCGTCGCCCTCGAACTCTTCAGCAGACGCTCGCCCGACGAGGTCTCCATCGACGAGATAGCCGCGGCCGCGGGCATCTCGCGACCGCTGGTGTACCACTACTTTCCCGGCAAACTCAGCCTGTACGAGGCCGCGTTGCAGCGCGCTTCGGACGATCTCGCGGGGCGGTTCATGGTCTCCGCGGAAGGCTCGCTGGGGTCGCGGCTGCTGCGGGTGATGCGCCGGTTCTTCGACTTCGTCGACGACCACGGACCGGGTTTCGCGGCGCTGATGCGGGGCGGCCCGGCGGTCGGTTCGTCCACCACCAACGCGCTGGTCGACGGCGTACGGCAGGCGGCGTACCTCCAGATCCTCTCGCACATGAATGTCCAAAACCCGCCCGCCCGGCTGGAGTTGGTGATCCGCTCATGGATCTCGCTCGTCGAGTCGACGGCGTTGATCTGGCTCGACGGACGGCGCATCCCGCGCGGCGAGCTGGAGCGACAGCTGGTGCACGACTTCGCGGCGCTGGCGGCGGTGAGTGCCGCGTACGACGAGGAGTTGAGTGAACTGCTGCGCCGGTCGCTCAGGAACGAGCCGGGCGACGGGCCGTTCAGCGACCTCGTCGTCCGGCTGATCGCGTTGGCCTCGCCGCCGGCGTCGTAGAAACCACGGGTCCTACTTCTCGAACCTGTCGTACGACGGGTCGAGTTCGCGCACCTCCGCGGAGGCGTGCAGGGTGAGTCCGTCGGTGGGCTTGATGTGTGCGCTCAGTAGGTCCAGGACAGCCGCCGTGAGCGCGGCCTTGGTCTCGTCGGTGCGGCCCGGGAGCAGGGCGAGCGTGATGTACACGATGGCGTGCCCGTCCGCCTCGGCTCCCACCACGTTGTCCTCGGTCCGCCGGAACCGCGTCTTGCACGCCCCGAGGCGCGCGGCGGCCGTCTCGACGACCACCGGGTGCAGCGCGAGTGCGAAGCCGGGCCGGTCGAAGGTGCCGTCGAGTGACTCGGAGTATTCAACGGTGATCTGTGGCATGGGCACTCCTGTTCTAGGCGTATCCCGATCACCCTAGCCGCAGCGCGAGGAGCGCGATGTCGTCCTCCCGGTCGCGGCCGAAGTGCTCGAGGAGGGTGTCGCACAGGGCGTCCAGGCCGGGCAGGGCGCCGGCGGCGGCCGCGCGGAGCTGCTCCATCGACACCGAGAGGTCCGTGCCCCGGGTCTCGATCAGGCCGTCGGTGACCATGAGGAGCCGGTCGGTGGGTTCGAGGAACAGTTCGGTGGGCGGCGGGTGGGGCAGGCCCACGCCGAGCAGCGGGCCTGCGGCCTTGGCGTAGTCGGCGCTGCCGGTGTCCCGGATGATCAGTGGCGGGATGTGACCGGCGTTGGCGATGCGGGTGCGTCCGGTGGCGGGGTCGGTCAGGGTCAGGCAGACGGTGGCGGTGACGTCGGGGTGGTAGCGCCGGAGCATCCGGTCGAGGCGCTCGGCGAGGACGGCCGGGTCGCTCTCGTCGACGCAGTAGGCGCGCAGCGCGTGCCGGATCTCGACCATGACGGTGGCCGCCTCCAGCGAGTGCCCGACGACATCGCCGACCGCGGCGAGCACGCCCTCGTCGGTGCGCAGGGCCGCGTAGAAGTCGCCGCCGATCTCGGTCTCCTCCGACGCCGGCACGTACCGGACCACGACGTCCAGGCCCGGCAGTTCGGGCAGTCGGTGCGGCTGGGGCAGGAAGCTGTGCTGGAGGGTGAGGGCGACGTGCCGCTCGACCTGGTACATGAGCAGCGGCTCGGCGGCGAGCGCGGTGGCCTCGGCGAGGCGGGCCACCAGAGCCTCGCCCTCGGGGTTCACCCGGCGCACCCCGCGGGTGGGGGTGGCGAGGCACACCGCGGCCCTGCCGTCCTGGATGGGGATCAGCGCCATCCGGGCGTCGTGCTGCACTTCCGGCCGGAAGAACCCGGCGGGCCACAGCGGTGCGGGCACCGTGGTGATCCGCACCCCGGCCTGCCCGCGGGTGAGCCGCCGGAGCAGACCGGCCACGGTCCGGTGGGCGCCCTCGTCGGGCATCGCGAGCGAGGTGCGGTCGCGTGAGGTGGCGCGGTACAGCCTGTCGTCCGGGCCGAGGACGAAGACGGCCGCGGGACCGCCGGTGAGCCGGGCGGTGCCCTCGACGGCGGCGTCGGCGAGTTCCTGCGGGGAGCGCGCCGTCTGGATCTCGACGATCGTCTCCGAAACCTGCGTCAGCCGTCGGGCCACCGCCTGGTCGTCGGCCCGCAGCCGCGCGGCGCGCACCGCGGCCCGGATCACCGCGTCGATCTCCTCGGGCTCGGCGGGCACTGTCAGATAGGCCTCGCCGCCGGCGTCAAGGCCCTCGCTGCGGTCACCTGGCGCCACGGCTGCGGCCGAGAAGTGCACGACGGGCAGGCCGGCCATGTGCGGCCGGGCCTTGAGCCGACGGCACAGTTCGAAGCCGCTCATGTCCGGCAGGTGCACATCGATGAGCGCCACGTCGGGCAGGGTTCCCTTGCGCAGCCGTACGTCGAGTTCGACGAGGGCGTCGTGACCGGTGCCGGCCACGACGACCTGGTAACCGGCGCGGCGCAGCATGGCGCCGATCGCGTACCTGCTGGCCGCCACGTCGTCCACGACCAGCACGGTCGTGTCTGTCCGCTTGCCGTTGACGTCCATCTGCCAGCCCTTGGACACACCGATGGGGCAGACCGGAGTTCGAGGTCTGCCCCACCAAGGTAATGCCCTTTTCAGGAAGTCCGGAAGAATACCGCCACGGTGCGCCCCGGAACGGCGAACGTGCCCGTCTTCTCCGTATACGAGGAGGACTTGACGGTGGAGTCCGCGCCCGCCGCCTGCACCGGGTGCAGCGCGTACGCCGTCCCGGCCGACGCGTCGATCGTCTGCTCCTGCTTCTCGGGCGTCGCGTTGAAGACGACGACGAGATCACCGCGGTCGCCGAGTTCCATCGTGATCACACCGGGCGTCTCGTCCGTCCCCGACAGCGGGAAGGCCAGCTTCGACTGCACCTGGCCGGCCGTGGCGAGCGAGAACACGCTCTCGGTCCTGCGGATCCGCTGCAGATCCTGGTATGCCGCCGAACTGCCCTCGATCTGCCCGCAGCCCACTTTGACGGTCGTCAACAGCGGTGTGGCGTACGGCCACTTGGACGCGTTGTCGGACGCCATCGGCAGTCCGCGTCCGAAGCCGTTGCCGTCCCGGCAGTTCCAGTGGATCGCGTTGAACCAGTCGCCGCTGTCGAAGGAGTTGCGGTCGAGGGACTTGGAGCGCAGCAGGTCGGAGCCGGCCTGGGAGAGGGACGGGCCCTGCGAGAGGGTGGCTGTCGCCAGGGCCAGGACCTGCATACGGGCCCGGTCGCTCGCGCTCGTCGCGGCGGGCAGCTTGAAGGTGAGGGCGTCGTACAGCGACTCGTTGTCGTGGGCGTCGGCGTACGCGAGGGCGTCTCCGGGCGCGTCCGCGTATCCCGCCGCCTGGCCGTTGTAGTCGACCTCGGAGCCCTTGACCTCCTTGCCGCTGGTGTCGGTGAAGCTGTACTTCGCGAGGTTGCCGCTCAGCCCGACCTTGATGAGGTCCTGGTAGTGCAGCAGGCGGGTCTTCTGCTCGGCCGAAGTGCCGTTGCTGGTGGAGGAGTTGGGGTCGGTGTAGAGGCCGGATGCGAAGCCCTGGACGCCGGGGTCCTCGTCGAAGGGGCCACCGCCGCGTACGGCGTCACGCGCGCGGTCGGAGAAGGTCGCGATGCCGGTCCCCGCCATGTTCTTCTGGGTGGCCTGCGTGAAGCGGGCGTCGTCGGCGACCTCGCCGAAGTTCCAGCCCTCGCCGTACAGGATGATCTTCTTGCCGTCGACGCCGTCCTTCTTGAGGGTGAGCGCGTCGAGGGCCTTGCGGACCGCGAGGATGTTGGCCTTGGGGTGGTGCCCCATCAGGTCGAAGCGGAAGCCGTCGACCTTGTACTCCCTGGCCCAGGTGACGATCGAGTCCACCACCAGTTTGCCCATCATGGCGTTCTCGGTCGCGGTGTTGGCGCAGCAGGTGCTCGTCGCCACGGACCCGTCAGCGAGGAGCCGCTGATAGTAGCCGGGGACGACCTTGTCGAGCACGGAGGTGTCGGCCTGGCCGCTGGCGGCGGTGTGGTTGTAGACGACGTCCATGACGACCCGCAGGCCGTCCTCATTCAGCGACTTGACCATCTCGCGGAACTCGACCGTACGGTCCGTGCCGTCCGGGTCGGTCGCGTACGAACCCTCGGGGACCGTGTAGTGGTACGGGTCGTAGCCCCAGTTGTAGGCGTCCTTCGCGGCGGTCTTCGCCACGCACTCCTGCTGCTTGTCGGAGTCGGCCGGGTAGGAGGCGAGGTCGCAGTCGGTGGTCGACTGGTCCGACTTTTTCTCGGGGATGGTGGCGATGTCGAACGCGGGCAGCAAGTGCACATACGAAGTACCGGACTTGGCCAGTTCTCGCAGGTGCTTGGAGCCGTCGCTGTCCTTGTCGGCGAAGGCGAGGTAGGTGCCGGGGTTCTGGGCCGTGGGGTCCGCCACGGAGAAGTCCCGGATGTGCAGCTCCTGGATCTGGGCGTCCTTCAGCGCCACCGCCGCAGGCTTCTTGAGGGTCGACCAGCCGCTCGGAGCAAGGGACTTGGCGTCCAGGTCGACGACGAGGCTCTGCTGGGAGTCGGCGGTCAGGGCCACCGAGTACGGGTCGGTGACCGTGTTGCTGACGACCTTCTGGACGCTCGGCGCCCATACCTTGACGACGTACCGGTAGGGCTTGTTCGCCCAGGACTTCTTACCGGTGACGGACCAGACGCCGGTGGTGCTGTTCCGCTTCATGGCGACGGTCGAGCCGTCGAGGTCCAGGGACACGTTCTGCGCGGTAGGCGCCCAAACGGCAAGCGTGGGAACGCCGTTGCGGAACGTCGGACCGAGGTCCGCCTTCGTGGCGTCGTACAGATCGTCGAGTACGCCGGCGATCTGGACGCCGGTCGCCGCCAACACCGCTCCGTTCACGGCGCGTTGCGAGGCGACGACCTGGGCTCGCAGCGCTTCACGCACCCGGTCCCGGTCGCGCGGGTCGACGGTCCAGGCGGTGTAGTCCTTGAGGTGCGGGAAGGCGGCCTTCTGGGCGTCGGTGAGGACGGACTTCGACAGGCGAAGCCACTTGGCGTCACCGGTCAGCGCTCCGTCCTTCACCTCGATCGAGCCGTCGCGCGAGTAGAGCAGTTGCGTGGATACGGCCGCGTCGGAGCCGTTCCAGGCGACCGTGTTCCGGTCGATCCAGACCGCCTTGGAGGTGGTCAGGTCGAGCGCGGCGGCGCTGCCCGCCGGCTGCGGGAGCAGGTACTTCTCCTGGCCGTTCAACATCCACACCTCGTGGCCGTTGGCCGTGAGGTCGAGCGACTGGTCGGTGGGGAGGTCCTTCTCGTCGCCCTTGTGGAGGATGTAACTGAGGCTGGTGGCACCCTCGGCGAGCGGCACCTCGTACACAGCCCCATAGGCGTCGGTGTCCACCGGCTCCAGGGGCTTCGACCAGTCGGTGCCGGTCGCGGCGCCCGTCCAGACGTGCAGGCCCCAGCCGGTGTAGTCGCCGTCGGCGCGGTGGTAGTGCAGGACCGCCTTGGTCCTGTCCTGGGCCGGATAGTCGGGCTTTTCGGTGAGGACGGCTTCCTTGCCCTGTTCGACCCAGATCTCGCCTGTCCTGGTGACATCGATCGTGCGGTCGGCGGAGACGTCCTTGTTGCCGTCCTTGTCGATCACCAGATAGCCGACACTGGAGGCGCCGGGCTTCAACTTGACGTAGGCGAAGGCTCCGTAGGCGTCGCGGCCGATGAAGTCGTGGCCCTCGGGCCAGTTCGTCGCCTCGCCGTCGGCGAGGTCGCCCCAGGCGTAGAGCCGCCAGTCGGTGTAGTCGCCGTCGGTGCGCTTGTAGTGGACGATCGCGTAGTCGCGTGAGGAGGCGGTCGGGACCTCCTCGGCGGGCGGGGTGCCTGTGCTGCCGGTGGCCGGGGCGCTTGACGTGCGTCCGGCCGAGTCGATGACAACTGCCTTGTAGCGCAGGGTGGTTCCGGCCGGTACGTCCTTGGCGATGGCCTGGGTGACCTGGTACGGGGCGTGGTCGACGGAGCCGAGGGTCTGCCACTTGGCGTTGCCGACCTGGGCGGCGAAGACGACACGGTTGAGCTGACCGCCGGCGACGTCGGCGGAGAGCTCGACGGTGCCGGTGGCACCCGCCTCCGGTGCCTTCAGGGTGAGCGTCGGCTTCGAGACCGGTGCGGCGAGCTTGCCCGCCGCCTTGAGGACGACCGAGGAACCGGCCGGGACGGTGACGGTGACCTTGCTGTCGGCTCCGCTGGTGAGGCTGTCCTGCGTGCCGTAGATCCCGTGGAAGCTCATGTCCGCCGAGCCGGTCGCGAAGGTCGCGGTCTTCGCCTCGCCCGCGTTGTTCACGGCGACGACGTACTCGGTGCCGGTGGACGGATCCGTGCGGGAGAAGGCGTAGATGCCGGCGCCGTCGGCGGCGTAGCGCTCCGTCTGGACGCCGTCCGCGAGGGCGGGGTTGGCCTTGCGGAACTTCGCGAGAGCACTGATCTGTCGGTAGAGCGGTGCACTCGTGTCGTAGGCGTCGCTCGCGTGGGTGCGGTCGGTGCCGAGCTCGTCGTCGTCGAGGTAGTCGGCGGTCTTGGAGGCGAACATCGTCTGGCGGGCGTCCTTGTCGCCGCCCGCGCCGGTGAAGCCCTGTTCGTCGCCGTAGTAGACGACCGGGTTGCCGCGGCTGAGGAACATCAGCTCGTTGGCGAGTTTGTCCTTCTTGAGGAGCTCGGCGTCGCTCGCGCCGGGGTTGTCATGGTTCAGGAAGTACCCGAAACGGCCCATGTCGTGGTTGCCGAGGAAGGTGACCTGCTCGTACGCGTTGGCCTTGTCCGTCGTGTACTTGTAGTCGTCGCCGAAGACCGAGGCCAGCTTCTGCGCGCTGCCGCCCTGGGAGGCGTACTGGCGGGCCGCTTCCTGGAAGGGGAAGTCGAGCGTGGAGTCGAGGCGGCCCTCGGTGACGTACGGCGAAGTGATCGACGTGTCGGCGGAGTAGACCTCGCCGAACATGAAGAAGTCGTCGCGGCCCTGCTTCTTCGCGTACGCGTCGAGGGCGGTGGCCCACTGCGTCCAGAACTCCATGTTGACGTGCTTCACGGTGTCGATCCGGAAGCCGTCGATGTCGAAGTCCCGAACCCACTTCTCGTAGATCTTCTCCATACCGCTGACGACCTCGGGACGCTCGGTCCACAGGTCGTCGAGGCCGGAGAAGTCACCGTTCTCGGAGCTTTCCCCGGCGAAGGTGGAGTCGCCGCGGTTGTGGTACATCGTCGTGTCGTTGAGCCAGGAGGGGACCTTGGCGTTCTGCTTCGCGACCGGCACGGTCGGCGTGCGCGGGAAGGAGTCGGCGTCGACCTCGGGGAAGTCCTCGGCCCCGTCCGCGTAGTCCGCGTCGTCGAAGGGCTCTCCGTCCTTCGTCAGATACGGGAAGGCACCCTTGGAGAGGTAGCCGTAGGACTTCTCCTCGTAGTCGACGACGTCGGCGGTGTGGTTGGTGATGACGTCGAAGAAGACCTTCATGCCCTTGGCGTGGGCCTTGGAGATCAGCGTCTGAAGGTCCTTGTTGGTGCCGAAGTGCGGGTCGACCTGCGTGAAGTCGGTGATCCAGTAGCCGTGGTAGCCGGCCGAGGCGTTGTCGCCGGTGCCCTGCACGGGCTGGTTCTTGAAGATCGGCGCCATCCAGATGGCGGTGGTGCCGAGGTCCTTGATGTAGTCGAGCTTCTTCGTCAGGCCCTTGAGGTCGCCGCCCTGGTAGAAGCCCTTGTCGGTGGGGTCGTAGCCGGTCGACAGGCGTGAACCGGTCAGACCGCCCTCGTCGTTGGAGGTGTCACCGTTGGCGAAACGGTCCGGGAGGACGAAGTAGAACTGCTCGCGCGTCGCGTCGTTGCGTGCGGCCGTCTTCGCGAGGGCCGCGTCGGACGGGGGCGCGGGCGGGGTCGCGGCGCGGGCCGCCAGGGGCTGGACGAGCGCTGCCGCGAGGGCGACCACGGCGACGGCCGCGATTCTGCTGCGTTGCGTGGTGCGGCGCACCCGGGGCGCCGGCCATCTCGGTATCAGGGCCACAGACGTGAACTCCTTGCGATTACGGCTCATTTGGGTCCGACCCCACGCCGCGGCTCGGCCTCTTTGCCGGGCGCCGGCGTGACCGTATCGCTTACGCAAGGTTTACAGCAAGAGCCCTGAAACCGATGGCAAGAACTTTCACATCTGCTCGAAACCGCGGGCCCGTTCACCGGGGGATCGGTGAACGGGCCTTCCGCTGCGGCCACTCAGCAGCTGGACTTGCCCGAGTAGATCGCCAGCGCCGTGTTGGCGCCGAGGGTCGCCGTGAACTGGCCCGAACTGTTCACCGTGACGGTCGTGTTGCTCTGGACATTGCAGTAGGTACCCGCCGCGAGGGAGGTCTGGTAGGTGCGGGCCAGCGAGGACGACTCGTGGTTGATGGCCACGAAGCCCTTGGAACCGCGGCCGAACGCGATGGCGTCGGCGCCGTTGTCCCACCAGTTGGTGACCGACTCACCGCGGGTGGTGTTACGGAAGGCGACCATCCGCTGGATCTCCGGCCAGGCGTGCTGGCACTTCCAGCCGTCCTGCCAACAGGCGTTGACCGTACCGTCGTTGGGCGGTCCGGCGTCGGTGGAGGAGAACTCGTAGCCGGAGTTGATGTCGGGCGCGCCGTATGGCCAGGCCAGCATGAAGACGTTGGCGAGCGTGTAGTTCGCCCCGTCCTTGTAGCTGAGCGTCGAGCCGTTGCGCTCGGTGTCGTGGTTGTCGACGAAGACACCGGAGACGCCACTGCTCATGTAGCCCCAGCCCTCGCCGTAGTTCTTCAGGTAGGCGAGGTTCTCGTTGTTGAAGACCCGCTTGAGGTCGTATGCGTACCGGAACTCCTGGACATCGCCGTTGCCGGTGTACTCGGTCGGCTGAACGGCCTCGCCCGATCCGTAGATGACCTCCTGCTTCCAGTACACGCTCGGGCTGCTCAGCCGGGACTTGATGTTGGCGAGGTCGGCCGCCGGCATGTGCTTGGCCGCGTCGATGCGGAAGCCGTCGACGCCGTAGCCGAGGAGGCTGTTCAGGTAGCCGGCGATGGCGGAACGGACGTACGACTCACCCGTGTCCAGGTCCGCGAGACCGACCAGTTCGCAGTTCTGGACGTTGGTGCGGTTCGTGTAGTCGCTGATGGAGGCGGTGCAGTCGTCGAAGTCGTACGAGGAGTACAGGCCCGGGTAGTTGTACTTCGTGTACGAGGAGCCACCGGTGCCGGTGCCGCTGCCCGCCGACATGTGGTTGATGACCGTGTCGACGACCACCTTCACGCCCGCGTTGTGGCAGGCCGTGACCATGTCACGGAAGTCGGTGGCATTGCCGAGCCGCCCGGCTATCTGATAGCTGACCGGTTGGTACGAGGTCCACCACTGCGAGCCCTGGATGTGCTCGGCGGGCGGGGAGACCTGGACGAAGCCGTACCCTGCGGGGCCAAGGCGGCTCGCGCACTCCGTCGCCACGGAGTCGAAGTCCCACTCGAAGAGGACGGCGGTGACGTCCTTGGTGCCGGGTGGAGACGCCTGCGCCGTGCCCGCGGGGACGGCGAGCGCGACCGACGCGGCCGCCGTGAGAGCAAGGGCACCGGAGAGAGTTCTGCTGGCCATGTGTGGTTCCTTCTCCATTGAAGGTCCATTGAAGGTTCTTGCTGAAAGATTGCAAGATGTGCGGTGCCGCAGATAGTAGAGGCCCGCCTCCCGAAGCGGAAGGCGGGCTTCTGAAAGTGCCGGAAACTCCTTGTGGAGCCTCTCAATTGACGAGACGTCAGTTAGTGGGCTCTCAGCCGGTGGTCCACCACACGGTGACGTCCGCCGGCAGCTTCGCCTCGCCACCGTCCTGCGAGAGGGTCACCTCGCCACTGGCAAGCAGCACCCGGCCGTACGCCGGGACGGTCACCGCCTCGGTGCCGGTGTTCGCGGTGCAGGTGAACTCGCCGCGGCGGAAGGCGAGTACACCTTCCGGAGCCTTCAGCCAGCCGACGGAGTCACCGGCGCCCAGGTCGGGCTGCTCGCGGCGGACGGCGAGCGCGTCACGGTACAACTCCAGGGTGGAGCCCTCCGCGCCGGTCTGTGCCTCGATGCTCAGCTCGGCCCACTCGGCGGGCTGCGGCAGCCAACTGCCCCCGCCGCCGAAGCCGTACGACGAGCCCTCGCGGGTCCACGGGATCGGCACCCGGCAGCCGTCGCGGAAGCCGTCCTGGCCCGCGCCCCGGAAGTAGGCGGGGTCCTGGCGCACCTCGTCCGGCAGGTCCACGACGTCCGGCAGGCCGAGCTCCTCGCCCTGGTAGAGGTACGCGGAGCCGGGCAGCGCCAGCATCAGCAGGGTCGCGGCCCGTGCCCGGCGCAGGCCGAGGGCGCGGTCACCCGCGGTGCGGATCTGCGTACCGAGCCCGGCCTCGTTGGCGAAGCGGGTGGCGTGCCGGGTCACGTCGTGGTTGGACAGCACCCAGGTGGCGGGGGCGCCCACCGGGCGCATCGCGTCCAGCGTGCGGTTGATGCAGTCGCGCAGCTCGGCCGCTTCCCAATGGGTGCTCAGATACTGGAAGTTGAAGGCCTGGTGCAGCTCGTCGGGGCGCACGTAGTTGGCGGTGCGCTCGATGGTCGGGGTCCACGCCTCCGCCACGAAAATGCGCTCTCCGGAATACTCGTCGAGGATCGTGCGCCACTGGCGATAGACGTCGTGCACACCGTCCTGGTCGAAGAACGGCATGACATCGTTGCCCAACAGCTTCAGCTGCTCGTGGGATCCAAGGTCCGGCAGGCCCGCCGCCTTCACCAGACCGTGCGCCACGTCGATGCGGAAACCGTCGACGCCCATGTCGAGCCAGAACCGCAGGATGGAGCGGAACTCGTCGCCGACGGCCGGGTGTTCCCAGTTGAAGTCGGGCTGCTCGGGCGCGAAGAGGTGCAGGTACCACTCACCGTCCGGCACGCGCGTCCAGGCGGGCCCGCCGAAGATGGACTCCCAGTCGTTGGGCGGCAGTTCGCCGTTCTCCCCCTTGCCGGGCCGGAAGTAGTAGCGCTCACGCAGCGGCGAACCCGGCCCCTCCGCGAGGGCGCGCCTGAACCACTCGTACTGGTCGGAGGAGTGGTTGGGGACGAGGTCGACGATGATCCGCAGGCCCAGCCCGTGGGCGTCGCGGATCAGGGCGTCGGCGTCCAGCAGACTGCCGAACATGGGGTCGACAGCCCGGTAGTCGGCGACGTCGTAGCCGGCGTCGGCCTGCGGCGAGGCGTAGAAGGGGCTCAGCCAGACGGCGTCCACGCCGAGGTCGCGCAGATACGGAAGTCGGGAACGTACGCCCTCCAGGTCGCCCATGCCGTCGCCGTTGCTGTCGGCGAAGCTGCGCGGATAGACCTGGTAGATCACCGCGTCGCGCCACCAGTCGCGGTGCGTGGCGACGGTGGCGAGAGCGGAGGTCGGTGCCTGGTCGGCGGAGTGCTGGCTCATGGCGTCCTTGATGCGATGGGAGTCCCCCCGGTCGAGCGAAGCCGAGTGTGGGGGAAGGGTCGGGTCGTGGGAGCAGGGTTCGGGTCGTGGGCGTAGGCGGAGTGGCGGAGTGGTTGGACGAGGCGGCCGCGGTGACAGCGGGGTCGGACGGCCACCGCGGCCGCCACCCGCGCGACAGAGCGCGCGGGAGTCACTGGGCGGGCGTCAGCCCTTCGTGCCACCGGCGGTGAGGCCGGCCACCAGGTTCTTCTGTACAAGGTAGAAGAACGCGGAGACGGGTATCGCCACCAGCACGGCGGTGGCGGCCATCAGGTTGCGCTGTGCGTCGTGCTCGCTGACGAAGCTCTGCAGACCGACGGCGAAGGTGTACTTCGTGTCGGACAGCATGAACGTCGAGGCGAAGGCGACCTCGCCGAACGCGGTGATGAAGCTGTAGAAGGCGGCAACTGCCAGGCCCGGCTTGGCAAGTGGCAGGATCAGCCGCGCGAACGTGCCGAAGGGGTTCAGCCCGTCGACGCGCCCCGCCTCGTCGATCTCGAACGGGATCGTGTCGAAGTAGCCCTTGAGCAGCCAGGCGCAGTACGGCACGGCGGTCGAGCAGTAGACGAGGATGAGGCCGAAGTAGTTGTCGATGAGCCGGAGTTCGGAAAGGATCTCGTACATCGGCACCATCAGGACGGCGACCGGGAACATCTGGGTGACCAGCAGGACCCACATGAACTTCCGGTAGCCGGGGAAACGCATGCGGGAGACCGCGTAGCCCGTGGTGGCGGCGACGAGCACACCGATGAAGGTGGTGCCGAGCGACACGACGAGTGTGCTCCACAGCCAGTCGAAGAACCGCGTGTGCTGCAACACGAACGAGTAGTTGTCGAGCGTCATCTTGCCGAAGATGCGCCCGGGGTGCAGATAGTCGTCCTTGTCCGGGCCGAGGGACAGATAGACCAGCCAGGCGATCGGGAACAGCGCGACGAGGCTGGCGACGCTCAGGATGCCGTGCGAGGTGATCGTCCCGGCGAGGCTGTTCTCGCCACGCCGCCGCGGCCTGCGTACCGGCTCGGTGTCCGTGGGGACCTCGTCCGCCGAGGCGGAACTCTGCAGTGTGGTGGTGCTCATGGGGGCTCCTGCCTCAGTTCGCGAGCTGCTGCTCATTGCGGGCCAGCCAGCGGCGGTAGACGGAGGTGAAGACGATCAGGATGGAGAGGAGCAGGACGCCGTACGCGGCCGACTGGGCGTAGTCGCGCGGTTGTTGGCCGAAGCCCAGGTAGTAGGCCCAGGTGACGAGGATCTGCGCGTCGGGGGCGGTGTCGCCGAAGAGCAGGAAGATGACGGCGAACTGGTTGAAGGTCCAGATGACACCGAGGAGTACGACGGTGGAGCTGACGGGCCGCAGTCCGGGCAGCGTGACGTGTCTGAAGCGCTGCCAGGCGTTGGCGCCGTCCATCTCGGAGGCCTCGTACAGCGTCGAGTCGATGGACTGTAGACCGCCGAGCAGCGAGACCATCATGAACGGCACACCGCACCAGGTGTTGACCATGATGGCGGAGGTGCGCTGCCAGAAGGTCTCCTCCAGCCACAGCGGCGACGGCAGATGCAGCGCGTCGAGGGCGGAGTTGATGATGCCGGAGTCGGCGAGCATGAAGCGCCAGCCGAAGACGGTGACGAAGGTGGGCACGGCCCACGGCAGGACCAGGATGAGCCGGTAGAAGGTGCGGCCGCGCAGCTTCTGGTTGAGCAGCAGGGCGAGGCCGAGCCCGATGGCGTAGTGGAGCAGCACGCACAGCGCCGTCCATACGATCGTCCAGATGAAGTGCGACCAGAAGCGGTCGTAGGAGGTCGGGCCCCACAGGATGTCGGCGTAGTTGTCCAGGCCGATGAACTTGTAGGTGGCGTCGATGTGGTTGACGCCGATCTGGCGGGCCGAGTTGAGGCTGTTGGCGTCCGTGAACGTCAGGTAGATGCCCCGCACCAGCGGGTAGAGCACCAGCGCGCCGAGCACGACGACCACCGGGGCGATCATCGCGTACGCGTACCAGTACTTCTGGTACCCGTGCTTGAGGCGCTGGAGCGGCCCGGGGCGCGGCCCCCGGTCACCGCGGCGCTTGCCGGTCGCGCGGTCGATGACGACTGTCATGGTTCGACACCTTCTGGAAGATCAGGGGTGGGGCGCTCGCAGGCCGATGGCCGCCGGATCTGTCCCCCCAATTCAGGCAGATCCGGCGGCCACGACGGTCACTTGCTGAAGTCGGGGACCAGCTTGGCGATCGCGGTTTCCGCGTTGCCCAGCCCCTTGTCCAGCGATTCGTTGCCGGCGGCGACCTTGTTCAGCTCGGTGTCGAGCGGGCCCCACAACGAGCTGTACTCGGGCAGCGCCGGGCGCGGCTGGGCGGCGGCGAGCACCGTCTGGTAGCCGGCGATGCCCGGGTCGGCCTTGACCTCCGCGGTGTAGGCGTCGTCGCGGGTCGGCAGCGTGGAGTTCTTGAGGGCGATCGTCTCCTGGGACTTCGCCGAGGTCATGAACTTCAGGAACTTCAGCGACGCTTCCTGGTGGGCCTTGTCCGAGCCCGCGTAGACGGACAGGTTGTGGCCGCCGGTCGGGGCGCCCGCCTTGCCGGTGGAACCGGCCGGGACGCTGACGATGCCGAGGTTGGCCTTGTCCTTGAAGGCCGAGCCCTGGTAGAAGTTCGTGATCTCCCAGGGTCCCTGGATGATCGAGGCGACCTTGCCGCTGACGAACGCCTCCTGGATGTGGGCGTACGCGTCGACGGTGGTGTCGGCCTTGTGCAGACCGTCGCCGTCGAACAGGCCTTCCCAGGTCTCGTAACCCTTGACCGCGGCGGCGGAGTTGACGGTGATCTTCTTGGCGGCGGCGTCGACCGTGTCGGTGCCCTCGCCGTAGAGGAAGGACTGGGCGTAGTACGCCTGGGTGGAGCCCCAGTAGCCGTCGACGCCGGTCTTCTTCTTGATCGTGGCGGCGGCGGCCTTGAGCTCGTCCCACGTCGTGGGTGCCGCAACGCCGGCCTGCTCGAAGATCGCCTTGTTGTAGACAAGGGCGAGCGTGTCGGTCACCAGCGGTACGCCGTACGTCTTGCCGTCGTACTTGGCCTGCTCGATCAGGCTGGGCTGGAACTTGCTCTCGTCCGCGAGGGCCTCGGTGCCGTCCAGCGGCAGGAAGAAGCCCTTCTTCGCGAAGGCGGGGGTCCAGCCGACCTCGGAGCGCAGGATGTCGGGGGCGCCACTGGCACCGGCCGCCGTGTCGAACTTGTTCTGCGCCTGGTCGAAGGGGACGTTGACGTAACTGACCTTGACGTCGGGGTTGGCCGTCTCGAATTCCTTGACCAGGGCCTGGTACGTCGGTGCCTCATTGGTGGCGTTGGAGGTGTCCCACCAGGTGATGGTGGTGGGTCCTTCCGACTTGTCGCTGCCGCTGTCACTGCCGCCGCAGGCCGTCGCCGCGAGGGCGAGGGAAGCCACCAGAGCGGTGGCCGCTATGCCACGCCGCATGAGATCTCCTTGAGGGTGAAAGCCCGAGTGGGTGAGGCAGCGGTCCCGCCCGCTCCCCCTGCCGACTTGCCGACTGCGCCGTTGCGTCCGCCGGGCGACGTGAACGTAACAGCGTTGTAAGCGCCGCGAAAGACCTTGCAGCAAAAAAGTGCAAGGACTGCCCGGAGTTACGTGCCCGTGACCTCTCATCGACCCCCGGAAGCCCCCGAACAAGGCCGCTCAGCAGACACGGGACCCCTGTGCAAGACTCTGCAAGCTCTTGCCACACCTGCCGGGTACGAGGATCATCGCCCCGTCAGCGCCTTGCAGAAGCCACCCCTTCCCGCGGCGCAGGCCCGGGACGCCGAGCCGACCACTACACGAGGGAGCGCGATGACGCAGCAGCCCGGAGCGGGCCGTTCAACCGCCCGCACACGGCGTCTGGTTGGTGGGCACGGCGAGAACCGGCCGGTACAGTCCACTCCCGTGACCACACGGCTTGCCGACATCGCAGCCCAGGCGGGCGTCAGCGAGGCGACCGTCAGCCGCGTCCTGAACGGGAAGCCGGGCGTCGCCGCGACCACCCGCCAGACCGTCCTGGCCGCACTCGACGTCCTCGGCTACGAGCGCCCCGTACGACTGCGACAGCGCAGCGAGGGCCTGGTCGGTTTGATCACGCCGGAGCTCGAGAACCCGATATTTCCCGCGCTTGCGCAGGTCATCGGCCAGGCACTGACACGGCAGGGCTACACGCCGGTCCTCGCGACCCAGACCCCGGGCGGCTCCACCGAGGACGAGCTGACGGAGATGCTGGTGGACCGCGGCGTCGCCGGCATCATCTTCGTCTCGGGCCTGCACGCGGACACCTCGGCGGACATGCAGCGCTACGACCAGTTGCGCGCCCAGGGCGTCCCGTTCGTCCTCGTGGACGGTTTCTCGCCGAAGGTCCAGGCGCCGTTCATCTCACCGGACGACCGCGCGGCGATGGCTCTGGCCGTCACCCACCTCGTCTCGCTCGGCCACACCCACATCGGGCTCGCGCTGGGCCCCAAGCGGTTCGTGCCCGTGCAGCGCAAGATCGAGGGCTTCATACGCACGATGCAGGACCTGTTGGGGCTGACCGCCGCCGACATCGAGGAGCGACTGGTCCAGCACTCGCTGTACACGCTGGAGGGCGGCCAGGCCGCGGCCTCCGCGCTGATGGACCGCGACTGTACGGCCGTCGTGTGTGCCAGCGACATGATGGCGCTGGGCGCGATAAGGGCGGCGCGGCAGCGTGGTCTGGACGTCCCGAAGGACGTCTCGGTCGTCGGCTTCGACGACTCCCCCCTCATCGCCTTCACCGACCCGCCGCTCACGACGGTCCGCAAGCCGGTGCCCGCCATGGGACAGGCGGCGGTTCGGACACTGCTGGAGGAGATCGGCGGGACGCCCGCGCCGCACAGCGAGTTCGTGTTCATGCCGGAGCTGGTGGTGCGCGGTTCGACGGCTTCGGCCCCCGGGGACCGAAATCGTGCCTAATCCTCCCTAGGGAGGAGCCCGTACGGCACCCGCCGGAGTCCTCTCGCCGTAGAACATGCGGCCCGGACCCGACCAGGGGATGATCTGTGAGGCAAGGCTTTTCTGGCAGACTCTGTGCCTATGGGTGAGACAACCGTGACGACACTGGAAGGCCGGGAGCAGAGCGCTTCGGGGCCCGTCGCGGAGGAGAAAGCGGGGCGGCGTTTCCTGCGTCGGCTGCGGACCCCGCGTCGCCCCCGCCTCTGGTTCGAGATCCTGCTCATCGCGGTCAGTTACTGGACGTATTCGCTGATCCGGAACGCGGTCCCGGAGCAGCGAGGCCAAGCCCTGCGCAACGCCGACTGGATCTGGCACACGGAACACCAACTCGGCATCGCCTTCGAGGAATCCGTCAACCACGCCGTGAACTCGGTGACTTGGCTGATCATCGGCATGAACTACTACTACGCGACGCTGCACTTCGTGGTGACGCTGGGTGTTCTGGTGTGGCTGTACCGCAGTCACCCCGGCCGCTACGCGGCGACACGTCTGGCCCTCTTCGCCACCACGGCGGTGGCCCTCGTCGGCTACTACTTCTACCCGCTGGCGCCGCCCCGCCTGATGAACGGCGGCACCTTCGTCGACACCGTGCTGGTCCACCAGACCTGGGGCTCCATGGCCTCCGGCGACCTGAAGCACATGTCGAACCAGTACGCCGCGATGCCGTCCATGCACATCGGCTGGTCCCTGTGGTGCGGCCTCACCATCTTCGCCCTGGCCTCCGTCCCCTGGGCCCGCATCCTCGGCCTCCTCTACCCGGCGGCCACCCTGCTCGTCATCGTCGCCACGGCGAACCACTTCTGGCTCGACGCGGTGGGCGGCATGCTCTGCCTGGCCTTCGGCTTCACGGTGGCACGGCTCTGGTACGGGGCACTGCCGTACGCACTGCCGCGGTGGGTACCGAGCTCACGCAAGGCACCACTGCTGCCCGTCAAAGCCTGAGGCGCCGCTGCCCCTTCGGTCACATGTCCGCACGGGCCGCTTCCCGCAGGGCGTCGATCAGCCCCCGCAGCGCCGGCTGCTGCGGCGCCGTCTCCCGCACCGCCAGGTAGATCGCCCGCTGCGGCTCGGGAGAACGCACCTTGCGGATGACGACGTCCGGATGGAGCCCCCCGAGCCCGAGACGCGGAATGAGGCTGACACCCAGCCCGGCCGCCACGAAGCCCTGGGCGGTCACATAGTCCTCGCTCTCGACCACGAACCCGGGCCTGAACCCGGCCGCGGCGCAGGCGTCGAGCTGGGCGTCGAGACAGGACCCCGGCCACTCGCTCCCGACCCACGGCTCATCGGCGAGGTCGGCCAGTTCGAGCGAGCGCCTCCCGGCGAGCCGGTGCCCCTTGGGCAGCACGGCGCGGTAGGGATCGTCGAGCAGATGCAGCAGCTGTACGCCCTCGGGGCCGCCCGAGTCATGGGGCGGCCGCACGACGAGCGCCAGGTCGGCCCGCCCCTCCTTCACGTCGGGCAGCGGATCCTCGGGATCGACGAGCTTCAACTCGACCTCGACATCGGGATGTCCGACCCGGAACCGGGCAATGGCAGGAGCCACCAGCGAAGCCCCCGCCGTGGCGAAGTACCGCACCGCGAGCCGCCCCGTACGCCCGGCACGCAGATCGCCGAGGGCGGTCTCCGCCTCGGCGACCTGCCGCCCGATGACATCGGCGTACTCGGACAGCAACCGCCCCGCCGCGGTCGGCCGCACACCACGCCCCACCCGCTCCAACAGCTCGACCCCGGCCTGCTTCTCCAGGGCGGCGATCTGCTGACTGACCGCGGACGGCGTGTACCCCAGATCCGCCGCGGCAGCGGTAACCGACCCGCACCCCACCACGGCCGACAGAACCTGCATACGCCTCACATCAAGCATGTAGCTCAGCTTAACAGTGCATGCAACACTCTTCACTTGTCCTCACGAGTCACTTCCAGGACCGTGGACCCATGCCAAGCTCCCGCTCCCTCGCCTCCTCCCTCCGCATGGGCGCCCTGGCCCTCCTGTGGGGCTCGGGCTTCCTCTGGATCAAACTGGCCCTGAACCACGGCCTGTCCCCCACCCACATCACGGTCACGCGCTGCGCCCTGGGCACAGCGGTCCTCCTGCTCCTGGCCCGCAGGGCGAAACAGCACCTCCCCCGCTCCCGCAGGCTCTGGGCCCACCTCGCCGTCGCGGCACTCTTCTGCAACGCCATCCCCTTCGCCCTCTTCGCCATCGGCGAGCAGACGGTGGACTCCGGCATCGCGGGCGTCCTGAACGCGACGACCCCCCTCTGGTCCCTCCTCATCGGCTTCTTCCTCGGCACCGACCGGGGCCTCCACCCGCTACGCCTGACCGGCCTCTTCCTGGGCTTCGCCGGCGTACTCCTGATCTTCGCCCCCTGGCACCAGGAGGGCCTCGCCAGCTGGGGAGCCCTGACCCTCCTGGCCGCCGCGGCAAGCTACGCGATCGCCTTCGCGTACATGGCCCGCCACCTCACCACCCACGGGGCCCCCTTGGCCGTCTCGGCGGCCCAACTCCTCACCGCCACGGCCTGGAGCACCCTGGCCCTCCCCGCCGGGGGCTCCCTCGGCGACATCGACGCCACAGCCGTACTCGCCGTCACCACCCTGGGCATCTTCGCCACCGGCATCACCTTCTACCTCAACTACCGCATGATCGCCGAAGAGGGCCCCACCAGCGCCGCCACAGTCGGCTACCTCCTCCCCGTCGTCTCCGTAGCCCTCGGCGCCCTGATCCTCGACGAACAGATCGGCCTCCGCGTGATCGTCGGCATGGCCGTAGTCCTGACGGGCGTAGCCCTGTCCCGCAAAAAGCCGCAGCCAAAGCCGGAACAACAAGCAACGGCCCCCGTCGCACCCGCACCGGCAACCGGCCGATAGGGCCCGGGGCCGACCCGCAGCCGCAAACGGCGGCAAAGGACCCGGGGACCGACACGCACCCGCAGCCGCAAACGGCGGGAAGGGGCCGGGGGCCGGTACATCACATGCCCGTCGCGTACGTCCGCGTCACCGGACGCCCGCTTCCTGCCCAAGGTCTGATCCGTCGGCGACGGGCGGATGTACCGGCCCCCGGCCCCGACCCACCACCGGACCGCAGGCGCGTGCTGGCGCGTGCAGGCGCGTGCAGGCGCGTGCAGGCGCGTGCAGGCGCGTGCAGGCGCGTGCAGGCGCGTGCAGGTGTGGCTCACGCCCCGTAGAACAACTCGTCCACCAGCCCCCGAGCCCGCCGGGTAATCCGCCGATAGTCATCGAGCATGTCCCCCACATGCCCCGACCCGTACCCCAAGTACCGCCCCACCGCAGCCAGTTCCCGCCCATCCGAAGGAAACGTATCCCCCGCCCGCCCCCGCACCAGCATCACCGCGTTCCGCACCCGCGTAGCCAACACCCACGCCTCGTCCAGAACCGCCGCGTCCTCCCCCACCAACAGCCCCGCCGCACACGCCGCGGCAAGCGCCTCCCGCGTCCGCGTGGTCCGCAACCCCGGCTCCGCCCACCCATGCCGAAGCTGCATCAACTGCACGGTCCACTCGACGTCGGACAGCCCGCCCCGCCCGAGCTTGGTGTGCAGCGTGGGATCGGCCCCGCGCGGCATCCGCTCCGACTCCATACGTGCCTTCAGCCGCCGGATCTCCCGTACGGCATCGTCCCCGAGCCCCTCCGCCGGATACCGCAGCGGATCGATCAGCTCGATGAACCGCAGCCCCAAGTCCGCATCCCCGGCGACGACTTCGGCCCGCAGCAACGCCTGCGCCTCCCACACCAGCGACCAGCGCCGGTAGTAGGCCTCATAGGACCGGAGCGTCCGCACAAGCGGCCCGGACTTCCCCTCGGGCCGCAGATCGGCGTCGATCAACAGCGGCGGATCCGCACTCGGAATCTGAAGCAGCCGCCGCATCTCGGAGACAACGGCGTTGGCGGCCCGGGACGCCTCCTGCTCATCGACCCCGTCCCGGGGCTCATGCACGAACAGCACATCGGCATCGGACCCGTAGCCCAGCTCATGCCCCCCGAACCGCCCCATGCCGATGACCGCGAACCGCGTCGGCAGGGTGTCCCCCCACCTGTCCCGCACCACGGCCCGCAGCGTCCCCGCGAGGGTCGCCGCCGTCAGATCGGACACCGCCCCGCCGACCAGGTCCACCAGCGCGCCCTGGTCGGCGACGACGGGGATCTCCTCGGTGCCGTAGGAGGCGACGATGTCCATCGCCGCCGTACGGAACAACTCACGCCGCCGCACGCCACGCGCCGCCGTGACGGCCTGCTCGCCCCCGTCGGCCCGCCCCACGGCCGCGAGGATCTCCTGTTCCAGATGGGCGCGGGACCGCGGTTCGAGCCCGCCCCTCCCGCCGTCCCCGTCACCGAGCAGCGCGACCGCCTCCGGGGCACGCAACAACAGGTCGGGCGCGAGCCGCCCGGCGGACAGCACCCGCGCCAGATTCTCGGCGGCGGCGCCCTCGTCCCTCAACAGCCGCAGATACCAAGGGGTCTTGCCCAACGCGTCGGACACCTTGCGGAAGTTGAGCAGCCCCGCATCCGGATCGGCGGAATCCGCGAACCACCCCAACAGCACGGGCAACAGCGTCCGTTGAATCGCGGCCTTGCGCGACACCCCGGAGGCCAGCGCCTCCAGGTGCCGCAGCGCCGCCGCCGGATCGGCGTACCCGAGCGCGACCAGCCGCTCCCGGGCCGCGCCGGCACTCAACCGCGTCTCTCCCGGCGCGAGTTGGGCGACGGCATCGAGCAGCGGCCGGTAGAAGAGCTTCTCGTGCAGTCGCCGTACGACGGCGGCGTGCCGCTTCCACTCGCGGTTCAGCTCGACGACGGGATCGGCGCGCAGGCCCAAGGACCGCCCGATGCGCCGCAGATCGGCGTCCTCCTCGGGCACGAGGTGGGTCCGCCGCAGCCGGTAGAGCTGTATCCGGTGCTCCATGGACCGCAGAAACCGGTAGGCCTCATCGAGCTGTACGGCATCCGCACGGCCCACATACCCGCCGGCAGCCAGCGCCTTCAGCGCGTCAAGGGTGGTCCCACTCCTCAGCGAGGTATCGGCCCGCCCGTGCACCAACTGCAGCATCTGCACGGCGAATTCGACATCCCTCAAGCCCCCGGGCCCGAGCTTCAGCTCACGCTCGACCTCTGCGACGGGGATGTTCTCCACCACCCGGCGCCGCATCTTCTGCACGTCGGGGACGAAGTTCGTGCGCTCGGCGGCGTGCCAGACGAGCGGCGCGAGGGTGGCGACGTACTCCTCACCGAGCTTGAGGTCGCCGGCCACCGGACGCGCCTTGAGGAGCGCCTGGAACTCCCAGGTCTTGGCCCACCGTTGGTAGTACGCGAGGTGGCTGCTGAGGGTCCGCACCAGCGGCCCGTTCCGCCCCTCGGGCCGCAGGTTCGCGTCGACGGGCCAGATACTGCCTTCAACGGTCGTCTCGGAACAGATCCGCATCAGGTGCGAGGCAAGCCGGCCGGCAGCCTGGACGGCCTTGCCCTCATCGGCCCCGTCCACCGCCTCCCCCACAAAGATCACGTCGACATCGGAGACGTAATTGAGCTCGTGGCCACCGCACTTGCCCATCGCGACGACGGCGAGCCGGCACAGCGCGGCATCGTCGGGCGCGGCGGCCTGCGCGATGGCGAGCGCGGCCCGCAGGGTCGCCGTCGCGAGATCGGCGAGCTCGGCGGCGGTCTGGGCGAGATCAGTGGTGCCGCACACATCACGGGCGGCGATGGACAGCAGGCAGCGCCGGTAGAAAACCCGCAGGGACACGGGATCGGTCGCCGGGGCGAGCCCCCGTTCGAACTCCTCCACCCCTGGGTGCAGATCCCGCGGCTCGTACCTCACGAGCTCCTGCCAGTCGCTCGGGTGCCGGGCGAGATGGTCACCGAGCGCGGCGGAGGCGCCGAGCACACCGAGCAGCCGGTCCCGCAGCGGCTTCGCCGCGATGAGCGTGTCGAGCAGCTCCCGCCGCGCCGCCGGCCCCTCCTGCGCCTCGACGAGCCGTACGAGCCCGAGCAGCGCCAGATCCGGGTCGGCGGTGGCCCCGAGCGCGTCGAGAAGTACCGGATCGGCCTTTATCGGCGCCAGCTCCGCACTCTCCAGGAGCCGCTCGGCCCCCGACGGATCAGTGAAACCGTGCCGCAGCAGCCGCGTGAAGGTACTGCTCCTGCGCCCCGGCGCCGTCATCCCCGGCCCTCCCATCGGATCAAGGTCGTACGACCTTGAGCGTAACCGGAGAGCCCGGCACGAGCGCCGGGAGCGCAGCAGGGGTGCGGTCAGCGGGTCACCACGATCGTCGCCGGACGGCCCGGGTCCACCCGCACCGTGCTGCCGGGGGTGCGGCCCGGGACCTCGATGCCGTCGGGAGGCGGTAGGACCGCCACGGCGAGCGGCTGCCCGGCGAGCGGAACCTGGATCTGTCGTACGGTGCCGGGCCGTGCACCGCCCGGGTGCGACACGTACTGGACCTTGAGGCACTGCGACCGCAGGCTCGCCAGTACGTCCGTGACGGGCGCACCCGTCGCGACCGCCGGGAGCACCACATTGCGGTTGGTCCGCTGGTCCTGGCCGGCGCACGCGGGACCGCTCGGCGGCGAGGTGGGCTGCCCGGACCGACCCCCGTGCGGTGCGGACAGTGTGAGCCCGACCAGCCGGCTTCCGCTCCCGGTGGAGTCCCACAGGTCCCCGGCAGCGGGGTTCGTGGTGTCGATGCGAATCGTGTCGCGGCGGAGCCACTGCACGGGGTGGCCGTCGAGATCGGCTCGCACCCACTGCGCGGTGTCCACGAGGAATCCCGTCTCGGCCTGGACCTCATCGGGTGGCGGCATCTCGGGTGCCCTCGCCGCCGCCCGGGAGGCCCGTTCCGTCCGTGCCTGAGGCCAGTGCCGCAGTACGACCAGCAGCTTGCCGGCGGGCCTGGCGAAGGGGTGGGTGCGGCCCGCGGCCACCACGTGCGTGCCCGCCGGAGCGACAGTGGTCCGGGAGGCCCCGGAGACCTGGATGCCGCCGCGCGCGTCGGCCTCGAAGCGCACGGCGGAGAACGCCGCACCGGCTCCCTTCGTCTCGTCGGCCGCAGTGGTGGGCGCCGATGTGCACCCCGTGCCCAGCAGGGCGGCGACCAGGGAGGCGGCGCCCGCGACGAGGGTCGCGGGATGGCGCGGGTGGGCGTGCGGGTTGCGGTGCCGGTGGGTACGCACAACATGAGTGCGCAGGTGAGAACGCATGAGTGCCTCTGTCTCTCCCGATGTCTCTCCCGACGGCCGGATGACCGTCTCTGTCGACACTGCGCCTGTCAACGGGCGTAGCCCATTCGGCATTTGACGAATCTCCGGGCCGCCGCGGCACCGTGGAGGCGTACATTCGCAGCAGACGAAGACCGGCCCCGGGAGGCCGCCATGTCAGCAACCGGTACGACGGCCGAGGCCCATCTGCGGCGCATGGCGGACGTCCTGGACGAGGCCAGGCACCACCTGTCGGACGGGGTGCCTCCGACGTGCCTGTTGTTCGGGCTGCAGAGCCTCGTCCCCTGTGACGGCGTCAGCTTCTCCGAGCTGGACATCCCGACCAGGAAGGAGCTCAACGAGCAGGCCACGATGGACGACGAAGGCGAATGCTCGATGGACGGGTACTGGCGCTGGCGCCACCAGTACCTTCAGTGTCTGCAGGTCTCACGGCCGCACAGCAATCCCGAGACCACGCAGATGGCGGACTTCATGTCGGTGCGCCGGCTGACGAGCCTGGCGATCTACACCGAGTTCATCTCCCCGTTCAAGACCATCGCGTCCATCGCCCTGCCCACCGCCCCGAACCGCACGCGCGTCATCCAGCTCTTCCGCGAGGGCCCGAAACCGTTCAGCGACCACGAGATGACCACGCTGAGCCTGCTGGCGCCGCATGTGTACGCGCTCTACCGCGAGGCGGCCGACCGGCGCCGGCCCCCCGTGCGGCTCACCCTGCGCGAACTGGAAGTGCTGCGCTGCGTGGCCCGCGGCCTGACCACCCCGCAGATAGCCGAACAGCTCGTCGTCTCCCGCAGCACCGTCCGCAAGCACCTGGAGAACGCCTTCAACCGCCTCGGGGTGTCCAGCCGGACGGCGGCGGTGGCCCGGGTGTTCCCGCAACCCGAGGCGCCCTGAGCCGAGCGGCCGGAGATTTCCCGCGGGCACCGATGAGTCCCGCTGCCGTGCGAGGTCTTTCCTGTGCAGGGACCATGTCGTTCCAAGGAGGAGAGCCCATGTCCGATGTGGCACCGCACACCGAGCTCGACCCGCGCTACGGCAGTCCCGGAGCGACGCCGACTCCCTGGCCGCAGGCCCTGGCGCGGCTGGTCGCGGCCGAGCTGTACTGGCTGTCGACGGTACGGCCGGACGGGCGGCCGCATGTGACGCCGCTGATCGGCGTCTGGCAGGACGGGGCGCTGCACTTCACGACGGGCGCGCAGGAGCGCAAGGCGCACAACCTCGCCGAGAACCCCGAGGTCGTCCTCACCACGGGCACCAACACCTGGGCCGAGGGCTACGACCTCGTCGTCGAGGGCGAGGCGGTCCGCGTCACCGACGACGCCCGCTTGCGCGGTCTGGCCAAGGCGTGGGAGGAGAAGTACGGCGTCGAGTGGCATTTCGACGTACGGGAGGACGGGACGTTCGACGGTGGCGGCGGCCCCGCTCTCGTCTTCGCCGTGGCGCCCCGCACCGTTTTCGGATTCGGTAAGGGGGAGCCGTTCAGCCAGACACGCTGGCGGTTCGAGTGAGCCCGCAGATCGGGCAGACCCAACAGATCGAGTAGCTCAAGCAGATCAAGTGCGTGACGTCGTACGACAAAGGAGTCGTCCCATGGACATGACCCTCGAAGTGATCATGCTGCCGGTCACCGACGTGGACCGGGCCAAGGAGTTCTACCGCGACAAAGTCGGCTTCCACGTCGACCTCGACGGAGAGGTGATGGAGGGCGTACGGATCGTGCAGCTGACGCCGCCCGGTTCCGGGTGTTCCATCGCCCTCGTCGACGGCCTCCCGATCCCGACGGGGACGCCGCAGCCGGGGACGTACCACGGGATGCAGCTGTGCGTGGAGGACGCCAAGGCCGCGTACGAGGAACTGAGGGAGCGCGGTCTCGACGTCAGCGAGCCGCAGGCGTTCTCGCCGCAGGACGGCGCCACGTTCATGTACTTCAAGGACCCCGACGGCAACGGCTGGGCGATCCAGGAGTACCGCCAGCGGGCTACGCGGCCCCTGCACCAGCTTCTCAGCGAACTGGCCACGCAGCGCCAGTAGTTCGCCGGCGACGACAGGCCGCTGCCACCGGAATCCGCGGCGGGGAGGGACGAGACACTTTGAGCCCAGTTTCCGGCGGGACCGAACTCACCGACTCCCAACTCACCGACCAGCTCACTGAACTGGGAGTCGGTGCGGGCGGCGTCCTGCTGGTGCACGCTTCCCTGCGCTCTCTCGGAAAGGTCGAGGGAGGAGCGGCCTCCGTGCTGCGCGCGTTACGCCGCACACTCGGCCCCGACGGCACCCTGGTCGTTCCCGCGTTCACCTCGGACAACTCCGATACGTCGGCCGCACACGGGGAACGTGTCCGCGGCCTGAGCGACAGAGCCCGAACCGCCTTCCGGGAGCGCATGCCGCCGTTCGACCCGGCGACCACCCCGGCGACCGGCGTGGGCATCCTGGCCGAGACGACCCGCCTCCACCCGGACTCACTGCGCAGCGCCCACCCCCAGACCTCGTTCGCCGCCCTGGGCCCCCGGGCGGCGAAGGTCATCGACGACCACCATCTCGACTGCCACCTGGGCGAGAGGTCACCACTGGCCCGGCTCTACGAGCTCCGTGCCCGGATCCTCCTGCTCGGCGTCGGCTTCGAAAGCTGCACCGCTTTCCATCTCGGCGAGTACAGAGTCGACTCCCCGCCGCGGCGGTCCTACAGATGCGTGGTCCGGCTGGACGGCCGACGTCAGTGGTGGGAGTACGCCGATGTCGCCTTGGACGACAGCGATTTCGGCTCCCTGGGCGCGGAGTTCGAGCGCGCGGCCTCGGGGACGGCGACCGTGCGCGTCGGCACGGTGGGGGCGGCAGGGTGCCGCCTGGTGGGCTTCGTGGACGCGGTCGATTACGCGCAGGGGTGGTTTCCCGGGCATCGCGTCGTCGGCCGCTAGTTTTCCGGGAGGGAACACCGTAGGGCCACGGTCCTACGTGGCGTTCTGGCACGATGCCAGGCCAAGTTGCGTCACAGCCCCGGACGGGCGCAGATGGAATCCTCAACTCCCTTTTAATTTCGCTGCGTTACCCACATCAGCCCCTGTCTCCCCTGCCTCAAATTTCCCTCAGATCACTGTGCCGTGAGTGATCACACGACGTAGGTTTGACCTGACCCCATCAAGTGGATCGGGGTACGGGGCGCGTGGTTCCTCCCAAGGAATTGCCACGCAGGGTGAAACGGGGAAACAACCATGAGTAAAAGACTGGCTTCGATAGCTGTGGCTACTGGTATCGCTGCGGCCTCGATCGTGGTGCTCGGGCCGGTGACCTCGGCCGGCGCAGCACCGATTGTCTGTGAGCCGGGGTACAAGCACGGCACCTGGACCGGTATGAGCAAGAAATGGGTGATCACTCACGCCAAGCAGCTGAGTATCCCCAGTGGCGGCACGGGCACTCTCACGAAGTCCGCGACCTACCGCAAGACGGAGAGCTCGGGCCGGGAGGTGACCGCCGGTGCCTCGTATTCCGCCAGCTGGGTGATCTCCAGTATGGACGCCCAAGTCTCCGGGACACTCACCAAGGCCGGAGAGAAGACGAAGGAAAAGAGCGAGTCGGTCACCTACAACTTCAACAAGTCGGGGGTCTACGTCGTCTTCAGCGGGGTGAAGAAGGCCTCTGGTTACTACACGGCCAAGACCTGCAATTCGTCCGGTACAGGCTGGACGAAGTCGGGGAGCGGGAAGGCCAGGAGCTGGAATATTCAGGGCGAGGGTGCGGTGAAGTGCACCGAGGCGCCTGCGGCGGGCACCGCGAAGCGTGCGGCCAAGGCGTACTGCTGACCCCCTGCCGGTCAGACCGTCCGACCCGGTGACGGGCCGACCGCCGAACCAACTCCGGTGATTACGGCCGGGCCTCCGACCCGAGGCCCGGCCGTTCTGCGTCCCCAGCAGTATCGGGACAGATGAGTCCGGCCACTATGCCGATCGACGTGATCGCCCTGCTTTTCCCTCGGCCACCCGGAGCCTTGAGACGACGTAGGGCCGACGGTCGCTGACCGTCGGCCCTACTGTGTCGTTCCCGCGCGAGAGTCCCGCTGATCCGCGCCTACAGCACCGGCAGGTTCTTCCGGAGTTCGAACGCCGTCACCTCGGAGCGGTACTCCTCCCACTCCTGGCGCTTGTTGCGGAGGAAGAAGTCGAAGACGTGTTCGCCGAGGGTTTCGGCGACGAGTTCGCTGCGTTCCATGAGGGTCAGGGCCTCGCCGAGGTTCTGGGGCAGGGGCTCGATGCCCATGGCGCGGCGCTCGGCGTCGGAGAGGGCCCAGACGTCGTCGTCGGCGCCGGGCGGGAGCTCGTAGCCCTCCTCGATGCCCTTGAGGCCGGCGGCGAGGAGCATCGCGTACGCCAGGTAGGGGTTCGCGCCCGAGTCGAGGGAGCGGACCTCCACCCGCGCGGAGCCCGTCTTGCCCGGCTTGTACATCGGGACGCGGACGAGGGCCGAGCGGTTGTTGTGGCCCCAGCAGATGTACGAGGGTGCCTCGCCGCCGGCGCCCGCGGTGCGCTCCGAGCCGCCCCAGATGCGCTTGTAGGAGTTGACCCACTGGTTGGTGACCGCGGAGATCTCCGCGGCGTGCTTCAGCAGGCCCGCGATGAAGGAGCGGCCGACCTTGGAGAGCTGGTACTCCGAGCCGGACTCGTAGAAGGCGTTGCGGTCGCCCTCGAAGAGCGAGAGGTGGGTGTGCATGCCCGAGCCGGGGTGCTCGGAGAACGGCTTGGGCATGAAGGTGGCCTGGATGCCCTGCTCCAGCGCGACCTGCTTCATGACCAGGCGGAACGTCATGATGTTGTCCGCCGTGGACAGCGCGTCGGCGTAGCGGAGGTCGATCTCCTGCTGGCCGGGCGCGCCCTCGTGGTGGGAGAACTCGACGGAGATGCCCATCGACTCCAGCATGGTGATCGCCTGACGGCGGAAGTCCATGCCGACGTTCTGCGGGGTGTGGTCGAAGTAGCCGGAGTTGTCCGCGGGGGTGGGCCGCGTACCGTCCAGCGGGCGGTCCTTCAGCAGGAAGAACTCGATCTCCGGGTGGGTGTAGAAGGTGAAGCCCAGGTCGGAGGTCTTGGTGAGGGTGCGCTTGAGGACGTAGCGCGGGTCCGCGAAGGACGGGGAGCCGTCCGGCATCAGGATGTCGCAGAACATCCGGGCCGTGCCCGGGGCCTCCGCGCGCCACGGCAGGACCTGGAAGGTCGAGGGGTCCGGCTTGGCGATCATGTCGGACTCGTATACGCGGGCGAAGCCCTCGATCGCCGAGCCGTCGAAGCCGATGCCCTCGTCGAAGGCCTGTTCCAGCTCCGCCGGGGCCACGGCCACCGACTTGAGGAAGCCGAGTACGTCCGTGAACCACAGGCGTACGAACCGGATGTCACGCTCCTCCAATGTCCGGAGCACGAACTCCTGCTGCTTGTCCATCTTCCGCTTCCACCCATCGTTGCTGGTCAGGCCGCCTGCTCCCACGCCTCGGGGACGGTCGGGGCTCCTGAGCATCCCACCACAACACCATTTCATGCGCGTTGCGGACCTTGATCGCCCGGCCTACCGGCGCCTTAACGCCTCGCATACGCCAGGTGTCCTGCTCTGATTCTGCTTCCGGGCCCTGCTCCGAGTCCCGCCGGAGGGTCTGCTGCGGGTCCGTCCTGATCCTGCCCCGCTGTCCATCTTGCCTGCTCGGGGGCTCATCCGTAATGGGCGGCCCCCGGCCCACTACGATCAGCTGTCCCAACCGTCCCTCCAGGTATAAGGACTCACCATGGGTTCCGCGAAGAACACCGGAAACGCCTCCCGGCAGGCGCGCATAGCGGAGATGCGCCGCGCGGAGCAGTCCCGCGAGCGCCGCAATCGGATTCTCGTGATCGGCGCCAGTGTGGTCGTCGTCGCCGGGCTTGCCGTGGGTGGTGTCGTTCTCGTCCGGTCGCAGTCCGGCAAGGAGGACACGGCGAGCGACTCCAAGGGGACCGCGGGGCACTTCGTGACGGGCTCGGACGGGGTGAAGACCTGGAGCGCGAAGCTCTCCCAGACGCATGTCACCAAGACCGTGGACTACCCGATGGAGCCCCCGGTCGGCGGTGACCACAACCAGGTCTGGATGAACTGCAACGGCGACGTCTACACCAAGGCGATCAACAACATGAACGCCGTGCACTCCCTGGAACACGGCGCGGTCTGGGTGACGTACAACAGCAAGGCCGCGGATGCCGACGTGCAGGCACTCGCGGAGAAGGTCAAGAAGACCCCGTACACGCTGATGAGCCCCGTCGAGGACCAGAAGGACCCGATCATGCTCAGCGCCTGGGGCAAGCAGCGCACGGTGACGAGCGCGACCGACGCCAATGTCGACAAGTTCTTCGAGTCCTTCGTGCAGGGCGACCAGACACCGGAGCCGGGCGCCGCCTGCACCGGCGGTCTGTCCCAGTGAGCCGAGGGAACGGGATCGCGGGAATGAAACGGATCGGGTGGATCTCGGGGGCCGCGGCTGCGGTGCTCGTCGCGGCCGGGGCGATCACGTACGCGGTCGCCGACGGTTCCGGTGCCGACTCGGCGGTGGAGATTCCCGCCGCCGACTCCGCGGACGCGGGGTTCGCCCGGGACATGGCCGTCCATCATCAGCAGGCCGTCGAGATGTCGTACATCGTGCGGGACCGCACCAAGGACACGGAGGTACGGCGTCTCGCCTACGACATCGCGCAGACGCAGGCCAACCAGCGGGGCATGCTGCTGGGCTGGCTCGATCTGTGGGGCCTGCCGAAGATGTCGGCGGACGGGCCGATGACCTGGATGGGCATGGGTGGCATGGCCTCAGGCGAGGACGGTGCGCTGATGCCGGGCATGGCGACCGACACCGACCTGGAGAAACTGAACACGCTGAGCGGCAGGCCGGCCGAGGTCCTCTACCTCCAGCTGATGACCGAACACCACGAGGGCGGGATCCACATGGCCGAGGGCTGCGTGGAGAAGTGCGAGGTCGAGGTGGAGCGCAAGCTCGCGACCGGGATGGTCGCGGCGCAGCAGTCGGAGATCGGCCTGATGGCGGATCTGCTGAAGGAACGGGGGGCGAAGCCACGTTGATGGACACAAGTCGCGCGTAACCCCCAAATCCCCTGCGCATACGGTTCCTTGGGCTCTTCTTGGCCCACCCATGGTCCGCCCATTCCCCTGGCATGGACGGTTCGTCGCAAGAGTGACCCCTGCGTGATCCATTCCCTGTGCACCCATATGGCACGGGGAGTTCACGGATCACCGGCCGACCACTACATGCGACGAACCGCATCGCAGGGGGTTACATGAGATCCAACCGCGCAGCGCTGCGCGCCGGAGTGAGCATGGCAGCGACACTGCCGCTGCTCGCCGGAGCGCTGGCGTTCGGCATACCCGCGGCCCAGGCCGCGGACGGCCCGAGCCGGGACACCCTCGCGGGCACGAAGCCCACCTGGGCGACGGCGAAGGCGGACAAGGGCGCCACGGCCGACGGTTCCCAGGTCTCCGCCCGGGTCTACCTCGCCGGCCAGGACGCCTCGGGTCTGGCCGCGTACGCCAAGGCCGTGTCCGACCCGGCGTCGGTCTCCTACGGGAAGTACCTCAGCGCCGCACAGGTGCAGGAACGCTTCGGCGCCAGCAAGGCGCAGGTCACCGCGGTGACCTCGTGGCTGAAGTCGGCGGGCCTGACGGTCACCGGCAGCACGGAGCACTACATCTCCGTGACAGGTGATGTCGCCGCCGCCGAGAAGGCGTTCGCCACCCAGCTGCACAACTACACCAAGGGCAGCAAGACCTACCGGGCGCCGTCGAAGACGGCCTCCGCTCCGGCCGCCCTGGACGGCGCCGTCCTCACCGTCACCGGCCTGGACAACGCCCCGCACAAGGCGAGCCACAGCGACACGCTGCCGCCGCCGGACGCCGTGTTCAACAACTCCGGGCCGTTCTCCTCGTACTACGGCTCGAACATCGCGAGCACCCTGCCGGACGCGTACGGCACGAAGATCCCGTACGCCGTCCAGGGCTACACCGGCGAGCAGTTGCGGGCCGCCTACGGAGCGGGCACCAGCACCGGCAAGGGGGTGCGGGTCGCCATCACCGACGCGTACGCCTCGCCGACCATCGCGTACGACGCGGCCACCTACGCCAAGAAGCACGGTGACGCGAAGTACAGCAGCGGTCAGCTGCACCAGGCGCTGCCCAGCACCTACACGAGGACCGAGGAGTGCGGGGCCTCGGGCTGGTACGGCGAGGAGACCCTCGACGTCGAGGCCGTGCACGCGGTCGCACCCGCCGCGAGCATCACCTACGTCGGCGCCGCCTCCTGCTACGACGACGATCTGCTCGACTCGCTGGGCAAGATCGTCGACGGGCATCTCGCCGACATCGTCTCCAACTCCTGGGGCGACATCGAGGCCAACCAGACGCCCGACATCGCGGCTGCCTACGACCAGGTCTTCCAGCTCGGCGCGGTCGAGGGCATCGGCTTCTACTTCTCGTCCGGCGACAACGGCGACGAGGTCTCGCACACCGGTACGAAGCAGGTCGACACCCCGGCCAACTCGGCGTGGGTGACGGCAGTCGGCGGTACTTCGCTGGCGGTCGGCAAGGGCGACAAGTACAAGTTCGAGACCGGCTGGGGCACCGAGCGGTCCCCGCTGTCCACGGACGGCACCAGCTGGGTGAACTTCCCCGGCTCGTTCACCTCGGGCGCGGGCGGCGGCACCAGCAGCACGGTGGCGGAGCCCTACTACCAGAAGGGTGTCGTCCCCGGCTCGCTGGCCACGGCCAACAGCGCCGCGGGCAACCGTGTCGTGCCGGACATCTCGGCCGTCGCCGACCCCAACACCGGTTTCAAGGTCGGCCAGACGCAGACCCAGACCGACGGGACGCAGGCGTACAGCGAGTACCGGATCGGCGGCACCTCGCTCGCCGCGCCGGTGATCGCGGCCGTCCAGGCGCTGGCCCAGCAGACGCGCGGCGGCAAGCCGATCGGCTTCGCCAACCCGGCGATCTACGCCAAGTACGGCTCGAAGGCGTACCACGACGTCACGGACAACCCCACGGGGTCCGGACTCGCCGTGGCACGCGTCGACTTCGCCAACGGCTACGACGCCACGGACGGTCTCCTCACCTCCGTACGCAGCCTCGGCAAGGACAGCTCACTGTCCGCCGTGAAGGGCTACGACGACGTCACCGGGGTGGGTACGCCCGCGAGCGGCTACATCCAGTCGTACGGCCGCCACTGAGATCCACGCGGTCACGCGGCAGTTCCCCGCGCCCGCCCCCGACGGAGGTCTCGTCGGGGGCGGGCGTGCGTGCGCCGACGGGCTTCTCGTCGGGGCACCACGGGCGTACGTACACTGACGAGCCTCCCGTCAGGGACGCGGGCGCATCTTCACCGACGGCCCCCTCGTCCGGGCCCGTGTCCGGGAGGCGCGAGGTGCTGCCCGGCGCCCGCCACCCCATCGCGTCGCTCTGACGATTACACTGACCCTTGTGCCTCCACTGAACTTCCGGTCGCTCTACCAGCACGGCTTCGCACGCGTAGCCGCCTGTACGGGCCACACCGTCATCACGGACCCGCACGCCAACGCCGATGCGGTGCTGCGCCACGCGCGCAGGTGCGCCGCGGAGGGCGTGGCCGTCGCCGTCTTCCCCGAGATGGTGCTGTGCGGCTACTCGATCGAGGACCTGCTGCTCCAGGACGCGCTGCTCGACCAGGTCGAGGACGCGCTCCAGGAGGTGGTGGCGGGGTCGGCCGACCTGCTGCCGGTCCTGCTCGTCGGCGCCCCGCTGCGCCACCGCGGCCGTGTCTACAACTGCGCGGTGGTCGTGCACCGCGGCCGCGTCCTCGGTGTCGTGCCGAAGTCGTACCCGCCGAACTACCGCGAGTTCTATGAGCGTCGGCAGATCGCCGCCGGCGACGACGAGCGCGGCGGCACGATCCTGGTGGGCGGGGAGTCGGTGCCGTTCGGCGTGGACCTGCTGTTCGCGGCGGAGGATGTCCCCGGTCTGGTGCTGCACACGGAGATCTGCGAGGACATGTGGGTGCCGGTGCCGCCGAGCGCCGAGGCGGCCCTGGCGGGCGCGACCGTCCTCGCCAACCTCTCCGGCAGCCCGATCACCGTCGGCCGCGCCGAGGACCGCAAACTGCTGTGCCGCTCGGCGTCCGCGCGCTGCCTCGCCGCGTATGTCTACGCGGCGGCCGGCCTTGGCGAGTCGACCACCGACCTGTCCTGGGACGGCCAGACCCTGATCTACGAGAACGGGGTGCTGCTGGCCGAGTCCGACCGCTTCCCGCTCGACGACCAGTTCGCCATCGCCGACATCGACCTCGACCTGCTGCGGCAGGAACGGCAGCGGATGGGCACCTTCGACGACAACCGGCGCACGCACGGCGCCCGTACGGCCGACTTCCGGACCGTGTCGTTCCAACTCGCCCCGCCCACCGGAGATCTGGGCCTGCGGCGGCGTATCGAGCGCTTCCCGTTCGTGCCCGCGGACCCCGACAGGCTGGCCCTGGACTGCTACGAGGCGTACAACATCCAGGTCGCGGGGTTGCAGCAGCGGCTCGCGTCGATCGGTGGCGCGAAGGTGGTCATCGGGGTGTCCGGCGGGCTCGACTCCACGCACGCGCTGATCGTCGCAGCCCACGCGATGGACCGCGCAGGGCGTCCGCGCAGCGACATCCTGGCCTTCACGATGCCCGGCTTCGCCACCAGCGACCACACCAAGGACAACGCGCACAAGCTGATGGCCGCCCTCGGTGTCACCGCGGCCGAGCTGGACATCACGCCGACCGCCCGGCTGATGCTGAAGGAGATGGGCCACCCGTTCGCCTCCGGGGAACCGGTGTACGACGTCACCTTCGAGAACGTCCAGGCCGGACTGCGCACCGACTACCTGTTCCGGCTCGCCAACCAGCGCGGCGGCATCGTGCTCGGCACCGGTGACCTCTCGGAGCTGGCGCTCGGCTGGTCCACGTACGGCGTGGGCGACCAGATGAGCCACTACAACGTCAACTCGGGCGTACCGAAGACGCTGATCCAGCATCTGATCCGCTGGGTCATCGGCAGCGGGCAGTTCGGCGAGGAGGCCGGCAAGATCCTCACCGCGATCCTCGACACCGAGATCAGCCCGGAACTCGTACCGGGTGAGGAGATGCAGTCCACCGAGTCGAAGATCGGCCCGTACGCGCTGCACGATTTCACGCTCTTCCACGTGCTGCGCTACGGCTTCCGGCCCTCGAAGATCGCCTTCCTGGCCTGGCACGCCTGGCACGACGCAGACGCCGGTGCCTGGCCGCCGGGCTTTCCCGAGGCCAAGCGAGTGGCGTACGAGCTGCCGGAGATCCGGCGCTGGCTGGAGGTCTTCTGCCGTCGCTTCTTCGCGTTCGCGCAGTTCAAGCGCTCGGCCATGCCGAACGGGCCGAAGGTATCGGCGGGCGGTTCGCTGTCACCGCGGGGCGACTGGCGAGCACCGTCGGACAGCTCGGCGACGGTCTGGCTGCGGGACCTGGCCCGGTTCGACTAGGCAGGTTTTCGCCCCCGCCGCCCCTGCCCGTCCCCTCTCTGGGGGCTGCCGCCCCAGACCCCCGCTTCGGCCCTGAAGGGGCCTCGTCCTCAAACGCCGGACGGGCTGAAAACCTCTACCCCGCCGGGGAGAGATTCAGCCCCTCCGGCGTTTGAGGAGCGGGGGTCCAGGGGCGGAGCCCACTGGTGGGGTCGAAGGGGCGGAGCCCCTGGGGATGGGACGGGCAGGGGCGGCGGGGGCGAAAACTCAGTGGTGCACCGAATCCGCGTGCTCAGGCACGTACGAGGTCACCACACGCTCCCGGCCGACCCCCGAAACCGGGCCCCGGCGACGGTCCACTACGAACGCCACCCCGGCAACGCCCAGTCCGAGCACGGCCAGCGCCGCCCCAGCCAGCGCCGGAGACGTCACGCCGAACCCGGCGGCCAGTACGAGCCCCCCGATCCACGCGCCCCCTGCGTTCGCCAGGTTGAACGCCGCCTGGTTCGCCGAAGACGCCAAGGACGGGGCCGAAGACGCCTTCTCCATGACCATCATCAGCAGCGGCGTACTGGTCACGAACGCCGCCGTACCGAGCAGGACCACCGCGAGCGGCGCGCTCCACGCCGCCCCCATCAGTACCGGGAACAGCGCCAGGACCACCGCGAGCGAGACCAGGCCGCCGAAGAGCGTGCCGCGCATCGACCGGTCCGCCAGGCGCCCGCCCAGCAGGTTGCCCGCCGTGGCGCCGACGCCGAACAGCGCCAGCAGCAGGGTCACGCTGGAGTCGGCGTATCCGGCGGCGTCCGTCAGCATCGGCGTGATGTAGCTGTACGCGGCGAACAGCGCGCCGAAGCCGGCGACCGTCGTGCCGAGGGCCAGCCAGACCGGGAGCGAGCGCAGGGCGGCCAGTTCGCCACGCAGACCCGCGGCGGGCGCGTGGGTGCCGTCGTGCGGGACGAGGAACGCCAGGGACACCACGGCCAGCAGACCGATCACGCTGACGCCGAGGAAGGTGGAGCGCCAGCCCAGCTGCTGGCCCATGAGCGTGGCCACGGGGACACCCACGATGTTGGCGACCGTGAGACCCAGGAACATCAGGGAGACGGAGCGCGCCTTGCGTTCGGGGGCGACCAGGCTGGTGGCGACGACGGCGCCCACGCCGAAGAAGGCGCCGTGCGGCAGGCCGCTGAGGAAACGGGCGGCCAGCAGCCAGTTGTAGTCGGGGGCGAGGGCGGAGAGCGCGTTGCCCGCGACGAAGAGCAGCATGAGGGCGATCAGTACCTTGCGGCGGGACATCCGTGCCGTGGCCGCGGCCAGGAGCGGGGCGCCGATGACGACACCGAGCGCGTACGCGGAGACCAGGTGACCGGCGGTGGGGATCGATATGTGCAGGTCACCCGCGACGTCGGGCAGCAGGCCCATCATCACGAACTCGGTGGTACCGATGCCGAAGGCGCCCACGGCTAGGGCAAGCAGGGCCAGGGGCATGAGGGGCCTTTCAGGGGAGCGGAGGGCACGGCGCGCGGGGGTTGCGTGGGGACGTACGTGCGCGCAGGGTCGCGCCTGTGCACACCGATGTACACAGGACGCGTAAGTTCATCTGTGGAACAAAGCCTCTCAGGCTCAGTATTCCAAGAGGTTAAGACCCGGTTGCGGAGATCTTCACGCGGGCGGCGACCGGAAGGTGATCGCTGGCGGTCCTGGGCAGGGTCCAGGAGGTCACCGGCTCGATCCCCTTGACCATGATCTGGTCGATCCGGGCCATCGGGAACGCCGCGGGCCAGCTGAAGCCGAAGCCGCTGCCCGCCGCGCCCTGCGTGGAGCGCATCTGCGCGGTGACGGCGTTGAGCGCGCGGTCGTTCATCGTGCCGTTCAGGTCGCCGAGCAGGATGACCTGCTTGTTCGGGTCGTCGGCGATCGCCTCGCCCAGCGCGTCGGCGCTCGTGTCACGCTGGCGGGCGGTGAACCCGGCCTCCAGCTTCACCCGTACCGAGGGCAGGTGGGCGACGTACACGGCGATCGGGCCCTCCGGTGTCGTCACCGTGGCCCGCATCGCACGCGTCCAACCCAGCTTGATGTCGACGGGCAGGGAGTCGGACACCGGGTACTTGCTCCACAGGCCGACGGTGCCCTGCACCGAGTGGTACTTGTACGTCGAGGCGAGCGCCTCCTCGTACGTCGGGACCGCGGTGGCCGTCAGCTCTTCGAGGGCCACCACGTCGGCGCCGGAGGCGGCCACGTCACGGGCGGTGCCCGAGGGGTCCGGGTTGTCGGCGTTGACGTTGTGCGTGGCGACGGTCAGGTTCCCGCCGCTGCCGTGCTTGTCGCTGATGAGCCCGCCGAAGAGGTTCAGCCAGACGATCGCGGGCAGCAGCACGGCGATCAGGGCGGTCGCCGACTTCCGTACGAAGGCGAGGACCAGCAGCACCGGCACGGCGAGGCCGCACCAGGGCAGGAAGGTCTCGGTGAGGCTGCCGAGGTTGCCGATCACGTTCGGGATGCGTGAGTGCAGCAGCATGACCAGCGCGAGGATCACCGCGAGCGCGGCGAGGATCGCGCCCCGGCGCCAGATGCCACGGTCACCGCGCCAGCCGTCGACCAGGCGCCGAAGCCGGGACCCTCTGCGGTCCGGCCCCTGGCCGCCGCTGCCCGTCTCCGTCATATACGCCTGCGCCATACCTTCGCCTCACAACTTGCCGTGCACACCGTCCGCCCCGCGGTTACGACCCTAGGGGATGATCCGTGTCCGTCCTGCCGTCCCATGACGGCCGTACGGGCACGAAGACGTGCAACCTCGCGTCCGGAGTTCCGAATGCGGAGGTGGAACGCGTCCCCTGTGACAGAACGCGCACATACGGCCCGTCAGAAAACGGCTGAACCGTCGGGTGAACGGCCACGTGGACTACGGCTTGGCGTGGCTCAGTCCCGCCAGCAGCGCGTCCACGATCCGTTCCGCGAGGTTTTCGGGGAGTTCGGCGTCGGGGCGCAGGATTGCGCGGACGAGCATGGGCCCGACGAACATGTCGTTCAGCAGTTCGATGTCGATGTCTTCGCGGAGTTCGCCGTTGCGCTGCCCGCGGCGCAGGACTTCGAAGGCCATCAGGCGGCGCGGTTCGACGACGGTCGTGTGGTACGCGTCCCAGACCTTGGGGCTGCTCTTCATCTGCGCGTAGACGTTGTGCAGGATCAGCGACGAGCGGCTGGCCAGGCCGCGCCGGCGCATCTGCTCCAGGAGGACGATCAGGTCCTCGCGCATCGAGGTGCCGGGGAGTTCCGCGTCCGGCGGCTCGGCGGCGCGCAGGACGTCGACGAAGAGGGCCTCCTTGCCGCTCCAGCGGCGGTAGATGGTCGCCTTGCCGACACCCGCGGTGCGGGCGACGCGCTCGATGGAGACCTCCCCGAGCGGTACGCCCTCCTCCAGGAGCCTCATCACGCCCTCGATGATGGAGCGTTCCACGGCCTCGCTGCGGGGGCGCCCCCTGGGGGGACCCTCGTGCCTGTCCTGGCTTTCAGCGAGGTCCACTTCGAACTCCGTCCGCTCCTTGATCGCGCCTGGGGTGATTCTCCCCGGTCTCCACCTGCGTTGCCTGTGGTTACGACCCCGTCTTCACCAACTCCGTCTCCTTCTCGTCCTCCTGCGGTGCCGGAGTGCGGCCCGGCAGGAAGAGGAAGACGATCAGCGCGCCGATGACGGCGACGCCCGCGCCGCACAGAGCGGTGACGTGCATGGCGTGCAGGAAGGCGTCGTTGGCGGGGGTGATGAGGCTCTTGCCCTCGGGGCCGAGCCGGGCGGCGACGCCGAGGGTGGCCTCGATGGATTCGCCGGCGGTGTGGCGGAGGCCGGCCGGGACCAGGGTGAGCTTGTCCTCGATGCTGTTGCGGTAGGCCGCGGACAGGACGGAGCCGAGGACGGCGATACCGAGGGCGCCGCCGACCTGGCGGAAGGTGTTGCTGAGGGCGGAGGCGGAGCCCGCCTTCTCACGCGGCAGGGCCTGCATGATCACGACGCTGGTCGGGGTCATGATGTGCGCCATGCCGGTGCCCATGAAGAAGAAGATGACTTCCAGGATCCAGATCGGCGTGTCCGCGTCCAGCGTGGCGAACGCGGCCAGCATCGCGGCGATCATCAGCAGCCCCGCCGTGCAGGTGGCCTTGTTGCCGAAGCGGTCGACGACGAGACGGGCCCGCGGCGCGAAGATGAGCTGGGCGACGGCGAGCGGCAGCATCAACAGGCCGGTCTGGAGCGGCGAGTAGCCGCGCACGCTCTGCGTGTAGAAGACCGAGAAGAAGGTCACGCCCATCAGCGCGAAGAAGACGAGCGCGATGGCGGACATCGCCGCCGAGAAGACCTTGTTCTTGAAGTAGGTGACGTCGATGGACGGGTGGTCGCTGCGCTTCTCGAACACGACGAAGCCGACGAGCACCGCGATTCCGGCCCCGATGGTCGCCAGGACCGTCGGGTCGGTGAAGTCGGCCAGCTGACCGCCCTTGATGATGCCGTAGACCAGCAGGACGAGACCGATGACGGACAGGACCACGCCGATCGGGTCGACGCGTCCGGGGTTCGGGTCGCGGGAGTCCGGGACCAGCCAGACCATCAGGACCAGCGCGATGAGCACGATCGGTACGTTGACCAGGAAGACCGAGCCCCACCAGAAGTGGTCCAGGAGTACGCCGCCGGTGATCGGGCCGATCGCGATGGCGAGGCCGACGCCGCCGGCCCAGATGCCGATGGCCTTGGGCTGCTCGTCGCGCTCGAAGACGTTCATCAGGACAGAGAGGGTGGCGGGCATCACGAACGCCGCGCCGAGGCCCATCACCGCGCGGAACACGATGAGCTGGACCGGTGAGCCGGACTCGGCGGCCAGCGCCGAACCTATGCCGAACACGGCGAGGCCGGCGAGCAGCACCCTCTTGCGGCCGAGCCGGTCACCGAGGAGGCCCGCGGTGAAGAGCAGCCCGGCGAAGACGAGGGTGTAGGCGTTGATGGCCCACTCCAGCTCACCCTGGGTGGCGCCCAGGCCGATGGGCTCGGGGGTCGAGATCGTCTTGATCGCGACGTTCAGGATCGAGTTGTCGAGCACCACGATCAGCAGGCTCAGCATCAGCACGCCGAGGATGGCCCAGCGGCGCCTGTGCACCGCCTCGGGCACATGTCGTTCAGAAGCGGGAGCGGAAGTTGTCATGGCGACCAGCCTAACCACATTCGATACGACACCGTCTCGTATCGAAAATGCTTTACGGAGACCTTACACAGGGACCTAGGTCGCAGGGCGGAGGCCCCGGAACCCGGTCCCTGGGGCGTCTGCGGGCCCGGTCTAGCCGCGCGTGGCACGAGGTGCCACCATGGAGGTGATCCGGGGACGCCGTCAGGGCGCCTCGAGATGACAGAAGGAGCCGTTGCGATGACGCAGATTTCGGCTGCCGCAAAGCAGCCTGCGGAGGGTGTCCGCCCGTCCACCGACAGCAGCAAGGCGCTGTACGGGGGCAAGAGCACCCGCCGCATCACGGTGCGTGACATCACCTCCGCCAAGGAGCGCGGCGAGAAGTGGCCCATGCTCACCGCGTACGACGCGATGACCGCGTCCGTCTTCGACGAGGCCGGCATCCCGGTCATGCTCGTCGGCGACTCGGCGGGCAACGTCCACCTGGGATACGAGACCACCGTGCCCGTCACCATGGACGAGATGACCATGCTGTCGGCCTCGGTCGTACGGGGCACCTCACGTGCCCTGATCGTGGCGGACCTGCCCTTCGGGTCCTACCAGGAGGGTCCGGTCCAGGCGCTCCGCTCGGCCACCCGCCTCGTCAAGGAGGCCGGGGTCGGCGCGGTGAAGCTGGAGGGCGGCGAGCGCTCGCACCGCCAGATCGAGCTCCTGGTGGAGTCCGGGATCCCGGTCATGGCGCACATCGGCCTGACCCCGCAGTCCGTGAACTCCATGGGCTACCGGGTGCAGGGGCGCGGAGAAGAAGCCGCCCAGCAGCTGCTGCGCGACGCCAAGGCGGTCCAGGACGCGGGCGCGTTCTCCGTCGTCCTCGAACTGGTCCCGGCGGAGCTGGCCGCCGAGGTCACCCGCACCCTGCACATCCCGACGGTCGGTATCGGCGCGGGCCCCGACACGGACGCGCAGGTCCTCGTCTGGACCGACATGCTCGGCCTGACCGGCGGCAGGATGCCGAAGTTCGTCAAGCAGTACGCCAACCTGCGCGAGGTCATGGGCAACGCGGTGAAGGCGTTTGCGGATGACGTCATCGCCGGAACGTTCCCGCTGGACGAGCACTCCGTGCACTGAGATCACCTGAGGACCTGAGGTCCACTGAAGCCACTGCGGCACCGAGGCGACCCGTCGAACATCCCCCGTCGACGGGTCGCTGCCGTTTTTGCGCCTGAACCGGCGCCGCTCTCGCGGACCAAATTGCTCGCCGTGGGGGTTCCTCAATTGATGGTTGCGGTGCGTACTTGCTTCAACAGGCGCGCCCCGCCCCCCAGCCGCGAGGCGGGCTGTCGGTGGTGTGTAGGCGGCCGTGGGCGGGCTGTCGGTGGTTTGTCGGTGGGGGCTGGCACCTTGATGGTCATGACGCGAATCGACAACAAGCCCCGAAGCGGCCAGAGCGCCGTCACCGTACGGGGGCTGGTCAAGCACTACGGCGAGACCAAGGCGCTGGACGGTGTGGACCTGGATGTGCACGAGGGCACCGTCCTCGGTGTGCTGGGTCCCAACGGCGCCGGCAAGACCACCCTCGTCCGGGTGCTGTCCACCCTCATCACCCCCGACTCCGGCCAGGCGACGGTCGCCGGCTACGACGTACTGAAGCAGCCCCGGCAGCTCCGCCGCGTGATAGGCCTCACCGGCCAGTACGCCGCGGTCGACGAGAAGCTCTCCGGCTGGGAGAACCTGTACATGATCGGGCGGCTGCTCGATCTGCCCCGCAAGGACGCCCGCCGGCGTGCCGACGAGCTCCTTGAGCGCTTCTCGCTCACCGAGGCCGGCAAGCGCCCGGCGGCGACGTACTCCGGTGGTATGCGCCGCCGCCTCGACCTCGCCGCCTCCATGATCGGCAGCCCGGCCGTGCTGTACCTGGACGAACCGACGACCGGCCTCGACCCGCGCACCCGCAACGAGGTGTGGCGCGAGGTCAAGCGGATGGTCGCCGACGGCGCCACCGTGCTGCTCACCACCCAGTACATGGAGGAGGCCGAGCAGCTGGCCTCCGAGCTGACGGTCATCGACCGCGGCAAGGTCATCGCCAACGGCCGGATCGACGAGCTGAAGGCGAAGGTCGGCGGCCGCACCCTGCGCGTCCGTCCGGTGGATCCGCTGGAACTGCGCCCGCTGGCCGCGATGCTCGACGAGCTGGGCCTCACCGGCCTCGCCACCTCCGTCGTCGACACCGAGACCGGCACCGTCCTGGTCCCGATCCTCAGCGACGAACAACTCACCGCCGTGGTCGGCGCGGTCACCGCGCGCGGCATCACCATCGGCTCGATCAGCACCGAACTGCCCAGCCTGGACGAGGTGTTCCTGTCCCTCACCGGCCACAAGGCCAGTACCCCGCAGGACAACACCCCGGCCCGCGCCTACGAGGAGGTCTCCGCATGAGTACCGCAGTCATCGATGTCCCCCTCGCCGCGAAGGACGAGGGCCGCATCAGCCCCCGCGCGCACGCGCGCCACATCGGCGCCCTGGTCCGCCGCAACCTGCTGTGGATCCGTCAGGACCCGGAGTCGATGTTCGACGCCATCCTGATGCCGGTCGTCTTCACCCTGCTGTTCGTGTACGTATTCGGCGGCTCCATCGGGCAGTCGCTGGGCGGCGGCCAGGAGGCGTACGTCCAGTACGTGGTGCCCGGTCTGATGGCCATGACGGCGATGAACATCGCGATGGCCGTCGGCACCGGCTTCAACGAGGACTTCCAGAAGGGGGTGATGGACCGGTTCCGCACCCTGCCGATCGGCCAGGGCTCCGTGCTCTTCGCCAAGATCGTGGTGGAGCTGATGCGGATGCTCGTCGCGACGACGGTCCTCCTGGTCGTCGGCGTGCTGGTGGGCTTCGACATCACGAACTGGCCGGGCCTCTTCGCCTCCGTGGGGCTCGCCGCCCTCTTCGGCACCTCCCTGATGTGGATCTTCCTGGCGCTCGGTGTGACGCTGAAGAACGCGCAGTCGGTGCAGGCGCTGGGCTTCCTGGTCCTGATGCCCCTACAGTTCGGTTCGTCGATCTTCTCGCCGACCCAGACCATGCCGGGCTGGCTCCAGGCCTTCACCGACTACAACCCGCTGTCCTCGCTCGCGGACGCCTCGCGCGGACTGATGGTGGGCGGCCCCGTCGCACACGATCTGTGGGTGACCCTCGGCTGGACGGCGCTGATCACCGTGGTGATGGCGCCGTACGCGATCCACAAGTTCCGTACCAAGTCCTGACCTTGGGCACGCCGAGCGACTGCCCGGTCCGGTCCGCGTCAGATGAGGGCGGCGGCCTCCTCCATGGAGAGCCCGCCGCCCTCGGCGTACGCGGCCTGGTACGCCGCGTCGTCCAGTACGGCCCGCAGACCGGCCTCCGCCAGGGTGCGCATCTCGTCCTCCATCGGGGTGACGAAGTGGCCCGGCGGCAGGAAGTGGTAGGCCGCGCCGAGAAGTCGGGCCGCGTCGCGGGCGCGGTCGGCACCGTACAGGCCGGTGAGGGCGATGGCGGCGGTGGTCAGATGGGTGGAGATCAGGTTCGGCGTCATCATCCGCGACAGCGGGTCCAGGGACCGCTCCACGGCCCGCCGCGCCTTGTCCCGGGAGTCCGCGTACCGTCCGTCGACCGCGTCCAGCCAGGCGTCCACCCCGATCACATACCCGTCGAAGATCACGAATGTGCTGGCCCCGAACTCCTCACGCAGCAGTCGCAGTTGCTCGCGCGCCTCGGCGATCCGGCCGGTGCGGCCGAGCCGCATGGTGAGGAAGAGCCGGCCCGCGGGCATGGCTTCGTTGACGGCGCCGAAGCCCTGCGCGAGCACCTCGCGCAGCATCCGTTCGCCCCGCTCGGGCTCGCCCAGCTCGATGTACATACTGCCGAGGCGGACACTCAGTACCGCCGCCTGGGCGCGGGCGCCGAGCCGTTCGGCGTACGCCATCGCCTCCGCGTAGTCCGCGGCGGCCGGCCCGTACTCACCCCGGCGCTCATGGGCCTCACCGCGTGCCGAGAGCGCCTCGGCCGCGCCCCAGGCGTCGCCGACCCGGCCGAAGATCTCCAGCGCCTCGTCGGCGTCACGGGTCGCGTCGCCCGCCCAGTCGGCGCGGTTGGCAAGGATGTTGGCGCGCACCTGGAGGGCAACGGCGAGTTCCCAGTCGAGGCCGAACTCACGGCAGGCGCTGACGGTCACGTCGATGACGGAACGCAACCGCTCCATGTCGCCGGTGAGCAGGACGGCGTAGAACCAGAGGCTGCCGGGGCTGCGGCAGGTCTGCGGGAGGCCAGGCCGGTAGGTCCCGGCGATGACGCGCAGCCTCGCCTGCGCGTCCGGGGTCATCCAGGCCTCCATGTCCATGTCCATACCGGCGAGATGGACGAGATGCACACCGCGCCGCGCCTCTTCGAGGACCTCCGGGCGCAGCGGCGGCGGGGTGGCGGTGACGCTCTCGTACAGCGGGGCGACGGGGCGCGCGGGCGGGGTGAACGGGTCGGGGCCGAGGGCCATGACCTCGGCGGACCAGCTGCGGGCCTCGATGCGCTGGTCGCGCATCTGCCAGTACCAGTTGAGTGACAGGACGAGGCAGATGGCCTCCTGCTCGTCACATTCGGTGACGGCGTGCCGCAGGGCGGTGCGCAGGTTCTCGTACTCGCGTTCAAGGAGCGCGATCGCCGCGGCCTGGCCGTGGCCGCGCAGTTCGGGGTCGGTGGTGCGGGCGAGTTCGCGGTAGTACGTGAGGTGGGCGCGCTCGGCGCCGGCGCGGTCGTCCGACTCGTCGAGGCGCTCGCCCGCGTACTCGGCGACGGTCTCCAGGAGCCGGTAGCGCATCCCGCCGTCCGCCGAAGGGGCGGCCACCACAAGGGACTTGTCGACGAGGGAGCCCAGCGACTCCAGCGCGGCGGGTCCGCAGACGGCCTCGGCTGCGGCGAGATCGCAGCCGCCGGCGAAGACGGACAGCCGCCGCAGTACGTCGCGTTCGTCCTCGTCGAGCAGGTCCCAGGACCAGTCGACGACCGCGCGCAGGGTCTGCTGCCTGGGCAGGACCGTGCGCGCGCCCGAGGTCAGCAGGCGGAACCGGTCGTCGAGGCGGTCGGCGATCTGCCGTGCGGTGAGCAACCGGAGCCGGGCGGCGGCGAGTTCGATGGCGAGCGGCAGTCCGTCCAGGCGCAGGCAGATCTCGGCGGCCGCCGCCGGATCGTCCTCGATCCGGAATCCCGGCCGGGCCGCCGCCCCGCGGTCGGCGAGCAGCCGCAGCGCTACCGGCTCCGGCAGCGGCTCCACCGGGCGTAGCAACTCCCCTGGTACGCCGAGGGGTTCACGACTGGTGGCGAGTACCGTCAGTCCGGGGCAGCGCTCAAGGAGCTCCTCGACGAGGTGCGCGGCGGCGTCCACGACATGCTCGCAGTTGTCGAGGATCAGCAGCATGCGGCGCTTGGCGCAGTGCTCGGCGAGCCGGTTGAGGGGGTCGTCGATCCGGTCCGAGACCGCCCGCATCTCCTCGGCGCCGGCGCCGCGCAGCACGGTCTCGCGCGCGCCGACGGCGGTGAGTACCGCCTCGGGCACGGCCTTCGGGTCGTCCACCGGGGCGAGTTCGGCCAGCCACACCCCGTCCCGTGCCGCGTACGCCACGGCCTCCGCCGCCTCCTGCGAGAGCCGTGTCTTTCCCGCTCCGCCGGGTCCGAGCAGGGTCACGAGCCGGGCCGCCGCGAGGTCGCCCCGGATGGTGTCGATGTCGGCCTCGCGTCCGACGAAGGAGGTGAGGCGGGCGCGGAGGTTGCCGGGGCGGGCGACGGGTTGCGGCGCGGGGGTGCTCCGGGGCGCCGGGGTCAGCAACTCGGTGTGCAGGGTGCGTAGTTCGGGTCCCGGGTCCGAGCCGAGGCGGTCGGCAAGAAGCTGTCGTACGGACTCGTACGCGGCCAGCGCCTCCGCCGGGCGGCCCGCGTCGCGCAGGGCGCGCAGGCGCAGCGCCTGGAGGGGTTCGTCGAGGGGGTGAATGTCGCAGAGGGCGGTGAGTTCGGGCAGCGACTGTTCGGCGCCGCCGAGAGCGAGGGCCGCGGTGAAACGGGCGCGGCGCACGTCGAGGCGACGGGTCTCCCAGCGGGCCGCCTCGGCGGTGCGGTCGGGGAGGTCGGCGAGGGCCGGGCCGTGCCACAGCGCGAGGGCGTCGTCGAGGACGACCGCCGCCTTCGCGCTGTCGCCGTCGGCCAGCGCGCGGGTGCCCTCGCCCGCCAGCCGCTCGAAACGGTGCAGGTCGATGTCGTCCCGGCCCGCGGTCAGCCGGTAGCCGCCCTCGTCCGAGTCCACCGCCTCCGCGCCCAGCGCCCTGCGCAGCCGGCCGACCAGCGCCTGGACCGCGCCGGGCGCGTCCGCGGGCTGGTCGCCGTCCCACACCTCGTCCACCAGGACGGACACCGGCACGGTCCGTCCCGCCCGGAGCGCGAGCACGGTCAGCAGGGCACGCAGCCGCGCCCCGCCGACCGGGACGGGCGTGCCGTCGGAGCGGAGTGCCTGGGTGGTGCCGAGGATGCGGTAGCGCACGGGGTCCATTGTCACTGGTGAGGGCCCGGCTCCGCTTCCGGGTTTCGAACCCGCGTGATCCGGGAGAAGTTGAGGAGGAGGGTCTGCGATCATCACGGCAGCTCCTCAGGGGAATCGCTTGCAGCGTAGCGAGTGTCAGGAACCTCTGGCCGTCCGCAGGACGTTCTTCACAGACCACCGGTACGGTCGACCGCACACCCCCCAGCCCACCCCAGGAGCCCCACCTCATGACCACCACAGCCTCCCGGCGCAGTGACCGGAGGATCAGCCCCGTCTTCATCGGGATCGTGGCCGTGACGGCGGTGACCGGCTGGGCGACCTGGACCGGGTTCGCCGACAAGCCCCGTCTGGCCGTGTTCCTGTTCGTGACGGCCGCGTGGATCGTCTCGCTCTGTCTGCACGAGTACGCCCACGCGCGCACCGCCCTGCACAGCGGGGACATCTCGATCGGCGCGAAGGGTTACCTGACGCTCAACCCGCTCGCCTATACGCACGCGCTCCTGAGCATCATCCTGCCCGTCGTCTTCGTGATCTTGGGCGGGATCGGTCTGCCGGGCGGTGCGGTCTTCATCGACCGGAGCAGGATCCAGGGCCGCTGGAAGCACAGTCTGATCTCGGCGGCGGGCCCGCTGACCAACGTCCTCTTCGCGATCGTCTGCACGGCGCCGTTCTGGCTGGGCGCCCTGGACGGAGTGCCGGACCCGTTCCGCTACGCGCTGGCGTTCCTCGCGATGCTCCAGATCACGGCCGCGATCCTGAACTTCCTGCCGGTGCCGGGCCTCGACGGCTACGGCGTCATCGAGCCCTGGCTGTCGTACGGCGTCCGCCGCCAGGTGGAGCCGTTCGCGCCGTTCGGTCTGCTCGCCGTGTTCGCGGTGCTGTGGATCCCGTCGGTGAACACCGCGTTCTTCGACGCGATCTACTGGATCCTCGGCGGCCTGGGCATCGACGACGTCGAGCGCTACTGCGGTCAGAACCTGTACCGCTTCTGGGACGGCGTCAACGAGTACTGCACCGTCACCCAGTGACGGACCCCGATCCCGTACGCGCCTTGCCGCGCCGCGCGTAGTACCACGTCATGTTGGACGACAGTCCGGCCAGCAGCACCCACACGATCCCCAGCAAGCTGCCCTGGACGAAGGAGACCACGGCCGCGGCGACGGCCAGGACGCAGACGGCGAGTGCGTAGAAGGCGAGTCGCCGGGCCGGGGCGGGTGGGGGCAAGAGGGACATGGGATCGGCTCCTGTCGGGGGACACTGATGGCCACCAGTGTCCCCCACGTGACTTATACGTCCGTCACCCGCAGGCCCGCGTGGGCCTTGTAGCGCCGGTTCACCGAGATGAGGTTGGCGACCAGGGACTCGACCTGGTGGGCGTTGCGCAGCCGCCCGGAGAAGACGCCGCGCATGCCGGGGATACGTCCGGCGAGCGCCTGGACGATCTCGACGTCCGCGCGCTCCTCGCCGAGGACCATCACGTCGGTGTCGATCTCCGCGATCTCCGGGTCCTGGAGGAGGACGGCCGAGAGGTGGTGGAAGGCCGCGGTGACCCGCGAGTCCGGCAGCAGGGTGGCGGCCTGTTCGGCGGCGCTGCCCTCTTCCGGCTTCAGCGCGTACGCGCCCTTCTTGTCGAAGCCGAGCGGGTTGACGCAGTCGACGACGAGCTTGCCGGCCAGTTCCTCGCGCAGGGACTCCAGGGTCTTGCCGTGTCCGTCCCACGGCACCGCGACGATCACGATGTCGCTGCGCCGCGCGCACTCGGCGTTGTCGGCGCCCTCGACGCCGTACCCGAGTTCCGCGGCGGCGCTCTGCGCACGGTCCGCGGCACGCGAGCCGATGATCACCTTCTGGCCGGCCTTGGCGAGCCGGTAGGCCAGGCCCTTGCCCTGAGGGCCGGTGCCGCCGAGTACGCCGACGACGAGCCCGGACACGTCGGGAAGGTCCCAGGGGTCCTTGGCGGGGGCCTTCTGTGCGCCGGCGGTGGAGGCGCTGTCGGTAGAGGTCATGAGCCGACTTTACGTGCGCGGATCCCTGGCGCGGATCCCGGGCATGCATGGGGGTCAGGTGAGGGCCGTCAGGGGGATGCGGCGGAAGACGATCGTCTCGTACGCGCCGAAGTCGCCCGTCTCGTAGAGGAGTCCGAGGGTCGTGGCGTCGACGCGTACGAGATCGGAGTACGCGGCCGGCAGTCCGTCGACCGTGTGCGCGGGGCGCCAGGTGACGCCGTCGTCGGTGGAGGCGCGGACGGTCATCAGGGCGCGGAAGCCGGGGTCGGCGGGACCGGAGTAGAGGAGCAGGTCGGGGTCTCGGAGCTGGAGGACGCTGCCCTGGACCACGGGGGCGGTGAGGCCTGCCTGCGGGCGGAAGGGCTTGACCAGGCTCTCGCCGCCGTCGTGGGAGTAGGCGTCGGCGCGGGTGCCGGGGGCGGGTGAGTCGTTGCGGGTGTTGAAGTAGACGCGTCCGTCGGGGAGTTCGGCGGCGGTGGTCTCGTTCGCGTTGATGTAGCCGCTGGGGTTGTCGTCGACGTATCCGATGCGCCAGGTCCGGCCGTCGTCGTCGCTCAGCAGGCAGTGGCCGCCGTCGTACTTGCCCTCGGTGCCAGTGTCCGTGCCGGTCGGCGGGAGGGAGTGGTTGGCGGGGACGACGACCCGGCCGGAGGTCAGCCGGAGGGCGTGGCCCGGCGTGGTGGCGTACCACCGCCAGGTCTCCACCTTGGTCTGCGCGGTGATGTCCGTGGGGCTCGACCAGCTGAGGCCTTCGTCGTCGCTGTGCTGGACCCAGACGCGGCGGCCGTCGGCGGCCGACACCTCGCCGCGGCGGATGGCGGCCTCGGTGGCGGCAGCCGCGTTGCGGACGTGGACGAGCAGGACGCGGCCGCTGTCGAGGACGACGGGGGCCGGGTTGCCCGCGAGGTGCTCACCGTTCTCGGCGGCGACCCGGAGCGGGCCCCAGGTGCGGCCGCCGTCCGTGGACCGCTTCAGCACGATGTCGATGTTCCCGAAGTCCTCCCGGGAGCCGACCCTCCCCTCACAGAAGGCGAGCAGGGTCCCGCCTGCGGTGGCGACGACGGCCGGGATGCGGAAGCTGGCGTAGCCTTCCCGGCCCGCCTCGAAGGGGACGGACGTCTCGATGCCCTCGGTGACCTCAGCGTCCTCGGTGACCTCTGCGTCCTCGATGCCCTTGGTGTCCTCGGTGCCCTTGGTGCTTGTCATGCGTCTCTTCTTACCGCTTGATTCGGCACCTTGCCCAACTTGGGCTAATTCGGGGTGAACTCCGTGTCCCGGGGGGCCGGTTGCGGCAGGATGCGTCCCCATGGATGCCGTACGGGTCGCGTTGCTGCGTGAAGTGCTCGCCGGGACCGAGTGGTTGGGGGCCACGCGGCGGTTCGCGGGGGTGCTGCGGGGGTCCGTGGTGTCGTACGGGGGCGGGTTGTTGCTGGTGGGGACGGAGGAGTACGAGCCCTGGCATCTCGCCGCGCATCTGGTCGACGAGGCGGCGTGGTCGGGGACGCCGGAGCTGTCGCCGACGCTGGTGCGGCATGCGGCGCGGGGGTCGGATCCGGCCCACCTGGCGGTGGGGCTCGGGCGTATCGAGGCCGCGCGGCGGGGGGAGACCTTGCTGGTGGTGTCGCCGGGTGCGACCGGGGCGCCGCTCCTGGAACGGGTTCATGACGCCCGTCGGGCCGGGGCGACGGTGCTGGCGCTGTCCGCGGGGGGTTCTGAGCTGTTGGGGCTGGCCCACGAGTCGCTTGCCGTGCCGGCCGATCCCGAGCTGGATCTCGATACCGTGCAGCATCTTGTGAGTGCGGGGGCTGGGGAGTGTGCGTTGCCTGCGCCGCGGGGGCGGCGCCGCTTTCGTGACCGGTTGTCCCGGCTGGCGGACCAGTTGACGGCTCCGCCGTCTGCGCGGTGGTGATCTCTATCCCGCCCGCCCGCTCACCACCCGCCCGACTCGGTCTCCCATCCCGCCTGCGGCGGCCACCCTCGAACCACCCTTCCCGACCGCCCACCCGACTCGCCACTCCTTCCCGCCTGCGGCGGCCACCCTCGAACCACCCTTCCCGTCCGCCCACCCGACTCGCCACCCCTTCCCACCCGCGGCGGGCCGGCTCCCGTAGCCGAAATGCAGTTGCCTCACACCGGGGCGTCGCCCAGCATGGCCCGTCGTGACTGATGACGACCTCGCACCGCTCCGTTCGCTGCTGCCGGATCTCGCGCCCTGGCGGGCCTCCGCCGAGTTCCGTCGGGTGTGGGTGGCCGGGCTGATCACGACGTTCGGGAGTTTCCTGACCTTCGTCGCACTGCCCGTGCAGATGAAGGAACTCACCGGATCCGTGGTGGCGGTGGGGGCGATCGGGGCCGTGGAACTGGTGCCGATGGTGGTGTTCGGGTTGTACGGCGGGGCGCTCGCCGACGCTCTGGACAAGCGGAAGCTGATCGTCTACACGGAGGCCGGGCAGGGGGTGCTGTGCGCCGCGCTGCTCGTCAACTCGGCTCTGCCGCACCCGACGGTGTGGCCGCTGTACGTGGTCGCCGGACTCAGCTCCGCGCTCGGCGCCGTCCAGCGCCCCGCGTTGGACTCGCTCCTGCCGCGGATCGTGGCGCACGAGCACCTGCCGGCCGCGGCCTCGCTCAACGCGCTGCGCTGGACCGTCGGCGGCGTCGCGGGCCCGGCGCTCGCGGGTGTCGTCGTGGCCTATGCCGGGCTCGGCTGGGCGTACGCCGTGGACCTCGTGACGTTCCTGGTGTCCGTGCTGCTGGTGGTCGGGCTGACGGCGTCACCCGCGGCGCGCGAGGCCGCGAAGCCGTCGCTGCGGTCGATCGCGGAGGGCGCCCGGTATGCGTGGAGCCGCAAGGAGCTTCTCGGCACGTACGCCATCGACCTCGCCGCGATGTTCTTCGCGATGCCGCTCGCCCTGCTGCCCTTCCTCGCGGACGAACTCGGGGCCCCGTGGTCGCTGGGGCTGATGTACGCGGCACTGCCGGCCGGGGCGCTGCTCGTGACCCTCACCAGCGGGTGGACCTCTCGGATCCACCGGCACGGGCGGATGGTGGTCCTCGCGGCGGCCGGCTGGGGATTCGCCATGGTCGCCGCGGGTGTGATGGGCAATGTCTGGCTGGTGTTGCTCTGCCTCGTCCTCGGCGGCGCCTTCGATATGGTCAGCGGGATCTTCCGGGCCGCCATGTGGAACCAGACGATCCCGGACGAGCTGCGGGGCCGGCTCGCCGGGATCGAGCTGCTGTCCTACTCCGCCGGGCCGCAGCTGGGGCAGGTCCGCGCGGGCGGGATGGCGGCGTGGACGAGTGTCCGGGCCTCGATCTGGGCAGGCGGGCTGCTCTGCGTGGGCGCGGTGGGACTGCTGGCGCTCTGCCTCCCCAAGCTGATGACGTACGACGTACGGACGAATCCGCATGCGCTGCGGATGCGGGACGCGCGGCGGTCGGTCAGCGGGGTTTCGTCAGGTTGACGCCGGTGGGGGGGGTAGACCCGGCCTACGGCCGGAGTCCTTTCCCACCCGCACGACCCATGACTGTCGGCCGACAGTCGCCGGCCCCCAGCGTCGGCCGAGCACCATGGGCGGCTGCTGCGGGTCACCAGCCGCCCGCGCGCTCAGTCCTCGTCAGGGCCCGGCTCCGTCCCCTTCGCGTCGTGCCACTTCGGGTCCGTCTCCCATTCGAGGTTGCGCTCGCGGGCGATTTCCATCGCGCGCTGGGCCTCGGCTCGGGAGGCGTACGGACCGAAGCGGTCCTTGCCGGGGCAGTCGGGGCCTTCCTCGACGGTCTTGTGTTCCAGGCAGTAGTACCACTCGCCGGGCTTGCCGACGGTGCGCTTCTTGAAGAGGGCCATGACCGGCTCCTTTCGCCACGGACATGGTCCCCCACGTCCGCTGGTTAGACTCGCTGGCATGTCTGGCCAGTCGCTGCTCGTACCAGGGGAGCTCTCTCCCACCCGTCCCGTCCCGGGAAACATCAGGCGCCCCGAGTACGTGGGCAAGCCCGCCCCCACGCCGTACACCGGCCCGGAGGTGCAGACGCCCGCGACGATCGAGGCGATGCGGATCGCCGGGCGGATCGCCGCGCGGGCGATGGCCGAGGCCGCGAAGCTCATCGCGCCGGGCGTCACGACGGACGAGCTGGACCGGGTCGCGCACGCCTATATGTGTGACCACGGCGCCTATCCGTCGACCCTCGGCTACCGCGACTTCCCCAAGTCGCTGTGCACCTCCGTGAACGAGGTCATCTGCCACGGCATCCCCGACTCCACGGTGCTGCGCGACGGCGACATCATCAACCTCGACGTGACGGCGTACATCGGCGGTGTGCACGGCGACAACAACGCCACCTATCTCGTCGGCGACGTGGACGAGGAGAGCAAACTGCTCGTCGACCGGACCCGCGAGTCGCTGGAGCGCGCCATCAAGGCGGTCAAGCCGGGCCGCCAGATCAACATCATCGGCCGCGTCATCGAGTCGTACGCGAAACGCTTCGGGTACGGGGTGGTCCGGGACTTCACGGGGCACGGGATCAACTCCTCCTTCCACTCCGGGCTGATCATTCCGCACTACGACAGCCCCCACGCGACGACCGTCATCCAGCCCGGGATGACCTTCACCATCGAGCCGATGCTGACGCTCGGTACGCACGAGTACGACATGTGGGACGACGGCTGGACGGTCGTGACGAAGGACCGCAGGCGGACGGCGCAGTTCGAACACACGCTGGTCGTCACGGACAGCGGCGCCGACATCCTCACGCTGCCGTAACCCCCGATCCTCCGGTACTTCCGAGCCTCACAGCCCGCCCTGTTCCCGGGGCGGGCTTTTTCATGTGGATCTGATCGGGATCCAGGGTACGTTTTTACCGACAGGACGTCGGGAACCAGTTGACTTAGGTAAGGCTAACCATAGAAAATCCGACTGCTGCTGTCTTCCCCTTCACCACCGGAGGTCCACCATGAACTCGTCGGGTACGGCGTTCTCGACGCTCATCCGCACCGCTTCGCACGAGCAGCACACGGAGGCGGAGACCTCGACGTTCATGAGCGACCTACTCGGCGGCAGGCTCGGTGTGGAGGCGTACGCGCGCTACACCGAGCAGCTGTGGTTCGTGTACGAGTCGTTGGAGACGGACGCCGGAAAGCTGGCGTCCGATCCGGTGGCCGGGCCCTTCATCCAGCCCGAACTGTCGCGCCGCGCCGCGCTGGAGGCCGACCTCGCCCACCTCCGTGGCCCCGACTGGCGCACGACCCTCACCGCCCTGCCGGCGACCCGGGCCTACGCGGCCCGCGTCGCCGAGTGCGCCCACACCTGGCCCGGCGGCTACGTCGCCCACCACTACACCCGCTACCTCGGCGACCTCTCCGGCGGCCAGATCATCCGCGGCAAGGCCGAACAGACCTGGGGCTTCGTCCGCAAGGGCGACGGCGTCCGGTTCTACGTCTTCGAGGACATCACCAACCCCGCCGCCTTCAAGCGCACCTACCGCGAACTCCTCGACGCCATCCACGCCGACGACCTGGAGAAGCAACGGATCGTGACGGAGTGCAAGCGGGCTTTCGCCCTGAACACCGATGTCTTCCGTGCCCTCGGGGAGGAGTTTCCCCTCACCGCGTGATGTTCCAGCCCGTCCGGCGTCTGAGGACGAGCGCGTTCGGCGCGTTCGGGGCGATCTGGGGGTCTGGGGGCGGAGCCCCCGGGGGACGGGCATGGGCAGGGGCGGAGGGGGCGAGCTGCATCCCTCAGCGGCTTCGCCGCGACCCCACCCGCCCCACCCACCTCACCCGCGCATCAACCGCACCCGACCCCCCACCTCGACCCATCCCCCCGGCTGCGGCGCCGTAAGGATCTGAGACCCGGCCCCCTGGACGATGTTGAGCGCCCGCCCGAGCCGAGCCGTCAGCTGGAGGGCCGCCGCCCCCGTGGCCTCGTCCTCCTCGATGGCGTCCCCGCGCCCGGGGAACCCACGGGCTCGGACCCGCCCCGCGGCCTCGTCCTCCCACGCCCAGGCGTAGATCCACTCCCCGGAGGGCGGCACGGGCAGCGCATCCACCTCGTCAGCCGTGGCGTACTGACGCAGTGTGCGCGGCTCCGGCCACTCCGGACGGGCCTCGATCCAGCTGAACTCACCGTCCAGCCGAACCCCCACCACCCCGGCAGGCGTGACCAGTTCGGGCACGTCGAGCAGCCAGCCCGTCCCGACACACGGATGTCCGGCGAAGGGCAGTCGCAGCGTGGGCGTGTAGATGTCGATGACCCCGCGCTCGGGGTCGTCCACGAACACGGTCTCGCTGAACCCGAGTTTCGCGGCGAAAGCCAGCCGGTCCTCGCTGTCCGGCATGACGGAGCCCTCACGGACGACCCCGAGTTCGTTGCCGTATCGCCCGCCGGAACCGCAGAAGACCCGCAGCACGTCATATTCAGTCACTCCGGCATTCAAACACCACTCGCGCCACAAGCCCGCCCCAGCCCACCGGACCGCCGAAGGCGACCGGGGCCGGGGCCGGGGTGGGTTGCCGCACCAGTGCGGGTGAACCGGGCTACGCCGTACGTCGCCTGCGCATCGCGAGCACCACACCCGCGCCCGCCGCGACGATCACCGCGGACGCGGCGCCGAGCGCATCGACCGGTACGTCCGAGCCGGTCGAGGCGAGCGAACCGCTCGTGCCGCCGGTCGTGGAGCCGGTCGTGCCGGTGCCGCCCGTCGTACCGGACGTGCCCGAGCCGCCCGTCGTACCGGAGCCGCCCGTGGTCGACTCGTCGTCATCGTCGGGCAGTTGGGCGCCCTCGTCCACCGCGACGGCCAGGTCCACCGGGTCCAGTTCGGTGCCCGCCGTGTAGAATCCGCCGAAGGCCTTCGCACCGGAGTCCGTCAGCGTGGCCGTGACGTCGTCGAGCTCGATCACGCCGTCCTGGACGGTGAGTTGACCCGTGGCGGCCTTGAGCTCGGCGAGGACGACGTCCTCGGACTTCTCGCCGAGGCTGTCGACGTCGGCGGTCAGTTCGCCGGAGCCATCGTCGAGTTCCGTCCTGAGGTCACTGAAGGTGAGGTCGAGGCCGTACTCGCCGTTCGTCTCGTGGCCCTTGAAGTTCACCGCGCCCGCGAAGGCGGCGGAGACGGTGTCGGCATCGGTGTCGTAGGTACCGGTGCCGTCGACGAAGGTGAAGACGCCGTTGCCGGTGGCCTGGGTCGCGCCGCCGGACGCGGCGATCCTGCCCTGGGCGACGCTTCCCACGACGTACGAACGGAAGGACTCCTTCACGCCCCAGCCGAGCGTGCCGTCGACGATCTCGCCCTTCGTGGCGGAGCTCTCGGAGGGCGAGGGGCTCGTCGTCTGTGTGGGCGACGGCGTCGTGGTCCGCGTGGCCGTCGGCGTCGGCGTCGTGGTCTTCGTTGCGGTGGGCGTCGGGGTCGGCGTCGGGGTCGGCGTCGGGGTCGGCGTCGTCTTCTGGACCAGCGTCAGCGGGTCCCCGGCCGCGTTCTCGTAGCTCGCGCTGCCGAGGACGTCCGCCGCCTCAGCCGTCAGCTTGGTCGCCATGTCCTTCATGTCGCGGGTGACGGTGGCCGTGGCGAGCGGCACGTCGTCCGTCGTCGTCGTACCCGTCGCGGTGGTCTTCGTCACGTCGGCGGTGATCTCGGTGGTGGCGCTGTCGAACCGCACGTCGGACAGCGTGATGTCGAAGCCGTGCGCCTTGGAGGCGATGTTCAGGCTGCCCTTGAAGCCGAGGTCCAGGGTGTGCGCCTCGGTGTCGTAGGTGCCGCTGCCGTCCACGAAGGTGAACGCGCCGTTGCCCGTGGCCTGCGTGGCGCCGTCCGCGGGCGTGAAGGTACCGGCCGCCATCCCGGTCACGTACGTGCGGTACGACTGTTTGATCCCCCACGTCAACTCGTAGCCGGTGAGGGGGGTTTCGGCCGCCGCGGCGGTGGTCGCGCCAACGGTGGCGAGCGCGGTGGCGCCCAGTGCGGCGGCCGTGGCGACGGCTGCGGTGAGGGCGAGGGGGCGGCGTGCTCTGACGGGCATGGTGGCGGTTCTCCTTGGTGGGTGATCCGGACAAGCGGCGGACGGTGTAAGGGGGCTCAGCCCTCGTCTGGGACTGCGGCGGACGATGTAAGGGAGTTCAGTCCACGTCCGACACTGCGGCGGACGACGTAACGGAGTTCAGTCCTCGTCGGCGACCGCGGCGGCCGTTCGGGCTCTGCGCCTGCGGACGACGAACGCGTAGGCCGCGCCCGCCACCAGCAGGGCGCCGGTCACCAGGCCGATGGGCAGGACCGGTGCGCCGTCGGAGGTGCTCGCGGCGGCCTCGGCCGTGTCGGTCCTGGTTTCGGTCGCCGCCTCCGGGGTGACCGAGGGCGATGCGCTCTCGGTGGCCGAACTGCCCAGGTCGGGCAGGGCGGGCAACGCCGCGTCGTCGGTGAGGGCGACGGCGAGCGAGAGGGGATCCATCGCCGTGCCCGTCTGGTACATCCCGCCGAAGGCCTTGGCGCCCTGGGCGGTGAGCTTCGTCGGCACCTCGGTCAGCTCGACGAGGTCGCCCTTCGGGGTGAAGTCCTTCGCAGTGAAGGTGGCGAGCGCGACCTTCCTGCCGGTGAAGCCCACGCTCGTCACATCGGCGTACAGCGTGCCCTTGGCGTCCTCGACGGTCACCCGGACGCCGCTCAGCTTCAGGTCGAGACCCTGTTCGCCGGTGAAGCGCACCGCGCCGTCGAACTCCGCCTCCAGCGAGCGTGCGTCCTTCTTGTACGTCCCCTCACCGGCGGGGAAGCGGAAGAGCGCGCCGCCGTCCTGGGCTCCCGACGACAGGGTCCACCCGCCCTGGGCGATATCCCCGGTGACGTACTCGCGGAAGGTGCGGCGCACGCCCCAGTCGACGGCGCCGTTCGCGATGGTGCCCGAAGTCTCCTTCTTCGCGGCGGACTTGGTGGGCGTGGGGGTGCTCGACGCCTTCGGCGCGGCCGCCGCCTGTACGTCCGCGGACAGGCTCACCGGGTCCAGCGCGGTGCCGGCCGTGTAGTACCCGGCGAAGGACTGTGCACCTTGTGAAGTCAGCGTGGCGGGAAGGCTGTTGAGCTGGACGGCGTTGCCGCCGCCCCTCATGTCGATCCCGCCCAGGGAGAGGGAGGCGAAGGGCACCTGCGGGGACGTCGTGACCGTCCCCGTGCCCTTCGCCTTGCTGATGATGTCGACGTAGAGGGTGCCGCTGCCGCCGGAGATGCGGACGGTGGGGCGGCTGATCGTGAGGTCGAGCTGGTACGTGCCGTCGTCCTCCTTGTGCCCGACGAAGTGGACCCCGCCGGAGAAGGAGGCCGAGAAGGCGCCACTGTCGCCGTCGTACGTACCCGTCGCCGAGTGGAAGCGGAACTGGCTTGCGCCGACCGTGGCCGCCCCTCCGGTGAGGGAGTAACTCCCCTTGGCGATGGGCCCGGTGACATAGCTCTGGAAGGAGGACTTGATGCCCCAGTCGAGCCGGCCGCCCTGCACACTGCGGCCGGCGGCGTGCGCGGCGGTGGCGGGGAGCAGCGCCCCCAGCAGAGCTCCGAGCGCGGCGACACAGACCGCGGTGATCAGGGCCCTCAGGCGCACGGGCATGGGTGTCCTCCGGGTACGAACTCAGGATCCGGCCGCTTCTGGCGAGAAAGGTAAGGCTAACCTAAGCTATGCCCGCATGTGTCGGAAGAGGCCGGATGAAGACCGAGAGCCGGTTGAAGACCGAGAGGACGGATGGACGAGGATGAGGATGAGGGACGGGACAGCGCATCGTCGGCGCACACGAACGGCGGGCGCCCTGCTCTCCGCGCTCGCCCTCCTCACGGCCGCGACCGGGTGCGGCGGCTCCGCCGAGAACGCGGAGTCGCCCGACAAGACCTCTGTCTCCGCCACCGCCGACCGCGTCGAACCCCTCGCGGATCCCGCGAAGCCCCAACTCCCCGTCACCGTCGGCTCGTCCGACGGCAAGAAGGTGACGGTCCGGGCCGCCGAGCGGATCGTCCCGCTCTCCGGCAGTCTCAGCGAGATCGTCTTCACGCTCGGGCTCGGTGACCGGGTCGTCGCCCGTGACATCACCGCCACCTTCGCGCAGGCGGAGAAGCTGCCGGTCGTCACCCGCAACCACGACGTCTCGGCGGAGAGCGTCCTCTCCCTCAAGCCGGACCTCGTCCTCGCCGAGACGACGACCGGGCCCGACGAGGCCATGGAGCAGATCCGCGACGCGGGTGTCCCCGTCCTCGTCGTCGACCCGGCGCTCGGCCTCGACGACGTGGGCCCGCGCATCCAGGCGGTGGCCGACGCCCTCGGCGTACCGGCCGACGGAAAACGGCTCACCCAGCGCTCAGAGGACCGGATCGCCGCCGTACGCAAGGCGATTCCGGCCCACGAGGAGCATCCGCGCGTCGCCTTCCTCTACCTCCGCGGCTCCGCCTCCGTCTATCTCATCGGCGGCAGGGGCTCGGGAGCCACCTCGCTGCTGGAGGCCGCCGGAGCGGTCGACGCGGGCGCCGAGTCGGGCCTGGAGAAGGACTTCACGACCATCACCACCGAGGCCTTGGCGCAGGCCGCGCCGGACGCGATCCTCGTGATGACCAAGGGACTCGAATCGGTCGGCGGGATCGACGGCCTGGTCAAGATCCCTGGCGTCGCACAGACCCCTGCCGGGATGGAGCGCCGGGTCGTCTCGATCGAGGACGGGGTGCTCCTCAACTACGGGCCTCGCACGGACGAAGTCCTCAAGTCGATCGTCGACCAGCTGTACGGGGACGCCAAGTGACGGTGCGCGAGGAGGCGATGCCCGAACGGGCGGAACCCGAAGAGACGGTAGCCGAGCAGGCCGTGCCCGAAGAGCCCGCAGTCGAGCGAGCCGTGCCCGAAGAGCCCATGGCCAAAGAGCCCGTCCTCGGAAAACCCGTACGCGGAAAGGCCGTTGGAGCCCCCACGGACTCCCCCGCCTCCCCCGCTTCCCCGGCCCCTCCCGCCCGCAGCACCCCCTGGCTCCTCACCGCCGTCCTCCTTGCCGCCCTCCTCGTGCTGGTGCCCGTCGCCGCGGGACTCGGTGCCTATCCGATTCCCACCGGTGACGTACTGGGCTCCGTGCTGCACCGGATCGGTCTGGGTGGCGCCGAGTTGGACCGGGTCGCCGAGTCGGTGCTGTGGAACGTCCGTTTCCCGCGGATCGTGCTCGCGCTGCTCGTCGGTGCCTCGCTGGGCTGTGCGGGCGCGCTGATGCAGGGCGTGTTCGGCAATCCGCTCGCCGAGCCGGGGGTCATCGGCGTCTCTTCGGGCGCGGCGGTCGGCGCGGTCGCCGCGATCTCGCTCGGTCTCCACTTCCTCGGTACGTGGACCGTCCCGGCCTTCGCCTTCGTCTCGGGGCTCGGCACGGTGCTGGTCGTGTACGCGATGTCGCGCTCGGGCGGACGGACGGAGGTGGTGACGCTGATCCTCACCGGTATCGCGCTGAACGCCTTCGCGGGTGCGCTGATCGGGCTGTTCATCTTCTTCGCGGAGAGCACCGCGGCGGTCAACCAGATCACCTTCTGGCAGCTCGGCTCGCTCTCCCAGGCCACCTGGCCCAAGGTGCTCGCCGTACTGCCGTGCGCGGTCGCCGGTCTGGCCCTCGCGCCGTTGTACGCCCGGCGGTTGGATCTCCTGTCGCTCGGCGAGCGGCCTGCCCGGCATCTGGGCGTGGACGTGGAGCGGCTGCGGATCATCCTGGTGTTCGTCATCGCCCTGCTGACCGCGGCGGCCGTGAGCGTCTCCGGGATCATCAGCTTCGTCGGTCTGGTCGTGCCGCATCTGCTGCGGATGGCGGCGGGGCCGGGGCACCGCTTCCTGGTTCCGGCCAGCGCGCTGTGCGGCGCGCTCGTACTGCTCGGCGCCGACCTCACGGCCCGTACCGTTGCCGCCCCCGCCGAACTCCCGCTCGGCGTCCTCACCGCCCTGCTCGGCAGCCCGTTCTTCCTCTGGCTGCTGCGCAGGACCCGTCGCAGGCAAGGAGGCTGGGCATGAGGTTCCCGCGTACGGGGCGCCCCACGCCCCCTCCCCCGGCCGCGCCCGGCGACGTACTCGCCGAGGCCGAGGGGCTCCATGTCCGGCTCGGCGCCCGCGAGGTGCTGTGCGGCGTGGACGTCACCGCCCGGGCCGGCGAGGTCCTCGCCCTGGTCGGCCCCAACGGTGCGGGAAAGTCGACCCTGTTAAGCGCGCTGGCCGCCGATCTGCGGCCCTCCGCCGGAGTCGTACGCGTCCACGGCCGCCCGGCCGCACAGTGGTCGGCGCCCGAACTCGCCCTGCGCCGTGCCGTGCTCCCCCAGTCGGCCGCGCTCTCCTTCCCGTTCACGGTCGACGAGGTCGTACGGATGGGCCGGGCGCCCTGGGCCGGACAGTCCGACGCCGCCGACGACGATGCGGCCGTGGCCGATGCCATGGCGGCGACGGAGGTCGCGGCGTTCGCGGGCCGTCCCTTCTCGGCGCTGAGCGGCGGTGAGCGGGCGCGGGTCGCGCTCGCCCGGGTGCTCGCCCAGCGCGCTCCCCTGCTGCTGCTCGACGAGCCGACCGCCGCGCTCGACCTGCGGCACCAGGAGCTGGTGCTCCGGGTCTGCCGGGAAAGGGCGCACGCGGGGGACGCCGTGGTCGTGGTGCTGCACGATCTGGGGCTCGCGGCGGCGTACGCGCACCGGGTGGTGATTCTGTGCGCCGGGCGCGCGGTGGCCGACGGGCCGCCGGCCGGGATCTTCACCGACGCGTTGCTCTCGGATGTCTACAAGCAGCAGGTCGAGGTGTTTCCGCATCCGCGCACCGGCGAGGTCCTGATCGCCCCCCGCCGCCGATCTTGACCCACTCTTTACCATCCCGTGGGCTGCGGATTGAGCCACCGTGATCACCTCGCGCTCATACACCGTCCATGAGAGCTGAATCACTGGACGGACGGGTACCACTCAGGTAAGCCTCAGATAAGTTAGGTCTGCCTCACCTGGATCTTTGCCGTTTCTGTGAACCCGTCGAGCCCCGCCTGGAGCCTTAATGCGTCCCGTCCGACTCTCCGTCGCCACAGCCGTCGCCGGCGCGGCGGTTCTGACCGCCGTCACGGGCTGCACCGAGAAGAGCGATACGTCGAGCAGTGACAACCTCGTCGAGGTGACCGCCACCGACTCCAAGTGCGAGGTGTCCAGGACGGAGTTCCCCGCCGGGCACGTCAAGATCTCCGTGGAGAACAAGGGCTCCAAGGTGACCGAGGTCTACCTCCTCTTCCCGGACGACCGGATCGTCACCGAGCGCGAGAACATCGGGCCGGGCACCAAGCAGACGGTCACCGCCGAGGTGAAGGCCGGTGACTACCGGATCGCCTGCAAGCCCGGCATGACGGGCGACGGCATCCGCCAGGACGTCAAGGCCACCGGCGGCACGGTCGCCAAGCGTGACCCGCGGCTCGACAAGGCCGTCGCCGCCTACCGCTCGTACGCGCAGGCGCAGGCCGACGCGACGCTGCCGAAGGTCAAGGTCTTCACCGACGCCGTCAAGGCCGGCGATCTGGAGGCCGCGAAGAAGGCGTACGCGCCCTCGCGGATCGGCTGGGAGCGCACCGAGCCGGTCGCCGAGTCCTTCGGCAACATCGACCCGAAGGTCGACGTCCGCGCGGACGGTCTGGAGCCCGGCCAGGAATTCACCGGCTGGCACCGCCTGGAGAAGTCCCTCTGGCAGGACAAGAAGATCACCGCCGAGGACAAGACCCTCGCCGACCAGCTGGTGACGGACCTGACCGACTGGCAGACGCGGGTGGGCAAGGCCGACATCACCCCGACCTCCATGGCCAACGGCGCCAAGGAACTCCTCGACGAGGTCGCCACCGGCAAGGTCACCGGCGAGGAGGAGCGCTACTCGCACACCGACCTGGTCGACTTCAAGGCCAACGTCGAGGGCGCACAGGAGTCGTACACGCTCCTCAAGCCGGTCGCCGGCGAGAACGACGCGGCGCTGACGAAGGAACTGGACAAGCAGTTCGCGGCGCTGAACACGCTGCTCGACAAGTACCGCGCGGACAAGACGTCCTACGAGTTCACCTCGTACGACAAGGTCGGTGACGCCGACCGCAAGGAGCTCTCGGACGCGGTCAACGCGCTCGCCGAGCCCCTGTCCAAGCTCGCCGCCGCTGTCGTGAAGTAGACGAGGGGTCACCATGACGGACACCTCCACCGGTTCCACTCCCTCCCGGCGTTCGCTGATCAGCTGGGGCGGGGCGGGTCTCGCGCTCGGTGCCGCCGCTGCCGGTGGCGCGGTGGCGATGACCCAGGCGGGCAGCGACGTGGAACCGGCCGCCGAGTCCGGCGCCGCGATCGCCTTCCACGGAGCGAACCAGGCCGGCATCGCGACACCCGTGCAGGACCGGCTGCACTTCGCCGCGTTCGACGTGAAGACGGACGACCGCGCCGAGTTCGTCCAGCTCCTCAAGGACTGGACCGAGGCGGCACGGCGGGTCACCGCCGGGCAGGCGGTCGGTGAGGGCGCGTACGGCGGCCTGGCCGAGGCGCCGCCGGACGACACCGGTGAGGCGCTGGGCCTCAGCCCCTCGCGGCTGACGCTGACGATCGGCTTCGGGCCGTCGCTCTTCGCGAAGTTCGGTCTGGCGGGCCAGCGGCCGGCGGCCCTCGTCGACCTGCCGAAGTTCGCGGGCGACAACCTGGATGGGAACCGCAGCGGCGGCGACCTGTGCATCCAGGCCTGCGCGGACGACCCGCAGGTCGCGGTGCACGCGATCCGCAACCTCGCCCGGATCGGCTTCGGCAAGGTCGTCATGCGCTGGTCCCAACTGGGCTTCGGCAAGACCTCCTCGACGACGCCGGACGCGCAGACCCCTCGTAACCTCATGGGCTTCAAGGACGGCACCCGCAACATCGCGGGGACGGAGACCGACCGGCTGAAGAAGTTCGTGTGGGTGGAGGAGGGGGACGAGAAGGACGCTGCGGCCTGGATGGCCGGGGGCTCGTACCTCGTCGCCCGGCGGATCCGGATGAACATCGAGACCTGGGACCGGACTTCGCTCCAGGAGCAGGAGGACATCTTCGGCCGCGACAAGGCCGAGGGCGCCCCGGTCGGCAAGGCGAAGGAGCGCGACGAGCCGTTCCTGAAGGCGATGAAGCCCGACGCGCACGTACGGCTCGCGCACCCCGACTCCAACCACGGGGCGACGCTCCTGCGCCGCGGCTACTCCTTCACCGACGGCACGGACAGCCTCGGCCGCCTGGAGGCGGGCCTGTTCTTCCTCGCCTACCAGCGCGATGTGCGCACCGGCTTCATCCCGGTGCAGCGCAGCCTGGCCGTCGACACGCTCAACGAGTACATCCAGCACGTGGGTTCGGCGGTCTTCGCGATCCCACCAGGCGTCCGCGACAAGGACGACTGGTGGGGCCGGGCACTGTTCACCAAGGAGGCATAGCCGTGTTCGCGAACTATCTGATCGGTCTGCGCGAGGGCCTTGAAGCCAGCCTGGTCGTCTGCATCCTGGTCGCCTACCTGGTGAAGACCGAGCACCGCGAGGCTCTGCGGCCGATCTGGATCGGCATCGCCGTCGCGGTGCTGATCTCGCTCGGTTTCGGCTTCGGCCTGGAGTACGGCTCGCAGGAGATGACGTTCAAGGCGCAGGAGGCGCTGGGCGGTTCGCTGTCGGTCGTGGCCGTGGTCCTGGTGACCTGGATGGTCTTCTGGATGCGGCGCACGGCACGGCATCTGAAGACGGACCTGCACGGCAAGCTGGACTCGGCGCTGCTGATGGGCACCGGGGCGCTGGTGGCCACGGCGTTCCTGGCGGTCGGCCGGGAGGGCCTGGAGACCTCGCTGTTCGTGTGGACGTCGGTGCATGCGGCCGGTTCCGAGGACGGCACGTTCAGGCCGCTGCTCGGCGCGCTGCTCGGTCTCGCGACGGCGGTGGTGCTCGGCTGGCTGTTCTACCGTGGCGCGCTGCGCATCAACCTGGCCAAGTTCTTCACCTGGACCGGCGGCATGCTGGTCGTCGTCGCCGCGGGTGTGCTGGCGTACGGCTTCCATGATCTCCAGGAGGCCGACTTCCTGCCGGGCCTGACGAACAAGGCCTTCGACATCAGCGGTGCCATTCCGCCGGACAGTTGGTACGGCACCCTCCTCAAGGGCGTCTTCAACTTCCAGCCCGACCCGACCGTCCTCCAGATCACGGTGTGGGCGCTCTATCTGATCCCGACGCTCGCGATTTTTCTCGCCCCGGTAGGGTTCGCCTCCGGGAAGGGGAAGGTGAAGACACCTGATGAGCAGGGATCGCAGGGTTCGCGGGGATCGCAGCACTCGAAGACTCCGTAGTCGCAGTCGATTCGCCCTGGCAACGGGCGCGGTGACGGTTCTGTCCTTGACGGCGAGCGGCTGCATGGTGGTGCACGGGGAGCGGGAGATCGTGCCGACGGCGACCCGGACGGAGGCCGCCCGCGCGCTCAGCGACTTCACCACCGCGTACAACAAGGCGGACAAGGCGTACGACCGCTCGCTGGACGCCGGCCATGTCACCGGCCCGCTCTCCGACATCGACGGCGCGAAGCTGGACGCCGGGCACGAGAACAGCCCGGCCGGCAACCCGGCGCCCGCTCCGCTGGAGCTGACCGACGCGAAGTTCACCATCCCCGAGAAGGCGGGCTGGCCGCGCTGGTTCCTGGCGGACACTCAGGCCAACAAGGGCTCGGGCGACACCCGTTGGCTGCTGGTGTTCACCCGGGGCAGCGCGAACGACGTGTGGCAGGCCTCGTATCTGACCGTCCTGGCCACCGACGACGTACCGGAGTTCGAGAAGGACGCGGACGGCTGGGCGCAGCCGGTCACGGCGGACGACGCGGCCCTCGCGGTCGCGCCGGACAAACTGGGCCAGGCGTACGCGACGTATCTGGCGAGCGGCGGCGACACCTTCGCGCCCGGCGCCCACACCACCGAGTGGCGGGCCCTGCGCGAGAAGAACGCGAGCAAGCCGGGCCTGGCCCGGCAGTACGTCGACGAGCCGCTCAACTCCGGTGACTACGCCCCCGTCGGGCTGCGCACCACGGACGGCAGCGCGCTGGTCTTCTTCACCACCCGCCACTACGAGAAGCAGACCGCCGCACAGGGCGTCGACCTCAACGTCACCGACGCGAACATCAAGGCCCTGATGACCGGCGAGCTGAAGCAGTCCCTCACGCTGGAGTTCGTCTCCAACGAGGCGGTGCTTGACCCGGCGAAGGGGTCGGGGGACCAGCAGGTGGAGTTCCTGAGCCGGGTGCAGGGGCTGACGGGGGCGAAGGGCGAGTAGCCCCGGCCCCGCAGGGGTTCAGCCCCGGTGGGGCCAGGCCGCCAGTTGGTCCGAACCGTCTCCCACGTAGCGGGCACAGGCGTCGGTCAGCATTTCGAGGATGGTGAGCGGGTCCGGCAGAGGGTGCTCGGGGCCCCGTACCCAGTCGACCGTCAGATCACCGGGGAGCTGGGCCGGCGGCACGAGGACGTAGGACCCGCGACAGTGCCAGCGCAGCCCCGGGTGCTCGTCCATCGTCTCGGGGTGGCAGTCCAGCTCGCAGGGCCACCACTCGTCCGGGTCCTCGGGCGTACCGCGGGTGGCCGTGAAGAAGAGCATCCGGTCGGCGCCGGACTGGGCGACGGGTCCGACCTCGATCCCGGAGGCCAGCAGCCGCTCCAGCGCCTCGCGCCCCGCCTCCAGCGGCACGTCCAGGACGTCGTGCACCATGCCGGTCGCGGTGATGAAGTTGGCCCGCGGCTGGTGGCGGGCCCAACGCTCGATCTGGGCGCGGTCGGTGGTGGACTGCGTCTGCCAGGCGAAGGAGATGGGGTGGCGCGCGGGGGTGGGACAGCCCACGCGGTCACAGGAACACCGGTACCCGGAGGGGTACGCGGCCTGCGCGAGCGGCAACCCGGCTGCGGCAGCGGCGAGCAGCAGGGCTTCACGCCCGCTGCCGTCGTCGGCGGTCTCCTTGGGGCGGCGGCCACGCAGCCACTGGGAGATCCTGCCCTGCGCGCCGGAGCGGCTGCCGGACTCTGCGCTCATGTATCGCCTCGCCTCGCCGTAGTGGCCACGTGTTGCGTCCTGCCCATGGTCCCACCATCCTGCGCCCCAGGTGGCCAGAGCTGACATCCGGGGTGGGCGGGGGCGATGCGCCTGTGGCAGGAATCAGGCATGTTCGCGCCTTTTGGTGTGATATATGTCGCCGCCATCCCGCGTTGAGCGGCTGCCGGTCAGCGCGGGGCGAGGCCGTGGAGGGCGTAGTCGACGAGGGCGTCCGTGTAGGCGTAGTCGATCGGGCCGGTGCGCTGGAGCCAGCGCTGGGCGAGCGGGGAGACCCAGAGCTCCAGGGCGATGCGCAGGTCGACGCCCTGGCGGACCTGGCCGACGTCCTGGGCGGAGCGCAGCCGCTTCACATACAGCTGGAGCTGGGGTTCGAGGAGTTTCGTCACGAACTCGACGCCGACCTGCTCGTTGACGACACCCTCGGCAGCCAGCGCGCGCGAGGGGATCTCGAACTTGGGGTCGAGGAGCTCGTCGACGGTGCCGCGCAGGACCAGCTTGAGGTCGGCCTCCAGATCGCCGGTGTCCGGGATCTCGTACGCCGCCTGCTCCCCCAGGATCTCGGGCCGGGACGCGGCCTCCGCCGCCTGGGCACTGAGATCGATGAACGCCTCCAGGAGCACGTCCGCCTTCGACGACCACCAGCGGTAGATCGTCTGCTTGCCGACGCCGGCGCGGGCGGCGATGCCCTCGATGGTGGTCTTCGGATAGCCGACCTCGCTGACGAGGGAAAGGGCGGCGTCATAGATGGCGCGGCGGGACCTCTCGCTGCGGCGGGTGGAGTCGGGGGTGGGTTTGGTTGGGGACGGGGCGGGATTACCCAAGGACTGAGAGGGCTTCTGGACCATGGGGTGAATTTACCAGGTTGACAAGACGGTGCGTCTCGCTGGACAGTGGTAGGTATCTGGCGAGACGAATCGTCTCGCCGTGAACCGAAGAGGGAGACCCGAGATGAGCCGAGGCGGAAACATGCTGGGCGTCGGCGGAGGCCGCAGCAACCTGGGCCGCAAGGCGCTGCGCGGCGGGGGCCGGGGCAAGCAGGTCGGCGTGAGCCAGGACCCCCAGGCTCAGAAACGTGAACTGCTGCGCAAGCTGCAGGAAGAGCGCCGCAGTGCGGAGGAGCAGAGTTAGTCCCCCTGAAGCGGAGTCAGCCTCCCTGGGGCGGAGTCAGTCCCCCAGGGACGGAGTCAGTCCCCCTGGGGCGGCGGCCATGCGTCGCCCCAGACCGCGTCGCGGGCCGCCTTGTACAGGAGCCCGTGGCGCTTGCTGACCGTTTCCCGGCGGAGGGAGGGCTCGGTCTCGCACAGGTCCAGGAGCACCTGGCCCTTGCGGATCTGCGGCTTGCGGACGACGCGGGACGGAGCCGGGGCCGACGGGAAGCGGGTCGCGGCGACATAGCTGAACTTCTCGTCCTCGTACGGCAGGGAGCCGCCCTTGACCTGGCGGTGCAGCGAGGAACGGCTGACCCGGGCCGAGAAGTGACACCAGTCCTCGCCGGGGACGATGGGGCAGCCCGCGCTGTGCGGACAGGGCGCGGCGACCTGGAACCCGGCGCCGGTCAGCCGGTCGCGGGCCTCGATGACACGGGCGTAGCCGTCCGGGGTGCCCGGCTCGATAATCACGACGGCCTGGGCGGCGGACGCGGCGGCGTCGACGACGTGGGCGCGGTCGGCGTCGGTCAGTTCGCCCAGGACGTAGGAGACGGTGACGAGAGCGGTGCTCTCGATGGTGAGCGCTGCTCCGATACGAGAGCGGTGCCACTCGGCGGACTTCAACTCCGGGTTCGCCGCGGCGATTTCCCGGCCCAGCGCGAGCGCCGGTTCCGCCCAGTCGAGCACCCTGACCGGGCGCGTGCCCTCCCAGGTCGCGTTCACCGCCCAGGTCGCCGCGCCGGTGCCGCCGCCGACGTCCACGTGGCTGTCCGGCGCCCAGCCGGGGGCCGCGTCCGCGAACGCGTCCAGCGCGGTGCGTACCGCCTCGAAGGTCGCGGGCATCCGGTACGCCGCGTACGCGACCACGTCCGAGCGGTCGCGCAGGACCGGGGTGTGCGTCGGGGTGCGACCCCGGTAGTTCGCGATCAGCCGCTCCACCGCCTGCGTGGCCGCCTTCGGGGGGAGGCCGTCGAGAAGGCCGGCGAGGGCGGTGCGGAGGGTTTCGGCGGGGGCGGTCACGTCGTGATTCTACGGTTGGTGGGGTGGGGGTTGGTTTCTTCGCCCCCGCCGCCCCTGCCCGTCCCGTTTCTGGGGACTGCCGCCCCCAGACCCCCGCTGTCGGCCTGAACGGCCTCGTCCTCAAACGCCGGACGGGCTAAAGGGGTTCAGCCCCTCCGGCGTTTGAGGAGCGGGGGTGCAGGGGGCGGCGCCCCCTGGCGGGGTCTGGGGCGGAGCCCCAGAAACAAGGGACGGGCAGGGGCGGAGGGGGCGAAAAAACTCCCCCTCAAGCCCCCCGCACCGCCCGGGCCATCCGCGTCCCCGCCGCCGCCCGCGGCCCGTTGTCGGCCGGCCGGCGCCGCGGATGCACCGTGTTCGCCAGCAACACCACGAACGTGTCCGTCGCCGGGTCGAGTACCAGCGACGTCCCCGTGAACCCCGTATGGCCCGCGGCACCGCGCCCCGCGAGGTCGCCCATGAACCAGGCCTGGTCGAGGGCGAAGCCGAGGCCGGGCGGGGTGAGCATGAGTTCGACGAAGTCGGGGCCGAGGATGCGGGCGGGGCCGTAGGAGCCGCCGGCGAGGAGGGTGCGGCAGAAGACGGCGAGGTCGCGGCCCGTGGAGAAGAGGCCGGCGTGACCCGCCACACCGCCGAGGGCCCAGGCGTTCTCGTCGTGGACCACACCCCGCAGCATGCCCCGATCGGCCTTCGCCCACGGCCACCGCTGGTCCTCCGTGGCCGCCGCCCCGGGACACGGCCCGAAGCCCGTGGCCGTCATCCCGAGCGGCCGGGTGATCCCGTCACGCACGAGGACGTCCAGCGTGCGCCCGGTGACGCGCTCGAGGACATGCTGGAGGAGGAGCAGGTTCACGTCCGAGTAGACGTACTCCCCCGGCTCCGACTCGGGCGCCTCCGCCCGGAGCATCGCGAGCCGCGCCCGGTCGTCCGGGCAGCTGTACAGCGCGACTTCGGGCCGCAACCCGGAGGTGTGGGTGAGCAACTGCCGTACGGTCAGGCCGTGTTCGACGACCGCGCGGAAGTCCGGCAGATACGCGCCGACACGCGCGTCGATACCGAGCGTGCCCCGCTCCAACTGCTGCACCGCGGCGACCGCCGTGAACAGTTTGGTGAGGGAGGCCAGATCGAAGGGTGTGTCGACGGTCGCGGGCACCCGTGCCCCGGGCGGCAGTTCGACCCCCGTCTCCGCCTCCTGGTCGTACGACGCGTAGCGGACCGCCCACCCCGCCGCCTCCTCGACGGCGATGACCGGACCGCGCCCGGCGACCAGGACGAGGCCCGCCGCCCAGGGGTCCGCCCCGCCGGTGAGAGCGCGTACCTCCCGTACGAGGTGCTTCAGTTCTCCGGGGTCGAGCCCGGCCCGTTCCGGTGAGTCGATGCGCAGTCTCGGCGCGCTCAGCTGTCCGCCGCCTTTCCGTCCGATGTGCGTCATCCCCCGCTCTCGGCTCCGATCGAGCGGGGGGACCCCCATTGCCAGGGACGGCACAGTCCCACGAAGCAGGCGGCGGCCACCAGTACCGCCACCAGTTGGACGACGGCCATCGGGACGGCCGTGTGCTCCCCGGCGATGCCGACGAGGGGCGAGGCGATCGCACCGATGAGGAAGGAGGAGGTACCCAGGAGCGCGGAAGCGGAACCCGCGGCGTGCTTGACCCGCATCAGGGCCATCGCCTGGGTGTTGGGCATGGCCACGCCCATCGCCGACATCAGCACGAACAGCGCGGCGGCGACCGGAACGAGCCCGGGCTCGCCGAAGACACCCGTGGACATCAGCAGCAGCGCGGTCGCGGCGAGCGTGACGACCGCCAGGCCGACGGCGAGAACTTTGTCGAGACTGACCCGGCCGACCAGGATCTTGCCGTTGATCTGGCCGACGATCACCAGGCCGACGGAGTTGATGCCGAAGAGCAGGCTGAAGGTCTGCGGGGAGGCGCCGTAGATCTCCTGGATCACGAAGGGCGAGGCGGAGATGTACGCGAACAGCGCGGCGAAGGTGAAGCTGCCCGCGAGCATGTAACCGGTGAAGACCCGGTCGGCCAGCAGTCCGCGCATCGAGCGCAGCGCCTCGGCCACGCCGCCGCTGTGCCGGTCGGCGGGCGCGAGGGTCTCGGGCAGCCGGAACCAGACGACCGCCGTCAACGCGATACCGACCCCGGTGAGGACCACGAACACACCCCGCCAGTCGGTGATCCGCAGGATCTGCCCGCCGATGAGCGGCGCGATGACCGGGGCGACGCCGGAGATCAGCATGAGGGAGGAGAAGAAGCGGGCCATCTCCACGCCGTCGTACAGATCGCGGACGACCGCCCGCGCGATGACGATCCCGGCCGCGCCCGCCAGGCCCTGGGCGAGGCGGAAGGTGACGAGGAGTTCGATGTTCGGGGCGGTGGCGCACACCGCGGTGGCCAGGATGTAGATGAGCAGGCCCACGAGCAGCGGCCTGCGCCGTCCCCATCGGTCGCTCATCGGGCCGACGACCAGCTGCCCGAGCGCCATGCCCGCGAGGCAGGCGGTGAGGGTGAGCTGCACGGTCGCGGCGGGGGCGTGCAGGGATCTGGTGACCTCCGGCAGCGAGGGGAGGTACATGTCCATCGCCAGCGGGGGTGTGGCGGTGAGGCCGCCGAGGATCAGGGTGACGAGGAGTCCGGTGCGGCGGAGGGCGGCGGTGCCGCGTGCACCGGGCAACGCGGCGACGACCGTGTCCGATATGCGCCCCTCCCCGCCTTCCCGTCCCTCCCGGCCCTCCTGCTCCCGCGCGGTAGTGCCACGCTCGGGCATGCGCCCCTCCCTCTCCGAGTGATTCGCCACCTATGCTCTCAGTTCGAACAGCGTGTTCGGGGCCATGGAGGCCGCAGAGGTCACAGAGGGTCACAGAAGTCACAGGGGTCACAGAGCGAGGGGCCGGAGATGGCAGTGGATCGCGTGCGGTGGGGGATTCTGGCGACGGGCGGGATCGCCGCGGCGTTCACGGCGGACCTGGTGGACCTGCCGGACGCCGAGGTGGTGGCCGTGGCCTCGCGGACGGACGCCTCGGCGAAGGCGTTCGCGGAACGGTTCGGGATTCCCAGGGCGTACGGGGACTGGGCCTCGCTCGCCGAGGACGCGGACGTGGATGTGGTGTACGTCGCCACCCCGCACTCGGCGCACCGGGCCGCGGCCGGGATGTGCCTGGAGGCGGGGCGTCATGTGCTGTGCGAGAAGGCGTTCACGCTGAACTCACGGGAGGCGGAGGAGCTGGTCGCACTCGCGCGCCGGCACGACCGTTTCCTGATGGAGGCCATGTGGACGTACTGCAATCCGCTGATCCGGCGGCTCAAGGCGCTCGTCGAGGACGGTGCGGTCGGTGAAGTGCGCACGGTCCAGGCCGACTTCGGGATAGCCGGACACCTCTTGCCGGGGGCGAGGAATGGGACACTGCCGCCCTCGCACCGGCTGCGCGACCCGGCGCAGGGCGGTGGCGCGCTTCTCGATCTGGGGGTCTATCCGGTGTCGTTCGCGCAGCTGCTGCTCGGGGAGCCCTCGGACGTTGTCGCGAGAGCAGTGCTCTCCGACGAGGGCATCGATCTCCAGACTGGAGCAGTGCTCTCCTTCGAGAGCGGCGCTCTCGCTTCGGTGCACTGCTCTCTCACCGGTGGCACGCCCACCGCCGCCTCGGTCACCGGCTCCGAGGGCCGCATCGACGTCCCGGACGGTTTCTTCTTCGCGGACCGCTTCGTCCTGCACCGTGACGGCCGCGACCCCGAGGAGTTCACGGCCGACCCGGCACACGGCCCCCGCAACAGCCTCAAACACGAGGCCGCCGAGGTCATGCGCGCCCTGCGAGCCGGCGAGACCGAGTCCCCGCTGGTCCCCCTCGACGGCACCCTCGCCGTGATGCGGACGCTCGACGCGATCCGGGACCGCATCGGCGTCCGCTATCCCTCGGAGACGAACTGATCAGAACCGAACCGATTCAGAGCCGACCCGAACCGATTCAGAGCCGAACCGAACCGATCGGAGCCGAGCCGAACCGATCGGAGCGAGCCGATCAGAGCCGAACCGGCCGGGGATCAGGCAGGCTTGAGGCCCTGGTCGCCCACCTCCGTCACGAACGACGCCGCCGTCGTGATCGGAGCGCCCGGCGTCGACACCCCGGACACCGTCTTGAAGTCCGCCCGCGCCGCCTCCCGCCCCAGCTCGACCGTCACATAGCCGCGCCGCCCGTTGTAGAACTTCATGTGCGGGTTGGCCCCGGTGTACGTGTCCCAGGTGGTGGGCCTGTCGGCGCCGTCCCTGCCGCTGGAGATCGACGTGGCGACGATCTCCGTACCGAGCGTCGCCGACGACGGGTCGTCGAAGTCGTCCTTGATGTCGTAGGCGTACGCCACGTGCACATCGCCGGTGAGGACCATCAGGTTCTCGATCCCGGCCGCCTTCGCCCCGTCCAGGACGCGCCGGCGCGAGGCGCGGTAGCCGTCCCAGGCGTCCATCGACAGCCGGGCGACCGGAGCGATGTCCAACTTCCGCTGGGCGAAGTTGACCTGCTGCGGGACGACGTTCCACAGCGCCGGTGAGCCGCGCCAGCCGTCGAGCAGCCATCGCTCCTGCGTCTCACCGGTCATCGTGCGCGCCGGGTCGTCGATCTCGGGGCCGGGGAGGTCGAGTCCGTCGCCGTACGCCTGGTCGGAGCGGTACTGCCGGGTGTCGAGGATGTCGAACTGGGCGAGCCGGCCCCAGCCCAGCCGCCGGTAGAGCTGCATGTCGGGCCCCGCCGGCTGCTGCGGTCGGCGCAGCGGCTGGTTCTCCCAGTACGCGCGGTACGCGGCGGCGCGGCGCAGCAGGAACTCCTCCGGCGGTACGTCGTTCTCGGGGATGTCGTCGGCGTAGTTGTTCTCGGTCTCGTGGTCGTCCCAGGTGACGACGAAGGGGTGCGCGGCGTGTGCGGCGCGCAGGTCCGGGTCGGACTTGTAGAGGGCGTACCGCAGGCGGTAGTCCTCCAGGGTCAGGGTCTCGTGGTTGAAGAGGGCGGGGATGACCCGGTCGGTGTAGTTGCGGTAGCCGCCGACGGAGTTGACCGCGTACTCGTACAGGTAGTCGCCGAGGTGGAAGACCACGTCGACATCGTCCTCGGCGAGATGGCCGTACGCGGTGAAGTAACCGTCCGTGTAGGACTGGCAGGAGACGGCGGCGAAGGTGAGGGCCGACGCCTGGGTGTGAGGGGCGGGCGTCGTGCGCGTGCGGCCCGTCTCGCTGATCCAACCGCCCGTCCGGAAGCGGTAGTAGAAGACCCGGTCGGCGGCGAGGTGGCCGACCTCGACATGCACGGTGTGGTCGAACTCGGGGTGTGCGGTGGCCGTTCCGCGTCTCACGATCCGGCGGAAGCGGTCGTCGTGGGCCAACTCCCAGTGCACGGTGACGCGTTCGGCGGGCAGACCGCCGTCGGGCTGGTACGGGGCCGGCGCGAGCCGCGTCCACAGGAGGACGGAGCCGGGCAGCGGATCGCCCGAGGCGACCCCGAGCGTGAAGGGGTCCTCGGTGATTTTCGAGGCGTCGAGTTCGGCGGCGCTCGCCACGCCCGCGGTCGGCAGGTTGACGGCGAACGCCACCGCGGCGGCCGCCGCGGTGTGGGTGAGGAAGCTGCGGCGGCCGATGTGGCGGGCGACGGCGCGGAGTTCGGGGGTGTGCTGCGACGGATGCGTGTGGGCTGCGGATGTCATCTGGCCCTCCCCTGACGGTGGTGGTGCCTGCCATTGGAGTGGTCGCGATCAACGTCAGCTTGGCGCGTACACAACAGCAGGATGGCGGACGCGTGAGTTCCGCATGACGGAGTCCGCCCGGGGCCTCCCGTACGCTGCGGGGCCATGAATGCCATGCAAACGAAGATCGCGGTGGTCACCGGAGCAGGATCGGGCATCGGACGTGCCGTGGCCGTGGAACTGCTGCGCACCGGCTGGTCGGTGGCGCTCGCCGGACGCCGGCCTCAGCTGCTGGACGAGACGGCCGCCCTCGCCCCCGAGGGGCCCTCCATCGCCGTACGGACCGACGTCGCACGCCCCGACGACGTCGAGGCCCTCTTCGCGGCCGTGCACGACCGCTTCGGGCGGCTCGACCTGCTCTTCAACAACGCCGGCACGTTCGGCCCCGGCGGCGTCCCGTTCGAGGAGCTGCCGTACGAGGCCTGGCGGCACGTCGTGGACACCAACCTCAACGGGGCGTTCCTGTGCGCGCAGGCGGCGTACCGGCAGATGAAGGGGCAGGACCCGCAGGGCGGCCGGATCATCAACAACGGCTCGATCTCCGCGCACACCCCGCGCCCGCACTCGGCCCCGTACACGGCGACCAAGCACGCGCTGACCGGACTGACCAAGTCACTGTCCCTGGACGGGCGTCCGTACCGGATCGCCTGCGGTCAGATCGACATCGGCAACGCGGCGACCGACATGACCGAACGCATGCGAACCGGAACCCTCCAGGCGAACGGGGAGACGGCGGTCGAGCCGGTGATGGACGTGGCCGACGTGGCGCGCACCGTGCGGCACATGGCGGAGCTGCCCCTGGAGGCGAACGTGCAGTTCGCGACCGTGCTGGCGACGGCGATGCCGTACGCGGGGCGCGGCTGAGAGGGCCGCGCAGGCCCGCGCCCGCCGCGTCACATCCTCAACCTGCACAAACGGAAGCTGAACCTCCGGACCATAAAGGCCGGTGGCGGGCATATGCTCAACCTCTCCTCCATCAGAGCTTCACACTTGGAGCGCAGGACTTCGGTACGGCCACGGTGTACACCACGGTCCGCGCCGAGGGGGGAGGAGCAGCCGTCCGCGGCCCGGAGGGGGCGGACCTCGCGCAGGACCGCGGGGTATGCACCGGGCCTCGGACGGCTGCTACCGCACATCTGCCGGCCGACGGTGGCCGTCGCCACCCCGCACGCGCACACGGTGGTTGCCCACCACGCACACGTCGCTCAACGGCGGTGGTTGCCCCGCTCGAGGGCGATGGTTGCCGCACCACACACACCACTCAACGGCGGTGGTTGCCGCCCCCGGATCCGCGTCCGCGGTTGCGCAGGGCGAGTGTGCCGCCCGCGAGCAGCGCCACCGCTCCCCCGGCCCCGCCCGCCATCCCCCACGAGGACTTGTTCGCGGCGCTGGAGGCGGAAGCGCCTGCCACCCCCTGCCGTGCGGGCGTCGCGCTCGCACCGCCCGTGCCACCCGCACCGAGCGGCTCGACCAGCGTGCCCACGGACTTGGCCTTCGTGCCCTCCCCGAACCCCCAGTCCAGCAGCGCGGCCGTCTCCTCGTAGACGCCACCGCCGCCGCTCTTCGGGTGCAGCACGGTGACGAGGAGGGTCCGCCCGTCGCGGGTCGCGGCGCCTGTGAAGGTGTTGCCGGCGTTGCTCGTATAACCGTTCTTGACACCGATCAGGCCGTCGTACACCGCCACGCCGTCCGCGCCGGTCAGCAGGCGGTCGGTGTTCTGGATCTGGAAGGTCTTCTTGCCGCCGGCCGGGAAGTCCGCGGTCCTCGTCGCGCAGTAGGCGCGGAAGTCGGCGTCGGCGAGCCCGTGCCGGGCGAAGAGCGTCAGGTCGTACGCCGACGACAGCTGACCCTCGTGGTCGAAGCCGTCGGGGCTGACCACCTTGGTGTCCAGGGCCTGTAGATCCTCGGCCTTGGCCTGCATCTGCGCGACCGTCTCGTCGACGCCGCCGTTCATGTGGCTGAGCACGTGCACGGCGTCGTTGCCGGAGCGCAGGAAGACGCCGAGCCACAACTCCTCGACGGTGTACGTGATTCCGGCCCGGACGCCGACGAGGCTGGAGCCGGAGGGGATCCCCGCCAGGTCGGCGGCGGTCACCGTGTGCTTCTCGGTCCGCTCGAACCTGTCCAGCACGGTGTCCGCGAACAGCATCTTGAGGGTGGACGCGGGCGCGAGGCGCCGGTGCGCGTCGTACGAGGCGAGCACCTCGCCGCTGTCGTGGTCCGCGACGAGCCAGGAGCGGGCGGTGAGCCCCTTGGGCAGACCGGAGGCGCCACTCACCTGAACACCGCCGCGGGTGAGCCGCTCACCGCCGATCGTGGTCGCGGCGGCAGCGGGGACGGCCGCGGCAAGCGGAACGGCAGCCGCGGCGAGGCCGAGGGCGGCACGACGGGAGAGCCGGGTGGAATCACGCACCCCGGGACCGTACAGAGGCAGTCTGTGACACCACACGGCGGGGTGACAAAGAAAATCCACCGCGTTCCCAAAGGGAGCGCAAAGGCAACGGACGGGAACGCGCCGACGACGCGTGCGCGACATGCCGAAAGAGGCGCGGACCCGCCCCGTACACCCATCCACCGTCCCACCGGGAGATACGTACCGGACGGGCCCGCCGTTCTTCACCAAGAAGCCACTCAACAGGCACTACCTGGCAGTCACCCCTAGGGAACTTAGGAATCAGCTGTCTGATGAAATATTGATATCGGGCCTCACATTCTCAGCCCTTACACATCCCTTACTCAGCCTGACTCAAAGCTTCCGTCCATAGCTTGTGGCCGCGCCCACAGCGGGCGCCAAGAACCTTTGAGGAACGGGATGTTTGGCATCTATCTCAAGCGTGAGCTGAGCCGGCGCAAGAAGGCGGCCCTGGTCATCGCCCTGGGTCTGGCGCTCGGTATTGCGCTGGTCATCACCGTCAACTCGGTGTCGGCCGGCATGACGCAGGCCCAGGACAAGGTCCTGACCTCGCTGTACGGGCTCGGCACCGACATGACGGTCACCAAGGCACAGGCAGCACCCACGGACGGAGCGTCGGGCCGGCCCAAGTTCGACTTCAACGCAGGCTCGGACAGCAGCGAAACCCAGAGCTCGGACCGCGTGATGCCTCAGGGCGGGCAGGCCCTCAAGGCCTCGCTCGTCACCGAGGTCGCCGATCAGGCGGGCGTGGCGAGCGCGGTCGGCGCGCTGAGCCTGAACGTCACCAAGGTCGACGGCTCCTTCACCCAGGGCACCGCGGAGTCCGCGGCGCCCTCCGGCCAGGGCGGCGGTGCCGGCCAGGGCGGCGGCCAGCCCCGCGTACAGGGCGGCGGCGCGTCCTTCGACGTGAACTCGTACACCGTCGCGGGCGTCGACGTCACCAACCAGGATCTCGGCCCGCTCGCCACGTCGAAGATCACCACGGGCACGACCTTCACGACGGCGCAGTCCAACTCCAAGGTCGCGGTGGTCAGCGCGTCGTACGCCAAGGAGAACGAGCTCACCACCGCCAAGACGATCACGATCTCGGACACCAAGTACGACATCATCGGCATCGCGACACCGGACAGCAGCGAGTCGACCACCGACGTCTACCTGCCGCTGAAGCAGGCACAGACGCTGGGCGACTCGGCCGACGAGGTCACCACCATCTACGTCACCGCGACCGACTCGAAGCAGATCGACACGGTCAAGGCGGCCATCCAGAAGAACATCTCGGGTACGACGGTCACCACCTCCGCCGACCTCGCGGACACCGTCTCGGGTTCGCTGTCCACCGCCTCCAACCTCGCGACCAGCGTGGGCAAGTGGCTGTCCATCGCGGTGCTCATCGCCGCGTTCCTGGTGGCGGCGCTGCTCACCTCCTCCGCCGTCTCCCGCCGGGTGCGTGAGTTCGGCACCCTCAAGGCGCTCGGCTGGCCGTCCCGCAAGGTCACCCGGCAGGTCGTCGGCGAGTCCATCGTGAACGGTCTGATCGGCGGCGCGCTCGGCATCGCCATCGGTCTCGGCGCGGCGTACACCGTGACGGCGATCAGCCCGACGCTGACCGCGGAGCTCGGCTCCACGGCCGGCGCGGGTGGAGGCGGCGGCGGTCGCATGGGCGGCGGCGCCCAGCAGGCGGCCACCAACACCATGGACATCGCGCTCTCCGCACCGGTCTCGCTCACCACCATCGCGCTCGCTGCGGGCCTGGCCATCGCCGGCGGTCTGATCGCCGGCGCGATGGGCGGCTGGCGCGCCTCCCGGATGCGCCCGGCGGACGCGCTGCGCAGCGTTCAGTAACAGGCCCTCGGGCAACCGGCCTTCGGGTCGGCCCCTTGAGCTGGGGCGCCGCGTCCGTTCCCCCCGGGTCGCGGCGCCCCGCCCCCCTTTCCTCACCTCACCTCACCTGCTTCATCTTCGGAGAACTCATGTACAAGCTCACCGGCGTCACCAAGCGCTACACGCGGGGCAAGGACACGGTGGAGGCGCTGCGCGGCATCGACCTCACCATCGAGGACGGCGACCAGCTCGTCATCCAGGGCCCCACGGGTGGCGGCAAGTCCACCCTGCTGCAGATGATCGGCGGCCTTGACCGCCCTTCCTCGGGCAGCGTCGAGCTGGACGGCGTGGACCTCGCCTCCATCAGCGAGGCCAAGCTGACCCGGCTGCGCGCCGAGAAGATCGGCATCATCTTCCAGTCGTTCAACCTCATCCCGACCCTGACCGCGCAGGAGAACGTCGAGACGGCGCTCGTCCCGCTCGGCGTGAAGCCCAAGGAGCGGCGCGAGCGGGCCGCCGAGGCGCTGGCCTCGGTCGCCCTCGGCGACCGGCTGACCCATGCGCCGTCGGAGCTGTCCGGCGGCCAGCAGCAGCGTGTCGCCATCGCGCGTGCCCTGGTCAAGAAGCCGAAGGTGCTCCTCGCCGACGAGCCGACCGGCAACCTCGACGAGGGCACCCGCGACGACATCATGGGCCTGCTCGACGGGCTGTGGCACGAGTACGGGCTGACTTTCATCATGGTCACCCACGACTCGTCCATCGCCCGCCGTGCGCCGCGCCTCGCGACCATCAAGAAGGGGCAGATCTCACTGAAGGAGCAGGGCGGCCCGGCACGGCACGCCGCGGCTCCGACTCCCCAGCAGTTCGTCCAGTAGCCGTTCGGCGGTCCCTGGGGCCGCTTACCGTCCGAGAACCCGGTCGACCTCGGTCAACTGCTCGGCGGTGAGCGGCCCTTCGGCGATCGCGCCCGCGTTCTCCTCGACCTGGGCGACCGAGCGGAAACCGGGGATCGGGACGGTACGCGGGCTGCGCGCCCAGATCCAGGCGAGGGCGCCCTGCGCGAGCGTACGGCCGTTGCTGGTGAGGATGTCCCTGAGGGCGTCGACCCTGGCGAGCCAGTCCGGGTCTGCGCCGCTGCTCTCGTTGAAGCCCGGCAGCCAGGCGGGCGGCGCGTTGCGGATGTCGCCCGCTTCGAGGGCGCGCCCCGGCGCGTGCTTGCCGGTCAGCAGACCCATCGCGAGCGGGCTGCGGTTGATGCTCGCGAGGTTCGACTCCTCGCAGAGCGCCAGGAGTTCGGGGGCGTCCTGGAGGATGTTCAGACAGTGCTGTACGGCGGCGCAGTGCTCGCCCGCCGCGAAGACCGCCGCCCGCTCGGGGTCGTCGGTGCTCCAGGCGTACGCGCGGATCAGCCCCTCGCTCACGAACTCCTCGCAGGCGTCGCGGAGTTCGACGGCGCGGTCAGGGTCGGCGTCGGAGATGTGCAGTTGGTAGAGGTCGATGTAGTCGGTGTCCAGGCGGCGCAGGGAGGCGGTCAGCGCGCGTCGGGCGTACGCCGGTGAGTCGTCACTCCCGAGCGCGACGCGGCGCTCCTCGTCGATCAGGTTGCCCCACTTGGTGGCGACGACGACATCGGCGCGGCGCTTGCCGAGGGCGCGCGCGAGAACCCGCTCGCTGTGCCCGGTGCCGTACGCGTCGGCGGTGTCGAAGAACGTCACGCCGAGGTCGAGGGCGCGGCGTACGGCCCGTACGGACTCCTCGTCGTCGACCTTGCCCCAGCCCAGGGGCTGCCCGTCGGGGGTCCCCCACTCGCCGCCGATCGCCCAGCAGCCGAAGCCGAGGGCGCTGACCTCGATGCCGCTGCGGCCCAGTGTCCTGTGGTGCTCGAAGGTCTCCATAGTGTGGACGCTAGGAGTTGGAGTGCACGCAAGGGCAAGACCCTGGCGGCGAGTTGTGACGCAGGGCGCGCGCCCGAGCGCCCGGCCGCGAGTGGTGACGGTCTAACCCCGGCGGCGGGTGGTGACGGTCGAACCCCGCCCGCGAGTAGTGACGGTCGAACCCCGCCCGCGGGTTGTGACGGTTGGTTACGCCTGACCCGTCTCGAAGCGGGAGATCCTGCCGCCGTCGTCGACGGTGAAGCTCCACCTCGTCTTCATCTCGCCCCAGGCGTCGTTGCTGTAGCGGGCGATGAGGGAGCGGCCGCCCTTGGACTCGTTGTCCACGTCCATGTGGCCGTGCGAGGAGAAGATCTCCCGGTCGGTCCAGTCGGCGAGGTCACGGTCGGAACCGTCGTCGGACATAGTGGCGCCCGAGGCGAGAACGGCCTGGAAGGCGTCGCGGTCGTGGGCGTTCACAGCGGTGACGAACGCCCGGACGGCCGGGTCGCTGAGTTTGGCTACCTGAATCGTCATGCCAGCCAGACTCACACCGCTGTCCGGGGGCCGCCACCCGAACGGCGGCACGGGCGCGCCGGGTGGGGGTTATCGGTGCGACGGTGGAGGTCCCTCCACCCCGTCCGTTCCGGGAGTAACCGTGACCTGTTTCGACCGACGTGATCTGGGACTGCTGCTGCTCCGCCTGGGCACCGGCGGCGTGCTGGCCGCGCACGGGGCGCAGAAGCTGTTCGGCTGGTTCGGCGGGGGCGGGCTCCGGAACACCGGGATGGCCATGGAGTCCATGGGCTACTCACCCGGGAGGACGAGTGCGACGGCGGCGGGGCTCGCCGAGGCGGGCGGCGGCGCACTGCTCGCGCTGGGCCTCGCGACCCCCGCGGCCGGGGCGGCGGCGGCCGGCGCGATGGCGGGCGCGGCGGCGGTGCACGTGCCGAACGGGTTCTTCGCGCAGGGCGGCGGCTACGAGTACGCGGCGAGCCTGGGCCTGACGGCGGCGGGTCTCGCCGTGACGGGACCCGGCAGGCTCTCCCTCGACCAGGTGCTGGGGCACGCGGTGAACCGCGGCTGGATGGTGCCGGCCGCGCTGGGCGTGACGGCGGCGGTCACCGCGGCGGTCGTGGGCGCACGGAACCAGCGGGTACGGAAGGCGGCGGAGGGCGAGCAGGAAACGCTGTTCGACGAGTAGGCGTCCGGACTCGACGAGTAGGCGTCCGGCCGCCGTCCCAGGGGTGCTCCCGGGGGTGGCAAGCTGCTCGCATGGCTGACCGCGCTGCCGAAGACGCTGAAAATGCTGAAAACGCTGACGACGCTGACGACGTCGTCTGGGACTCGATCGACCGCCTGCACACCTGGCTGGACACCAACCAGGCAGTCGCCGGGCGGGAGTTGCTGCTCCTGCGCATGCTGAAACTCTCCGAGGAGGTCGGCGAGGTCGCGCAGGCGGTGATCGGCGCGACCGGCCAGAACCCTCGCAAGGGGACGAGCCACACCTGGGACGACGTACGGTCCGAACTCTGCGACGTCGTCATCACGGCCCTGGTGGCCCTGCGCACGCTGGCTCCGGACGCCCGCGAGGTCTTCACCGCCCACCTGGCCGAGGTCACGGAGCGCTCACTCGGCCCGGCCCGGACCCCGTGACCCACACAGCAGACGCCGCGAAGGTGACCCGCCTGTGCGGCACCCGTGCGGCACACTGAGCCTCGTGCTGATCATCCTCGGCGGCCTTCCCGCCACCGGAAAGACGACGCTCGCCCGGCTCCTCGCCCTCCGCACAGGGGCGGTCCACGTCCGCGTCGACACCATCGAACAGGCCTTGGTCCGCTCGGGGTTGACCACCCACCCGGTCGGCCCGGCGGGCTACGTCGTCGGGTACGCCCTCGCCGAGGAGCACCTCAGGCAGGGGCACACCGTGATCGCCGAGTCGGTGAACCCACTGCCGGTCACCCGGGCCGCCTGGCGCGAGGCGGCCGCCCGGGCCGGCGTGACCGCCGTCGAGGTGGAGGTGGTCTGCTCGGACCCCGCCGAGCACCGCGAGCGTGCGGCGACCCGCGTGACGGACATCCCCGGTCTACCGCTGCCGGACTGGGGGCAGATCGCGCGTATCGCCTACGAGCCGTGGGACGGCGGGCAGTTGACCGTCGACACGGCGGGCCGGACCGAGGAGGAGTCCCTGGCGGCTCTGCTCCGCGGCCTGCCGGGCATCAGGGCTTGAACGCCCTCCGCGGTCCGCCGGGCATCAGGGCTTGAACTCGCCCTGCGCGCTCACGGTCACCTGGAGAACGAGCGGCTCGGTGCGGTCGGCCAGCCCGGGGCAGAGCGCGTCGAGTGTCTCGCACAGGTCCGTGTAGTCGTCGATCCTGCGGACGGGGCAGCCGAAGGACTCGGCGAGGCCGGCCACGTCGACCTCCTCGAAGGACGGCCACGGCGGCTTGCCCCCCTGCTGCTCCGCGAGCCGGTCCATCACCGCGTAGCGGCCGTTGGCGAGGACGACGAAGACGGCGCCCACGCCGTAGTGCGCGGCGGTCCACAGGGACTGGATCTGGTAGAGCGAGGATCCGTCACCGACGACGGCGACCACCGGGCGGCGCGGCTGTCCCATGCGTACGCCGATCGCGGCGGGCATCGCGAACCCGAGCCCGCCCATGGCGGCGCTGAGGAAGCCGAGCGGCCGCCGGGCGGGCAGCAGGGCGTGCAGGTCCGGGCGGGAAGAAGGGGTCTCCTCCACGATCACCGTGTCCGCGGGCAGCCGCTGCGCGAGCGCCGCCAGGACGTGGGAGGGGCTCAACGGCTCCCCGGCGGCGGGGGGTTCGGGGTGCGGAGCCCTCGGTACAGGCTCGGTCGTCGCGGGCCGGGGCGGGGTGCGGCGGGCGAGCCGGTCGCAGAAGTCGGGCAGCGCGGCGACCACGGCGAGTTCGGCGGGAGCACGGTGCGCCTCGGCCGGGTCGTCGGTGACGACCACCACTCGGGCTCCGGTCAACTCTCCCGGTGCGTAAGGGTATTGGCGCAGGAACGGCGCGCCCACGCAGAGCAACAGGTCGTACGGGTCGAGCACGGCGCGCAGCCGGGGCCGGTCGGAGGGCAGGTGTCCGGCGAACAGCCGGTGGTCCTGCGGGAATCCGGCGCGTGCCCCGAAGGGCTCCTGCCACACCGGGCAGTCGAGCCGCTCGGCGAGGGAGGTGAGCGCGGTCCACGTGCCCTCGTTGTCCGCGCCCGCTCCGACCACGAGGGCCGGTGCGGTGGCTCCGGCGAGCAGTGCGGTGACCTCGGCGACGACCGAGATGTCCGCCGACGCCGCCCGGCGCAGTGCGACGGGCGCGGGAACGGGCAGGTCCTCGGCGGGCTCCGCCCAGTCGTTCATGGGGACGAGGACCAGCGCGGGGCCTCTTCCCTCGCGGGCGGCGTGCACGGCCCGTGCGATCGCGCCGGGCACGTCCTGGGCGCGTACCGGTGACTCCACCCGGACCGGGTAGTCCCCGGCCAGGCCGTCCAACCGCCCTGCGAGGAAGGGCTCCTGGGCGAGGTGCCGGCGGTCCTGCTGGCCCACCAGGACCACGAGGGGTGCCCGGTTGACGCGGGCGGTGGCCAGCGCGCCCACCGCGTTGCCGAGGCCGGCCGTGGTGTGCAGCAGGACCAGCGCGGGCTGCTCGCGTGACAGGGCCCAGCCGGTGGCCGCTCCGACCACCGAGCCCTCGTGCAGGGCCAGTACGAACTCCAGGTCCTCGGGCAGGTCGGTGAGCAGGGACACCTCCGTCGAGCCCGGGTTGGCGAACAGTGTGGTCAGCCCGTGCAGCCGCAGGACGTCGAAGGCGGCGTCGCGGACGGTGCGGATCGCGGCCGCGCTAGCCGCGGCGCTGGTTGGTCCGGCTGTGCTGGTTCCGGCTGTGCTGGTCTCCAGTACATACGTCACGACAGCGTGCTCCTTCGGTTCGCGACCTGCCCGCCAAGACCCACGTTGGCGCGCAGCCACGCGGTGAGGGCCTCGGTGAGCCCGACGTCGGATCCAGCGGTCTCGTCGCCCTTGCGGACGGAGATGATCCGCTCCACCGCGCTCTGGTGGTACGCGCGGACCGCGGACGCGGCGACGGCGGGATCGCGGCCCGCGATGGCGTCCACGATGTGCAGGCGCTCCGTCTGGAGGGCGCCCGCGATACGCCCCCAGTCCCTGCCCTCGCTGCCGGCCAGCTTGACCGCGAGGCCGATCTGGACCTCGGTGATGAACCGGCACAGCGCGGCCAGCAGCGGGTTGTGGGAGATCTCGGAGAGGGTGACGAAGAACTGCTGGAGCGCGGCGGCGGACTGTTCGACGCCCTCGGCCGCCGCGCTCGTCTCGGCCGCGGCCCGCAGGCCGGCGATCTCCTCGTCGGAGGCTTTTTCGGCGGCGAGTTCGGCGGCGTACGCGTTGAGGGCGCCGAGCAGGCCGAACACCTCGCGGGCGCCGACCTTCTCGAACTGCACGACGGAGGCGATGGACATGGCGAGCAGGGTGTCGCCCTGCGCGTTGACCGTCGCCCGGCTGCCGTTGCGGGTGGTGACCAGGCCCATCGCGGTGAGTACGCGGATCGCCTCACGGATGGTGGGCGCGCTGACGTCGTACGACGCCGCCAGTTCCCGTTCGGAGGGCAGCCGCGAGCCGTCCGGAAGGGCACCGCTGAGGATCTGCTCGCGGAGGTCCTCGACGATCTGGTCGGCCACCCGGCCGCGGTAGATCTTCGCGGGGGTATGGGGCACGGACATGACACTCCCAAAGGGGTTCCTGGACCTCGCTCCCCGGACTGGCGTGCCCAAGGGACTTCGACGGCCTATCCAACCAGTAAGTTAACCTACTAGGTAGGTTCTTTCAAGGGCCTCAGGATTACGGGGATGACAGGGATGACAGTGACTACTGGGGATTACAGGGACTACAGGCCTGCAAGCCTTGAAGCGGTGCTCAACGCTCCGACTCGCTGGGGCGGATGAGCAGTTGACTCACCGCGGCGTGCGCGGGCCGCGTCACGACGTACTCCACGGCGTCGGCGACGTCCATGGCGCTCAGCCGTTCGTAGGAGCCGATCTGGGAGGCCATCGCCTCCCGCGCCTCGCGGGGGAACAAGTCGGTGGTCACCGCGGAGGGTTCGAGGACCGAGACACGGACCCGGCGGCCCGCCACCTCCTGGCGCAGCGCCTCGCTGTACGCGTTGAGCCCGAACTTGCTCGCGTTGTACACGCTCGTGGTCTTGTGAACGACGTGCCCCGCCACCGAGCTGACATTGACCAGGTCGGCGACCCGACGGGGCTCACTCGCGGCCGCCTCGACCAGATACGGCAGGGCGGCGTGCGCGCAGTACAGGCTGCCGAGCAGATTCACCCCCACCACCCGGTCGAACTCCGCGGGTGAGGAGTCCATCAGCGGGCCCCGCTGGGGCACGCCGGCGTTGTTGACGAGGATGTCGAGCCGCCCCCACTCCTCCACGGCGCGCTCCACGGCCGCGCGGGCCTGCTCCGCGTCGGTCACGTCGGCCTCCACGGGCAGGGCTCGCCCGCCCGCCGCCGTCAGCTCCTCGGCCAGCGCGACGAGCCGGTCCTCGCGCCTGGCGACCAGGGCCACAGCCGAACCTCGTGCCGCCAGGACGCGCGCCACGGCGGCGCCTATCCCGCTGGAAGCACCGGTCACCACGGTGACGGTTCCCTTCAGATCCATGCCGGCCATCTCAGACTCCTTCGCCCCATGACGCTTCGTTCCGATGAAAAGCTCACGACCTACCTTGACACAAACCTACCAAGAAGGTTTCGTGGATACAGCGACAACCGGATGTCATCTGGACGAGTGCGCCGCGGTGGGACCCGTGGCAGGACCCGTGGCAGGACTGCCCGGCCGGTCGCGAACAGTCATCAGGCCCCTCGCGAGAAGGCCGACCGGACCGGGTCACCGGACGCGCCGGCCCCGCAGGGGCATACACCTGAACCTACGGAGGACCGCGATGAAGATCGCACCGTTCGACGAGAACGCGTTCAAGATGGACCACCCCAGGGGGACGGTCTCGTTCAACTATCTGCTCATGGGTGACCGGAGCAAGCCCATGGAGAACTACCGCTACATCCTGGGCCGCCAGGAGGCCGACTTCCGCATGCCCCGGCACTGCCACACCTTCGAGCAGATCCGGCTGCCGCTGGTGGGCGACATGAACCTGGGCGAGCAGGGGATCCTGCGCGAGGGCGAGGTCGGCTACTTCCCCGAGGGCCAGACCTACGGCCCGCAGGACGACCCGCTGACCGACCCCAAGCAGATCCAGCTCGTGCTGCAGTTCGCCGGCGCCTCCGCGCTCGGCATGAGCGCGGGCCGCGGCCGTGGCCCGGACAACAAGGAGGCACAGGCCGAGCGCCGCCCCCGGCGGGAGCACAAGTTCCCCAAGCCGCGTTACAACGGCGTGGTCATCAGCAACCCGGACCACCTCAACTGGCTGCCGGTCGCGGGCTGGTCGGGCGTCAAGCGCAAGCCGATCGGCACGTACACCGAGCGCGAGTTCTGGATCGAGTTCGTCAAGATCGAGGCCGGCGCCGAGTGGGTGTCGCAGAGCGAGGACGCCCGTCGCCTGACGGTGGTCCTGTCCGGCGCGGGCACGGTCGAGGACACCGAGGTCGGCAAGCTCGGCGCGGTGGAGGCCGACCCCGGGGAGAAGGTCCGTTACGCGGCCACCGAGGAGCTGGTCCTGTTCACCGTGGGCCTGCCCCCGATCCAGCAGCCGGTCGAGCCCGACGACGACAAGTTCGTCACCGTCGTCACCGACGGCGGCATCAACTTCGAGAACGCGAAGGACGCCGCCGGGGGCTGAGCCGGCGGCGTGCGGCCGACGTGGGCAGAGCGAGGCGGCTGCACTCCCTCGCCGGCCGAGTCGGCGAGGGGCTGCACGGGCGGAAACGGATACGCAGCCGATCCGGCCGTACGCCGACACCGGCCCGGCCCGGTCCCGGCCGACACGGTCAGGACATGGCCGTACGCGTGGACGTGTCCAGCCCGTATCCGTGCACGCGTACGGGCTGTTCACCGCCGTACCGCCTGTACCGGCTGGTCGGCAGCCGCACGGCCCCGCCCGCAGGGCGCGGCCGGCCGGACGCCGACGCCGCCCCGGCCCGCTCCCCGGGCCCACCGGCCGACAGCTCCCCGCATCGGGCGGCCTCCTCGCAGCCAAGGCCGCCGCCCGCGCCGGGTACGGCCAGCCGGCCCGAGCGGCTGCCAGGGCAGGCGGGGCTCGGGCGGCCCCCTTCCCGAGTCCCGCCGCCGGATCACCCCGTCCCCGCGGTCTCCCGGCCCAGCCGTCCGAGTCACCTCGACCCCGGACGGACCACCCCGGTGGGACCCTCCCCGCCAGCCGGAGGGTCCCACCCACCCGCACCCACGGAGAGTCCAGTGAAAATCGCCACCCGGCGGACCCCCTTCGGCGACCGGCTCTGCTTCGCCGAAGTGATTCCGCACCACCTCATCGACATCCAGGCCGCGTTCGTGCGGCGGCTGGAGAGCCTGGGCGTCCACCGGGACGACGCGGTGGCCCGCTCCCGCCTCGACGTGCCCGGTGATCTGCCCGCGCTTCTCCAGGCGGATCCCGAACTCACCGCCGTCCGGACGGCGTTCGACTGGGCCGTCGACAACGCCGACACGGGCGAGCTGCACGAGGACTGCCTCTGGTCCGACAAGCCCGAACGGCTCGGCCCGGCGGTCGGGCGGCCGCAGACCATCTGGTGCATGCTCGCCAACTACCCCCGTTCGCCCGTCACTTCCGCACCGCCGCAGCCCCGGCGAGGTCTCCAGGGCTGTCTGAAGCCCCCCAGTTCCCTCGCGGGCCCCTACGACGCGCTCCGCTATCCGGCGATCAGCGAGAAGGTCGACCCGGAGATGGAGCTGGCGGCGGTCATCGGCCCGCGCTCACGGTTCCTCACACCGGACAACGCGCTGCGGGCGGTGGCCGGTTACGTCGCCTTCTGCGACACCGGCTCGCGGGACGTCTCCGATCTGGACAACAACCGCATGGACCGTGCCAAGGGCTTCGACACGTACGGGATCACCGGCCCCTGGTTCGTCACCGCCGACGAGATCCCCGACCCGCACCGGCTGCGCATCCGCTCCTGGGTCAACGGCGAACTCCGCCAGGACGGCAGCACCGCCGACATGTTCCACAGCCTCCCCGAGCAACTGGCCTGGCTCACCGAGGCGCTCACCCTGGCCCCCGGCGACGTGCTGTCGACCGGAACACCCCTCGGCCACGGCAACGTGCTGCCGGGCGACGTGGTCCGCGGCGAGGTCGAAGGACTCGGAGTCATCGAGAACAAAGTCGTCCTCGACGACTGAGCCACTGAACCACTGAGCCCAGAGAGTCCACGCCCACAGAGCCGCTGCGCAACCGGAGGTCAGTCATGTCCGTACCCCACCTGCAGATCATCGTCGGCAGCACCCGCCCGGGCCGGCGCGGCCACGCCGTCGGCACCTGGTTCCACAACCTCGCGGTACGGCACGAGGGCTTCGGCATCGAGTTCGTCGACCTCGCCGAGGTCGGCCTGCCGCTCCTCGACGAGCCGCGTCCCCCACAGCGCGGCCAGTACGACCACGACCACACCCGGCGCTGGAGCGAGACCGTGCGCGCCGCCGACGCCTTTGTGTTCGTCGTCCCCGAGTACAACCACAGCTACAACGCGGCGACCAAGAACGCCCTGGACTTCCTGGCGAAGGAATGGGCCGGCAAACCGGCCGCCTTCGTCGCCTACGGCGGTGTCTCCGCCGGCGCCAGAGCCGTCACCGCGCTGATCCCGGTCGTGTCCGCGCTGAAGATGGTGCCGCTCTCGCACTCCGTGCACATCCCGTCCATCCGGACGGCGGTGACCCCCGGCGGGACGTTCGAGTCCTCCGCCGGGCTGGACGCGGACGCGTCGAGCATGCTGGACGAGCTGCTCCGGCTGACCGCCGCGCTCTCCGCGCTCCGGCTCGGCGACCCGGTCGGGTGAGCGGGGGCCCGGTCGCGCAGTCCACCGGTGGCGAGCCGGACGGGCGGCGCGGCCCACGGATCGTCATCAGCCAGAAGGTGGCCGTGGGCGTCGTCTACGTGGCCGGGCTCTTCCTGAGCACGCTGGACATGACCATCGTCAACGTCGCACTGCCGTCGATCGGCCGTGCCTTCTCGGTGCCGTCCACCGGCGTCGACACGGTATCGATCTCCTACCTGGTGAGCCTGGCCGTCTTCGTCCCGGCCTCCGGCTGGCTCGGCGACCGCTTCGGCGGCAAACGCACCCTGCTGACCGCCGTCGCCGTCTTCACGCTCGGCTCGGCCCTCTGCGGGATGGCGACGAGCCTCGGCGAACTGGTCGCGTTCCGGATCCTCCAGGGCGCGGGCGGCGGCATGCTCGCCTCGGTCGGCATGGCGATGCTGCTGCGCGCCTTCGCCCCCGGGGAACGGGTGCGGGCCTCGGCGATCCTGAGCATCGCCAACGGCCTCGCCCCCACCCTCGGCCCGGTGGTCGGCGGTCTGCTGGTCACCTCGGTCTCCTGGCGGGCGATCTTCTACGTCAATGTGCCGGTCGGCGTCTTCGCGACCGTGTTCGGCCTGCTGTATCTGCGCAACGAACCCGCTCGGCCCGCCGAACGCTTCGACCTCACCGGGTTCCTGCTCGCGGGGACCGGCCTCGGCCTGCTGATGTACGGCGTCTCGGAGGGACCCGAGCGGGGCTGGACCACGGCTCCCCTCACCGCCTGTCTGGCCTGCGGTGCCGTCCTGGTCGTCTCGATGATCGTCGTCGAGCTCCGCAAGGAGTTCCCGATGATGGACGTACGGCTGCTGGCGAACCGTCTGTTCGCCTCCGGCACCGCGGTCATGACGGTGGAGTCGGTGGCCTTCCTCGGCACCCTTTTCACCCTCACTCTCTACCTCCAGGACGAGCGGGGAATGACCCCACTGGCCGCGGGACTGACCATCTTCGCCGAGGCCATGGGCGTGGTCATCGGCTCGCAGCTCGCCAGCCGGTTCCTCTACCGCGGGCTCGGCCCCCGTAGGCACCTGATGCTCGGCACGGTGGGGACGAGCACGGCCATCGCGCTGATGAGCCTGTGGCACGAGGACACCGGCCTGTGGTGGGTCCGGCTGCTGCTCTTCTTCATGGGGCTCGCCGTCGGGCAGGTGTTCGTGGCCACCCAGTCCGCGTCCTTCGCCACGGTCACCTCGTCCTCCTCCGGCCGGGCCTCGACCCTGTTCAACGTCGGCCGCAGGCTCGGCGGCGCCACCGGCGTCGCGGTGGCCACCACCGTCCTCGTGTCGGCCACGGGCGGCTCTGCCGGGGCCGGGGGCGCCCCGGACATGTCCGGCTACCGGGCGGCCTTCCTCACCGCCGCCGCGATCAACCTGCTGGGCCTATACGCGGCCACGCGGGTCAGCGACGCCGACGCGGCGAGCACGATCCCCGCTCCCCGCACCGGTCGGCGCAAGCATCAACTCCGCCGCAAAAGGAGACCCCCTGCCCTCACCCGACCCGTTGACCACACTCCAGAAAACGCATAACACCCAGAACAGCAAGAAAGCAGAGGAGCCACAGACATGACCGGTCTGAGCCTGAACCAGGCATCCGAGATCGTCGACGCCGCGCTGAGCCACGCGCGCGAGCTGGGACTGCGACCTTTGACGATCACCGTGCTCGACCCGGGCGGCCACCCCCAGGTCGTCAAGCGGGAGGACGGCGCGGGCATCCTGCGTCCGCAGATCGCGCACGCCAAGGCATGGGGCTGCCTCGGCACCGGCTCGGGCGGCGCGGCCGGGGCCCGGCACGCCACCCGTGACCCCGCCTTCTTCGCCGCCCTGGCCGCCATCTCCGAGGGCCGCGTCGCCTCCTCCCGGGGCGGTGTGCTCGTCCGCGACAAGGACGGCGAGCTGCTCGGTTCGGTGGGCGTCAGCGGAGAGCGGCCCGAGAACGACGAGATCGTCGCCGTCTTCGGAGTGGAGAAGGCGGGCCTGGTGGCCGACGTGGGCTGACCCGGATCCAGACGGCCGTGGCCCGCTCCCGGGACGGAGCGGGCCACGGCATCACCACCGGAGACGGATGTACTCCCACGTCGGAGCCACATTCCCGGCGGGGCGCCGCCGCGCCCCCACGGCATCGAAAGGCCGCTACAGACAGCCGATGGGAACTGAGGTACGCCATGGCAAAGACGCCTGAAGACCTCGAAACAACCGCTGTACCCACACCCCCCTACCTGACCTCGAAGCGACGCACGCAGGCCCTGCTCATCTGCATAGCCGCCGCGTTCCTCACCCTCCTCGACGTGAGCATCGTGACCGTCGCGCTGCCCTCGATGGAGGAGCACCTGCACCTGACGCCCGCCGACGTCACCTGGTCGCTCGCCGGATACACCCTGACCTTCGGCCTGATGCTGGTGCCGGCCGGCCGGCTCGGGGACGAGTTCGGCCGCCGGAAGATCTTCGTCATCGGCATGGTGCTGTTCATCATCACCGGCGTGCTGTGCGGAGTCGCACCCGACGCCACATTCCTGGACGCGGCACGGCTCGCCAGAGGGGTCGCGGCCGGCCTGGTCGCCCCTCAGGTCGTCGGCATGCTGCACCAGATGTACCCGGCGCGCGAACGGGGCCGGGCCTTCGGCTACTACGGCGCGACGGTGAGCCTGTCGACGGCGATCGGCCCGCTCTTCGGCGGCATCATCCTGCACGTCTTCGGCACCGGCGAGGGCTGGCGCTGGGTCTTCCTGGCGTTCATCCCGGTGGACGTCGTCGTCCTCTTCCTCGCCGTGCGCCTGCTGCCTGAGGGCCGGCGCGTCGGGGCGCGCCGCACCCTCGACCTGGTCGGTGTCCTGCTGCTCGGCCTCGCCGTCACGGCCGTGATGCTGCCGCTGCTGCAGAGCGGGGGCTGGGTCGACCGCCGGTGGTGGCTGACGTGGACCGGCCTCGCACTCCTGGCCGTCTTCGTCCTGCACGAACGCTCCGTCGCACGACAGGGCCGGCAGCCACTGGTCGACCTGAACCTGTTCCGTGAGCGCCACTACTGGGTGGGCACGCTCATCGCGGCCTCCCTGTATGGCGGGTTCACCGGCATCTTCCTGGTGCTCACCCAGTTCCTCCAGCAGGGCCTCGGCTACACGGCACTGCACGCGGCGCTGTCCATCGTGGCGTTCACCGTCGGTTCGGCGGTCTGCGGCGTCATCAGCGGCCGTATCGTGCACCGCGTCGGCGCTCCGCTGGTGATCGTCGGCACCGCCGTGACCGCCCTCGGGCTGGCCGGCACGGCCCTGGTCGTCGACACCTCCTCGGGCGCTCCCATGGCCTTGCTGCTCGCCGGGCCGCTGCTGGTGGCCGGCTGCGGCGCCGGCCTCGTCATCGCCGCCAACCAGACGCTCGCCCTGCACCGCGTACCGCGCAAGGAGGGCAGCACCGCGGCCGGGATCTACCAGACCGGCATGAAGATCGGCACCTCGCTCGGCACGGCGCTGGCGACCTCGTTGTACTTCAGTGAGATGACCGCCAGTCACGGCGACTTCGCCGCCGCCGCCCGGGTCGGTCTCCTCGGCGGCGCCGCCCTCGCCGCCGTGGCCTTCCTGGTGGCCCTGCCGGGCCTCACGCTCGGCGGGCGCCGGAACACACCGGCCAACCTTGGCCAGGAAGAGCCGGAGATGGTGGCCAGGTGAGGTGATCCATGCAGGGGCGGCCGACTGACCCCCGACGGCCGCCCCTCGTGGTGCCCGTAAGAGGTCGTGTCCGGCTCAGCACGGCCGGCGCCACGCGTCCAGCGAGAGCCGCTTCAGCATCGAGTCGAGGCCCAGCCGGTCGGCGGTGGGACAGAACTTCCCGGTGGGCACGTCGTACTCCACATGGAAGACGGCCTTGCGTGCCTTGACGAACGGTGTCAGTGACGCGCATTCGCTGAATTCCGCGCACTGTTCGTTCACCGCGAAGTCGAAGTCCCCGACCAGCTGCGGGATCTGCTCCAGGTCGTTCTTGAGCCCGACGGCCAGGCCTCGGTCGTGTGCCAGATCCGCGATCATGCGGTTGTACGCGAGTTGGTGAGCGGCGGTGAGCGGGAAGCCGGTCTTGTTGGTGTAGCCGTCGAGGAGGTCGGGCTCGACGGCGTCGAACCCCTTCGAGCGGCACATGTCCATGCGCTTGGCCATGAGGGGGCGCAGCACGTCGAGTTGGCGGATGTCGAGCCACCGTTCGCCCTCCCAGCCGTTGCCTTTACCGAGGACGGAGGCGGGGAAGTCCTTCTGGTCGGGGCGGTAGTCCTCCCAGGAACCGGCGTTGATGTAGCAGATCACCTTGCGCCCGTCGGCGTGCAGGGACTTGACCACCGCGGCACTGTTCTCGAAGCCGTCGATGTCGTACACCGGGACCTGCACGGAGGTGTCGATCCGGCCGCTGAGCTGCCACTGCCAGGCGGTGCCGGGGCGCGGCTGCCAACGGCGCGGCGCGTCAGGGGTGTTGGTGGAGCAGCCCGCAAGGAGCAGGGCAAGCAGCATGAGGGTGAGGGCGGTTGCGGGTCCTGGCCGTGCGGCGAGCCTCAAGACGCCTCCTTCTCCAGGGTCGGCGGCAGGCCGCTCCACGGGTTCGCGCCACTGCCGGGGACGGCGCAGTGCACGGCCGCTCCGCGCATCCGGGCGGTGCGCGCGGCGAGCGGACAGAGCCCGTCCGGGACGCCGTGCACCAGGTGGCAGAACCGGTCGGGCGGATGCGCGCCGGTCCAGGCGGGCACGGTGAAGTCGGTGTGGCGGTACGTCTTCCAGGTGCCCTCGAAGGTGACCAGCAGGTCGGCGAACTCGGCGTAGCCCGGGGCCGGATGGACGCCCGGGTTGAGGACGACGGTGTCGGCCCCGCAGAGACGGGCCGCCCGAGTCAGCCGGCGGTAGTGGCGCAGGGCCTCGGCGCCGGAGGCCGTACGGTCCAGGAAGGCGCCGTCGGTGTCGTACCAGCGGCGGTGTCTGCGCAGGTCGCCGACGACCGCGCGGACCGACCGCGCGCCGTAGGCCGTGTCCACGTATCCGAGCACCCGCACGCCCGCCTCCCGTAGTTGGGCGGCGGCCGTGACGAAGGCCGGGTCGGGTGTGTCGCCGGGTCCGTCGGCGATGTTGAGGACGACGCCGTAGAGCTGTGGTCCGGCGCGGATCAGGGCGCGCCAGGCGGCCGGGTCCACGGCCGGGTGCACGTAGAGCGGGACGAGCAGTCGGCCGCGGGCGGGGTCCGTCGCCGCGTCGGTCACGCCGGGACCCCGGTGTGCTCGGCCCACAGGCCGGCGAGCGAGTCGGGCAGCGTCAGTTCGGGCCGCCAGCCGAGCGCGTCCGCGGCGGCGCTCACGTCGGCCCGCTGCCAGGACACGGCCGAGGAGCGCTGCGACCCGGCGCCGCGTTCCTCGATCGGGCCCCGGTATCCGGCGGTCCGCGCCAGTTCCTCCGCGAGGTCCCGGGCGCGGGTGGCCGTGCCGCTGCCGATGTTGAGCACGGCAGGCAGCGGGCCGGGGGTGGTCACCGCGAGCACGGCGGCCCGCGCCACGTCCCGTACGTCGACGAAGTCGCGGTAGGCCGAGAGGTCGCCGACGGTGACCGTGCCGTCGGGCAGGGCACGCCGCAGTTCGTCGGCGAGGCGTCCGGGCAGGCTGGCGGCGGGTGAGCCGGGGCCGAGCGGGTTGAACACCCGCAGGACGACGGTGTCCAGGCCGGTCCGCCCGGCTTCGGTCACCGCGTACGAACCGGCCAGTTTGGTCGCCCCGTATGTGCCCTGCGGGCTGGCCGGCGAGCTCTCGGTGAGGGTCTGCCCGGCGGGCGTCGGCCCGTACTCCGCGGCCGACCCGAGGTGGACGAGGCGGGCACCGGGGGCCGCCTCGCGCAGCGCCTCGCACAGTACGGCGGGTCCGCGGGCGTTGGTCTCGGCCATGCGTACGGGGTCGCCGCTGACGGCGCCCGCGCAGTTGACGACCGCGTCGGGGGCGAGGGCCCGCAGGGACCGGGTGAGTCCGGCGACGGAGACGGCGGCGAGGTCGACGGGGAGGTTCACGGGCAGACCGGGGTCCATCGTGCGGCCGCCGCCGAGCACCCGCACACCCGGGAGGGTGCGCAGCTGCCCGGCGACGTGGCCGCCCAGGAATCCGGTGGAGCCCAGGACGAGGATGCGCATGATGCCGGGTCACACTCCCTTGAGCAGGGCGGGGCGGCGCGTGGTGAACTCCGCGTTGGCCCTGTCGTAGTCGTCCGGGCGCCCTATGTCGAGCCAGTAGCCGTCGAACTCGTAGGCGGCAGGCGGGGTTTCGGCTTTGAGCAGGTCCAGGACCAGTTCGTCGAAGCCGAGCGGCAGACCGGGGGTGTAGCCGTTGAGTGTGGAGCGGGAGAGTCCGTAGACGCCCATGGAGACCCGGTAGTCCATGCTCGGCTTCTCGGCGAAGCCGACGACCTTGCCGCCTTCGGTGGTGAGTACGCCGAAGTCGATGGCGACTGTACGCGCGTAGGTGGCGATGGTGAGCGGCGAGTCGGATCTCTCGTGACTGCGCAGTACGGCGCTGAAGTCGAGGTCGGTGAGGATGTCGCCGTTCATGACGAGGAAGTGCTCGGGCAGCCGGTCGAGCATGGTCAGCAGGGGACCCATGGTGCCCAGCGGGCTGTCCTCGGTGGCGTAGCCGACGCGCAGGCCCCACTGGGAGCCGTTGCCGACGTAGGCCCGGATGATGTGGCCGAGGTGCCCGATGGCGATGGTGCAGGTGGTGAAGCCGGCGCCGGCGAGCTGCCGCATCACGATCTCCAGGATCGCGTGCTGGTCGCCGATGGGAACGAGCGGCTTGGGCAGGGCGGTCGTGTAGGGCCGCAACCGCACGCCTTTGCCTCCGGCCAGGATGACTGCATGCATCGTGGGGGTTTCCTTCCGACTGTCGTCAGGTGTCGCCGATTCGGTGTCACCGATTTCCTGGGTTCAGGGACTCGGTAGGTCGTGGAGCCAGGGACAGGTCAGGGAGCCGTCAGATGTTGTAGACGGACGTCTTGTAGCGGGCGAGGTTCGCCGGGTCGCGGAAGAAGTCGATGGTGGCCTCAAGGCCCTCTTCGAGGCTGTGGGCGGGCGCCCAGCCGGTGGCGGCGCGCAGCCGTGACGCGTCGCAGACCAGCCGCATCACCTCCGATCCGGCCGGGCGGATGCGCTGCGGGTCCTCGCGGACCTCCAGGTCGGCGGCCATCAGCTTGCCGATCAGGGTGACGAGGTCGCCGACCGAGATCTCGCCGCCGGTACCGGCGTTGAAGGTGCGGCCGACGACGGCCTCGGCGGGCGCGGTGCCCACCGCGAGGAAGGCCCGGGCGGTGTCCTTGGCGAAGGTGAAATCACGGGTGGGCCGCAGATCGCCGAGGGTGATGGTCCGTTCCCCGGCGGCGACCTGCCCGATGACGGTCGGGATCACCGCGCGCATGGATTGGCGCGGCCCGAAGGTGTTGAACGGCCGCAGGGTGACCACCTGAGTGCCGAAGCTCGCGTGGTAGCTGTCGGCCAGCCGGTCGCCGCCCGCCTTCGAAGCGGCGTACGGGGACTGGGTGTTGATGGGGTGGTCCTCGGTGATCGGCACCGTCTGGGCCGTCCCGTACGTCTCACTGGTGGAGGTGTGCACCAGGCGCGGGATGTCGAGCCGGCGGACCGTTTCCAGGACGTTGAGGGTGCCGGTGACGTTGGTGTCCACGTAGCTGTGCGGGGCCTGGTAGGAGTACGGGATCGCGATCAGCGCGGCCAGGTGGTAGACGGCCTCCGTGCCGGCCAGCAGCCGGTCCACCGAGCCGGGGTCGCGTACGTCGCCGAGGACGACCTCGACGCTGTCCATCACGTCCTCGGGCAGCGTCTCCAGCCAGCCGTAGGAGGAGAAGGAGTTGTACTGGGCCATCGCGCGCACCCGGTGCCCGGCGGCGACGAGCGCCTCCACCAGGTGCGAGCCGATGAAGCCCTCCGCTCCGGTGACGGCGACGGGTCCGGTTACGGGTCCGGATTCGGTCACGGGTCTGTCTCCTCTGGTGTCAGGGGTCATGCGGATGATTGAGCTGTTGTCAGCGGTGGGCCGTGGCCCGGCCGAGCAGGGCGTACGAGACGATCACCAGCGCGGCGGCGGCGCAGCCGCAGACGAGCGGGCGGACGGCGGAGGGGCCCAGGGCCGCGCCGGCGGCGGCGGCCAGACAGACGACGGCGGGGGGCCAGGCCGTGCCGAAGGCCTGGAGCAGCAGAGCGGTCCACAGGACGGCTCCCAGCGCCAGCAGCGGTCCGGGCGAGTCCCCGCGGATCAGGGCGGGCGTGGCCAGCAGCGCCAGGTATCCGGCGAGACACAGCAACAGCGCGCGCCCGGCCCGGAGTTGGAAGCCCCTGGGCGTGGTGCTGTGCCGCAACGCGGCGAGGCCCAGGCTCCGGTAGCGGTAGAGCAGCCATTCGGCGACGCCCATGCTCAGGGTGAGCACGACCACGGCGGCCCCGTCGGCGGACGCGGCCATCAGCGTCAGCGACCCCGCCGCGAGGCCGAACAGCCCGTACGGAAGGGAGGCGGCGAGCGGTGGCCCGGTGCCGGGACCTGTCGCACCGTCCGTGCGCAGCGACCGTACGATCTCGCGGGCCGCCAGCAGCACCGCCGCCGCGACGGTGACAAGGAGCAGCGCGGTGACGGTCAGTGGTCCGGGGTGCCAGAGGAGCAGGGAGGCCGCTCCGGCGACCGTCGGGGTGAGCGCGAGCAGCAGATCCCGTTCGCGGCCCAGCACCAGGAGCACCGTGCCCGCCGCGAGATAGAGCGCCTGCCCGGCGGCGAACGCGGCCATGGTGCCCTGCCCCGACAGCAGCAGCCCGGCCGACACCGCGCCCAGCGCCCCGACCGGGGCCCCGACGCGCAGAGTGCGCGCGGCGGCGCGTCGGCCGCCCGCCGCGAGCCGTACGTAGGCGCGGTGGGCCAGGCCCTGGTTCCACGCCCAGGCGACCAGCGCCGAGGCGGCAAGACCGGCGATCGCGCCGGTACCGCTCGCGAGGAGCCCGGCGCCCAACACGTAGGCCAGGCCCGGGAGTCCGAAGACCGCCCCGCGCAGTACGCACCGCCAGGGGCTGGTGCGCCAGGGGTCGGGCGGCGGTTCCGGGTCGGGGAAGCGGCGCGGTACCCGCTCGTACAGTTCCTCGGCGACCTCGAACAGGTCCCGCCGTCCGTAGCGGCCGGTGATCTGTTCCTGCGTCAGCCCGTCCGACTCCAGTACGGCGGCGATCTCGTCGGGGTGCACGGCCGCGCCGCACACATCCGCCAGCCGTTCGGCGAGTTCGTCGAACGGGTCCTCGGCCCAGGACGGCCGACGGCGACGGACCGGGCGCGGGCCGAGGGCAGGCAGCGCGTCGGTGCCACGGGACCCGGCCGGACCGGTCCGGCCCGCCGTACGGCCCGCCGTACGGCCCGCCGTACGGCCCGAACCGCCTTGCCCGGCAGTCGTGTTGCCCGGCCATCCCGCCGGGAACCGCCGCCGCTCGCCGCGTTCCTGATCGATGCCACCGTCGCCCGGCAGCAGACGCAGGGGGCCGCTCACTCCTCCTCACCGGCCTGCCGTACACGGGCCACGCGGTCCATGTGGGCCATGTGGGCAACGCGGTCCATGTGGGCCACGCGGGTCTGCTGGCACCGCAGCCACCCGGCGGCCGGCACCTCGGAGCACTGCTCGTGCCTAGCAGCCCGCACCACGACGCCCCGCCCGCCCCCGGCAGCCGGCACCTCGGAGCGCTGCTCGTGCCCGGCGGCCGGCACCACGGTGTGCCGCCCACGCCCAACCACCCGCACCACGACGCCCCGCCCATTCCCAGCAGCCCGCACCACAGCGCCCCGCTCGTGCCCGGCGGCGAACCCCGTGTCGAGCCGGCCGTGGATCCCGCGGAAAGTGTCGGTCGTCCGCCCGCTCACCCCACCTCACCGGCCTGCCCCGCTCCGTGTCCGGCGAACTCCTGCTGCCGTACGCCGTGCCCGGCGAACTCCGGCTGCGGCTCGCGCCGGCCGACGGACGCCGGGGCGAATTCCTGGGCGTACTCCTCGGCGTACCGCTCGCGGCCGGTGGCGGCGTGCGTGGCGAGTTCGCCGTAGATTCCCCGGAAGGTGTCGATGGTCTGGCGGAGGGTGAACTGCTCGATCACCCTCAGTCGTGCGGCCTCGCCCATCCGGGCGCGGCGTGCCGGGTCGCGCAGGAGTTCCAGTGCCGCGCGCGCCATCGCCTGCGGCTCGCGGGGCGGTACGACGAGGCCGGTGTCACCGACCGCCTCGTGCACTCCGCCCACGTCGGTGGAGACGGTGGCCCGCCCGCAGGACATGGCCTCGATGAGGGTGAAGGGGAAGCCCTCGCTGATGCTGGACAGCATCACCACGTTGCCCGCCGCGTACGCGTCGCGGATGTCCTCCACCCGGCCCTCGAAGACCACCGCGTCGCCGGCCCCCAACTCCGCGGCGAGGGCCTCGCAGCGCTCCCGGTAGGCCTCTCCGCCGCGTGGTGTGCCGCCGAACAGCCGCAGCCGCGCCTGCGGCAACTCCTCGCGTACGAGGACGAAGGCGCGGATCAGTGTCTCCAGGTCCTTGATCGGGTCGACGCGTCCCGCCCAGGTGAGGGTGGGCACTTCGGGTTCAGGACCGGCGGGCGGGAAGGCGCCGGGGTCGACTCCGTTGTAGACGGTGCGTATCCGGTCGGGCGCCGTGCCGCCGTGCTCCTCCCAGCGCCGGTTGTAGCGGTTGCCTGGGGTGACGAGCGCGGCGCGGGCGTAGGTCTCCCGGGCCAGCTGCCGGAAGAAGCCGAGGAGCAGCGACTTCACCGGCCAGCGGTAACCGCCCGTGCGATAGCCGAGGTAGCGCTCACGGAGGTAGACGCCGTGCTCGGTCAACAGCAGTGGCGTTCCGTGCAGTTGATGGGCCATCAGCCCGGGAAGTGCGGCAAGACCTCCGCTGACGGCGTGTGCGACCCCGCCCTCCGAGGGGGTGACCGCGAGCGGCCGCAGCGCGTGCTCGAGGAGTTCGGTGGCGGTCAGCGCGTCGTGCAGGGTCGGCCGGGCCGCCGCCACGGGTATGTGCGGCCGGTTCCACACCGCGGTCAGGGTGCGCAGCGCCTCCTCGGTGCGCATGGCCGCCGACAGCTCCCCCTTGCGGGCCCGGGCCGCGAGGGCGTACAGGCCGTCGGCGAAGTCCGCCCCGGCGGTCGGCGAGCCGGGCTCGAGGAGCGAGAGCAGGAACCGCTCGTACGTACCCAGGAAGCGGCGCAGCCGCCTGCCCCGGGGCGCGCGTCCGTCCGGAGCGGGTCCCCAGAGCGGGACGGAGACCACCGAGCCGACGTTCAGGGGCAGTTCCCAGGCGAGCGGCTCCTGGCCGGTCCCGGTGATCGCGACGACCTGGAAGCCGACCTCGGGCATCCCCTGCACCAACTGGTCGCACCACACGCTCACCCCACCGTGCTGGTGCGGATACGTTCCTTCGGTGAGCAGTGTCACCACCGCCCGGTCGTCCGTGCCCGATGGTGGCACGGCGTGCAGGATCTCTCGCGTGGACATGCGTCTCATTCCCCCCAAGGAACGGTTGGTTCAGGCCGCGGCCGTGGTCAGGAGCGCGGTCGGGCCCCGGCGGCCGATGCCGCCGGGGCGCGCGGCTAACCGGCCGTCGCCACTGCGGCCGCCTCCAGCGAGCCGGCCGCGGTCCATCCCGACCTCGCTCCGGCGTACGGGCTGCCGAAGCCGTTCGTAGCGGCGGGCAGGGTCACCGGGGCCTGCACCCCGCTGGGCGCGTCGATGGTGACGGTGTTCCCGATCCGGTAGGCGGTGACCTGTCCGCCGTCGACGGCGGCGTCCCAGGCGGCCCGGTGCGCCAGTTCGGCGCCGGTCTCGCTCATCCCCTGGTTGACCAGCGGGGTGTTGTCGGCGAAGAGGCCCGCGTAGTCGCTCAGGACCTTCTCCAGGACCGGGTAGGCGATCCGCTCCTCGGCCAGGTTCGACTGGTGGATGTAGTGCGGGCGCGGGTTGTTCGACAGTGCGTGGCCGAGCGCGATCCGGCTCTCGGTCGGTACGAGGTACGAGGTGTAGCCGGTCGCGGTGTCCAGCGGGGCGGCCAGGCAGGTGGTCGTCGTGGAGTTGTCGCAGATACCGCTGCCGCCGTCGGCCGCGCTGGTGTAGATCCAGTTGTACTCGTCGACCTGCTCCGCCTGCTTGCCCGCGTTGTAGAAGATGTTCACCGGGAAGCGCGGCACCGTCAGCGCCGCGCCGACCTGCCGCTGCTGCGGGTCACGCGAGTTGTCGCTGCCCAGCGCGGTCACCCCGGTCGCGGCGAGCGCGGGCGCCAGGTTCGGGTTGTCGTCGGGCTGCTGCGGAAGCACCTTCATGCCGGAGTGCTCACCCGTGACCAGTTCCGTGTTGTCGAGGGCAAGTCCCTTGGCCGTGGCCCAGTTCCGGTTGTCCACGATCTGCGCGGTGATGTCCGCCTGGCTGACCCACTGCACGTTCCCGGCCGCGTCGGTGGAACACACCCACGGCACCACGGTCACGTTCTGCACGCAGCCCAGGAACGGGTGGTCGTAGGTGTGGTTCACCCACCGGAAGGCGCCCTTGTCCGCGACCAGTTGATCGGTCAGCGCGTCCGCCCCGCCGTTCTCCTCCTTGTAGGTCTCACTGCCCGCGCCGTTGAACATGAAGTCGAGCGTCAGACCGTGCTCCTGGGACCACTGCTTCGCGTACTGCGCGTCCGCGACCGTCATCCGGATCGGGTCCGCCGTGCCCTGACCCTCGGGGCAGTCCACGTCTCCGGGGGTGCAGTTCAGCACGGTGTCCCACCGGTCGTCCGCGCCGAAGACGTCGTCCACGTGCACCGCGAAGTAGTTCCGGTCGGCGCCGAGATGGACGCCCTGCGTCATCCACTCCACGATTCCGCGCGCAAGCAGCCGGTACTGCTGCTGGGCCTGGTTGTAGACGAACGTCACCACCAGTTCGCGGCGGCCGTCGTGCGCGTACTCCCCGATGAGCGAGCCGTTCACCGCGGTGCCGGGAATGGGCGCCTCCACGTAGCTCGTGAACGTGGCACCCTCCGCCTGCTGGGCGAGCGGCACGGCCAGATAGCCGTAACTCTCGGACACATCGGCCGCGTTGTCCTCGAACGGCACCGGACCGTCGAGATACCCGAAGGGTCCCGCGAGACCGGCGGCGGTCACCTGCGCCGTCACACCGTCCAGCGACCCCATGTACCCGGGGTTCTCGGCCCAGTTCAGCCCGACGGCCGGCTGGGCGTACGTGTAGGCGTCGACCTGTCGGATTCCGTACGTCTGCTCGTACGAGGTCAGCGCCGCCATCTCCGCCGAGCCCGCGCCGAAGGGGTTGTCGTTCGGCAGCACCACGGCCTGGTACTTCGCCCTCGGCCGCCCGTCGACGGTGTCGCTCAGAAACGCCGCGTCGATCTGCGGTCTACCCGCGTCACTCAAATCGACTTCGGTGTAAGGCGTCCCCGCTCCGTCGAGCTCCGCCGCGACGGCGGCCGTGGCCTCGCCGCCGTCATCGACCACCAGCACTCTGAGGTCGATTCTCGGTTCCGTGTCGGCGGCTCTCGCCCCGGCCACCGGCGCCAGGAACGTGAGCAACAACGACGCCGCGCAGACCGCGGCTCTACGCGAAAGACCCTGCATGATGTGCCCCCCATGGGCTGCGGCACGAATTGCCGCATGACGAAAAACCGGACCAGGACAGCGAGGAACCCTTGTTGCGTACCTACGCCGAGGCGAATGAAAAAACCTTGGCCGCGCGCAACCCCCGGCCCGTGCCGCACACATCCTCCGATGAGGTGAGGAGGTTTCGTGGGTAATTCGAAAAAGTTTCTCAGCCACCCTGCGCTTGTTTACCTTGCGTACATGAATGTTCACTCAGCGCACAGGTGATTCCCCTCGAACTCCCAGGAACCGGCAGGAGCGGGACGGCTGTCGCCGGCCGACAGGAGCCCCCGACACCCGGGTGGAACGCGATGGCCTTTCGGCCAGCTCCTTCCCCTGCCGGGACTCTCCGAGAAAGCCGTCGGCCGCTCCGGGAAGGCGCCCTCTTTCGCTTCCTACCAGCGGAGACAGGGGGTTGGGGACGAGGTGGAGGACATCCGTCAGGCCCGCTGAAATCCAGCCACCCCAGCCCGCGGTGCGGAAGGGCCGGTCGGCACCCCGCTGCCGCCGACATGACCGAGCGGTTCAGCGATCCCGTCCGGGGCAGTACCCGAGGAACCGCGCCCGCGGTGTCGTCCGTACCGGATCCGGTGGCCGTGGGTGATCGCAACACGGCCCGGGAGGCGCTGAGAGCCTCCCGGCGGCCGGCCCAACTGGCCGACTCCCGTGGGTTCCTGCGGTTGTGGGTGGCAGAGCACCACTCCATGCCGGGCCTCTCGAGCAGCAGTCCGGCGGTGATCCTGACGAAAAGACCTGACGGCCCTGCGTGGCGAGGCCTCGTGCGGGGTACCCGGGGTCGGACCAGGATCCGGCGAGATGGGGAGAGCACCGTGAGCGGTCACCGTCCGGGGAGTCACGGGGACGGCGGAGGGCGGGAGACCAAGCCCGTGCCGAGGGACATGCCCGACCAGCAGGCGGGCGCCGACGGGGACCCCTGGGAGCCGGAGGGCGACTCGACTCGGCCGGCCGAGGACGCCCGGCCCGGCCCGGAGTTCCCCGACACGGACGAAGCCGGAACGGGTCGACGCGGCTCCCCCCGCTCCGGAAGCCCCCGGCCCGAGCACCCCCTGCCCGACGAACCGTCCGGCTGACGCTCCGCGTGCCGTCCCCGCCCCGGTGGGCCAGTCTGAAAGCGGCGCCCACCGCCGACATCGGAGATTCCAGCCGCCGAGAGGACACACCATGGGTGTGCGCACATGGGTCAGCGACTGGCCCGCCTTCCGCCAGCTCACCGGATCCGACCCGCTGGGCCGCGGCCGGGCCGCCATGTCGGCACGCACCGAGCAGCTCAGGCCGCGCACGGACACCGCCGACCGGGTGGTGAGTTCCGTGTGCCCCTACTGCGCGGTGGGCTGCGGCCAGCAGGTCTACGTCAAGGACGACAAGGTCGTGCAGATCGAGGGCGACCCCGACTCGCCCATCAGCCGGGGCCGCCTGTGCCCCAAGGGCTCCGCCACGCTCCAGCTCACCACCGGCCCGGCCCGCCGCCACCAGGTGCTGTACCGGCGGCCGTACGCCACCGACTGGGAGCCACTCGACCTGGAGACCGCCATGGACATGGTGGCCGACCGGGTGATCGAGACACGGCGCCGGACCTGGGAGTGGGAGTCCGAAGGGCTGCGCACCGTCCGCACCCTCGGTATCGCCAGCCTGGGCGGCGCGACCCTCGACAACGAGGAGAACTATCTGATCAAGAAGCTGCTGACCGGCCTCGGCGTGGTCCAGGTGGAGAACCAGGCCCGGGTCTGCCACAGCTCCACGGTCGCCGGGCTCGGCACCTCCTTCGGGCGGGGCGGTGCCACCACCTTCATGCAGGACCTCCAGCACGCCGACTGCATCGTCATCCAGGGCTCCAACTTCGCCGAGGCGCACCCCGTCGGCTTCCAGTGGGTGATGGAGGCCAAGAAGCGCGGCGCCCGGATCATCCATGTCGACCCGCGTTTCACCCGCACCAGCGCCCTCGCCGACCTCCACGTCCCGATCCGGGCCGGCAGCGACATCGCGTTCCTCGGCGCGATCATCAACCACGTGCTCACGGAGGAGAAGGACTTCCGCGAGTACGTTCTCGCCTACACCAACGCCGCCACCCTGGTGAGCGAGGACTTCCGCGACACCGAGGATCTCGACGGCGTCTTCTCCGGCCTGGACGAGGACAAGCACCACTACGACCCGTCGAGCTGGCAGTACGAGGGCGTCGAGGTGCAGCAGCCCACCGGCGAGGTCGACGAACAGTACGAGGAGCGCGTCCACGGCTCCGGCGGCCCCGAGGCGCACGGCTCGGGCGGGGCGCGCACCGGACACCAGGCCCCGCAGGACGAGACGCTGCGCCATCCGCGCTGCGTCTACCAGATCCTCAAGCGCCACTACGCCCGCTACACCCCGGAGTTGGTGGAGGAGGTCTGCGGAGTGCCGCGCGAGATGTTCCTGCGGGTGTGCGAGGACCTGACCGCGAACTCGGGCCGCGAGCGGACCAGCGCGTTCGCGTACGCGGTCGGCTGGACCCAGCACTCGGTCGGCGCGCAGTACATCCGCGCCGCGAGCGTGCTGCAACTGCTGCTCGGCAACATCGGCCGCCCCGGCGGCGGTATCCAGGCCCTGCGCGGCCACGCCTCCATCCAGGGCTCCAGCGACATCCCCACCCTGTTCAACCTGCTGCCCGGCTACCTGCCCATGCCGCACGCCCACGCGCACGAGAACCTGGACGCGTTCATCGAGGCCAGCCGCACCGACAAGGGCTTCTGGGGCAACATGCGGGCCTACTTCGTGAGCCTCCTCAAGGCGTACTACGGAGACGCGGCCACCGCCGCCAACGACTTCTGCTTCGACCACCTGCCCCGTCTGACCGGCTCGCACTCGACCTACGACACGGTGCTGGCCCAGCTGGACGGCGTGTGCAAGGGCTACTTCCTGATGGGCGAGAACCCTGCGGTGGGCTCCGCCAACACGCGGCTCCAACGGCTCGGCATGGCCAACCTGGAGTGGCTGGTCGTGCGCGACTTCTCCCTCATCGAGTCGGCGACCTGGTGGCAGGACGGCCCCGAGATCGAGACCGGGGAACTGCGCACCGAGGACATCGGCACCGAGGTGTTCTTCTTCCCCGCGGCCGCCCACACCGAGAAGAACGGCTCCTTCACCAACACAAACCGCTGGCTGCAGTGGCACCACGCGGCCGTCGAGCCCGAGGGCGACGCCCGCAGCGACCTGTGGTTCATGTACCACCTGGGCCGCCGTATCAAGGAGCGGCTGGCCGCGTCGACCGACCCGATGGACCGGCCCGTACAGGATCTGACCTGGGACTACCCGGTCGACGGGCCGCTGGCCGAACCTGTCGCCGCCACCGTACTCGCCGAGATCAACGGCCACGGCCCGGACGGGGCGCCGCTCTCGGCGTACACCGAACTCAAGGACGACGGCTCGACGAGGTGCGGCTGCTGGATCTACTGCGGGGTGTTCGCGGACGGCGTCAACCAGGCGGCCCGCCGCAGGCCCGGAAGCGAACAGGACTGGGTGGCCGCCGAGTGGGCCTGGGCATGGCCCGCCAACCGCCGTGTCCTCTACAACCGGGCGTCGGCCGCCCCGGACGGCACGCCGTGGAGCGAGCGCAAGGCGTACGTCTGGTGGGACGAGGCCGAGGGGAAGTGGACGGGGTACGACGTCCCCGACTTCGTGCCCGACCGCGCCCCCGACTTCGTGCCGCCGGACGACGCCCGCGGACCGGACGCCCTGCGCGGCGACGATCCCTTCATCATGCAGGCCGACGGCAAGGGCTGGCTCTACGCGCCCGCGGGACTGGAGGACGGCCCGCTCCCCACGCACTACGAACCGCAGGACTCGCCCTTCACCAACGCTCTCCACCCCTCCACACCGCGTTCCCCCGTACGGCAGTTGCTGGCCCGGGAGGGCAACCGCTACCACCCGAGCGGCGACGACAAGGGCGCCGAGGTCTTCCCCTACGTCGTCACCACACACCGTCTCACCGAGCACTTCACGGCGGGCGGCATGAGCCGCTGGTCGCCCTACCTCTCCGAACTCCAGCCGGAGTTCTTCTGCGAGGTCTCCCCCCAACTGGCCGCCGAACGCGGTCTGGAGCACATGGGATGGGCCACCATCGTCACGGCCCGCAACGCCGTTGAGGCCCGCGTGATGGTCACCGCGCGGATCAGGCCTCTGACCGTGCGGGGCCGGACGGTCCACCAGATCGGACTGCCGTTCCACTGGGGCCCCAACGGCGTGGCCACCGGTGACGCGGCCAACGAACTCGTCGCGATCGCCCTGGACCCCAACGCCCACATCCAGGAGGACAAGGCGCTGACCGCCGACATCCGCCCGGGGCGCCGGCCACGCGGCCCCGACCTGCCGAAGCTGGTCGCCGAGTACCGCAGGCGCGCGGGCATCACCGCCAGGACGGGGACGGAGACACGGAAATGACGGACCGTCACCTGCTCAGCGGTGTGGAACCCGATCCCGCCCGCGACGCCGGGCACCCCGAACCCCCGCCCCGCGTGGGCTTCTTCACCGACACCTCCGTCTGTATCGGCTGCAAGGCCTGCGAGGTGGCGTGCAAGGAGTGGAACGCCATCCCGGAGGGCGGGCTCTCCCTCACCGGCATGAGCTACGACAACACCCAGGGACTCGGCGCCTCCACCTGGCGCCACGTCGCGTTCATCGAACAGCAGAAACCACAGGTCCCGGCACCGGAAGGGCGGACGCAACTCCCCCTGGTGGAGGCCGAGTCGGAAACTCCCGGCGGCGAGCCCGGCGAGCTGCGCTGGCTGATGTCGTCCGACGTGTGCAAGCACTGCACCCACGCCGCCTGCCTGGACGTCTGCCCGACCGGCTCGCTCTTCCGGACCGAGTTCGGCACGGTCGTCGTCCAGGAGGACATCTGCAACGGCTGCGGCTACTGCGTCCCCGCCTGCCCGTACGGTGTCATCGAGCAACGCCCCGACGACGGCAGGGCGTTCAAGTGCACGATGTGCTACGACCGGCTCGGCGCCGGACAGGAACCCGCCTGTGCCAAGGCCTGCCCGACGGAGTCCATCCAGTTCGGCCCGCTGGACGAACTGCGCGAACGAGCCGCGCTGCGCGTGGACCAGCTGCACGAGGCGGGCGTGGACGGCGCCCGGCTTTACGGCCATGAGCCCGACGACGGAGTCGGCGGCGACGGCGCGTTCTTCCTCCTCCTCGACAAACCCGAGGTCTACGGGCTGCCCCCGAACCCGGTCGTCACCACCCGCGATCTCCCCACGATGTGGAAGCACGCCGGTGCGGCGGCCCTCTCGCTGGTCGGCGGCTTCGCCCTCTCCTTCGCGCTGCCCGCCCTCCGGGGAAAGAAGGGAACACGATGACGCAGACGGGGCGAGACACGCCTCACGGTCGCCGCGGTCGCCGCGGGCGTCGAGGGGAGCAACTCATGGTCCCTCGCGCCGAGTTCGAGTCGTACTACGGCCGCCCGGTCATCAAGGCACCGTCCTGGGCCGCCCGGGACATCGCCGGCTACTTCTTCCTGGGCGGGCTCGCCGGCGCGGGCTCCGTGCTCGCCGCGGGCGCCCAGCTCACGGGACGTACGACCACCGCCACGGCGATGAAGGTGTCCTCGCTCGCCGCGGTCTCACTGTCCGCCGCCGCACTCGTGCACGACCTCGGGGTACCGAGCCGGTTCTCGAACATGCTGCGGGTGCTCAAGCCCACCTCACCCATGAGCGTGGGCTCGTGGCTGCTCGCCTGCTACGGTCCGGCAGCCGGCGCGGCAGCCGTCAGCGCCCTCACCGGGCGGCTGCCCCGGGCCGGTGCGGCGGCGACCGCGACGGCGGCGCTGCTGGGCCCGGCGGTCGCCTCGTACACGGCCGTCCTGGCAGCGGACACCGCCGTACCGGCCTGGCACGGCGCGCACCGCGAACTCCCGTACGTCTTCGCCGCGTCCGCGACGGCGGCCGCGGCCGGAATGGCCCTGGTCCTCGGTCCCGTGACCGAGTCCGCACCGGCCCGCTGCGCCGCGGTACTGGCCGCCGCGGCCGAGGCGACGGCGACCGGCGCGGCCGAGAGGCGGCTGGGAATGGTCGCCGAGACCTACCGCCAGGGCCGGGCCGGAACCCTGCTGCGCGCCGCCCGGTTGCTCACCGCGGCCGGTGCCACGGGCGGCCTGCTGCTCGGCCGCCGCAGTCGGCCGGCTGCCGTGGCGAGCGGTCTTGCCCTCCTCGCGGGCTCGGCGTGCACCCGCTTTGGCATCTTCGCGGCGGGGGTGGCCTCGGCGGAGGACCCGAAATACACCGTGGTCCCCCAACGGGCCGACGACCCGCCCGACGAGGGCTGAGGCTTCCGGACCGTAGGAACGGTTTTCTCGGCGGCCGCCAGTCCCACCGGCACTGGTGCGCCCCGGTAGCGACGACGTAGACGACATAGACGATGGACTCGACGGACAACGGCGCAGGGCCGGGATCCCGACCTCGGAGAACAGATGACTTCAGAGACGACTTCGGGAAACGACGAGCGACGCGGCGTCCCGACGGAATCCCCCGTGCCCGCGGAGGTCGTGGAGGAGATCTTCGAACTGCGGGAAGAGGTGGGCCAGTTGAAGGAGGCCGTCACCTCGCACGCCACGGTCGACCAGGCCATCGGCATGATGGTTGCCCTCGGCCGTGTCACACCGGACGAGGGGTGGGCCGTACTCCGTGAAGTATCCCAGCGCACGAACGTCAAGCTGCGCAGCATCGCGGAACTGGTTCTCGTCTGGGGGCGGACGGGAGATCTCCCGTCCGACATCCGGGCGCCCTTGGAAGAGGCCCTCGACAGGTACGGGCCCACCCAGATTCCCGGAGCTCCGCCCCAACCGTGATCCGCGGGGGTTGTTTGAAGCAGGCCCAGCCCGGTAGTCCGAAGAAGGCGGCCAACTGTCCAACCGCTCCCGGGAGGGTTCGGCAGTGAGCTCGCCACCGGCCGCCCGGGGACCAGTCCCGCAGGGCGGCCGGCCTCGCCTCCCCGGCGCGGCTAGGTCCTGTCGTCACATTCCCGTCGACGCCCGGAGGGCGGCCTCGCCGCCGAGGTTGGACACGCTATCGCTGACCCTGCCGGGCATCCTCAACGGCTGAGCCACGGTCGACGGCCCTGCCGGACCGGGCGTGCCGTCGTTCCCGGGTCTCGGCCGAGCCGTACGACTCCGCCGCTCCTCAACGGTTGAGCGCCTTGCGCAGCCTGTGCCGCGACGCCTCGGCCCACAGGGGCGGCAGTTCCCGTTCGCCCCGGTCGGCCGCGGCTTGCTCCTGTCCGTACAACAGGCCCCAGGTGAAGCTTGGTTCACCGGCCGCGTGCGCCGCCAAGGCCACCTTCCGCAGGGCCTTGCGGGCCACGACGCTGTCCTGGTGGTCGCCGAGCACCTGCTGGACGGTTTTGACGCGCTTGCCCAGCCGCTTGGCGGGCTTGCCGAGTGAGTCGCGCGCCGGCTCAGTGGCGTACCGCGTCTTCTTGGCCGCCTTGCGGGCCTCGTGGAGAGCCGTGTCGCGTTCCGTTCCCGGCGGGAGATCCAGGGCGTGGGCCATGCGGTCGGCCAGCCGACCGTATTCCTTGAGGATGGCTTTGACCATGACCTTCCCTGGCGGCCGGGCGGCCTTGCCGCGCAGCGGGGGCCGTTCCGTCAGCGTTGCCAGACGGTTCAGAAGGGCCAGGTATCGGGGTGAGTCCAGGGCGTCGAGCGTGCGCAGGCGGGCCTCGGCGGTGTGGCCGGCGTCCCACACCTGCAGGCGCGCGGAGGCGGCCCCGAAGACCAGTTCCCGAGGCAACGCCTCGATCCTCGCGCCCAGTCGCTCCCGAAGGACCTCCTGGTCGCGTTCCGCGCCCAGTTCGTTGCCCAGCCACTTGAGTTCCTCGCGGACGGCGTCGGTGGCCTCCCGGTCCAGGACCGACCGGTAGGACCGCAACACGCTGCGCAGCCGACGGCAGGTGGTGCGCATCCTGTGTACGGCGTCGGGCAGGTCACGGCGGACCGCGGGATCCAGGTCCACCAGGGCGTGGATACGTTCGTCCACAGAGCGAAGGACCTCCTCACCGGCGGATCCGGGCGCTACGGCCTCGGCACGTTCGTCCGGCCCTCGGGGCACTCCTCCTGCTGTCTCCTCCAGGGCGCGAGCCAGCTTGGAGGAGCTGTGTGCGCGGCCGATGCCGTTCTCGCCCAGTGTCTTGTCCACGGCGTCCAGCAGTACGGGGTCGGTGTCCGGTGCGAGTTCGACCTCCATCTCGGTCCACGAGGCCCGCATGCCCGTGGCGAGCAGGGACTCGGCACGGACGGAGTCGATGCTCAGCTCGGCGAGGGCCGTTCCGTCGGAGCCGACGAGCTGCCGTACGCCACGAGTGGAACGGATCCGGACCACCGGCCGCAGCTCCGCACCACGGGTACGGGAGAGGGCCAGCTCCCGCAAGGTGTCCGGGATGGTTTCGGACAGCGGGGCCCGCACCTCTTCCCGGCTGTCACCGGACAGCGGCAGCTTGAGGTGCCAGCCCTCGTCAGGCCCGCCCGTCCTTCGACGGAGGGTGGCCGACGCGCCGGCCAGCCGCAGGTCGTCGGTGTCGTAGTACACGGCGTCCACATCCTCGGTGCCCTGATCCACGACGGACGCGATCCCGCCCACCCCGGCGAGGTCGGGCAGCCATGCGGTGTCGTCGGCCGAGGGTGCTTCGTACTTCCGCTCTGTCTCTCGTTTCGACTCGGTCATGACGTGCGCGTACACATCTGAGCCCCGGGTAAACATCGGCGGTCCATTGTCACGTCACACATGACCCCCGGCGGGTGGGCCGGGCTCCGGGGGCCAAGAGGTGCTGCCCCCGGAGGGTGGACCGGGCTCCGGTGCCATGAGGTGCTGCCGCCCATGGGGTGACGGCGAACCGGCCGGGTCCGTCCCGCCTGTTTCCCCATCTCGTCACGCCTCCGGCCCGACGCGTTCGGGTACCCGACGTCCGAGCGCCTCTGCACCGTCGCTGCCACTTCGGCCCCCCGTACGCGTAGGCCGCGACTCCGGCACCCCGCCCCAGTGCACATGCGTGCACACTTCTACGGAACTCCGGGGAACCCGCTGGTAGAAGCGTGAAGCCCCAAACACGCGAAAGGGCCCCGCCCGACCGTCGCACGGGACTGGGCCGGCGAGGCCGTGGCCACCAGAACCATGACAGAGCTGGAAGAGCTGGCGGGTGACGGGTGACGGGTGAGGAGCGTCGACTTCGACCCGCCGGATGTGAGGACTTCCTGTTTTGGCTCGGCTCGGACCGCGCCATGGCCCGCAGGATCACACGCCTGATCGCCGAGATCCAGCGCACGCCCTTCACCGGCATCGGCAAGCCAGAGCCCCTGAAGGGCGGCTTGTCCGGCTACTGGTCACGCCGGATCGACGACGAGCACCGGCTCGTCTACCGGGTGGACGAGAAGGAAGTCAAGATCCTCAAAGCCCGCTATCACTACTGCGGCCACCACTCGCCGTTGCGGCACATGCCGTCACGTCATCGGCCCGACCGGTACGTGTCCAGGAGCCGCCGGCCCGCGGCCGTGAAGGGGTGCTCGGGGCCCAGGCCGCGTTCCCGTCGTGCGACGACGTCGGTCATCACCTCGATCGCCTCATCCACATGACCGAGGGCGGCCCTGGTCCGGGAGAACAATTGCCGGGCCGCGAGCACGATCGGGTACTCCGGCCCGAAGCGCCGCACATACGTTTCGGTGACCAGCCGGATCTCGCTGTCGGCTTCGTCAAACCGGCCCAGGAGGTACAACGCCCACGCGTGGTTGTGTCCGGCGCCCAGTGTCACCGTGTGTTCGGAGCCCAGGAGCCGGTCGCACTCCGAAGGTAACGAGAGCAGTGCACCGTCTTCCTCGGTGACCACCTCGGCTGCGGGCAGCATCTCCAGCAGGCTGGCACGGGCGCGCAGGGTCAGCGGGTGCGCGGGGCCCAACGCCGAGCGCCGACCGGCGACGGTGGCACTGAGCAACGCGACCGACTCTTCTCGTCTCCCGAGGTTCGCCAGCACGAGCTGAAGGCCGTAGGAAGTGTCCAGAGTGTCGGGGTCGCCGGCCCCGAACAAGCCCTCCTGAGTGGTACGGACACCGCGGAGCAACGGCTCGGCCTCCGCGAACCTGCCCAGCCGGAACAGCGCCCGCCCGGCCCTGGAACGGGCGGCCAGGACCTTACGGTCGTCCGCGCCGAGCAGTCGCTGCGCGAGGTCCGCGGCGGTTCGGGAGGTTTCCCAGGCCGAGAGGTAGTCACCGGTCCGGTGCAGAGCGACCGACAGCCGCGTCGCCACGTCCAGGGCATCGGCAGCGGCCGACGGCTCGCCGACGCGCCGCAGCAAGGCCAGCGCATGAGGTACCAGCAGGCGCAGCCGCGGCTCGTGCGGCCCGGCATCGGGTACGCCGGGTACGGCCGCGTCGAGCAGTCGGACGGCCGCCGCGTCGAGAGTGGGAATCAGTTCGGCGGGGGTCGCCGCGGAGACGCTGTCGAGCAGGACGCCATGGCTCTGCACGCAGCGCATACCGACGACGTCGACCAGCTCGGACAGCGACTGGTCGAGCAGGGCCCTCAGAGCTGTCTCCGTACGGGCCCGGGGAAGGACACTGTCGATGTCCTCGTGGTTGAGCAGGGCCAGCGGCAAGGGTTCGGCGGCGAACCGGGCCAGCAGTCGGAGCAGGGCCGGCGCTTCGGGCAGCCCCCGCGCCTCGAACGTGTCGAGGGTCAGCTGCCACGTCAGGCCGACAAGATGCCGCGGGTCCGCTTCGGACAGCGCGTCGGCTCCGCGGTCGATCAATTGAACCCGTTGGTCACCGTCGAGATGATGTCCGTAGGCATCCATCGTCCAGGGGTCGAGCACCTGGTGGGAGAGGAAGCCTCCGGCCAGGGTGAGGGCGAGCGGCAGCCGCCCGAGCCGGTCCGCGATCCGCGCCGCCTGCTCCGTCGTACCGCTGTGCGGGGCGAGGTCTCGCAGCACGAGCGCGGCGTCCTCCCGCGGCAGTACGCCGATGTGCTGGAGCTCGGCTCCCGGCCACCAGCGGGCCGCCGCTCGGCGTGTGGTCACCACGACGATGCCGCGTGGGCTGGTGCGCAGCCAGCTGCCGTCCCGCAAAATCTCCGGCTCATCGGCGTTGTCGAGGACCAGCAGCCAGGGCTCGGCGGAGCGGTCGAGGTACCGCCAGACGAGATCGGCCGCGGGTCGGAGGCCGTTGCGGGCAGCGAGCAGTTCGCCGTCGCCCGCCCCCCGGTCAGCGGCCACGGCCAGCATGCCGCCGCGCAGGCTCGCACGGTCGGCGCCGTTGACCCACAGCGCTACCCGGCCCTGTTCGCGCGCAACCTCCTGGAAGAGGGTGCACGCGACCGCCGTCTTGCCCGAGCCGCCCATGCCGTACAGCACGTAGACCTCGCCGCCGCGCCCCGCCTCGACGCTCACTCGCAGACGTTCCATCACCTCGCTGCGGTCACGCAGTACGACGGGAGGCCGCCCCACTGCCGGTCGGCGCACCGAGTCCGGGCCACTGGGCTCGGGGCCGTCACCGCCGTAGTGGTGGTGCTCGTTGATGTGCTGATCGCCGGATGTCTGGAAAACCCGTCCACGGTCCTCGGCGTGACCGTCCATCCCACCCGTCATCGCTCTGCGATGTGCTGGTCTCGTCCCGCTTGGTAGACCCGGGCCTGGCCGGAAGCGGTGGCGTGCTGGGTGACCTGTCGGGCCGCCGAGCCATCGGGGTCGAGTTCGTCCAGCAGCCGGCGCAGTTCTTCGGCGGCGGCGGGCCGGGCGACGATCAGACGCCGTACGAACCCTTGCCACTGCAGGCGCAGTTCGTCCAGAGTCTCCTGGTCGTGCGCCGCCATAGCAGCCAGCACATCCTCGCGGCCCGCCTCTAACTCAGCGGCAACGGTCTCGGCCCGTTCTGGTTGCATCCGACGCCAGAGCTGCGTGAACCCGTCACGCGTGCGGTGCCAGGCATCTGCTGCCATCAACGTGATCAAGGTGGTTCCCGCGCTCTGTGCGAGCGAGGCCACTTCCGGGTCCACAGCCACCCCTCCGTTCACCCGATTTGCCGACAGCACAGCAGAAAAAACGTGCCTTCCAAGCGTTGGCATGATTTTCTTTCCAATCAACATCATTCCACCCCGAGCAACATGAGACAAGGAGGAACCATTCCTCGCCATTACCCTCGTGGACCGGGTCTAACACATGGCCAGGCAAGCCAGTTGCACGGTACAGTGAAGCCACCCGACCGATCGAGGGGGCAACGATAATGGTCAGGCCTTGGGAAGCGGATCCGGACACGACTTTTAAACGGCGTCTGGGAAAAACACCCCAGGAACTCGGAAATACAACCGGAACTGCTGACTGCCCCGACATCTGGGAACTCACCAATGGTGACATCGCTGTCATCGGACGTGACCTCACCCAGGCACTCGCCAAGAACCTGCCCGAAGGGGTCTCGATCGGTTCGGACGAACGCCTCGTGGTCATCCCCAGGAACATGCTCATCGCGGCGAAGCCGGACATCCCCAATGTTTGACTCCTTTCCCGGCGGCGCCTCCGAACGCCTGGACCGCCCCAGGTACCACGCGGACTTGGGCCGGGTCTACAGCAGCGGGATCGGCTTCCTCAACAAGCTTGAGCGCGGCCAGCACTTCAAGGAGCGCGGCTTCCCGAGTTGGGAGGCCTTCGCCGACGGCGACTGGGAGAGGGCCCTGTCCCTGACCGAGGAGAGGCGCGAGGACTACGCCGAGGAACTCCGCCAAGCGTCACGACTGGGCGTCACGCACCGCCGCCTTCGCGTCGTGGAATTCCCGATCACACCGTATGTGCAATGGGAGTTGTTCGCCCTGCGCGTACGCGTGAACCTCGGCGATGAAATCAAGGTTGTCGACGCTCGCCGCATTTCTGACATCGAGCGGACTCACCAGGTTCCAGAAGTAGTGATTCTCGGCGATGTAGCCATGTACGAGGTCGTTTACGACGAGGACGGAAACGCGGACGGAGCAAACCGTTACACCGACCGCTCACTGATCCGGGAAACGAACGCCGGATTCGATGCGCTTTATGAGCGTGCTGAGGGATTCCACGATTTCTTCGACCGGGAGATCGTTACCCTGGCCCCGCCCCAGGTGTCTGGCGCTCAGACGGGTTTTCGCGGTTCGCGGTGATCAGCGAGGCGGGGGTGACAAGCGAGCCCTCATGCCCACAGATCACCCCCCGGCGATGACGAGAACGCCGGCCGTATCGGCTACCGCTCCGGCAGCCAAGAGTGCGCTTCAGGCGTCAAGACTGCGGATCCTGCACCGCGGGGGCGGTGGCGTCTGCGTCGCACTGTTCAGCGTATGCCGTGGTGAAAGGCCCGTCGTCTTCCACGACTTCCCCATCCACGACTTCCCCATCCACGACTCGGGGCGACGGCTTCGCCAGCTCCAAGCTGGAGAGGTGCCTCTTGAGCCTTTTGGCCATCGGAAGGTAGGTCGCAAGAGTGAGCCCGCCAGAGACAACGGCCCCCACGAGAGGGATGGCCTTCGAGACGCTCTTCGCGAAGGACTGCTTTGTCATCTGGACGCCGAGGTAGGCCGCGACCTTTTTCACTATCGGGTAGATGACACCTTTGGTGAGTGCCTTCTGGGGCAGCTTCTTGGCGACCTGCTCCGCCATCATCCCGGCGACCTTCCCCACGGCGGCGTTCGCCGACTGGGTGCCGAACATCACGCCGAAGAACAGCGTGAGCACCCCCATGGTCGCGTCATCGACGTCATCGCCGTCGTCGGAGAACAGATCGGGCCAGCTGTAGAGGTAGGCGAGTTTCTGCGCGATACGCACCATGTGGCCGAAGTACTGGGCCATGTCGGCGGGCACAGTGGCGGGAAGGGCGATGATGCCGGGTATCCCTGCAGCAGCGGAGAGAGCGCTGACCTTGGCGGTTTCGTAGCGGATGGAGTCGTTGGCCACCTTGTCGAGAACCTCGACAGTGATGCCCGCAGCAGCGGGGCTCTCCTCTATTGCCCGTCGGATGTCGTCCTCGGAGCAGTGGCGAGCCAGCGCACCTCGGAGGTACGCCTCCCTGTTGATACGCACACCCGGAAGCTTTGCTGCCGCCAGCAGCACCGCGGAGAAGCGCGACTCGGGGTTCTCGTTCACTTTGCCCGGTTTCACAGCAGGAACTTACAGTAACTCCACGCTCCCAGGGCCCTACTGTGTCAGCTCAGTTGGGGCCTCGTCGTGTGAGTGACGGTGGTGTGCCGGCTGGGTCCATCACGATGTCGATCGTCACCCGGGAAGGCGGCCGCGGTCGCGAACCGAGCGTCTCTGGGCGGGCGTTGAGCGCCGTGGCAGCCAGCGCCAGCGCGCTGCTGAAGGTGCTGCGGAGGCGGATATGCGCAGAGCTCTGGACAAACACACGTACCCGAGCTTCGCGCGGTCGGTCCATCCCCGCTCGCTCCCGGAACAGCTTCAGCTGCCGCCCGAACACCCACAGCATGCCCGTCCCGAACTCGTACTCCGGCTGCTGAACCTCGTCGTCCACGCCTCGACTCCTCCCGTACGACCATCACAGTCACCGGACGCCGTTCGCCCAACGCACGGCCCGGAAACCGGTCACGCCCGACACCACGTACAAGCGCACCGCCGACGTGTACAGCCCACACCCGTCAGCACATCACTCCTCTTCGACGCTACGCAGAGTCCGCCACCGCTGACCGCATGAAGTCAGCAACTCCCCCGAACGGGCATGTGCCACAGCGTCCCGCAGTCGAACGCGAGTTCACCATGCGCTTCACCTCGACCCCGCGCGGCGCCCGCCTCGCCCGCCGACTAGTCTCGCACCGCCTGAACGACTGGGGTCACCCCTACGCGACCCCGGCCAACGAGAGGCTCACCCTCATCACAGCGGAACTCACCGCCAACGCCATACGCCACGGTCACGTCCCCGGCCGGGAATTTCACCTCCAACTCACCCTGGCCAAGGACACCTTCCGCATCGAGGTGACCGACACCCACGCCGAGCGACAGCCTCCGTCCACTCCCCCAGCCCCCAACTCCGCATCCGAGTCCGGCCGGGGCCTGCTCCTCGCGGACGACTGGGGCGTCACGCCTCGCCCGGCTGCCCCCGGAAAAACGATGTGGGCAGAGCTTCGTGTACCGACCGGAGGCCGCCCACAAACCCACCCGGCGACCCCTCGTTCGGCAGACTCGACATCGGCGCACGGCCCGTAGGAGACGAACCGCTCCTTGGGCACGTCGAGCTTGCCGCGCGCCCGCCAGCAAGAGGGGCGGAGGGAGTCTGCCGAGGTGCACTTTGCGGCAGGGGGATCAATAAAAAGGGCCCCCTGACCAGCATATTCGCTGACGACGGGGGCCAGCAGACGAGTCTGGCTGTACGCAACGCTATGACCTGCACAAACGTGCAGGGAGGGAGTTTCCGCGGCTACCTTGATGGCTACGTAGGGAGGCGGTCCGCGCGTCGGCACCTGTAGCGACACGGCCCGTTGTCCAGCTCCGCTTCCAGGACGGCGAACCCGCCCCGGAACGGGACACCCACCAGAATCCGTACTAGAATCTGTACAGAATCTAGCCTCTATATGGGTACGATGCCAGCATGGAGATCCCTGAGGTCGTTACTGTCAGCGATGCGCGCGCGAGACTGTCGCGGATCCTGACTGACCTGTCGGAGTCCGGCGCGGATGCCGACCCGGTCCTGATCGGCGCCCACCGCAAGCCCCAGGGCGTCCTCCTGTCCGTCGAGGCCTTCGAAGCGCTGAGCGGCCGAGCGGCACGACGTGCAGCCGTCGCCTCGGCCACCGGCTCCATCGAGGCCGAGGGGCTCCAGGCCTCCACGGCCTCCGACCTCGACACCGAGGCGTACGTGAAGGGCGACCTCGACGCGGACACCCTTGTCGCCCGCGCGATCGCCCGCCACCGACAGACTTCGGAGCGGCGGGCAGGGTGAACGATCCGTACGCCATGCCCAACGGCGTGCTGCGCAACAAGCTCGGCATCACCGACCATCAACTGCTCGCGGCAGCGGAGGCGGACATCACCCGGGCGCGCCTCGTCATGCTCGCCGAACGCCCCCTACCCGGCGCGTACGGCCTCGGCCATTTCCAAGCGTTCCATGCCGCGATCTTCGGTGACATCTATCCGTGGGCAGGCGAGTTACGCACCGTGAACATCGCCAAGCGCACACCGTTCTGCCCGGCAAGAAACTTGGCGTCCTACGCCGGAGAGATCTTCGGCCGTCTCGCCTCGTCCGGTCACCTACGGGATCTCCCCCGGCGGGAATTCGTCATCCGACTTGCCGCGCTGTACGGCGACTTGAACGTCCTCCACCCGTTCCGCGAGGGCAACGGCCGCACCCAGCGGGCGTACCTGACCCAGCTCAGCACCGACGCGAGCTACGACCTGAACTGGTCGACCCTGGACCCTCAGCGCAACGAGGACGCCTCGGTAAAGAGCTTCCTCGGCGACAACAGCCTGTCAGAGCAGATGCTGGACGAACTCGTCACAACCACGGGGTGACACAGCCATCTCCCGGTCGGCAGGCGCGATGCTCGGCGCACGACAGGCTGGCATGGAGCGTTTCTGCGCCAACTTCGTCGGGTCGAGGTTCTCAGGTGGCAGAGCCGGACTGCTGAGGATGAGTGCCACCCAGTCGAGGCACGAGCCAGAAGCGGCTGCGCCACATCCTCAGGCATCGTGGCGGAACCACTCGGACGCCCCAGGGCAGAAGCCGTTTGTGCCAGGTCCGGCCGCGCCGCCGCCCGGCTCTGGCCCCAGTTTTCATGGCTACCTACGTAGCCGTGCGGTCCCGTTTGAACCGGTACGGACCGGGGTCCGACCAAACCCCTGGATCTATGAAAGAGGGCCCCTGACCAGTACTTTCCCTAGTCAGAGGTCCTTGGCGGCAGACGAGCCAGGCTGTAGGCCGGGGACAGCTGCATCATGTATGAATGCGGCCTCTGAACTGCGCAGACGTTCCGCGTGACCAGAGGCCGTGCACATCGCGCGCACCGGCATCGCTTGCTTGCTTGCTTGCCTCCAGGGTCCCCGGAGCACTCGGAGCGGGGTCAGCTGATCTTGGATAGCGTCGCGGAGCTACGCAGGGTCCAGGTGACGTCCCGAAGTGGTGTAGCGGTGCGGAGTTCATGACCCCGCGGGTCAACGCGGCTGCGTGTGATCACTGTCAAGGATCGCAGCGTCATCGCCGTCGACCAGAGCGGACAGCTGCGCGGTGGACCGCTCGGCGTCCTCCGCCAGGGTGCCGAGCGTGAATACCACAGCGCGGACCACCGCTCAGATGCCGCATCCTCTGCAGAGAGAACCGATCACCAATACCGTTGCAGCACGCCCATACGCTGCAGTTCCTGGATGTGCTCCGATGTGCGGGCAGGCACTGAACCGCCCGTGATCAACACTCCGGCCTCAATGTTCCGATCCACTCCGGACTGCGTGAAGTTGGCACTGGTGGTGAACAACGTCCGCCGGTCGGCCAGTGCCAACTTGGCATGGGTCTTGGCTCCTGGCTCGGCCCGGCTGTTCGGGGGCCAGTGCCAAACACTGAGCCCTGGCACATCGAGAAAGGCGGACGCCGGTTCCGTCCCGGAGAGCGCGCTGCCCGCGCCCTGCAATGTTTCAACGACGACGTCAATAGACACCCCTCTACCAGCTGCGGCCTCCAACGCATGCGTAAGCGGCGCGTAGCGCGTCGCCGAGTAGGTCATCAACAGCAGTTCGTGCCGGGCTGCCTCGACAAGCTGAAGCAGTACGCGGCTTGTCGTCCTGACCGGGACTCGGTGAGTTGAGGGACCACTCCAGACGAGCGAGATCTCTTGCTCTTTGGCACGCAGAGCATCTCCGGCAGCAAGGCCCCGGAGATATGCGGCCGCCTCTGATGGCGCCGCGCCATCCACTCCTATCGCCTCCAGAAGCGCCCGCGCTGCTTCTGTAAATCCGGGGAGGGCCCACGCAGAGAGGATCGCGGCCCTTGAGCGTTGTTTGCCTATTTCTTGGGCCAGAGCGCGGACGCCTTCCGCTCCCACCGTCGTCAGGGCATCGGCCGCAGCTCGCTCGAATGCCGCTCCGGTCATTTGACTCCCTGCAACAGGACAAGGTCCGGGTCGTCGATGGGCACGATGAAACGGCGATCCAGGAATCGGTTGCCGCGCTCGCACGTGGTTTCCGACACGAACAGACAGACGTGACAGGCCGCGCCGTGCAGGAAGTCCTCGTGCGGAGGGCGCGGAAGTCGCTCTGCGCAGAGCGGATCGGAGGAGCAACGCTCCGCGTCGGTCAAGGCGCGTCGCACAATGCGAGTGATCGTCTTGGGTTCAGCGAGCGAGACCAAACCGCCCAGAGTGCCTTCTGCGTCGGGTACGGCTGTGTAGATCAGGATGCCCGTACGCGGATCTTCGTCCCGGCCAGCGTAGATCCGTTCCGACAGGCTCGCCGAGGAGTATCCGCACTCCAGCGCGATGGCCCGGATCAGCAGGTGGGAGAGGGTATGCAGGGCGATGTAACGTGCTCCGGGCCAGCCGCGCAGCGGATGGTCGCCGCCTTGGACACGCCCCGAGTAGCGGTTGCGTCGGAATTCGACGTACGCGTCGCGGTGTGCCGCCAGGGCTGCGGAACCGGCTACTCGTTGTTCCCAGGCAGCCACCAACGGCTCGGGCATACGCAGGAAGATGCCTTCTCCTCGTACCTCGCTGGCTGGAACCCAGGAGGGTGTGCTGCTGCGGGACAGGGGAGCACGGGTGACCAGATCCGGGTCTTCGGGGTCGGGCGCGTCGAGCCGGGTGAAACCGACGAGGGCACGCACTTCCCGGAGTCGTTCCGCTTGGACGATGTGCGAGAACGTGCCGGCCAGGGCAGAGGGGACGGGCACATCGCGGAGGGCGAAGTCCTCGGTGTGCTCCGGGACATGAGCGCTGGTGAAGATTTCCCATTCAGGGGTGAGGAGGTCGGGATATGACGTCGGCTGTGCACTTGGTGCAGTTTCCGCAGCAGCCCGCTGCTTCTGGATGGCTTCGAAGACGTCGGCTTGGTCCCATTGGTGAAGTGGCTTGAACTGCGGGAGGCCCCAGAGCAGTTCGAGCATGGCGGGCGCGTCGACCTTCTGGAGCGTGTCCCAGAGCTGCTCGATCTTTCCCTGCAAGGCGCTGCCGCTAGTGGGCGGGACGGCCAGGACGCTCAGCGTCTGTGCGAACCACTGGTTGGACGCACCGATCACCAGCGGCTTCGGAGGCTGCTCGCAGCCACCTGGCTCAAAGGTCGCCAGATGGGGGTGGCGGCCTCGACAACTGGGCAGGCTTGATTCCCCGCGGGGGCCCATCGCGTCGCGGATGTTCCGTTCCTTGCCGCAGTTCACGCACTTGATTTTTACATTGGCGGCCTGGTTGCCTCCGTGGTCCAGCATCTGTAGCCGGGGATGGCTGACCGCCGTGCACGGGCCGCCGCGGTGTACGAAGGTCGTGTACGGGAAGTCGTCCAGGTGTCCGGACGGGCAGACGAGCACGAAGCGCGCTGCCACGGCCAGCGGACGCTTGCCCTTGCGCTTCGTCGTGCAGTTCTCGTGGAAGAAGCGGGCTTTGTCCGGCCGGCGCGGTTGGGCATTCTCGAACTTGAAGATCTTCGAGTCCAGCGCGCCCAGTTCATTGCATGCGGTACAGCGCAGCCATTGCGGGAACGGCAGAACGGGCACACCCACCTTTGCCGCGGGTCCGTTGGGGTCCGCGTCTGCTCCATCCATCCAGGGTGCCGGAAGCAGTTGGGTGACCTGGGGTCCGTACAGATCGGCGAGCAGACTGTTGACAGCCCGCAGCAGCCGCGGTTCCTTCAGATCGTCCATTTGCACGGAGTCGTACCGCCAGTCGTCGATGCCCCGCACAAGGACGGCGAAGTTCGGCAGATCGACCAACGCTCCGACACCCCCCGTGAACATCAGGTGACTGGGGCGCACGGAGCCGACGCGGCGGCGGTACTGGGCCTTGTCCGTCATGCGTGCGCCTGCTTTCCGCTCTGTCCGTTCGTCACGGCCTTGTTGTCCAGTACGGCTCCGGTCTCGTCGCCTTCGGGCGAGTCCTCGTCGCCTGGGCCGTCCTGCCCACCGCCCCCTGGATAGCTCCACGCGGGAGCTCCTCCGACCACGTCGAACAAGCCGCTGCCGGATACCAGCAGATTGATCTCGTTCTCCGTCTCACGCATCGACTGGGCAACGGTGAGTTCGTCCCAGCGCGCGCCGGTGGCCCTGTTCAGCAGCCCGGCGAGCTGCTGGCCATTCCACCTGCCCTCGTCGTAGCCCAGCCGCGCGTTGCCCTGCTTCTTCTGAGCCCAGGCGTCCTTGAGGGTGTCGATGCGCTCCGCGAGATAACCGCGGGCCCGTTCGCCGCCCACTGCCTCTGCGCGACAGAGGAAACGCTCGGTGATCTGCTGAACCGGCGGACCGTCAAGATCGACGTCGAACGCGTCCGCATTGCGGGAGTTGAGATCGGTCGCGTTACGCACCGCGGCGATCCATGCGGCTGCCGTCGTACGGTCCAGAGACCGGCGTGCGAAGGGCGTGACAGACAGGGCTTCGACCTCGCGGTAGAAGGTGGCGTGGTAGTGGCCGAAGTTCTCGAAGTGCGCCAGGTCACGGGGCCGTGTCCAGTTGTAGAGCGTGACGACCAGACCCGGGCGCTTCGCGTCGCGGCCGACGCGGGACGACGCCTGAATGTACTCGGCGGTGTTCTTCGGTTGTCCGACCACGATCATCAGGCCGAACCGGGAGACGTCCACACCGACTTGGAGCATGGAGGTCGCGATGACCGTATCGACCGCGCCCACCCCTTCGTTGCGAAGGTTCAGTTTCGCCGGGTCAAGCCGCTGTTTGTGCTGCGCTGCGGTCTTCCGCTCATCGTTCACGGCGATCTTGCGGACCGTCGTGTCCATCTCCTCGTCGAAGCCGATCTCCAGGCGCGCGAGCACCTCAGTGATGTCTCCGGAGGAGATGCGCGAGGTCAACTCCTGCACGGACAGCATTTCCGTCCTGCGGAGCAGCCGGTTGGAAAGGCCCTTGCGGTTGCCGTGAACACGGACGCGAGTGGCGATGTCGTCGTCCAGGAAGCGGCGCATCCCCGCTAGCTCACGGGTGGCGTTGAAGTAGCCCACCAGCGTCATGTACGGGTCGGCGGGCTTGCCGTGCTTGTCGAAGAGCGTCTGGCCGGCAAGCAGCAGGATCTCGGCCACGCGGATCTCCGCCTGCTTCATCCGCACGCCGTGCGCGCAGATTCCCAGATAGCGTCGGCCGGGCGCCTGCTGCGAAAGTGCGACCTGCTGGGAGAAGAAGGTGTCTTCGACGTCGATCACCTGGGGCGGGAAGATCGCCGCCTTCCTGGCGAAGACTCCGAGGATCTGGTCGGCCGCTCTCTTCGTCGTGGCCGTGGATGCCACGATCTTGGGCCCGACGAGTTTCGTGCTGCCCGTGCCGTCGGGCGCTGGCCAGCTGCACAACTCATCGACGGCCGCTTCGAAGAGCCCAACGGTTGTCCCCAATGCGCCCGAAATCAGGTGGAGTTCGTCCTGAATGATCAGATCCGGTGGGCGCAGGCGCGTCACTTCCTGGGTCTTGACCGCTTCGTACTTTCCCTTGGCGTTGTGCTTTTCTCCGCACTTGGTCCGCGCGTCCAGGTCAGCGTGCCGGTAGCCGTGGCGCGGGCAGAGCTGAGAGACCCGCCCGAAGAGCATCCCCGCGTAGCCGCGCCACGGGAGCTGGGCAAGCTTGTCGACCGTGGCGATCAGCAGGCTGGGGGCAAGGCGGTAGATCTCCTCGTCCACCGTGAGGATGGGCAGCCCTTCACGAGGGGAGCGCCGCTGCGAGAACGGGCAGGCGTTCTTGCCCTCAGCGTTGGCGCAGTAGAGGAGGACCCGGCGCAGATCATCGTCGGGGTGGAGATCGCGCTGAGCGCTGAGCGCCGTACCGCACCAGGGGCAGGCAAGAGTCTGCAGCACCTTGGCACCACGGCTGTCCCCGGCCTCCTTCGCCTCGGCGATCTGCTGTGCCGCTTCTTCATAGCGGTTCGGGGAAACGGCCCCGCCCACCCATAGTCCGATCCGGAAGGGGGTCGCACCCCAGCGGGTGTCCCCGCCCTCGAACGCATCTCGGCGCAGCACCTCCGCGGCGCAGACGAGGGCGGCCGCGCGCTGGAACTGCTGCGCGGTCAGCAGCCGCAAGGTGTAACGCATCAACACGGCGACTCCCGCGTCACCGCTACGGGCGTCCGCTCCGTCACCGATAGTTCCTTGAAGACGGCGGATGGCGAAGGCGAAGGCAGCAAGCCCGAGATAGGCCTCGGTCTTTCCACCACCGGTCGGGAAGAACAGCAGGTCAACGATGGCGTCGGCGTCCGCTCCCCGTTCTGGAAGCGTCGGAATGGCCAGGGCGCGCAGATTCAGCAGAACAAAGGCGAGCTGGAACGGACGCCAGGACGCGGCAGCGGGCCCTTGATCGGCGATCCGTTGCTGGGCCTCGGCGAAACTGAGGCCCTCCCTCTCACGCAGCCCCGCGATGGCGGTGTGCCGACGCTGGAGCGCCATCGCCCGGTTGGCGAATCGGAATGCCTCCAGAGCCTCGGGCCGGTCCGGGTCTCTCAGGAGGTCCACTCCGAGGGTGATCCGGACAGATACCTTACGGGCCTGTTCAACCGCTGCGAGCGCACTGTCCCGGAGCGCAGGGGGCAGTTGCTCGGCCTGCGCCCCGCGTTCGTCGAGCCATGCGCTGTATCCGTCCGCCAACGGGGCGAGCGCCGCCATGAGTTCAGCGGGTGTCAGCTCGGCGAGCGCGTCCATGGAGAGTTCGAGACCTGCGAGATGCTCGGCATCGTCGCCGGACGGCGCGATGGTGGCGGGCACATCGTGGACGGGAAGCCAGGTGGTGGTGAGTGCACGGGCTCGCCGCTCACCTTCGTCAATCGTCACCTCGACGGCAACGTTGCGGCCTGCCGCGTGCTTCAGTTGATTGCGGTAGAGCAGCGTCAGGTGCTGCTCCTCCGGATCGGTCACGCCGAACGCGTCCTGACCCTCCGCCGCTTCGACTAGCGGATCGGAGATGGGCAGGAAGACCGATGCTGCGCCGTCCAGTGCGGTGACCCGCAACTCCGTCTGGAACAGCCAGGCAGTGTCCTTCGACTGCTGGGGCTCCTCCTGGGCGTTCACCAGGGAGAGTTCGACCACTCGGGTGGGCCCGCCGGCCCCCGGCCTGTTCCGTACTTCGGCGATCAGGCGCGCCCCGGGGGCTTCCGGGTCATCGGCGGTGAGCGGGAGGATCTGCCGGGGTTTTCCGTCGAGCCGGACCTCGGGGGCTTTCTCTACTTGCTCACGGCTCCAGGTCGTACGGGTGACTCCGTCGTCGCTGAGAACCTGGGACTTGTGGTACCGCCCCCACCGCACCCGTACGGAGACCGCGTCCACACCATCGTCCGCGGCGACGGCGAACATCATGCCCATGGACGAGGCCCACATACGGCCGGCGTTCTGTGTGGTCAGCTTCTCGGGCAGGCTCTGGTCGCTGCTGTCGCCTTCGCCGTCGGAGTCGTCGTTCAACTGCTCGCCGGTGGCTGCCAAGGAGGTCGTGAGGGTGCGCTTGGGGCCGATCAAACCGACCAGATAGCGATCGCGAGGACCAGCCGCCCGGTGGTCGAACTCCTCGCTCGGGCCATCCCAGGGACCGAGTAGATCGCGACTGATGAGCTTGCCCAGATCGTCCCGGACTTCATACGAGCTGGCCGGCACGAAGGTCTGCGGCACTTCGCGGACCCGCTGGAGAAGGTCTTCTTCCAACGAGCCCGGCGGCACCGCAGCGGACTGACTGGGCATCGGGGCGTCTCTCTTTCGTACGTCATACGCGGCCCACGAGGGCCCTGTCAGCTCCGCGGCAACCATCACCACGACCGTGACGACCTGCCATCACCTGGATGCTAATGGTCACCTCTGACATTCATAACGGGGTGGTCGGTGCGGTCATGGCTTGTTCCGGAAACTCGACGCGGTCTTGGTCACCGCACTCCTCGGACCTCTCCAGCGGGGCAGCCGGTTCCCACGATCGATGACGCGATCCATCCGTTGACCAGAGGTCGCTCAACTCCATTCGAGCGGCGAGCACTTGTGGGATGGACCTCGGCACCCGTGATCCTGCCAGTCTCCACCAGCCCAGCGGGAGATCACATGCCGCAGGCGCCCTACCCGGTTTGCAATCGTCCGGCTACCGTCAGTTCTGAGGCGTGACCACGCACCTACTCGAATCGACGTGCGCAATCGTTGTCTCGCAGCGGGGGTGCCTTATGGCCACTGGTACGACGTCCGCACGACGCGGCTCTTGGAGGCGCGGCCTGACCGCCGACAACCGGCCACCCGCGGCGGAAGGCCGTAGCCAGCACGAGGAATGGCTGGGTCTGGTCACGATGGACGGCCCGTTCCTGGGAGTCCCCGCGCTGACCCGCGTATGGCCGCAACTCGATTCCCTGGACGGATCGTCGAGGCGCTCCTTACGGCTAGCGCACCGCGAGTGGCAGTCGAAGCCGAGCGTCTACCACGACGCGTGGATCGGCTACCTCCTGCGTGACCTGCTGGGCTGGGGGGACGCACTGTCTGAGGACCCTGCACTCCTGGGCAACCTTGCCCTGTCCGTTCCGGAGCACCAGGAGGCGGTCACTCCGTCGTTCGCCCTGATCCACCCGGACGCCTCCGATGCGTCCAGCCCCGCATCGGACGCGATTCCACTGCTGGGCCTCGCCTGCGCACCGAACGTGCTGCCGACGGGTCGACAGTCCGGCAGCACGTGGTCCGCCTCCCCGGCGGACCGGCTGGCTCGCCTTTGTCGCCACCACGACATCGGGCTCGGGCTGGTCGCGGCGGGCCGCTGGTGGACTCTCGTCTGGGCTCCCCGTGAGGCGGCAGCCACTTACGTCACTTTCGATACCGCGGACTGGGGATCGGCAGCCGACCGGACGACGGTACGGGCGTTCATCTCGCTACTCAACCGGCGTCGGTTCTTCTCCGTGCCGGACGACGAGACGCTGACGTTCCTCCTCAGCAATGCGGAGGATCGTGCGGAAGACCTCACCGAGTCCTTGGGCCAGCAGGTGAAGGAGGCCGTCGAGCTCTTGGTGGCCGCCATCGGCCGCGGGGACAGGGAGGCTCGCGAGGTCGGCCGTCCGGGGCTGGAGAAACAGTCCGCAGCCGAGGTCTACAAGGCCGCCCTCGCGACCCAGATGCGGATCCTCTTCGCGTGCTTCGCCGAGGAGAAGGGGCTGTTGCCCGCCGACAATCCCCTTTACGCGCGCTCTTATTCGGCGGGTGGGCTGTGCGCCGAGCTGGAAGCACAGGCCCGAGACACGAGTGAAGAGGACCTGGAGCAGAGCACGGCCTCATGGCACCGGCTTGTGGCGCTCTTCCACGCCATCTACCAGGGTGTAGATCACCCCGGCATGCGCATTTGTGGATACGACGGTTCCCTTTTCGACCCTGGCCGACATCCCTGGCTTGAACCAGGCGGCGGAGAGTCTCCATGGCCTGTGGACGACCGGACCGTGCTGCACATGCTTCGTTCCGTCCAGTACATCACCACCGGTCAAGGGCCATCCCAGGAGCGACGCAAGACTGCCTTCAGCCATCTGTCGCTCGGTGAAATCGGCCAGGTCTACGAGGGACTCCTTGAGTACGAGGGACAGCGCGCCGCCACCCCGGTCATCGGCCTAACGGGCAAGCCCGGCCAAGAGATTCAAGTAGAGCTCGCCGAAGTGGAGAGCCTTGCTGCTGAGACCGCTTGGGCAAGCGCCCCGCTCAGCGCGCTTGCCGCGTCGCTCTCCAGCGCGTACAAGAACTCCGGCATTGGCATGCCCAAGGCAGTAGAGCGTTCACTGCGTCCACTTGACGGGCATGAACGTCTCTTGGCTGAACGGAAGTTACTAGCTGCGACGGGTGGCGACGCCGCTCTCGCCGAGCGGCTCCGGCCCTTCTACGGCATCATCCGCAGCGATCTGCGTGGGCTCCCCGTCGTCATCCTTCCGGGCGGCCTATACGTCGGCAGGTCGTCGAAACGTAAGGCGACAGGCGCGCACTACACTCCCGAGTGGTTGGCTGCGGATGTCGTACGCAGCACGTTGGAGCCATTGGTCTATTTCCCCGGACCGCTGGAGACGGCCGACAGCCGGGCCTGGAAGCTCAAGTCCAGCGGCGACATTCTGAAGCTCAAGGTCGCTGACATCGCCTGTGGTTCAGGGGCGTTCCTCGTCGCGGCGTGTCGGTATCTGGCGGAGCGCCTGGTCGAAGCTCGGGCGATCGAGCAGCAGACGGAGGCAGCAGCGCGCATCCAGGAACAGTTCGACGCTGATGTCATTCGTCGGCACGAACCCTTTCGGGAACCGGAGGATAACGGGTTCGACCTGGTGATGATCCGGGCGCGCCGAGAAGTTGCAGAGCATTGTTTGTACGGCGTCGACATCAATCCGCTCGCCGTCGAGCTCGCCAAGTTTTCCCTGTGGTTGGACACGGTCGAGCCTGGGATGCCGTTCACGTTTCTGGATGACCGGCTGATCGACGGAGACGCGCTCGTAGGGATCTCATCCGCCGAACAGGTGGAGTACATGCACTTGCTGCCGGCGGCAGAGAATACGGTTCACCGCCGCTCCCCGGTCGATTACACGTCGACCATTTCGCAGCAGACTGGGATGGGTGCCTATATCCAGCATGCGACGGAGTTACGAAAAAGCATCATCGACATTCCCGGAACTTCACTCACAGCCCTCGAAAGCAAAAGGAGGGTACTGGAAGAAGCTGAACATTCCGTCGAACTCTTAGAGCTGTTCGGGGAGCTCATCGTAACCGCCTCCTTGGCAGAAGCCCAGCGTGGTGCTCCAGGCCTGGACACGGCCGCCATTGCGGCGGCTACTCGTCCGCACCAGTTGGGCAAGGTCCATGCAGAGGCTCAGGCGATCATCAAGAGCCGAGCAAGAGAAGACATAGCGCGGTGGCGCCGCGACGCAGGAATCGGTGACTCCGACGAATGGAAGCCTCTAAATTGGCCACACCGGTTCCCGGAAGTTTTCCATGGCGGCGGATTCGACGCGATAGTGGGGAATCCCCCGTACCTGGGCGGCAAGAAGCTTACCGGAATACTGGGGAGGGGGTATCGCGAGTATCTAGTTCATGTCCTGGGGCGTGGGGTTCGCGGGAATGCGGACCTAGCAGCGTACTTCCTTCTACGCATGCATGACCTACTGAACGACCGCGGGCAGACGGGGTTAATCGCCACGAACACTCTGGCGCAGGGGGACACACGGGAGGTTGGACTGGATCAACTCGTGGCAGACGGATTCGAAATCCGCCAGTCTGTGCAGAGCGCTCCCTGGCCATCTCGCAGCGCCGTACTGGAGTACTGCGCTGTATGGACAAGCCGGAGCAATGTAGCCGCAGGTGGGCTGCGACTCTCGGATGGAATACCGGTTAAGGGGATCACTTCATCACTGGACCCGGTTTCACGCGTCACCGGAACAGCGCATCGACTGAAAGAGAACAGAGGAATCGTGTTCCAGGGGACGTTGGTCCTCGGCACGGGATTCACCATGCAGCCAGAGGCAGCTCAAGCCTTGATCGCGAAAGACAAACGGTATCGAGAAGTGCTCTTCCCTTATCTTAACGGGCAGGATCTCAACTCGCGCCCCGACGGCTCGGCAAGCCGATGGATCATCAACTTCCACGACTGGAGCGAGCAGCAGGCCAAGCAATACCCCGAGGCATACGAACAGGTGCGTCGGCTGGTGAAGCCCGAGAGGGCTGCGAAGGACCCCCGCACGTACGCAGGCCTAATGGATCGATGGTGGCTCTACTGGCGGACTCGAGGGGATCTGCATCGAGCCATAACAGGCTTGGAACAGGTGCTCGTGATCACTCGCGTCAGTAAGGTCGTAATGCCCATGCTGGTACCAACTGGCCAAGTCATGAGCGAAGCAACAGTTGTTATCGCGACAGATGACACCGGGATGCTGGCGTTACTCAGCAGCGCGCCGCACTATTGGTGGGCAATCCGTCACTCCTCAACCATGAGGGGGGATCTCCGCTACACGCCTTCCTACGTGTTCGAGACCTTCCTACGGCCGAAGCTCACTCCAGAACTCCGACGCTTAGGCGACCAGCTGAACACCCGCCGTGGCCAGATCATGCTTGTACGAAGCGGACTCACTGCCACGTACAACCTCGTCCACGATAAGAGGTGCACGGACACGGACGTTACGGAACTGCGGGCCATCCACCGCGCCATCGACGAGGAAGTAGCCCGCGCCTACGGCTGGCACGATCTCCTCGACCAACTCGGCGGCCTCAACCACGGCTTCCACGACACCCGCCAAGGCCCCCGCTACACCGTCGGCTCCGTCGTTCGCCAGGAAATCCTCGACCGCCTCCTCGAAGAGAACCAGCGCCGCTACCAAGCCGAGGCCAACGCAGGCCTCCACCCCAGGCAAGAGTCTCTCCCCTTCGACGAGTCACCCCTCACGCATACGACGCCAACAACGCATCCAGCGTCCACACAGTCGCCGCAACCCCGGACGTCCGGGCAAGGTACCGGTCCCGCTCGATGAGGATGTTCAGGTCGCCGCAGCCGAGCTGATTGCAAGCGTGCTCGACCAGGCTGCTGCCCGTGCTGCCGCCCTCGATCAGTGCGCTGAGGTGGGCCGCGTCCCATTCCACCTCATTGAGGGCCCAGGGCGCGTTGCCCTCCACCACCGTGCGCAGGACGCCGGCGAACCGCTCCGCACACGTACGCCTCATCCGCCCGTCGGGCAACTGCGCGATGTGGTTTCCCGTCTCGATGACTGCGGTCACGGGGAGCAGCAGGTCGCAGTCTCGTGCCTCCCTCTTGCGACGCAGCTCTTCGATCACCTTCTCGCGGTCCTGGCACTTGCCTGGGACCTCAAGGAGATTGCAGAGAATCGACGTGTCGACGAATTCAACCCTGCGAGCCACGCCTCACCCGATCCCCAGAAGACGGTCGAACTCCGTGTAGTCGCGGTCCTGTTGCCCGCGGGCTTCCAGCCGTCCCTGCGTGATCACATCTCCCAGCCGTCCGGCCGCCATGGCCGCCGGATACCCATCAAGCTCGGTGAGCTTGGTGAGCCGGCTCGTGCCAGACTCCCTGTCCCGCCAGCACACCACGACCCCATCATGATCCGCGCTGTCGAGCGCCGACAGCAGGGCGGGGCTGTGGGTGGTGATGAGCACCTGCGTGTCGTTCTCCGCGCTCGCCTGCCGGACGAGTTGCAGCACTTCAGACGCCTGTGAGGGGTGCAGCCCGTTCTCCAGCTCCTCGACGACGAGCATGAGTGCACGTTCCGCACCGTCCCTGGCGCTCCCCGCACTCGACGAACCGAGGTCGAGCCCCCGCCCCCCGGTGAGGAGCGAGGTGGTGATGGCGAGGAAACGCAGCATCCCGTCGCTCATCTCCCGGGCTGGGGTCAGCCCCAACTCCCCCTCGTCCAGCGCCAGCATCACATCGCCCAGTTCGGACTTGGTGACCGCCAGCGTCTCGATGTCATGGTCGGCCAGACCGCGCAGCAACTGCACGAGCCGATCGAAGAGTTCAGGGCTTGTCCTCTGTACGTTGCCGATCGCGGCGGACAGGTTCTCGGCGGTACGGCGCAGGTGAACGTCCCGGGATGGGACGTACTGGCGCATGAGATGCGGCACGGGATCGAGGTGGAAGGCGCCGACCAGAGCCGACAGCACCGACTGAGCGATCCAGATGCAGTCGTGTTCGCCCTCCGTGTCACCCGCCAGGCGAAGCGGCAGTTGTGACGTGAGGAGGCGTGAGTTACGGAAGGGGCCGCTCGGGTTCCGGCCCGGCCTGCCGTTGTGCCAGGACGCCTGGATGTCACCGAGGTGCGGGCTCGGCGCACCGCTCACGAGTACGTCCTTGTGCCCGCTGACGGTGGGCCCGGACAGGCGCTCTTCGACGATCTGTACCTCCGGCTCCACCTGGATCGTCACATCCAGGTGGATCGGCCCGTACTCGGTACTCACGGTGCACCCGAGCGAGAACCTGTCCGATCCGTGCGGTACGCATCCGGCCAGCCCGCCGCGCACCGGTCCTGCGGGGCCGCGCCGGCTTTCCAGCGCCTCGGCGATGTCCTCGCCGCGCGCCAGGCGGGAGAGCACTTCGAGTCCGTCGAGCGCGTTCGACTTGCCGCTGCTGTTGCGTCCGATCAGCACGGTCAGCGGAGCGAGCCGGAAGGCCTCACCGCGGAAACTCTTGAACGCGGTCAGGCGAACCTCTTCGATGCCCTGGGCAGTCACACCGGCCAAGTTACCGCAGGCCATGCGCTGCGGCCTGGTCTGCACCGGGCCGGGCATCGGTCAGTTCCGCCCATACGGTCTTGGTGAGCTGGTCGTCCGCCCGCGTGCCCCAGTGGGTGGCCAGCGTGTCGACGATGAGCAGGCCTCGGCCGGTGGGTGCGTCGGGGGTGGTGGGCGTGAGGTCCTGCGGGGGCGGTGGGCGGCGGTCCGGGCGGGTGTCGGTGACTTCGATGCGGAGTTTGCACGGGTACGGGGTGCTGTCGAGCGCGCGGGCCAAGGCCAGGGTCAGGCGGAAGTCGCGGCCTGGGGTACGTCCGTGCGTGGTGGCGTTCGCGGCGAGCTCCGCGACTACGAGGGCGGCGCGGTCGGAGAGGTCGGTGCCGTGCGGGATGCCCCACTCGTCGAGCTGGTGGGTCGTGAGGCGGCGGGCGAGGCGAGCGCCTCTGTGGGTGGAGCTGAGCTGGATGGTGAAGTGGTGGACTGGTGGGACGAGTTGGGTGGTGAGGAAGGGGGTGGAGATCTGCTGATTCATGTCACTCAGCGTGGTCGGGTGCGCCTACCTTGAACAGTAATGATGCCGATACGGAGCGTAACTGTCGGGCTGTCCTGGCAGGTTGTCCGGGTTGTCGGGCGTGATTGCGCGCGGCGTGGAGTGGTGTCAGTTGTGTGCTCGGTGGTGACGGTACGGCCGGAGGTGGCTGGCATGGCGGGTACAGAGTCAGAGGAGACGAGCGACGGCACGGGAGGTTTGGAGGAGGAGCAGGACTGGGATGCGGGGATGTCCGAGGCCCTGGAGATGGTGGGGCGGCATGTACGGCGATGGCGGGAGCGGGCGGGGCTGACGCAGGCCGAGTTGGGGAGCGCGATCGGGTACACCGAGCATCAGGTGTCCGCCGTTGAGAGGGGGCGGCGAATTCCTAAGCCGGTGTTCCTCGACAAGGCGGATGAAGTACTGGGTGCGGAGGGCATGCTGGCGGAGTTCAAGGAGGACGTGGAGAAGGTTCGGTATCCGAAGAAAGTGCGGGACCTGGCTCGACTGGAGGACGATGCCATCGAGTTGGGTGCGTACGCCGCTCATCAGATCCACGGCCTACTCCAGACCAAGAGCTACGCCGAGGCGCTCTACGGGATGCACCGGCCGATGCTGGACGAGGACACCATCGAGCGGAACGTGGCCGCCCGCATGGCGCGGCAGGAGATCTTCAAACGGCGGCCCGCGCCCTTCCTGAGCTTCGTCCAGGACGAGGTAACACTGCGCCGCCCAGTCGGTGGCAGGATGGTGATGCGGGAGCAACTCGAACGACTGTTGGAGGTCGGGCAGTTGCGGAACGTGGAGATCCAGGTGATGCCAACGGACCGCGAAGACCATGCGGGGCTGAGCGGCGGCTCCTTCCGGCTGTTGGACCCCAAGAACGGCCACAAGGTGGCGCACGCAGAGGGAGCGCTGTTCAGCCGCGTGACTGCGGAACGAAGGGACGTCCATATCCTTGAGGCGCGCTACGGGATCATCCGGGCACAGGCTCTCTCGCCACGGGAGTCACTGGCGTTCATCGAGAAAATGCTGGGAGAGACATGACAACCAAACCCTCTGCCGACAGTGTCGCCGGACTGAAGTGGTTCAAGAGCAGCTACAGCAGCACCGACGGCCCCGACTGCATCGAGGTTGCGCCTACCGTCGGCACGATCCACGTACGCGACTCGAAGAACAAGCAGGGTGCGCATTTGGGCTTCGCCCCGCAGGGGTGGGTTGCATTCGTCGCGTATGTCCGTGAGGCGGGCTGAGCGGTACGGCACGTGACTGTGGCCCCGGTGGACAACTCGCCGGGGTCACAGTCTTGTTGAGGTGAGCTCAGAAGAGGCTCGGGGGCTCTTCGCCGGGAGGCTTGGGATGAGCGGCCTTCCTGGCCATGGCCGCAGTGGCCTTCTTGTCGTGCAGGCCCGCGTCGACCTCGACCTGGTAGCGACGCTGGTTCTCTTCGAGGAGGCGGTCGAGGATCTCCTGGCGGACGACCGGGCCGACGGTGTAACGAAGGCCTTGACGGGTGTCGTGGAAGCCGTGGTCCAGACCGCCGGGCTGGTCAAGGAGGTCGTGCCAGTCGTAAGCGCGGGCCACTTCCTCATCAATAGCACGGTGGATAGCGCGGAGTTCGGTGATGTCCGAGTCCGTGCAAGTCTCGTCGTGGACGCCGTTATAGGTGGCGGTGAGCCCGCCTCGGGCAAGGACAACCACTCGGCGCTCAGCGTCCAGCCGTGCGCCCAAAGTGCGGAGTATCTCGGTTCGCTCGGGCCGCGGAAAAGGAACAAAAGCATCCGAGGGGGTGAATCGAATGTCGCCCTTCAGGGACGCACACCATTGCACTGTCCACAGGTACTGCATCACGCTCGAATGCAATGCGAGATCAGCCGTGTCATCGGTAGCGAAGACAACCAACGATTGCGTGAGCACTTGTCCCGTCCGCACGAATACGGGAATCTGCGTGGAACTGCTCAGTGTGATCGCGAGCACGCGATCCAGGCCCTCGATTGCCTTCAGCATTGCCGGACGCTTCTCCGCGTACTGCCACCAATTGTCACGGTAGACCTTGCGGTTGTTCGCGGCCCTCTCTGACTTCACGAGTCGGCGTACCTGTTCGTAAGCAACTGGATACTGCTTGGCCTGCTCCTCATTCCAGTCATGGAAGTCAATCACCCAGCGGCTGGCCGAGCCGTCAGGCCGGGTATTCAGATCCTGTCCGTTGAGATACGGGAAGAGCACTTCTCTGTATCGCTCATCTTGCTTGATCAGGGCTTGGGCATCCTCCGACGCCATATTGAAACCCAATCCCAGGATGTACGAACCAATGAATGCGATTCCATGGTTCTCCGCCAACGGGTGCGCTGGCCCTGAAACACGCGACGCCGCGTCAAGGGAAGATGTGATCCCTCTCACCGGCACCCCATCCGCCAGCCGCAGGCCGCCTTCCGCGACGGCGGCCCGACTGGTCCACACCGCGCAGTATTCAAGCACCGCACTCCGCGAGGGCCACGGCGCACTCTTGACGGACTGTCGGACCGTCACCCCTTCTGCTACTAGCTGATCGAGCCCCACTTCCCTCGTATTCGCCTGGGCCAACGTATTCGTTGCGATCAGTCCCGTCTGCCCCTGCTCGTTCAGCAATTGATGCGCGCGCAACAGGAAGTACGCCACCAGATCCGCGCTCCCCCGTGCCCCACGCCCCAACTCCCCCACTAGATGTTCTCGATATACCTCTCCCAAGGCACCTGTGAGCTTCTGCCCACCCAGGAAAGGCGGATTCCCCACCACCGCATCGAACCCATCCCGCTCATCCCAAACCTCCGGGAAAACCAACGGCAAATGCACCGGCTCCCGATCAAACGCCCCCTCAGGCTGCCCCGTAGTCAGCCACCCCCGCGCCAACCTCTGCGCCCGCCGCAACTCCCCCGCAGCCAATTGCTCGTCATCCCCCGCATCAACCACCGCATGAGCCGCCGTAACCGCCTCAAACGCCATCCGATCCCGTTCCCTATCCCCCCGCCCAGCCCCCGCAAGAGCCGCCCCCACCACCAAATCCGCAAACACTCCTGCCTGCCGAGTCTTCTCCCGCACAGACGCCAGAATCGCCCGCTTCTCTCCCAGCCCCTCCAGCCCGACCCCCGGAATCCCCGCCAACTTCCTCCGCTCATCAGCGACTTCACGCACCAGCCGCCGAACACCCCCCGTAAAGTCAATCCCATCCCCATGAATCCGACGTCCCCGCGCCGGATCCAAATGCATAGCCTCCAGCTGCTCCACAGACGTGATCCCCAGCAGCGAGTCCCCTGCCACCAACCGGTCGTCCAAGAACGTAAAGGGCCGCTCCGGGTCCATCGACACCAGCCACAGCGACAGCTTCGCCATCTCCACAGCCATGGGGTTGATGTCGACCCCGTACAAACAATGCTCAATAACCTGCCGCCGTGCCTCGACCATCACCGGATCGGCCTCCGCGTCCACCGCAGAGGAAGAAAGCGACCCCGACGCCTCCAGATACGCAATAGCCCGCGCATCCTTCTCCCGAGCCCACGCCTCGACCAACGCATGAGCGAGGTACCGGCAAGCAGCCACCAGGAACGCCGCCGAGCCCATCGCGATGTCAGCGACCTTCAGCTTCAGCAGCTCGGTCGACGTCTTCGGCCGCCACAGCGAGCGGTCAGAGGTCGTCAGCGGCCCGTACTCAGCCTCGTACACCAGCGGCTCCAGCGCCCCGTCCGCCACCTTCTGCGCAAGAGACTTGGGCGTGTAGTGCGTGCCGGTGTTCTTCCGAAGTGCGGACTCCGTGACGTACAGCGCACCCGGCCTGATGACCACTGGCAGGTCACGCAGATCGCGCCGAAGGATCCCGTAGAACGGGAGCAGCCGCTCCGTCAACTCCGCGTCGCCACCCGTCGCGGCGAGCAGCTTCCTCCGCGCGGCCTCGCGTTCCGAATCACCCAGCGGAGCAAGCGACTTGGCGACCTTGGTCGCACTCCCGATCCCCGTCGTCTTGTTGTACTCCTCCGCCAGAAGCGCCCCCAGGTCCGCCGGCTCCCGGACACCGGCCGCCTTCGCCTCAAGCCAGGACAGCAGCACCTCCGCCTCAAGCCCCGGCTTGCCGACCAGCCCGACGACCGTGTCCTCGGCCCGCCGCCCCTGATAGGAGAGCAGGCCTTCATACACGTAACCGATCTGCTCGACGTCCAGCGTCCGGAACGTCAGCCGCCGTCGCTCCCGCTTCTTGCCTGTGCCGATCGAGACGTGCTGCACCGACTGGAGCATGTGAAGGACGGTCCGGTCGTCGATCGGCAGGGGATCGCTCGGGGCATCCTCGCCCGTTCCTCGCCCCTCCAGCCAGGAGTAGGCGTTGGGGTCGAAGATCGAGCCGTCGTACGCGTGCATGGTGAGCTTGGGATGCTCCACTCCCCCGTACACCGCGTTGAAGAGGGCGATGAGCCGGTGCCAGCCGGCCCTCGTCTGTTCTAGGTCCTCCTCGGTGGTCTCCCTGGCGCGCTGTTCCAGTTCCTCGGCGAGGCGGCTGGCCGAATACGCCTGCGTGTACAGCGCGTTGTCGCTCGGAAGCAGGCCGCGCTCCTCGGCGAACAGCAGGAACACCACCCGCATCATGATGGCGACCGCGCCCCGGTAGACCTCCTGCGCGGGGACGTCCGCGAGACCCCGGCCGCCCTTGGCGCGCTCGCTGATGTCGGCCCGGCCGACGGCTTCCACCAGGAGTTCGACGGCTTGACGGACCTGGACGCCGAGGGCGTCCGTCACGTCTTCCTGGCTGTCCAGCGACTCCCGCAGCAGCGGGAGCAGCATCTCGTCGTCACCGACGGAGAAGAAGCGGCGCCTGTTCAGGAGCGACACGAAGGCTCGTACGACCACGCGCTCGGCCTGCTCGGTCCAAGCCACCGTGTCGAAGACGGCCGACGTCGTGACACCACCGCGCGGCGCCCACACCAACGCCCACCAGCGACCGTCGGTGACCAGGCCCAGTTCGATGCCGTGGTGACGGCACAGATGCGCCATGCGGTCGATCGGGGTGGCCGACCAGGGTGAGTCCGGGATGCGGCGGGCCGGGTGCTGGCCAGCCGGAACCGTCAGGCCGAGCATCGAAACGTCGGCCACCAGCGAGACCGTGTCGTCTCCATCGCTCTCCGGGTCGAGCAGCGCGAAGGTCGGGGCGACCCTCTCGTCGTGCTCCGGGACGTCTACAGCGAGGGCGTCGGTCAGTGCCGCGCCCTCCCTCAACACGTCGCCCCAGCCCAGGAGTTCGCTCAGGAGGAAGTGAATCCACGCCTCCTGCCCCACCTCCTGATCGGACAGCCAGACACCATGCTCGTACCGCAGCTGCGTACGCATAGGCTTGTCGATCGAGTCGAGTTGCGGCCAGATCTTCAGCAGCACGGGCAGCGTCAGAAACGGTCCCGATACGTCGACCAGGCTCAGCCAGTCCAGATGCTGCTGCTTGCCGTCGGGCAGCGGCGCCCCGCTGCGGGCGCGTCCGCGGCCGTGGATCGTACGGACGGTGGTGCTCACTTCACGGCCTCCCGGCGGGGAACGACAAAGACGACGGCGACGGGGAACAGCAGCGGTTTGGGCTGGGCGTAGCGCGCGGCGATGGAGGCGAACTCGCGTTCTTTCTCGGTCTCCAGGGCATCGAGCCGCTTCGCCCAGTTCTCGCGGTCGCGGCGCTGCTGGTCGGCCTCGTCGAAGGCGAGCTCCAACTGGCCTTCCTCTTCGGTCGGTTTACCGATGGCGGCGCGCAGCGAGGCGCGGAAGGCGTCGATGTTGGCGGCGATGCGCTCCGTCTCCTCACGGCGACGGTTTTCGAGACGGCCCTCCAGCGCGGTCTGGCGGTTGCGAGCGCGCCATTCCAGGGAGGAGACCACACCCTCGCTCACCTGGGGCCAGGCGTCGGCCATACGGCGCTCAAGGAGTGTGGACGCCTTGGTGGCGTTGGCGAGTGCGTTGTCGAGGATCTCGCGCAACGTGGTGATCTTTTCAAGGCGGTTGAAGCGGAGCGGGCCGCCTGACGTCTCGTCGTCGCGGAGCCAGCCGCCTGCCTGGAGGACCTCTTCGTGGAGGCGTACACCGTCCGCGCCGACCAGAACGAAGCGGGCGAAGGCTCCTACGAGGGTGGTCTCCAGCTCCGGGTGGTCGCTGACGACGGCGGCCACGCGGGCAAGGCCTGTCTGGTCCTTGTTCCATACGGCCGCTCGAAGCAGGCGCGTGGACATGGTGACCAGAGGGTGACCGAGGTGAGCGAGGACCACGTCGTCGCGGCCTTTGGCGCCTTGTGCGTCGAACGTGATGGGGCGCTGGATCTCCGGACGCAGCTTGTCCGCGAGTCCCTGACTGGCGCGCTCCCAGGAGCCGGTGAGCGTGGGGACTTCGTAGAAGCCGGGAGTGAATTCCCGTTCGTCGATGGTCGGGGTGATGTTCTGCTGGCGGGCGAGCGGAAGAGCTGTGGAAACCACGCGGGCGACCCTCGCCGGCGTGATGCCGAGCGTGCTCACGGTGGCGTCGACCTGGTCCTTCAGCCGCTGCGCCTGTGCCTGGACATCGCGCTCGGCGGTCACATTGCCGCCGCGCTTGGCCTTGCGGCCCGCGTACGCCTCAGCCCGCTCGACATCGAAGTCGGCGCGGAGGTCGCCGGTCATCCTGCGCTGTACGGCATCGGCGAGGACCGCGTTGACCTTGCCGAGGTCCTCTTCCATGCGTGCGACCTTGTTGGCGACGCGGGCGAGGAATTCGAGGTCGGCCTCGTAGTTGTCAGCTGCCTTCTCGTAGCCGCTGCCGATGAAGTGGACGATCTCAGGGGCGGTGAGCTGGCCGTAGCGGTCGATGCGGCCGATGCGTTGTTCCAGCTTGTTGGGGTTGAACGGGATGTCGTAGTTGACCAGGCGGTGGCAGTACCGCTGGAGGTCGATGCCTTCGCTGGCGGCGTCGGTGGCGAGGAGGATGCGTACCTCGTTCTCGGCGGGCTCGGCCTGGAAGGCGAGGCGCAGCTGCTCGCGGTCGTCGGTGTTCATGCCACCGTGCAGGAGGGATACTCGGTCGCCGCCGAGTCCGTGGTCACGCAGCAGGTTCTGGAGCCAGATCTGGGTGTCTCGGTATTCCGTGAAGACCACTACGCGTTCGTTGAGCCAGTGCTTGCCGTCCGCTGTCAGGCAGTTGGCCTTGAGATAGGTGATGAGTTCCTGGGCCTTGGAGTCGGCCTGGGCCTGGTGGCGCTGTGCCCAGTCCTGCATCTCCTCAAGGAGGCCGGCCTCGTCACTGTCGGTGCTCGGCTGAAGCGTGGTGGCACGGGAGATGGCGTCATCCTCGGCTTCGGCGAGCGGCTCGTCGTCGTAGTCCGCGTAGTCGTCGAAGAAGGTCTCCTGCCAGTCCTCGATCTCCTCGGCTGCCTGCTGCTTCTTCGTGCGGAGCGTGTGGAGGTATACGGCGATGGTGCGGGCGAAGGCGTCCGGGGATGAGAACAGTCGCTTCTTCAGGAGCAGGGTGACCAGGTCGGCCGCCTTGCGGCCGCCCTTGTAGCGGGTGCCGAGCTTGGCGCGGCGCAGCTGGGCGTACTGCTTCAGGAGGCCGTGGATGCGGCGTTCGTCGTCGGTGTACTCGACGGGCAGGGCGACCGTCGTGCGCTCCAGGAAGCGGCGGGTGCCGTCCGGCTCGCGGATGTCGGTTTTGAGGCGACGTACGACTGTGTCCTTGACCGCTGCCGGGTCGGGCTCGACGCCACGGGCGAAACGCTGACTGTCGACGATCTCCAGTAGGGCGGTGTACGACTCCTGGTAGCCGTTGTGCGGGGTGGCCGACAGGAACAGCCGGTGCTCGAAGTGCGGCGCGAGGCGGCGGATCAGCTTGGTCTGCTGGGAGTCGACGGGGTAGAGCTGCTTGGGTGCGGAGGGCGCGACGTGGTGCGCTTCGTCGAGGATGAGCAGGTCGAAGATGCGCTTCGTGGGGGTCGCCGCGTCGGTGTTCTCGGCCGGGAGTATTTCGGCGAGCAGGCGCTGCGCCTTGGGGCCGCGCAGCCAAGGCAGGCTGACGATGCACTGCGGGAAGATGTTGAAGGGGTTAGCCGCGCTGCCGTGACTGCGGCGTACTTCGGCGCTGCGCTCGGAGTCGATGATCGTGAAGTCCAGGCCGAACTTCTCGGCCATCTCATCCCGCCACTTCACGGTCAGGCCGGCCGGGCAGACAATCATGATCTTGTGGGCACGATTGCGCAGGATCAGCTCCAGGGCGACGAGGCCCGCCTCGATGGTCTTGCCGAGGCCGACGTCGTCGGCGAGGAGCAGGTTCACGCGCGGTGCGGCGACAGCGCGTGATACAGGTTCCAGCTGGTACGGCTCTACGGCGACACCGGAGCGGAACGGCGCCTGGAGCGTGCGTACGTCCGCGGAGGTCACGGCCGACCAGCGGACCGCGTCGAGGAAGGCGGCGAGGCGTTCGGGCGGGTCGAAGCTGCCTGCGGTCACATCAGGGAGGGAGCCGGCGGGCAGCCTGCGCCGCCCCGGCTCGACCTCCCAGATGACCGAGAGGGTGTCGTTGTAGCGCCCGTCCTCGACGCTGTTGAGGGTGACCAGCGTGGTGCCCCTGCTGGCGCCGTCGTCCAACTTCTCCAACTCACCGAGGTCCACGTCGGCCACCACCCAGCGCTGGCCCCGTACCTCGACGAGGTCGCTGATCTCGGGGACTGCCGTCGGGTCCTGGGCGTCACCACGGCGGCGGACCGCTCGCTGCGCCACTCCCGCCAGGTCGGTGGTCGAGGAAGTCGTCATCGGCTCTCCGCGCTCCTTACGCCGCTCTGGCCTGGTTTTGCGTCGGCCTGGGCGAATCCCGTCAAAGACAGCAATTCAAACACGCACTCGGTCAGGGCCCCGGCGCTCCCTGCCCGGCGCCGAATCACTGCGCCTACTGTGGCACCGCCTCATACAGGCGGTACAGGTTTCGTCACAGCACGTCGAAGCCGGACAAGTTGATCAGCTCGTGGAAGTTTCCGCGCCGGGTGAGATCGCCCTCGATCTTCAGGTCGCGCCGGGTGCGATGGGCGTCAGTCGCCCGGTCGTAGTCCTCTTCCGTGAGGTGCAGGTGGATTTGGCGCTGCTGGCCGACGAGATCTCCGTTCTCCTGCATCAGCCGTCCCTCTACCGTGACCTCACCTGGCCCGAAGTTGGCGACACGCTTGAGCTTGGTCGGACGACCCACGATGGTCACGCCTCGGTCCGGTTCCAGACGCCGCAGGTCCTGGGCACCTTCCCGCAACACGGGCACGAGGCGTTGAGGGAATTCCGCGACTGAGCTCTCGTACGGCACCGGCCATCGTGGCGACCAGGCGAAGTCGAGCGAGAACCCGTGGCCGGTCTGGCGATTGCCGTTCCCTGCCTGAGGATTACGGCTGTCCTGCCCGCCGATTCCGGCCAGAGCCTCACACAGGTCGGCGGAAATTCCTTGCTCCACGCCGTCAGAGAAGGGGGAGGAGTCATCTGCCACCGCCGCTTGCTCGGCCGCCGTACGTGCCGCTGTCACCGCCTCGTACATCCGGCGTGACACCTGGCGGGCGAACGGCTCCGGTGCCACGTCCAGTTCGGGGACATCCTCGAAGAGCGACCCCTCCGATGTGGCTTCGGGCAGGGGTACTTGGACCGTGAAGATGTAGCTTCCTGGAGCGGTGGGGCCGAACCGTGCGCTCTCCACGAACTCCTTCGCTCTCTGCGGCTTGCGTCGCGGCTGCACAAGGCGGTGTTCCTCCGCGACGGTGTCGCAGGCCGCGGCCATCAGCAGATCCCGAGCGCTGGTCACCGCCAGCACACCGTCCTGTACGGGGATCGTGCCCGACGGTGTGCGTGGCATGGTCCTGATGTACTGCACGTCGAGGCTGGTCAGCGTCAGGTCCTGATGAACGACAGACGGCGGCCGCCCCTCCGTGGCGGACAGCGCACCGATCAGATCCGCCATCCGGTCTGCGTAGTCGGCGAGTTCACTGTCCAGAGGGAGGAGCACACGGTGATGCTGCCCTCCTCGTTCCAGCTCCCAGCGGCGGCTGTAGCGGATCCTGCTGCCCGGTTTCCATCCCCTGCTGCGTAGGTAGTGCGCCACATCCCTCGGGCGCAGGCGCTCCAACTCGTGCTCGGGCACTCCGACTGCTGTCATGGCAGGGGCACCTCCTCGCACGCACGGTCGAAGAAATCGCGCAAAGCGTCGACTGTGAGCAGATTGTCGCGCGGCACAGTGACAGTGAGGGTCTTCTGCCCCTGCTGGACCGGCATGGAATGGTGCTCCAAGGACAACCAGTACGCCGAGTGGTGCAGGATCAGGGCTCGTTCATCAGTGCGGATGTACTCGTGTGGATTAGCAGGGACCACCACCATCACCAGGTAGCACGGAACCTGTCTACGACCCCGCAGCCTCTTGAACTGTTCGATCGGGAGGGGGATCTTGAAGCCCGAGTCGGTGGAAGTGAACTCACCGACTCGACGGGACTTCACCTGGAGGGCGATTTGGACATCCAGTTCCGGCATCTCGTGGTCCCGGCCGAGGATGAGGTCCTTGCCGATGTCCGGGTAGGGAACGGCTACTTGGAAGCCGGCCGCGGCGGCTATGGCCGCCACGAACGTCTCCCCGTACCAGCCCTGGTGGTTGTTGAGCTCCATGCGCCCCCGCGCTCCGGTCGCAGGCCACCCGTCACGCGCCTACGCCCGGAGTGACACATCGTTCACTGTCCGCGCAGGTTACTCGAGCAACGATCTTCCAGAAAGGCCGAGTTCCGGCCAGCCCCCGAGGTGTCAAACCGTGGCGGATCCGTCATCGTCCGGCATCGGCCGTCGAGCCTCCGCCAAGGCCACTGTGTGGACGAACCATTCCAGGACGGCGCAGATCTCGTCGCTGCGGGCGGCGAAGACCTCCACTGGGAAGGAGGGACGCAGGTCCAGCTTTGCCTCAGCGAGATCGATCCCGTCGATCTTGTTCAACCTGGCCATCAACTCACGCCGCAGAGGCTCGTCGTCGAAGGGTGGGCGCCGCTTAAGGTGCTCAAAGACAGTCTCGACCGTGCCCGTGACCGGATAGATCGCCAGCGGCCACAGCTTCCGCGATTCCAGCGCGTTGCCGACATCGAGAGTCGGGAAGCAACTTGTCTCGCTTGCCTTGCCGTAGGCGCGATAGCCTCCCTGCTGCTCCCAGAACCGCAGCGCGTCTCCTACCCCTTTGACAGTCTCCGGCGTCTGGTTGTCACGCAGTTGGGCTTCGAAACGAGCAGCGGCTGCCTGCTGTTCCTCGTCCAGATCGTGAGTCGGCAAGATGTCGCCAGCGACCTCCTTGCCGAGAAGAGTGGCCAGGTCCGCGCTGGTCAGCCGATGAGACCGACGAGCGCGACGCGAATCGTCGAAAGGAACGCCTTCGGCTTCCAGGAGAGTCTGCGGGTCCACTGACTGGTCACCTGCGGCCCAGTGAAAGCCCTCCGAGACACGGCCATCGGCTGTCAGGACTCGGTGAACACCATGCAATCCCGGCTTGGACGCCAAGTGACTTCCCACTGCTACGGCATGGGTACCGATCAGCGCGGCGACGTCCCCGTATGTCGTCCACGTCCCCGCAGGCATGGCCAGGAGCGCGGCCCTCAGCTCCTTCCAGCCGACCCACTCGTCGTCGGCATGGACCATGCCCTCGATGGGTCCGGGCCACAACTGCACTGCTCGTGCGGCTAGTTCATCAGCGCGGGCGAGGATTTCCGTCCTGCCCCACCGCTCCTGCGCGGCGATTCCCTGGTTCATACGCAGGGCGCTGGAGTCGAGGATCTCCTGCTTGCGCCGGAAGGGGTGGTTCGAGAGCCGTGCATTGTCCGCGGAGAGCGTGAGGTTGCCCAGCGTGTGAACGAGCAGCGCATGCAGTTCATCGGAGCTCTGACCGTCCTCGGCTTCCTCGGCGAGCAGTTCGAACCATTGCTGAGCGGGGCTCTGCGGCAGCACGTGCTCCACCGTGAGTTTCGCCTTGACGTAGTCGACAGGCTCGCTCGAACGGTAGCTCTCCTCCAGTCTGCGGAGCACCTGGGACCGCTGGTTGCTCCGGCCGAACTTGTAGAACGGCCGGGTGCGAATCGCCTCACGCACAGCCTCGTCTCCTGGCCAGGCCCGCGCCCCCGTCTTGTTCCTCGACAGGAACCGACGGACGGCTTCCGCCGGGGAGCCGTCCTTGCCCAACTCTTTCTCCAGCTCTCTGGGCAGCTCCATGAAGACTCGGTTGCTGCCGGTCGTAGAGAGCCCGGCGAACAGGCGTCGCACCATGTAACTTTCGGCGTACGCCAACGCCAGTGCCGCCTCGTGCGCTGTGGCTTGACCAGCGTCGACCAGGTCAAGCAGATGCAGGGCGAGGGGATAGTGAGTCTGACCGCCCCACCGTGTGAGTCTGTCCAGTACTTCGCGCAGTTCCAGGTCGCCTTCAAGGTCGGGCTCCAGAATCCGCTTCAGTCGTCCGGCCCGCTGGGCAAGCGTGTCGATCTCTACTTGTAGCGCTGTCTCATTGCCACTCAACGGCTCCAGACGCTTCTTCTGGTCACGGTAGACCTCGCTCTGCTTGGCCCGGCTGTTACCGCCCACCACCAGGTCGAGCCAGACCAGTAGTTCGAGATTCTCCGGGCCGAGTTGCTCCTGCATGGGCAGCCAAAGGTTGCGGTACACCGACTCGCCGCGACTCGGCAGACACATGAAGAGGTAGTTGCGCAGCAGGTCGCTCTGGCTCAGGCCCACGCCTGTGTTGTTGATCGACTCGAAAATCCGGTAGACGTTGTCGCCCTCGGCCGCGGTGATCTCGACGATGGACAGCAGGCCGCTCAGCACTGTCTCCACAGCGTCTGTCCATGCCTCACCACCGCTCTCCTCACCTGCGGCGAGCGCCCCAAGGAAGAATCGGTACGCGCCGCCGACATTTCCCGGTCCGCCGGCTTTCGGCGAGGATTCCACACAGGCGGTGAAGGCATCCCGATCGGCCTGCGTCGGAAGCAGGCGGTAGTGATCGTCCCCATCCCGGTAGCTGTTGACCAACAGGAGGTCGTGGATCCGGGCGGCCTTCTTGTCCGCACCCCGGGCCCGATGGCCGTCCCTCAAGGCCGTGAAGGCGAGCATCAGCGTGGTGAGCCGCTGCTGACCGTCGACAACGAGCCAGCGCTGCATGCCACCCGCGGTGATCCTTCCGGGCGCCAGCACCACAGAGCCCAAGAAGTGAGCGGTAGGCGGCCTTCCCTCCAACTGGTCCTCAACCAGCTCCAGTACGTCGTCCCACAGTTGTTGCAGCTCGTCCCGCTGCCAGCTGTAGGTGCGCTGGTAGAGCGGAACCTGGAACTGCTTCTCGCCCTGAACGAGCTTGCTGAACGTGGTCTCTTGAGCATGCACGCGCTTGTTCTCCCCCCGAGTGTTCCGGACCAGGTGGCCATTCTTCCCCATCCGGGTACGGTGATCAGGAGAACTGACGGACCGCAGAGCGGGGGCGCTGATGGCGACGCTGGGAATCCACAAGGACTTCCTGATGGAGTTCGCCAAGTTGGAAAAACCAGTCCAAAGGCGCGTCCGTGAAGTGTTCGATAAATTCCAGGAGCACCGGCACGCCGGTCTGCATCTCGAAAAACTGGAGAAGGCACGCGACCCTCGCATCCGGACCATCCGGATCAACCAGTTCATGCGTGGTGTCGTCCTCGCCCCCGAGTCCGGCGACAGCTTCCTGCTGCTCAAAGTGATGCCGCACGACGACGCCATTGCCTGGGCGGTCAAACACCGCGCCACCATCAATTCAGCCACTCAGGGCATCGAGCTTCGTAACGACGTCGCCCTGGAGCGGGCGACCGCCGGCGTACGGAGTCTCGCCTCGACCGACACCCAGCGGCTCTTCGGACACGTCAGCGACAAGGAGTTGACCCGCCTGGGGGTCGACGTCGACCTCCTGCCTCTCTTAAGGCATCTGGGCACGGAGGCACATCTGGAAGCGCTGCGGAAGGTCCTGCCCGAGCAGCAGTACGACGTTCTGGCCGGTCTCGCCGCCGGTATGGAGCCGGAAGACGTATGGCGAGAAGTGGTCCAGGTACAGCTGGAGCACGCTGGGCCCAGCGTCTCCCAACAGATCAGTGTCGTCGCGGGTAAGGACGAGTCGAGCGCGCCGAAGATTCACGACGAATTGTCTGTCGCGATGGCCCGTTCGCAAGGACGAATCGCTCTCGTCTCCGGACCCACCGAGTTGATGGAGATTCTGGCCAAGCCCTTCGACGCATGGCGGGTGTTCCTCCACCCGAGCCAGCGACGTGTGGCCTACCGGTCCTCGTACAACGGACCCGCACGCGTCACAGGCGGTCCCGGGACGGGAAAGACAGTGGTCGCCCTTCACCGCGCGCTGCACCTGGCACGACAGTTACCGAGTGACGCCACGGACGAGTCGATCCTGCTGACCACCTACACGCGGGATCTCGCCGCAGACCTCCGCCACAGCCTTGAACTACTGATCCCCGATGCTCAATTGCGCGCCAGGATCCGCGTCGTCAACGTAGACGCGCTGGCCAACGAAATCGTGCGAGCGGCTCGCAAAGCCCCACTGAAGATCGTCACAGGTCAACGAGACGTCACAGCACGCTGGGCACGCATTGCCCGTCGCCTCGGCATCGACTTCACCGATGCGTTCCTCGACCAGGAGTGGCGGCACGTCGTGCTCGCGCAGAACCTGCGATCGCCCGAGGCGTATCTCAAAGCCTCCCGTAGCGGACGCGGTGCCGCACTAGGGCCTCTGAAACGTGCACAGGTGTGGCGAGCGATCGAAGCCTTCACCACTGAGTTGCGCCAGGCCGACGAGTGGACCTTCCTCCAGGTGTGCGCGGAAGCTGCTCGTCTCCTCGACGAGCAGGGAGAACCGCGTCGCTACCGGCATGTGGTGATCGATGAAGCGCAGGACCTTCACCCGTCGCAGTGGCGGCTGCTGCGAGCTCTGGTCCCATCAGGGCCGGACGATCTGTTCATCGCGGGCGACGCCTACCAGCGGATCTACGGAAACAAGGTGTCACTCCGAAGCCTTGGAATCTCAGTGACCGGACGCTCGGCTCGTCTACGCATCAACTACCGCACCACCCAAGAAATCCTGGCCTGGTCCACTGCCCTCCTCATAGGAGAGCGCGTCGACGATATGGACGGCGGAGACGAGGCCCTCATCGGATATAGATCCACACTCCACGGCGCAACGCCACAGACCAGCGGCGCTGACAGCAAACCCGAGGAGATCGCAGGCCTGGTGGCCCAGATCGATGATTGGGTCAAAGCTGGCGTGGCACCGGACGAAGTAGGAGTCGCCGTACGCTTCATCCAGCTAGGCAAGGACATCGCGCAAGCTCTGCGGCAAGCGGGGGTACCGGCCACTGTTCTCGGCACGTCATCAACGACAAGTGACGGGATCCGCATCGGAACGATGCACCGCATGAAGGGCCTGGAGTTCCGGTGCATGGCTGTCGCCGGGGTCAGTGACGGCGTCGTCCCCATGCGCAACGCGGTCACAGCGGAAGAGATCGATGCTCAGCAGTACCAAGAAGACATGCTGAGTGAGTTGAGCCTGCTGTTCGTCGCTTGTACCCGGGCACGTGAGGCGCTGCGTGTTTCGTGGCACGGTGAACGTAGCCCATTCCTGCCAGCAGCTGGTGCCAGGTGACCGCCCATCCTGTCAGGCAAAGCGCCTCAAAACAGAGGGCGTGAGCATGGTGCGCGATGGATCGTAAGGATTGTTCTCTCATCTGCGGTCCTCCAGGAGAAGGCCGAGGTGAAGTCTTCATGCAAGCCAATGCCCAAGGCCTGCATAGTGGGGGCGTGGTAAAGGGCCCCAACCAGGCCATACGGCCGGGTCAGAGCCCTGATGACAGACGAGTCGGGCTATACGCCGGGTTCTGTCGCCCGGCTGCCTCGCGGCGGCCGGGGAGACGGCCATCCATCTAGGGCCGGCGTTGCCGCCGGCCTCGTGCGGTCTACCCGCGGACTCGGGCGGGCAGCCCTCGAACGTCCGCGCAGAGCCGCACTTCTTTCGAAGCGGCGGCTCCTTTTGACCTTGCTCCGGGTGGGGTTTACCTAGCCGCCTGAGTCGCCTCAGGCGCTGGTGGTCTCTTACACCACCGTTTCACCCTTACCGGGGACCGAAGTCCCAGGCGGTCTGTTTTCTGTGGCACTGTCCCGCGGGTCACCCCGGGTGGCCGTTAGCCATCACCCTGCCCTGTGGAGCCCGGACGTTCCTCGGGGAGATCCACAAGAACCTCCACGCGGCCGTCCGCCCGGCTCGTCTGCCGTGTCGACCATGGTACCGGGCGGGTGACCCCATTCGATCCGGAAGCCGGTCCGGAAGCCGCCGCGGCCAGGAAGGAACCCGCCAGGATCAGGGCGAAGGACACCGCGACCGTCGCGGTCAGGGACTCGTCCAGGAAGGTCACGCCCGCCGCCACCGCCACCGCCGGGTTGACGTACGTGAAGACCATCGCCCGGGTCGCGCCCGCCTCGCGGATCAGTTCGAGGAAGACGACGAAGGCGAGGGCCGTGCAGATGACTCCCAGGCCCGCGAGGGAGGCCAACACGGACGCCGAGGGGGCCTCGGACGGCCAGGTCAGCGCCGCCGCGGGGGCGTACACCAGGGCCGCGAGCAGCAGGCACGGGGCTATCAGCTGGAGCGTCGGGACCGGCTCCAGGTAGTGCGCGACGATCAGGGGCGCCGTGGCGTAGCCGAGGACCGTGATCAGCATCTCCGCGAGGGAGCGGGCGTCGCCGCCGGTGAGGTGCGGGACGGTCAGGACCGCGACGCCGGCCAGGCCCAGGCCGAGGCCGGTGATCCGCCGGGTGCCGAGCCGTTCCGTGTCACCGAAGAAGCGGGCGAGGACGACGCCGATGATCGGTACGCCCGCGATCAGCAGGCCCGCCGTGGAGCTGGACAGGTGGCGCTCCGCGTCCGTCAGGGTCCACCACGGGCCGATGATCTCGATGACGGCGAAGGCCAGCATCGGGCGCCAGTGCGTCCGTACGACGCGGACCAGGCCCCCTTGCCGTATGGCGAAGGGCAGCAGGAGCGCGGCACCTAGCGCGCAGCGCGTGAAGACGACCATCGACGGGGACACCCCGTCCACCGCCACTTTGATCATCAGGTAGGGGATGCCCCAGAGGACTCCCATCAGGGAGAAGAGAAGCCAGCCGCGTGCAGTCATGGGAGCAGTCTCGGCGGGGGCAACGGGCCTGTCTTGAACACTGTTGCGCGAGCGGTCGTGAAGCTAAGCCACCGGGATCACACTCGTGCGGTACGCCGCCGGAGTCACCCCCAGCACCCGCCGGAACCAGCGCGTCAGATGTGCCTGGTCCGCGAAGCCCACCAAGCCGGCCACCTCGGCGGGGCGCCGCCCGGCCTCGAGCAGCCCGCGGGCCCTTTCCACCCGGTGCTGGGCGAGCCAGGCGTACGGCGGCATCCCCATCGTCGTACGGAAGGCGCGCAGGAGTTGGTAGCGGGAGAGGCCGAGGTCTGCGGCGAGGTCTGCGAGTGAAGGCGGGCTCTGCAGTTCGTCGGCGAGGCGGTCGCGTACGGCGTGGGCGATGTGGCCCGCTCCCGGGATCTCGTCGCACACCGGGCGGGCGGTGGAGTGGCGGCGGGCGAGGGCCGTGAGCAGCCATGGGATGCGGGACTCGGCCTCCAACGGGTCGGGGCAGAGGCTGAGTTCGGTGTGTGCGAGGCGCAGGGCCGCGGCCAGTTCGGGGTCGTCGAGGAGCGGTTCACGGAAGTGCGGGAGGGTGAGGGTGCCCTCGGCGAGGAGGGAGGCGTCCGGGTACATCGCGCGGTACGCGTAGCCCTCGCAGGCCGCGGGCCCACCGGTGTGCGCCTCACCGGGGGCGAGGACGACGATCGAGCCCGGTCCGGTACGGATCCGGCCGCCGCGGTAGTCGATGAGCTCGGCGCCGTCGACGCAGACCCCGATGGTGAACTCGGCGTGGGCGTGCGGGGCGTACCGGTGCCGGTCAAAGCGGGCGGTCAGCAGATCGAGTGGGCGCCCGTCCCGCCCGAGAGTCGCCCTGGTCCAGAGCGCCTGCTCACTTCCGCTCACCTCGTATCGCTCCCCAGCATCGAGTCACCCCCAGACGTTGAACACCCGAGCGCCCCGCTTCCATGCCGCGCGCGGGTTACGAGCTCAGAGCGTCGCTTGACCCTGCCGCAACGTCAACGTTTCTACTGGGGCCATGCGGATCGGAGAACTCGCCACGGCTGTCGGTGTCACGACGCGGACCGTGCGGCACTATCACCATCTTGGGCTGCTGCCCGAGCCCGAGCGGCGGCCGAACGGGTACCGCGAATACGGGCTGCGGCATGCCGTCGTCCTCGCCCGGATCCGGCGGCTGACCGAGCTGGGGCTCGGGCTCGCCGAGGTGCGGGACGTGCTCGCGGACGACGCGGGGCGCGAGCTCGCCGAGGTGCTCGCGGAGCTGGACGAGGATCTGGCGTGGCAGGAGGAGGCGATCCGGGAGCGACGGGAGCGACTGCGTGCGCTGATGCGTCAGGGGGTGCCCGCCGAAGGGCCCGTCTCGCCCGAACTGGCCGCACTGTTCAGCGAGATGGTCCACAGCGCCGAGTCCGCCATGGCCGCGAAGGACCGCGAGATGCTGGCGCTCATCGAGATGACGGCGCCCCCGGAGGAACGGGAACGGCTTCTGGCGGTGCTGCGCGACGCGTTCGACGCACCGGGCGCGGCGGAGCGGGCGCACCAGGCCTACGCCCTGCTCGACGAGATCGCGGACGCTGATCCAGGCGACCCGCGCGTGGACAAGGCCGCCCGGGCCCTTGCCGACTGTCTGCCCGAGGCACTTCTGCCCGGGGGCACGGTGGACGACGACAACAGCTTCCTGCGCGCCTTCTTCGACGACTTCCCGCCGGCCCAGGCGGAGGCGATCCGCCGCACGATGCGGATGGTCGTGGAGCGACAGCAAAAGCAAAAGCGACAGCAAGAGCGACAGCAACAGCAAAGGGGTGCGCCGTGAGGACCACGTACGGACTGCTACGACTGCTGCGGCGGCTCCTCGCGCACGAGTTGCGGCTGCTCGCCGGCCTCGGGCGGTGGGTGGCCCGGCGGCCGCCCCACGGGGTGGGTGAGGGGCGCGGGTTCGGGTATGCGCGCGGGCAGGCCGCGATGATGTTCGGGCTTGCGTTCGTGTGCGTCGTGGAGACCGTCGGCATGTCCGTGCTGCTGCGTGACTGGCCCCGCGTGGAGCGGGTCGTCCTCGTCCTCGACGTCTACACGGTGGTCTTTCTGATCGGCCTGTATGCGGCCTGCGTGAGCCGGCCCCACGTGCTGGACTCCGGCGCCCTGCGGGTGCGCAACGGCGCCCATGTCGACCTGCGGATACCGCTGGAGGACATCACCTCCGTGCGCCGCGAGGTGCGCTTCACCCACGAGCGGGAGGACGGCGAACTGAACCTCCCGGTGGGCGCGCAGACCGAGGTGACCCTCGAACTCGCCATCCCGGTAAGGCACTTCACCTTCCTGGGCCGGGAACAGGCCGTACATCTCGTACGTCTCCACGCGGACGACCCCGACGAACTGGTCCGGCGCCTCACGCAGGCGCGAACCGTACCTTCGCCGCTCCCGGGTCGGCCTGTGTGAGCCGCACCCGCAGCCGTTCCCCCAGGGGCAGCGGCGCGGGGCCGCCGACGAGGCGGGCGAACACCGCGGGCGACTCCAACTGCACGGTCCCGACAGTGGGTTCACGCTCCTGTACGTCCACCACGCAGCCCTCGAACACCTCGCCGATCCGGTCCTTGAGCAGCGCGGCCTCGACGATGTCGACGCACTCGCGCTCGACGGTGCCCTGGCGCCGGGTGCCGTCGGCCATCTCCTTGGGAAGTTCGCCGAGGGCGGCCAACACCCAGTCGGGGGGCGGTTGTTCGGCGACGGCCGCGAGGCAGATCTCGGAGGCGTAGCGGTCGGCGAGGCGGCGTAGCGGGGCCGTGCAGTGGGCGTAGGGCGCGGCGACGGCGGCGTGCGAGGTGACCTCCGGGAGGGCGCCGTCGCGGAAGACCGTGTAACCCGCGCCGCGCAGCAGCGTCGTGCACTCCTGGAGGAAGGCGGCGTGGTGCGGCCGGTGCGGGTCGAGGGAGCGGATGAGTTGCGCGTACGAGACGTGGTGCGGCCAGTCGATGTGCAGGGCCCTGGCGGTACGGCGAAGCCGGCCGACCGCGCCGTCGGGTGCGGCGGGGAGGGTGCGCAGGACGCCGGTGCCGTGGGCGAGCATGAGATCGGCCGCCGCCATCCCGGTGAGCAGGGAGATCTGCGCGTTCCAGCCGTCGGCGGGGAGCGGTGCACGGTAGGCGAGTTCGTACGTCCCGTCCTTCTCGACGATCTCCTGCTCGGGCACGTTGAGCGAGATGCCGCCGCGCTCCACCTCAAGGCCCTCGCGCAGCAGCCCGATGTCCTTCAGCAGGGCGAGCGGCTCCTCGGCCGTCCCGTCGTCGATCTGCCTCTGCACGCCCGCGTAGTCGAGTTTGGCGCGGCTGCGTACGAGGGCACGGCGTACGTCGGCCGTCTCGGTGCGGCCGTCCGCGTCGAGGTCGAGGGTCCACAGCACGGCCGGGCAGGTCTGGTCCGGGAGCAGGCTGGCGGCGCCCTCGGACAGCTCGGCCGGGTGGAGCGGGACCTTCTCGTCCGGGAAGTACAGGGTGGTCACGCGGCGGTGGGACTCGGCGTCCAGGGCGCCGCCGGGTGCGACGAACGCGGCGACGTCGGCGATGGCGTATCGGACGCGAAAGCCGCCCGGGCGGCGTGACAGGTGCATCGCCTGGTCGAGGTCCCTGGACGTCGGCGGGTCGATGGTGAAGAGCGGGATGTCCGTCGCGTCGTGGGCGGGGAGGCGAGGTGCCCGCGCGGCTTCTTCGAGCGCGTCGGGCGAGAAGCCCTCGGGCACGTCGAGCTCGGTACGCAGTGCGCGCAGGGCGGCCCGCAAGGGGGCCTCGGCTGTACCGGTGACACGGATGCGTCGGCGAGGCATGGGTCGAGCGTAGGCCGCGCCGCATCGGGCGGCACTCCGGCTGCTGTCAGGTACCCCTTAGGCTTGCCCGGGGCCGGATCCACCGTAGGGAGATACCACCGTGCTCGTGCTGTTGCCGCCCTCCGAAGGCAAGGCGTCCTCCGGGCGGGGAACCGCGCTGAAACTGGAGTCGCTGTCGCTTCCGGGGCTCACCGAGGCGCGCCAGGCGGTTCTCGACGAGCTGGTCGAGCTGTGCCTCGGCGACGAGGAGAAGGCCCGCGAGGTGCTCGGGCTGAGCGAGGGCCTGCGCGGCGAGGTCGCCAAGAACACGGAGCTGCGGACGGCGGGCGCGCGTCCGGCCGGGGAGATCTACACGGGGGTCCTGTACGACGCCCTGGACCTGGCCTCGCTCGACCCGGCGGCCAAGCGCCGCGCGGGCCGTTCGCTCCTCGTCCTCTCGGGTCTGTGGGGCGCGGTCCGGGTCACCGACCGGATCCCCTCGTACCGCTGCTCCATGGGTGTGAAGCTGCCCGCGCTGGGAGCGCTGGGCGCGTACTGGCGTACGCCGATGGCCGCCTCGCTCCCCGAGGCGGCCGGCGACGGGCTCGTCCTCGATCTGCGGTCCTCCGCGTACGCGGCCGCCTGGAGGCCGAAGGGCGAGGTCGCGGCTCGGACGGCCACCGTACGGGTGCTGCACTCGCAGCTCGTGAACGGCGTCGAGAAGCGGTCCGTCGTCAGCCACTTCAACAAGGCGACCAAGGGAAAGATCGTGCGCAGCCTGCTCATGGCGGGCGCGGCTCCCAAGGGTCCGGCGGAGCTGGTGGAGGCGTTGCGGGATCTCGGGTACGCGGTGGAGGTCGAGGCGCCAGGCAGGGCGGGCAGGCCGTGGGCGCTGGACGTGGTGGTGACGGAGGTCCACTGAGTCTCCGCAGCTACGTCAGCTACATCAGCTACATCAGCTACATCATATTGCAGCATGTGCAATGACCTTTGCGCATGCTGCGCACCGCGGGCAGGATGAGCGGCATGACTTCGCCGCTGCCCTCATCTCCGCATGCCTCCGTGCTGGACCTCGCGCCGGTCGTCCCCGTCGTCGTGCTCAAGGACGCCGCCGATGCCGTGCCGCTCGCGCGGGCGCTGGTCGCGGGCGGGCTGCCGGTGATCGAGGTGACGCTGCGGACACCGGCGGCGCTCGACGCGATCCGGGCGGTGGCGGCAGAGGTGCCGGACGCGGTGGTGGGGGCGGGGACCGTGCTCTCACCGGCCCAGGTGGCTCAGTCCGTGGACGCCGGGGCGCGCTTTCTCGTCAGCCCCGGCTGGACGGACGTACTGCTCGCCGCCATGGAGGGGTCCGGGGTGCCGTTCCTGCCGGGGGTGTCCACGACGTCGGAGGTCGTGGCGCTGCTGGAGCGGGGGGTGCGTGACATGAAGTTCTTCCCGGCACAGGCGGCGGGCGGTACGGCGTATCTCAGGTCGCTGGCGGGGCCACTGCCGCAGGCTCGGTTCTGCCCTACGGGCGGTATAGGCCTCGCCTCCGCACCGGAATACCTTGCCCTGCCCAACGTCGGCTGTGTGGGCGGGAGTTGGATGCTCCCCGAGGACGCGGTGGCGGCACGGGACTGGGGGCGGATCGAGTCCCTGGCGCGGGAAGCGGCGGCTCTGCGAGCTTGACGACAGCTCCTCTCAGCGGAGGTGGGAGGTGTCGTCGAAGACGCGCAGGTCAGCGGAGGTGGGAGGTGTCGTTGAAGACGCGCAGGCTCGCGTTGCCGTCCGCGTAGTACGCCACCGCGGAGAGGGAGGCCGCGGACAGCTCCATCCGGAACAGGGACTCCGACGGGGCGCCGATCGCGAGGCGTACGAGGGTTTTGATGGGGGTGACGTGGGTGACGAGCAGGACGGTGCGGCCCGCGTACGCGGCGATGAGCTTGTCGCGGGTGAGGGCGATTCGGCGGGCGGTGGCCTCGAAGCTCTCGCCACCGCCGGTGGGTTCGACGTCCGGCGATGCGAGCCAGGCGTTGAGGTCGTCGGGGTAGCGCTCCCGTACCTCGCCGAACGTCAGACCCTCCCACGCGCCGAAGTCCGTCTCGCGCAGGCCTTCCTCGATGACCACGTCGAGCCCGAGGCGGGCGGCTACGGCCGCGGCGGTCTCGCGGGTGCGGGTGAGGGGGGACGCCACGATCGCCTGGATCGTGCCGCGTGCGGCGAGCGCCGTTGCGGCTCGCTCGGCCTGGTCCCGGCCGACTTCGGACAGGGCCGGGTCCGTGCCGCCGCTGCCGGAGAAGCGTTTCTGGGGGGTGAGGGGGGTCTCGCCGTGGCGAAGGAGTACGAAGGTGGCGGGGGCGCCGAGGTCCGGGGGTGCGCCCCAGCCGACGGGCGGGGTCCCGGTGGCCAGGTTTCGAGCTGCCCGTACGTCGGATTCGGCCTTCGCGGATTCGGCGCCGGAAGTCTTCGGAGTGCGGGCCGTCGGGGGCTGGTCGCGCGGTTCCCCGCGCCCCTGACGGGGCGCTCCCGAACCCGGCGCAGCAGAGGGCGCCGTCCCTCCCCGCGTCGCTGCGATCGCCGCTCGCGCCTTCGCCGCGCCCGCAGCCGCGTCCCCCGGCGGGCCCGACGGCTCAGGCGCAGCCGACCTCGCGGCCCTCGCGTCCAGCTCCGCCGTCGACATCGACGGCGACCACCGCTCGCCCCGCTTCCCCGCGTCCATCGCCTCGTTGGCGAGCCGGTCGGCGTGCTTGTTCTGCTCGCGCGGGATCCACTCGTACGTGACTTGGGACGGCGGGAGGATCCGGGCCGCCTCCGCCGCGAGGGGCTTCATGTCGGGGTGTTTGATCTTCCAGCGGCCCGACATCTGCTCGACGACGAGCTTGGAGTCCATGCGGACCCGGACCGAGGCGGTGGGGTCAAGTTCGCGGGCCGCCTTCAGACCGGCGATCAACCCCCGGTACTCCGCAACGTTGTTGGTGGCCACGCCGATGTACTCGGCGGCCTCCGCGAGCGTTTCTCCGGTGGTCGCGTCGATGACCACGGAGCCGTAGCCCGCGGGTCCCGGGTTGCCCCGGGACCCGCCGTCGGCCTCGACGATGAACTCCCGCACCGCACAAGCTCCTTACTGGCCTACTGGTGCCCCAGGCCTACAGGCCGGACTCGGACGTGCGGATCAGGATGCGACGGCAGTTCTCGCAGCGGAGCACGGTGTCCGGGGAGGCCGCCTTCACTTCGTTGACCTCGGTGATGTTGAGCTCCAGGCGGCAGCCCTCGCAGCGGCGCTGGTAGAGCCGGGCCGCACCGACGCCGCCCTGCTGCTGGCGCAGCTTGTCGTAGAGCTTGAGGAGGTCGGCGGGGACGACGCCTGCGATGACCTCGCGCTCCTTGGTCGCCGTGGCCGCCTCGCTGTCGAGCGACTCGAAGGAGGCGTCCCGGCGCGCGGTCGCGTCGTCGATCTTCGACTGGACGGAGGAGACCCGCTCGGTCAGCTCGGCGGACCGCTCCTGCGCGGACTCGCGGCGCTCCATGATCTCCAGGACGACGTCTTCCAGGTCGCCCTGCCGCTTGGCGAGGGAGATGATCTCGCGCTGGAGGTTCTCCAGGTCCTTGGGCGAGGACACGGCACCGGAGTCGAGGCGCTGCTGGTCGCGGACGGCGCGCTGGCGCACCTGGTCGACGTCCTGCTCCGCCTTGGTCTGCTCGCGGGCGCAGTCGCTGTCCTCGGTCTGCGCGGCGACGAGCAGGTCGCGCAACTGGATGAGGTCCTTGTTCAGCGACTCGATCTCGGCGTGCTCGGGCAGCGACCTGCGCTTGTGTGCCAGCTGCTGAAGGCGGGCGTCGAGGGACTGGACGTCGAGGAGTCGGATCTGGTCGGCGGGCGCGGCGTTCAGTTGGGGGCTCCTGATGTGTCGGTAGTCGAGGCCGCGTGGGCGGTCCAGGGGTCGGTGACCGTCTTGGAGACGTGGACCCGAAGTCCCCATCCCTTCCGGTCGGAGATCTCGTCGAGCTGGGCGGCGGCCAGCTCGCACCAGGGCCACTCGGTGGCCCAGTGCGCCGCGTCGAGCAGCGCGAGAGGACTGTGGGCGCGGGCCTCGCTCACCGGGTGGTGGCGCAGGTCCGCGGTGAGGAAGGCGTCCACGCCGGCGGCGCGTACGTCGGCGAAGAGGCTGTCGCCGGAGCCGCCGCTGACCGCGACGGTACGCACCAGCGCCTCGGGGTCGCCCGCGACGCGGATGCCCTGCGCGGTGGCGGGCAGCCGCTCGGCGGCGCGCGCGGCGAACTCGCGGACGGTCACCGGGTGGTCCAGCTCACAGACGCGGCCGAGGCCCCGCCGGCCGTCCGGGTCGGTCGGGTCCGGCACGAGGGGGCGTACGACGCGGAGGTCGAGCGCGCCCGCGAGGGCGTCCGAGACTCCCGGATCGGCGCGGTCGGCGTTCGTGTGGGCGACGTGCAGCGCGATGTCGTTCTTGATGAGGGTGTGCACGACGCGGCCCTTGAAGGTGTCGGCCGCGACCGTCGTCGTACCGCGAAGGTAGAGCGGGTGGTGGGTGACCAGCAGGCCGGCACCCAGCTTCAGGGCCTCTTCGACGACGTCCTGGACGGGGTCGACGGCGAACAGGACGCGCGTGACCTCCTGGTCGGGATCGCCGCAGACCGTACCGACCGCGTCCCATCCCTCGGCCCGCTCCGGAGGCCAGAGGGCGTCGAGCGCGGCGATGACTTCAGACAGACGGGGCACGAAGAAAGGCTACCTGGCTCAGGCCGGTCCCCCACCGGCCGTGGGCCACTCCGCCGGGACCCCCACGACGGACGCGTCGCGGTCACCCCGCTCCCGCCGCCCGCCGCCGGTCCCGTTCAGCACATCCGCCCCCGTTTCCTCAGGCGAATCTCGACATAGCCACCCTTATGTGTGAAGCGACCGCCCGCCGGTCCCACGCCCGTGCGTACGAAAACTAGCTTCGTGGCCGGAGGTGACCGAACGATGACGGCCTGTGCCACCGAACCCGGGAACGAGGCGGCTGAGAACGAGCGGGCCGCCCGCCCTGCCTGCGTGATCACCGCGGACGGAACGTACGCGGCACGCCTCGCCCTCGACGGCGAGTCCTGGTATCCGGAGCGCTGGACTCTGGACGGCCCCGAGCCGTACGCCGTACCCCTACCGTCCCATCAGCCGGAGGAGCCCGGCACCGAGGTGCTGCCGCTGACCGACGGACGGGTGCTGATCCACCGCGAGACGGACCGGCGGCACGCGTTCTCGCTGCTCTACCCGACCGGGCCCGGCACCGGTGAGCTGCCGCTCGGCGCGGTGGAGTGTCCGGACGAGGGGACCCTGCTGCGGCTGCTGCCGCCCGCGCCGGACGGCGGTCACGCGTACGCCCTCGCCGTGGGGCGGGGGTCCACGGCGGTGTGGCAGGTGGCGGGCGGCGCCTTCGGGCCCGAGCATCTGGCCGAGGTGCCGGGCCGCTGCTCGGGCGGGGTGTGGCTGGACACCACGGGACGCCTGCTGGCCCTGGACCGCTTGCAGGACGGCCACACCAAGACGGTCGTCGTGGACCTGGAGCGCGGCGGCGAGGTGTCCCCGCTGCTCCAGATCGCCGAGAACAGCAACGACCGGCTGCTCCTCGCGGACCCCGACAGCGGACTCATCCTGATCCGTTCCGACGCGCCGGGCTGCGACCGCCTCGGCTGGGGCGTCCTCGGCAGCACCCTCCCGATCCGCTTCCCGGAGAGCCTCCACCTGGCCGACTGCGCGGTGACCCCGTTCGCGATCCAGCCCGGCCAGGTGCTGATGCCGGAGAACTGCGCGGTCGCCCTGCGCATCGACGGCCCGACCGGCACCTGGGTGGGCCTGTGGCGCCCCGCCGGGCGACAGGTCCACCATCTCCCCGCCCCCGAGGGGTGGTTGACGGGAGCGGGCCTGTGGAGCGGCGAGGGGGTGCTCCAACTCCCTTACGCGACAGGGTCGGTGGCGTACGGGGTGGCGAGGGTGAAGGCACCTGCGGAGGAGCAGGAGGAGGAGCAGGAGAAGGCCGCTCCGGCTCCTCCTGAGCGGACCGCCACCCCTCGCCCGATCCCTCTCCAGCAGGCACCTCTGAACGGAGGGAAGGTCTCAGCCCGTCTGGGGGCACCCCCTCTGGGGGAGTTCGAGGACGAGGCCGTCCAGGCCGAATGGGGGTCCGGGGGCGCGGCCCCCCGGGACGGGAAGGGCAGGAGCGGCGGGGGCGAGAAAAACGCAGCCCCCGCCGAAGCGCCCGCCCTGACCGCCGGTTAGAATCCCCCGGCACAAGAAGGATCTTGTCTACGGGGTGAACACAAGATGAGCGAAACCGGCACGATGGAATGGCCGATCACTGACACCCAGACCGAGGGCCACGGAAAGCACCGCGGCCCGGTGGTCTCCGGCGGGGACGCGGACGCGACCCCGCAGGGCCGCCACCGCAAGCCGTCCGACCAGGGCAACCAGGCCTGACGACAGCTCGCAGTCAGAACCGGCGACACCACGGCCCCGCCCGCTACAGAGCGAGCGGGGCCGTTCCGTGCACCAGAGCCCTCCCCGCCAGGAGAGCTATCCGCGCCTGAGCCCCAACACCTCCGCCGCAGCGAACGTCTCCCCCGCCGGCCGCTCCGCGTAGTACGGGCTGAGCAGCGCGTCCAGTTCGTCGTACGTGAAGGTGTCCTGCTTGCTGTCGAACTTGGCGGCCACCCGCGGGCGTTCGACGATCGCGACCATGCCTCCGTGCACGACGAGAAGCTGACCGTTGACGTGCGCTGCGGCGGGCGAGGCCAAGTAGCCGACGAGCGGGGCGACATGCTCGGGAGCGAGCGGATCCAGGCCGTCCGCGGGCTCGGCGAGGCCGGCGAACACGTCCTGGGTCATACGGGTTCGGGCGCGCGGGCAGATCGCGTTCGCGGTGACGCCGTACTTCGCGAGAGCCAGTGCCGTGGAGGTGGTCAGCCCGACGATTCCACCTTTGGCCGCCGCATAGTTGGGCTGCCCCGCCGAGCCGGCGAGGAACGCCTCCGACGAGGTGTTCACGATCCGCCCGTACACCGGCCCGCCCGCCTCCTTGGACCGCACCCGCCAGTGCGCGGAGGCGAAGTGGATGGTGTTGAAGTGGCCCTTCAGGTGCACCCTGATGACCGAGTCCCACTCGTCCTGCGACATCGAGAAGACCATCCGGTCGCGCAGGATGCCCGCGTTGTTGACCAGGATGTCGAGCTTCCCGAACTCGGCGACCGCCAACTCGACCAGGGCGCGCGCCTGTTCGTGGTCGGCGACGTCACCGGCGTGGGCGACGGCCCGGCCGCCCGCGGCCCGGATCTCGGCGGCGACCTCCTCGGCGGGGGTGTCCGACGCCTCGCCGGAACCGTCCCGTCCGGGCCGGCCGTAGTCGTTGACGACGACGGCCGCGCCGAGACGTCCGAGTTCGAGCGCCTCGGCCCGGCCCAGCCCGCGGCCGGCGCCCGTGACGATCGCGGCCAATCCCTCAAGTGGCAGTGACATCAAGGTCCTTAGAGGTCGCGAGGAAGCTGTGGTCGGGGTCAGATCTCGATGCACGTACGCAGCGCCGTGCCCGTCCGCATCTGGTCCAGTGCCTCGTTGATCTCGGCGAGCGGCACCCGGTGGGTGATCAGGCCCTCCAGGTCGATGCGGCCCGCGCGCCACAGGGCGACGGTCCGCTCGTAGGAACGCAGGACGTCTCCGCCGCCGTACATCGAGGGCAGGATCCGCTTCTCGTCGAAGAACAGCTCGAACATGTTGAGCTGGAGGAAGTCGTCCATGGCGCCCGCGCCGACGATGACGAGGGTGCCGCCGCGCCGGGTGTTCTCGTACGCGGTGCGCGCGGTGGCGGAGCGGCCGACGACCTCGAAGACGTAGTCGAAGCCCTCGCCGGCGGTGATCCGCTGTTTGGCGTCCGGGAGTTCGTCCGGTGAGACGGCCTGGGTGGCGCCGAACCGCAGCGCGGCCTCGCGGCGGGAGGCGACCGGGTCGACGGCGACGATCTCGGCGGCGCCCTTGAGCCGTGCGCCCTGGATGGCGGAGATGCCGACGCCGCCGCAGCCGATGACGGCGACCGACGAACCGGCTTCCACGTCCGCGGTGTTGAGGGCGGCGCCGAGTCCGGTGGTGACCCCGCAGCCGATGAGGGCGGCGATGTCGAAGGGCACGTCGTCGGGGATCGGCACGGCGCAACCGGCGTCGACCACGACCTCCTCGGCGAAGGTGCCGGTGCCCGCGAAGCCGAAGACATCGCCGCCGGGGCGCCGGAAGTTGGGGGTGCCCGCGTTCATGAACCCGGCCAGACACAGTTCGGTCTGTCCTCGCTTGCAGGCGGGACAGACGCCGCAGGCCGGCAGCCAGCAGACGACGACCCGGTCACCGGGTTTGACGTTCATGACGCCCTCGCCGACCTCGACGACCTCACCGGCGCCCTCGTGCCCGGGCACGAACGGCGCGGGCTGCGGCAGTACGCCGCTCATCGCCGACAGGTCCGAATGGCACAGCCCCGTGGCGCGCACCCGGATCCTCACCCGGCCCGGACCGAAGCCCACCGCCTCGATGTCGTCGAGGACTTCCAGCTTGTCCTGGCCTATCTCGTGCTGTACGGCTGCGCGCATGGTGCGGCTCCCCTCGGGAAGGACGTCGGGAAGGACGTCACGGAGGTACGTACGACGGTCAGGCGTGCTCAACGATCGTGTCGGCGAGGACCGGAGCGTCGTCCCGCTCCGCCGCGGTCACCGCCACCTGGATCCCGCCGGGGCGCCGCCACATCCGGATACGCAGGGTCTCGCCGGGATATACGACACCGGCGAAGCGGGTCGTGTACGAGCGGACGCGGGCCATGTCTCCGCCGAGCAGCGTGTCGACGACCGCCTTGAGCGTCATCCCGTACGTGCACAGCCCGTGCAGGATCGGCCGGTCGAACCCGGCGACCTTGGCGAACTCGGGGTCGGCGTGCAGCGGGTTCCAGTCACCGGAGAGCCGGTAGAGCAGGGCCTGGTCCTCCCGGACCAGGCGTTCAACTGCCTTGTCCGGCGGCCCGGTTGGTGCTTCGAGGCGGGTGGCGGGGCCCCGGTCGCCGCCCCAGCCGCCTTCGCCCCGTACGAAGATCTGGGCGTCGTTCGTCCACAACGGGCCCTCGGTGTCGGTGACTTCCGTGCGCATGACGAGGATCGCGGCCTTGCCCTTGTCGTACACCGCGGCGATCCGCGAGGTGGCCGTCGCCCTGCCCTCGACCGGGATCGGGCGGTGCAGGGTCAGGCTCTGGCCGCCGTGCAGGACGCGGGCGAGGTCGACCTCGACGCCGGGCATGGAGAGGCCGGCGATCACACCCGGGCGGCCCGCACCGGCGACGGTCGCGAAGCTCGGCAGGACGTGCAGCCTGGACTCCAGGGTGTAGCGCAGCTCGTCCGGGTCGGTCGCGGGGTTCTCCCTGTCGGGATTCGCGCCCGCGCCGAGGCCCAGGTGGTAGAGCTGGACGTCCTTGTGACCCCAGGTGATCTCTCCGGTCCGGGGTTCGGCGGCGAGGGCCTTGGCGGCGTCGATGGGCATGGGGCTCCGCTCCTGGTCACTCGTGATCGCCGGCAATCGATGGTTGGCTGGTTGGCTGGTTGATCGTCTGTGGAAAACCTCGGTACGGCCGTCCGCACCGTCGGCCGTACCGAGGTCGACGCTGGGCCGTGGAACCCGCCTCTTCTAGAACGCGTTCCAGTCCGGCGAACCCCTTGTATAGCCCAGCACCGGGTAGTTGTGAAGACTCCTGACACCATGTCAGATCGGGGCGGGATCGAGGAGTCATGACATTTGTCCCACCCAACTCCTTACAAACGCATCTCCCGGTCGGGGCCCCCTGTCCGTAGCGTCGTACCCATCGCATTCGACGAGGGGGAGACGCGATGGCCGGGACGAAGAAGAGGAACTGTCGCATCCCCGAGCTCGGGAAGTCCGGGAAGTCGCGGCCGGACGACGTGGGCCACCCGCCCAGCGGCTTCGCGCTGCTGCCCTGGCTGCTGATGGGCATGGGCTCGTTCTCCAACCTCGTCCAGGGCAGGACACCGAACCCCCTGATCGCCGGTCTGGGTCTGCTCGCCTTCAACTCCCTCTACATCTACGTCGTGTTCCGCGCCTTCGCGAAGGAGACGCGGGAGGCCCGCTCCACCCGGGTGGCGCTCGCCCTGATGGCATTGCTGACCTCTGGCCTCACCATCGGGTACGGCGACACGTGGCTGTGGTTCTTCCCGCTGCTTGGCCTGGCCGTGGGCGCGGTCGTCAGGGGCAAGCCCCTCGGCCGGATCGCGCTCGGCCTGAGCGTCCTCGCGGGGACCATCGCCTGGTTCCACGAGGGCTGGGCCGCGGTCAACATCGCCTACGGCACCTTCCTGTCCACCGCGGTGACCGCCGCGATCCTGTCCCTCTCCGACGCGGTACGTGAACTGCGCGCCGCCCGAGAGGAGTTGGCGCGCCGTGCGGTCGAGAAGGAGCGGCTGCGTTTCTCCCGCGACCTGCACGACCTGCTCGGCCACACGCTCTCGGTGATCGTCGTGAAGTCGGAGGCTGCCCGCCGGCTGGCCCCCCGCGACCTGAGCGCGGCCCTCGTCCAGATCTCGGACATCGAGTCGGTCGGCCGCCAGGCCCTCACGGAGATCCGTGAGGCGGTCACCGGCTATCGCGAGGGCAGCCTCGACACGGAACTGGACGGCGCCCACTCCGCGCTCTCCGCGGCCGGAGTCGAGCCGGCCGTCCGCCGGTCGGGCATACCTCTCGCGCCCCAGACCGAGGTCCTCCTGGGCTGGGTGGTCCGCGAGGCCGTCACCAACGTCGTACGGCACAGCGGCGCCACGCATTGCGACATCAGCGTCGACAGCACCTCCGAACGGGTCCGCCTGACCGTCACCGACGACGGCACCGCCCCTGCCACCACGCAGGAGCCGGGTACCGGTACCGGCATCAAGGGCCTCACGGAGCGCCTCGCGGCGGCGGGCGGCTCGCTGGAGGCGGGGCAGGGTTCGCGCGGCGGGTTCACGGTGTCGGCCGAACTTCCGGTGGAGCCGGTGGACCCACTGGGCCTGAGGGATCCGGGAGAACCGCAGCTGGTCAGTCACCGGGGGTGAGCACGACGCGCCGACCGGGCGCCGTGGGGGCGTTCCATACCTCCTCGACCTCGGACAGGGGCACGGCGAGGGGGTCGACCGCGAGGGTTCCGGCGGCGATCTCGGCAACGAGGGCGGGCAGTTCGGCGAGGATTCCGGCGGTGCTGACCGAGCCCTGGCCGCTGCCCATGATCTGGAGGTTCGCCGCGCGCAGCAGGGAGGAGGGCAGGGTGATGTCCGCGCCGGCCATGGAGCCGATCTGGATCCAGGCCAGCGGCTTGGCACGGTCGGAGCGGGCGGTGAGCAGGGCGGCCATGGCGTGTTCGGCAGTCGGGCCCCACAGGTAGTCGATCACCACGTCCGCGTCACCCGCGCTCCGGCCGAGCCGGTCGGCGACCTTCTCGGGGTCGTCCAGCAGCGAGACGGTCTCGTCGGCGCCCAGGCCGGGCAGCAGGTCCAGGCGCTCGGCGTCGCGGCCGGCGCCCACGACATGGGCGGCGCCGAGATGCTTGGCGATCCGGACGGCGAGTTGTCCGGCGTTGCCGGTCGCGCCCAGGACCAGGACGCGGGCGCCGGGCTTGAGCGTGACGCGGCTGCGGAGGGCGACCCAGGAGGACATGGCGGGGTTCATCGCGGCGGCCACCGCGACCGGATCGGTGCCGGCCGGCAGGGTGATGGCGCGGCGACGGTCGACGACGGCCTGCTCCGCCATGGTGCCCAGGCCGGTGTCGTCGGCGACGAAGTAGAGCAGTTCGCCCTGCGCCGTACGGCCGACCGCGTCGACGCCGGGTACCAGCGGCAGGACACCGCCGGAGGTGTAGTGGGTGCCGTCGGCATCGGAGCGCACCCGGGGGTGGAGACCGGCGGCCAGCACGTCCACCAGGATCTCGTGCTCCCCGGCGGGCCGGGGTGTGTCGATGATGTCGAAGCGGGGCGGGGTGTCGAAGGAACGGACGACGGCTGCGTGCATGACTGGCCTCCTGGGGCGGGTGGGCACCCGCATGATGTGCGCCGCATGATGTGCGCCGCATGGTTTGCGCCGCATGGTTTGCGGCGCATGGTTTGCGGCGCATGGTTTGCGGCGCGTACTGCTTTCGTTTCGACAGACGCGATAGTTTGCGTCACGTACCAATTCGAAGGTAGTTTGTGCCACGTACTAAGTCAAGCGGAGGCGGCGACGATGACCCCAAGCTCCCCCAGTTCCCCCGGCCCCGGCCCCACCTCGGACCCGGCGGGCGGCCCGGCCGCCCGGAGAGTCGATGAACCGCAGAACACCGTCGACGCCCTGGTCCAGCTGTCGTTCCTGGTCCAGGGCGTCCTGATCCGTATCGCCACCGACCACGACCTCTCCCTGATCCAGGTCCGCCTTCTCGGCATCCTGCGCGACCGCACGCCCGGCATGCTCGAACTCGCCCGTCACCTGGGTCTGGACAAGTCCTCCATGACCGGCCTGGTCACCCGCGCCGAGAAACGCGGCCTGGTCCAGCGCCTGCCCTCCCCCGACGACGGCCGCGCCGTCCTGGTCGGCCTCACCCCGCAAGGCCGTCAGCTCACCGAGACATGCACCGCTGAGGCCGAGCAGCAGATCACCGCCCTGACCGCGTCCCTGACCGGCGCCGAACACACGCAGATCCTCGCCCTGGCCGCGAAGCTCCTGCACAGGCCCCCGACCCATACTCTGACCCCGTGAACGAGATGCCCCGGGACCACCGGCCCGCCAAGTCCATTCGCGTCCTGCTCGCCGAGGACCAGGGGATGATGCGGGGCGCGCTCGCTCTGCTGCTGGGCATGGAGGCGGACATCGAGGTGGTGTCGCAGGTGTCGGCGGGCGACGCGATCGTGGACGCGGCGTTGACGTACCGGCCCGATGTGGCGCTGCTGGACATCGAGTTGCCGGGGATGAGCGGGCTGGACGCGGCGGCCGAACTGCGGGACCAGGTGCCGGACTGCCGGGTACTGATCCTCACGACCTTCGGGCGCCCCGGGTACCTGCGGCGGGCCATGGAGGCGGGGGCGGCGGGGTTCCTCGTCAAGGACGGGCCCGTGGAGGAACTCGCCCAGTCGATTCGCCGGGTGCTGACCGGCGAGAGCGTCATCGATCCGGCGCTCGCCGCGGTCGCACTGAGCGCCGGGCCCAATCCGCTCACCGCCCGCGAGTGCGACGTACTGAACGCCTCGGTGGACGGCGCCACCGTCGCCGACATCGCGGCCAAGCTCCACCTCTCCGAGTCGACCGTCCGCAACTACCTCTCCTCCGCCATCGGCAAGACGAGCACGCGCAACCGCATGGAGGCGATGCGGGAGGCGCGGCAGCAGGGCTGGCTGTAACTCCGGCCTTTGCTGTCAGTGGCGGTCGTCAGCCCGAGTCGTTCTTCCAGCTCCGGCACCTCGAGGCCGCCGACCTGCGGTACACCGTCCTCGACCGGCCGACCGCCGACCGGCTGCGCACCGCGTTTCCCGACCTCGGGCAGGATCTGCGGTCCTGAGGCGGCAAGCAGAAGCTTCTCGAACGTACGTACGTTTCATTCTGACGCCAGGTCAGATCTTCATGCGTAGGTCAAGAATTCGTTAGTGCGCCGAAGTATCGGAATAGTTGCCCGGGCACACCGGGTTCACCTTGCACGTATCCCGCACGGATCGCTCACCCCCTTTTCTTTCTCGTCCGGCCTGGAGGCCCCACGTAATGACGCACACGACGACCGAACAGCCCACCCGGAGGCCGAGCGGCGCGATCGTGCCGGTGCTGGCCTTCGCGGGCATCGTTGTCGCGGTGATGCAGACCCTGCTGGTGCCGGTCATCAAGGACCTGCCGGAGCTGCTCGGCACCTCGCCCAGCAACGCCACCTGGGTGCTGACCTCGACCCTGCTCGCGGGAGCCGTGGCCACGCCGATCATGGGCCGCCTCGGTGACCTGTACGGCAAGCGGCGCATGCTGCTCCTGAGCCTGTCCGTGATGGTCGTGGGCTCACTGATCGCCGGCTTCACCAGCCAGCTCCTCGTGATGATCGTCGGCCGTTCCCTCCAGGGCTTCGCCATGGGTGCCATCCCGCTGGGCATCGGCCTGATGCGCGACATGCTGCCCCGCGAGAAGCTCGGCAAGGCGATGGCCCTGATGAGCTCCTCGATCGGTGTCGGCGGCGGACTCGCGCTGCCGCTCGCGGCCGTGGTCGCGCAGCACGCCGACTGGCACTCGCTCTTCTTCCTCTCCGCGGGCCTGGGCGTCCTCTCCATCGGCCTCACCCTCGTCGCCGTACCGGAGTCCCCGATGCGCGCGAAGGGCACCTTCGACGTCCTCGGCGCGATAGGGCTCTCCGCGGGCCTCATCCTCTTCCTGCTGCCGATCACCAAGGGCAGCGACTGGGGCTGGACCTCGGTCACCACGCTCGGTCTGTTCGCCGCGGCGGCCGTCGTGTTCCTCCTGTGGGGCGTGATGGAACTGCGGGTGAAGGCCCCTCTGGTCGACCTGCGCACCACTTCCCGTCGCGCGGTGCTGTTCACCAACCTCGCCTCGATCATGGTCGGTGTCGCCTTCTACGCCGTCTCGCTCGTCCTGCCGCAACTGCTCCAGCTGCCGAAGTCCACCGGCTACGGCCTCGGCCAGTCGATGGTCGTCGCAGGTCTGTGCGTGGCGCCGCTCGGCCTGACGATGATGTTCACGGCGCCGGTGTACGCCAGGATCTCCGCCAAGTACGGCCCCAAGGTCACCCTGATCCTCGGCATGCTGATCATCGCGATCGGCTACGGCGCGGGCCTCGGCCTGATGAGCGCCGCCTGGCAGACCATCGTCATCGCGGTGATCCTGGGCGCCGGTATCGGCCTCGCGTACTCCTCGCTCCCCGCGCTGATCGTCGGTGCCGTCCCCGCTTCGGAGACCGGCGCGGCGAACGGCCTCAACACCCTGATGCGTTCGATCGGTACGTCGGTGTCGAGCGCCGTCATCGGCATGGTGCTCGCGAACACGGCCACCGACGTCGGCGGCGTCGCCGTCCCCACCATGCACGGCTTCCGGGTCTCCTTCATGATCGCCACCGGCGCGGTGGCCGTCGGCCTGGTGATGGCCCTCTTCCTGCCCCGCGGGCGCCGGTCGACCGCACCGCAACTGCGGGCCAGCAGCGAGGAGGACGCCGCCCTCGATCGGGCCCAGGAGCTTCTCGGCGGCTTCCGCGGCCGCGTCCTCGACGCCGGCGGCACCCCCGTCGCCCGCGCCAAGGTCACCCTCATCGACCGGCGCGGCCATCAGGCCGGTGCCACGCTCTCCGCCGAGGACGGCAGCTACACGCTCGCCGTACCCGCCGAGGGCCCGTACGTCCTGGCCGCCAGGGCCACCGGCCACGGCCCGCTCGCCTCGTCGGCGACACACGCCGGGGACGACCGTACGGTCGCTGTGGACCTGGCGCTGCCGGGCGAAGCCGTTCGGGCCTGACCTGTCATCGTGTGCACCCCCGTCGCCCAGGCGACGGGGGTGCTGGTGCACCATGGGGCGCCCACACACACGTACACCCTGTTCGTACTGCTCCTATGGAGGACCCCCATGCCCGCGGCACCCAAGCCGGAGATTCTCGCCGCCTTCGAGGGCGCCAAGGGGTTCATGCCCACGGGCGAGGGGCTCGCGCTGTACGAGGCCGCCGTCGAGGCCGGTCGGCTCGGGCTGCCGCTTCTCGAGGTCGGCACCTATTGCGGGCGCTCCACCGTTCTGCTCGCCGACGCGGCGCGCGAGGCGGGGGTCACGGCGATCACGGTCGACCACCACCGGGGCAGCGAGGAGCAGCAGCCGGGCTGGGAGTACCACGACCCGTCGACGGTCGACCCGGAACTCGGCCTGATGGACACCCTCCCCACCTTCCGCCGCACCCTCCACAAGGCGGGCCTGGAGGACCACGTGGTCGCCCTCGTCGGCCGCTCGCCGCAGATCGCCGCCTTCTGGAAGTCCCCCCTCGGCCTGGTCTTCATCGACGGCGGTCACACCGACGAGCACGCCTCCGGCGACTACGAGGGCTGGGCGCCGCACGTCGCCGAGGGCGGGCTGCTGCTGATCCACGACGTGTTCCCGGACCCGGCAGACGAGTTCACCGGCCAGGCTCCGTACCGCGTCTATCTGCGGGCCCTGGAGTCCGGCGCGTTCACGGAGGTCTCGGTGACGGACTCGCTGCGGGTGCTGCGGCGTACGGGGCCGGGGATCTGAGGCAGGGCGCGTCCGTTGGAAAATGCCTGGAGGCGGTCACGGCCTCCGTGCTCACATGGACCGCATGATGTCTGCCGACCGGCTCCTGGCCTTCGCGGCCATGTCGTTCCTGCTGATCGTGATACCCGGCCCGAGCGTGCTGTTCGTGATCGGGCGGGCGCTGGCGCAGGGGCGTCGGGCCGCGCTGACGACGGTCGCGGGGAACACCCTCGGGGCGTACGTCCTCGTCGTGGCGGTGGCTCTCGGGGTCGGGGCCGTGGTGGAACGCTCGGTCCTCGTCTTCACGGCGCTGAAGCTGGTGGGCGCCGCCTACCTGGTGTACCTCGGGGTGAAGGCGGTGCGCCAACGCCGTTCGCTACAGGCCGCGTTCACCGCTCAAGGTCCCGCGCACGGCGGACTGCGGACGCTGTGGGAGGGGTTCGCGGTCGGGGTGGCCAACCCGAAAACCATCGTGTTCTTCGCCGCCGTACTGCCCCAGTTCGTCGACCGGAGCCAGGGGCACATCACGGCTCAGATGCTGCTACTCGGCCTGGTCTTCAATCTCATCGCGGTGGTGTCCGACAGCGCCTGGGGGCTGGTCGCGGCCACCACCCGCGGCTGGTTCGCCTCTTCGCCCCGACGGCTCGCCCTGATCGGCGGATTCGGCGGGCTCACGATGATCGGCCTCGGCGTGACGGTCGCGGCGACGGGCCGCAAGGAGTAGCTCCGCCGAGCGGATCACGGCGCTCGCGGCACCCTGCGGACCGCGTGGAGCGCCGACCCGTAGGGTGGCACCCGTGTCGTACCTGGGCCCTGAATTCAATCCTTCCCAGCCGCGCCGTCCCCGGCGCGGGCCGCTGACCGTGGCGGTCGCCGCGCTGGTGCCGGGTGCGCTGGCCGGGTGGCTGGTGTGGCAGACGGTGGGTGACGACTCCGGGGGCGGGGCCGCGCCGCAGCAGCAGGCGCGGGGGACCGCCCCCTCCGCGGCCGGATCCCCTCAGGCGTCGAGCACGAGCACCGACGACGGCAAGGAAGCAAACCCCGCGTCGTCCGCGCCCGCCGCCGCGACCCCCCTCAAGGGCAAGGTCGTCGTCATCGACCCGGGGCACAACCCCGGCAACTTCCAGCACACGGCCGAGATCAACCGCAAGGTGGACATCGGCACGAACTCGAAGGAATGCGATACGACGGGTACGGCGACCAACGCGGGTTACGCGGAGGCGCAGTTCACACTCGACGTCGCGCGACGGCTGCGTACGATCCTGCAACAGCAGGGCGCCACGGTGAAGTTCACCCAGGACGGGGACCGTTCCTGGGGTCCGTGCATCGACGAACGGGCCGCGATCGGCAACGAGGCGCACGCCGACGCGGCCGTCTCGATCCACGCGGACGGCGCGGGCGCCGGACAGCGCGGTTTCCACGTGATCCTTCCCGGGCCCGTCCACGACGGCGCGGCCGACACCCGCCCGATCGTCGCCCCGTCCCGCGAACTCGGCGAGCGCATCGCGGGCGACTTCGCCCGTGAGACGGGCACCGCACCCTCCAACTACATCGGCGAGGGCACCGGTCTCGACGTCCGGACGGACCTCGGCGGTCTCAATCTGTCAACAGTTCCGAAGGTGTTCATCGAGTGCGGCAACATGCGTGACAGCAAGGACGCGGCACTGCTGACCAGCGGCGCCTGGCGGCAGCAGGCGGCACGAGGGATCTCTGAGGGAATCGTGAGTTTCCTGCGCGGGTGACGATCAGTGCGCTCAACCCGGCGGACACCCTGGTGGGACGGGAGATAGTGTCGTCCCTACGATGAGGGGCCACCCCCGCGCTTCACACCACGGCCTTACGGGGACAAGGTGAACAGCGACGCCTCCCGACCGACGACGAGACGACCTGCGAAGGACCGACTGAAGTGAATATCCGCTCCCTCACTCGAGGCGACGGCGTGGTGATCGGAGCAGCGGTACTGCTCCTCATCGCCTCGTTCCTCGCGATCTACTCCATCGACGGGGCCCCCGACAGCTACGAGATCCCGAACGCCTGGCAGAGCGGGCCCTTGTTGCTGGGCGTCGTCCTTGCGGGGATCATCGGCGCCGCGCTGATCGTGGTCTCCCACGGCCTTCCGCAGCCTCCCAAGGTCGCCGGCCTGGACATCGGCCCGTTCGGCGTCGCGTTCACGGTCTTCGCCGCCTGGAGCGCGCTGGGGAACCTCTTCGACCCGCTCGGCGGCACGGACAACGTGGGTAACGCCTCGGACAGCGGCGTCAGCGCCGGTATCGGCCTGATCCTCATCTTCATCGCGACCCTGATCCTCGCCGGCGGCGCCATCGCCACACCTCTCGTCCCGGCCCTGAAGGTCGCGCTGCTCCCCGCCCCCAAGCCGGCCGCCCCCCAGCCCTACGGCGGTCAGCCCCAGGGTGGGTACGGCTACCCGGGCGCGGGCGCCCAGCAGCCCGGTCAGCCGTACGGTGCGCAGCCGCAGGCGGGCCAGCCGTTCGGCGGTCAGCCCAGCCAGCCGCAGCAGGCGCCTGCTCCGCAGGTGCAGCAGCCGGCCGGGGACTTCTCCCCGTTCTGGTTCGCGGTGCCGGTGCCGCGTCCGCTGTACGCGGAGGACGGTTCGCCGACGCCGATCGCCGAACTGGCGCCGGGCACCTGGTATCTGGCCGTCGAGCAGCGCGGCCCGAGCCTGGTGGCGCAGACACAGGACGGCCGTCGTGGCGTTCTGCAGGACACCTCGGGGATCCAGCGCGGCTGACGCGCACCACGGTCCCGCACGGCCCCTCGCCCTTCCGGGCGGGGGGTCGTTGTCGTACGCTCACCCGGCCGACAGCTGACACTCCGTCAGAGCAGGGCGTCTGGAGGGCACATGCGACTCGGTCTCGCACTCGGCTACTGGGGCCGCGGCCCTGCCGCCGACCACATACCGCTCGCGCAGGAGGCGGAACGTCTCGGCTACCACTCCGTGTGGACGGCCGAGTCCTGGGGGTCCGACGCCTTCACCCCGCTGACCTGGATCGCCGCGCGGACCTCCCGCATCCGGCTCGGCACGGCCGTCGCACAGATGGCCGCCCGCTCCCCCACCACCACCGCGATGCACGCGCTCACGCTCGACCATCTCTCGGGCGGGCGCATGATGCTCGGCCTCGGGCTGTCGGGCCCGCAGGTCGTCGAAGGCTGGTACGGGCGCCCGTTCCCGAACTCGCCGCTGACCGCGACCCGGGAGTACGTCGATGTCGTACGCCAAGTCCTCAGGCGCGAGGCCCCCGTCGAGCTGGACGGACGTTTCCACTCCCACCCCTACCGCGGCGCCGACGGCACCGGCCTCGGCAAGGCGCTCAAGTCCATCACGCATCCCCTGCGGGCCGGCCTGCCCGTCCTGCTCGGCGCCGAGGGCCCGAAGAACATCGCGCAGACCACCCGCATCGCGGACGGCTGGCTGCCGCTGTACTGGTCGCCGACACGTCCGCAGGCGTACGAGGGCTCACTGACCGGCCTTCGTGACGGCTTCCTCATCGCCCCGATGGCCCACGCCCACGTCTGCGACGACGTCACCGAAGGACTGCTGCCGGTCAAGGCCATGCTCGGCTTCTACATCGGCGGGATGGGGCACGCGGCACGCAACTTCCACGCCGATCTGATGGCACGGATGGGCTTCGAGGCGGAGGCCCGGCGTGTCCAGGAGCTGTTCCTCGCGGGGCGCCGCGAGGAGGCCGTACTCGCCGTGCCCGACGCCTTCGCCGACGAGATCTCCCTCGTCGGTCCGCGCGAACGCATCGCCGAACGCCTGGAGTTGTGGCGCAAGGGCCCGGTGACCGACCTCCTCGTCCTCTCCCCCGACCCGCACACACTCCGCGTACTCGCCGAGCTCAACTCCTAGGACCTGTCCGGCCGGGCGAACCCGTTCGGGTTTCATGCACCGTTCTCGGGCAACACGGAACACATGTCCTCTCGAAACCGCAACGGTTCCAACCAAGCGGGGAGGGTCATCGCGATCGTCGCAGACGTGATGGCGCTCATCCTCGGGGTCTGGATCCTGATGTACCTACTGGACGCGAACCGCGCCAACGACCTGGTGCAGTTCATCCACAACGTGGCAGCGTGGCTGGCCGGCTGGTCCCGCGACCTGTTCACGTTCGACAAGGAGTGGGCGCGCGTCGTCGCGGGCTACGGCCTCGCAGCCGTCGTGTACCTCTTCATCGGCCACGCCATCGCCAACCGTATGCACCGGTACTGAGAACCTGCGCATCCTGGGGCTCCGGCTGAGTCTGCTATCGGCAGCAGTCGGGGTCCAGGCCGGTCGGGAGGCGTTCGCCGCTGAAGACGGCGCAGGTGGGCTCGTCACCGCCCAGTGCGGCGACGGCCAGCAGAAGCGAACCGGCTGTCCAACTGGTGAGTTCCTCGGGCCAGACGGCCTGGTCCTCGAAGACATAGCCGGTCCAGTACAGGCCGGTCTTCGGGTCGCGCAGGTGCTGGATGGACTGGAGGATCTCCAGGGCGCGGTCGGACTCACCCACGGCCCAGAGCGCCAGGGCCAGTTCGGCCGACTCACCGCCGGTCACCCACGGGTTGGGGACCACACAGCGGACGCCGACCCCGGGAACCACGAAGCGGGCCCAGCCCTCCTCGATACGGGACTTGGCCTCGGCGCCGGTCAACGCGCCGCCGAGCACCGGGTAGTACCAGTCCATCGAGTAGCGGCCCTTGTCGAGGAACCGCTCGGGGTGCCTGCCGATCGCGTGCCGCAGCGCGCCCACCGCCAACTCCCAGTCGGGCTGCGGCTCCTCACGCTGCTCGGCGATGGCGAGCGCGCAGCGCAGGGCGTGGTGGATCGACGAACTCCCGGTCAACAGCGCGTCGTTGACGGCCCGTCCGTCCTCCTCACGCTTCCAGCCGATCTGCCCACCGGGCTGCTGGAGCCGCAGCACGAACTCCATCGCCGCGTAGACGGTCGGCCACATCCGGTCCAGGAACGCGTCGTCGCCCGTCGCGAGATAGTGGTGCCAGACGCCCACCGCGACGTACGCGCAGAAGTTGGTCTCCAGGCCGCGGTCGGTGACGTCCGCGAAGTCCCCGTCGGCGTACGCCGCGTACCACGAACCGTCATGGTTCTGATGGCGCGCGAGCCACTCGTACGCGCGCTCCCCCGCCTCGTGCTCCCCCGCCGCGTCCAGCGCCATGGCCGCCTCGGTGTGGTCCCACGGGTCCAGGTGATGCCCGCGGAACCACGGGATGGCACCGTCCGGGCGCTGCACCGCGAGGATCCCGCGCACCGTGGCCGCAGCCTCCTCGGCGGTGAGGACCCCGGGCAGGACGAGGTGTTCTGTCCGGGGAGTCGTCACCGGCCGGCCACCTCGACGGACTCGGCGGAGTCCGCGGACTCGACTGCTTCGGCCGACTCGACCGGCAGGTGCGGCTTGGTCGCGTACGCCACGAAGCTCTTGCCGAGCAGCGGGTTCAGTGCCTGTTCGGCGACCCGGGTGGCGAGCGGTTTCTTCATGATGTCCCAGACCAGGAGCTTGTGGTACGCCCGCACGGGCAGCGCCTTGTCGTTGTCGACGCCGAACGCGCACTTCAGCCACCAGTAGGGCGAGTGCAGGGCGTGCGCGTGATGGGTGCCGTACGGCCTGAGCCCGGCTTCCCGGATCCTGGCGAGGAGTTCGTCCGCCTTGTAGATGCGGATGTGGCCGCCCTCGACCTCGTGGTACGCGTCGGACAGCGTCCAGCAGACCTTCTCCGGCCCGTATCGCGGGACGGTGATCGCGATGCGGCCGCCCGGCCTGAGCACCCGGACCATCTCGGCGAGTACGCCCTTGTCGTCCGGGATGTGCTCCATGACCTCGGAGATGATCACGACGTCGAAGGACTCGTCGGGAAAGGGAAGCGCCAGGGCGTCGCCCTCCATGGCCGTCGCGGTCGCCCCGGCGGGCGCCTCGCCCGCCTCCTTCATCGCCGCGAACCACTTGGCGACCTCGCGGATCTCCTCGCCGTTCTGGTCCAGCGCGACCACCTGGGCACCGCGCCGGTAACACTCGAACGCGTGCCGGCCGGCACCGCACCCGAGGTCCAGTACGCGGTCACCCGGGGCGAGCGGGAACCGGGAGAAGTCGACGGTCAGCACGTGGCCCTGCTTTCGCGGTCGGGGGTGGGGGGTGCGGGGGCCGCCGTGGGGGCGGGGGCGCCTGTGGCGGGGGCGGGATCCGTTGAGGCCGCGGAGTGGCCGGGAGGTTGGGCCGCGGAGCGGTGAGGGCTTGGCGCGGAGCGGCTTACGGCCCCGCCCGCGGGATCGGCGGTGGACCCGGACGCAGGGCCACTGGGGGACCTGCCCGCGGAGCGGGTCATTGCCTCGCGGTAGTGGGTCACGGTGCCCTCGGCGGCGCGGGCCCAGGTGAAGCGGGCCAGTACCCGCGCGCGTCCGGCGGAGCCGAGTCGGGCTCGGAGTTCGGGGTTGCCCAGGACGCGGCTCAGCGCGGCGGCCAGCGCACCCGAGTCACCGGGGGGCACCGCGAGGCAGGTCTCCCCGTCGGGCCCGGCGACCTCCGGGATCGCACCGCCGGTGGTGGCCACGAGCGGTGTCCCCGTCGCCATCGCCTCGGCGGCGGGCAGCGAGAACCCCTCGTACAGGGAGGGCACGCAGGCGACCTCGGCCGACCGTACGAGGTCGACGAGTTCGGCGTCGGAGATCCCCTTGACGAACTCGACGGCGCCTTCGAGGCCGTACCGCTCGATGGCCTGGGCGACGGGCCCGTCCTCGGCACGCCTGCCGACGACGACGAGGTGCGCGCCGGGGCGCTCGGTACGTACCTTCGCGAGCGCCTCGACGAGGAAGACGAGCCCCTTGAGCGGTACGTCCGCGCTGGACGTGGTGACGATCCGGCCCGGCACCTGAGGCACCGCCGGATCCGGCGAGAAAAGGTCGGTGTCCGCGCCGATGTGGACGACGTGGATGCGGTCGTCGCGTACGCCGAGGTGCTCGACGATCTCCTGGCGTGACGTACCGGAGACGGTGAGCACGGAAGGCAGGCGGCGCGCGACCCGCTTCTGCATGCGGGTGAAGGCGTACCAGCGGCGGACGGACATCCGTCGCTTCCAGCCCTCGGCCGCGTCGATCTCCAACTGCCGGTCGACGGTGATGGGATGGTGAATGGTGGTGACCAGCGGGGCACCGACATCCCCCAACAGCCCGTACCCCAGCGTCTGGTTGTCGTGGATGACGTCGAACTCGCCGCGCCGGGCCCGGAGATGGTGGCGGGCGCGCAGCGAGAAGGTCAGCGGCTCGGGAAAGCCGCCGGTCCACATCGTGCCGACCTCCAGCGCGTCGACCCAGTCCCGGTACTCCCCGCGCTTGGGGGTGCGAAAGGGGTCCGGCTGGCGGTACAGGTCGAGGCTGGGCAACTCGGTGAGACTCAGGGCAGGAAGGCCTTCGTCCAGCACCGGATAGGGCTGGGAGCCGATGACCTCGACATGGTGTCCGAGTCGGGCGAGCTCGCGCGAGAGGTGTCGTACGTACACACCCTGGCCGCCGCAGAACGGGTTCCCCTTGTAGGTGAGAAGCGCGATGCGCAACGGTCGTTCGCCGTCGGCGGCCGCGCCCTCGCCGGGGCCCGCCTCCATGGCCTCAGCGGTCACTCTCGGCCCCCTTCTCCCTGCACATTCCCGCGAGATTACGCCGGGACGCTAATCTAGAACAAGTTTCAGACTTGATCGTTCAAGGAGCTTTGAATCTACCGGCAGGTAGCCCCGCTGTGAGCGGTGCATCGGGTGATTCACGCCACGACCGCGTGGCGTGGTCGCCCGGTCCGCGCGACGGTCGTGAGCCCTGCCGTGCCGACTCGTCACTCCTCTCGCTGATGTCACGGAATGTCACGGAACGGGACCCATGCCTGCGGAAGCCAAGGCGGACACGAACAGCGCGCGAACAGACTCACGACCGGACTCACGACCGGAGCGACCGGACTCACGACAGGACTCACGACAGGAGCGTCCGGACTCACGACGGGGCTCGCGTCCGGAGTCGCACCCCACCGCGCAGCACCACACCCCTCGCCCCCTCTCGTACTCCACCGCGCTCCCCGACTCTCCCCCGCTCACCGAGCGGCAGGAGGCGCGCCGCCGCCGGATCCTGCACGCGAGCGCGCAGCTGGCCAGCCGGGGCGGTTTCGACGCGGTGCAGATGCGTGAGGTCGCGGAGTCCTCGCAGGTGGCCCTGGGCACGCTCTACCGCTACTTCCCGTCGAAGGTCCATCTGCTGGTCGCCACGATGCAGGACCAGTTGGAGCACATGCACGGCACCCTGCGGAAGAAGCCGCCGTCCGGGGACACCGCGGCCGAGCGCGTCGCGGAGACCCTGATGCGGGCCTTCCGCGCCCTGCAGCGCGAGCCGCACCTCGCCGACGCCATGGTCCGCGCCCTCACCTTCGCGGACCGCAGCGTCAGTCCCGAGGTCGACCAGGTCTCCCGGATGACCACGGTGATCATCCTGGACGCGATGGGCCTCGACGACCCGACCGCCGCCCAGCTCTCCGCGGTCCGCGTCATCGAGCACACCTGGCACTCGGCCCTCATCACCTGGCTCTCCGGCCGTGCCTCGATCGCCCAGGTGAAGATCGACATCGAGACGGTCTGCCGGCTGATCGACCTGACGTCCCCGGATGACAAGGGCTGATTCACCTCGTACGGCTACTCCTCGGGCGGGAACACCGGCTCCCTGCTCCCCAGCAGTGTGATCATGATCGCCTCCACCGGGCACCCCTCCGCCGCCTCCAGGATCTTCTCGTTGGCGTCGGGCTCCGGGTCGGCCGGGTGGGACTGCCTGCCGGTGTCGAGGCGGAACGCGTCCGGGGCGAGGTGCACGCACTGGGCGGAGCCGATGCAGACGGAACGGTCGACCTCGACCTGCCAGCGGTCACCCATCCCTACGCCTCCCAGCCGGCCGGCAGGTGGATCATCTTGTGCTCCAGGAACTCACCGAAGCCCTCGGGGCCGAACTCCCGACCCAGGCCTGAGTTCTTGTAGCCACCGAACGGGCCGAGCATGTCGAGGCTGAAGGTGTTGACGGAGTAGGTGCCGGTGCGGACCTGGCGTGCGATGTCGATGCCGTGCGCGACGTCCGCCGTCCAGACGCTGCCGCTCAGCCCGTAGTCGGAGTCGTTGGCGATCTTCAGCGCCTCGGCCTCGTCGCCGTAGGGGAGGAGGCAGATCACCGGGCCGAAGATCTCCTCGCGGGCGATCCGCATGGAGTTGTCGACGTCGCCGAAGAGGGTCGGCTCGACGTACCAGCCGCGGTCCAGACCGGGCGGACGACCGCCGCCCGTAAGGACCTTGGCGCCTTCCTCCTGGCCGATGCGGATGTAGTCGAGGCTGCGCTGCTGCTGCCGCCTGGCGACCAGCGGGCCGACCTGGGTCGCCGGGTCCAGTGGGTCGCCGACGACCAGCGCGCTCGCCGCCGTCGCGAAGGCGTCCGCGAACTCGTCGTAGCGCGAGCGCGGCACGAGGATGCGGGTCTGGGCGACGCACGCCTGGCCGTTGTTCATCCAGGCCGCCGAGACGATGCCGGGGACGGCTGTGGCGAGGTCCGCGTCCGGCAGGACCACCGCCGCCGACTTGCCGCCCAACTCCAGTGTCACGCGGGTGAGATTGCGCGAGGCGACCTCCATCACCCGCCTGCCCGCCGCGACGGACCCGGTGAAGGACACCTTGTCGATCCCCGGGTGACCGACCAGGTACTCGCTCACCTCACGGTCCGCCGGGAGGATCGAAAGGACGCCCTCCGGCAGCCCGGCGTCCTTCGCGATCTCCCCCAACAGGTAGGCGTCCAGGGGCGATTCGGGCGACGGCTTCAGTACGACGGTGCAGCCGGCCAGCAGCGCGGGCGCGAGCTTGGCGGCGGTCACGAACTGCGGCACGTTCCACGGCACCACGGCCGCCACGACCCCCACCGGCTCACGCCGGACGAGGATCTTCCCGAGGACTCCGTCGCGGGTCTCCTCGTACGTGAAGCCGCGGGCGACCGTGATCGCCGCGTCCCACACCATCATCGCGCCGAGGGCCTGCGCGAGGATGCTCCAGGAGTACGGGGAGCCGTTCTCGGAGGAGATGACACGGGCGATCTCCTCGTGCCGTACGGCGATCCCGCCCTTGATCCGGTTCACCACCTCGATCCGCTCGTCGAGGCTCATCCGTGGCCAGGGCCCCTCGTCGAACGCCTGCCGCGCGACGGCGACGGCCCGGTCGACGTCCGCCGTGGAGGCGTGCGGCACCCTCCCGATGACCTCCTCCGTGTGCGGCGAGATCACCTCGATGACGTCCTTGCCCAGGGGGTCCGTCAACTCCCCGCCTATGAACAGCTGTCCGTGTTCCGTGAGTTCGGTCATGGCCGACTGCCTCCCCGGGGACGTTCTCTGACGATGCATCAGATGACTAGAACTGATACCAGTTCCGGTGAGTGGAGTCCACGGGTCGGACTCTCGGCTCTTCGGGCCGCCTTCGGCTCGCTCTTCGACTCTTCGGGTCTTCGGCTCTTCGGGCCCATAGGGCGGACAGTCGTCTCGGGCTCCCATTGGAACTGGTTCTAGTTATAGTGGCCGGTACCCGGGACGCGGCGATTGGTGGAAGCCCATGACGCAGGTGACCGATCACAGCGGCGGCGTACGGTCGATCCGGGTTCCCATCCCGGACAACCCCCTCGGCCACACGCTCGTGTACGTCGTCGACACCGACCGCGGCGCCGTCCTGATCGACACCGGCTGGGACGACCCCACCTCCTGGGACACCCTCGCCGAGGGGCTCACCGCCTGCGGCACCTCCGTCGCCGAGGTACACGGTGTGGTCATCACCCACCATCACCCCGACCACCACGGCCTGTCGGGCAAGGTGCGGGACGCGTCCGGGGCGTGGCTCGCGATGCACGCGGCGGACGCCTTCTTCGTACGGCGCACCCGAGAGAACCGGCCCGAGCGGTGGTACGCGTACATGGCGGCGAAACTGACGGCCGCGGGCGCGCCCGAGGAACACCTGGCGCCCCTGCGCAGGGCTCGCCCCGGCGCCCTGCCCGGCTTCTCCCCCGCACTCCCCGACCGCGAGATCGTCCCCGGCGAACTCCTCGATCTGCCCGGCCGCCGCCTCCGCGCGATCTGGACCCCCGGCCACACCCCCGGCCATGTCTGCCTCCACCTGGAGGAGGCCCATCCCGCCCAACTCCCGGGCAACGGACGCCTGTTCTCCGGCGATCACCTGCTCCCGGAGATCACCCCGCACATCGGCCTGTACGAGGATCCGGACGACGCCACCGTCACCGACCCGCTCGGCGACTACCTCGACTCCCTGGAGCGCGTCGGGCGCCTGGCCCCCGCGGAGGTGCTCCCGGCCCACCAGCACGCGTTCGCCGACGCCCCTGCCCGCGTAAGGGAGTTGCTCGACCACCACGAGGACCGCCTCACCGGCCTCCACACCCTCCTCTCGGCTCCGCTCACCCCCTGGCAGCTCGCCGAGCGCATGGAATGGAACCGGCCCTGGGACCAGATCCCGTACGGATCAAGGACCATCGCCGTCTCGGAGGCGGAGGCCCATGTGCGGCGGCTGGTGAAACTGGGGCGGGCGGAGGCCGTGACGGGGACCGATCCGGTGACGTACGTGGCTGTCTAGGGCAACCGTGTCTCTGCGGTGGGCACCGTCAGTGGCTGTGGGCCGCGTAGTCGAGCCCCTCCTCGTACCGCATGGCGCGCCCCTCCTCGTACGCCTTCTTGTATGCCGTTTCGCCGATCTCCTCGCGAACACGGAGCTCGTGCGAGCGGCGGGTGGCGATGAGGTCGGGTGAGTCCATCTGGGCGCGGCCGGTGAGCTCCCAGACACGGGCGGCTATACCGAGGAGGCGGGCGGCGCGGGGCCCGTCGCCGGCCGCGACGACGGCGGCGGCGAGGACGTCCAGGGCGAGGGCGGCTCCGACGGTGTTGTGCATCAGGACGTGCCCGGCCAGTGCGGTACGGGCGTTACGGACCGCCGCGCGCACGTTGCCGGACGCCAGGTCCGCGTGCGCGACGATTCCGTCGGCGAAGGCACCCGCCCAGGACTCGCCGCACTCCGCACTGACCTCGCGCGCCTCGTCGGCCACCGTGCGGGCGCGTTCGTAGTCGCCGCCCAGCAGGTGCGTGAAGGAGAGCGCGACGCGGACCTGGAGTTGGGCGGCCCCGAACGCGTCCGCCCCGATGGGCAGCCGGGGAGCCGAGGACAGGACGTCGACCGCTTCCGACAGACGTCCGCTCAAAGCGATTTGACCGCCCGTCAGATACACGGCGGCGACCATCGCCACCGGGTCGCCCTGCTCCTGAGCCGCGTCCGCGCAGCGCACCGCCCAGTGGGCCGCGACCTTCAGGTCACCCTGGAACAGGGCGACCGAGCCGCGCACCCACAGGGCGCGGGTGCGGTCGGGTCCGGGGGCCGGGTCGGAGGCGAGCGCCAGGTCCAGGCAGTGCTGGGCGTCGCGCAGATAGCCGCAGTGCCGCCAGAGGAAGCCGACGTCGGCGGCCATTTCGAGGGCGACGCGGCTATCGGGTTCGGTGAGGGCGCAGTCCACGGCGGCGCGCAGGTTGGCGTGTTCGATGAGGACGCGTTCGCACCAGGCGACCTGGCGTCCGGTGTTCCACTCGGCGCAGCCCTCGCGGGCCAGGCGCCGGTAGTGGTCACGATGGCGCAGGCGTACGGCGTGCTCCTCACCGAGGGCACGCAGCCAGTCGGCGCCGAACTCCCGCACCGTGTCGAGGAACTGGAAGCGGGCCGGGTCGGTGCGGTGGCGTCGCACGATGGACTGCTCGACGAGGCGGGTCAGCAGCCCCGCGATGCGCCGGGCGGGCAGCGGGCCGCCCGCGCAGACCTCCTCGGCGGCGCCCACGCAGAAGCCGTCGGTGAACACCGAGAGGCGGGCCCACAGCAGCCGTTCCAGCGGTTCGCACAGCTCGTGGCTCCAGCCGATGGTGGTACGGAGGGTGTGGTGGCGGGGTGGGCCTTCGGGGGGCGGGCCTTCGGGAGGCGGCCCGTCGCGGGGCGGGTCTTCGCGGGGCGGGCCTTCGCGGTCTTGTGCGTCGCGGTCCTGTGCGCCGCGGTCTTGTGCCTCGCGAGGCGACCCTTCGCGGTCCCGTGCGTCACGGCCCCGTGTCTCGCGGTCCCGTGCGTCACGGTCGCATGCGTCACGGTCGCATGCGTCACGGTCCCATGCGTCACGGTCCCATGCCTCGCGGTCCCATGCCTCGCGGTCCCATGCCTCGCGGTCCCATGCCTCGCGGTCCCATGCGTCACGGTCCCATGCCTCGCGAGGCGAGCCTTCGCGGTCCCGTGCCTCACGGCCCCGTGTCTCGCGGTCCGGTGCGTCACGGCCCCATACGTCACCGCCCCGCACGTCGCGAGGCAGGCCGTCGCGTTCCCGCACGTCACCGCCCCGCACGTCGCCGTCTCGCGAGCCTTCGTCTCCCGGCTTGCCGCCCCCCGGGAGACGGCTCCCCTGGTCGCCGTTCCGCTGGTCACCGTTCCGCCGGTCGCCGTTCCGCCGGTCGCCGCTCCCCGGGCCCTCGCCTCGCGGGACGAGCACGTCGAGGCGGGATGCCAGGTGTTCGCCGAGGCGGCCGTGCAGTTCGGTCAGGGAGAGTTCCGAGAGGCGGACGGCCGCAAGTTCGATGGCGAGCGGGATGCCGTCGAGGTGGCGGCAGACGGCTTCCACGGCGGGCCGGTTGGTGTCGTCGAGTGTGAATCCGGTGGCGGCCGCGCGTTCGGCGAACAGAGCCACCGCGTCGTCGGCGACCGGCAGCGGATCCACTGGGAGCACGCGTTCACCCGGCAGGCCGAGCTGCTCCCGGCTGGTGACGAGGATGCGCAGCCCCGGCAGGACGGGCAGCAGCGTCTCGGCGAGCGCCACGCAGTCCGCGAGGACGTGTTCGCAGGAGTCGAGGATCAGCAGCAGCCGCTTGCCCCTGGCCCATTCGGCCACCACCTCGGTGACCGGGCCCGTCGACTGGTCCGCGAGCCGCAGCGCCTCCACGACGGCCAGGCCCACCAGGCCGGCGGTGTGCAGCGCGGAGAGCTCCACCAGCCAGACGCCGTCGGGGTACGCGTCCCGGACCCGGGCAGCGGCCCGCGATGCGAGCCGGGTCTTGCCGACCCCGCCGACTCCGACGAGGCTCACCAGTCGGCCGACACCGCTCCCCGGATTCAACTCCTCGTTCAGCCAGGCGAGTTCCTCGACCCGCCCGACGAAGCTCCGTGTCTCCGGAAGCAGATTGCCGGGACGATGGGGACGGCCGGAACCACCGGAACCACCGGGACGACCGGGACGACCGGGATGCGGATCGCCGGGACGACCGGGTTGGGCGGCGTCCCGGCCACCGCTCTCGCTCATCTCGGGCTCATCCCTCGCCGGGCGCGCGCTCACGCCGTCCCGTCTCTTCGGATCGCCTCGTCGGACACACCGATGTTCGTCTCGTCGGACACATCGACCAGTCTGACCCGATCACACCCACCCGTTACCGATGTCCGACAACTCGGACAGAAAGACGACGGAGCTCCGTCAATTCCGGGCAGCTTTCGACGAGATGCGATCAACTCCCTGTTGGTGAGGGCGAGAAGGCCGATATTCGGTGATTGTCGGGTGAGTGATGAACGGACGAGAGGGAGCTGGGGAACGGATGGCCGCCACGGGCGGAGGCGGTGGGGGCATCGGGAGGCGGCCCGCGGGCACCGAGAGGCTGACGCGACGGACGCCGGCCCAGCACACCGAGAGACCTGCGCGACTGCTGGCGCCCCCGCCGGGCGTCGGAAGACGCACGTGGCGCCCGCTGCCGGGGCCGCTGCCGCCCGGCGCCGAGTGGCGGGCCCGCCGGCTGCTGCTCGCCCCGCTGGTCGCCTGCCTGCTGATCGCCCTGCCGGATCTGCTCGTCTCCCAGGTGCCGCCGCTCATCACGCTGTTGCTGATCGGACCGCTGCTGGCCTGCGTCAGGTTCGGGGTGCGGCACACCGTGGTGGTCTGCTGCTGGTCGGCGGCGCTGGGCCTGGCCATGGGCATCGGTGACGGCACGGTGCCGGGTTTCGAGTTCGGCGTGCGGTGGATCGGGCTGCTGTTCGGCTGCGCCCTCACCGTGTACGCGGCCCGGCAGTGCGAGCGCCTGACCATGACACTCACCCAGGCCCGCGAGGTGGCCCGGATCACCCAGGAGGCGATTCTGCGGCCCATTTCCCGCACGCTGGACGGCACTCAGGTGTGCACCCGCTACCACAGCGCCGCCCGCGAGTCGACCGTAGGGGGCGATCTGTACGACGTCGCGGTGACGCCGTACGGACTGCGTGTCCTCATCGGTGACGTACGCGGCCACGGCCTCGACGCCGTCCGGCTGACCGCCGACACCATCGCGGCCTTCCGCGAACTCGCCTATACCGCACCCACCTTGACCGTCCTGGTCGGCGCCCTCGACACGCGGCTCGCCCCGGAGCTGGGGCCGGAGGACTTCGTCACCGCCGTGTTCGCCGAGTTCGCGCCCGGTGAGGTGCGGCTCGTCAACTGCGGCCATCCGCCGCCCCTGCGCTCCGGCCACCGAGTCGAGTTCCTCGAACCCGTCGTCCCCACACCGCCGTTGGGGCTGCACCCGGAACCACGCCAGTACCGCGTACGCCTCCAGCCCGGCGACCGTCTCCTCCTCTACACCGACGGCCTGACCGAGTCTCGCGACGCGGAGGGCATCCCTTTCCCGCTCCTCGGCGAGGCCGCCCTGGCCCTGCGCGAACCCCTCCCCGACGAGGCCCTCAACACCCTCTGCGCCCGCCTGGCCGTCCACACCGGCACCGCCACCCCCACCGACGATCTGGCCCTCGTCCTGTTGCAGCCCACAGCAACGACGATCCCGGCGCGCACATGGTGAGGTTCAAGGACGAGCAGACCCCGAGAAGGGCGGCAGCAGCCTGCGGACCAGCTCCTCCGCCTCGCCCAGGATCTGCACCTCGGTCTCGGTCATCGTCGGATTGACCGCCCGTCGCTGCCTGGCCTCCCTGAGGCCGGTGTCGGTCACGCCGGATGGGCCGTCGCCGAGCATCGCGGCAAGCGTCTCGCGGGCCACCTGAGCGTGCGCCTCGCCGCTGACGGCGACCTGCGCGAGGATCACGGCGGACATGCCCCAGTCGAGTCCGGGCGGGCCCTCCTCGGCGTTGGCCCAGTCGATGACCTTGGGGCCTTCCGGGGTGAGCATCACGTTGTCGGGGTGCAGGTCCAGGTGCAGGACGCGGACGGCGGGGTCGGCGGAGAGCCGGGCGGGCACGGCGTGCAGGGCGCGGAGTAGTCGGGCGAGCGTGACGCCGGCCTCCTGGGGGTCGAGCTCCCCGGCAACGAACGCCTCCAGCATGGTCGGCCCGGACAGCCGCTCCATCACCAGGTCCGTGCGGGTCGCCAGCCGCACACCCGGCGCCGGAAAGTCATGACCTCGTACGTGTGCCATCACCGCGGCTTCCGCGGTGGCATCGCCCCATCCCCCGCGGGTCCGGCGCAGCACCCACGCCTCGTCTATCTCGTAGACGTCCGCCGAACGCCCCGAGCCGAGCAGTCTCCCCGTTGACCTCATGGGCCGAACCTACCGGGGGCTCACCGGCGCAAGGCCCTGGGCCGGGCCGCTTTCGAGACCCCGGTCACCTTCGAACCGGGGCGTTCCGTGGTGCCCGTCACACCGTCCGGCAGCACGCGGTGCACAAGCGCACGCCGTCCGTCACACGGGGGGTGAGCCGTCCCACAGGACCTTGGTCACATACGAAGCGCGGTAGTAGGTGAAAGTGATGACATGTACGCGTCCGCAACCCCTCTGACCTGGGGTTTGAGAGCCACATCACACAAGGTACTTTCTACTCGCATGCGACCACCACTAGTAAAAGGGGTCATTGCGGACGGGCCTCCAGCCTGTTTCTCTGGAGCAGTCGCCAGGCGCCGACGAGCCCACCCGGGCCTCGGCGCCGACGCATTCCCACCACGCACCGCGTGGCTCCGGCATGCGTACGACGACTCCTTGTCCCCGAAGAAAAAGGTTCTCCGTGTCCGTCTCCGTCATCCGTCGCATCGCTTCCCCGAAGAAGGCCCTCACCGCCGTCGCCCTGGCCGCCGCCACGACCGGCATGGTGCTGACCGCCGCTCCGGCGCAGGCTGCGACGACCTCGGCCTCCTCCGCCAAGACGATCGCGCACAAGATGATCCCGAACGCCTCGCAGTACAGCGCGTTCAGCAAGATCGTCGAGCACGAGAGCGGCTGGAACGTCGACGCCACCAACTCCTCCTCCGGCGCCTACGGCCTGGTCCAGGCCCTGCCCGGCTCGAAGATGGCCTCCGCCGGCTCCGACTGGAAGACCAACCCCGAGACCCAGATCGAGTGGGGCCTCAACTACATGAACGACCGCTACGGCAGCCCGGTCGGCGCCTGGAACTTCTGGCAGGCCAACGGCTGGTACTAAGCCACCCATACGCAGAAGGCGGCGGCCCCCGATCCCCTGGGGCCGCCGCTTTCGCACACCCACGCACGGCCGGTCACGCCCAGGTGCTGCCACTACACGCCCAACCACCACACCCATGGTCCACTGGACCGGTGAGCACCGAGCCACCGCCCCGCGACCCCGAAGCGCGCGGCCTGCCCCTCATCGTCGTGCTGCTCGTACTGACGGTGGTCAGTGGGCTGATCGACGCGGTGAGCTACTTGGGGCTCCATCACGTGTTCACAGCGAACATGACCGGCAACGTGGTCGTGCTCGGCTTCGCCGCTGCCGGGGCGCCGGGGTTCTCGGTGCCCCACACGGCGACATCGCTTGGCTGCTTCCTGGCGGGTGCGCTGGCCGGAGGGCGCGTCGCGACCTGGCTCGGAGGCGGTTCGCGGCGGACCTGGGCCCGGGTGACCCTCGCCGCGGAGGCGGTACTGGTGGGTGCGGCGTCGGCGGTGGCCTTCGCGGCCCCGGACGCGAACGGTACGACGTACGCGGTCATCGCCCTCTGCGCCCTCGCGATGGGCCTGCGCAACGCGACCGTACGCAAGCTCGGCGTACCCGACCTGACAACCACCGTCATGACGATGACCCTGACCGGCCTGGTCTCGGACTCCCACCTGACCGGCGGCACGGGCACCCGAGCCCCGCGCCGAGCCGCTTCGGTGCTCGCGCTGCTCGCGGGAGCGCTGCTCGGCGCGTGGCTGGTGCTTCACCACGGTCTGGGGATTCCGCTCCTGATCGCCGCTCTGGCGGTGGGGCTGCTTGCGGTGACCGCGTCGGGCCGGGAGCGGTAACCCATCACCAAGAGGTCCGGTCAGTGGGCGATCTGCGCCTCCAGCAGGTTCGGGTCCTTCGCCGTGAAGTACGCCCCGCTGGCGATGTACGCGGTGTTCCCCCGTACCGCGACCGAGGTCGGGTTGGACAGCCCGTCGGCGCTGGTGAGCACCGTCGTGTGGGTGCCGTCGGGCTTCACCAGGTAGACCTCGCTCGCGACGTTGGCCGCCGCCAGTACGGTGTCGCCCTTGCCGGTGAACGCGAAGTCATCCATGCCGGACAGCCCGGTGGCCTCGGTCGTGAAGGCGCCGGCGCTGCCGTTGGCGCGGATGGGGACACGGGTCAGGGTGCCCTGGGAGGTGTTGCCGACCCAGACCGCGCCGTTGTGCACCTTGATGCCGTTGGACCCGTATCCGGCCGTGCCCGCGTCGAACTGCTCACCCGAGGCCCACAGCCCGACTTCGCCGGTCTTCAGCGAGATCCGCCAGACTCCGCCCTTCTGAGAATCGGTGGCGTACAGGGTGCCCGTCTTCTGGTCGAGCGCGAGTCCGTTGAGGGCACCTATGTCGGGCAGGGAGGCGATCCGCTCAGGCGTTCCGCCCGGCCGCAGCCGGTAAATGCCGGAGTTCGCACCGGCGTTGTAGTTGACGTACAGCGTGCCGTCGGAGGTGCGGACGATGCCCGAGGCCGACGCCGTCCCTGTGGTGGGCGCGGGCAGCGTCGCCAGGACCGTGACCTTGCCGTCCTTGTCGATGTGGGCGATCTGCCGGGCCCGGGAGAAGGTGACGTCGGCCGAACCGTTCGGCTCCACGGTGATGTTCTCGGGCTGCTGCTTGGTGGCGACGTCGAAGTGCGCGATCACCGTCGGGTGGGTCAGTGGTGCGGTGACCGCGAACGCGGGGGCTACCGCCAGCGTCGTCGCCATTCCGGCCGCCAGGACGGTGGTCAACAGGGACACGGCTCGGTAGGACCTCATAAGAACCTCCACATAAAAGCAGTACGGCCGCCGCCGGGAACGCTCCCGCCGGGGCGGCGCCCATGCTCACACGGGAAGCTGTCACCGGCCTGAGAGGATCGGGAGGCGCCGTGACATCATGAGCAAGCGGAACCATGTTCCGGTAACGCTCGACAGCGAACGAGCGACAGAGACAGACACAAGGAGCGGCGGCACCGTGAACGACAGCGAAGAGGGAGCCGGGCACACAGCGGCCCCGTCCAGGCGCAAGGACGCCCGGCGCAACAACGAGACCCTGCTCGCCGCGGCCGCCGCGGTCTTCGTCACCTCAGGCGTGGAAGCGCCGGTACGCGACATCGCGACCAAGGCCGGCGTCGGCCTCGGCACGATCTACCGTCACTTCCCGACCCGGGCGGACCTCATCATCGCCGTCTACCGGCACCAGGTCGAAGCCTGCGCCGAGGCCGGTCCCGCCCTGCTGGCGACCAGCGCGACGCCGCACGCCGCACTGGGTCAGTGGATCAACCTCTTCGTCGATTTCCTGGTCACCAAACACGGACTCGCCGCCGCACTCCAGTCCGACAGCACCGGCTTCGAAACGCTGCACGCCTACTTCCTCGACCGCCTCCTACCCGTCTGCACCCAACTCCTCGACGCAGCAGCCGCTTCCGGCGAGATCCGCCCCGACATCCAGGCCTACGAACTCATGCGAGGCGTCGGCAACCTCTGCATCGGCGCACACGACGACCCCCAGTACGACGCCCGCCGCCTGGTCGAGCTCCTGATCGCGGGACTACGGCGGCCGAACTGACGAACGGCCGTCCAGGACCTTCCCTCCGGGAACAGGTCGTGCGTGCGCTCTTCAATGCCTCTCGCCAGAACTTCACCGCGTTCCTGCCCCTCTGCTAACAGAATTCGGGTGCGCAGCCTGACGTTCCGTGGCGTCTCAGCGGATACCGCACGCTCGCCCGTGGGGTCGCTGGAGGTGACCGGGTTGTTGTTGGCGCAGGTGTAGCCGTTGTCGGCAGGAACTCGCCCCTTGGGTCGGAGACGGCCACGCGCACCGCGCGCTCGGTGAAGGTGAGTTCGATATGGAAGAGGCGATCACGCAGGCATCCGGGAAGGACGGCGTTGCCTCCGAGTTCGGAGACCAACAGGGCGATATCTGCGGCGAGTTCGGGGTGGCCCCAGTCGCTTGAGATCGATGTTCGACAGCCCGCCAAGTGGACCCTGGTGGCATCCAGGTGAGCGCCTCCATCGATCCCGGAGCGGTTCACCTTGCCGTCAACCTCGGCCCTACCAACGCCTACCAGCACGCCTCGCACGTTAGTCAGTGTCGGTGGCCGCCAAAACGGCGATCTCTTGCCCTCCGGACCGCAGTGCCGCAACTGCAAGGTCCCAAGCGATGCCGTGGAACCACCCGGAAGCGGTATCCATATGGAACCAGTCCACTCGCCCCACCATGTCAGCCACGGACAGGATGGAGGCGTCCGCCGGAGTTCCCACCAAGCCTCCAAGGGAGCGCCAAGTGGCAAGCCTTCCGTAAGCACCATACAAACCATGGCCATAGGCCGATCCACGGACTGCGGCGCTGAGCAGAGCTCTGAACACGGAGTCAGGGGATGAAGGGTAGAGGCGCGCCGAAGCCTGACCTTCAGGCCAGGCCACTAGTGGCAGGAGTGCAAAGGCGGCCGGGAAGTCCTCGTTCCTGACTGGCTCCGACGCCCAGAACTCCTGGGCGGCGATTGTGCCGTTGGAGTCGGCGCACCAGTGCTGGACGGCTGACCCCATGGCCTCGGCCGATTCTTCGACGCTCACCTCTGTCACCTCAATGCCGGCGACTCGCTGACGCATCGGTAACGTGGAGTGCAGTTCAGGCGCGTCGAATGTCGTCATAGGGGTGGGAGGAACTGCCCAGGTCCAGTCGTCCGCAGCACCAAGCGGACGGTGCAATCCGCTCTCCACGGGCAGAAGGCTCAGCGGCAACACGGTGAGGGGATGCCCCGCGTCCACGAGAGCCACCGCATAGGACCGGATTGAAGTGAATTCCTCCAGCTCCACTGAAAGAAGTACCAACTCATAGAGAACGCAGGCTGGAAATTCGACTGAATGCACCGACTGACACTCTGGGTTGAATACCGATCGTGCAATATCGCCAGGCCGGTAGTTGCGGGCGACAAGAGAGGCCAGCCGCCGCTCAGCCGCCATTGCACCGGGTCCGCCCAAGTGAGGTGACGCGGGTACGCGAAGCAAGGCATACAGGCTCTCCACGCCAGGGTGTGCGAGTAGCACTCGAAGAACATGCTCGAGGGCTGCCGTACAGAGCCCTCGGGTGTCCTTTCCAGCGGCACCCTGGGACGCAAGCTCCGCCCCCACTTCAGCGACCCAGCCGAACTCGCGAGCACATCGCATCTGACAGCACAACATCCCCCGTAGCCGCACAGCTTTCACGTTGAGGTCACAGTTGTACTCAGATTGTCCGCACACCGTCAAGATCTCTCGGATATTTCACCAACCACACACCGGCTAAGCGATTAAACCGAACGGCCGGTAATTCAAAGGGACTTCACAGGGTCCCGGGCGGTCCGGACGGTAGCCATTCGAATACAAGACTTCGCCCCGGACCGCCCGCCTTCCTCTCGCTCAGAGGACTACAGCCGCTGAATGATCGTCCCCGTAGCCAGCCCCCCACCGGCGCACATGGTCACCAGCGCGAACTCCTTGTCCCTGCGCTCCAGTTCATGCAGGGCCGTGGTGATCAGCCGCGCCCCCGTCGCCCCCACCGGATGCCCGAGGGCGATTCCGCCGCCGTTGACGTTGACCTTCTCCAGGTCCTGCCCGAAGACCTGGGCCCAGCTCAACACCACTGACGCGAAGGCCTCGTTGATCTCGACGATGTCGATGTCCTTCAGGGACATGCCGGCCTTCCCGAGCACCGCGCGCGTCGCGTCGATCGGCCCGTCGAGGTGGAAGTGCGGGTCGGCGCCGACCAGGGCCTGGGCGACGATCCGGGCGCGCGGGCGCAGTTTCAGCGCACGGGCCATCCGCTTGGACGCCCACATGATCGCGCAGGCGCCGTCGGAGATCTGGGAGGAGTTGCCGGCCGTGTGGACGGCGGTGGGCATGACCGGCTTCAGGCGGGCCAGTGCCTCCATGGACGTGTCGCGCAGACCCTCGTCACGGTCGACGAGCCGCCACATGCCCTGCCCGGCGCGCTGCTCCTCCTCCGTGGTCGGCACCTGTACGGCAAAGGTCTCGCGCTTGAAGCGTTCCTCGGACCAGGCGCCCGCGGCGCGCTCCTGCGAGATCAGCCCGAGCGAGTCGACGTTCTCGCGGGTCAGACCGCGATGGCGCGCGATGCGCTCCGCCGCCTCGAACTGGTTCGGCAGGTCGACGTTCCACTCGTCGGGGAACGGCTTGCCCGGCCCGTGCTTGGACCCGGACCCCAGCGGCACCCGCGACATCGCCTCGACGCCGCAGGAGATCCCGACATCGATGACGCCCGCCGCGACCATGTTGGCGACCATGTGCGAGGCCTGCTGCGAGGAGCCGCACTGACAGTCGACCGTCGTCGCGGCGGTCTCGTACGGCAGGCCCATGGTGAGCCAGGCGATGCGGGCGGGGTTCATGGACTGTTCGCCGGCGTGGGTCACCGTGCCGCCGACGATCTGCTCGACGCAGTCGGCCTGGATGCCGGTGCGGCCCAGCAGTTCACGGTAGGTCTCGCCCAACAGGTAGGCGGGGTGCAGATTGGCGAGCGCGCCGCCGCGCTTGCCTATGGGGGTGCGTACGGCTTCGACGATGACGGGTTCCGCGACCATGGGGGCTCGTCCTCTCCTTGGGCCTGTCCACCCGCGCGGCGCGGGCGTCCCGGCCACCCGCCGCGCCGAACTAGTACGCGTTCTAGTTCTGTCTGCAGTCTGCTGAGCAACCCCCCGGTGCCGCAAGGGTCGTGCAGCCGTGGAAGTCGCGTTCCGTACGAATCCCGCACAGGATTCGGGCTGCCGTGCCCCTTGCGGGTTGTAGAACCCGTTACTACCTTCACGGCAGTTTCCCCATCCCTGATGGACCGTCAGAACAGTCGGGGACACCGAGAAGACCAGAAGGCCGTCTGAACGGCGGGAGTTGCCGATGCCCTGTCCAGCGCTGCCCGAAGGGTTCGATTTCACCGACCCCGATCTGCTGCACCACCGGGTGCCCCTTCCGGAGTTCGCCGAGGTGCGCGCGACCGAACCGGTCCACTGGATCGCCCAACGACACGGAATAGCCGGCTTCCAGGACGACGGCTACTGGGCCGTGACGCGGCACGCGGACGTCAGGTACGTCTCCACGCACCCCGAACTCTTCTCCTCGTTCCTCAACGCCGCCGTCATCCGTTTCAACGAGCACATGAAGCGCGAAGCGATAGAGGTCCAGCGGCTGATCATGCTCAACATGGACCCGCCCGAGCACACCCGGGTCCGCCAGATCGTGCAGCGCGGATTCACCCCGCGCGCGATCCGCTCCCTGGAGGCCACCCTGCGCGCCCGGGCCGGTTCGATCGTCGAGAGCGCGCTCGCGGGCGCGGGTCCCGACGGCGCCTTCGACTTCGTCACCCAGGTCGCCGGCGAACTGCCCCTCCAGGCCATCGCGGAACTCATCGGCGTCCCGCAGGACGACCGGTCCAAGATCTTCGACTGGTCCAACAAGATGGTGGCGTACGACGATCCGGAGTACGCGATCACCGAGGAGGTCGGCGCCGAGTCGGCCACCGAACTCATCTCGTACGCCATGAACCTGGCCGCCGACCGCAAGCAGTGCCCCGCCAAGGACATCGTCAGCACGCTGGTGGCGGCGGAGGACGAAGGCAACCTGGCCTCCGACGAATTCGGCTTCTTCGTCCTGCTGTTGGCCGTCGCCGGCAACGAGACGACCCGCAACGCCATCACCCACGGCATGCACGCCTTCCTCACCCACCCCGACCAGTGGGACCTCTACAAGCGCGAGCGCCCGAAGACCACCGCCGAGGAGATCGTGCGCTGGGCGACCCCCGTCGTCTCCTTCCAGCGCACCGCGACCCAGGACACCGAACTGGGCGGGCAGCAGATCAAGAAGGGCCAACGCGTCGGCATCTTCTACTCCTCCGCCAACAACGACCCCGAGGTCTTCGACCGGCCCGAACTCTTCGACATCACCCGCGACCCCAACGCCCACCTGGGCTTCGGCGGCGGAGGCCCGCACTTCTGCCTGGGCAAGTCCCTCGCCACCCTCGAAATCGACCTCATCTTCAACGCCATCGCCGACACCATGCCGAACCTCCGGCTCGCCGGCGACCCCCGCCGCCTCCGCTCCGCCTGGCTCAACGGCGTCAAGGAACTCCAGGTCAGCCACACATAACGCCGTATCCACGCTCGGGCCGACGGCCTCCCGGCACCGTTGGCCCGTCTCACGGGAGGCGGGGGCTCCCCCGCTCTCCCCCTCTGATCACTGCTTCACCAGAAGCTCCTCTTCGAGGAGACTCCGGGTCGAATCGGTCCACGGCGCGGGTTTCCCCGTGCTCGGATCGAACTTGACGATCACGCGGCGACCATGAGCGTGCTCGGTTTCCTTGGAATGAAACCGGAAGGCGAACGTCGCGCTGGTCCTGCCCAGTTTCTCGATCCAGAATGTGAGCTCAACAGGGCCGACCCCCCTAATAGATTGTTCAAAGGTGACAGCCAGCTCACGCACAACGACGTTGAGATCCTCATGCCCATAAGTGAGCCCTACTTCGGTGAAGTAGGTAGTAACGCCGCGTTCGAGGATCGCCGCATACCTGCCGTGATAAAGCATGCCAAAGGCGTCGAGATCATCAAAGAAAATCCCGACGATTTCCGTGTGACTCTTCTGATTACTCATGACGTGATCGTAAGGGATGACGATGATTCCGGCCTTCGCAGGCGGGCCCCGGCACTGAGCCCGAAAGCGGGCGGTCACGGGGGCAGCGACGCCCTCGGCCCCGTCCTCCTGGAGCGCAAACTCATACCAAACTCACAGCGACCCCGATTGCTGTTCACTCCTGAACTCACCTCACAGGAGAACCCATGAGTGAGCCCGAGCCCGAGCGTTCGACGATTTCGTTCCCAGGGCGAATCACGACACTGCTGACGACGGGGTTCGACCGAAACAGCGAAAACCGCGTGGATCATCGAAGGCGTCATCCCGTACCTGTCTGCGGACCAGGAACAAGGACCCGGAACAAGGAACAAGGAACAAGGAACAGGTACGCAACAGCAACAGCGAGATCCACGTCGAAACCACAGGAAGACAGGCGTCCGTACTTCGGAACGTGCGCCCGGGATCGCCGCGAGAGCCTTCGGGCCGGACGCGGCGAGGGCGTCGACGAGCCGGGAGACCGTCGGATCGGAGGCCACCGGTGCCCGGTCGCGGCGCCGGCGGACCTCTGCGAACCTCTGCGGTCAGAACATTCCGTGCGGGTTGAGCACCTGCTCGGGTACCGGCTGGACGACATCCCAGTGCTCGACGATCATGCCGCCGTCGAGCCGGAAAAGGTCGACGGTGGCGAGGTCGCCTTGTGGGGTGGCCACGTGGGTGTGTACGGCGACCAGGTCGTCGTCCGCGAGCACGTGCTTGGCCGCCACGGTCGCGTCCCGCAGGTGCGCGCTGCCGGGCCCGCTCAAGAAGTCCGCGAACGCCTGGCGCCCTGACTGCGTCGCCGGGTCGTGCTCCACGCGCGGGTTGTGGGAGATGAAATCGCCGCCCAGCATTTCGGTGAAGCCTGGGATGTCGCCCGCGCCGAACCGGGAGACGGCCTCCAGGACGAGCAGCCGGTTCTGGTGGGTGGAGAGGGTCGATGTCATGTCGGGCCTTCCGAGTCTGTGGTCGGTATCTACTTGGTACGGATCTACTTGGTACGACGGATCCGGGTTCGTCGACGTCACGCGTGACGTCGGCCCCCGCTGAACCGTCTTAACCGGTGAGGTGTGTACGGGAGGGTGAGATGAGCACGGCGGGCGAACTGTTCGAGAGGCACCGGGCCGCGCTTTCGGCAGCGGCGTACCGGATGCTCGGTAACCGGGCGGACGCCGACGATGTCCTTCAAGAGGCATGGCTTCGCTGGAGCCGGGTGGACCCCGGCTCGGTCATGGACCCCGGCGCGTACCTGTTCCGGCTCGTGACCCGTCAGGCGATCGACGAGCTTCGCAGGGTACGGGCGCGCCGGGAGGTATACACGGACGACGAGTGGCAGGACGAGCCGACGGCCGGCTCGCCCGACGGGCTGCGGCCGGTCGACGCCGTGGCGGATGGCCTGCTGGTCATCATGGAGACCCTGGCTCCCACGGAGCGTGCGGTGTTCCTGCTGCACGACGTGTTCGGCTTCTCGCACGCGGAGATCGCAGCCATCGTCGGGCGTACCGAGCGGGCGGTCCAACAGATGGCGTACCGGGCCCGGGGGCATGTCCGAGCGCGCCGCCCGCGGTTCCGGCCTGCGCCGGACGAGCACCGGGCGGCCACCGAACGCTTCCTGGCCGCCGCGGCCCTTGGCGGCGACCTGGTCGGCTACGGCATGGCCTGCGCCAGGGCCTCCGGGGAGAGTCGGGTGAGTCCCGGTTCGGCCGGTTGATCATCAGGGAGTTCGCACCGGCCAACTCCCAAACGCGCGCCCGCACTTGGGAACGTGAGCCCAGGATCGCGAGCTACAACTGGCGTACTAGAGCAGGGCGACGAAGGCGGCGAAGGCGGCGGGCGTGAGGGCGAGGGCGGGGCCTGTGGGGTTCTTGGAGTCGCGAACGGCGATGGCGGCGCAGGGAGTTGGGGCGATCTCGACGCATTCCCCGCCCTGGTCGCCGCTGTACGTCGACTTGCGCCAGGCCAGCGGTCCGAGCGGGGCGCACTCGACGCAGTTGCCGCCCTGATCTCCGCTGTAGCTGGACTTACGCCACTGGATGCCGGTCGGAATCGCGTTGCTCCCCATAGCGTTCCTCCATTGCGCGCCGGATCACCTCCGCCGAGTCCCTGAGGGACAGTGCGGCGGCCTGAAGATGATCGTAACGGAGCGAACAGTCCTTGACAGTGTCCGGGTTGGCGGTCGGATGCCCCATCCCGTAACCCTCGGTGTAGACGATGTCCGGGTCGCTCGCGAAGCGGAAGAGGGTGTAGGAACCCTGTAGCCCGGTATGGGCACCGGCCGAGTACGGCAACACCTGGATGTTGACCCGGGAGTTCTCCTCGAAGTCCAACAGCCGGGCCAGTTGGCCCCGCATGGTGTCGGGACCGCCCATCTCCTGGTACAGAGCGGCTTCACTGATAACAGCCCACAAGACCGGCGGCTCGCTCTTCTCGAAGATGCGCTGCCGTGCCAGCCGCACGGCCGTCCGGTCATCCAGCCTGCTGCTGTCCAGCGCTCCGAGCACGGCACGCGCGTACGCCTCGGTCTGCAACAGGCCGTGCACCATGTGCGTCTGGAAGGTGCAGATCTCGACCGCCCGCGCCTCAAGCTCCGCAGCCCGCTGAAACCACCCCGGAAGCTGACTCCGCAACACCAGCCCCACCAACCGCGACAACAACCCCCCGGTCCCCAGCGCCGCATCCGCCCGCTCGCTGAACACCACCGTCGGCAGCTTCCGTGCCGTCTCGATCTGTCCCACCAGTGACCCGGTGTAGTTGACGATGTCTCCGAACTGCTTCTGTGTCAGTCCCGCGGCCTCCCGGTGCCGCCGCAGCTCGAAGCCGTAGTAGTCCAGCGGCGACGCGCTCGGATCGAGGACGCTGATGTTGGTCACGCACGGCCCCTCTCGCCCAACTCGGCCCGCGAGTCAGTTGTGTTCGGTCGGTAGCTCAGCGTAGCGAGTGGCCGTCACGCTCGTCCTGTGAACGAACTCATTCCTCCCCCACCCGTCCGGTACGGCATGCGCTTCACGGTCGGCGAACACTCGGCCGGTCACGTCCGGCGGATCGTCCGCGCGTACCTCCGCTACTGGGAGATGCCGGAACTGGCCGACCCGGTGGGCCTGGCGGTCACCGAGCTGCTCGCCAACGTGCTGCGTCATGTGCCGGACCGCCGCTGCGAGTTGCTGGTCCTGCGGCAGCCGTACGGCGTCCGCGTCGAGGTGTCGGACGGCTCGGCCGACCTCCCGACCGTCGCGGCCCACGACAGCGACTCGGAAGGCGGCCGTGGCCTCGTCCTGGTCGAGGCGATGGCCGACGAGTGGGGGGTGGAGCCGACCGGGGACGGCAAGACCGTGTGGTTCGAGTGCCTGGGAGGAACTCTCGCCCCGTCGGAGACGTGACGGTTGTTCAGGGGGGTGCGGCTGGAGATGTCGGCGGAGCCGATGGTCGCCGCGGCTGCGACGGCGGGTACGACAACCTCCTCCGGGCAACGGGCCCGGCCCACCAGTTCCGCCACGTCGGACTCCAGGATCGTCCGGCGACCGCCCCGCGCCGGTGAACCGGCGGAGCAGGACACCGACGCGGCCCGGGAACCGGGCCAGCGACCGGACCGCCCGGTTCCTCAGCCGCGCGCACCCGTGAGCCGTGCCGCCCGCGTCACGCGACCCGCTCGCGCGTCGAGGTGCTCGACGACATGGCCCGCGTCCCGCCCGACCCCCTGCACCATCGACGAGGACAAGGAATGCTGGAAGAGCCCGCCCACGAAGTAGAGGCCGGGCTGTGCGTCCACCACTCCGCGTCGCTGCCGCGGTTCGCCGTCCGCGCCGAAGACCGGCAGGTCGATCCAGCTGTGGTCCGGCGCAAAGCCCGTACACCACACGACGTTGGCGACCCGGGCCGCGCCTCCGCCGGAGCCGTCGGAGCCGTCGGAGCCGTCGGAGCCGTCGGAGCCGTCGGCGAAGAAGGGCTGCCCGTCGCGCACGCCCATCACGCGGCCCACGCGTTCCACCCCCGCGGCGGCGAGATCCCTGGACTTCACCCGGATCAGCGGGCCGCTCTGCGTCAGGATGCGGGGCCGGGCCTTGCGGCCGATCGGTGTGCGTACGGTCAGGACGTGCCGGAAGGCGAAGAAGAGGAGGGGGCTGAGCACCCGGGCCGCCGCGGAGTCGATCCGCCATGGCAGGTTCCCCGGATGCCTGCCGGACAGCAGGACGCGGTGGGTCGCGGACAGTTCCAGGGCGATGTCCGCCCCCGAGTTTCCGGCACCGACCACCAGCACGTCGCCGTCCCGCAGTTGGGCCGGGCCGCGGTAGTCGGCGGCGTGCAGGCGTACGACGTCCGGGGCGAGGTCCGCCGCGAAGTCGGGGGCCTTGGGGAGGCGGTCGAAGCCCGCGGCCACGACGACGTTCTCCGCCTCGTAACGACACTCCCGGTCCGCCGACCCGTCGTCCGCCGACTCGGCCGTCTCGACGACGTATCGCTCCCCGTCGTGCCACAGCCGTCGTACGAAGACACCGGTGCGCACCGGCAGTTCGCACCACGCCGCGTAGTCCCGCAGATAGTCGGCGAACTCGGCGGCAGAGGGGAACGACCAGCTCCGGCCGGGAAACGGCAGGCCGGGCAGGGAGTCGTAGCGGGCCGGGGTGAACAGCCGCAGTGAGTCCCAGCGCTTGCGCCAGGCGTCGCCGATCCGCTCACCCGCGTCCAGGATCACGAACGACCGCCCGCGCCGGGCCAGGTGGTATCCCGTCGCGAGCCCTGCCTGGCCGCCACCCACGACCACGGTCTCGATCCGCTCGGTCCTCATCACAGCGTGCTCCTCTCCTGCCGGACATCCGGCCGGATATCGATACTCGCCGCGCACCGGCCCCGCCCGCATCGACAGGAATGCCCAACCGGCGGGAGCGGGCATGGGCAGTTCTACGCATCACGCCCGGTCGCGGCAGGTCCAGGTCCCGGCCGCGCTGTACCGGGGGCTCTACGGCCTGTCCCGCCGTACGAGCCCGTGTTCGAAGGCGTACGCGGCTACCGCCGTACGCGAGCCGACCTTGAGCTTGCCGAAGATATTGCTCACGTGCCGGGCAACGGTCCGCTCGCTGAGGACCAGCTCGGCCGCGATGGCGTGGTTGGTACCGCCCGCCGCGAGCAGCCGGACCACCTCCAGCTCGCGCGGCGACAGCCCGCAGTCGCCGTCCCGCCCGCCGGGGGCGTAGGAGGCGTGGGCGAGGTCCGGGGCGGCGCCGAGCCTGGCGAAGGTCCGGCGGGCCGCGTCCAGCTCCATCGCGGCGGAGTCCTCGTCGCCCAGAGTCCGGCAGGCACGGGCGATCAGCACCCGCGTCCTGGCCGACTCGTACGGCAGGTCCAGCTCGTGCCAGAGCCGGACGGCCCTGCGGAGCGGGGGCAGCGCCTCTCCCGCGGCTCCCTGGGCAAGCCGCACCGCGCCGGTGGCGTGCCCGGACATCGCCTGAAGTGCCGTGGTGTCCGGGTACGCCTCGGCGATGGCTGCCAGCTCGGCGGCGGCCCGTGCGGCATCGGCCAGGTCGTCGTCGTCGGGAACGGCCGCCGTCTCCGTGCCGGTCAGGATCTCCACGGCCGCGGGCAGCAGTCGTACCCGGGACATCGGCTCCCCCACCCCGGCCGTGCCGCCCGGTCCCGGCGTCGCGGTCGTCCCGGACGTCTCGGCGAGGGCCCTGCGGATCACCGCCACCGCCGTGTCCCGCCTGCCCTGGGCCAGCCGTAGCAGCGCCGTGCCGGGCTGCGGATCCCAGCCGTACCGCAGGGCGTCCTGGTACGCCTGCTCGGCGTCGGCGAACTCACCGCGCAGCCGGTGGACTTCGCCGAGCTGGTAGTGCGCCCCGCCCGCGACGGCCGTACCGTATCCGCCCGTCAGCTGGTCGCAGGCCAACCGTGCCTCGCGGACCGCGTCCGGCCACTCGCCGCCCTGCCTGAGGATCGCCACCCGGTGCACCCGGCACAGGCCGCGGTAGGCGCCGGTGAAGTCGGGCTGCGCCGCGCACCAGTCGGCCAGCGCGTCGGACCACTCACGGGCCCGGCGCACCTCCTGGTACTCCTCGCAGACGCCGATGACGACGCAGTAGACCATCGCGGTCGCCCGTGCCGACGGCTCCCCGCCCGCCACCGCCGTCATCGCCTCGTCGAGCTGGGCGAGCCCGGTCCCGATCTCACCGCTCTTGACCAGCCCGATCCCGAGCGTCATCGCCGCGCACGCCATGAGGTCGGGATCCTCGCCCGCATCGGCCATCGGACCCATCCGTCGCGCCACCGCAAGGCACTCGGCGTACTCCCCCGCCCTGAACAGCAGTTCCGCATCGAGCAGGAGCAGGTAGGCGGACTCCGGACAGTCCTCCGAGGCATCGGCCAGCCGCCGCGCCCGCGTCAACCAGACCCCCGACTGTGCGAACTCGCCGCCCCACGCCAGCGTCTTGCACAGCCAGTACGCACAGCGCAGCGCGGGCCCGACGGCGCCGGACCCGGCGTACTCCTGATAGGCCCGCCGCAGCAGCCGCACCGTGTCGTCGCAGCGCCCGACCATGTCGGCGGCCTCGGCGAGCCGCTCCAGGTCGCCGGCAGGCAGCGGACTCCCCGCGTCGGCCCGCACGAGCAGCTCGTACGCCTCGTCCCAGGCCTCCCGCCGACAGGCCTCCCGCCCCCTCACGAGGTCCGTCTCCACATCGCCACCGTTGTCCATGTCGTCCCAGTCCATGCGGCCTCCACCGACATTGTCCTCGGCCCGACTCCCCGCGGCTTCTCGACGAGCGCTTCCAAGCCTCCGCAACCGTCTTCGCCACGGGTTGGCGCCCTCCTAGGGCGACGCTGATCCGAGCCCGCGACTTCCGAACACCCCGTCCTCGCAAACTGGCCTCGAACTTGCCAAAGTTGCTGCTGGCGTGTGCATCCCTGCCTCCTCCGCGGGCCACGTCCCTCGCCTTGAGAGCGCTATCAAGCCAGCTCGAGGAGCCGGCGCCGAGACGAACCGTGTCGGCGCCGCATGCATCCCCTCGACCGACCTGCATGTTTGCAGCGGGGCCCCTCGGTTGCACAGCGGGAAGGCAGTGGATCACGACCAGCCAATCCCCCAGGAGCATCAATTACCTCGTTGACGTGCACAGGGAAATCGCATTGAATCTTGGTGCGCGACAAAATAACGTCGGCCCGCGATGAACGGAACTGGCCATTCCGGTGGCTCGCGGGCTCGCAAAGTTCACACTCGATGAGAGGGAATAACCCCATGCGTAAGCTTGCTCTGTCACTCGGTCTCGCGGCAGTCTGTGGTACCGCCCTCATCGCTGTCGCCCCCGTCGCCACCGCCTCGGAGACCGGCGCCCAAGCGGCGTGCTTCACTCTCTGGGACACGGCCGGCTACAAGGACGGATCCCGCGTCTTCTCCGGCAACGACAGCGACTTCTCCAACAACAACTGGTCGAGCGGCAAGTCAAGCAACAACTCCGCCAACTCCGGAAAGAACGCCTGTAGCCACAACGTCTACATGTACGCCGAGACGTCCTACGCGGGGCAGTCGTACTACCTGCAGGACAACAGCGTGGACTCCGACTTCGGCAACAACGGGTTCTCGAACACAGCGGAATCGCTCAACGGTTTCTAGTGAGCAGACCCGCCGGGGAGTGTCGCGCGGCACTCCCCGGCGGGGCCCCGCCGTCACGAAAAAGGGTTGTCGCATGCTTCGCCGCCTCCACTTCCCGGTGATCGCACTCCTGCTGCTCACCGTCGGTTGTTCCATGTCCACCGGCCAAGACGACGCCAACGGCCAACTCCTCGACATCCCGGAGCCGACCGCGCTGGCCCGTTCCCTCGTGCTGCCGTTCGACGCGTATCAGCTGTCGGACGGCGAGACGCACGCCACGTACCAGGGCCGCGACGCGCTGATCCGCGACTGCATGAAGAAGGACGGGCGATCCTGGGCCACCATTCGGATGCCGACGGATGTGGCCAGCTGGCGAAACCGTCTTCATTTCGGTGTCATCGAACCCGAAGTCGCTCGCAGATTTGGATATCACACACCGGCAGAACTTCTCTCGTCGCCAGTTGTGAGAAAAGTGACCGCGGAAATGAAAATCCGGGAGGCCGGTCTCGACTCAGATTCCACGAAAGCTCTTCAGAAATGTCAGGCGTCCGCCAAAAAAACTCTGACGCATAATGCCATGTACAGTTTCGTAAAATTCAATGAATTCAAATCGGAAACATATTCTGCCGCGCAACTGGACCCCACCGTCCTAAAGGGCATACAAGCCTGGAGCGCCTGCATGAGAACCAAGGGGATGGATTACCCAACGCCATCATCCGCAAAGAAAGACGCCAAGTGGTACACCGAGGACACGGATAAGGCGTCACGAGCCGAGATCGCCACAGCCACGGCCGACGTCGAATGTAAAAGTCAGGTCTCACTGGTAGTCGTCATGTTTGCAGCTGAGAAGAAACTGGAGGAGCAGGCCATCCAGGCCGACCTCGCCTACTTCAAGGGGCTCAAGGACGCCAATCGGCGCTACGTGGCCAACGCCCGGGCGGTCCTGGCCCAGAGCTAGCCGGAGAGGTTAGCGTCTGTCCGTGCCACCTTCAGCCGAGTCAGCCCAATTGCCAGCGCGAACAGCGCACTTCGTCAACACCCCGACTGTCGCGGGCCTTTGGGAGCGGCACCGCGTCCCGCTCCTCGCCACCGCGCTCGCCCTCCCGCTTTACGCGCTCTGGGCGGCCTTCCTGGCCACCGGTGGCGGCGATCTCGCGGCCCAGGTGGCCTGGACGGACTTCGTCGCAAGGCACCCCGGCACGCCGTACGACCTCGCCTGGTACGGCGGTATCCACGTCGGCAGTTACAGCCTCGTCTCGCCCTGGCTGATGGCGGTGTTCGGGGTGCGCACCGTCACCGTCGTCGCCGGCGTCGCGGCCTCCTGGCTCGCGGCCAGTGTTTTCGTCCGCAGCGGTATCGACCGGCCCCTGTGGCCCGCGCTGCTGTCCACGCTCACCCTGTGGTGCAACATCGCGTCCGGCCGGTCCACCTTCGCACTGGGGGCAGCGATCGGCCTGGCCGCCTGCCTGGCGGTCACCGGACCGGCCCGGCGGCCCGTCCTGGCGGCCGTGTGCGCCGCGTTGAGCACCCTGGCCAGCCCGGCGGCCGGGCTGTTCCTGCTGGTCGTCGGAGCGGCCTGGCTGCTGGGCCGGGAGTTCACGAAGGCCCTCGCCCTGCTCGTGCCGCCGCTCGTCATGGTCGGGCTCACGACGCTGCTGTTCCCCATCGACGGCGAACAGCCCATGCAGACAAGCGACATCTGGAAACCGCTGCTGTTCGGCGCGATCCTCGTGGCGGCCGCACCGCGCACCTGGCGGAGCCTGCGGCTGGGCTCCGGCATCTACATGGCGGGGATCGTCCTCACCGTGCTGGTCGCCTCCCCCGTCGGCTCGAACGTCGTACGCCTCGCCGAGCTCTTCGCCCCGCCCGTCCTGCTGGCCGCCCTCCTGACGCCCGGCCTGGCCGCCCTACGCCGGATCGCGCTGGTGGCCGCGCTCGCCGTCTCGGTGAACTGGGTGGCCCAACACACCCAGCACGTCCTGGAGATGTCGACGCCGGTGCCGGCCTGGGCGACCCACACGGACGGCGTGGTGGCCGCACTGGACCGCCTCGGCGCCGACCGCACCCGCGTGGAGGTGGTTCCGGCCCTCAACCACCGGGAGACCACCGCTCTGGCTCCCCACGTCAACACCGCGCGCGGCTGGAACCGGCAACTGGACGTGGAGCGCGGCCCGCTCTTCTACGACGGCTCGTTCACCGAGCAGCGCTACCGTGCCTGGCTCGACCGGTGGGCCGTCGGCCTTGTCGTGCTGCCGCACGGCACCCCGGACTGGGCCGCCGAGGACGAGGCCGCCCTGGTACGCGCCGAGCCGGACTGGCTGGAACCCCTGTGGCAGGACGCCCATTGGAGCGTCTACCGGGTCGAGAACGCGACGCCCCTGGTCTCCGGAGGCGCCTCGGTCGTCGAGTCCGACGGGGCCGACATGGTCGTCCACGTCCCTGCACGCGGCTCCGTTACCGTCCGGGTCGCCCACTCCCCGTGGCTGCGCGCGGAGGGCGCCTGCCTTGAGCAGGCTGGCGACTGGACCCGACTCACCGTGCCGGCGGCGGGCGACTACCGACTCAGCTCCTCGTACCGACTGCCTTGGCAGGGACGGTGCTGATATCCACCGCCGGTTCCCTCGCAGCCACCACAGCCGCCGCGCGCGGCCCCGACAGCAGATAGACCAGCCCGAAGCCCGCCCCGATCACGAGCGCACCGCCCACGGCGTCCAGCACCCAGTGGTTGCCCGTGGCCACGATCGCGGACAGGGTGAAGAGCGGATGCAGTAGACCCAGCGCCTTCATCCAGCGCTTCGGGGCCATGACGACGATGATGATGCCGCACCACAGGGCCCAGCCGAAGTGCAGCGAGGGCATCGCCGCGTACTGGTTGGTGACGGCGGTCAGGGCGCCGAAGTCGGGGTTGTCGAGGTCCTGCGTCCCGTGCACCGTGTCGATGAAGCCGAGGCCCGGCATCAGGCGGGGCGGCGCCAGGGGGTACAGCCAGAAGCCGAACAGGGCGAGCAGGGTGCCGAGTCCGAGAGTGGAGCGGGCCCAGCGGTAGTCGGCCGGGCGGCGTGCGTACAGGACTCCCAGGATGGTCAGCGGCACCACGAAGTGGAACGACGTGTAGTAGAAGTTGAAGAAGTTGACGAGCCACGGAATGCCCGCGACCGCGTGGTTCACGGTGTGCTCGACGTCGATGAAGAGCGCCTTCTCCAGCGAGTGGATCTGGTGGCCGTGTTCCTCGGCGGCGGGACGGCCGCCGCCCGCCGCGAGCCGTACGGAGGCGTAGGCGGCGTAGAACACGCGGATGAGGAGCAGTTCGAGCAGCAGGCTGGGCCGGGTGAGGGCCCTGCGCCAGGACGGGAGCAGCGGTACGCGCTCGAACCTGGCGGGGCGGGCAGGCGCGTACAGCGTGGAGTCGGGTGCCCGGAAGTAGGGCGACTGCAGCGAGAGGAACGGCACCGCGCACGCGGCGGCGAGGGCCGCGAGCAGCACCACGTTGTCGCGCAGCGGGTACAGAGCCGGCATGTTCGGCACCAGCATCTTCGCCGGCAGTGTCATGACGAGGATGACGACGACGGGCCACATGTAACGGTCAGAGGTCTTCCTGCCGACCCGCCCCACCACCGCGAGCAGCACCCACAGCAGCTGGTGCTGCCAGGTCGTCGGCGAGACGGCGACCGCGACGCAGCCGGTGATCGCGACGGCGAGCAGCAGCTGTCCGTCGCGCGCGTACCGCACGGCGCGGCGCAGGCCGAGGACCGCGACGGCCGCGCCGAGCAGCAGGAACAGGCCGATCTCCAGCGGGCCTTGGAGACCGAACCGGAGCAGCGCGCCGTGCAGCGACTGGTTGGCCAGACCGTCGGCTTCGCCGCCGAGGCCGACGCCCGCAAGGTGGTGCACCCAGTACGTGTACGAGTCCTGTGCCATCGCGGCCCACGCGACCGCCGTGAGGGCGGCGAAGGTGGCCCCCGTGGACACGGCCGCCTGTCTGCGGCCGGTGAACCAGAGCAGGGGTGCGAAGAGCAGCACGGTGGGCTGGAGGGCGGCGGCGAGGCCGATCAGGACGCCGCTGGCCCGCTGGCCGCGTACGGCGAAGCAGCCGAGCAGGACGAGCAGCACCGGGATGATGCTGGTCTGGCCGAGGTAGAGGGTGTTGCGCACCGGCAGGGACAGCATCAGCAGGCTGATCGTGACGGGCGCGGCGAGCAGGGACGCCCGCCGGGTCACGGGCTTGGGCAGGGCGCGTGCCGCGACCAGGCCGAGCGCGACGACCAGCAGCAGGGTGCCGAAGGTCCAGCCCCAGCCGAGGGCCTGCTCCGCGGAACGGGTGAGAGGTTTGAGGACGAGTCCGCCGAAGGGGGTGCCGGTGAACTGGGTCGAGTCGTACAGCGACCCCTTCACATGGAGCACGCCGTTCGTGCCGACCCAGGTCTCCAGATCCGTCACCCGCTCCCCTTTCGGGGTGCTCAGGACCACGGCGAGCTGCCGTACCGCGAGGACCCCGGCTATCACCCACAGCCCGATGCGGAGAACCCTCAGCCGTGCCCTCGCCCGCTCGGCCGCCCCCCCGCCGAAGGCATTACCCGCTCTTCCGCCGTGCTCCACATTCGCCACGCCGCGCCGGCCCTCCCGCCCCACTCGTCCCACGCGTCCCGTGCGCGGGTTCCCGTCCCGGTCCCCATGAGGCTCGCACCGCCTCCGGTGAAAGACGCAGGCAACCCCCTCTTCACCTGACGTCCTTCCGTCTTTTGTCCGGATGACGATAGTCGGCGCACGGTTCCGTTCCACCCCGGGTCCGCGACGCAGGTCACAGAGAGCCGCCCACCACCGCCTGGGCTGGCTCGAAACCACCGTCGCCCGACCGGGTTCCGGGCGTGAACACGGCGAAACCCACTGACAACGCCCGGCTTCCGCGACTAGATTCCCCTCATGGACTAGTTAGCGCATCTAACTAGGCATACGAAAGGCATGGTGCATGACCGAGTCGCAGCGCTGGAACGACGTCGACGACTACTTCACCACCCTCCTCGCCCCCGCCGACGAGGCCCTCACCGCCGCACTCCGCGACAGCGACGCGGCCGGACTGCCCCCCATCCACGTCGCCCCGAACCAGGGCAAACTGCTCCACCTCCTTGCCCAGATCCAGGGCGCCCGCCGCATCCTGGAGATCGGCACCCTCGGCGGCTACAGCACGATCTGGCTGGGCCGCGCCCTCCCGGCCGACGGCCGCCTGATCACCTTCGAGTACGACCCCACACACGCCGAGGTCGCCCGCGGCAACCTCGCCCGCGCGGGCCTCGACAAGATCGCCGAGGTACGGGTCGGGCCCGCCCTGGAGTCGCTCCCGAAGCTGGCCGAGGAGAACCCGGAGCCGTTCGACCTCGTCTTCATCGACGCGGACAAGGTGAACAACCCGCACTACCTCGAGTGGGCCGTCAAGCTCACCCGGCCGGGCAGCCTGATCATCGTCGACAACGTCGTCCGGGGCGGCACGGTCACCGACGCGGGCAGCACCGACCCGAGCGTGCGGGGCACCCGGGCCGCGCTCGAACTGATCGCCACTCACCCGAAGTTGAGCGGTACGGCGATCCAGACGGTGGGAAGCAAGGGGTACGACGGGTTCGCGCTGGCGCGGGTACTGGCCTAGAAACACCGGTCACACCTCGTGGTAGAAGCCCACGTTCACGCTGTACGGGCCGGTGCGGTCCAGGATCACGATCTCGCCGGAGCTGCCTGCGGGAAGCCTGGCCGTACCGCCGTACGGCAGGGGCTGGGTCACCTCACCGGCCAACGTCAGCCGCACCTCGGAGGAGGGCTCGGGCTGGGAGCCCTGGAGCCAGGTGACCTGCCAGGAGCCGTCCGGGCCGCACAGGAACTCCAGGTGCACCCTGGACACGAACAGCCAGTCGTCCGGGGTCACGAGACGGCACACGGCCTTGTCCCGGCCCACCCGCAGCATGGCACCGGGGTCGCTCGGCGCATCGGCCATCAGCATCCCGGCCGTCGCGCCCGCGTCCGCCCCGGTGACCGATGCCATGGTGAGTTCGAGCACGTGCGCTCCTTCGGTTCCCGCCGTCCAATTGTCCACCTACGGAGCGTGCTTGACGCGCCGCCGCCGAATGATAGTTCGCCCCGTCGCCCCTGCGTGCAGCCTCCTGCACAATGGACTCATGACCGAGCGCAAGCCACCCGATGTCAGCTTCGAGACGTGGGTCGACCGGCAGATTCGTGAAGCGGAGGCGCGCGGGGAGTTCGCGGAGCTCCCCGGTGCGGGCAAGCCGATGCCCGAGATCACGGACACGTCGTACGACGAACTGTGGTGGATCAAGCGGAAGATGGTCCGCGAGGGCCTGTCCGTGCTGCCTCCCACGCTGGCCCTGCGCAAAGAGGCCGAGGACGCGCTCGCGGCGGCTTCCGCGGCACCCTCGGAGCGGGTCGTGCGCCGCATCGTCGAGGACATCAACGCCAAGATCCGCGAAGTCATGTTCAAGCCGCCGCCCGGCCCACCCCTCGGGCTCAAGCCGTACGACGTCGAGGAGATCGTCCGGGAGTGGCGCGAGCGCCGGGAAGGTCCGGCCGCCGCCGCCCGGTGACGACTGAGGCCGCGCCCCGGGACATGGTCCGGGGCGCGGCCTCACTGGTGCCTGTGGTGCACCCGTACGTCGGGTGCGTCGCCGGTTCAGAAGTGGAGCAGGCGTTCGGTCACCTCGCGGTAGTCGCGCAGGGCGATCCGGAGCTGCTCGGTGTCGGCGCCGTTGCCGGTCTTCTCGTCGGTCTTCTTCTCGCCGGTCTTCTGCTGCCACGACGTACGCAGCGTGCTGCGCCGCCGGGTGACGGCGTCCGAGAACCGTGCGGCGAGCTCCTCCAGCACCTGGTCGGCCTCCGCCACCGAGTCCCGGGGCCCGTCGACGAACCCACCGACCGCGTGCCGCATCCGCAGCTCGAACTTGTCGCACTCGTCCTGCGGGAGCAGACGGGTGTCGTGATTGCGGTCGTTATCGTGGTCGTGGTCGTGATCCTGGTCCGGGAGCTGCCGGGTTTCTTGCGCGGTGGGCCGTGCGTGGGCGCCCGTAGGTGTAGCGCCGCCCTTGCCCTCGCGGGCCGCACTCTCACGGGCCGCACTCTCGCGGGCCGCACTCTCGCGGTTCGCGCTGTCGCGGTTCGCGCTGTCGCGGTTCGCGCTGTCGCCGGTCTCCCGGTCGAGGGCGCCGGCGCCCTCGCGGGAACCCATGCCGGAGGTGCCGATGCCCTCACGGGGCTCGGTAGCAGGGGCGGAGGCGGGGGCCGCGGTGGGGCGGGCCGGGTCCGTCCGGCGGGCGCTCGTGTCCTCGCCCAGCGGGGACTTCTGGCCCGCGGGAACCTCGCGGGCCGGAGGGGCCTCGCCGGGCACCGGGGGAACGCGGCCCTTCATCGGGTCGGAGCGGGTCGGGTCGGAGCGGGTCGGATCCGAGCGGGTCGCGTCCGAACGGGTCGCGTCGGGGCGTGACTCGTCGCGGCGGGACTCATCGCGGCGGGTCGGGTCCTTGGTGCCGTCGTCCGAGATGTCCTTCACGTTTCTCAACTCCCCTTCGCCTGGCGTTTGTTGACCGACCAGGGCAGGTGGGATCGGCCCTCGGGGGCGGAGCCCTCGGGGCGGGTGGCTGTGGTCCGGGCGGTGGACGACTTCTCGTCCGCGTCCGTCCGGTGACGGGGGGCGTCCTGGCCGCTGGGGGTCACCAGTTCCTCGAAGAGGACGCGGGCCTCGATCATGGCCTCGCGCAGCTCCTCGGTACTGCCATGACCGTCCGGGACGCGGGCCTGCGCGGCCCGGTGCACCCGGCGGTAGCCGTGGACGTGCGGGCCGTGGTGGACGGAGAGTGCCGCGTACTGCTCGTCGTACTGGCCGCCGTCGGGGAACCCCCGGGCGCCGGCCACTTCGCCGAGCAGCTGGTCGGCCTCGGTCACGGCTTCTTGCGGCGACTCGACGAAACGTTCCTGGGCGGCCGCCCAGCGGGCCGCGTACTGCTCGCGGACCGCGGGCTCGATGGCCCGCTCCCGCAGCGAACCGTGCCGGCTCACGCGTTCCGCGAGGTCCTGCTCCGCGGCCTTCACGTCTCCGTGGTGCCGGGCGACGGCCCGGTCGTATTCGGGCCCGAAACGCCGCTGCAGGCTGCGCCCGCCCTGCGGCCTTCGAGCGAGGAGGGTCACGGCGGCCGCGACAACGACAACGGCCGCCACGATCACGATCAGAGCGATGATCACGCCTGTGGACATGGGTGCCTTCCGAGGTATTCCCGGCCCAACGTCGGGCCGGTGCACCAACCGGGTTGCCCGCACAGCGCCTCTCAAACAGTGCGCGCCGCAGGGCCGTCCACCGAAATCCGCTTGCCTGCCCGGCAGGACAACCCGCGACAATGCCCGCCATGACCACGCCCCGTACGCCGGCTTCCTGGACCGTCGCCCCCGAACCCTTCGACTCCCCGATCGCCGCCGCGCTCTGGCGGTCGTACTACACGGAGGTCAGCGACCGCTGGTACCGGCTGCACGAGGGGCACCCGACGGATCCCGAGGAGCTGGAGCGTGAGGTCGCCGCCGACAACGGGGCCTGTTTCGTGCCGCCGGGCGGGATGCTGCTGGTCGCGCGGTACGACGGGGAGCCCGGCGGCACGGCGGGCGTGCGGATGCTCGACGCGGGCACCGGTGAACTGAAGCGGGTCTTCGTGCGCGAGGACCTGCGCGGCAAGGGCGGCGGCCCGGTGCTCCTCGCGGCGGCCGAGGAGGCGGCGCGGCGGCTCGGCGCCGAGCGGCTGGTTCTCGACACCCGCGGTGACCTGGTGGAGGCGCGTGCGCTGTATGCCCGGCACGGCTACGTGGAGACCGCGGCGCACAACGACGACGTCTACGCCGAGCACTGGTTCGAGAAACGGTTGGGTACGTCGGGCCGGTGAGGGTCAGGTGGTGCGCCGGGACACCGTGCCGTTGTGGGGGCGTTCTCCGTCGGAGCCGCACAGCTCCGCGTTCAACTCCTTGACCAGGCCTGCCAGATCGGCCGGGCGGTCCGGGCCCCACCAGTCGCCGAGCAGCTCCCCCAGGGACTCCTCACGCGCCTGGGACAGCTTCCCGGCGGCCTCCCGGCCCTCGTCCGTCAGCACCAGGTCGAGTCCCTCGCGGACGGCGAGCCGGCGCTCCTCGATCTGCCGGGCGGCGGCCATCACGACGGGCAGCGGTACGGCGCTGCCCTCGGACAGCTGGGCGGGCTCGGCCCACCCGTACTTCCTGATCCGCAGCAGCAGCCAGCTCGCGGCGGGCAGCAGGTCGTAGCCGGCCCGCGCGGTGATCTTCTCGTAGATCTCCCGCCGCCCCTCGCGGGTGCCGAGCACGGACAGCGCCCGGCACACCTCGTCGTACGACGAACGCTGCACCGGATTGGTCGCGAGCGTCTGGGCGGCGTCCGGCGCCGTGACCGACCCGCGCAGCTTGTCCTCGCGCAGGAACCACGCCAGTACGAAGCCCAGAAGGGCGACCGGGGCGGCGTACAGGAAGACATCCGTGATGGAGGAGGCGTACGCGTGCACGACCGGCGGTCGCAGCGCCGACGGCAGATCGGCGATGCCCTTCGGGTCGGCCTTGAGCGTGTTCACGCTGATGCCCGCCGGGAGCTGCTGTCCGCTCAGTGCGCTCGTCAGCCTGTCGCCGAGACGGCTCGCGAAGAGCGAGCCGAAAATGGCGACGCCGAACGAGGCGCCGATCGAGCGGAAGAAGGTGGCGCCGGAGGTGGCGACGCCCAGATCCTCGTACGAGACCGAGTTCTGCACGATCAGCACCAGCACCTGCATGACCAGACCGAGGCCCAGACCGAAGACGAAGAAGTACGCGCTCATCTCCCAGGTGCCGCTGAACTCGTCGAGCTGGTGGAGCAGCAGCAGGCCGACGGCCATGACCCCCGTACCGGCGATGGGGAACACCTTCCAGCGGCCGGTGCGGCTGACGATCTGCCCGGAGCCGGTGGAGGCGATGAGCAGGCCGAACACCATCGGCAGCATGTGCACGCCGGACATCGTCGGCGTCACACCCTGGACGACCTGGAGGAACGTCGGCAGATAGGTCATCGCGCCGAACATCCCGAAGCCGACGATGAAGCTGATGACGGCAGCGAGGACGAAGGTGCGGATGCGGAAGAGCTTGAGCGGGAGGACGGGTTCGGCCGCCCTGCGCTCCACGTTGACGAAGACCACGGCCAGTGCGACGCCCAGCACCGCGAGGCCGATGATCTGCGGCGAGCCCCAGCCCCAGGTGTTGCCGCCGAGTGAGGCCACCATGACCAGGCACGTGGCGACGGCGGCGATGAGGAAGGTGCCGAGGTAGTCGATGACATGCTTCTTGGAGCGGACCGGAATGTGCAGGACGGTCGCGATCACGGTGAGCGCCACGATGCCGATGGGCAGGTTGATGTAGAAGACCCAGCGCCAGCTCAGGTGTTCGGTGAAGAGCCCGCCGAGGAGCGGGCCGAGCACGCTCGACATGCCGAAGACCGCGCCGAACAGGCCCTGGTACTTGCCGCGTTCGCGCGGCGAGACGATGTCTCCGACGATCGCCATCGACAGCACGATGAGTCCGCCGCCGCCCAGGCCCTGCAACGCCCGGAAGGCGATCAGCTGAGGCATGCTCTGTGCGAGGCCGCACAGCGCGGAACCGATCAGGAAGATCACGATCGCGGTCTGGAAAAGCCTCTTCCGGCCGTACTGGTCGCCGAGCTTGCCCCACAGCGGGGTCGCCGCGGTCGACGCGAGCAGGTACGCGGTGACGACCCACGACAGGTGCTCCATGCCGCCCAGGTCGCTGACGATGGTCGGCAGCGCGGTCGACACGATCGTCTGGTCGAGGGAGGCGATCAGCATGCCGAGCAGCAGTGCGCCGATCGAGACGATGACGCTGCCGTGGGCGGTCTCGCCGGCATTGGTGGCGGCCGCGTCGCGGCGCCGGTCGGCGCTCTCGTTCACACCCCGCGGGGTGGGGTTCTCACCCTGTCCCAGCGGGGCGGGGGTTCCACCCTGTCCCAGCCGGGCGGGGTTCCCACCCTGCGGCCCGGGCTGCTCGCCGTCCGTGCCGTGCCCGTCCTCGGTCATGCGGACCTCCCGCCGGTCCCCGCGTCTCGGTCATCCTCCATCCTGATCGGTGTGACCGATTATGGCCTGTTGAGTCCCGTCCGCTCCTGCGGAGGGACAGATTCCGGGGGCTCCGGGGAGTTTATGTGGGGCATACGGATAATCTCGGGAGTTCCTCAGGGGGAGGAGAGGGGAGGGACCCACGCGTGACTGGACCGAACAAGCATGTCTGCCCCGAGTGCACGGCACCCCGCACGCCGCAGGGCACCCCGACATGCGGCTGCACCCAGCGGGCGTCGGACGCGCTGCGGGATGCGCGTACCGCGGAGGCGGCTGCGGCGGAGGACTTTGATCCGCTGCGGATTCGGCCTTATGTGGAGTTGGAGGCGGGGGAGACAGGTAGCGGCACCAGTGGTTTGGTGCCGAAGTACGCGCCGGTGCCGGTCGCCGTGCCGGAGGTCTCCGAGGAGGCCTCGGCGGCGACGATGCGGTTTGCCGCGGTGCCGGGCGGGGTCGTGGCCGGGGTCGGCGTCGGCGAGCGTCCGGATGAGCCGGCCCGGCGTCGGCGGCGGTTCGTGTTCCTGGGCGTCGGCGGGGCCGTGGTCACAGTGGTGGCCGCTGCGGGGTTCGCGAGCGGGTTCTTCACGTACGAGTCTCCCTCGCGGGACGAGGCCGCGCCGGACCTCATACGGGCGAGCGTGCCGGACGCGTCGCCCTCGTCCGCCTCCGCGGCGCCGTCCGCGAGCGAGTCGTCGGCGACGCCGGCGCCGGCCGCCCCGGCCCCGTCGCCCAGCACGAGCCGGTCGGCCTCGGCGCCACCCGCATCGAGCTCCGCCGCGACCCCGTCCTCCTCAGCGACCCCGACGCGGACGACCACGACGGAGAACGCCGACGACGCGGTGGAGGCCTCCGGCGTCGCCCCGGACGACGAGACCGCCGTCGAGGTCCTGCACCTCGGCGACAGCGGCCCCGAGGTCACCGAACTTCAGCTGCGCCTGGCCGAGTTGGCCCTGTACATCGGTGAAGCCGACGGCGACTACGACAGTCAGGTCGAGGACGCCGTGACCCTCTTCCAGCGGACATGGGGGATCACGGCCGACGAGCCGGGGGCGTACGGCCGGGCGACTCGCACGAGCCTGGAGGCGAAGACCGCGGAGCCGTGAGCGCGCCCGGCTGAGGGGGTGTGCCGTCTGGTGGGTGGGTCGGGGGCGCGCCGGTACGTCCCGCCCGTCGCCGCCGGATCAGACGTCGGGCAGGCAGTGGCGGGTCCGGTGACGCGAACGTACGCGACGGGCATCTGGACGTACCGGCACGCCCCCTTCCGCCGTCGTTCGGCTGCGGGTCGTGGGCGTGGGGCGGCAGCAATGCATTTCGGCTCCGGCCCGGCGGTCTTGGGGTCTGCGGCGCGTGGGGAGAGATGCGCTGCCATCCCGATCCCCCGCCCACGGGGGCAGCGCCTTCAGCCCGCCCGGCGTTTGAGGACAAGGCCGTTCAAGCCGATCCCCCACCCACCCGCGGGGGCAGCACTTTCAGCCCGCCGGGCACTTGAGGACAAGGCCGTTCAAGCCGATCCCCCACCCACCCACGGGGGCGGTGTTTTCAGCCCGTCCGGCGTTTGAGGACGAGCGCGTTCAGCGCGACTGCGGGGGTCTGGGGGCGGCAGCCCCCAGGGACAAGGGACGGGTAGGGGCGGAGGGGGCGAAAAAACTCACGGCCCGCACCGGCGCAGCCGCCGTCACCCCACATGCAGCCGAATCCCCCCGCCCCACATGGCCTCCACCCGCACCTGGGTCAGGTCACGGACGAGGGCGTCGGGACGGTGGACGGATGCCCGAGGGCCGACCCCGACGACGCGCATCCCCGCGGCACGCCCCGCCGATATCCCCGCCCCGGAGTCCTCGAAGACGACACAGTCCTCAGGCGCGACGCCGAGTTCAGCGGCGCCCTTCAGGAACCCCTCGGGATCCGGCTTGCTCGCCCCGACGGACTCGGCGGTGACCCGCACATCGGGAAGCGCAAGCCCGGCGGCAGCCATCCGCGCGGTGGACAGCCCCACGTCCGCGGAGGTCACGAGCGCGTGCGACAGCCCCCCGGCGGCAAGGGAGGCCAGAAACTCCGACGCACCCGGGATCGCGAAGACGCCGTCCATGTCGGCGGTCTCCTCGGCGAGCATCCGCGCGTTGTCCGCGTAGTTCTGCTCCATCGGCCGGTTCGGCAGCAGCACCGCCATGGAGGCGTACCCCTGCCTGCCGTGGACGACCTTCATGACCTCGTTCCCGTCCAGCCCGTGCCGGTCGGCCCAGCGGCGCCAGCAGCGCTCGACGACGGCGTCCGAGTTGACGAGGGTGCCGTCCATGTCGAGCAGGAGGGCGCGGGCGGTCAGAACGGTGGGAGCCGTCATCGGCATGCTCCAGAGCGCGAGAGACGTGGGAAACGCGGGACGTGGGACGTGGGAAACAAAACTGGAGCGTGGAGAACCCAGTAAAGGGGATCGGCTACGCCTCCCAGGAACAAGGTGACCCCGCCCGCCGGTCAGGGAGTACGGACGGGAGTCACTTTGTTCCTCAACCATACAAAAGGGGAGACTTCGGCGCCACCGCCTCCGACCAGGCATTCAATCGCCAGGTCTACGTACGGTCACAATCAGAGCAGCGGAAAGTCACCGCCAGGACGCCACAGGGACCGCCCGCCTCATCCCGTCACCGCCTCGAACAGGCTCCATACCCCCAGCCCCAGCATCAGCACCGCCGCGACCTTGGTCACCAGGCTCAGCGGCACCCGCTTCATCAGCGCCTTGCCGCCGACGATGCCGAGCCCGGCGACCGCCCACAGCGCGAGAACCGCGCCCAGGCCGACGGAGAGCGGGTCGTCGTAGCGGGCCGCGAGGTTCGCCGTCATGATCTGGGTGAGGTCACCGAACTCGGCGACCAGGATGAGCATGAAACCCGCCCCGGAGACCTTCCAGAAGCCCTGGTTCTCGGGCTTGCGGATCTCCCCCTCGTCCTCGTCCTTCTTGAAGAGGAGGACGGCGGCGCCGCCCAGGAAGAGCACGCCGGTGAGCGCGTGCAGGATCTGCTGCGGCAGCAGGGTCAGGACGCTGCCCGCTGCCACGGCGAGCGCGACATGGAGGGCGAAGGCGGCGGCGACGCCGACGAAGACGTACGAGGCGCGGTAGCGCGTGCCGAGGACGAGTCCGGCGAGGGCCGTCTTGTCCGGGAGTTCGGCGAGGAAGACGACGCCGAAGACGAGCGCCATCACGCTGAAGCTGATCAAAATTCCTCAATCGGTCGGGCTGCCCCACCGAGAGTCTGTGCTGCGCTGCGACACCTCGGCATGGCAGCGCACAAGGAGCCCGGGCCGAAAGGCACAGGCAGGTGCACTGCTTGCCGAAGGTCTCGCTGGCCGGCCCCGTGTGACGAGGTCTGCCTCCGGGCGCCGGCTCAGACGAGCTGAGCAGTATGTCGACGGTCCGGCGAAGAGCTACTCCCCTTCTGCGCCATCCATCGTACGGGATGGCGCTGCGGGCCCCGCAGGGGCATTGGTCCCGCCGCAGGCGTAGGAGTTCTCGTGCGTCAGAAGTGTTGATATGTCATGCGCACGTCACTAGCTTCTCACCTGGCACACATCTCCTGGAAACACGCCGCCGCAAGCATGTGCTCGCCCGCCCCAACGTCCCCCCACTCCCATGGAGTTCGCATGCCCAAGGTCTACGCGCGTCGACGGCTGAGCATACTCGCAGCGGTCACCGGTCTGATAGCCATGGTCGGGATATTCAACGGCCCGACCGCCTCCGCCGCACTGCCCACCCCGGTCACCGCCGCCACCGCCCGCACCTACCTCGCCTCCCTCACCGTCGCGACGGAGGACCGCACCGGCTACGACCGTGACCTCTTCCCCACCTGGATCACCATCTCCGGCACCTGCAACACCCGTGAGACGGTCCTCAAGCGGGACGGCACGGGCGTCGTCACCGACTCCGCCTGTGCGTCCACCAGCGGCAGTTGGTACTCCGTCTACGACGGCGCGACCTGGACCGCCGCGTCCGACCTCGACATCGACCACCTCGTGCCGCTGGCCGAGGCCTGGGACTCCGGCGCCGACAGCTGGACCACCGCCCAGCGCCAGGCGTTCGCCAACGACCTGACCCGGCCGCAGCTCATCGCCGTCACGGACAACGTGAACCAGTCGAAGGGCGACCAGGACCCGGCCACCTGGATGCCTTCGCGCACCGCCTACGCCTGCACCTACGTCCGCGCCTGGGTCCAGGTGAAGTACTACTACAACCTCTCGGTCGACACCGCGGAGAAGACCAAGCTGACCTCGGTCCTCAGCGGCTGCTGAGCCTGCGGGATCGTTAGCAGGTCGGATCCCGGAACCTCCCCGCCGACCTCCGTCGTTCCGTACCGTACGGGGCGACGGAGGAGGCTGATCAACTTGGCGGAACTGCGCCTGGGACCCCTGCTGAGGTACGTCGACGGCTCGTCCGCGACCTTCTGGGTCGAGACGAGCCGTCCGTGCACCGCCGAGGTGAGCTGCGCCGACGGCAGCAGCGGCGAGGCCCGGACCTTCCAGATCGCCGGACACCACTACGCGTTGGTGGTGGTGAGCGGACTGACCCCGGGCACGAGGACCGCGTACGAGGTGCGGCTGGACGACGTACCCGTGTGGCCGCTGCCCGACTCCGCCTTCCCGCCCTCGGTCGTCAGCACCCCCGACGGCGAGGCCGTGCGGGTCACCTTCGGCTCCTGCCGCTGGGCCGCGCCGCCCGAGAACGAGAAGGACCCGGTGGGCCCGGACGCGCTGGACACCCTGGCGGCCCGCATCGCCGGAGCGCCGGAAGGCGAACGCCCGGACGTTCTCCTGCTGTTGGGCGACCAGGTGTACGCGGACGAGGTCTCCCAGGCCACGCTCGGCTGGATCGCCGCCCGCCGCGGCCTCGACGACCCGCCGGGCCACCAGGTCGCGGACTACGAGGAGTACACCCGCCTCTACTACGAATCCTGGCTCGACCCCGAGATCCGCTGGCTACTGTCCACCGTGCCGAGCTGCATGATCTTCGACGACCATGACGTCATCGACGACTGGAACACCAGCGCCGCCTGGGTCGCCGACATGCGCGCCACCCCGTGGTGGCGTGAGCGGATTCTGAGCGGCCTGACCTCGTACTGGGTCCACCAGCACCTCGGCAACCTCTCCCCGCGCGAACTGTCCGAGGACCCGCTGTACGCCGCCGTCCGCGAGACCCCCGACGGCACCGACGTGCTGCGCGCCTTCGCCGCACAGGCGGAGGCCGACCCCGCCTCCGTCCGCTGGAGCTACCGCCGCGACTTCGGCCGCGTCCGCGTCGTCATGCTCGACACCCGCGCGGCCCGCGTCCTGGACGAGCAGAACCGCCGGATGATCGACTCCGGCGAGGCACAGTGGCTGCGCGAACAGGCGCTGGAGGACCCCGGATCGTACGACCATCTCCTCATCGGCACCTCCCTGCCCTGGCTGCTTCCCCCGCTCATACACGACGCCGAGACCTGGAACGCGGCGCTGTGTGGGGGTGAACGGGGCGAGCGGTGGGCGCGGTTCGGGGAGAAGGTGCGCAGGGCGGCCGATCTGGAGCACTGGGCGGCGTTCCCTTCGTCGTTCACCGCGCTCACCGAGTTCATCGCCCAGGCCGGGTCGGGGGACGACGCCCCGGCCACGGTGTGCGTGCTGTCCGGGGACGTGCACCACGCGTACGTCGCCGAGCCGTCCTGGGTCGGCGGCACACAACCCGACGCCCGGGTCCTCCAGTTGACCTGCTCCCCCGTGCACAACTCCATCCCCTCCTACATAAAACTCGGCTTCCGCTTCGGCTGGAGCCGACTGGGGCGCACGATCGGACACCGGCTGCGCCGGCACGGCCGCTGCGCGCACCCGCCCGTCAACTGGGGCAGAACCGGCGGGCCCTGGTTCGGCAACCAGCTGATGACCCTGACGCTGCGCGGGCGTTCCGCGTCCCTGCGCCTGGACCAGGCACAGGAAGTACGCGGTGGAGACGTCCGCCTGAGGACGGTGGACGAGTCCGTACTCACCCCCTGATAAGCGATAAGCGCATTGGGTACGGTTGTTGTACGCGTTGTCCCTGATGCTCGTGAGGCATCCCACATGCGGCGCCGATGAGCTGCCCCGGGTCTCGGCTCCCGCACCGTACGACGGCATGATGAGGCGGACCGTCCGCTTCCGGTGGACGGTCCGCCGCCTTGCGCCCCACACGCCGGGAGTCCTCTCTTTGTCCGCACCCCCCGCACCGCCCACCGCGCCCACCGGAACCCGCCATGTCTCCGTCGCCCTCGTCGGTGCCGGGCCGCGCGGCACCAGCGTCCTGGAGCGCCTCTGCGCCTCCGTGCCGGAGCTCCTCGCACCCGGGGTACGGCTGACGGTCCACGTCGTCGATCCCGCCCCACCGGGACCCGGCCGCGTCTGGCGCACCACGCAGTCGCCGCAGCTGCTCATGAACACCGTGGCCTCGCAGGTGACCCTTTTCACCGACGAGAGCGTGGACTGCTCGGGACCGATACGTCCGGGGCCGAGCCTGCACACCTGGGCGGCAGGCGAAGTCGGCCCCGACGACTATCCGACCCGCGCCCGGTACGGCGACTATCTGGAGTGGGTCTTCGGCGAGGTGGTGCGTGAGGCGCCGCCCGAGGTGCGGGTCGAGGTGCACACCGCCCGCGCGACCCGGCTCGACGACGCGCGCGACGGCCGCCAGACGCTCACTCTCTCCACCGGCCGCACCCTGTCGGGCCTCGCCGCCGTGATCCTCGCGCAGGGCCATCTGCCGGTCCTCGCGGACCCCGCGGAGCGGCACCTCACCACGTACGCCGAACGGCACGGCCTGCGCCGCGTCCCGCCCGCCAATCCGGCCGATGTCGACCTCTCCCCGCTCGCCCCCGGCGAGCCGGTCCTGCTGCGCGGCCTCGGCCTCAACTTCTTCGACCACATGGCCCTGTTGACCACGGGCCGCGGCGGCCGCTTCACCCGCACCCGCCAGGGCCACCTGCGCTACCTCCCCTCGGGCGACGAGCCCCGTCTGTACGCCGGCTCCCGGCGCGGCATCCCGCACCAGGCCCGCGGCGACAACGCGAAGGGCCCGTACGGCCGGCATCTGCCTCTCGTCCTCACGGACGACGTGATCGCCTCCTTCCGCAAGCGCACGGACTCCGGTGACGCGCCGGACTTCCTGCGCGAGATATGGCCGTTGGTGGCGAAGGAGGTGGAAACGGTCTATTACGAGGGAATGTTGGAGGGGCGTGAGTCGAGGAACTTCAGGGACCGGTTCCTCGCCGCACCCCATCGCGGTCCCCAAGAGGGTTCGATTCTGGCCGAGTTCGGCATCACTTCCGCCAACCACTGGTCCTGGGACCGCATTTCGCGCCCCTACGCCGGACGGGTCTTCGCCGGCCCCGGCGCCTGGCGGAACTGGCTCCTCGGACATCTGCGCGAGGACGCCGAGGAGGCCGCGCGCGGCAATGTCGAGGGCCCGCTCAAGGCCGCCCTGGACGTGCTGCGCGACCTGCGCAACGAACTTCGCCGGATCGTCGACCACGGAGGGCTTTCGGGCGCTTCCCGCCGGGAACACCTGGACCGTTGGTATACGCCGCTCAACGCGTTCCTCTCCATCGGACCACCCCGGCAGCGCGTGGAGGAGATGGCGGCGCTGATCGAGGCGGGCGCACTGACCGTTCTCGGACCCCGCCTCGGCGTGCGGGGCGAGGACGGGGCCTGGGTCGCACACTCCCCCGACGTGCCGGGTTCGGCGGTACGCACGACGACGCTCGTCGAGGCACGGCTGCCGGAAGCGGACGTGCGGCGGACCGCCGACGAGTTGCTCGGGCGGCTGCTGAAGACGGGCCGGTGCCGTCCGCACACCGTCGACGGTTACGAAACCGGAGGCCTGGACGTAACACCGCGCCCTTACCGTCTGATCGACCGTCAAGGCCGGGCGCACACACGGCGTTTCGCGTTCGGCGTGCCCACCGAAGGGGTGCACTGGGTGACCGCGGCCGGGGCCAGGCCAGGCGTGGATTCGGTCATGCTGTCCGACGCCGACGCGGTGGCACGGGAGGTACTACGGGTCGCACAACGGGGCGCACCGCGTGCGGCGACGGCCGACACGGAAACCCAAACGGAAGCGCAAACGGAAGCAGATCCGTGGCCGAATGTTGAACTTGCAAGCATAGATTAAGCGCCCCTACCGTAAGGGGCTCACTCGGTTCCGTCCCCACGACCGGTCCGTCCCACCGGACCGGCCCTGACCGAAGGAGACCCCATGAGACCCGGCCTGTCCGGACGCCTCAACAGCGCCCAGCCCTACGCCATCGCCCTGTTCCGCATCGTCGTCGGCCTCCTCTTCGCCTGCCACGGCGCCGCCTCGCTCTTCGGAGTCCTCGGGGGCGCGATGGGCGGCGGCAGCATCGACGCCGGCACCTGGCCCGGCTGGTACGCGGCCGTCATCCAGTTCGTCGGCGGCATCCTGGTACTGCTCGGCCTCGGCACCCGCGCCGCCGCGTTCATCGCCTCGGGTTCGATGGCGTACGCGTACTTCGACGTCCACCAGTCGGGCGCCCTGTGGCCCATCCAGAACGGCGGTGAGGCCTCGGCGATGTTCAGCTGGGCCTTCCTGCTGCTGGTCTTCACCGGCTCCGGCGCCCTCGGCCTCGACCGCATCCTCGCCTCCCGCACGTCCTCGGGCTCGAACTCGGCGGACTCGGCGGACGAGCGGGCCTCGGAGCCCGTCCCGGCCTGATCACTTGCAGGACGGCGCCCGTCCCCTCGTACGAAGGCGTACGAGGGACGGGCGCCGTCGACCGTCGTACCCGCTCAGCCCGTCCCGGCCCCCCACCCGAACGGCACGGTGAAGCAGGCCACCCTGGAGCCGGCCATGCCCGGCGCGGAGTGCAGCACCACGGAGGAGGCCTCACCGCGCCTGAAGTTCCAGTCGTGCCGGGCGCTCGCCCCGCCGTCGCCGCGGTCGTCGGCGGTGAAGTCGAGCCAGACCTCGTTGTCGGCGTTGGCGTAGGCCGGGTCCGTCGGCGGCTGCACGGGGTCCTTGCGGTGCTGGTAGTGCCCGCCCGCGGCGGCCGGCTCGGTGCCGCACGGCTTCTGGTGCACATGCACGCCGTACACGTGCCCCGCCATCAGGCCCTCCACCTTCAGCCGTACGGTCGTGGCGCCACTCGCCTCGGTGTTTTGGCTCACCTCGATCCGGGCGGCCGCGGGTACGAGCGTCGTGTCGTACGTCAGTGCCGCCGACGGGACGAAGGCGGTGGGCGGCGCGAACCGCGCGTCCGTCTTCATCCAGTAGCCGTCGGGCGCGGCCGTGCCGCTGCCGCCCGACGCCAGTAGGGCCGACGCCAGAACGCCGACGAATATGCCTGCCACCATCGCTGTCCAACTCCTCTTGGGCTTGTGCTGCGCACCCCCGCCGAATCGATCTCCCTTTCGTTGGTACGGGAAGTCGGCGCGGTGCGCCGCGCGGAGGCGGCAGCCGGGTGAACGTGGTGTGAGAGACCCACGAGCCCCCCGTGGAACTCCTGTCACACCCGCGGCGTACGCTGTATGGCTGTCACAGGCCGCCCTGCCGCTCCCCGCTACGCCGCGGCGTGGTTGTGCCTACGGGGGGAAGTACAGGGGAGTGTTGCGGGTGCTGGAAAGTGTGGGGCTGCTGACAGGCGGCCCATGGATCTACGTGGCGGTGGCCACCTCGGTCCTGCTCGATGTCTTCCTGCCGGTGCTGCCGAGTGGCGTGCTGGTCATCATGGCCGCGACCGCCGCGGCGGCGGGCTCCGCGACCGGCGAAGTACCGCAGGCGGTGCCCGACATCCTGTTCCTCATCCTGTCCGCGGCCACCGCCTCCGTCCTGGGCGACCTGGTGGCGTACCACCTGGCCTGGCGCGGCGGCGAGCGTCTGGACCGGGCCATCGCCCGCTCCCGCCGCCTGACCAGTGCGCAGGAACGTCTCGGCGCGGCCCTCGCGCGAGGCGGCGGCCCGCTGGTCGTGGTCGCCCGCTTCGCCCCGGCCGGCCGCTCGGTCGTCTCACTCGGCGCCGGCGCCGCCCATCGCCGCGTCCGCGAGTTCCTGCCCTGGTCGATCCTCGCGGGCCTGTCCTGGGCCGTGTACAGCGTCGCCCTCGGCTATTTCGGCGGCCAGTGGCTGGGCACGACATGGCTCGCCACGGGGGTTTCGCTCGTGGCGCTGTTCGGCGCGGGCGCCGGCGCGGCGTATCTGATGCGACGGCCCGCGCCTGCGGAGTCGGGCAGCGGCGCCTAGGCGCTGTGGGCTGCCGCCCCGCGTACTTCCAGGCCGTCCAGGAGTTCGGCGGTGGCCGCCGCGATCGCCTCGACGGCCTGGTCGAAGACCGCACGGTTGTGGGCGGCGGGGGCACGGAAGCCGGACACCTTGCGGACGTACTGGAGGGCGGCGGCGCGGATCTCCTCCTCGGTGGCCTCTTCGGGGATCACGGGCGGACGGAGTGTCTTGATGCTGCGGCACATACGTCCAGTGTCGCGCGTACGCCGATGTCCGGTCTCGCGCTTACGCCGACGCCCGGTGTCACGCCCACGCCGGCGCCCGGTCCCACGCCCACGCCGGCGCCCGGTCTGGCGGTTGCGGCGGGCCGCGGCTGTCGTCCCCGTCTCCGTCCCTGGGGTATCGACAGGTCCGTACCGGCTGCGATGATCCGCTCCGAGGCGGCCACCCTTCCCGGGGGCCGACCGGCGAGAGGATCGAACCACCATGGAGACAGCACAAGTCACGCGTATGACCGTCGCGGTACTGGGCCCCGGCGGCGTCGGCGGTCTGCTCGCCGCGTTGCTGGCCCGCGCCGGGCACCGGGTGATCTGCCTGGCGGGGGACGAGACCGCGCGGACTCTGGGCGCGGGCGGCATCCGCGTACGCAGCGGGCACTTCGGCGACTTCACGGCGCGGGTCGAGGCGGACACCGAGCTGCGTGAGCCCGTCGACGCGTGTCTGATCGCGGTCAAGGCCACGGCGCTGGAGGCGGCCCTGGAGCGCGTCCCGGTGAAGGCGCCGGGCGCCGGGCTGCTCGTACCGTTCCTGAACGGTGTCGAACACCCGGCGGCCCTGCGCGAGCGCTACGGCCCCGACCGGGTGGCCCCCGCGGTGATCCGCGTGGAGTCGGCTCGCGTGGCACCGGGGCTGATCGAACACGGCAGCCCCTTCGCGGAGGTCGACCTGACCGGCGAGACGGTGGAGCGGGAACGGCTGGACGCACTCGCGGGCGCGCTGGAGGGGGCCGGGCTCGGCACCCGCGTCCAGGACGGCGAGGCGGCGACGCTGTGGGCGAAGATGTCCTTCCTCGCCCCGTTCGCCCTGCTGACCACCCGGTACGGGCTCCCCCTGGGTGACGTACGCACCCTCCACCGCGAGGAACTGGCGGCGCTGGTCGAGGAGACGGCGGCCGTCAGCGCGGCGTGCGGCGCTCCGGCCGACCCGGCAGCCGCCCTCGCCCGCTACGACTCCTTCCCGCCCGCCGCCAAGTCCTCCATGCAGCGCGACGCCGAAGCGGGCCTCCCGCTCGAACTGGACGCGATCGGCGGGGCGTTGTTGCGGGCGGCCGAGCGGTACGGGGTGCCTGTACCGGTGGCGAGCGGGCTGGTGCGGGAGTTGGCGATGGCGGGCCGCTGACCCGCGGGCCCTCAGGGGCGACTGGCTGCTGGCCCTCTGCCCCTCAGGGGCGACGGGCCACTGACCCGCAGACCTCCAGGGCGCCGCGCTGGCCCATGATGTCGCTGTTCTTCCCCGGCGGAGACGAGACGCCCGACCCGACCCGACCCCGGGGGCGGGTGTTGCCGACCCGTGCCCCTGGGGTCTCGTCAGGGGCGGGTCTTCGCCAGCAGCTCGACGATCTCGGCGGACGTCCCCGTCTCGCCGAGGCGGGGGAAGATCCGCTCGACGCTGTTGCGGTGGCTGTCGGGGTCGAGGTCGGACATGACGTCGGTGGCGAGGGTGACGTGGTAGCCGTGTTCGTGGGCGGCGCGGGCGCTGGACTCCACGCCGATGCTGGTGGCGATGCCGCCCAGCACGATCTGAGTGATCCCCCGGCGGCGCAGGTGCACATCGAGGTCGGTGCCGTGGAAGGCTCCCCAGTTCCGCTTGGTGACGGTGATGTCCTCGGGGCGCCCGGCCAGCTCGTCGACGATGACGTCCCAGCCCTCCGGCCAGCTGCGGGGCTGGGTGCCGCCGTCCGTGCGGCCGGGTGCGGCGTCCGCCCCGTCCGCGGCGAAGCTGACCCGTACGAGGACCACGGGGAGGCCGTGGCCACGGAAGGCGTCGGCGAGTTCGCCCGCGCGCTCCACGACCTCGGCGGCGGGGTACGGGGTGAGGGCCGGGTGCCCGACGACCCCCTTCTGCAGGTCGATGAGGACGAGCGCGGTACGGGGGTCGAGCGTGCTGAGAGCCATGATCAGGAGGCCTTTCGAGGAACGGGGGTGATGGTGCGGAGGGAACGGTCCAGGAGGGTCACCGCCAGGAGCAGTACGGCTCCGGCGAGCATGAACAGGGCCAGGTCGTGCAGCCCGTGGGAGTCGGCGCCGTGGGCGAAGAAGGTCGCGGTGGCGGCGGAGGCACCCATCGCGCCGAGGTAGGTGAAGGTGCGCAGCAGCCCGGCGGCGGAGCCGATGCGTGCGGGGTCGGCCTGCCGGTAGAGGGCGTTCTGGTTGGCGAGGCCGAGGAGGCCCTGCGGTACCCCCATGAGGACGCCGACGGCGGCGAGCAGCCAGACGGGGCTGCCGGAGCCCACCACCAGCAGCAGCGAACAGGCGGCGATCTGTACGAGGCCGCCGACGACGAGCTTGGCGCGGACGTCCTCACGCCGTCCGGTGGCGGCGGAGACGGCCAGCGCGCTCAACGACAGCGGCAGCAGGAGCAGTCCGGCGGCGGACGCGTGCAGCCCGCCGCCCTCCTCCAGCCACTGCGGGAAGCCGTACAGGAAGCCGTAGACGGCGGTGAAGCTCAGGAACTGGCGCAGAAAGGTGGCCAGCATGGGCAGGTTGCCGCCGAGTACCCGCAGATCGATGAAGGGCTCCGCGACGCGGAGTTCCCGCAGGACGAGCCCGGTTCCCGCGGCCGCCGTCACCCCGAGCAGATACAGGTCGGCGATCTCCGGCTTCATCAGGAACACCATCAGCGAGACGAGCATCGCGGCGAACAGGACCATGCCCACGAGGTCCACGGCCTGCTTCGTACGCGGTGCCTTGAGCCGGTGCTTCGGGAGCCGCAGCGCCCCGAGCACCAGACAGGCCAGCGAGAGCGGGACGTTGACGGTGAAGATGACGCGCCAGCCACCCGCACCGATGAGCAGTCCGCCCAGGGTGGGGCCGATGGCGACGACGGTCTGGTTGGCGACCGACAGCGCGGTCAGGACACCGGCCGGGCTGTCCTGCCCGGTGCGCTCGGCCTCGCTCCGGGTGAGGGACATGGACGCGGGGTACGCGGCCGACGTACCGAATCCGAGCAGTACCCGGGCGGCGATCAGCACGCCGAGAGACGGCGCGAGGGAGCCCAGCAGTCCGGCGACACCCACCAGTGCCGTACCGATGAGGTAGAGGCGACGGGGTCCGTACGTGTCGACCAGCCGTCCGACGACAGGCTGGCCGACGGCGGTGGCGAGGTAGAGCGCGGAGACGAGCCACGCCGTCTCCGAGGCCGGCGCCCCGAAGGCGGCTCCGATCGGCACCAACGCCACCGCGATCATCGAGGAGTTGATCGGGTTGAGGATGGAACCGAGGATCATCGGGGCGATGAGCCGCCGGTCGAATCCCGCGGGGGCCCCGCGCGGCGGCCGGGTGGAGCGGGTGAGTTTGGGTATCACGGGCGGGTGAGCCGTTCCCTTGCGTTCACGGGCGGGTGAGCCGTTCCAGTACGGCCATCGCCTCGACGACGGTCTGCCGCTCGGCCTCCGTGCAGTGGTCCTGGAAGGCCCGGGCCAGCCACTCCTCGCGGGCCTGCCGGGTGCCCTCGACGCGTTCGCGACCGGCGGCGGTCAGCGTGACGAGTTGGCGGCGGCCGTCGGACGGGTCCGGGTTGCGTTCGACGAATCCCTGCTCGTCGAGTGCGGCGAGTGTGGCGGCCATCGACTGCGGGCGGACCCCCTCGGCCGTCGCCAGCGCACTGGCCGTGGCGGCCCCGCTCTTGCTGACCAGCGTGAGCGCGGACACCTGCGAAGGTGTGAGGTCCTCCGTCTCGGAGACCTCCCTGATCCGCCGCCGCAGCCGGCTGAACGCCACCCGCAGATCACGCGCGGCACGGGCGGCGGACCCGGAGATGCCCTCGCCACGCTCCATGTCCTCGTCGCTGTCGTCGTCCATGCGACCAAGCTAATTCCTACAGTCCAGACTGTCCAGTCTGAACTGAACAGCCTTCCCTGAGGAACTCCTGGCAGGTCCGGATGCACGCCGACCCCTCGGCGACGTATCGTCACCGATGTCTCAGACATGGAGCCCAAAATGACCACACCGCGGGACCTGTTGATCATCACCATGGACGTCTCGTCCACTCGTCCCGTCGAGCAGGGCGACCTGTCACTGGCCCTCGCGGGAGCCGAACTGGTCGACCTCCTCGGCGCCCTGGCACTCACCCTGGACGACGACCGCATCGTGCCCGGCCCGCAGGGGACCGTGGGCGATCGCCTGCTGGACGAGGCCGCGTCGTCGCTCGTCCGACAGCAGCCGTACGAGTCGGTCGAGGACCGGCTGTGGCGGCGGGGCCGTGACCTGTCCTCGGCCTATCTCGCCGACCTGGAAGCGGAGGGCCGGCCCACCCCACGCCGCCACCGCTGGATTCCGGGCCGCACCGACCGCCCGGAACCGACCGACTCACCGGCCCGTCGCCGGGCGACCGACCGCCTCACCTCTGGCGAGCCCGTCCTCGCCGCCCTCGCGGCCGCCGTGGGCATCCAGGACGCGGGGCCCGAAGAGGCCACGACCATCACCGACGACTCGGTCGCGACCGTACTGGCCGCCGTGCACGACGCCATCACGGAACTGGAAGCCGTACGGCAACGGAAACGTGTCGAGGACGCGGCCTTCGACAACATCTGGCGAGGCATGTAAACGGTCGGCCCAAGGGGGGTGGGGACATGAGCGAGAGCGACGGTCGGCTCGGGGTGGCCGTCCGGGCGGGCGACGCCGAGACGGTGCGCGCCCTGGTGGCGGCGGGCGCGGATCCGGACGTGCTGGACGCGGACGGACTGCCGCTGCTGTGCGTGGCGGTGGCGGCGTACGACGGACCGGTCGCCGGCGCGTTGGTGGTGGGCGGCGCGGACCCCGACCGGGTGCTGCCGGACGGGAGCACGCCACTGTGGCGGGCCATCGAGGGCGGCTCCCCCGCGGTCTTCTCGGCGTTGCTGGGCGACGAGCCCCGGCTGCGGCTCCCGGAAGCCACCCGCGAACGGCTCCTCGCCCTGGCCCGGGGCTGGTACGAGACAGGCGCGGTCGAGGAGTTGCGGCGCAGGACCGGCGCACCGGGTCCCGCCACGACGGTCCGGGTCCAGGACGACGAGTACGACTGGGTCGATCAGGTCTCGCTCGGCGGTCTCGTCGTACGAGCCGGGCACGGCTCCATCCTGACCTCGCTGGAGTGGGCCTTCCGTATCCCGACCCCCGTCGACGAGCTGATCGCCCGCGCCGTCGAGCAGCCGGACGAGGACCATGTGAACTGGTCGACCGTCCGCTCGATCCTCTGCCAACGCCTCAGCCATGAGACCTGGTCGGCCGTGGTGGCCCAGCACCGCGACCCCGACCCGGCGCGCCGCCGGTTGGTGGTGGATTACCTGCGGTCGCGGGCGGTCAGGTGTTTCGACCGCCCCGATCCCTACGAGAAGGAGGAGAGCGAACTCCTGGTCACCTGGGCGGCCGAGGAAACGGACAGCGCGCTCCTCGCGAGGGTGCTGGACATCTTCGTCGGGTACGAGCATCCCGGCCAGGAGGCCGTCGGGCTCCGTCACGTCGGCCATCCGGACCCCCGCGTACGCCACGAAGTGCCCTACGCCCTCTGTAGGGACTACGTCGCCCGCAGCGCCGCAGCCAGGGCGGCACTGGTCACCCTCACACGCGATCCGGACACCCAGGTTCGGCTCAGCGCGTGCATGGCGGGCTCGCGGGACGCCGGCCTCCGCCCTGACATCACCCGGGCGCTGCTCCTCATGGCCGAGGATCCGGATGCCGAGACGCGGGGTGCGGCCGTTTCGACACTGGCCGAGGTCCAGGACCTGCCGCCGGCCGTCGCCGATGCCTTGGCGGGATTGCTCGACGACGACGACCTGCTCGTACGCCTGGCGGCCACCTACGGTCTCGCCCGCTGCGACGATCCGCGCACCGCCGAGGCCATCGAGCGACTGGGGCCTCTCCCAGCCGCCTACGAGCACGACCACCGGTCCAGCGCGCTCTGGCGGTGGAGTTGGCGGAAGGCGAACCCGGGCAGCGAGTAGTGGTGACGGACACCGTCGGGGCTGGTTCCCGCGCGGTTTTCTGCCGGACCGATCAGGATGGCCAGTGGGACCGGCGGTAGGGCCCAGGACAGATACTTCCGCATCTCATGAGGAGGCCGGTTCGTGGTCGAGTCGCAGGCCGTGATCGTCTCACCGGCCAGGGCCACCCTGTTTCTGGTGGCCACCCTTACGCCGGGCCACGAGGACACGGTCCGCGATCTGCTGGAAGACCTCTCGGGTCTGCGGCGTTCGGTCGCCTACCGCGCGCCCGACGACGAGCTCACCTGTGTCGTCGGCATCGGATCGGCGGCATGGGACCGGCTGTTCAGCGGGCCGCGCCCACAGGAACTGCATCCGTTCGCGGAGTTGACCGGTGAGCGCCACCGGGCCCCGTCCACGCCGGGCGACCTCCTGTTCCACGTGCGGGCCCGTCGTATGGACCTGTGCTTCGAACTGGCGCGGCTGATCGCGGAACGGCTGAGCGGCGCGGTCACGGTCGTCGACGAGGTGTATGCCTTCAAGTACTTCGACGAGCGCGACCTGCTCGGCTTCGTCGACGGCAGCGAGAACCCGGAGGGTGGGACGGCGGTCGAAGCCGTGTTCATCGGCGACGAGGACCACGCCTTCAAGGGCGGCAGTTACGTGATCATCCAGAAGTACCTGCACGACATGACCGCGTGGAACGCCCTGCCGTCGGGCGAGCAGGAGAACGTCATCGGGCGGACGAAGCTGGCCAACATCGAACTCCCCGACGAGGTCAAACCCGTCGACTCCCACGTGGCGCTCAACGTCATCACCGATGAGGACGGCAACGAACTCAAGATCGTGCGGGAGAACATGCCCTTCGGCAGTGTCGGCGACGGCGAGTTCGGCACGTACTTCATCGGCTACGCCCGTACCCCGGCGGTGACCGAACGGATGCTGCGGAACATGTTCCTCGGCGACCGGCCTGGCGTGCACGACCGCATCCTCGACTTCTCGACCGCGCTCACCGGATGCCTCTTCCACGTGCCGACGGAGACCTTCCTCGACGACCTGCCCGCCGCTCCCGGCGAAGGCGTCACCTGATCGCGTCACCTGATCGCGTGGCGTGGCAGCGTGCGAGTCCCCGGCATAGCCTGTGGAGAAGTGCCGGGGACCGGTCCACGACGCCCGGCCGGTGAGAGGGTGAGAGTCTTGACTGCCTCCCATGACGACCAGGAGCGGCCGGAGCCCCGGGAAGCGCCGGAGCCCCAGGAAGCGCCGGAGCCCCGAGTGGGGCCCACCGCCGAGGGCGATCCGTCTTCCCACCCCTACCACCACCCTGCCGCGGGCTGGGGCGCGGCCAGAAGCGTGGCCAAGGTTCTGGTGCACGAGCGTGCTCTCGTGGACGGGCCCCGGGCGATCATGCGCATGAACCACGAGAACCGGGGCTTCGACTGTCCCGGCTGCGCCTGGCCCGACGACACCAAGGGCCTGCACCTGGACATCTGCGAGAACGGCATCAAGCACGTCACCTGGGAGATGACCCACAAGCGGGTCGGCCGGGAGTTCTTCGCCGCCCACTCCGTCACGGAGCTGTCCGGCTGGAGCGACTTCGCCCTGGAGGACGCGGGCCGGCTCACCGAACCGATGGTCTACGACTCGGAGTCGGACCACTACGTCCCGATCGGCTGGGCCGACGCGTTCGAGCTGGTCGGCGGTGCCCTGCGCGCACTCGACAGCCCGCATCAGGCGTCGTTCTACACCTCCGGCCGCCTGGGCAACGAGGCCACCTTCCTCTACCAGTTGATGGCACGCGAACTGGGCACGAACAACCTGCCGGACTGTTCGAACATGTGCCATGAGGCGAGCGGCCGCGCGCTGCGGGCGTCGCTGGGCACCGGCAAGGGGACCGTCGACCTCAAGGACTGGGAGGCCACCGACGCCCTGTTCATCATGGGTGTCAACGCGGCCTCCAACGCGCCCCGGATGCTGACGGCCCTGGCCGAGGCGTACCGCCGTGGCGCCCAGATCGTGCACATCAACCCCCTGGTCGAGGCGGCCGCCACCCGAACCATCGTGCCGCACGACTTCACGGGTATGGCGTTGAACAAGTCGACGCGGACCAGCACCCTGAACCTGCAACCGCGGATCGGCGGCGACATGGCGCTCATGCGCGGTATCGCCAAGGCGGTCCTGGAGCAGGCCGAGACCGATCCCAAGGCGCTGGACCAGGAGTTCATCGACCGCCACACCACGGGCTTCGACGAGTACCGGACCCGGTGCGAGGAGACCTCCTGGGAGGAGATCGAGCGCCAGTCCGGAGTCGGGCGGGACGACATCCTCAAGACGGCGCGTGTCTACCGCGACGCCGACCGGAGCATCTTCAGCTGGTGTCTGGGGATCAGCCAGCACGAACACGGCGTCGACACCGTCCGGGAGATCGTCAACGTCCTTCTGCTACGCGGCAATCTGGGCCGCGAGGGGGCGGGACCGTCCCCCGTACGCGGGCACAGCAACGTCCAGGGCAACCGGACCTGCGGCATCGACCACCGGCCCACCGAGGAGTTCCTGGCTCGGCTCGCCGAGGTCTGCGAGATCGACCCGCCGGCCGCGCACGGTCTGGACACCGTCGGCACCATCCAGGCGATGCACCGCGGGGACGTGAAGGTGTTCGTCGGCATGGGCGGCAACTTCGCCCTCGCCGCGCCCGACACCCCGTACACCTGCGCGGCACTGCGCAAGTGCGAGCTCACCGTCCAGGTGAGCACCAAGCTCAACCGCAGCCATCTCGTCCACGGCAGCCGGGCGCTCATCCTGCCGTGCCTGGGCCGTACCGAAAAGGACCAGCAGCGCCGAGGCGTCCAGAGCACCTCGGTCGAGGACTCGATGAGCATGGTCCACCTGTCCGTCGGCATGCGGCGTCCGGCCTCACGGAACCTGCTGTCCGAACCCGCCATCATCGCCGGGATGGCCGGCGCCGCCCTGCCGGACGGCTCCACCCCGTGGGAGTGGTACGTCGAGGACTACGACCGCATCCGCGACACCATGGCCCAGGTCCTGGACGGTTTCGAGGACTTCAACCGCCGGGTACGCCTGCCGCTCGGCTTCCGGATCAAGCAGCCCGCCCGCGAACTGGTCTTCCTCACGCCGTCGGGCCGCGCCGAGTTCTCCGCCGCGCCGCTGCCCGACGTGGTCCCGGCCCCCGGCACCCTGGCGCTGAGCACCCTGCGCTCCCACGACCAGTGGAACACGACCATCTACTCCGACAACGACCGCTACCGCGGCATCAAGAACCTGCGCACGCTCGTCTTCATGAACAAGGACGACATGCGCGAGCGCGGCGTCTCCGAGTTCGACCCGGTCGACATCACCAGCACCGCCAAGGACGGCACCCATCGCCACCTCGACGGCTACCTCGCCATCCCGTACGACATCCCCCGCGGCTGCGCGGCCGGCTACATGCCGGAGATGAACGTCCTCTGCGCGATCGGCGACTACAGCACCCAGAGCGACCAGCCCCTCATGAAACACGTCAAGGTCACCATCACCCGGGCGGGCTGAGCGCCGGAGCGGGCCACGAAGCCGCACCCAGCCCCAGTTCTGGCTGCTGCGCAACCTGTCGAAGAACGATCTCTCGCCCGACGGCCCCGGAATGACCACTCCCGAACTCCAGCAGTCCATGAGTTCCTACCTCAGGCCCGCGGACGATCTGGCAGCCGAGCCGGAAGTCCTCCTTGATCGCGGCCGACTCACCCGCGACAGCGAGGTTCACTGCGACAGGTCAGGTCGGGTCAAGCGGTGGCGCCGCCGGTGTTCCGGATCATCGGCTGGATCCACAGCCCGCGCGGCTGGCTGGAGTTGGGCTGCGTGCGCACCGGTAGAACTCTCCCTGGGCATAGCCATGATCGCGGAGCCGGTACCCGTGCGGATCGACGCGGAGGTGGCGGCCCAGGCGCTGTACGGTGTCACCGCTGCCAGTACGCCTCGTCCGTCGACGGCAAGGCCCGGTGGGTCAATGTCCCGGTGAGCGTGGGCGAGTACGGGGTCATCTTCGACAACGGCCGCTCGCCGGAGTCTCCTTGAGGTTGTTGCCGTGAAGGGCCAGGAGCGGGACCGAGGCAAGGGACGGCGCGACGACGTCGCAACCGGGTGAAACACCGGCCGCTTGGGAAAGCCCGCCCGTAGCCATACCCCCTGCCTGGCTGAGTCGGCAGTGCTGCGGGAGGCTCTCGGGCCCGAGCTGTACGAGGCCGTACCGGCCGTCCGCCGCGCGGACGCGGAGCTGTTCGCGATGTTCACCGAGGCGGACGTCGTCAAGACCGTCCCGGCGGTATTGACTGGCTACTCCTCGGGCTCCCAGGCGATCAGATGCTCGAACACCTGCTGGTCGCCCTCGATCTTCAGGTCCCTCAGCGTGAGGCGGCCCCAGACGAAGAGGAGCAGCTGCTCCGCCGTGCCCGTGGCCGAAGCGGAGGGGGGCGCGGCGTCGTCGGTGAGGGGTGCGGGCCAGGCGCCGGTGCCGTCCAACGCGAGGAGCCAGGAGCGGCCCTTGGTGGCGTGGTAGTGGATGGTGGCGGCCTCGTGCGGCCAGGGCGCCGGGGTGGAGTTGCAGGTGTCGAGGAACTCGGCCACGCCGTCGATCGCGACGTCCGCCGGCATCGGCCGCACGGCGCCTGCGGCGAGCTGGGCGTCGTAGGTGTGCACCAGCACCTCGTGCACCCGGCGCCGGGCAACGCCCCAGGCATTCGCCGGCGACACGCCGGCGCCCCACCACGCCCAGCACTCGCGCTCCGGGCCGGCCTCGCGCAGCGCACTCAGCAGCAGCTCGTTCGACTCGGCGTACCAGGCCAGCAGCGCCTCGAGCTCGCACGGTACCCCCGCGGCATCCTTGCCCGGCGGAGCCTCAGCCGGGCCCGCGGCGACGATCGCGGCCCACCAGCGCTGGCCCGTACCCAGGTGCCGCACCAGATCGAACAACGTCCACTCGGGGCAGGACGGCACCGGCGCGTCCAGGCTGGGCGCGGCGGCAACCGCACTCCGGAACGCGGCCGACCGCTCGTCGATCAGTTGCAGCAGGGCGGAAAACTCAAGACTCTCTGTCACATCGCTTACCTATCACCCCGGCTCAGCCGACCGCACACCGTTTTCCAGGCCGTCAGCTGCGGGAGTTGGAGCACCTCATAGAAAGCCAGTGGGAGTGGCTGCCGCAGGGGCTCGGCTTCGGGTCCGGGATGACGTGCCGGCGCCGACTACGGGACTGGCACGAGGCCGGAGTGTGGGACCGGCTGCACCAGCCCGCCGGCCATCTCCTTCGGCGCGTGCAGCTCCTTCGGCGCGTGCAGCACGATGATCAGCGACCAGACCTCAGGCGATCGACCCAGCGGCCAAGGCCCCGACGTGAGCGGCGGCGGCGCACCTGACGTGGTCGACGGTCCTCTGCGCCGACCTGGCCGGCTTCGCCAGGGCTGCGCCCCCAGTGATCGTCCGGCGACAGGATCGGCGCCCTGCGTTCTGCCTGGGCTCGGATCTCCACGTGAGATTCGTGAGCGGTGATGCGGAACGCCTCTTCGTAGGAGGCCAGGGCGGCGCTCATGGCCCCGCCCGCAAGGCCCCGACGACGCATACGCGCGGCCAGCCACGCAAAGAAGCCCAGGACAGCGGCGAGGCCGCCGAAGAAGATCAGGAACGGTAGGAACGCACCCATGGACACGAGCCTACTGACCGACTGTGATGCTCGGTGGCCAACTACTCGGTCCCGGCTTCCGAGCCGGGCTCGACGGGAGTTGGTGGGAAGCGATGCCGAAGCGTTGTGCCGCCTCGGTCGGCAACTGGGGGTGGTGTCGCCAGTGCGGTGAGGCGAACAGGCCGGTGAGAATAACGACTTCGGGATAGGTCCCCTGCCGACGGGCGGCCGGGAAGTGCGGACGCGGCCCGGGTGCGCACGGCGATCCGCCGGTCCAGTCCTGCCCCGGCCCGGGTCAGCAGGTCCTCGGCCGCCGCGGCGATGGCGCCCTCGTCGGTGGTATCCGCTCCCCGCGCGGCCGGCAGCGACCGTGCACGGCGCCAGGTGAAATCGGCGAACGGGGCGGACACGGTGCCCAACCGGGTCCACGGGACGGTGATCCATCCTCCCGCCCGGGTGTCGCGTACCCAGACATGAAAACCCAGCGGTCACCGGACTTCGCCGACAATGCCCAACCTCGCTGCGAGAGATCACGCCCCACCCGTTCGCGTGAAGTCCCGGAAGGAACTCGCATCCCAAAATCGAACAGGCGTACCATTGCCGCGTGGCTGCGACCTATGACTTTCCGAGTGACCTCCTGGCCGGCCAGGAGGAGCTGCATCAGGTCCGGGCCGAGCTACTGGCCCTGCTGAAGCGACTCCCCTGGTCGGTCGAACCGCTGGACGGTTTCAGCGACGCCAACGGCTGGCGCAAGGTGGAACGCCCCGCCTCCCCCGGCTGGACCGCCGACGAACAGGCCGAGGTCGAAAAGCTCCGTCGGCGAGAGCGCGAGCTCGCCGTGTTCGTGACCTGCCACCGCTTCTGGTCGGAGGTCACCCCCGAGGAAACGGTCCATGCCCGCGCGAGCCTCAAGCACGCCCACGAGGACCCGGCGTGAACGCGCCGGCTCAGCCGGCCTTCGGCGAGGTCCGAAGAGCCTGAGGTGTACGCAGCGTCCGCCGGAGCGTCTCGAAGGCGGTGGGGCGAGGGCGGTCCGCCAGGAGGTCCCGTACCCGAAGAGCGCACTCCCGCGGGTTGAGAAGACTGCTGTCGACGTCGAGATCGTGCAGTTGGTGGGAATGGACCTCGCCGTACTGCATGGCGGCCAGCCCCCGCTGCCGGTCCCCGCGCTCGTTCTCCCGGCGCTCCAGCTCGGGCAGCGGGCACCTGACCCCGACCAGCACCGTGTCCTCGGGCACGAGCAGACCGAGAAGGTCCAGCAGCCGCCAACGACGGCTCAGCGGATGATCGACGACGAGATTGTTGCCACCGGCCGCCATACCCGCGACGGCACGGTGGAATCCCTTGGCCGTGCGGTCGATCTCCGCCTGAAGATCGTCGTCGGCGATCTCACCACCGCCACGCATCGCATGAAAGGCGTCCACCGGCATGTGGAACCACGTCCCGTCGAGCACGTCGAGGAGTTCCCGGGCGATGCTGCTCTTCCCCGAACTGGACGTGCCGTTGAGCAGAATGACGGTGCCCCCGGCCACGGTCTCGGGGATACGCGCGCTCTCCGGATCCGCGATCCCTTGAGCCGCCTCGGTCGCCATGTGTCGCCCTCCCTTCCGCCGTACAGCCATGATCGCGAACCGGGCGGGTCAGGTCGTGCTGGGGCTGTCCAACACCGTAGCGAGTGCGGGAAACGAGAAGGCCCAGGGCTCAGGGAAGGTTCTCCTGGCCTGGGCCCTCATCGCTTTATCCCGGTGGGCGCGGACGGTTTCGAACCGCCGACATCCGCCTTGTAAGGGCGGCGCTCTACCACTGAGCTACGCGCCCAGGACGAGTCGACAGCCTACATTGCCCGGGGGGATGCCCTGCAAACGCGTATCCGGGGGCCGGGTTCGGTGACCAGCACGGGACAGGCCCGGGAGCGGCCCGCGACCGGTTCGGGGGTTTGCCCCACCTCAGACCCGGGAGTCACCCGGATCCCCCCGCCGCCCGCGGATCCGTACGTTCGAAGAGCGTCGGAAGAGCAGGTGCCCGAGAGGCCCGGCGCACGTCGCGGTACTTCTCAGGGGGAGACCTTCATGGCTCGCACAGTACGTAATCGGACCGCACGTACCCGTACCCGCACAGCACGTACGCATACTCGCTCGACGCGTACCCGCGCGGTCGCCGTCACCGGCGCCATGGCCGTCGTGGCGCTGCTCGCCGCGGGATGCGGCGCCAGTGCCGGGGACGACAAGGAACCCGAGCACCGGTCCTTCGCCCTGAACGGCCGCACGCTCACCGTCGACTCCGACGACTCCGCGCTCGACCTCGTCGTGGCGGACTCGGACGAGGCCGACAAGGTCGAGGTCACCCGCTGGTTCCAGGGCAGCGTCGTCGTCGGCGCGGACCCGAAGGTGACCTGGAAGATGGATGGCGACCGGCTGGTGCTGCGGATGAAGTGCTCGGGTGTGGTCGCCGACTGCTCGGCCAGGCACCGGATCGTGGTGCCGCGCGGCGTCGCCGTCACCGTGAAGGACGCGGACGGAAGCGTGAACGCGCAGGGGTTCAAGGACGCGCTGAGCATCCGTACGTCGGACGGATCCGTACGGGTGAAGGACTCCTCCGGGCCGCTGGAGCTGCGTACCGCCGACGGCTCGATCCACGCGAGCGGCGTCGACTCGCGGCGCGTCCAGGCGCGCACCCAGGACGGCTCCGTACGGCTCGAACTCGACGCCGTACCGGACCTCGTGGAGTCCCGCACCGCGGACGGTTCCGTCACCATCGCGCTGCCGCAGGAGACGTACCGGGTGACGACGGAGAGCGGCGACGGCTCGGTGGATGTGTCGGTGCCGCGGAGTGACGCCAGTTCGCATGTGGTGTCCGCCCACACCGGCGATGGGAAGATCACGGTGCGAACCGCGAACTAACCAGCCCGTGTGTTCGTCCTTAACGGGTGGGAGAATGACACCGGGCAGGGCGTATCACCACACGGGAGAGGGATGTGACGGCGACACCTTCAGAGCCGTACACGGCGTCTGTGCCATGGGCACGGGCAGAAGGTGGTCGCCCTCCGGGCTCCAGGGAGGACCGCCCCTTCGGTTTCCCGCACACCATCTCGTACGCCGTCCGTGACGCGGTGACCCTCATGGCCCTGCCGCTGCTCGTCGCCCTCGCGCTGCCCGCGGCCTTCGCGGGCGGCGGCACCCGGCGCTGGTTCGGCGGGCGCGCCGAGGGTCAGCGGGCCGAGGCACAGGCAGCGAAGGACGCCGCCGCGGCCGCCTTTTACGAACTCGACACCGCCCAGCGTGATCTGCGGATCTCGATAGAGACCATCACGGCCGTCGACGCCTCCCCGGCGGCCCGCCGTGCCGTCTCCGACTTCGAGGCGCTGGGGCGGCGCATCGACGAGGCCAGTCAGCAGTACATCACCGCCGTCGACGCCCACGATCTCGACCGGGACGAGCTGGAGGCCTCGGTCGCCACCCGGGCCCGCACCGAGCTCACCGCCGCCAAGGACGAGCTGGACCGGGTCAAGACGGAGCTGGACCGGTTCGAGCAGGGGCTCGGGCCGCTGCTCGGCAAGGCCGAGACGCAGCTCGCCCGGCTCGCCCCGTCCGTGGAGCGCGCCCGCCAGGCCCTGCTGGCCGCCTCGAACGCGCTGGACGGCGTACGGGGGTCTGGGCTCAAGGCCGACGACCTCGCCGCCCGGCTGGCCGCCCTCGGACCCGAGCTGACCAGGCTCAACCAGGGCGCCGGGCAGCACGGCGTGCCGGAGACGCTGGAGCGCGCCGAGCGGGTCTCGAAGGAGGCCGAGGCGGTACGGACGGAGGCGGAGCGGCTTCCCGAGCGGGCCGCCGAGATCGACCACCGGCTGGTCTCGCTGCGGACCCGCGCGCAGGCACTGACCACGCGATCCGGGCAGGTGGAGCCGGTGCTGAGCGAGCTGCGGCGGCGGTTCTCGGCCGCGTGCTGGCAGGACCTTCAGCATGTGCCGGAGCAGGCCGCGGAGAGCGTACGGCAGGCCGAGCTGAAGCTGAAAGAGGCGCGGACCGCGCGTGACGAGCAGCGCTGGCCGGACGCGACCTCTCTGCTGTCGACCGTCCGGGCGCTGCTCAACAACACCGACGAGGCGGTCTCGGCGGCGGGCGACCGGCTGCGGCGGCTGAACGCCGTGGCGAAGGACCCGCAGCAGGAGATCGACCGCACCCGCTTCGCCATCCGTGACGCCCAGCGCCTGGCCATGGCGGGCCGCAACACCCCCGACCCGCGCCAGGCCCGCCCCCTCGACGAGGCGGTGGCCCGCCTGGAGCGCGCCATCACCTCGCTGGAGGGGCGCCACCCCGACTACTGGCACTTCCTCACCGAGACCGAGGCGGTACGGCAGACGGTGGCGCGGGTGGTCTCGCAGATCCGCGAGGAGCGGGGCGGCGGGGCCTGAGCACCGGGGCAGGTACGGCTCCGGGGCGACGGAGCCTGAACACCGCGTACGGCCCCGGGAGCGGCGAGGCCTGAACACCACGTACGGCTCCAGGTGCGGCGGGACCTGAAATCCGCATACCGCAACACCACGTACAGCCCCGGGGGTGGCGATCCCGGTGTCCCGGGCGGATCCTGAAGATACGTACGGCCTCCGCTAAATGCGTGAGCGTGAGGAGGCGGACATGGCCACACACGTACTTCGCCCGGGAACCAGGCGGCGGCGCATCGACTTCGACGAACATCTGCCCGTCGATCACCGCCTCAGCACCTTCTACCGGATCGGCGCGGGCCTGATGGGCCTCGTACTGCTCGCGTTCGGCATCCTGGGGCTCATCGACAAGGTCGGCTTCTTCGACACCCGCGGGGACCAGGTCGCGGGGCTGAGCACCAACGGCGCGCTCAGCGTGCTGTCGATCTGCGTCGGGCTGCTCCTGTTCGCGGGGATGGTGATCGGCGGGAACTTCGCCTCCACCCTCAACATGGTCCTCGGCGTCCTCTTCATCCTCAGCGGCTTCGTGAACCTGGCGCTGCTCGACACCGGCGCCAACTTCCTCGCCTTCCGCATCCAGAACGTGCTGTTCAGCTTTGTCGTGGGCGTCACGCTGATGTTCTTCGGGATGTACGGAAGGGTCGGCTCGGCCCTGCCTCACGACAACCCGTACTGGAAGGCCCGCCATCCCGAGCGGCAGGAACAGGAGCAGCGTCTGCGGGCCAAGGCCCACGCACTCGCCCTCCAGCGGGCGGGCGGGCGCGAGCTACGCAAGTGACCCTCGGCAGAGGCACGGGGCGCCAGCTAACCTGTGCCCCATGCCTCGCTACGAGTACCGCTGCCGGACCTGCGGCGACACGTTCGAAAAGAGCCGCCCGATGGCGGAGTCCTCCGCCCCCGCGGCCTGCCCCGCCGGCCATGACGACACGGTGAAGCTGCTGTCGACGGTCGCCGTGGGCGGGTCGGCCTCCGCGCCGGCACCCGCCCCGGGCGGTGGCGGTGGCGGCTGCTGCGGCGGGGGCTGCTGCGGCTGACCTACAGGTGTTTCGCCCCCGCCGCCCCTTCCCGTCCCATCCCTGGGGCTCCGCCCCAGACCCCGGACCTAGACCCCGCGGGGTTGTCTTGAGTGTCTTTTGGCTGCGGACCGGTGGGGTCTTGTCGCGCCGTTCCCCGCGCCCCTAGACGGGGCGCGGGTCGTGGTGTTCGCACCCACCCAAGAGCTCCCGCAGTATCCGCTCCCCCGCCGCGACCCCGAACTCCGCAAGCGCCGTAACCGTAGGCGCCATCCACCCCGCCTCCGCCAGTTCCCCATGCCCCGGGCGCCATCCCCGGTCGGCGGCGAGCAGCAGGTCGGCGTCGAGGAGAGAGTCCCCGGCGGCCAGCGTCAGGGACGCTCCCGTGCGCCGCGCGACCTCGTACATCGCCGCGCTCTTGGTGAGCGGCTTCGGTACGGCGTAGATCTTGCGGCCCTGGAGGGACACGGTCCAGCCGCGGTTCTCGGCCCAGACGGCGAGTTCCTTGACCCAGTCCTCGGGGAGCAGTTCGCGCTCGACGACGAGATAGGCGAACAGGTCCTCGGCGACGCGGTGTTTGCGGACCCAGGCCGGGTCGGCGGTGGCCTCCATGTGCTCGCGCACCTCGGTGAGGGAGGCGCACTCGCTGGCCAGCCGTGCGGTGACCCGCGCGTACCAGTCGGGGTCGGAGATGCCGTCGACGAGCAGGTGCCCGCCGTTGGCGCAGATCGCGTACTTCGGGGCAGGGCCCGGCAGGCTGATGCGCTGGTACTGCTTGCGGGTGCGGGTCGTGGTGGGGACGAAGTCCGCCACCTCGCCGAGTTCGGCCAGCAGGGCGGCCGCGGTCTCCGTCATGTACGACAGCGGCCTGCTCTCGTGCACCTCGACGCAGAGCAGCCGGGGCGCCTGCGCGTCCGCCATGGTCAGCGAGAGGGCGGCGGCGGAGTAGATGAGCGTGCGGTCGAGGTCACTGGCGACGAGCACCTTGGGCGAGGCCGTCGAAGGCGCCGAGGCCGACGCGGAAGTATTCGAGACTCCGGGCATCAGACCGTCACCGTCCTGCCGTCGGCACCCGTCGCACCGCGGGTGAACTTCGGGTGGATCAACCCCACGCAGGTGTACGGGAGTTCGGCGACCTCCTCGACGGGCACCCCGCGCTGCTCGGCGAGCAGGCGTACGTGGTCGAGGTCGGCGCCCGCTCCGGCGCGGGCCAGGATCTTCCAGGGGACGCGGCGCAGCAGCACCCGGGTGGTCTCGCCGACGCCCGGCTTGACGAGGTTCACGTCATGGATCCCGTACTCCTCGCTGATCCGCTCGACGGCCCCCCAGCCCTCCCAGGTGGGCGTGCGGTCGGCGGCGAGCAGCTCCTTGGCCTGGGCGCAGGCCGCGTCGGTGATGTCGGGGAAGCGGGCGGCGACGGCGTCCAGGAAGTCGACGGAGACGTCGGATCCGGCGAGCTCGCGGTAGAACTTCGCACCGTGGAAGTCGTGTTCGCCGACGAGGTCGGAGCGCAGGACGGTGCGCGAAATCAGGCCGGACACCGTCGAGTTGAGGCAGGCGGAGGGGATGAGGAAGTCCTCGCGGGTGCCGTACGTCCGCACGCACGAGCCCGGGTCGGCGAGCACCGCGATCTCCGGGTCGAAGCCGGTGACTCCTTCGGCCTCCTCGAACTCCCTTATCGCGTCGGCGAGTTCGCGGGTGATCGCGCCCTTTCCGGTCCAGCCGTCGACGAACACGACGTCGGCGGGGTCGTGGTGGGCGGCCAGCCAGCGCAGCGCGTTGGCGTCGATGCCGCGGCCCCGGACGATGGAGACGGCGTAGTGCGGGAGGTCGAGGCCGTGCCGGTACTGGGCCCAGCGGCGCATCAGGACGCCTACCGGGGTGCCCGCGCGGGCCAGCGACACGAGCACGGGGCGGGGTGAACGCTCGGCGAGCACCAGCTCGGTGACCGCGCCGACGGCCTGGGCGATCCGGGCGGCCGAGGTGTCGAGCGCCGCGTGGAACAGCTCCTGGTAGTGGGCGTTCGGCTGGTACTCGACCGGCAGCGACTCCGCGTAGTGGGCGCCGCCGCTCTGGATGGCCTCCTCGCGCTCCTCGGTCGGCGCCTCCAGCGTCACGTCCGAGAGGTCCTGTAGCAGCCAGCCGACGTCCTCCGGTGCGTACGAGGAGAAGGCTGGGCCGCGGAGGGGCTCGGGGAGCATGGAGGGCCTTTCGGTGGACGGGCGCCCGGGGACGTACGAGGGGACGACGGCGAGCAGGACGTTCGGCGTGTGGGCGGCGAGCTGCGCCAACAGGCCGTCCACGGCGTGCAGTTCGGCGGTGTCGGCGGTGGAGTCGACGACGGCGATGACGGCGTCGAAGCCTGCGCCTGCGACGTTGTAGGCGTAGCGCTCGCCGGGGCCGTCGCCCGGGTTGTCGTGGGCGGGGAAGACGAGCCGGCTGCGTATCGCGTAGCCGGGGTCGTCCAGGGCGAGCACCGGGGACCGGGTGGTCGTGGAGTAGCGCACCTCGGCGGCCACCACCTGCTCCAGCTCGCGGGCCAGTCGCAGCGGCGCGTACATCAACTCCTCGCAGCCGAGTACGAGTACCCGCCGGGCGTCGTCGGGCAGTGCGTCGGCGATCCGCGCGGCCAGCGTGGGCAGGGCGCCGTCCAGCCGTATTCGCTGGCCGGGCGCGAACCCGTGCCGTCCGCCGTCGGGAACGCCACGCGGCCAGCCGAGCTCGACGCGGGTGATTCTCCCGGCACGGGAGCGAGCAAGCGCCGCGAGTGCCGCGGGCCCCGCCGGCGCCGCGAGCGCCGCCGCCTCGTGCTCGGCGACCAGTGCCTGCCCCTTCTCCAGCACCCCTTCGGGAAGGTTCACCGTGCCCGATGCCGCGGTCACCAGATCGACCCGCGCGCCGATCTCCCGGGCGAACTCGTCCAGGCGCCCCAGGTCGGCGGCGGACCGCATGTCGACCAGGGCGACGACGACGTACCGCTCGCGCGGGTAGCGGGCGTGCAGGTCACGGATGGTGTTGAGGACCGTGTTGCCGGTGGAGAACTCGTCGTCGACGAGGACCAGCGGGCCGGAGCCGGCCAGCAGGTCCGGGTTCTCGGGGAGGAGCAGATGCGAGGTGGCGTGCGAGTGGGACTCCTCGAAGCCGCCCGCGCTGGTCACGCCGGGGACGGGTCGGCGGGTGGAGTGCAGGTAGGGCGCGAGGCCCACGCCGTCCGCGACACAGTGGCCGAGCCCGGTGGCCGTCTCGGCATAGCCGAGGACCACCGCGGCACGGCACTCCTCGGCGCCCAGCAGGTCCCGCACGCGCCGGCCGAGCGCGAATCCGTACCCGTACACCACGGACGGCGACTGCGGCACATGCTTGCCGAGCACGTTCGACACGAGCAGATGCGCCCGCTTGGGGTTGCGCCGCAGCGCGAGCCCCAGCAGGTCGCTCAGCTTCTCGTCCCCGACCAGCTCGACGCCGAGCCGCTCGGCGACCCAGGTCCCCGTCCACACCACGTTGCTCATCAATTCCTTAGTCGGTATAGGCCACTACGGCTGGTCGGGCCGCTCAGGTCTCAGCCGGGAAGTCCGGCCTGAGTCGGGAAGTTCAGTCGGGAAGTCCCGCGGCCAGCAGTTCCACGAAGCCGATGTCCTCGTTGGCGACGCCGAAGACCTCGGCGCGCTGAAGGGTGCGCTCGGCCCAGGCGCGGTGCGGCTTCACCTCGTTCATCTTGTTCGTGTACGCCGACCGCAGCACACCCCCGCCGCAGCGCTCGGGCCGCAGGATGTCCTGCGCGTCGCTGTACTCCTCGTGGCTGACCACGGACAACGCGTGCACGGCCGGCACGTGCGAGGGGTGGATGCAGGTCTTGCCGAGCAGGCCGTTGGCGCGGTCGAGGGCGATCTCGCGCAGCAGCCCGTCCAGATCGTGCTCGATGAGTGTCTGGCGCAGTCCCTCGACCTCACCCTCCTGGAAGGGGCTGCGGCGCAGCTGCGGCTTGAACATGCGCTCCTGGACCCGGAAGTACTCCCACACCGGGCCGGTCACCGTGAAGCCGGTGCCATCCGCCCGCCCGAGCACGTTCACCACGTCGGCGATCACGGAGGCGACGATCTGGACGTCGTACGCGGTCATGTCGGGCGCCCTGCGCAGTCCGTACGCCGAGCAGAAGTCGGTGACGCCGAGGCGCAGCGCGAGGACGCGGTCGCGGTATTTGGTGACCGTGCGGTGGATGCCCTCCAGGGTCTCCCTGCGGGTCTCCAGGTGCAGCAGGCCGGGCGATTCGAGGACCGGCATCGCGAAGAGGCGCCGTCCGCTCGTGTTCTCGGCCGCCGTGAGCGCCTCCAGGAAGGGGACGCCCCGCTCCTCGGTGAACTTCGGCAGGACGAATCCGGACAGCAGCCGCACCGCCGGGCCGAACCGCTGGACGAGGTCCGGGATCTGCTCGGGTTCACGGACCCGTACGAAGAGCAGGGGCAGCTCGGAGAGGTGCGGCCGTTCCGCGAGGTCGGTGAACTGGCGGACCAGGTTCTCCTCGGCGCCCACGACCTCGGCGTCGTCGATCGAGTCCTCCAGGCACAGCACCATGGAGACCACGCCGCGCCTGGCCTGCTTGACGATGTCGTCGGCCAGCTGCGGCCTGGTCGCGGGGCTGTAGAGGGTGGCTCCCAGGGCGGCCGCGAGCACGTGCGCCGGCGATTCGGCGGTGAAGACGCTCGGCTCCCGGTGGAAGAGGCGCTGCCGCTCTTCCGGGGCGATATGACCGAAATGACGCATGAATCTCCCCGTGGCGGCTAGGCGGCCAGATCTGATGTGGCCGGTAATAGTACGTATAGATCAATGTCAAGGGTTCCCACCGGGCATGAAGTTCTGGTAACTCAGCCATGTCGACTGTTCGCCGATCCAGGCCGGGGATCTTCACCCCCGCGTTGTCCTGACCAGGCCCCAGAGGGCAGGATGACCGCATGACGCACGCGATGCTGAAAGGGTCGAACGTCCCGCTGGAGGCCACAGCGGTGCGCGCGGTGCTGCGCTGGGCGCCCGGACAGGGTGTCCCGGACGTGGACGCCTCGGCGCTGCTCCTCGGCCACGACGGTCGTGTGCGATCCGACGAGGACTTCGTCTTCTACAACCAGCCCCGCCACCCCTCGGGCAAGGTCAGACTGCTCGGCAAGAAACGCGGGACCGAGGGCCTTACCGACACCATCCAGACGGATCTGTCGGGTGTCGAGTCCGCTGTCGGACAGATTCTGCTGGTCGCATCGGCCGAGGACGTCACCTTCGACCGCGTACGCGGCTTGCGCATCCTGCTGTACGACGCGTCTCTCGCGGACGCCGAACCGCTGGCGTACTTCGACATCACGCCGGAGACCGGCACCGAGACGGCGCTGATCTGTGGCGAACTGTACCGGCGCGACGGGGGCTGGAAGTTCCGGGCGCTCGGCGAGGGCTACTCGGAGGGCCTGCAGGGGCTGGCGAGCGACTACGGGATCCTGGTGGACGAAACGGAGGCCGCCGCCCCGCTGACGGACCCCGCCCCCCACGCCCCGGCGTGGTCCGCGCCCGCCGCCGCCCCCGAGACCTCCGTACCCCTGCCGCCCGAGCAGCCCGCCCCGGTGCCGCAGCAGCCCGCGTACGGCTATCCCGGGCCCCAGGCGGCGCCGGCCCAGCCCTCGTACGGATATCCCCAGCCGTCCAGCCAGCCCGCCTACGGATATCCGGGGCCCCAGACCGCGCCGGCCGCGGCGCCCGCGTACGGCTTCCCGCAGGCGGTCGGCACGCTGCCTGACCCGGACTTCAAACTGCCGCCGCAGGGGCCGCAGTTCATCGGGCGCTGAGCTCCGCCCTGGAGACATCCGCCTTATAAGGGCGGCGCTCGGCGGTCGGCGTACGCCCCTCGCTAGCGGCCGGCCTTGGACTTGTACCCCCGCCCCCATTGCAGCCCCCAGCCGTACAGCCGGTCGAGTTCGGCCTGGAATCCGTACACGAACCGCACCTCGCGGCGCACGATCAGTTCGCCCTTGACGTTCTCGATCATCACGACGGCGCAGGAACGGGCCTGCGGATGGCGTTCGTCGAGGCTGATCTCGACCCGTGGGCCGTTGCTCGGGAAGAGCGTGACGATGGCGTGCGTACGGTCGAAGGCGGGGGTCTGGTCGTAGATGTAGACGAAGACCAGGAGCCGCTGGATGTCTTCGCGGTGGTCGAGGTTGACGTAGATCGTCTCGCCGGACGCCGAGCCGAAGCGGTCGTCGCCGCTGAGTTTGACGTACGGCGGGCCGTTGAGTTCGCCGAAGAAGCTGCCCAGCGGCTGGACGACGCCCTTGGAGCCGTCCTTGAGTTCGTACATGACGCCGAGGTCGAGGTCGACGTTGACCATGCTCTGGGTGTGCGCCTGGACCACTTCCGGCTTGAACGTGCGGAAGGGGTGGCGCAGCAGGCTGCCGCGTTGCGGCCCGCCTATGTCGGAGGTGCGCATCCGCCAGGACAGGTTGATGCGCAGGTTGCCGGTGGCCGCGCCCTGCTTGGTGAGCGAGACCGTGTGGTTCCGCTTGGTCAGCTCGATGGAGTTGGTGGCCGCGCTGCCCGAGTCGAAGTCGGCCGAGCGCCCGCGCCACAGGTCCTGCCAGATGCCCATTCCGCCCCCACGTTCCCTCTGTATGCCTGCGGGGCGGCCGCGAGGACTCGTCCTCAACGGCCGCCCCGTACAAGAGCGTTCCTCACCTGGGCCCGGGTCACACCCCGGAACCCGGACCGGGGTCAGACCCCGGACGAGACCTCGGCCTTGTCGTCCGAGGTCTCACCTTTTCCCTCGGCCGCCGCCAGCGCGTTGTTGCGGCGCACGGAGGACCAGAAGGACCAGGCGATCAGGACGACACCGGTGAGGCCGGTGATGAACTCGTTGATCTCGAAACGGATGGTGACGAGCAGGATCGCCGCGAGGGCGCCGATCGCGTAGTGCGCGCCGTGCTCCAGGTAGACGTAGTCGTCGAGGGTGCCCTGGCGGACCAGGTAGACCGTGAGCGAGCGGACGTACATGGCGCCGATACCGAGGCCGAGCGCCATCAGGATGATGTCGTTCGTGACGGCGAAGGCGCCGATGACACCGTCGAAGGAGAAGGACGCGTCCAGGACCTCGAGGTAGAGGAACATGAAGAACGCGGCCTTGCCGGCGAGGGTCACCGCGGAGACCGGCTTGCCCTCGCGCCTGGCCTCTTCCTCGGCCTCGTGCTCGCGCTCCTCTTCCTCCTCCAGCCGGTTCTCGAAGAAGCCGGAGAGGCCGCCGACCACCAGGTACGTGATGAGACCGCCGACGCCGGAGAGCAGGACCGTCTCCGCCTTGTTGACGTGGATGCCACCGTGCTGGTGGGCGTGCGAGGCGAAGTACAGCGCGGAGACGAGCAGGACGACCAGGGCGATGCAGACCGACAGCATGTCGACCTTGCCGAGCTTGGCCAGCGGGCGCTCGATCCAGCCGAGCCACTTGATGTCACGCTCCTCGAAAATGAAGTCGAGGAAGATCATCAACAGGAACATGCCGCCGAAGGCCGCGATCGCCGGGTGCGCGTCGGTGACCAGCTGCTGGTAACGGTCCGCGTCATTCAGCGCCAGGTCGACGGCATCGATGGGGTTGAGCGACGCGGTGATCGCCACGATCACGACGGGGAAGACCAGCCGCATTCCGAAGACGGCGATCAGAACGCCGACCGTGAGGAAGATCTTTTGCCAGAACGGGCTCATCTTCTTCAGGATTCCGGCGTTGACCACCGCGTTGTCGAAGGACAGCGAGATTTCGAGAACGGAAAGGATCAGGACGATCCCGAACGCCGTCCATCCGTCGATCAACACCGCCGCGACCAAGCCGACCGCGGTGACCGCGAACGACCAGCCGAAGGTTTTCAGGACCACTGGTTACCCCATCGTGTGTTGGGGGGCTACCCCCGGACGAAGTCCGGAGAGGGTTTCCCCCCGCCGTACCCGGCTTTACGAAACGTTGACTCCGAAGTCTAGAGCGATGCCCCGCAAGCCCGACGCGTACCCCTGTCCCACTGCGCGGAACTTCCATTCCGCTCCATAGCGGTAAACCTCGCCGAAGATCATCGCCGTTTCCGTGGAGGCGTCCTCGGACAGGTCGTAGCGCGCGAGTTCCTGGCCGTCGGCCTGGTTGACGACGCGGATGAAAGCGTTGCTGACCTGGCCGAAGGTCTGGCCACGGTTGTCGGCGTCGTGGATGGATACCGGGAAGACGATCTTGTCCACATTGTCCGGAACCTTGGAGAGGTCGATCAGGATCGACTCGTCGTCACCCTCGCCCTCACCCGTGAGGTTGTCCCCGGTGTGCTCCACCGAGCCCTCCGGGCTCTTGAGCTGGTTGTAGAAAACGAAATACTCGTCGCCGAGCACCCGGCCGGAGTTGCACAGCAGTGCGCTGGCGTCCAGGTCGAAGTCGGCTCCGGTGGTGGAGCGTGCGTCCCAGCCGAGCCCGATCAACACCTGTGTGAGGTTGGGTGCGGCCTTCGAGAGGGAGACATTGCCTCCCTTGGCGAGCGTGACGCCCATGATTCTGGTCCTCCCCGAGGTCATACGTTGGGTTGCCGAGCGCGTCCGGCGCCGCACGTGAAGTGTGCGGCGCCGGACGGATGGGCCGAAGGGCTTTTGCTCAGACGTTGACGCCGAAGTCCTGCGCGATACCGCGCAGGCCCGAGGCGTAGCCCTGGCCGATGGCGCGGAACTTCCACTCCGCGCCGTGCCGGTAGAGCTCGCCGAAGACCATGGCGGTCTCCGTCGAGGCGTCCTCGGACAGGTCGTAGCGCGCGATCTCCGCCCCGCCCGACTGGTTCACCACGCGAATGAACGCGTTGCGGACCTGGCCGAAGGACTGCTGGCGGTTCTCGGCGTCGTAGATCGAGACCGGGAAGACGATCTTCTCGATGTCGGCCGGGACGCCGGCGAGGTTGACCTTGATCTGCTCGTCGTCGCCCTCGCCCTCACCGGTGGTGTTGTCCCCGGTGTGCTCGACCGAGCCGTCCGGGCTCTTCAGGTTGTTGAAGAACACGAAGTTGGCGTCACTGCTGACCTTGCCGTCCGGGTTCGTGAGGATGGCGCTGGCGTCGAGGTCGAAGTCGGTGCCGGTGGTGGTGCGGATGTCCCACCCCAGACCGATGATGACCGCGGTCAGTCCCGGGGCCTCCTTCGAAAGCGATACGTTGCCGCCCTTGCTGAGGCTGACTCCCACGAGTCCTCCATTGGTGTTCAGGGGCGGGATGCCCCGACTGCGTTCGGTATCGGATCAACGTGTCGATCCTAGTGACGGGTTCCCGCACCCTGCAGGGCTTGGGACCGAACAATCACAGGGTGTCGAGCGCCTTGACGTACTCGTTCAGGTCGCGCGCGTCCGGCAGGGCGTTGACGACGGTCCAGCGGACGACGCCCTCCTTGTCGATGACGAACGTGCCGCGCACCGCGCAGCCCTTGTCCTCGTCGAAGACGCCGTACGCGCGCGAAGTGTTGCCGTGCGGCCAGAAGTCGGAGAGCAGCGGGTACTCCAGGCCCTCCTGCTCGGCGAAGACGCGCAGGGTGTGGATGGAGTCGTTCGAGACGGCAAGGAGCTGGGTGTCACGGTCGGTGAACTGCGGCAGGTTGTCGCGCAGGGAGCACAGCTCGCCTGTGCACACACCCGTGAAAGCGAACGGGTAGAAGAGCAGCACCACGTTCTTCTCGCCGCGGAAGTCGGACAGTCGCACGGTGGCGCCGTGGTTGTCCTTGAGCTCGAAGTCCGGCGCCTTGGTGCCGACCGCGATCGCCATAGTCACACGCTTCCCTTCCAGGGGGCTGTTCGGGTGAGTCCACCCTACGCAGCGACCCCCGCGACCCGGGGAAGGGCGACACGGCAGAACGCCGGACCGGCTGAACGTGTCAGCGGGTCCGGCGTTCGAGGACGAGGCCCTTCAGGCCGCATGTCCGGGGGTCCGGCGGCGGGAGCCGCCGGAGTGGTTGCCCGGATCGGCCCGGCGGAGTATCAGCGCTTGCCGGACTTGGCCCCCTTCGGGGTGGCCAGCCGGCTGCCGCTCCAGTCCTTGCCCACGCTGGCGCTCTTGGTCGCCGACAGACCCGCAGTCGTCGCCGCTTCGGCGATGTCGCTCGGCTCCACGTAGCCGTCACGGCCGGTCTTCGGCGTCAGCAGGAGGATCGCGCCGCCGTCTTCGATGTACGTGGTGGCATCCACCAGTACGTCGGTCAGGTCGCCGTCCTCGTCGCGGAACCACAGCACCACGGCATCGGCGACGTCGTCGTACTCCTCGTCCACGAGCTCGCTGCCGATGACTTCCTCAATGGCCTCGCGGAGCTCCTGGTCGACGTCGTCGTCGTAGCCGATCTCCTGGACCACCTGCTCGGGCTGGAACCCCAGCCTTGCGGCAGGGTTCGTCCTCTCCTCCGCGTGGTCCGCGGTCGCGCTCACGGGTTGCCTCCTGATCATGTTTCTGGTTGGGGTCTCCCCCGGCTTTGTCGGAGCTTGGGGAGTCTTCTGGCCACGCGCGTACGCGAAGCATTGGCCGTAGTCCACACGGACGGGGCGGATCGCGCAAGTACCCGGCCGTCGAGACCGCCGAAACGGTGACGATCCTGGCGGTGTCGACGCAACTCCAGGCACGGAATCGCGGCACCCAGTGACGCGCACCACACCCTTCTGTCCGGTTTGTGAATTTCACAACCCTTGAAGCGTACGAGACCCGAACGACTTTGCGGAACGCGTCACGGACTGAGCGTATCGTTGCGTTTTGGCCCGGCACGTCCCAACGTACTGCGCGAACGTGCCGGTTACCCCTCGGTAGAGGTGACGATTCCGTTCGCCGGGTACACGATGGGGAACGGTGTGAACACAGCGAAGTACAGCCCCCTCTGACAGCCCTCTGACAGCGAAGGAACAGCGTGGCTTCCGGATCCGATCGCAACCCGATCATCATTGGCGGCCTTCCCAGCCAGGTCCCGGACTTCGACCCTGAGGAGACTCAGGAGTGGCTCGACTCCCTCGACGCCGCCGTCGACGAGCGCGGCCGGGAGCGCGCCCGCTATCTGATGCTGCGGCTCATCGAGCGGGCCCGCGAGAAGCGCGTGGCCGTGCCCGAGATGCGCAGCACGGACTACGTCAACACGATCGCCACCAAGGACGAGCCGTTCTTCCCCGGCAACGAGGAGATCGAGCGCAAGGTCCTGAACGCGACCCGCTGGAACGCGGCGGTGATGGTGTCCAGGGCCCAGCGTCCGGGCATCGGCGTCGGCGGTCACATCGCCACCTTCGCGTCCTCCGCCTCGCTGTACGACGTGGGCTTCAACCACTTCTTCCGCGGCAAGGACGAGGGCGACGGCGGCGACCAGATCTTCTTCCAGGGGCACGCCTCGCCGGGCATCTACGCCCGCGCGTTCCTGCTGGACCGGCTGAGCGAGCAGCAGCTCGACGCGTTCCGGCAGGAGAAGTCGAAGGCGCCGTACGGGCTGTCCTCGTACCCGCACCCGCGGCTGATGCCGGACTTCTGGGAGTTCCCGACCGTCTCCATGGGCCTGGGCCCGCTCGGCGCGATCTTCCAGGCGCGGATGAACCGCTACATGGAGGCGCGCGAGATCGCCGACACCTCCAAGTCGCACGTCTGGGCGTTCCTCGGCGACGGCGAGATGGACGAGCCGGAGTCGCTCGGCCAGCTGTCGATCGCGGCGCGCGAGGGCCTGGACAACCTGACCTTCGTCGTCAACTGCAACCTTCAGCGGCTCGACGGCCCGGTGCGCGGCAACGGCAAGATCATCCAGGAGCTGGAGTCGCAGTTCCGGGGCGCCGGCTGGAACGTCATCAAGCTGGTCTGGGACCGCACCTGGGACCCGCTGCTCGCGCAGGACCGCGACGGCGTGCTGGTCAACCAGCTGAACACCACGCCGGACGGCCAGTTCCAGACGTACGCCACCGAGACCGGCGCGTACATCCGTGAGCACTTCTTCGGGCACGACCACCGGCTGCGCGCGATGGTCGAGAGCATGACGGACGACCAGATCCTGCACCTGGGGCGCGGCGGTCACGACCACAAGAAGGTGTACGCGGCCTTCGCGGCGGCCAAGGCGCACAAGGGCCAGCCGACGGTGGTCCTTGCGCAGACCGTCAAGGGCTGGACGCTCGGCCCGAACTTCGAGGGCCGCAACGCGACCCACCAGATGAAGAAGCTGACGACCGCGGACCTCAAGGGTTTCCGCGACCGGCTGCACATCCCGATCACCGACCAGCAGCTGGAGGGCGGCGCCCCGCCGTACTACCACCCGGGCCGGGACTCGGAAGAGATCCAGTACATGCACGACCGCCGCAAGGGCCTGGGCGGGTACGTCCCGACCCGTGTCGTGCGGTCGAAGCCCCTCGTGCTGCCCGAGGACAAGACGTACGCGAGTGTGAAGAAGGGCTCGGGCCAGCAGTCGATCGCCACCACCATGGCGTTCGTCCGGTTGCTCAAGGACCTCATGCGGGACAAGGAGATCGGCAGGCGGTTCGTGCTGATCGCGCCCGACGAGTACCGCACCTTCGGCATGGACTCGTTCTTCCCGAGCGCGAAGATCTACAACCCGCTCGGCCAGCAGTACGAGTCCGTGGACCGCGATCTGCTGCTCGCGTACAAGGAGTCCCCGACGGGCCAGATGCTGCACGACGGCATCTCGGAGGCGGGCTGTACGGCGTCGCTGATCGCCGCGGGTTCGGCGTATGCCACGCACGGCGAGCCGCTGATCCCGGTCTACGTCTTCTACTCGATGTTCGGTTTCCAGCGCACCGGCGACCAGTTCTGGCAGATGGCCGACCAGTTGGCGCGCGGTTTCGTACTGGGTGCGACCGCCGGCCGTACGACTCTGACCGGTGAGGGTCTCCAGCACGCGGACGGCCACTCCCAGCTGCTCGCCTCGACGAACCCGGGGTGTGTCGCGTACGACCCGGCGTACGGGTACGAGATCGCGTACATCGTCAAGGACGGGCTGCGCCGGATGTACGGCCCCGATAGCGAAGATGTGTTCTATTACCTGACCGTCTACAACGAGCCGATCCAGCATCCGGCAGAACCGGAGAGCGTGGACGTGGACGGCATTCTGAAGGGCATCTACCGCCTGAAGTCGGGCGATCAAGGCACCACGACGGCGCAGATCATGGCCTCCGGTGTCGCGGTGCCGTGGGCGGTCGAGGCGCAGCAGATCCTGGCCGCCGACTGGAACGTGAAGGCGGACGTCTGGTCGGCGACCTCCTGGAACGAGCTGCGGCGCGAGGCCATCGAGGTGGAGCGGCACAATCTGCTGCACCCCGAGGAGGAGCAGCGCGTCCCGTACGTGACGCAGAAGCTGTCGGGGGCCGAGGGTCCGTTCGTCGCCGTCTCCGACTGGATGCGGTCCGTCCCCGACCAGATCTCCCGGTGGGTACCGGGGACCTACCAGTCCCTGGGCGCCGACGGCTTCGGCTTCGCGGACACGCGTGGGGCGGCCCGGCGCTTCTTCCACATCGACGCGCAGTCGATCGTGGTCGCGGTGCTGACCGAGCTGGCGCGCGAGGGCAAGGTCGACCGGTCGGTGCTGAAGCAGGCGATCGACCGCTACCAACTGCTCGACGTGCAGGCGGCCGACCCGGGGGCCGCGGGCGGCGACGCGTAGTTCGTTCTCCCTTGCGTACGTCTCCTTTCGTACGTCTCCTGAGGGGCGGTGGGGCCACGGGCCTCGCCGCCCCTTCGCTGTCTTCTTATTACTTACGATGCGGGCATGAAGGAGCAGTCGGCACAGGTCCGCCGGGAACGGCGCACGCAGCGGCCGCTGCTGGGGTTCGCCCTGGCGTTCGCCGTCGCCTACGCCGTGCCGATCGCGTGGCCCGCCGCGGGTCACGACGTGGCGTCCGTGTGCACGGCGGTGGAGTGGGTGGTGTGGGGCGCGTTCGCGGCGGACTACGCCGCCCGGCTGGTGCTGGCCGAGCAGCGCAAGGAGTTCGTACGGACACACTGGCTGGACCTGATCGCGGTGGTGCTGCCGCTGGTCCAGCCGTTGCGGCTGCTGCGGCTCGTCTCCACGCTGCTGCTCGTCGGGCAACGGGCCCGGATCGCCTCACAGATACAGCTCACGACGTACGTCGCGGGCTCGGTGGTGGGCCTGTTGATGTTCGGCTCGCTCGCGGTCCTCTCCGTGGAGCGGGACTCGCCGAACGGGAACATCAGGACGCTGGGCGACGCCGTGTGGTGGTCGTTCACGACGATGACGACGGTGGGGTACGGGGATCACGCCCCGACCACCGGTCTGGGCCGCGTGCTCGCGGTCGGTCTGATGCTCTCCGGCATCGCCCTGCTGGGTGTCGTCACCGCCAACATCGCCGCCTGGTTCATCTCCCGCTTCGAGATGGACGACGTCGAGGAACGCCGGCAGACGGCCGCGATCACCGCCCTCACGGAGGAGGTACGCGCCCTGCGGGCGGAGGTGGCGACGCTGTCACGGGGTACGGCGCCTGAAGGCACGCCCTTCACGGCGGCGCCGCACCCGGTGCCGGGTGCGGCGGAGGAACACTCGTCGCTCTGGTCAACCGCCGTGTGCGAAGCGCGAGTCGGTGCGAGTTACCGTCCTGGACCGCGCTCAGAGCAGTCCGGTGCCCGGGCCTGCCGTGCCGGCCAGCCACATGATGGCCAGCAGCGTGTCGATCGCCCCCAGGACGAGCGCGACGACGGCCGGGATGGGACGGGCTCCGGCCCAGCTGCGACCCATGGCGAGCCAGCCGCAGACGATCGCCACCGGGCCGAGGATGATCCCCAGCACGAAGAATCCGGCGATCGCACAGATGAGCCCCACGGTGCCCAGCGTCGCGCGATCCGGCCCGGTCCGTGACCTCGTACGGCTACGTGAACGGGGGTACCTGCGCGTGCCGTTTCCAAAGCCCGCCATCATCCATCAACTCCTGAACTCCCGGAAAGGCTCGGTCGGTTCGGGTCGATATGCGGGTACCCCGGTATCCCGGATTGAGACCTGTCGGCGCGCTGCCCCCCTCCGGCAGCGCGCCGCAAGTCCGGTCGTCCTCCAGGTCGTACGGAGGACTTGACCCACTGTGACGTGCGGCGCGTGCCGGGTGCGAGGGATCTTTAGCGTTGTCACCCTGATAGGGGAAACGGCCCCTGGAGCGGGCCCCGGGACAGGCCCTGGACAGGAACAGGTCCTAGATGTGGCCGGCGCCGGCGCCCGCCTCCGCGTTGTCGCCCCGCTTGGTGAGCAGTGCGACGAAGACCGCCACGACGGCGACCCCGGACGCGACCAGGCAGGCCAGGCTCATGCCGGAGATGAACGTGTCGTGGGCGACGTCCGTGATCTGCGCGGCGAGGGCGGCGGGCGTGTCCGGGGTGACCGGCGCGGCGCCGACCTGGACCGCCTCGGAGGCCGCGTCCAGCTGCTCCGGGGTGAGCGGGGGCAGTTTGGCGTCGGCCCAGTTGCCCGCGAGGTCGCCGTCGACCTTGGAGGCCATGACGGCGCCGAGTACCGCCGTACCGAGGCTGCCGCCGATCTGCATCGCGGCCTGCTGGAGGCCACCGGCGACACCGGAGAGCTCCATCGGCGCGTTGCCCACGATGACCTCGGTGGCGCCGACCATGACCGGCGCGAGACCGAAGCCGAGACCGCCGAACCAGAGCGACATGACGAAGCTGCCGGTGTTCGTGTCCAGCGTGGACATGCCGTACATGGAGATCGCGGTGAGGGCCATACCGCCGGCGAGCGGGATGCGCGGGCCGGTCTTGGTGATCATGATGCCGGCCAGCGGGGAGGCCACGATCATCATTCCGGTCAGCGGGAGAAGGTGCAGGCCCGCGTCGACCGGGCTCATCCCGTGCACGTTCTGCAGGTAGAAGGTGACGAAGAACAGGCCGCCCAGGAAGGCGATGGCCATCAGGACCATGAGGACCACGCCCGCCGACAGCGGCACGGAGCGGAACAGCCCCAAGGGGATCAGCGGTTCCTTCACCCGCTTCTCCCAGAAGGCGAAGAGCGCGAAGCCGAGCACCGAGGCGCCCAGGAAGGCCCAGGTCAGACCGTCGCCCCAGCCCCAGGTCGGGGCCTTGATGAGGGCCCAGACCAGACAGAACATGGCGATGGAGAGCAGCGCTATGCCGAGGATGTCGAAGGAGCGGGGCGCGTTCTTCGCGCGGTGGTCGGTCAGGATCAGCGCGCCGAGGACCAGCGCGGTGACGCCGACCGGCACGTTGATGAAGAACACCGACTGCCAGCTGACGTGCTGGACGAGCAGACCGCCGAGGATCGGGCCGCCCGCGGTGGACGCGCCGATGACCATGCCCCAGATACCGATCGCCATGTTCAGCTTCTCGGCCGGGAAGGTGGCCCGCAGCAGACCGAGCGCGGCCGGCATCAGCAGCGCGCCGAACAGACCCTGAAGGACGCGGAAGGTGACCACCAGGGCGATGCTGCTGGAGAACCCGATGGCCCCGGAGGCCGCGGCGAAGCCGATCACGCCGATGAGGAAGGTCTGCCGGTGGCCGAACCGGTCGCCGAGCTTGCCCGCGGTGATCAGGGTGACCGCGAGCGCGAGGAAGTAGCCGTTGGTGATCCACTGGACGTCGGCGAAGCTCGCGCCGAGGTCCTTCTGGATGGCCGGGTTGGCGATGGCCACGATGGTGCCGTCCAGGGCGACCATCATGACGCCGAAGGCGACGGTGAACAGGGTGAACCAGGGGTGGCCGCGCAGCCCCGCGGACGGCGTCGGTCCGGAGACGGGTGCCGGGGCCTTGTCGGCCGGTCCCGTCGCGTCGACGGTGGTCTGACTAGTCATGTTTTCGAGGCTAGTGTCAGCCGCTGACAGTTGACAAACCAATTGACAAGTCGGTAACTGTCACGTCACTCGCGAGTACTTTGAACTGGGCAGACGGTTCACAAGGTGCGGACGATCCGGAGGCGAGGGACCAGAGAAGAGGGACCATGGACACGGCGGACCATACCGGCCCGGCGCCTCGGCTGGGACTGCGCGAGCTCAAGAAACAGCGCACCCGGGACGCGCTCCTGCACGCCGCCCTCGAACTGTTCACCAGCCAGGGGTACGAGCGGACGACCGTGGACGAGATCACCGAGGCCGTCGACGTCTCCCAGCGCACCTTCTTCCGCTACTTCGCGGGCAAGGAGGAGGCCGCCCTCTTCACCCAGCGGCTCACCGAGTCGCACTTCGTCGCTGCCGTGCGCGAACGCCCGCCCCACGAAGCCCCGTTGGAGGTTCTGCGGCGCTCCGTCCTGGAGAGCTGGGACACCATCGGCGAGGCGATCGAGGCCGTCATCCCGATCGAACTACACATGCGCACCCTTCGGTTGATCGAGTCGACACCCGCGCTGCTCGCCGTCAATCTGCGCCGTTCCGCGGAGCTGGAGGAGGAGATCGCCCAGGTGATCGCCGAGCGCGAGGGGCTCGACCTGGACGCGGACCCGCGCCCGCGCGTCGCGGTCGCCGCGTTCAGCGGGGTGATGCGTGTGACGAGCCGCCTGTGGGGCCAGGGCGAGGACATCGGCGTCGAGGGGATCCGCGAACTGACCGCCTCCTACCTGAGCCATGTGGGGCCCGCACTGGCGGAAACATGGCGTAGGGAATAACTCCTGCCGTACGGAGAGACGTCCGACCGGCGCACCCCACACCGCCCATCCAGCACACAGAGTCACAGATCACCCACAGGAGTTCGACTTTCCTTACTCAGTGTGACGATTTAGCTCAAACTGAACACGCTTTGCCCCAGTTACCCCACCAGAAACGTGATCCGCCTCACTCGGTTAACGCGAGACCCGTTTGTTCTCCTAGTGTGTCCTCCCAGTGACTTCCTTCGACGCTTCCCCCCAACTGAACGTCTGGCGCGCACTGCTCGCGCTGGCCGTGGTGTTCGTGATGCTGGCCACCAGTGGCTGGACCGCGATTCACAGCCATCGGGGGTCGTCGGCCCTCGAATCCTCACGCTCCGCGTGGGAGCACGGCAGCCTCGCCGGGCACCCGCTCCCGGACACCGACTCCGCGCCTAGCGTCGTGGCCCGCTTCTTCGCCTCGCTCGACGCCGGCCAGCGCGACCGTCTCGCCCACAGCTACCCACTCGCGGTCGGCAACATGAACGGCGCGCCCGTGACCCTGCGCTACCAGGCGAACCGCCTCGCCCTGGAGAAACAGCGCAAGGTCGAGCTCAAGCGCATGCACGACACCCGGCTCTCGCCGCTCGGGCAGCACGAGGCGGGCCGCCGTATGCACCGCTACGAGGCGCTGCTCGAAAAGGGCCGCAAGATCCTCGCCTTCGACCCGATGGGATCGGGCCGGATCGCCGAGGTCGTCGGAGACCTCGACACGGCCGAACGCGTCTCGGTCGTGGTGCCGGGCGTCGACACGAACCTGCTCACCTTCCAGCGCACGGCCAAGAAGTACACGGCGCCGGTCGGCATGGCGCAGTCCCTGTACGCGGCGGAGCACGAGGCGAGCCCCACCACGCGTACGGCCGTGATCGCCTGGGCTGACTACACCGCACCCAGCGGGCTCGGCATCGACTCGGCCACCGCGATGCGCGCCGAGGAGGGCGCGGTCCGGCTGAACGCACTGGTACGAGCGCTGCCGGGAAGCTCATCGGTGGCGCTGTACTGCCACAGCTACGGATCCGTGCTGTGCGGGGTCGCCGCCAAGGAGCTGCCCTCCCGGGTCTCCGACATAGCGGTCGCGGGCAGCCCCGGGATGCGGGCCGACACGGTCACGGCACTGCACACCACGGCCCAGGTCTGGGCGATGCGGGACGCCGACGACTGGATCCAGGACGTACCGCACCTCGAGGTCGGAGGGCTCGGACACGGCGCCGACCCGGTGTCGGCGGGGTTCGGGGCGCGGGTCCTGTCCGCGCGGGGCTCCAAGGGCCACACCGGCTACTTCGAGCCGGGCACCGACAGCCTCCACAACTTCGCGGAGATCGGCATCGGCGCGTACGGCTCGGTGGACTGCGCGCACACGGATGAAGCGTGCCGGACGGGTTTGCCCGGCGGGTCGTCAGCCTGACGCGCGTAGAAGCGAAAGGACCGCGGTCCGCCAAGGGAGGCGACGCGGGCCTGCGCGCCGCATACGATGGCCCGCATGGGTGACGTACTGGCCGGGTTTCATGCCGTCTGGGAGTTCGAGTCCGACTCCGTGCTCATCCGCTTCGAACGGGGAATCCGCACGCCGAAGCTGTTCCAGGCGCTCGGCGAACGCCGTATCCCGCTCGAGGCGATCGCGGCGGTGACACTGACGCCCGGGAAGCGCGGCACGGTGGTCCTGCATGCCGTGCCCAGACCCGGCGCCGACCCGCTGATGGAGGCGGCCGCGGGACAGCTCAAGGAGGGGTGCGACCCCTATCGTCTGGTGCTGCCCGCCGAGCGCGAGACGCTCGCCGAGTACTACGCGGACGAGCTGCGCGCGCAGCTCACGAAGGACGACGAACCCGCCGAGCGGTATCTCGTCGCAGCGCCCGAGGCGCCGTTGCACTTCAAGGCGTACGACGGCAAGGCGTCCTTCGACGGCCGGTCGGTGTCCTTCCGGTGGTTCTGGACGGGAGCCTCGTCGGCGAAGTGGAAGGCCGGTGACCAGACCTTCCCCATCACGGGTCTCAGCGGTGTCGCATGGCGTTCGCCCGAGGTCTTCGAGGGGCATCTGCGGCTGTTGCGCCGTGAGCCGGCTGTGGCACAGCCCGCGCAGGCCGATCAGGATCCGGCGGCGGTCGTGTTCGGGCTCGGGTACGGGCCGGTGCACGAGTCGTTGCCGTTCGCGGCGGCTGTGCTGGCTGCGGTACGGGGGTCCGGCGGGGCGCCTGTACCGGCCCTCGCCCCTCCCGCGTCCCGGCGCGATCCCGCCGACATCGCCGAGCGCATCCGGCACCTCGGCGAGCTCCGCGACGCCGGCCTCGTGACGGACGAGGAGTTCTCTACGAAGAAGGCGGAGCTGCTGGCGGAGCTGTGACCCGAGGGGCTGGGGTGGAGCAGTTTTCGCCCCTCCGCCCCTGCCCGTCCCGTACCTGGGGGCTGCGCCCCCAGACCCCCGCTGTCGGCCTGAACGGCCTCGTCCTCAAACGCCGGACGGGCTGAACCCCGCAGAGCGGGGTCCCGCTACTCCCGGCCCGCGGACGTAAAGTTCATGTCCGCGTAGCGGTCGCCCGCGACCTTGGCGGCGATGGGCTCCAGCAGATCCAGCTCGGCCTCACTGAGGACGATCCGGGTGGCGGCCGTGTTCTCCTCGACGCGCTTCGCCTTGGTGGTGCCGGGAATCGGGACGACTGCGAGCCCGTACACGGCGGCCCGCTGCTGCGCCCAGGCGAGCGCGACCTGCCCGAGCGAGGCGCCATGCGCGTCGGCGACGGAGCGTACCGACTCCAGGAGCGCGACGTTGGCGGCCGCGTTGTCCCCGTTGAAGCGGGGCTGGCGACGCCGGAAGTCATCCGCCGCCAGCTCCTTCCCGGCGTCCGCGAAGGACCCCGTGAGGAACCCACGCCCGAGCGGCGAGTACGGCACGAGCGCCACACCCAGCTCACGCGCCGCCGGTACCACCCCGGCCTCGATGTCACGGCTGAACAGCGACCACTCCGACTGCACGGCGGCGATCGGATGCACGCCCTGTGCCGCACGCAGCTCCCCGCCCGTCACCTCGCTCAGCCCGAGATGCTTGACCTTGCCCTCGCGCACCAGCTCGGCCATGGTCCCGACGGTCTCCTCGATCGGGATGTTCACGTCACGCCGGTGCATGTAGTAGAGGTCGATCACATCGACGTCCAGCCGTCGCAGGCTCGCCTCGACGGCCTGCCGGATGTAGGGCGCGTCGTTGCGGATGATCCGCTTGGTCGGGTCGTCCGGCGGGATCGTCATGGCGAACTTCGTCGCGATGACGAGTTCGTCGCGGTGCGCCTTGAAGAACGGGGAGAGGAACTTCTCGTTCTCACCCTCCCCATAGGCGTCCGCGGTGTCGTAGAGCGTGACGCCGAGCTCCAGCGCCCGCTCCAGGGTGGCCCGCGACTCGTCGGCGTCAGCGGGCCCGTACGCGAAGCTCATGCCCATACAGCCCAGGCCCTGCACCCCGACCTCGGGGCCGCCGGTTCCGAGCTGCACCTTCGCGATCTTGCTGTCCGTCATCAGGACCTCTCCGACGCCAGGGCACGCCCGGCGTCCGCGTAGAAAGTGATTTTGCGGTCGAGCACCGCGAGGGTGTCCTGGAGCTCGGCGATCCGGGACTTCACGTCCCTGCGGGTCGCTTCCAGGAGTTCGTAGCGCTCGATGTAGGTGTGGTCGCCCGCGCGCACCAGCTCCGCGTAGCGCACCATGTCGGCGACCGGCATGCCGGTGAGCCGAAGCTTGCCGACGAGGCCCAGCCAGTCCAGGTCGCGGTTGGTGTAGCGGCGCTGTCCGGTGTGCGAGCGGTCGATGTGCGGCATCAGCCCGATCCGCTCGTACCAGCGCAGGGTGTGCGCCGTCAGGCCGGTGTAGACAACGACCTCGCTGATCGTGTAGTTGTCCTGGCCGTCCGGGCGCCGCAGCTCCCGCTCGGGGGGCGCGGCACAGAGATCGGGACTGCTACCGGTCTCGGCGGCCTCGGCCGTGGTCTCCATCACCGTCATGACCTCCACGCTAAAACCCTGGAGTGCACTCCAAGCAAGCGGAACCATGAAAATCCGGTGACATCACCCGCTCACGGTGTCTACGTTGCGGATCATGACTCATGTACGCCGTGCCGTGCCCGAGGACGCCGAGGAAGTGCTGCGTCTGCGCCAGGTGATGATCGACTCGGTCTTCGGCACCGATTCGCCCGGCACCTGGCACGCCGAATCGCTTCCCACCGTACGGGGCAGGCTCGGCGACCCCGACGGGGACTTCGCTGCCTTCGTCATCGACCATCCGGACCGGCCGGACGCGCTGGCGGCACTCGTCGCCGGGACGATCGACTACCGCATCGGGAACGGGGGCAATCCGCAGGGCGCGATCGGATACGTCTTCAGCGTCGCCACCGATCCGGACGCGCGGCGCCGCGGCTACGCCCGCGCCGTCGTGGAGGCACTTCTCGACTGGTACCGCGAACGGGGTGTCCCCCAGGTCGACCTCAACGCCTCTGCGGAAGGCGAGCCGCTGTACGCCTCGCTCGGTTTCGTGCGCAAGCCGGACCCCTCGATGCGGCTCCAGCTCTGAGCCGCTTAGGCTCGTAGGCATGTCCCTGCAGAGCCTTGCGCTGATCGAGAACTGGCCCGTTCCCACCGCCGCGGCGGCCGTCGTCCGCGCGGACGGCACGCTGCTCGGGAGCCATGGGCCCGGTGCGCGGCCCTTCGCGCTCGCCTCGGTGACCAAGCCGCTTGCCGCCTACGCCGCCCTCGTCGCGTACGAGGAAGGCGCGATCGAACTCGACGAACCCGCCGGGCCCGAGGGCTCGACCGTTCGTCATCTCCTCGCGCACACCTCCGGACTCGCCTTCGACGAGCACCGGGTGACGTCGGTGCCCGGGGAGCGGCGGCTGTACTCCAACGCCGGGTTCGAGGTGCTCGGGGAGCACATCGCCAAGGCGACCGACATTCCGTTCGGGGAGTATCTGCGGCAGGCGGTGCTGGATCCGCTGGGGATGGCGTCGACCACACTCGACGGGTCGCCCGCGAAGGACGGGGTGTCCACGGTGGACGACCTGGTGCGCTTCGCGGCCGAGGTGCAGGCTCCGCGGCTCCTGGATCCTCGTACCGTCGCGGAGGCGATGACCGTCCAGTTCCCGGGCACGAAGGGCGTCCTGCCGGGGTACGGGCACCGCAACCCCAACGACTGGGGGCTCGGCTTCGAGATCCGCGATTCCAAGTCGCCCCACTGGACGGGGAGTTCGTCCTCACCGCGGACCTTCGGTCATTTCGGGCAGGCGGGCACGTTCCTGTGGATCGACCCCGACGCGGGGGTGGCCTGCGTGGCCCTCACCGACCGGGGGTTCGGGCCGTGGGCCGTCGAGGCGTGGCCGCCGTTCACGGACGCCGTGCTCGAAGACGTCAAGAATCGGTGAACGAAGCTGGAGTTGAAGGCTCCACCTGAGACGGTCACTGATCCGTTCGACTAGCCTCCCCCTGCACACATGCCTCACAAATTTCGGGGGAGAACAATGGGCGAGACACAACCGGGCGGGCATTTCCGCCCGTTGGAGGTCGGCGACCCGACGGTCGTGGCGGGCTACCGGCTCGCGGCACGGCTCGGCGCGGGCGGCATGGGCACGGTGTACCTGACGTACACGCCGGGCGGGCACCCGATCGCGCTGAAGACGATCCGGCCCGAGCTGAGCGAGGACCCCGAGTTCCGTCGCAGGTTCAAGCAGGAGGTCCAGGCCGCCCAGCGCGTCCAGGGCCTCTACACCGCGCCGGTCCTCGACCACGACACCGAGAGCACCACCCAGCCCTGGCTGGCCACCGCCTACGTACCCGGCCCCTCGCTGGCCGCGGCGGTCACCGAGCACGGACCGCTGCCGGTGCCGACGGTCCTGCTGCTGATCGCGGGGGTCGCGGAGGCCCTGTCGGTCATCCACGGCGCGGGCATCGTCCACCGCGACCTGAAGCCCTCGAACGTGCTGCTCGCCGCCGACGGCCCGCGGGTCATCGACTTCGGCATCGCCCGCGCCGCCGACGCCACCGCGCTGACCAACACCGGTGTCTCCATCGGCACCCCGGCCTTCATGTCACCGGAGCAGGCCTCGGGGCGGGGTGAACTCGCCCCCGCGTCGGACATCTTCGCCCTCGGCCAGGTCGCCGCGTACGCGGCACGGGGCAGTTCCGCGTACGGGGACGGGCCCTCGCACGCCGTGCTGTACCGCATCGTCCACGAGGAGCCGGACCTCACCGGCCTCCCGGACGAACTCCGGTTCATCACACGCCTGCTGGCCAAGAACCCGGCCGACCGGCCCTCACCGGCCGAGGTCATCGCCCTGTGCCAGGAGGCCTCGCCCACCCCGCTGCGCCAGTCCGGGTCCTGGCTGCCGGACCCGATCGGCGAGCAGATCACCCGGCGGGTCTCGGCATCGGCGGAGCTCCTCGCGGCCCGCACAGACGCCCCGGCGACACCGACCACTCCGGTGGACTCGGTGCCTCCGCCGACCGCTCCGGTCACCCAGCTGAGCGCTCCGGGCGTCGACCCGGCCGCGCACACGGTGCACGCCGCCCACGTCCCGACACCTCCGCCGACCCCGCCGCCGTACGTACAGCAACCCGCGCACCAGACACACCCCACGCACCCCACGGCGCCGTACCCGCCGCAGAACACCTGGCAGCCGCAGCCGCCGGCCCAGCAGTACCCGTACCCGTACCCCCAGCCCCTCCCGCCGCCCAAGAGCAACTCGGGCAAGGTCCTCGCGATCATCGCGGGGGTGCTCGTGCTGATGCTCGGCGGCTGCGTCTCGCTCTTCGCCAACATGGACGACGGCACGAAGGACAGCTCCGCCTCCGGTACCAGCGGAAGCTCGGACTCCAGCAGCTCCGCGCCGCTCCCCGACCCCAAGCCGGCCACCTACAAGGGCATCAACATCCCCGGCGACTACTACGTGCGCTTCGCCGACTCACCGCCCAGGCCCGTCACCAGCGACATGGGCGGCGCGTACGAGGACGACGGGGACTTCTACTACTCCTCGTTCGACACCCTCAACGACAAGCACGTGGGCAGCAGCAGCCATAAAATCGTCCTGCTGAACAACTCCGTGAAGGGCTCCCTCAAAACCTGCCGCGCCGAGACCCGGTACGCGGAGACGGTCACCCTCGGCCAGCTCTCCAAGGGCACCCAGATGTGCGTCCACACCGCGTCCGGCCACATCGGCCTGATCACCTTCCAGGGCTCGGCCCCGAGCGGCGACCCCAGCGACTACGTGTCGGTGGACATCACGGTGTGGCGGAACGCGGAGGAGCCCACGTCCGGCTGAGCCCCGTCGTCCGACGGTTGCGCCCGGTCGTCCGACGGCCGGGCCACCGTCACGCCGTCATCTCCCACACCAGTAGCTCCGCCGGAGACCCCGCCACCGCCTCCAGGTCCTTCGCGTCGGTGATGCGGGCCGCGTCGCCGGGGCCCAGCTCCTCGCCGTCCAGGCGCACTTCACCGCGTACGACATGGACGTACGCGTACGCCGCGTCCGGAATCGCCGTCCGCTCCCCCGCCGTCAGGCGGCGTACATGGAGCATGGCGCCCGCCTCCGGGACGGCGTACGGCGTGGAGTCCGCGATGCCGTGGACGATCTCGTAGGCGGGCTCGCCGCCGGGCTCCAGCGGGGCCAGCCACATCTGGACGAAGGTCAGCGGCTCCGTGCCGTCGTTGCGCTCCACGTGGCGGACGCCGCCCCCGGCGCTGAGGCGCTGCACGTCACCGGGGCGGACCACCGACTCGTGGCCGGTGGAGTCGCGGTGGGTCAGCTCGCCCTCCACCACCCACGTGACGATCTCGGTGTGGCTGTGCGGGTGCTCGTCGAAGCCGGCGCCGGGGGCGAGCCGCTCCTCGTTGCAGGCGATCACGGCGCCGAAGCGGAGGTTGTCCGGCTCGTAGTGGGGGCCGAAGGAGAAGGCGTGGAGCGAGGAGATCCCGGTCGCCGGGTCCCCTCCGCTGTAGCGCTCGTCGGCGCGGCGGACATCCATCACAGCCCCACCGTAGCCCCGCCCGCGCGCTCTCCCGGCGCTTACCCGCGACCCGCCGCCGCACACCTCCGTCCGGATAAGGCAGTCTTGTCCCGTGCCCGAACCCGAAACCAGCAACACCGCACGCCCACCGCTCGACGTCCGCGCACATGCGGCGACCCTGAAGCGGCTGGAGAAGTCGTCCGGAAGTCTCGCCGCGCAGGCCATCGCGCGGATGGACGAGGCGCTGCCGTGGTACCGGGCGATGCCCCCGGAGAACCGTTCCTGGATCGGTCTGGTCGCCCAGGCCGGAATCGCCGCCTTCACCGAGTGGTTCCGGCACCCGGACGCCCCGCAGGCCATCTCCACCGATGTGTTCGGGACCGCGCCGCGCGAACTGACCAGGGCGATCACCCTGCGTCAGACCGTCGAGATGGTGCGGACCACGATCGAGGTGATGGAGAGCGCGATCGACGAGGTCGCGGCGCCCGGGGACGAGTCCGTGCTCCGTGAGGCGCTCCTCGTCTACGCCCGCGAGATCGCCTTCGCGACCGCCCAGGTGTACGCCCAGGCCGCGGAGGCGCGGGGGGCCTGGGACGCCCGCCTCGAATCGCTCGTGGTGAACGCGGTGCTGTCCGGCGAGGCCGACGAGGGCGCCGTCAGCCGGGCCTCGGCACTGGGCTGGAACTCACCCGAACATGTCTGCGTGGTGCTGGGTACGGCGCCCGACGGTGACAGCGAGCTGACGGTCGAGGCGATCCGCCGGGCCGCCCGGCACGCCAAGCTCCAGGTGCTGACCGGAGTGCTCGGGGACCGGCTGGTCGTCATCGCGGGCGGCAGCGACAACCCGCTCGCCGTCGCCAAGTCGCTGATCGGGCCTTATGCGGCCGGCGCCGTCGTCGCGGGGCCCGTCGTGCCCGACCTGCTCGCCGCCACCCGCTCCGCGCAGGCCGCCGCCGCCGGGCTGAAGGCGTGTTTCGCCTGGCAGGACGCGCCACGGCCGGTACTCGCGGACGATCTGCTGCCCGAGCGCGCGATCGCCGGTGACCCCGCCGCCCGCGACCAGCTGGTGGAGGAGATCTACAGACCGCTGGAGGAGGCCGGCTCCGCGCTCCTGGAGACACTCGCCGTCTATCTGGAACAGGCGAGCAGTCTCGAAGGCGCGGCCCGGATGCTCTTCGTCCACCCCAACACCGTGCGCTACCGGCTCCGACGTGTGACTGACGTCACCGGTTGGTCGCCTTCGGATGTACGCTCCGCGTTCACGCTGCGCATCGCACTGATCCTGGGGCGTTTGGCGAGCGGAGATCCACAAACCTAGGCTTTTGTCGGGGCCCTACAATTCCGCTTCGTGTTCTTCGTCCCTGTCCCCACGGGCGGTCCTGGCCGTCCACAAGAGAGAGTGTGAGAGTGCTCGTACTCGTCGCTCCCGGCCAGGGTGCCCAGACGCCCGGCTTCCTGACTCCTTGGCTCGACCTCCCCGGCGCGGCCGACCGCCTCGCCGGCTGGTCGGACGCCATCGGGCTCGACCTTGCCCACTACGGCACCCAGGCCGACGCGGACGCGATCCGCGACACGGCCGTGGCGCAGCCGCTGCTCGTCGCGGCCGGACTGCTGTCCGCCGCCGCGCTGGGCGAGGTGACCCCGGGTGCCGTCGCGGGCCACAGCGTTGGTGAGATCACCGCCGCCACGCTGGCGGGAGTGCTGGACGACACGGCCGCGCTCCGGCTCGTACGCAAGCGGGGCCTGGCGATGGCCGAGGCCGCCGCCATCACCCGGACCGGGATGTCCGCCCTGCTGGGCGGCGATTCCGAGACGACGGTTGTGCATCTGGAGAAGGTCGGCCTGACGGCGGCGAACGTGAACGGCGCGGGCCAGATCGTGGCGGCCGGCACGCTGGAGCAGCTCGCCGAGCTCGCCGAGAACAAGCCCGAGGGCGTCCGCAAGGTCATCGCGCTGAAGGTCGCCGGTGCCTTCCACACGCGCCACATGGCACCCGCCGTCGACGCGCTGGCCAAGGCCGCCGAGGAGCTGGCTCCCGCGGACCCGAAGTTCAGGTACGTCTCGAACAACGACGGCAAGGCCGTGGCCACCGGTGACGAGGTCGTCGCCCGGCTGGTCGGCCAGGTCGCCAACCCGGTCCGCTGGGACCTGTGCATGGAGACCTTCAAGGAGCTCGGCGTGACCGCGCTGCTCGAGGTGTGCCCCGGCGGCACCCTGACCGGACTGGCCAAGCGCGCCCTGCCCGGCGTGCGGACGCTGGCGCTGAAGACCCCCGACGACCTCGACGCGGCTCGCGAGCTCATCGCCGAGCACAGTGCCTGACAAGGAGCTTGAGAGCATGTCGAAGATCAAGCCCAGCAAGGGCGCCCCGTACGCGCGCATCCTCGGCGTGGGCGGCTACCGTCCCGTGCGGGTCGTGCCCAACGAGGTGATTCTCGAGACGATCGACTCGTCCGACGAGTGGATCCGTTCGCGCTCCGGCATCGAGACCCGGCACTGGGCGAACGACGAGGAGACCGTCGCCGCGATGTCCATCGAGGCGTCCGGCAAGGCGATCGCCGACGCCGGGATCAGCGTCGAGCAGATCGGCGCGGTCGTCGTCGCCACCGTGTCGCACTTCAGCCAGACCCCTGCCATCGCCACCGAGATCGCCGACAAGCTCGGCACCAACAAGGCCGCCGCCTTCGACATCTCGGCCGGCTGCGCGGGCTTCGGCTACGGCCTGACCCTCGCCAAGGGCATCGTCGTCGAGGGCTCCGCGGAGTACGTCCTTGTCATCGGCGTCGAGCGTCTCTCCGACCTCACCGACCTGGAGGACCGCGCGACGGCCTTCCTCTTCGGCGACGGCGCGGGAGCGGTCGTCGTGGGCCCTTCCAAGGAGCCGCACATCGGCCCGACGATCTGGGGCAGCGAGGGCGACAAGTCCGGCACGATCAAGCAGACCGTGCCGTGGGACGAGTTCCGCGCCTCGGACCTGTCCGCCCTGCCGCGCGACTCCAAGGGCGAGATCAAGTTCCCCGCCATCACGCAGGAGGGCCAGGCGGTGTTCCGCTGGGCCGTCTACGAGATGGCGAAGGTCGCTCAACAGGCTCTGGACGCGGCCGGGATCACCTCGGCCGACCTGGACGTCTTCATCCCTCACCAGGCCAACGAGCGGATCATCGACTCGATGGTGAAGACACTGAAACTGCCGGAGCACGTCACGGTCGCCCGCGACGTACGCACCACCGGCAACACGTCGGCCGCCTCGATTCCGCTCGCGATGGAGCGGCTTCTGGCGACCGGCGAGGCGAAGAGCGGCGACACCGCGCTCGTCATCGGCTTCGGGGCGGGTCTCGTGTACGCCGCCACGGTCGTTACCCTCCCCTAGGTACACCGTCCGGATCTCTCCGGACGGAGTACCGCCACCCCCTCTGGATACATACCGAAGGAGCGCCTGACATGGCCGCCACTCAGGAAGAGATCGTCGAAGGTCTCGCCGAGATCGTGAACGAGATCGCCGGGATCCCCACCGAGGACGTCCAGCTGGACAAGTCCTTCACCGACGACCTGGACGTCGACTCGCTGTCCATGGTCGAGGTCGTCGTCGCCGCCGAAGAGCGCTTCGACGTGAAGATCCCGGACGACGACGTCAAGAACCTCAAGACCGTCGGCGACGCGACGAGCTACATCCTCAAGAACCAGGGCTGATCCTTCCGGTCAACTTTGGGCTGACTGCCCGATCCCTGGGCTGACTGCCCCGCCACCCGGCGGTGGCGCCGCTGAATCCTCGTATCCGTTGGAGAAAGAATTCCCGTGATCCCGACCAATCGCACCGTGGTCGTCACCGGTATCGGCGCAACCACACCGCTGGGTGGCGACGCAGCCTCAACCTGGGAGGGCCTGGTCGCCGGACGTTCCGGCGTCCGCGCCCTGGAGCAGGACTGGGCCGCCGAGCAGGCGGTCCGTATCGCGGCGCAGATCGCCGTGGAGCCGAGTGAGGTCATCCCGCGCCCGCAGGCCCGCCGACTGGACCGCTCGGCGCAGTTCGCGCTGATCGCGGCCAAGGAGGCGTGGGCCGACGCCGGTTTCACCGACAAGGCGGGCGAGGACAAGAGCGTCGACCCCGACCGGCTCGGCGCGGTCATCGCCTCCGGCATCGGCGGCGTCACCACCCTCCTCGACCAGTACGACGTGCTGAAGGAGAAGGGCGTACGCCGCGTCTCCCCGCACACCGTCCCGATGCTGATGCCGAACGGCCCGTCCGCCAACGTCGGTCTGCTCGTCGGCGCCCGCGCCGGTGTGCACACCCCGGTCTCCGCCTGTGCGTCGGGCGCCGAGGCCATCGGCTATGCGATCGAGATGATCCGTACCGGCCGCGCCGACATCGTCGTCGCCGGTGGTACGGAGGCGGCCATCCACCCGCTGCCCATCGCCGCGTTCGGCAACATGATGGCGATGTCCAAGAACAACGACGACCCGCAGGGCGCCTCGCGCCCCTACGACGTCGCGCGCGACGGCTTCGTCCTCGGTGAGGGCGCGGGCGTCCTGGTCCTGGAGTCGGCCGAGCACGCCGCCAGGCGCGGTGTCCGCGTCTACGCGGAGGCGGTCGGCCAGGGCATCTCCTCCGACGCCCACGACATCGTGCAGCCGGAGCCCGAGGGCCGCGGCATCGCGCACGCGCTGCAGAACCTGCTCAACAACACCGACCTGGACCCGGCCGAGATCGTGCACGTGAACGCGCACGCCACCTCGACCCCGGCCGGCGACGTCGCCGAACTGAAGGCGCTGCGCACGGTCTTCGGCGACGACACCGACCACATGGCGGTCTCCGCCACCAAGTCGATGACCGGTCACCTCCTCGGTGGCGCGGGCGGCGTGGAGTCGGTCGCCTCGGTGCTCGCCCTGTACCACCGGGTGGCTCCGCCGACCATCAACGTCGAGAACCTCGACCCCGAGGCGGAGGCTGCCGCCGACGTTGTTCGCGGTGAGGCGCGGAAGTTGCCCGTCTCCGGGCGGATCGCCGCGCTGAACGACTCGTTCGGGTTCGGTGGGCACAACGTGGTGCTTGCCTTCCGGACGGTCTAGTTCCCGCCGTTTTCGTACGTACGTGAAGGGCCCCCGCCGTGTGGTGGGGGCCCTTCGTGTGTGGTTGAGGGGAACTCAGACGACCTGGTGCAGCCAGCGCACCGGCGCGCCCTCGCCCGCGTACCGGAAGGGCTCCAGTTCGTCGTCCCAGGGCTTGCCGAGGAGCTTGGCGAGTTCGGCCTCGAGGTCGGTCTCGCCCCGCTGGGAGCGCAGGAGCGCGGCGCGGAGGCGGTCCTCGGGGATCAGGATGTCGCCGTGGATTCCGGTGACGGCGTGGTAGATGCCCAGCTCGGGGGTGCAGCTGTAGCGCTCGCCCTCGGCCGTGGGGCACGGCTCGGCGGTGACCTCGAAGCGCAGCATCTGCCAGCCGCGCAGTGCGGAGGCGAGCTTGGAGGCGGCGGAGACCTCGCCCTTCCAGGAGAACTCTGATCTCCAGGTGCCCGGCGAGGCGGGCTGCCGGATCCAGTCGAGGTTGACGCGGGTGCCGAGCACCCCCGCGACGGCCCACTCGACGTGCGGGCACAGCGCGCGGGGCGCGGAGTGCACGTAGAGAACTCCACGTGTCGTCACTGGGGCCTCCGGACAGAGCGACGCATCTTGTAACTTAGCGGGACGGCGGTGGCGGGGCTGCCACGTGGCGAGGCTACCGTGCGGCGGCGTCAGGAGTGTGACGTACCGTCGGTCCCAGCGCGCAGAAACACTGAGGTTTCACCCAAGGGGACGCGGTGTTGACCGACCGTGTCCGTCGGGGTAGTGACCGACCCTGCACAACGATCGAGGGGACCAGGGGATGCGGAACCGTAGCCACCGTTCGCGGGCCGTTCTCGCCTTCGCGGCGGCGGCCCTGCTGGGCGTCGCCGGTTGCGACGCCACCGGTGGCAACTCCGCGGCACCGAAGGGCACCACGGCGAATGTCCGGCCGTCCCCGACGCCCGCCTGGGACCGCAGCCCCGAGTCCGTGGCCGCGGTCGGCGACTCCATCACGCGGGGTTTCGACGCGTGCACCGTGCTGTCGGACTGCCCCGAGGCGTCCTGGGCGACGGGCAGCGACAAGAAGGTCAACAGTCTCGCCGTACGGCTGCTGGGGACGGCCGGGGCGGCGGAGCGCAGCTGGAACTACGCGGTGACCGGGGCGCGGATGGCGGACCTGCCCGGGCAGATGGCGCAGGCCGTCACGGAGAAGCCGGAGTTGGTGGCGGTGATGGCGGGCGCCAACGACGCCTGCCGCGCGTCCGTGTCGGCGATGACGTCCGCCGCCGAGTTCCAGGCCGACTTCGAGGACGCGTTGGGCACGCTGCGCGCCACGCTGCCCAAGACGCAGGTGTACGTGTCGAGCGTGCCGGACCTGAAGCGGCTCTGGTCCGAGGGCCGCACCAATCCGGTCGGCAAGCAGATCTGGAAGCTGGGCATCTGCCCCTCGATGCTGGGTGACGCGGAGTCCCTCGACGCGGCGGCGACGCTGCGGCGCGACACGGTGCAGGACCGGGTGGAGGCGTACAACAGGGTTCTGGAGGAGGTCTGCGCGAAGGACAAGTACTGCCGCTTTGACGGCGGTGCGGTCTTCGACTACCGCTTCGGGACCGATCAGTTGAGCCACTGGGACTGGTTCCACCCGAGCAAGAACGGCCAGGCGCAGCTCGCGGAGATGGCTTATCACGTGGTGACGTCCAAGGAACCGGTGGCGTGAGACGGGCTGCTCCGGGAGACGGGACACGGGCCGCCGGTCGCCGGTCGCCGGTCGCCGCCCCATCGACCGGCAGCGACCGGATGACATCGACTCAGCGCGGGAGTGCTCAGAGGAGGGCCTCCAGGAGGATGGGGAGGTCGGTGAGGCGTTTGCCGGTGGCGTTGAAGACCGCGTTGCCGATGGCCGCCGGGACGCCGACGATGGTGATCTCGCCCAGTCCCTTGACGCCGATGGGGTCTGCCTGAGGGTCCTCGGTGTTGATGAAGGTGGCGTCGAGTTCGGGAACGTCGGCGTTGACCGGGACCAGGTAGTCGGCCAGGCTCGCGTTGACGATCCGGCCGTCGCGGTGATCGGTGCGGGTGCCTTCCAGCAGGGCCATTCCGATGCCGCCGACCATGCCTCCGAGGGCCTGGCTGTGGGCCAGTTTGGGGCTGATGACCCGGCCCACGTCGTAGGCCGCGAAGATACGGCGGATCCGGACCAGGCCGAGCAGGGGATCGACCGACACCTCGGCGAAGACGGCGCCGTATCCGTAGCTGGAGACCCTGGTGTCGATGGTGCCCGGCCCCCAGGTGGCCGTGGCTTCCAGGCCGGGCAGGTCGGCTCGGCTCAGGATCTCGCGGTAGCTGTCCCTGGCGCTGTCGTCGTCGCCCACCATGAGATTGCCGCCGCTGACGGTCACTTGGGCGGGATCGGCGCCGTGCAGGGGCGAGGCGGCGTCCGCGACCGCCATGGTGATGAACTTGTTCCGCAGGGCGTTGCAGGAGGTGAAGGCGGCGGATCCGACGCTGGCCATGGTGGTGGCGCCCGCGTGTGGGGGCGCGGTGGGGTAGGTGGAGTCGCCCAGTCGGAAGGTGACTTTCCCGGCGGGCAGGCCGAGCGCGTCGGCGGCGACCTGCATGACGGACGTGGTGGTGCCCGGGCCCATGTCGCTGGTGGCCGTGGCCACCGTCGCCGTCCCGTCCGCGTCGATCCGGGCGCGCGAGCCGACATCGCGGCGGTTGTTGTGGTACGAGGCGGTGGCCATCCCCATGCCGATCAGCAGATCGCCCTCGGTGCGGCTGCGGGGGGTGGCGTCGCGCCGCGACCAGCCGAAGCGGCGCGCCCCGGTGTCGAAGCATTCGCGGAGCTTGCGGGTGGAGAACGGAAGCCGTGTCACCTCGTCCCTGGTGGGTTCGTTGCGCAGCCGCAGCTCGATGGGGTCGACGCGGAGATCGTGCGCCAGTTGGTCCATGGCCGTCTCCAGGGCGAAGGCACTGGTGACGACGCCCGGTCCGCGCATCGAGGACGGTGACTGGGCGTCGATGGCGGTGATCTTGTACGCGGTGCTGGTGTTGGGGACGCCGTAGAGGAACTTCGGCAGGTCGGTCATGCCCTCCTCGTACGCGTCGTAACGGCAGGTCTCCGTGCGTACCTCGTAGAGGAGGCTGTCGACGCGTCCGGCGGCGTTGGCTCCGAGGGCGAGGCGCTGCCTGCTGGCGGGCCGGTAGCCGGTGCCGTAGTAGAACTGGCGCCTCGTCAGGACGACCTTGACGGGCTTGCCGACCTCGCGGGCGGCGAAGGCGGCCAGGGTGACGTGGTCGTAGGCGCGGATGGCGCTGCCGAATCCGCCGCCGACGAATTCGCTGAGGACCCGGATGTTGCCCACCGGGATGCCGAGTGTGCCGGCCACCGTACGGGCCGCGCCCTGGACCCACTGGGACTTGTCCCAGAGCGTGAGCCGGTCGCCCTCCCAGCGGGCGATGGTCGACGGCAGCTCGATGGGGTTGTGGTTCTCCCGGCTGATGGTGAAGTCGAGATCCACCTTGTGGGGCGCCGACCTGAAGGCGGCCTCCGGGTCTCCGCGGCTGTAGTCGGGGTTCGACGGAGCGGTCACGGAGGTGGCCGTGGAGCTGTTGAAGTCGGTCATGACCTCCTGCCGGTTGTACGTCGCCTCGACGAGGGACGCTCCATGTGTCGCCGCCTCCAGCGTGCCGGCGAGGACGATGGCGATCGGCTGGCCGTAGAACACCAGCTCGGTCACGGAGTGGGCGAGCGCCAGGCTGCTGAAGTCGGTCAGCACGCGCACCACGCCGGGGTGTGCGCGGGCCGCGTCCACGTCGATGGCGGACACCGTGCCCCGGGCCGCCGTGCTGTTGACGATGACGCCGTACAGCAGCCCCTCGAACCGGTGCTCAGCGGCGTAGGTGGCGGCGCCGGTCACTTTCAGCCGGGCGTCGACGCGGGAGAGCGCCTGCCCCACAACGGTGTCGGCCATCACTGCCCTCCGATCGTCATCAGCTGACGGCGCACGGTACGTTCGATGAGCGCGATCTTGAACGCGTTCTCGGACAACGCGGTCGCGCCGTCCGCGGCGTGGGAGGCCGCGTCCGACCAGGTCTTGCGCCCGGGGCGCTTGCCCACCAGCGCGCGCTCCACCTTCGGCAACCGCCACGGCACGGTGGCGACTCCGCCGACCGCCACACGGGCACCGCGGATGACGCCGCCCCTGATGTCCAGCGCGACGGCCGCCGACGCGAGGGCGAACTCGTAGGACTGGCGGTCGCGCACCTTGAGGTAGCCGGACCGCCTCGTGTGCGGACCGGCCGGGATCTCGACGGACGTGATGAGCTCTCCCGGCTTCAGGCTCTGCTCGCGCTGCGGGGTGTTCCCTGGGCGCAGGAAGAACTCCTGGACGGGGATGGCCCGTACGCCGTCCACGCCGCGTACGTGGACGACGGCGTCGAGGGCCACGAGCGCGACGGAGAAGTCCGAGGGGTGGGTGGCCACGCACTGTTCGCTGGTCCCCAGGATCGCCTGCATACGGTTGTCGCCGTCGCGGGCGTCGCACCCCGTGCCGGGGGTACGCCGGTTGCAGGCCGAGTGGACGTCCCGGAAGTACGGACACCGCGGGCGCTGCATGATGTTGCCGCCGATGGACGCCATGTTCCGCAGCTGCGCCGAGGCGCCCAGCTCCAGCGACTGCGTGATGACGGGGTACAGCGAGCGCACCCGCGGATGTGCGGCGAGTTCACTCATCCGTACCAGGGAACCGACCTGGACTCCCGAGGAGGACACCGTGATGTCCTTGTAGGGAAGGCTGTTGATGTCCACCACGCGCGGCGGGCGTTCGACGGTCTCCCGCATCAGGTCCACGAGCGTGGTACCGCCGGCGATGTACCGGCCGCCGGCCGCGCCGGCGGTCAGTGCGGCCTTTTCGGTGCCGGCTTTGCTGAAGGCAAAGGGATGCACGACAAGCTCACCTCTCCTTGGCGGTCTGCTCGATGGCCGAGACGATGTTGGTGTAGGCGCCGCACCTGCAGATGTTGCCGCTCATCCACTCGCGGATCTCCGCCGGGGAGCCGGTGTGTCCCTCCGCGATGCAGGCCACCCCGGAGAGGATCTGACCAGGCGTGCAGTAACCGCACTGGAGGCCGTCGTGATCGATGAACGCCTGCTGGAGAGGGTGCAGTTCGTCGCCGTCGGCGAGCCCCTCGATCGTGGTGACCCGAGCGCCGTCGTGCATGACGGCGAGGGTGAGGCAGGAGTTCACCCGACGGCCGTTCACCAGGACCGTGCAGGCTCCGCAGGCGCCCTGGTCACAGCCCTTCTTGGCGCCGGGAAGGTCCAGGTGCTCCCGCAGGAGGTCGAGCAGCGAGGTCCGGTTGTCCACCGACGCCGACCGCTGCTCGCCGTTGACCGTCAGCCTGACCTCTGACTCCTGCACCGCGGCGGCCGCTGTCTGGCCCTGAGCACTGTCGGACGTGAACGCCGTGCTCAGCAGAGGCGCACTCACGACTGCCGTGGACGCCACCACGAAACCGCGCCGATTGATGGTGGATGCTTCGTCGAACGTATCTGACATAGGTCATGCCTTCCGGTGTCCGAGAGCGATGGGACCGTACTCACCAAGCCCTTCGACAGAGCTCGGTCAGACGCGCTCAGGCATTCCCTCACGGAAAGCTCTGTCGAGGAAATGCGCCCGGTTATCGTAACAGCGAAAACGCGGGAATTAACGATATGAAGGCATCATGAAGCTTCGATGAGACGCATGGACGGGACCGGACGGAGTCTGGTACATCAATACTGTTCAACACGGAGAACCATAGGCGTGATCCACTCCCGGCTTTCGAGGACTATATGCGTGATCTACTACCGGCTCTCACCGGGTGGTTCGGCGAGAAAAAGGCGTTCGCCGTCGCCCTGGTGACCGCGGTGGAAGGAAGCGCGCCGCAACGCCCCGGCGCCATGTTCGTCCGAGGCCCGGACGGTGAAGCGCTCGGCGGTATCTCGGGGGGATGCCTGGACGCCACGCTCTATGAGCTGGCAGGTGAGGTGCTGGCCGACGGCCGCGCCCAAGTGGTGCGGTTCGACAGCGACTCGGACGACGTGTTCGAGCCCGGTCTGCTGTGCGGGGGAAGCATGGAGGTCCTTGTGCGGCGCGTCGACCCGGGCGCGGACGAGGCCTTCGCGGCGGCCCTGGCGTCACTCGCCCGCGGGGCCTCCGTCACGCTCGCCCTGACCGTTGACACCGTCCACCCCGAGCACCTCGGCTCGACCCTGGTCATCACTCCGGAATCGGTCAGCGGCACACTCGGCGCCGAGAAGTGGGACCGTGAATGCCTGCGCCGCCGGGCCGCCGGCGATTCCGGTGTTCTGCATATGACGAACGATTCCCGTGAGAGAATCTCATTTTTCCTGCACCAGATCTCCACGCCGCCCAGGATGCTGTTGTACGGGGCCGTGGATTTCACGCGGGCACTCTCACAGCTCGGAGCATTTCTGGGATATCGCGTGACCGTGTGCGACGCGCGTGCGGTATTCGCCATTCCCGAACGATTCCCGTACGCCCATGAAGTCGTCGTCGACCGTCCGGCGCGCCATCTCGGCAGTGTGGGAACCGATCGCGACACGGTCGTGGTATCGCTGACGCACGACCCCAAGTTCGATATCCCGCTGTTGCGTGAAGCACTTCGACGTCCGCTGGCCTATGTCGGGGCCATCGGGTCACGACGTACGTGTGCCGAGCGGAGCAGGTCGCTGATCGCGGCAGGTGTGACGGAACGCCAACTCGCCCGTCTGCGGGCTCCCGTCGGCCTCGACCTGGGCGGGCTCAGCCCGGAGGAGACCGCCTTGTCCATCGCCGCTGAAGTGGTCGCGGTGCGCCATGGCCGTCCGGCCACGCCTCTTCGAGCCGGCACGGGGCCGCTGCACGCGGAACCCGCCGAAGTATGCGGCCCACTGGACCGTCCTCTGTCGACGCGGGCATGACCAGGCCGTAGGGCGGCGCCAGCGGCCCGTTCGCGGCCGGTTGACCTAGGCTTCCGATCATGTACGACGAACTCTTCGGCACCCTTCCGGACGGCACCCCGGTCCACCGCTGGACGCTGGAGCGCTCCGGTGTACGGGTGCGGGTCCTGACGTACGGCGGGATCGTGCAGTCGGTCGAGGTGCCGGGTCGGGATCGGGCGGCCGTGGACGTGGTGCTGGGCTTCCCGGACCTGGCGGGGTATCTCGCGCATCCCCAGCCGTACTTCGGGGCGTTGGTCGGGCGGTACGCGAACCGGATCGCGGGCGGCCGCTTCCCGCTCGACGGTCGGACGTACCACCTGGCCCAGAACAACGGCACCAACTCCCTGCACGGCGGCGAGCACGGCTTCGACAAGCGCGTGTGGGACGCGCAGGCGGTCGAACACGGGGTTCGGCTGTCACGGGTCGCCCCACACGGCGAGGAGGGCTTCCCTGGGCGCCTGGAGGTCTCTGCGACGTACACGCTGGATGAGGGTGGCGCGCTGCGGATCGCGTACGGGGCGGTCACGGACGCGCCGACCGTGGTGAACCTGACGAACCACACGTACTGGAACCTGAGCGGAGGCGGCTCGGGGAGCGCGGGCGGACACGAACTCCGTATCGCCGCCTCGCGGTTGACTCCGGTGGACGGGGACCTCATCCCGACCGGCGAGTTCCTGGACGTGGCGGACACCCGCTTCGACTTCCGGGAGGCGCGGAAAGTGGGCGCCGGATACGACCACAACTTCATGCTCGACAAGGGGCCGACCGAGACGCCCGTCGAGGTCGCCGAGCTGCACGATCCGGCGTCCGGGCGCGTACTGACCGTGGCGACCACCGAGCCCGGTCTCCAGCTCTACACCGCCGACCATCTCGACGGCTCGGTGCCCTTCGCGCCCGGCGACGGCATCGCGCTGGAGACGCAGCACTTCCCGGACTCCCCGAACCGGCCGGGGTTCCCGAGCACCGAGCTGCGGCCGGGCGGGGTGTACGGGTCGGAGACCGTCTATGGCTTCGCGGTGCGGGACTAGCCGGCCCTGGTCAGGCCTGGTCGGGGATCCGGGCTCCCGCACCGGACACCCGTACGCGTGGATCGCCCGCCCTGAGCTCCACCGTCAGCAGGCCGGGGCGGCCCATGTCCGCACCCTGGTGGAGGGTGAGGACGGCCGCGTCCGGGACCAGGCCCAGCTCGCGCGCGTACGCACCGAAGGCGAGGGCCGCGGCCCCGGTGGCCGGGTCCTCGACCACGCCGCCCACCGGGAACGGGTCGCGGACGTGGAAGACGGAATCCGACTCCCGCCACACCAGTTGGACGGTGGTGAGGTCGAGCCGGTGCATCAGGGCTTCGAGCCGCACGAAGTCGTAGTCGAGGTCGGCGAGCCGGGAACGGGTGGCGGCCGTAAGTACGAGATGGCGGGCTCCCGCGAAGGCGATACGGGGCTCACTGGCCGGGTCCAGATCGGCGGCGGTCCAGCCGAGCGCGGCCAGTGCCTCCGCGACATCGGCCTCACCGGCTTCCTCGACCGCGGGCTCGACGCTGGTGAGCGTGGCCCGCAGCTGCCCGTCGACCCGGGCGACGGTCACCGGGACGATGCCGGCCCGGGTGGCGAACACCAGGTCGCCGGTGCCGGACGCGGAGATCTCGCCCGCCTCGGCGAGGGCGATGGCCGTGGCGACGGTGGCGTGACCGCAGAACGGCACCTCGGCCTTGGGGCTGAAGTACCGGATGCTGTAGGCGCGGCCGGGTCCGTCGGCGAGCTCCGGGGGCGGCGGCGTGATGAAGGCGGACTCGCTGTACCCCAGCTCGGCGGCGATCGCGAGCATCGCGGCTCCGTCCAGGGCGGCGGCGTCGAGGACCACTCCTGCGGGGTTGCCGCCGGCCGGGTCGGTGGAGAAGGCGGTGTAGCGCAAGACCTCGGGCGGCACGGATGGGGCGTCGCTGATCGTCATGCTCGCACCAACCCGAGGTCCCGACCGGCTATTCCTGCTGCCCTTCCGGTTCTGGTTCCGGCACACAGTCCGGTGCGGCCAGCAGCTCCACCGCCTCCGGAGGCAGGGAGCCGGGCGGCCAGGCCCGCAGGGTGCGCCGGGCCGCCCGGCGGTTGCGCGTGACCCGGTTCAGGAGCGCGGCGCGCAGTACGGGCCAGCCGTGGCCCGGATGGTGGGCGAGCGACTGGACGATCGGTTCGAGGACACGGTCGGCGATGCGGTCACGGCCCAGGCCGAGGTCGTCGCCGGGGCCGTTCGCCAGCTCCGCCAGCGGGAGGAGACGCTCGGCCGCGGCGAGGATCGGGGGCAGGTCCGCCGGGCGGGCGTCCCGCAGGAGGTGGTGCCAGGCATGGGCGTCGAGCGGCTCGTGCTCCAAGTGGTCCAGAATCTGGCGCACCGGCCGCAGCCCCCGCCTGCCCGCGACCCAGATACCCAGGCCGAAGTCGGGGCGGACCGGGTCCGAGAGGTGGGTGAGGACCAGCTCGTCCCAGCCGGGCAGGGCCAGCAACGCGGCGTATCTGCGGGCCAGTTCAGTGACGGCCGCCGGCTCCCAGTCGCCGTCCGGGGCATTGAGGCGTACGTACCGCTCGATGCTGAGCAGGGCCTCCAGCCGGGTGAGGGTGCGGGGTGCGGTCGCCGCGAGTTCGGCGTAGCGGCCGAGGGCGGAGACGGCGTCCGGGTACTCGCGAAGCCCGGTGGTGGGACCGCCCTCGCCGTTGGCCAGGGTGGCGAGGATGTCCCCGGCGCCTTCGAGGAGGGCTTCGTCGATACGGTCGGCGGGTTCCAGGAGTGCGTCGAGCAGGCCGCCGGTGCTGGCGGCGAGCGGGGCCAGGTACTCGTTCATGACGCCGTTGCGGAAGCCGTCGCGCAACAGCCAGCCCTTGATGGCCGGGTCCTGGGTGCCCTGGAGGCGCTCGACCGCGTGGATCCTGCCCCAGCCGGTGACGCTGCGGCCCAGGGCGTGCAGGGCCTGGTCGGGCTCGTCCAGGGTGCGGCGCAGCGCGACCGCGGCGTACAGCGTGAACTCGTCGAGTGAGCCGAGCAGCAGCAGGAGTTCGCGGTCGCGGGTGTCACCGGCCAGGCCGACCAGGACGATCCCGGTCTTCACGGCGGCCAGGTGGGTGCCGGTCTCGGCGAGCCACCGCCCGATCGCTCCGACGGGGCCGCGTCCGACCCCGCACTCCTTGAGCGCCGGACCGATGCGGTCGGCGGTGCACAACGCGTCGGCGCCGCCCCCGGCGAGCCAGTCGTGCAGTTCCTGGGCGGCGCCGAGATCGGTGTCGAGGCCGGTGGTGAGGTCGAGGCCGGGGGCGGAGGCGAGGTCCGCGATGCGGCGGGCGAGTCCTGCGACGGCGTCGCTGTCCTGACCGATCCCGAAGTGCTTGGCCCGGACGGAGTCGAGGACGACACTCGGCATGAGGGCCTGCTCGCCGCCTGGGGGCTCATCGGGATAGGGCCGCCCTTCGTCCGGCCAGGGACCGGTGCCGTACAGGGCGCCCAGGGCGAGCACATGGGCGAAGAAGGTGGGCCGCGCGTCGACGGCGGGGCCGGTCAACGGCCGGGGCGGAGGCCGCCCTTCCGTACAAGCTGAGGAGTCATGCCCCGATCCTGCCCCAGCCCCGTACCCCGGACAACCGCTTATCGCCCCGCCGCCCCCGGAGGGGCTGGTGGTTCCAGGACTCTGAGCTCTTTGTTCTTCCCGAGCCCCGGCCCGGTCTGTCAGGTTCCGGACCGGGACTGTTCAGGAGGGCGGCTCGTCCTGGGTCAGACGGTAATGCCCGACGCGACGCGACGGTCCGCGATCGAGCGTCCTGCCTGGATCTCGTACGAACCCTTCACAAATGCCCACGAGTTCGCCGTCTCGTCCCAGACCTCGAAGGCACGGCGCGGGACTTCGACGACGGCCACGACGCTCTCGCCGGGTCCCGCCTCCACCCCCGCGAAACCGGCGAGCCACCGGGCCGGGCGGCCGCTGTCCTGTTCGGTCGGCGCCAGATAGACCTGGACGACCTCACGCCCGGCGCGCTCGCCGGAGTTGCGGACGCGGATCGTGACGGTCCTGCCGTCGACCTCGATCGACTCGTACGTCCAGTCGGTGTAGCCGAGGCCGTGTCCGAAGGCGTACGAGGGGGTGGCACCGGCCTTGTCCCAGGCGCGGTAGCCGATGAACACGTCCTCGGTGTACGGGAGTTCACCGTCGACGGGAGCCACCCGGGTGACCGGGGCGTCGCTCAGTGAGCCCCAGGTGGTCGGCAGGCGGCCGCCCGGCTCGTGGGCGCCGGTGAGGACGTCGGCGAGGGCGGCGCCTGCCTCCTGGCCGGGGAACCAGCTCAGCAGGACGGCCGCGACCTCCTCGCGCCACGGAAGCTCCACCGGGGAGCCGGAGTTGACGATCACGACGGTGTTCGGGTTGGCGGCGGCGACGGCGTGCACCAGATCGTCCTGGCGGCCCGGAAGTTTGAGGTCCTTTCGGTCGAAGCCCTCGGACTCGACGCGCTCGGTGGTGGCGACCACGACGACGGCGGTGTCGGCGGCGCAGGCCAACTCGACCGCCTCGGCGATCAGTTCGTCGGCGTCGCGCTGCGGCTCCTGGTGGGCGAGCGTGAAGCCGATCACCTTCAGGTGGACGCCCTCGGGGAGGGTGACGACGTGGGTGAGGGAGACGTTCACCGGTTCGCCCGCGGTCAGTTCGACCTGGGCGCCGGGCATCGGAGCGCCGAAGAAGGTGACGAACGGGTCGCCCTTCTCGGCGCGCTGGACGTCGTCGAAGTACGTCCTGCCGTCGATGGTGAGTGTGAAGGCGCCAAGTCCCTTGATGCCGAAGGTGTGCGGGCCGCTGTCGCGCGGGGTGAAGGTACCCGTCAGCTCGACGGTGTGGAGGGCGGCGTGCGTGACGCCGGCGGGGAGGTCGTCGCCCATCCACTGGATCTGGCCGCTGGGCGCGGAGCCGCTGCCGATGACCTCGCCGGCCGCGTCGCGGCAGACGGCGCGCAGCTCGAACCCCTTGTCGGCGACGGCGAGTTCCTCGTTCGGGTCGGCTCCGACGGCGTACGTCAGGCTGCCCTCGGGGAGAGCCGCGGTGAGGCCGTCGAGGGGCGAGACGACATGGGAGGGGAAGACGGTGGCGGAGCCGCCGCCGAGGACGCGGGCGTCGCGGGCGGCGGCGCCGATGAGCGCGACGGTGCCGGGCCTGAGCGGGAGGGCTTGGCGTTCGTTGCGTCCTTCGCTGCGTACTTCGTTGCGAACTTCGTTGCCTGCTTCGCTGCGTACTTCGCTGCGAACTTCGCTGCGAACTTCGCTGCGAACTTCGTTCCGTACGAGCACGAAGGCGCGGCGGGCGATCTCGCGGGCCAGGGCTTCGCCGTCGATGGTGGCGGGCGGCTCGGTCACGACCGGTTCGGCGCCGTCCAGGATGCCCACGCGGGCGGCGAGGCGCAGCACGTTACGGACGGCCTCGTCGACCGTCGACTCCTCGATGCGGCCGGCTCGTACGGCCCGCGCGAGCGGCTCGCCGTACACGGTCCGCGGGCCGGGCATGGCGACGTCGAGGCCGCCCTCGATGTCGGCGGCCGTGGAGCGGGCGGCCATCCAGTCGGAGACGTTGAAGCCGTCGAAGCCCCACTCGCCGCGCAGGATCTCGTTCACGAGACGGCGGTGTTCGGTCATGGTCGTGCCGTTGACCGAGTTGTAGGCGGTCATGATGCCCCAGGGGCGGGCGTTTTGGACGATGGCCTCGAAGGGGGCCAAGTAGAGCTCGCGCAGGGCACGTTGGGAGACCCGGTTGTTCACTGTGAAGCGGTCGGTCTCGGCGTCGTTGGCGACGAAGTGCTTGACGGTGGTGGCGACGCCGCCGGACTGGACTCCGTTCACATAGCCCGAGCCGATCCGTCCGGTCAGGTACGGGTCCTCGCTGTACGCCTCGAAGTGGCGGCCGCCGAGCGGGGAGCGGTGCAGGTTGACCGTGGGCGCGAGCAGGACGTGGACGTGTCTGCGGCGGGCCTCCTGGGCGAGGAGCGCGCCGGCACGGTGGGCGAGGGCGGGATCCCAGGTGGCGGCGAGCGCGGTCGGGGACGGGAGGGCGATGGAGGGGTCGTCGGCAGTCCAGCGGACGCCTCGTACGCCGACCGGGCCGTCGGACATGACCAGGGACTTCAACCCGATCTCCGGGAGCGCGGGCAGCGACCACATGTCCTGCCCGGACAGCAGCCGCGCCTTGACGTCGAGGCCGAGCCTGCCGAGCGCCGCCTCGACGATGGCCTCGCGGGCCTGGTCCGTCGAGGTCCGGTCCAACGGAGTCCGGTCCAACGGAGTCCGGTCCGACGGGGTCCGGTCCGACGGGGTCTGCTCGGTCTCCGCCACGGCGACACCTCCACGTTGAAGTCCTGGTTGAAGTCCTGGTTGAAGCGCTTGTCGAAGACGGTCGAACTATTGATTGAAGCGCTTGGCGAGGTCCTTGGACATCTCCGTCTCCATCCTGCCTCGGCCGTCCGCGGGCCGGGATCTTCCTACGATGGCGTACGCCCCACCCGTCACGGGATACTTCCGCTGTCCGGCAGCACCCCACAGCGGCGGAAGGTCAGAACTCCCTTGAATCACATACGTACTCGGATCGGCGCACTCGGACTGACCCTGGTGGCGGGGCTGGCGGTGGCGCCCACCGCGTCCGCCGCCCCGTCGACCGCCGAGACCCCCACCGTGGAGGAGCTGCGGCTCGACAAGGCCGCGCCCCAGGAAATCCTGCGGCGTTCCGGATTCGACACCGTGGCCCCGGAGTTCGCACGGGCGCTGGAGAAGGCTAACTCGTACGCGCAGGCCGAGCGTGCCGCCGTACAGCAGGGTGCGCGGCTGTGGCAGCGGGCCGTGGACCGGGCGCAGGGCCGGGGTCCGGCGGGCGGGGACCTGAGCCGGGACGACGACCGGCCGCTGTACTGGGCCCGCCTCGGCATGACGCGTGAAGTGCGCGAGTGGGAGCCGGAGTTCGCGCTCACGGATGCCCAACGGGACAAGCTGCTGGGCAAGTTGGAGGTGTCCTCACGTGGTCAGGACGCCATCCGCTATCCCCAGGCCAAGGGCGTGAAGCGGATCCTGGTCACCGGCTTCGACCCGTTCACGCTGGACCGTGACATCCGGATCTCCAACCCGTCCGGAGCCAGCGCGCTCGCCCTGGACGGTACGACGATCCAGACCGCGGACGGTCCGGCGCGCATTGAGACAGCCATGTTCCCGGTCCGCTGGGAGGACTTCACCGACGGAATGGTCGAGCGGGCGTTGCGGTCCGCTCTGCCGAAGGTGGATCTGTTCACGACCGTCAGCCAGGGCCGCGTGGGCCGGTTCGACGTGGAGCGGACCAACGGGGCCTGGCGGGGCGGCTTCGGCGACAACCTCAACACCGGGGTCCCCGAGACCGTCCCGGTCACCGACCCGGCCTCACAGCCGCAGTGGACGTCAACGACCCTTCCGTACGCGGAGATCGTGGCCGCGAACACGGGCCGCTTCCCGGTGTACGACAACACGTCGGTGACCGAGATCCCGGCGGGCGGCACCACCGCGGTCGTACGTCCCACCGGCCCGACGCCGGGTTCGACGGCTCGCGCCGGGGGCGGCGGTGACTACCTCTCCAACGAGATCGCCTATCGCGCGACGCTGCTGCGCGACCGTCTCGGCCTGCACGACAGTCTGCCCGGCGGTCATGTGCACACGCCCGTGCTGCAGTTCGGCACGGGGAACACGGACCCGGCGACCGGGGTGATCACGGACGCGGCGTTCGTACAGAACCGGCTGGACATCATCGCTCAGGTGCGGGCGATTTTGACGGTGGCGGTGGAGGCGGCGTCCTGAGCGTGGTGGTGAACGCCGGCTCGTGACCGAGTCGGCGGGCGCCGCTCCTGACCAGGGCGGTGGGCGCCGGGGGTCAGCCCGTGGACGCCCGCTCCTGATCGTCCGCGCCGTTCCTGTCCAGGTCGCCGTCCGTCGTCGTCTCCTCGCCCAGCAGGTCGCGGGCCATCAGCGTGGCGCCCGCGACCGCGCCGGGCATCAGGAAGACGGCGACGAACGGGACCAGGAAGGAGACGGCGAGGGGGGTGCCGAAGCCCCAGACCAGGGTCTTGCGGGAGCGGAGGAGGGTGAGGCGGTGGCGGAGGTCGACGCGGCGGCGTTGCATCGCCACCGCGGTCAGCTCCTCCGTGAGGAAGAAGCCGGTGACGAAGAAGCCGATCACCGGGACGGCCGTCTGTCCGACGAACGGGATGAAGCCGAGGGCGAAGAGCAGGATGCCCCACAGGGCCGCCCGCACGACGATACGAAGGCTGTCGCGGGCCGAGATCCACAGCTCCCGCCACAGCGGCAGGCCCGACTCGGGGGCCGTGCCGTCCTTGGAGACGTCCCGGTCGACATTCTCCGAGAGGTTCTCGTAGAACGGCTGGCCGATGAGGAGGGTGACCGCGGTGAAGGTGACCACGGAGAGGAGGAGAGCGAGGGCGAACAGCACGACGGTCAGGAAGCCGCGGAAGAGGCCCTGCCAGGGGCTGCTCCAGTCGTCCGCGAACGGGGTGGCCCAGCCGATGAGGTCATCGCCGTACACCGCCAGGGCGACGAGCGCCCCCGCGTACAACACAAGTGTGATCAGCCCCGGAAGCAGCCCGAACCCGTACTGCTTCCCGTGCCTCCCCACCCACCGCTGGCCCTGCACCAAGTAGTTGAAGCCCACCCCGAAGTCACGCATGGGGGAACTTTAGCGTCGATCCTGCATGAGGGCCCGTCAGCCTGCTACCGGACCTATGTGGACTGTCTGGCGGGGGTTTTCGAGATCTGGACACCGCTAGGGATCGTCGCGCTCGCCCTGGACCTCAGCTTGGGAAGCTACGGCGCTTGGGCGGGGGCGGCTCGGCTGCGCGCGAAATCATCACGGCAGCCATCGAATCCCTGGGGTGAATGCCCGGCAAGTTCCGGCACGCTCTTCCTTGTGCCCGGGAGGGGAACACCCTCCCAGGCCAAGAAACGGCTGAAGTCGCGCGTCGAATTGGGACCGGGCTCGTGACCTCGACTGTCGCGCACCTGCCGAGTCAGCAGCCTGTCTCCCACCTGTGCGGTTGCCAGTGGGTTTGCGGACCAGCGCGGTGTTGGGTCGAAAGTGCGGGCACGTGTCGACGCCGTCTGGGAGGGCCTGGACGCGGGCTACCGGAGCGGCACTCGCGTGGAGAAGCCTCCGGTTGTGACCCGCTCGATCGCGCCGTGCGGTCGATGCGCTTCCCGGCCGGGCGGCCGGGTCAGCGCAGTCCGGCGAAGAGGTCGTTCTCGGGCATGGCCGCGCCGGTGGCGTCCTGGACACGTACGAAGGTCTCCATGCCCATCAACTCGCCGAAGCTCTCCTTGCCCATCTTGAGGAAGAAGATGTTCTCGCCCTGGCTGGCGTGCGCGGCCAGGGCGTCGAACTTTTGGCCGCTGAACGCGGTGGTGTCCACCCATGTGGTGATCTCGTCGTCGGGGAGGCCGATCTTGGCCATCGCGGCGGCCTCGGCGGGGTCCGGCTCCGGCATGTCCGGATGGAACTCGCGCATGATCTCGCCGAACCGCTGCATCGTCGAGCGGGGCATCGTGGTCCAGTACACCTTCGGTGTCAGCGCGGTCATCTCCAGCGCCGCCATCGTGATGCGGTGGGCCTGGATGTGGTCGGGGTGGCCGTAGAAGCCGTTCTCGTCGTAGGTGACGACCACATCGGGTCGGTAGTGCCGCATGAGTTCCGCGAGTCGGGCCGCGCCTGCTTCCACGGGGGTCTGCCAGAAGGATCCGGGGGCGTCGTTGCTCGGCCAGCCCATCATCCCGGAGTCGGCATAGTCCAGCATCTCCAGATCGCTGACCTTCAGGACGTCACAGCTCTCCTGAAGTTCTTGACGGCGCATCGAGGCGACGGCCGCAGGATCGTGGCCGGGATCGCCCGGCTTGACGCCCCCCGGTCCGTCACCGCAACCGCCGTCGGTACACGTCACGAGAACGGTGCGGATGCCTTCCGCCGCGTACTGCGCGAGGACCCCTCCGGTTCCCGTGGCTTCGTCGTCGGGGTGGGCGTGCACGGCCATGAGCGTCAAGGGCCGGTCAGTCATGAAGCAGTCCTCCTGCAGAAGTACGCAACGGTCCGGGTGCGCGGCGGGTGTGCCGCGATCCCGGGGGCCGGATCCTGGTGGGACGGACGACCTTGTGGTCTTCGTGTTCCCCCGCCGGTGCGGCGCCGGTCCCTTTGTCGATGCAACCGTGCCGGCCTGACCGGCTGTTCCCGGTGCGGCCGCTTGGCCTTCCAGGCGTCGGCGTTTGAACGCGAACGAGGTGCAGGCGCGACCTGCGTGTGTCCGTTCTCATCCATCGTGTCAGGGAGCCGTGTCGGCGATCTGCGCTCTGACAACTGCCTTGAGACAAGACGGGCGAGCGATCCGGCTGGGATCAATGGGCTTGGATGTCACGGGGTCGATGTCTCAATGGTCTTGTCAGCTGCGGTGAGCGCCGACCAGGCAAGTGACAGAACCACAGAGACCCCGCGCGGTGGATTCTCATCGATCTTGTCAGTTTTCCGAGCCAGCTCCGCCTCATCGGAAGGTGGCCTGGCCGCCGAACTGGCGCTCCAACGCGCACCGTGCGGCATGAGAGGAGGTCGTCCGGCGGTGTCCTGCCGAAGCGTGGTCCCTCTCGACACGTTAGGTGACGCCTACGGCTTGGCCCACGAGGTGATCGGCGATCCGGCCGGGGCTGCGGAGTCCGGCACCACCGCGTAGTCGGGCAGCTCGACGCCGTTGATCGCGCGCCCGACCAATTCGGTGAACCATTCGCCGGCGAAATCGGGGCGCGGCTCGGCGTCTGGCCCGGGGACGTCGCGGCTGCGGGCGTTCAACCGGCCGATCTCCTGGTTGGCCTCGACGAACGAGCGCATCCGCGCCTCGTAGCGGGCGAACCCGGCGTCGGGGTCCCATCCGGCAGCGGCCAGCTCTCCGGCCAGCACGTAGGCACCGACCAGTGCCAGCCCGGTGCCCTGCCCGGACATCGGCGACGAGCTGAACGCCGCGTCCCCGAGCAACCCCACCCGTCCACTCGACCAGCGGTCCATCACCACCTGGGCGACCTGGTCGAGGTAGAAGTCCGGAGTGTCGTCCAGGTGCGCGAGGATGTCCGGGGTCAACCAGCCCAGGCCCGCCATCCGCTCCCGCAGCAGGACCTTCTGGGCTGCGACGTCACGGTGGTCGACGTCGAAGTCAGCCGAGTCGAAGTAGAACATGGCCATCGCCCGGGTGGCGTCCTGGATGGGCCGCAGGAGGGCGGAGCGCCCGGACTCCTGATCCTGGTACTCCAGCAGCCAGCGGTCCAGCCCGAACTCGTTGGGCACACTGCAAAAGGCCAGCACGTGCCCGAGGTGGCGGAGGAACCGCTCATGCGGCCCGAAGACCATCGCTCGCAGCTCCGAGTGCAGCCCGTCTGCCCCGACCACCAGGTCGAAGCGCCGCCGGTTGCCGCCCGCGAAGACCACGTCGACCCCGTCCGCGTTCTGGGCGAGCCCGGCGATCCGGTCGCCGAAGACGTACTCGACGCCGTCGCGGGTGTCGTCGTAGAGCACCCGGGACAGATCCCCGCGCAGGATCTCGATGTCCGCGATGAACCCGTCGCCACCGTCGTCGTCGGCACGGAAGGTCTCCAGCACCTGCCCGTCCGCGTCCACGGTGTGCGCGCCGGCGGTGTCGGTGCACGCCGCGCGCACCGCCGCGTCCAACCCCATGCGCCCGATGACCTCCTTGGCGACCCCGCGCGCGTCCACCGCCTGCCCGCCGGGACGCAGCTCGGGAGCCCGCTCCACCACGGTCACCTCAGCCCCCTGTCGGCGCAGCCAGTGGGCCAGCGCGGGTCCCGCGATGCTCGCCCCCGCCACCAAAACCCTGGGACCGCTCACCCGCGTCCCCTGCCCGCCCGTCCGGATCGCGTGCCCCGGGTCGGAGTCGTCGACGCTCATCACAGCCTCCATCTGCTTCCTCCCGCGCTGGAACGTCCCCAGCACAGGCCCACCGTTGTGGGTGTATCCAGCCGTATCGACCACGGATCCGCACAAGACTCATCGGTCACGGCAGACATTGATGAGAAACGCCAACTCCGATGAGACTCACATCAACCCAGACTGGCCTAAACCAGGCGAACCAGCCTGTCAGCTAGCCGCCGCCCAAGAATTCGCCAGATCTGCGCGCAACACAGTGAGACGCTGAAAGGACCAGTGAGAACGGACAGCGTGTCTCAGCGCCGCGTCGGATCCGACTTCCATTCGGCACCAGCGGTGAGATTCCGACACGAAATTTGAGACCCCCAGGTGCTGACGCTCACGCCCGGGCGAAGTCGACGAACCGCGAATAGTGGCCCTGGAAGGCGACAGCGACCGTCGCGGTTGGCCCGTTGCGGTGCTTGGCGACGATCAGGTCGCCCCGACTCCCCGTCCGGGGCGGATGTACGCCCCCAACAGGCGCTGAGGCGGCGGTGATCACACCGGTACCACCGCCCACCACCACGTTCTCAGTCGCAGGCGACACCGCAGCCGACACGGCCCGCCGCCGAGCGGGCCAAGCGTCCGCCTCGGCGGCCGTGTCGAGCCCTCGTGCACCGGGGCGGCGGTAGTGGACGCGGCCTTCGATCTGGACCGGATTACTCAACTGACCTACTGCGGCCTGCTCGTGAGCCTCGGTTTCCGTAGGGATCGGTAAATGTCGAAGCTCGCGGCCAGGAACACGGCACCGGCGGCTAGGGCCCACAGGATGGTGCTTCCTGAGATGTACAGGCGCACGCCCTGAACCAGCAGGAAAGTCGATGCGGCCAGGCCTATGTAGGGCATCGCTCTGTCCAGCGGGCCGCCGTCGTCGAACGGATTCTTCAAAGGTGTCCCCCTCCGGAGGCCGGCGCCGCACCTCGCGGGACCGGCCTGAGTGTCGTACAGGTCGGCGCTCACGCGTCCGGCGTCGTCAGCCACGTGCCGATGCCCGCCATCGCGCCGGGGCCGTAGTCGGAGCCGACGCTCTGGACGAGGTCGGCGATCGAGACGGCGCGCAAGGACGCTCGCCAGGCCGCGTCCGCTCCGTTCATGGCGCGGGTGATCGCGCAGGGTACGGTGCACGACTCGGGCGGGGTGGCCAGGGGACCCCGCTGGCGGATTTCCGTGCAGTTGAAGGCCGGGCCGGGACCGTCGACCGCTTCGACGACGTCGAGGACCGTGATGGAGTCCGGTTCCCGGGTGAGTACGTAACCGCCCGACTTGCCCTGCACCGAGCGGATCAGCCCGGCGCGGGAGAGGGACTGCAACTGCTTGGCCAGATAGCTCGCCGAGACGTCGTGCAGTTCCGCCAGGCGGGTCGCGGGGACGGGCTCGTCGACCGATGTGAGCACGACGCAGCAGTGCAGGGCCCACTCGACTCCGCCGGACATCTTCACTCGATCACTCTAACCAGACCCACTTGACTCGGACAGCATGAGTCCGAGTATATTCTCGGATAGAAGGTGTCCGGGTTCGGTCGACGTGCGGAGCCCGCATGGGGACCATGCGCCAGGTTTACGGACATACCATCCCAGCGAAAGGCATGTCATGAAGTTCGCGGTCATCGGCGGTACCGGGCTGATCGGGTCGCAGGTCGTCAGGAATCTGAACGCCGCCGGGCATGAGGCGGTACCGCACTCGCAGTCCACCGGAGCCGACGTCATCACCGGCCAGGGCCTGGACGAGGCGGCCGCAGGGGCGGACGTCATCGTCAACCTGACGAACTCCCCGACCTTCGACGAAGCCTCCCTGGCCTTCTTCCGGGCCTCGATGGACAACCTGCTGGCCGCGGGACAGAAGGGCGGCGTCCGGCACTTCGTCATCCTCTCGATCGTCGGCGTGGACCAGGTCCCCGAGCTGGACTACTACCGGGCGAAGGCGCTCCAGGAGGAGATCCTCGCGGCCGGACCGATCCCCTACTCGATCGTCCGCGCCACACAGTTCATGGAGTTCGTCGACGCGGTGCTGTCGTGGACCACCGACGGCGACACCGTCCGGCTGCCCGCCACACCGATCCAGCCGATCGCCGCCAAGGACGTGGCCGCCGCGGTGGCGGAGGTCGCCGCGGGCGCCCCGCTGGGAGGCATCCACAACATCGCCGGCCCCGAGATATTCACCCTGGACGAGCTGGGCCGGATCACCCTGTCCCACAAGCCCGACGGCCGCACCGTGGTCACCGACCCCACCGCCGGCATGTTCGCCGTCGTGAAGGGTGACGTCCTCACCGACAAGGACGCCCACCTCGCCACCACCCGCTACACCGACTGGCTCTCCTGAACCGCTCGCACCCACCCGCGACACCGACCGGCTCTACTCGAACCGCGCGCACCCACGCGCGACACCGGCCGGCTCTACTCGAACCGCTCACGCCCACGCGCGACACCGACCGGCTCTACTCGAACCGCTCGCGTGACATCACCCGTCACACCGGTGTCACCGCCACCACCACCCCCCGGTCCGCCGCAGGCGACACCGCCGCCGAGACGCGGACCGCCGCCGAGCGGGCCACGCGGCCGGTCCGGGAGGCCATGGCCAGGAGGAGCGGCTGGAGGTGTTCCAGGCCGGAGACGAGGTACTCCTCGCCTGCGAGGAAAAGCGGGCGGGCCGCCAACGCGCCGGCAGCCGCCGTCTCGGTGAGGTCGGCCAGCGGCGGCAGGGAAGCGCGTACGACCCCTGCCCCCACCGTGGCGGCCCGTTCCGCCAGGGCCACCTGGAGCGGGACGAGCGGAGCCAGCGTGGCGGTCAACGCGTCGGCGATGCGCCGGAGTTCGGGGGACGTGTCGCGCAGGACGTCCGCGGCGGCCCGTACCACCGGAGTCAGTACGAGGAGCAGGCCCGCGGCGACCCCCGCCGCCGCGGGCAGCAGCGGTGAGCCCGCGGCGACCAGCTCGCCCAGCGCGTCGGCGGCCTCCTCGACCGCGGGCGCCACCGCGTCGAGGACCGGCAGCAGGCTGTCGCCCAGCGCGGCGAGCAGCACCTGGGCGGGTTCGCTCACGGGATGTGTCGCCAGCGGCGCACCGCTGGTGCCGAGCCGAGTCAGCGTGTCCACCATCCGGTAGAAGGCCTCCTGTGCCTGCGGCGACGCACTCGCCTCGGCCAGCCCGGCCGTGGCCTCCCGCAGGACACGCAGCGCCTCCGCGCCCGAACCGTCGCGGGGATCAAAGGTGTTGACGGCGATTCTGGTGATGTTCCCGGCCGTGTCGAGGAGTTGGCCGGTGATGTCGGTCGTGCTGCGCGCCATGCGCAGTACGTCCTGCCTGCTGGGAAGCGACGGAATCGGGGACATCGGAGCTCTCCTCGCCACGCGCGTACCGCTCGGCCATTGCACTGAGCATGCCCCGCCCGACCTGCCCGGAATGCGCCATCAGGGGCATCCGTGACGGCGTGTGTGACGGCATGCGTGACGGAAACGCCCTCTTGTTGCGGGAGAGTCGAACAGGTACACCTCGCCGTACCGACCCTGTGCCGATCGCAGGCATCACCCAGGAGGTACGACGCGTGCGCCTACCGAGACCTGTCCTGACCGTCACCGTCATCGCCACGGCGACCGGCTCACTCCTGCTCGCCCCGCACAGCGCCACCGCGGACCGCAACCCGCCGGTCAGGGAAGGGTCCGCCCAAGCCCAAGGAAGCGGCGCCGCCAGGAACTCCGCGAGCGCCGCCCTCAACGCCCTCGCCACCCCCGTCACCGACCTCTCCGGCGCCCCCGCCGGCTACCCCCGTGAACAGGTCCTCACCCCGGACCCGGTGAACCCCGCCGACAAGTCCATCAAGCTCGGCCTCACCCCGTACCACGCGATCGCCCCGAAGCTGAACTCCCTTCAGGAGCTGGGCAATCGGGTGAGTGTGGAGGTCGCGGGCGAGTCGGCCGGGGGCCACCGCCTCTACCTCGTCACCGTCACCGCGCCCGAGTCCGCCCGCGAGACGCGCGCCCAGGAGCGGATGCGTGAACTCATCGAGAACGCGCCGCAGTCGGCGGCCAAGGACCCGGCCGTGAAGAAGACCTACAAGACTCCCGTCTTCTTCAACAACAACATCCACGGCAACGAGTGGGAGGGCACGGACGCGGCCCTCGGGCTCATCGAGCAGCTCGCGACGGCCAAGGACAGCAAGACCGCCGACCTCCTCGCCCACAGCCGCCTGTACTTCAACATCACGGCGAACCCCGACGGCCGTATCGCGGGCACCCGCGCCAACGCCAACGGCTTCGACCTGAACCGGGACTTCGTCACCGCCTCGCAGCCCGAGGCCCGCGCGATCCGCCAGATCGGCATCGACAAGCAGCCCGTGGTCATGGTCGATCTGCACGGCTACGTCAACGGAACACTGATCGAGCCGACGACCCCGCCGCACGGCGAGAACTACGAGTACGACCTGTTCCTCAAGAACACCTACGCCAACGCGCTGGGCATGGAGGCCGCCGTCAACGGCCTCGGCTACACACCCGCCGCCGACGGTGTGGAGCCGGCCCAGATCCCCTTCCGCGACCAGGAGGAGGGCTGGGACGACTGGCCGCCGATCTTCACGCCGCAGTACGCGGCGTTCCACGGCACGGTCGCCGCGCACACCGTCGAGATCCCGATGCAGGTGAACAACGCGGCCTACGAGTCGCTGCCGGTCGCGGAGTTGAAGCGGCGCTCCGCGATCAACGTCGCTGTCGCGGGCGCCGCCATGCGCGCGACCCTCGACTTCGCGCAGGCGCAACGGACTTCACTCATCGCCGACCAGATCGAGGTCTTCCGGCGCGGCGTGACCGGAGCCGCGCAGGTACCGGTCTCCGCGGAGACGGTCCCCGGCGTCCCGGGCATCGGCCCCGAGGACGTCTACACGACCGAGTTCCCCCGCGCGTACGTCATTCCGGGCGGCGCCACACAGCGCTCCGCGACCGCCGCCGCCCGCCTCGTCGACCACCTCCTCGCCAACGACGTGCGCGTCACCCGCGCGACCGCCGGATTCCGGCTCGCGGGACGGTCGTACGCGAAGGGCAGTTACGTCGTCGACCTGCGTCAGCCCAAGCGCGGGATGGCCAATGTGCTGCTGGCGGACGGGACGGACATCAGCGACAAGGTGTCGGTGATGTACGACATCTCGGGGTGGAGTCTGGGCCGGCTGTGGGGCGCGACGGTCACGCCCGTGCCTGGCGGCACCAGTCTGACGGCCGTCCCGCTGCGCACGGTCGGCGCGGCCACGGACGTCGGGTACGTCGCCCCGCGCGGCGACCTGAGGCTCCGCCTCGACGACCCGCAGGAGATCGCAGCCCTCAACTCCCTCTTGAATCAGGGAGTTTCGGTACAGCAGGCCGCCGACGGCAGTGCGATCGTGCCGGCCTCCGCCCGGGCGAAGGCCGTCGTCGCCGCCCGTGAGTACGACGTCGCCTTCGACGCGACGAAGGTGACCGGTGGCACTCCCCTGCGTCTCACCCGGGTCGCCGCCGCTGTCACCCCGGGCGAGCTGTTCGCGCTGCGCGAGATGAACTTCGACGTGGTCCCGGTGTCGACGGCCATCCTCAACGCGGGCTTCAACTGGTCCGGTGCGGATGTGCTGTTCGTTTCATCCGGGCTCAGCCACACGGGCCTCAACGCGTCCGCACGGGCCGCGCTGGGCGCCTTCCTGGACACCCATGGCCTGGTGGGGCGCGGAGCCACCGGCGCCGCCCTCAACGCCGCCACAGGGCTGCTCACCGTCAGGCCGGTGGCGGGCGACGGGGACGCCAACGGCGTTGTACGGGTGGTGAATTCGGGCGCGGTGACCGCAGGCGCCCCCGACCACAGCTTCGTCTACGCCCCGCTCTGGTTCACCGACCTCGGCCCCGGGGTCCGCGTGGAGCAGTCGTACGCGACGGGCGATCCGCTCGTCTCCGGGCACTGGCGCGCGCTGGCCGACGGCACGGCCGGGCCCGCGGCGGCGGGGGGCCAGGCTTCGGTCGTCAGTGGTCCGCACGCGGTCCTCTTCGGGACGGAACCGCTCTTCCGCGACCATCCGAAGGGTGAATTCCCGCAGGTGGCACGGGCGTTGCTCACACTTCCGCAGTAGCAGGGCCCATACGACAGAGGCCGCACCCCACGTCCTTGGGGTGCGGCCTCCGTCGTGTGCAACGACTGCGGTCAGACGAGCGTCACGGTGATGTTGCCGCGCGTCGCCTTCGAGTAGGGGCAGACCTGGTGGGCCTTCTCGAGCAGCGCCGTGGCCGTCGCCGTATCCACGTTCGGGATGGCGGCGGAGATCTCGACGATGAGCCCGAACCCGTCCTCGTTCTTGCCTATGCCGACCTTCGCGGTGACGGTCGATCCGGAGATGTCAGCCTTCTCCTGACGGGCCACGACGCCGAGGGCGCCCTGGAAGCAGGCGCTGTAACCGGCGGCGAACAGCTGCTCCGGGTTGGTCCCGGCGCCGCTGCCGCCCATCTCCTTGGGCGGATTGAGGACGACGTCGATCTTGCCGTCATCGGTGGCTACTCGGCCGTCGCGGCCGTTCTCGGCGGTGGCGACGGCGGTGTACAGGACGTCTGACTGCTGGATGGACATACGGTGCGTTCCTCCTTGGTCCGCCGCGACTCGCGCCCGCGATCGCGACGATTCTGGAAAGAAGTTACCGCATGCCGGAAATCCAACAGAAGGGCGGGGATCGGAAGCCCGGCAGAACGGCGGGCAAAGGTCAGAGCTTGACGATCATCTTTCCGGTGTTGTCGCCGCGCAGGACCCCGAGGAACGCCTCCAGGTTGTTCTCGATGCCCTCGACAACCGTCTCGCGGTACTTGAGCGTGCCCGAGGCGACCCAGGGGCCGACCTCCTGGACGAACTGCGACTGGAGGTCGTAGTGGTCGCCGACGAGGAAGCCCTCGATACGGCCGCGGGTCTGGATCAGGCGGGCGAGGTTCCTCGGGCCGGGGACGGGCTCGGTGCTGTTGTAGACGGAGATCGCGCCGCAGATCGCGATGCGGCCGTCCCGGTTGAGCTGGCCGATGGCCGCCTCCAGGTGGTCACCGCCGACGTTGTCGAAGTAGACGTCCACGCCGTCGGGGGCGGCCTCGCGCAGCTGTGCGTTCACCGGGCCGCTCTTGTAGTTGAACGCGGCGTCGAAGCCGTACTCCTCGATGAGCAGTTTGACCTTCTCGTCGGAGCCCGCCGAGCCGATGACGCGCGAGGCGCCCTTGAGCTTGGCGATCTGGCCGACCTGGCTGCCGACCGCGCCGGCGGCGCCCGACACGAACACGGAGTCGCCCTCCTTGAAGGAGGCGGTGCGCAGGAGACCGGCGTACGCGGTGAGGCCGGTCATGCCAAGGACACCGAGGTACGTGCTCAGCGGCGCGGCCTCCGGGTCCACCTTGACCGCCTGCTTGGCGTCGACCACGGCGTACTCGCGCCAGCCGAGGAAGTGCAGTACGTGGTCGCCGGCCTCGATGCCCTCGGCGTTGGAGACGACGACCTCGCCGACCGCGCCGCCCTGCATGACCTTGCCCAGCTCGAAGGGGGCGACGTACGACTTGGCGGCGCTCATGCGGCCGCGCATATATGGGTCGACGGAGAGGTACTTGTTCCGTACCAGCACCTGGCCCTCACCCGGCTGCTTCACCTCGGCCTCGACCAGGGCGAAGTCCTCGGGCTTGGGCCAGCCTTCCGGGCGGCTGACCAGGTGCCATTCGCGGCTGACGGCGGGGAGCTGGGGGGTGTCGGTCATGGGAGGGCGCCTTTCCTGCGGGTTGCTGCGGGTGCTGTCTGCGGCTCTGACGGCTCAGGTATTTCAGGTATTTCAGTACCTGAAACAACCATGCTCCTGAATATTTCATGATGTCAAGTAACGGGGTACTCTGGAACGCATGGCCACGCAGAAGACCCCCCGTATCGACCCGCTGACGCTGGAGGTCGTCGACCTCATCGGCACGGTGGTGGCGCGATATCACGAGGAGTACGAGGACGCCGCCGGCGAGCATGCGCTGACGGGCGCACAGGCGCGGCTGCTGAGCCTGCTGTCGCTGGAGCCGCTGCCGATGCGGCGGCTCGCGCAGAAGCTGAAGTGTGAACCGTCCAATGTCACCGGGATCGTGGACCGGTTGGAGGTGCGGGGGCTGGTCGAGCGGCGGCCGGATCCTACGGATCGCCGGGTCAAGCTGGCGGCGGCCACGGAGGAGGGGCTGCGGGTTGCTCGCAGTCTGCGGGAATCACTCCGCTTTGCGCGGGAGCCGTTGGCGGGGCTGTCGCGGGAGGAGCGGGTGTCGCTGCGCGGGCTGCTTCAGCGGATGCTCGCCGCGTAGTGAGTGCTGGGGTCCGGGTTTTCGCCCCCTCCACCCCTACCCGCCCCTTGCTCCTGAGGGCTCCGCCCCAGACCCCCGTGTCGCGCTGAACGCGCCTGCCCTCAAGCGCCGGACAGGCTGAAAACCCTTACGCGCACCACCACAAGATCCGGTCGCACGACTTCGAAGGTGAAGGCTCCGGTGTCGGGTCGGCCGAGGTCGGGTCGCTGCTCGGGGGCCGGGAGGTCTCGGTGGGTGTCGTGGACTCGGGGGCCGAGGTCTCCGGGGTGGTGATCGTCGAGGCCGAACCCTCATCGCCGTCCTCCGCCTCGGCGGACTCCGAGGCGGATACGGATGCGGACGGCGAGGCCGACTCGGAGGCCGAGGGTGAGGCGCCGGCCGAGGCGCCGGTGGAGCCTGCCGTGTCATCGATGGGCAGGGCGGTCTCGGCCGAGGTGTTGGCGCCTCCCTCGGGTGACTCGTCGGCCGTCGCGGCCTTCGGGCTGGACCCCGGGGCCTCCACGCCGAGTTCGGCGAGGCTCAGGCCGCCCGCGGCGAGAAGCAGGCCGGCGCCGACTATCAGGGCTCCACGGCGCCTTCGCCGGTGCGCGGCGGCCTTCCGGTCCCGGCGGCTGCCCCCGCCCGCGGCGGAACCCCGACGCCGCCCACGGGGACCCGTGTCGTCGTCATCGTGCCCGTCGTCGACACCGTCCTCCGCTTTCGGACGCGATTCGACCGCGTCCGCGTGTTCGCGGACCTTTTCGGCCGGTGTGCCGCACCCCGGACATGCAAGGGCGCCATTGAGGTGCCTGTGGCACGGGAGGCAGTAGTCCATGACGCCGGAAGACTAAGTTCCCCACAGGTAACGTTCATAGTCACAGCTGTGAATGTTCTGTGGGGAACCACCCGTTCCGGTGGCCGAGTTGGGGACGCCCCCGCACATTCCCCGCCATCCCCAGGCATCCCTCGCGCATCACATCGAAACCGTTGAGTGTTCAACCCATTGACACCCCCCGGGCCGCCTCCTTACTGTCACGCCAACATTTCGAACGGATGACGAAATTTCGAACAGAATCGAAGAGCACAGGGGGCAACTGCCGTGCGCATCACGGGAATCAGCACACACGTGGTCGGGACGCCCTGGCGGAACCTGACGTACGTCCAGGTGCACACCGACGAAGGTGTCACCGGAGTCGGCGAGACCCGCATGCTGGGCCACACCGACGCGCTGATCGGCTATCTGCGCGAGGCGGAGGCCCACCACATCCTCGGCTCGGACCCCTTCGCTGTCGAGGATCTCGTCCAGCGGATGAAGTACGGCGACTACGGCCGGGCCGGCGAGATCGTGATGTCCGGTATCGCCGTCGTCGAGATGGCCTGCTGGGACATCAAGGGCAAGGCGCTCGGCGTGCCCGTCTGGCAGCTGCTCGGCGGCACGGTCACCGACAGGGTCAAGGCGTACGCCAACGGTTGGTACACCACCGAGCGGACCCCGGAGGCCTATCACAAGGCCGCTCAGGAGGTCGTCGCGCGCGGATACAAGGCGCTCAAGATCGACCCGTTCGGCACCGGGCACTTCGAGCTCGACCACGAGGCCACCCTCTATTCCGTCTCGCTGATCGAGGCCGTGCGCGACGCGATCGGACCCGGGACCGAGTTGATGCTGGAGATGCACGGCCGCTTCTCGCCCTCGACCGCCGTCCGGCTCGCCCGCGAACTCGCGCCCTTCAGACCCGCCTGGCTGGAGGAGCCGGTTCCGCCGGAGAACCTCAAGGCACTGGAGAAGGTCGCCGCCAAGGTGGACATACCGCTCGCCACCGGCGAACGCATCCACGACCGCATCGAGTTCCGTGAGCTGTTCGAGAGCCAGGCCGTCGACATCATCCAGCCCGACGTCGGTCACATCGGGGGTATCTGGGAGACCCGGAAACTGGCCGCCACCGCCGAGGCGCACTACATACTCGTCGCGCCGCACAACGTGGGCGGGCCGGTCCTGACCGCCGCCTCCCTCCAAGTCGGCTTCTCCTCGCCGAACTTCAAGATCCTGGAGCACTTCAACGACTTCGCGGACGCGGAGATCAAGAAGGTCGTGAAGGGGGCCCCTGAGGTCGTCGACGGGTACTTCCACCTCTCCTACGCGCCCGGCCTCGGTGTCGAGCTGGACGTCGACGCGGCGGCCGAATTCCCGCAGCAGCAGGCCCGGTTCGACCTGTGGGCGGACGGCTGGGAGCAGCGCAGGCCGAAGTGCGCTCAGTGAGTACGGGGAAGGCGGTCCTTCTCACGGCCCCGGGCGAGCACCGGCTGACCGCCCATGAGCCCAGGCGGCCGGATGCCGGCGAGGCTCTTGTGCGTGTGCACGCCGTCGGTATCTGCGGCAGCGACCGCGAGGTCTACCAGGGCAACCGGCCCAAGGGGTATGTCCGTTACCCCCTCATCCCCGGCCACGAGTGGTCCGGGACGGTGGACGCGATCGGTGCCGGGGTGCCGCCCGCTCTCGTCGGGCGCAAGGTCGTCGGGGAGGGCTTCCGCAACTGTCAGGTCTGCGACCGCTGTCACGCGGGCGAGACCACGCTGTGCACGGCGGGGTACGAGGAGACCGGCTTCACCCAGCCCGGCGCGATGGCCGCCACCCTCACCCTGCCCGCCCGCCTCCTCCATGTCCTGCCGTACGAGGCCGACTTGACGGCGGCGGCCCTGCTGGAGCCCGCCGCGTGCATCGCGGCCGCCGCGCTCAAGGCCGCCGCACTGCCCGGAGAGCGGGTCGCGGTCGTCGGCACCGGCACACTCGGGATGTTCGCCGTGCAGTTCCTCACGGCGGGCTCCCCGGCCGAACTGCTGGTCGTCGGCACCCGCCCCGACCGCGCGGAGCTGTCCAGGACGTTCGGCGCCACCGACTTCCGTACGAAGGAACAGGTACTGCCCGACGACTTCGATGTGGTCATCGAGACCGCCGGGTCCGCCTCCGCCGCGCGCACCGCCGCCTCCCTGCTCCGGCGTGGCGGACGCCTGGTCCTCACGGGTATCCCGGCGCCGGGCGCGGAGGGTCTCGACCCCACCGATCTCGTCGTACGACAGCTGGAGGTGCACACCGTGTTCGGGGCGCCGCCGGCTGCCTGGGCCCACACGGTGCGGGTGTTCGGCGCCGGGCTCCTCGACCCGTTGCCGCTGGTCACGCACGAGCTGCCGCTCGCCGAGTTCCCGGCGGCCATCGAGCTGGTGGGGTCCGGCGACCCGAAGGTCGGAAAGGTCCTGCTGCGCCCATGAACCAAGTCGTTCCCGGCCCACGAAACCAGGTCGCTCTCAGCCGAGCACCAGACCGTTCCCATCCCACGAACCACGTCGCCGCCCGCCACACACCAAGCCGTCCCCGACCCACGAACCACGTCGCCGCCCGCCACACACCAAGCCGTCCCCGACCCACGAACCGCGTCGTCTGCCGCCACACACCAAGCCGTCCCCAGCCCACGAACCACGCCGTCCCCCGCCACCCACCAGGCCATTCCCAACCCACGAACCACATCGCCCCCCGCCACACACCAGGCCGTTCCCAGCCCATGAGCCGACTCCTTCCGCTCGCCTGAGCAGTACGCCGGTGTGGGGTGCCCGACCGCACCACACCGGCGCACTCCCACCGGCCCGAACCATGTTCGGGATATCGAACGCACTCCAGTCAACAAACGCGAAGGACAGCTTGTGACCGACGTCCCGCCTCCGGCAGCCCGTCGACCCGGCGAGCAGGCGCTCGCCGCGCTCGGCCTGGGCGCGCCGCCCCTCTCCCCCGCCGACGCCTCGCCGCACAGCTTCCCGGGGGGCGGCCGCTGGCGTACCGAGGTCCCGTCCGTCGAGGGTCCCGAGGCCCTTGCCGTGGTCCTCAAGGAGTCCTCGCGGCTCGATGTGCCGATCCACCGGATCAGCCAGGGCAGCGGCGTCTGGATGCTGACCGACTCCGAGATCACCGAGATGGTCGAGGCCACGGCCGAACACGCCATCGAGCTCTGCCTGTTCACCGGGCCGCGCGGCACCTGGGACATCGGCGGCTCGGTGCGCTCCGACTCGCGGGGCGGCGGGCTGCGCGCCCGGGGCCACGACGCGGTTGCCGGATGCGTCGAAGACGCCCTGCGGGCAACGGAGTTGGGTGTCACGTGCCTGCTCGTCGCCGACGAGGGTGTGCTGTGGACGCTGCACCGGGCACGCGTCGCCGGGATCATCCCGGCCGACACGACCCTCAAGCTCTCGGCGCTGGTGGGCCCCGTCAACCCGGCCTCGTACGCCGTGTACGAGAACCTCGGCGCGGACTCCCTCAACGTGCCGAGTGATCTGACGCTCACTCACCTGACCGAGATCCGGCGGGTTTCCGCCGCCCCCATGGACATGTACATCGAGGCCCCCGACGACCTCGGCGGGTACGTGCGGATGTACGAGGTCGCCGAGCTGATCCGGCGTGGCGCACCGCTCTATCTGAAGTTCGGCCTCTCCAAGGCGCCCGGCATCTACCCCTACGGACACCACCTGCGGGAGCTGACCCTGAGCACCGCCCGGGAACGGGTGCGGCGCGGCCGGCTCGCTCTGGACCTGCTCAGGCGGCACGGAGCCGCCGGTGACATGGCGCCGCTCGGTTCCCGACTGCCGGGCGTACTCAGGCGATTCGAAACGCCCTCATAACGTTCCGCGCCAACCCCCTTCACAAAAGTCGACGCAGCCGCACACAATCCCACACACCTGTTCCCGGTCCCACTTCCCCCCCCCATCGGAAGCGTCCCCGCACCGCCAGACCGAACCGGCCCACACATCAAGGATGATGATCATGCGTAACCGCAGAGCCGCACTCGCCGCCATAGCCGGAGCCGCTTCCCTCGCCCTCACCCTCTCCGCCTGCGGGCAGAGCAGCGAGGGCGGCAGCGAGGACAAGGCGACCGATGCCGGCGACGCCACCATCGGCATCTCCATGCCCACCAAGTCCTCCGAGCGCTGGATCGCCGACGGCGCCAACGTCGTCAAGAACCTGGAGGCCAAGGGCTTCAAGACCAAGCTGGCCTTCGGCGAGGACGAGCCGGACCAGCAGGTCTCGCAGATCGAGAACATGATCACGCAGGGCGTGGACGCGCTGATCGTCGCCGCGATCGACAACAAGTCCCTCAACAACGTGCTCCAGCAGGCCAAGGACGCCGACATCCCGGTGATCTCCTACGACCGCCTGATCCTCGGTACGGAGAACGTCGACTACTACGCGTCGTTCGACAACGAGAAGGTCGGCGAGCTCCAGGGCTCCTACATCGTCGAGAAGCTCGGGCTGAAGGACGGCAGCGAGAAGGGTCCCTTCAACCTCGAACTGTTCGCGGGCTCGAACGACGACAACAACACCCGGTACTTCTTCCAGGGCGCGATGACCGTCCTCCAGCCGTACATCGACGAGGGCAAGCTCGTCGTCAAGTCCGGGCAGACAGAGCTGACCCAGGTCACCACCCTGCGCTGGGACGGCGCCACCGCGCAGCGGCGCATGGACGACATCCTCACCGCCTCGTACAAGAGCGGCCGGGTCGACGCGGTGCTCTCGCCGTACGACGGCATCTCCATCGGCATCATCTCGGCGCTGAAGTCGGACGGTTACGGCAGTGCGAGCAAGCCGCTGCCGGTCGTCACCGGGCAGGACGCCGAGGTCGCCTCGGTGAAGTCGATCATCGCCGGCGAGCAGTCGATGACCGTCTACAAGGACACCCGTGAACTCGCCAAGGTGGCCTCGAACATGGTCGACGCGGTCCTCAATGACAAGAAGCCCGAGACCAACGACACCAAGACGTACGACAACGGCGCGAAGGTCGTGCCCGCGTACCTGCTGGTGCCCGTGAGCGTGGACAAGGCCAACTACCAGAAGGTCGTCGTCGACTCCGGCTACATCAAGGAAAGCGACCTCAAGTAGCGGGGGGCGAGCTCAAGCAGCCTCCGCACTCTAGGGATTGGAAGGCACGACCATGGCGGGACCCGTCCTGGAAATGCGCTCGATCGTCAAGACCTTTCCCGGCGTCAAGGCGCTGTCGGACGTCACGCTGACCGTCCGTCAGGGCGAGGTCCACGCCATCTGCGGGGAGAACGGAGCCGGCAAGTCGACCTTGATGAAGGTCCTCTCCGGCCTCCACCCGCACGGGAGTTACCAGGGAGACGTCCTCTTCGAGGGCGAGATCTGTACGTTCAAGGACATCAGGGCCAGTGAGCAGCACGGCATCGTGATCATCCATCAGGAGCTGGCCCTGGTGCCCTACCTCTCCATCGCGGAGAACATCTTCCTCGGCAACGAACACGCCACGCGCGGGTTCATCAACTGGAACGAGACCCTGCGGCACGCCTCCGAGCTGCTGCGCCGGGTCGGCCTGGGCGACCATCCGGAGACCCGCGTCACCGACATCGGCGTGGGCAAACAGCAGCTGGTGGAGATCGCCAAGGCGCTGTCGAAGAAGGTGAAGCTGCTCATCCTGGATGAGCCGACCGCCGCGCTGAACGACGAGGACAGCGGCAAACTCCTCGATCTCATCCTGGAGTTGAAGAGGCAGGGCATCACCTCGATCATCATCTCCCACAAGCTGAACGAGATCCGCAGGGTCGCGGACTCGGTGACGATCCTGCGCGACGGGAAGTCCATCGAGACCCTCGACGTGAAGGCAGCCGAGACCACCGAGGACCGGATCATCAGCGGCATGGTCGGCCGCGACCTCGACCACCGTTTCCCCGAACGCACCCCGTACGAGGGGGTGGTGGGCGAGGCCCCGGCCCTGGAGATCCGCAACTGGACCGTGCTCCACCCGATCGACCAGCAGCGCAAGGTGGTCGACGACGTGTCGATCAGCGTCAGGCGCGGCGAGATCGTCGGCATCGCAGGCCTGATGGGCGCCGGCCGTACCGAGCTCGCGATGAGCGTCTTCGGGCGCTCCTACGGCCGGTACGCGGGCGGCACGGTCTTCAGGGACGGCAAGGAGATCCGGACGAAGTCCGTCCCCGAGGCGGTCGGACACGGGATCGCGTACGTCACCGAGGACCGCAAGCACTACGGCCTCAACCTCATCGACACCATCAACCGCAACATCTCGCTCAGCGCCCTGGGCAAGGTCTCCCGGCACGGTGTCGTGGACGAGCACGAGGAGCGGCAGGTCGCCGAGGGCTTCCGTAAGTCCATGAACATCAAGGCGCCGACCGTCTTCGAGCCGGTGGGCAAGCTGTCGGGCGGCAACCAGCAGAAGGTCGTCCTCAGCAAGTGGATCTTCGCGGGCCCGGAGGTGCTCCTGCTGGACGAGCCGACCCGGGGCATCGACGTGGGAGCCAAGTTCGAGATCTACACGGTCATCGACAAGCTGGCCGCCGAGGGCAAGGCGGTCGTGTTCATCTCCTCCGAGCTGCCGGAGCTGCTCGGGATGTGCGACCGCGTCTACACGATGGCCGCGGGGCGGCTGACCGGTGAGTTCTCGCGGGCGGAGGCCTCCCAGGAAACGCTGATGCGCCAGATGACAAAGGACAAAGAGGTAACGCGATGAGCACGGATCTGACCGCCAGGACGCCGGCCCCCGCGCCGCCCGGAAAGAGCGGATCGGCGGCGGGCGGCGGGTTGCTCCGGCTGGTGCTGGCCGGTCTGCGCCGCAACATGCGCCAGTACGGCATGCTGATCGCCCTCGGCCTGATCGTGGCGCTGTTCGCGGTGTGGACGGACGGCGACCTGCTGCTGCCGCGCAACGTCTCCAACCTGGTCCTGCAGAACAGCTACATCCTGATCCTCGCGATCGGCATGATGCTGGTGATCATCGCGGGCCATATCGACCTGTCCGTCGGCTCGCTGACCGCGTTCGTGGGCGCGTTCGCGGCCGTACTGACCGTGCAGCACGATGTGCCGTGGCCGGTCGCCGTGGTGCTGTGCCTGATGATGGGCGCGCTGGCGGGCGCGGTGCAGGGGTTCTTGATCGCCTACGGCGGCATACCGTCGTTCATCGTCACCCTCGCCGGCATGCTGATCTTCCGCGGTCTGACGGAGATCCTGCTGGAGGGGCGGACCCTCGGCCCGTTCCCGGGCGGGCTACAGGATCTCGGCAACGGCTTCCTGCCGGAGGCCGGTCCGAACACCAACTACCACAACATCACCCTGCTGCTCGGCCTCGCCCTGATCGTCTTCGCGGTCCTCCAGGAGGTCCGCGACCGGAGGCGCCAGCAGGAGTTCTCGCTCGACGTGGTGCCCAGGAACCTCTTCCTGCTCAAGCTGGTCGCCATCAGCGCCGCGATCCTCGTCGTCACCATGCTGCTCGCCAGCTACAAGGGTGCGCCGATCATCCTGCTGGTCCTCGGCGTGCTGGTGGTCGGCTACGGCTACGTCATGCGCAACGCGGTCTTCGGCCGTCACATCTACGCGATCGGCGGCAACCTGCCGGCGGCGAAGCTGTCCGGCATCAGGGACAAGAAGGTCACCTTCCTGGTCTTCCTGAACATGGGCGCGCTCGCGGCCCTGGCGGGTCTGGCGATCGCCGCACGCCTCAACGCGGCCTCACCGAAGGCGGGCCTGAACTACGAACTGGAGGCGATCGCCTCTGCGTTCATCGGCGGCGCGTCCATGAGCGGCGGCGTCGGGACCGTCCTCGGCGCGATCATCGGCGGTCTGGTCCTCGGTGTACTGAACAACGGCATGAACCTTCTGAGCGTCGGCTCCGACTGGCAACTGGTCATCAAGGGCCTTGCCCTGCTGGCGGCGGTCGGCTTCGACGTGTGGAACAAGCGCAAGGTCGGTTCGTAAGAGGTCGCGCAGATAGGCATGGTGGGGCTACCCCGGAAGGAGGACAGGCGCAGGTCTTGGCGATCACGGAGTTGCGACGCTCTGTGATCACCGGGAAGACCTATGCCTGTACTTCCGTCATGGGCAGGCCGAGCCACCTTGGGGTCAATTCGGCTGTACTGCCGGAGGGGTTGGCCTACGCGGCGACTCATCCGCTGGGCTGCCACCGCCCACGCACACCGACCGAGTCGTCTTCGACAAGATGCTGCAGCTCCTGCAATTCGGCTGCTCCTACCAGGCGATCGCCGACACGACCTGCTCGGCCACCACGATCCGCAACCGCCGCGACGAGTGGATCCTGCTCGGCGTCTTCGCCAAGCTCAAGCAGATCGCGCTAGATGCCTACGACCGGATCGTCGGCCTCGTACTCGACCAGATCGCCGTCGACGGCTCCATCACCAAAGCCCCCGGCGGCGGCGAGGTCGCAGGGCGGTCGCCGGTCGATCGCGGTAAACAGGGCCTGAAACGCTCAGGCATGACGGACGGCCATGGAATTCCGCTGGGCCGCGTACTGGCTGGAGCGAACCGTCACGACTCTTCGCTGCTCGCTCCGACGCTGGACCGCCTGGACGACCTGGGACCGCTACCCGATGACATCACCGTGCACCTGGACGCCGGCTACGACTCGGACAAGGACCCGCGCCCGCCTCGACGAACGCGGCCTGCACGGCCGCATTGCACACAAGGGCGAGAAGGCACCGATCCAGGCAAGCCAGAGGTGGCACGTCGAACGCACCCATGCCTGGCAGAACGCCTTCCACCGCCTCGCCCGCTGCTACGAGCGCCGCGCCACGTCATCGACGCCCTCTTCGACCTCGCCGATACCATCATCACCGTGCGTAGCCTTGTCCGGTCGGGCATGGACGACGGACCGCTGGGACGAACGCCCGAACCGCCGCCCATGACCAGACGCCAACCTTTGGGCGCAGTCGGGCATCAGCCCACCCGATGCGGTTGCGGCATCGCTGGCCGGCTGCGTGGTGTTCTCGGCCCTGACATCGGACCGGATTCCGTCCTTGCCCGGGGCGGTGCCGCCCGGGCGTGGCTCCAGTCTCTCGTGCGTTCACTGCTTTAGGAGTTCAGCGAAGCGGTCCAGCGCGCGATCGGTGCGGTGGCGGTCGCCGGTGGCTGTGAGATCGAACAGCAGACCCCGGACAACGGCCATGACCAATGTGGGTGTGACGGTGTCGTCAGGACCGGTGGAGACGTCGCGGAATGTGGCACCGAGCGTGTCGAACCAGTCCGTGATCGCCTCGCCCTGGTCAGGGTAGGTCTCGGGGTGAACCAGGCCGTCGGCGTGTACCTCGAAGAACAGCCGGACGAACGGCGCACGTTCGTCTGCGCTGATCCACGCCCAGATGCCACGCAGCCGCTCCCGCACAGAGCCCGTCTTTGGCGGAAGGTGTTCGGCTAGGCGCACCGCACCTCGGCGGCGGGCCTCGGTGAGGACCGCAGCGACCAACTCCTGTTTGCTGCCGAAGTCGTAGAGCAGCATCCGTGGGCTGGTGTCGAGGGTTGCGGCCAGTGGTCGCAGGCTCAGCCCGGCCAATCCGTGCGCCAGCACGTAGTCGGTCGCCCGCGCCAGTGTGCGCTCGCGACGGGCGGGGTCTGCGGGTCGCCCCACGGTGGATCTCCTTGTAGCAAGTCGGAACCGGAACAGCGTTGGCGAGTATATGGTACGACTGTTTCAATAACGAGGGGAGGCCACTTTGCACACCTTCGACCGAGCACTCGTCCTGGGCCCTGGGAGTCACGTCGGCACGGCCTGGATGGCCGGGCTGGCCTACGGGTTGCGCCGCGACGGCGTGGATCTGGGCGAGGCCGACCTGATCATCGGCACGTCGGCCGGCGCGATCGTCGGAGCACTACTCGCCACCGGCCAGGACCCGGGGCGGCTCGCGACGTCGCATCGCCGGCCCGCTCACCGACTCGAGGCAGACCCGGCACGGATGGGCAAGGTGTTCGCCGTGCTCGGCGACCGCAGCCTGGAACCCGGCGAGGCCAGGCGTCGCGTCGGCCAGCTCGCTCTCGACAGCACCGACCCCGAAGCCGATGAGGCGCTGATCGCGGGGCGCGCCGCCTTGATCGGTGCGGACGCGTGGCCGGAGCGGCGACTGCTGATCACCGCGGTGGACGCGACCACTGGTGAGCCCGTGGTGTGGGACCGCGAAAGCGGCGTGCCGTTGGTGCACGCGGTGGCTGCGAGCAGCGCATTCCCAGGCGCAGCGCCGCCGGTTGCCATCGACGGCCGGCGGTACATGGACGGTGCGCTACGGTCGGGCATCAACGCCGATCTCGCTGCCGGAGCCCGCACGCTGGTCGTGGTCGAGCCGATGGCGCACCTGTTTCCCCGCGAGCCGCTCAACCAGGAGTTGGCGGCCGTGGGGGCGAACACCGTGGTGAGCATCAGCCCCGATCCGGCCTCGGTACGCGCTTTCGGCTCGGACATGGGCAACTTGGCAGCCTGGGAACCGGCCTACCAAGCGGGTCTTCGCCAGGCCGGCGACATCGACGCGCAACTCCGCTCCACGTGGAGGACAGAAGCCGACACGGACTGACCGCCGATCAGGTCGGTGATGCGTGGGCGGTGGCAGCCCAGCGGATGAGTCGCCGCGTAGGCCAACCCCTCCGGCAGTACAGCCGAATTGACCCCAAGGTGGCTCAGCCTGCCATGACGGAAGTACAGGCATAGGTCTCCCCGGCGATCACAGAGCGTCGCAACTCCGTGATCGCCAAAACCTGCGCCTGTCCTACTTCCGGGGTAGCCCCACCACGCCTATCTGCGCGACCTCCAAGTCGCCGGACCCCGCCTCGTGCGGGGGGCCATCCATCCGTACGACCACGGAGCACACCGTCGACGCCTGAGGTCCCTGTGGAGTCTCTGAGCGGTCCCTGAGGGATATTGGGTCCCTTCAGTTGCCCGTGATCGTTAACTCTCACCAAACTCACACGAGTTGAACAGCGCCCCCTCCGTATCCGTACCTGTGGGTGGCCCGCGCTCCCCCGCGCGGGCCACCCACAGACGGAGGGCCCGTCCTCCCCACCGGGCCCGCCCCCTACGGAGGTTCCATGGCCGACAACGTCACCTCGCTGTTCCGCAGCACGGCGGCGCACAGCCCCTCAATGGCAGCGCTCACCCGTGAGGGCGGCGAAGGGGCCGGTCCGGTCGACTTCTGTATCCCGTGCAACCCCTACTTCCCGACACCCGCCATGTTCGACGACCTGGCGAGTCGGCTGCGCGAGATCATCACGTACTACCCGAGCAGCGCCGACACCATCACGGCCGAGCTCTGCAACCTGCTCCAACTCCCTCCGCAGTGCGTCGCGATGGGCAACGGCTCGACCGAACTCATCACCTGGATCGACCACTTGCTGGTCCGGGAGTCCCTCGCGATACCCGTCCCCACCTTCGGCCGCTGGACCGACCAGCCGATGGAGACCGGCAAGCGCGTCGACATGTTCCCGCTTCAGGAGTCCAGCGGGTTCGCCCTCGACCTGGCCAAGTACGCCGAGTTCATCCGCGCCCGCGGCACCCGGGTCGCCGTCATCTGCAACCCGAACAACCCCGACGGCGGCTTCGTACCCCGCCAGGCGCTCGTCCAGTTCATGGACGCGATGGCGGACCTGGACCTCATCATCATCGACGAGTCGTTCCTGGAGTTCGCCGACGCCGAGCACGAGCCGAGTGTCGTCGAGGACGCCGTGATGCGGCCCAACGTCATCGTGCTGCGCAGCCTGGGCAAGAACTTCGGCCTGCACGGCATCCGCTTCGGCTACCTCGTCGCCAACCCGGCGCTGGCCGGCAAGGTCCGCTCGATGCTGCCCAAGTGGAATCTCAACTCCTTCGCGGAGACCGTGGTGTTCATGCTCAAGAACCACGGCCAGGAGTACATGCAGAGCCTGCACATGGTCCGCCGCGACCGCCTCGACATGGCCCAGCAGCTCTCCCACCTGCCCGGTCTGACGATCTATCCGTCGCAGGGCAACTTCCTCTTCGTGCGCCTCCCCGTGGGCGCCGAGGGCACCGTGGTCCGGGACCGGCTGCTCACCGAACACCGCATCCTGGTCCGTGAGTGCGGCAACAAGATCGGTTCGTCGAGCCGCTTCCTGAGACTCGTGGTACGCCCCCAGGTGGACGTGCGTCGCCTGGTGTCCGGCCTGGAAGGCGTGCTCTACGGGACCAGGAGGGGAGCCGCCGTACCCGAGATGGTCAACGGGACCAACTACAGCTCGGGTACGGCGGCCGTGGACAGACTCGTCGGCGCCACGAACGGGGCGGGCATGCCGGGGCTGGCGGCACAGGCCGCGGCGATGCAGAGTCTCGCGGGTGCACAGAGTTACGCGGGCCCGCAGAGCCTTGCGGGCCCGCAGACCGGCGGCTGGCCGGCGCCGGCCCCCGCGCAGGCTCCCGGTGCCATGCCGGGGTTGGCACCGGCCGCGGCACCGGCTGCCGTGATGCCGCCGCCGGCCGTCCCGATGCCCGGGTACGCGCCGGTCCCGGCCGCCGGGCTGCCCGCCTACACCCAGACCGGCATGCCCGGCATGGCAGCGGCCATGCCGGCCCCCCAGCCCGGCGTGATGGCCCCGGTGCCGGGCGCCCACCCCAGCGGACTGACCGCCGCCCAGGTCCGCGGCCGGACCCAGCCAGATCCTCCCCCGCAACCTCGGGCCATGGGCTGGCCTGCCGCGGGAGCCGTGTACAACCAGGCGGGTTAGTCGGACGGGAGCCGCGAAGGGGGCTGCGCCCCTCCCCGACTCCCGTCACACACCTGCCATTTCACGCCGCACGCCCGCTGAACCCGTCGTACGCGATCCTCGTACACAACCGTCGTATGCGACGTCGTACGTGACGTCATATGTGACCGTCGTACGCGACCGGAGTCAGCGGGTGGTGAGCATTCCCTCCCGCAGACGCGCCAGGGTGCGCGTCAGGAGGCGGGAGACATGCATCTGGGACACACCGAGGCACTCGCCGATCTGCGACTGGGTGAGCTCGTCGACGAAACGCATCCGCAGTATGTGCCGGTCTCGGTCGTCGAGTTCGGCGATGAGCGGGGCGAGGGCGTGGAAGTCCTCCACGAGCTCCATCGCGGGGTCCTCCTCGCCGATGAAGCCGGCCAGGGCGGTCTCGCCGTCGTCGCCGTCGCCGTGGATGGCGGCGTCGAGGGAGGTGGAGTTGTAGCCGTTCGAGGCCATGCGGGCTTCGATGACCTCGTCCTCGGTGAGGTCCATCAGGGCGGCCAGTTCATCGACCTTGGGAGCGCGCCCCAGCCGGGTGCTGAGTTCCTCGGTGGCCTTGGCGAGTTCGACGCGGGCCTCCTGAAGGCGGCGCGGAACGTGGACGGCCCAGGACGTGTCACGGAAGAACCGCTTGATCTCGCCGACTATGTAGGGCACGGCGAACGTCGCGAACTGGGTCTCCCGGGTGAGCTCGAAGCGGTCGATGGCCTTGATGAGGCCGATCATGCCGACCTGGACGATGTCCTCCATGTCGTCGCCGCGGTGGCGGAACCGGCCGGCCGCGTAGCGGACCAGCGACATGTTCATCTCGATGAGGGTGTTGCGCGCGTACTGGTGCTCAGGGGTCCCCTCTTCCAGTACGGCGAGTTGAGCGAAGAACCGCGTCGACAGGTCGCGCGCGTCCTTCGGCGCGACCGTCTGCGGGTCGACGATCTCCGGCAGCCCTGCGAAACCGGTGTCCGTGTGTGTCCGGACTGCCGTCGTCATGGTCGCCATCGTCGTCATCGTTGCCCTCCCTGGTCCGTCGGCCCTCTGCCATCCCCCAACAGAAGCGTGTCCGGCGCCTACCCGCGCATTGCTGCCTCACTCCCCTGCGCACGTACCCAATGTGCGAAGCCCTCCCCATGGCCGGGCCGGTGGGAGAGACGACGACTCAAGGGCCGCCCGGGAGTGCGTTACAGCGTGCGCTTCAGGGGCAGGCGTTCATCCTGAACAGAAGCCACCCCGTACGAGGAGGGCTTATGCGAACGCGACATCCGCGTGTGAACGGCCGCCCATGGGACCACGCGGTCTTCGACGCCCGGCCCGAGGCCATCGCGGACGCGCGGGACCTCGCCCACGCTTTTATGAACAGCCTCACGCCGGCGGTGGACACCCTGGTCGCGTCGAGCGTCGCCCTCGTGGTGTCCGAACTCGTCACCAACGTCGTACGGCACGCACAGGGCACCTCCTGCTCCCTGCGCCTGTGGGCGCGCCCCGGCGCCATCACCGTCGCCGTCACCGACGCGGACCCACGACCGCCACGGGAACGCGCTCCCGACCTCACCGGTGGAACCGGCGGTTTCGGCTGGCCGATGGTCCAGAAGCTGGCCAGGTCGGTCACCGTGCACACGGGCCCCGCCGGCAAAACCATCCGGGCGGAGCTTCCCCGGTAGCCCGGCAGCCGCCCGGGGCCAACCGAGTTGGGCTCAAGGCGGGCCAAGAACTACCGTCGCGAGCATGGTCGAAAACGATGCCCTCGATGCCACCCGCGACGGGTACGACGCTGCTGCCCTCACCTATGCGCAGCTGTTCCGGGACACACTTCGGGACAGGCCCCTGGACCGCGCGATCCTGGGTGCCTTCGCCGAGGTCGTACGTGCGGGTGGGGACGGTCGGGTCGCGGACCTGGGGTGCGGGCCCGGGCATATCACCGCTCATCTCGACGAGTTGGGGCTGACGGCGTTCGGTGTTGATGCCTCTCCGGCGATGATCGAGCTGGCTCGCCGGGCCCATCCGGGCCTGCGGTTCGACGTGGGCTCGATGGCCGCGCTGGACATCGCCGACGGCGCGCTGGGCGGCGTACTCTCACGCTGGTCCATCATCCACACGCCGCCGCAGGAACTCCCCGTCATCCTGGCGGAGTTCCACCGCGTGCTGGCACCCGGCGGCCATCTTCTGCTCGGCTTTTCGGCAAGCGAGGATCCGTCCCACCCGACGCAGCTCTTCGACCACGCCGTCGCCCCGGCCTACCGATGGTGGCCCGATCACCTGGCCACGCTGCTGCGCGAGTCCGGCCTGACCGAGGTGGCCCGGATGATCCGCGAGCCCGAGCCCACCGACCGCCGGCAGTTCCGGGAGATCCAACTGCTCGCCCGCACAGCCCAGGCAGGAGCTGCCTGACCGATCGCATGGCCGGGCTATCCGCCGAGGTAACGGTGTCTGCTGTCGCCCGGCGAGATGAAGAGCCCACCCTCGCGAACCTGCCATTCAGCCGTGCCATCGATTTCATGACCGGCGAGGAAGAGTCCCCTGACGCGGTCTCCGTCATCATCGGAGGCAGGGATTCTCGCCATGTCCCGGATCTGGTGAAGGAGCCATTCCAGGGCCGACTCCCGGATGTCCGCGCCGTAGAACATGTAGTGAGTCCAGTTGACGTGGCGGCGAGGTGTGCCCCATCCGTTGGAATAATGATCGTCTTCGTGAGCCGAGATGATTTCCTGGGCTGCGACGAGTTGTTTGTCGTCGCACTCCAGCCATCCTCTGACCGACACGTAAATACCCATGGGTGTCCTCTCTCGTCGTCAGCTGACGTCACAGCCTGCGGCCGGTATCGGCTGCGTGGGCGCCCCGGTCTCCGGCGGAGGCCCGCTGCCCTTCGACGGCGACGGTGCTGCCGATGCCGAGAGTGCGGGCGTGGACCGCGGCGGGCGCGCGGTTCAGTGTCGTGCGTGACACCCGTTCGGGTGCGTGTGCTCTGCGCTCCGGTGGGCACACGAGCCGAATGAGATTTCTCTGCGCAGCCATGTCGTCCCCGCTCAGGGCACGCCGCCGTAGGGCGGACCCGGCGGCTACCCAGGTGCCTCCCAGTCTGTGCGGGTACGGTCCACGCCGGGCGGCGTGGCGTCCCTGTGAGAACCGGGGTGCCCCTGGGAGATCAGGCGTGCTATCTCGCCGGGCTGCCGTTCACGCGCCGGGACGCGGTGCGGGCGAGCCGGATCCCCCGTGCGTCGGACCTGTGCCTCTCGATCATTTGGACGATGGCTCCCGCACGGGCCGGGCAGGCGGATGGGACACGTGATACAGGCCGGAGGCGTCGCCGCCGAGCAACGGCGGCAGCAGCACCAGCTGATCGAACACGACACGCTCCCGTCGGCGCGGAGGGAGCCACCGTCCGCTGCCGGGGGCACGCGCCGCAAGCCCCGGCTGTATGTGATCGACGCGCTGCGCCTGGTGGCCGCCCTGATGGTGGCGCTGCACCACTACATCGGCACCTATCGCGCCAACCAGCCGGACAACCTCATCTGGGGCCGTCCGGTCTCGGAGATCTTTCCCAGCCTCTTCCCGTCCGCCACCTACGGCTGGATCGGCGTCGAGTTCTTCTTCGTCATCAGCGGCTTCGTCATCTGCATGTCCAGCTGGGGTCGGCGGGCCAGGGACTTCTTCGTCTCGCGCGTCATCCGCCTCTACCCGGCCTACTGGTTCGCGGTGCTGTTCACCACCGCGGTACTCACGCTGTGGCCGGCGCAGTTCACCGCCCTCCCCTCCGTGAAGGTCATCCTCAACCTCTCCATGCTCCAGCAGGGTGAGGGAGCACCGGCGGTGGACGGCGTGTACTGGACGCTCTGGTCCGAACTGCGCTTCTACGTCATCTTCATGCTGGTGGTGGCGACCGGGCTGACGTACCGCAAGGTCGTGATGTTCTGCTGCGTCTGGGGCGCCCTCGCGGCTGTCGCGCCCAACTCCGGGGTTCCGCTGCTGGTGACGGTCGCCAACCCCGAGGCCGCATGGTTCTTCATCGCCGGCCTCGCCCTGTACCTTATGCACCGCTTCGGCCAGGACCTGCTGCTGTGGGGCATCCTGGGCCTGGCCTGGGTGATGTCCCAGAACCAGCTGCCGGCCCGGATCAGGGTGGAAAAGGTGTCGAGCTGGTCCGGCTCGCTGATCCTCTACACGCTCTTCCTGCTCCTCATGGTGGGCATCGCCCTCGGCCTGACCGACCGAATCCAGTGGAAGTGGCTGGCCACCGCGGGATCGCTCTCGTACCCCTTCTACCTCCTCCACTACGCCATCGGCACCACACTGATCCACTACCTGCACGAGGACATCGACGCCCGCCTGCTGGTCCCTGCCCTCGTCGTCGCGATGCTCGCCCTGAGCTGGCTCGTCCACCGCTTCGTCGAGGTACCGCTGGCACGCAAGCTCAAACAGGGCCTGACCAGCGCGTTCAGCAGACTGGACGCCAAACACTGAGCCGGGTCTAACGGTTCCCGGCAGGGAGCCAGTCCTCGTTGCGGCGATGGCGGCCGAGTCCCACGGCCTCGAATTCGTCCTCGGCCGCACCGGCCACTGCGCCGAGTCGCCGAAGGGCCCGGGCGATCGGGCTTCCGGCAGCGGGGAACGGCTCGCCCTCCGAGGCGTGCAGCGGCCCGAGCACCACGGCCCCGCCGGACCAGACGGCAGCGCACTGTTCGCCGACGCCGCCGAAGTACTCGGCCTCCGCGTAGGCGACCGGTCCGGCGGCGGACCACCCGGCGAGCAGTCCGTCGAAGCCGCCCGGCAGCCGCGAGAACCCCAGCGGCCCGACCACGCTGCCGTCCGTGACGGCGTCGAGGAGCTGGTCCGTCATCGGCAGCAGCGACAGGCCCTGCCCAAGAGGCACCACTGTGGTGTCGGCGAGGTCTTGTGAGGCAGCCCGCAGCAGCTCGTCTTCGGCGATCAACGCCTGTAGTTCATAACCCACTTGTGGCCTCCCTCGCGCACCGACCGGAGACCTCATCCTGCCTCACCGGCCCGGGCGGAACCGCGTGCCGTCCTCCTCCGAACCGGCCCCCGCACGGGAACCGTTCACCCCGGCCTACGTCCTCAGGCGAAGTAGTGGCCCTTGTCGAGGTCCTCCAGCAGCCCGGGTTGGGCCGGCCGCCACCCGAGCAACTCCTGGGTCAGCGCGCTCGACACGGGACTGTCGACCCCCAGGGGACCTGCCAGCCAGCCGAAGTGCTCGCCCGCATTCTCGGGGGCGACGGACGCCACGGGGATTCCGAGGTGACGTCCGATCACCTCGGCGACGGCACGGATCGGCACGCCCTCGTCGGCGACGGCGTGCAGCGTCGAGCCCGCGGGGGCCTTGTCCAGCGCCAGGCCGAAGAGGTGCGCGGAGTCGAGCCGGTGCACGGCGGGCCAGCGGTTGGATCCGTCGCCGATGTAGCCGGAGACGCCCTTGTCGCGGGCGATGCCGACCAGGGACGCCATGAAGCCGTTGTCTCCTTCCCCGTGATTGGTCGGAGAGAGCCGCACGATGGACGAGCGGACTCCGCGCGACGCGAAGGAGAGCACCAGCTCGGCGGTGGCCAGCCGGGTCCGCGGGCCCTCGCCCCAGGCGGCGACATCCGAGGCGGGACCGTGCCCGTCCTCTTCGGTCCCCACCCGCCCGGAGGTGAGCCCGAGCGTCCCGGAGGCGATGACCAGCGGCCGGTCCGAACCGGCGAGTGCCTCGCCGAACGTCTCGACGGCACGGCGATCCGCGTCGGCGGCGCTCTCGAAGCCCCCGGAGAAGGCGATGTCGTGCTTGAACGCGAGGTGGATCGCACCGTCCGACGCGGCGGCCGCCTCGCGCAGAGTGTCGAGGTCGTCGAGCGTGCCGCGCAACACCTCCACCCCGGCCTCGGTGAGGGCAGCGGCTGCCGCGTCGGAGCGGGCGAGCCCGGTGATCTGGTGGCCCGCGCCAATGAGCTCGGGGACGACGGCGGATCCGATCCAGCCGGACGCACCCGTCATGAACACGCGCATGGGAGACCTCCTGAGTAGTTCGGCTGCTCGCGCCACGGCGAGGCAGTCGATGTCAGCAACTGACATCAACCTACACCTGATGCCAGTCACTGTCATCACATAGAATCCGGGGCATGGGCAGATGGGAACCGAACGCGCGTGGCCGACTGGCGCAGGCCGCACTGGAGCTCTACAGCGAGCGCGGGTACGAACAGACCACCGTGACCGAGATCGCCAGGCGGGCGGGGCTCACGGAGCGGACGTTCTTCCGGCACTACGCCGACAAGCGCGAGGTCCTGTTCGAGGGCTCGACCTCACTGGAGGAGCTCCTCGTGGGCGCCCTCAACGGCACACCCGCGTCCGCGGCCCCGATCGACGCGGTGGCCGCCGCCCTCGACGCCGCCGCGGCGGTCTTCGAGGAGCACCGCGCACACTCCCAGAAGCGCCAGAAGATCATTGCCGCCAACACGGAGCTGCGGGAGCGCGAGCTGATCAAGCTCGCCTCACTGTCCGCGGCACTCGCCGACGCGTTGCGGCAGCGCGGCGTCGCGGACCCGGCCGCGAGCCTGGCCGCCGAGGCGGGGATCGCCGTCTTCAAGATCGCGTACGAACGCTGGGTCGAAGAGACCAACCAGCGATCGATGGCACAGCTCATCCGGGAGTCCCTGGACGAGCTCAAGGCCGTGACCGCGGGCACATAGTCACCGAGGTGACACCAAGGGCAGAACCCGCGTGCGCCCATGGTGCGGAACGAGGACGCCGCACAGACGGAACCCGCCCCTCCGCCGGAGGCTCTCATCTCCCCCCGGCTACCGCAGAGAGCCCGGTCCGGCTAATCCCCCGAGGCGTACGGCCCTCCGCTCGCAGGCACATTCGCGGCTACGCCCCGGTCGCCGAACCACCCCCGGACAGCACCTGTGGCCTGCGGTTTCCATGATCCGGCCAGCCGCCCGGCCCAGCGCTGTGACCGTCTCGTCGCACACGCTGCCGCAACCGACGTACGCAGGCCGGTGTCCCTCTGCACGCCGGCCGCCCACGGGGTCGCGGCCGACGATTTCCAGGGGGAGAACATCATGCGCAACAGCACGCACGACGACACCATGGACAGCGCGTCCAAGGCCGGCTCCGGCCGCCGCGTCACCGTACTCGGACTCGCGGTCCTGTTCGCCGCGGTGGCCATGGCCACCACCGGATGCGGCGGGAACTCGGACACGGCGGCCCGTACGACCGCCGCCAGGTCGGCGCCCCCGAAGACCACCGAACTGGGCGCGGTGGAGGGCAAAGCGTACGGATACAACCCGTACGTCTGGGCCACCCGTGCGCCGAGCACGATCGGCGTCCACGGCCTCGTCCTGCGCGGTCAGAGCTTCACCGTGGGAGGCCAGGTGAAGATGGCGCTCTTCAAGGACGGTGGCGTGCCGGGGGTTCCCAGCTGGTACAAGACCACCACCGCGCGCTCCGTCTCCGGGCGGCCCGGCGGGGGCTTCGACGTCACGACCGGCCTGCTGGACTGCACCGCCTACGGCTACGCGAAGAACTCGACGCTGATGGCCCTCGACGTGACCACCCACACCTGGTCCTCCAAAGCCCGCGTCTCCACGGGCTGCGGCAACTGAGGTCGCGGGTCGGCGGCCACCGGTTCTCCCGGGCCGCCGGTGCACGGCCGCCGTCGCCACCGCGCCGGCTGACGACCGGGCCGCCGCCACGCCGGAGGTCGGCGAGGATTCCCTCCAGGAACCTGTACGGGATGGCCTGCCCGGTGGCGAGGGCCTCCGCCTTCACCGGTGGGCCCTCGCCCTGCCGGACGGTCGGCTCCGGTAGCGCCCGTACCGGGTAATCCACCCGCGCCGAGATCCTCATACGACGATTGTGGGACGAATCGCTGTGGACAATGGCCGCACCCGAGCCGCCGCTGTCCAGGGGAGAACCTCATGGTGTTGAGCAGACGTACCTTCAGCGCACTCGCCACGACCACCGCCCTCGGCTTCTCCCTGAGCCGCAGTGGGAACGGCGGCGCGTACGCCGTCGATGCCACGCCCACAGCACCCGCGCCCGGGCCGCCGGGTGCCGACGGCGACCGGCACACCGTCGGTTTCGACGCGTACTCGCTGCTGATCGACGGCAGGCGCGTCGTCCTGTGGTCCGGCGAGGTCCACCCCTTCCGCCTCCCGAGCCCGTCGCTGTGGCGGGACGTCCTGCAGAAGCTGCGCGCCCACGGCTACAACGCGATCAGCATCTACGTGTCCTGGAACTACCACTCCCCCGCGGCCGGGACGTACGACTTCACCGGCGTCCGCGACCTCGACCTGTTCCTGCGCATGGCCGCCGAGACCGGTCTGTACGTGATCCTGCGACCGGGCCCGTACATCAACGCCGAGGTCGACGCGGGCGGTTTCCCCGGCTGGCTGACCGCCACCGAGGGCGTGGCGAGGACCTCGGACCCGACCTATCTGAAGCACGTCGACGAGTGGCTGACCGTCGTCGACCGCATCGTGGCCCGGCACCTGCACACCGACGGCGGCGGCACGGTCGTCCTCTACCAGCTGGAGAACGAGTACGCGGACCACGTCACCAGCCCCCTCGGCCGCGACTACATGGCCCACCTGTACGCCAAGGTCCGCGACGACGGCATCGACGTGCCGCTGTTCCACAACGACAAGGGCAGGAACGGCTATTGGGCCCCTGGCACCTTCGACACGGGCGGGGAGAGCGGGCGTTGGCTGTACGGCTTCGACGGGTATCCGTCGCCCTTCAAACCCCCGCCGGACTGGGGGTACTTCGGAGTCGGCGGTACGAAGGGGGGCTCGACGGCGAGTCCGCGGACCCCGGGGTTCGTGCCCGAGTTCGGGGGCGGCTGGTTCGATCCGTGGGGCGGGGTGGAGTTCGACGGCACGGGGTACGCGGAGTCGGCCAGGACGCGTGACGCGGCGTACGAGCGGCGCTTCTACCTCACCAACCTCGCCAACGGCATCAAGATCCACAACGTCTACATGACCTTCGGCGGCACCTCCTGGGGATGGCTGCCCGCACCGATCGTCTACACGTCGTACGACTACGGCGCCGCCCTGGACGAGGCCCGGCAGCCCACCGCCAAGCTGGTCCCGATGCACCAGATCGGGCAGTTGCTGCACTCCGTGCCCGACCTGGCCAAGCTGGACCGCGCGGAGCCGGTCACCGGGACGGACCCGCAGGTCAAGGTGTATCCGCTGGTGAACCCGGACACCGGCGCGCGCTTCTACGTCGTACGCAACGACACCGCGGCGGAGGTGACGACGGCGCTTCCCTTCTCGGAGCTTCCCCTCACCGTGCCCGCCGCGGACGCCCGGCTCCTGGCCACCGGGATCGCCTTCGGGCGGCGGAAGCTGGCGTACTCCACCGCGCAGCCGATGCTGTGGCTCGCGGCCGGACGGCAGGACATCGCCGTGCTCACCGGCCGCTCCGGAGAGAGGACCGAGACCGCGCTGGAGTGCGCGAGTGAGCCGACGGTGACCGTGCTTGAGGGGGCCGCGGCGTACGAGTACGAGAGTGGTGTGCTCCGGGTCTCGGCTCGACTCGGCGGTCTTGTGCGGGTGTTGGTGGAGGGCGGCGGTGCCTCGGCGCCGCTGCTGCTGCTCCTCGCGGACGACGAGAGCTCCGGACGGCTGTGGCGGTACGACACCCCGTCGGGCCCGGTACTGGTACGCGGCCCCGCGCTCCTGCGTACCGCCGCCCTGCACGACTCGACCGTCCGGCTCACCGGCGACACCGTGGAGGCGGCCGATCTGGAGGTGTGGGGACCGCGCGGGGTGAGTGAAGTCATCTGGAATCAGGGCGGGTTGAGGACACGTGCCACGTCCTCCGGGAGTCTGCTGGCCGAGCAGCGGCTGCCCGGCGTGCCGGAGGTCCGGCTTCCCGTGCTGATCAACTGGCGGCGGTCCGCGGAGAACCCGGAGTCGGCCGCCGGCTTCGACGACTCGGGGTGGACGGTCGCGGACAGGACGTCCTCGTACAGCAGCACCCCCGTACCGGCCGGGCAGCCCGTGCTGTTCGCCGACGACTACGGCTTCCACTACGGAGACGTCTGGTACCGGGGACGCTTCGAGGGAGCGGCGGAGTCCGTGTCCCTCGCCTTCACCACGGGCACGCAGGGGGTGCTGATGGCCTGGCTGGACGGGCAGCCACTGGGCACGCATCGGATGCCGGTGCCGGACAAGAAGACGGTCAGGCAGGGGACTTGGGCCGACACAGCGGTCTTCCCCCTCCCCCTCGGCGAGGGGCCGCACGTCCTCTCCGTGCTCGTCCGCCGTATGCAGCACGACCAGGATGCGAAGGCGGACGACACCCACAAGGCTGCCCGCGGGCTGGCCTCCGCAATTTTCAACGGGGCTTCCCCCGCCGTCACTTGGCGGATCCAGGGTGCGGCGGCCCCCGACCCGGTGCGCGGGCCGCTCAACCACGGCGGGCTGTACGGGGAACGTGAGGGCTGGCATCTGCCCGGGTTCGCGGACGGCGGCTGGAAGGCGGTCGGCTTCCCGCGGGCCGAACGGCGGCAGGGCGTCGTCTGGTACCGCACCGGGTTCCGGCTTTCCGTCGACCCCGGCGTCGATGCCTCGATCGGGCTCACGCTCACCGACGACCCGACCCGCGCCTACCGCGTCCAGATCTTCCTGAACGGCTGGAACATGGGCCAGTACATCAACGACGTGGGCCCCCAGCACACCTTCGTCCTGCCGAACGGGGTGCTGCGGACACGTGGCGAGAACACACTGGCCCTCGCCGTCCTGTCCGACGGGACCACACCCTCGGGTCCGGGCGAGGTGAAGCTGACGCTGCTGGGCAGTGCGGCCGGAGGAGTACCGGTGACGGTGGTGGACTCTCCCGGCCGCACCGCGTCCGGCTGAGCCGGATCACGTTCCCTTCGGCCGTGGCCGACCGGCCGTCGTGGCCGACCGGTGCCGGTCGTGGCTGACCGATGCCGGTCGTGTCGTGGCTAACCGGCGAACGCGGGCTGCGGGAGCCCCTTCCCGGCGCCGGGCACCACCAGCACCGAGCCCGACAACGGATGCGGTGCCTCAAGGCCCTTACGAGCTGTGGTGATGTACAGGTCGGTGAGGTCGGCGCCGCCGAACGCGCAGGCGGTGGGGCGGAGTACGGGCAGTTCGAGCACACGGTCGAGGGTCCCGTCCGGGGTGTAGCGGTGGACCGCTCCGCCGTCCCAGAGGGCCACCCAGACACAGCCGTCGGCGTCGACGGCGAGACCGTCGGGCAAGCCGTCGTCCACCGCCGCCAACTGCCGCCTGTCGACCGACAGTTGATCATCGCCGATGTCGAACACGTCGATGCTTCGGGTCGGCGAGTCGACGTAGTACATCAGTCGGCCGTCGGGGCTCCAGCCGATGCCGTTGCTGACGGCGACGGAGTCCAGGACGGTCCGCGCGGTGCCGTCGGGGGCGAGCCGGGACAGGGTGCCGCCGCCCGCTGCCTCGTCGTAGCGCATGGTGCCGAACCACAGGGCGCCGTCGGGCGCGACCGCCGCGTCGTTGCCACGGCGGCCGGGGACGAGCTCCCGGTGCAGCCACCGGAAGCCGTCGATGCCGTCGTAAACCCCCACGCCGTCACGGAGGTTGACCACCAGACCGCCGCCTTCCCGCGGCTTCGCGGCGCCCACGTGCTGCTCGGTGACCATGACCGTGCGACGGCCGGTGGCGGGATCGTAGGTGTGGACCCGCGAGCCGAGGATGTCGACCCAGATCAGCCGCTGCTCCCGGGAGTCCCACGTGGGCCCCTCCCCCAGGGTCGCGCGCTCGTGTACGGCGACCTCGACCGCCGTCATCCCACGCTCCGGTGGCCCAGCCGCTCGGACAGCTCGACGGCGCCCTTCGCGGCGAGCTGCTCCAGCTCGGCCCGGCGCTCGTCGCTCCAGCGGATCATCGGTACGGAGATGGAGAGGGCCGCGACGACCTGGCCCGTGCGGTCGCGCACCGGGGCGGCGATGCAGCTGACGTCCGGATTGGACTCGCGGCTCTCCACGGCGATCCCCCGGCCGCGGATCTCGGCGAGGGCCTCGCGCAGGGCGGCCGGTTCGGTGATGCTGTTGGGCGTCATCGCGACCAGCTCGGCGTCGTCCGGGACGCGGGCCGTCAGCTCCTGGTCGGGGAGCGAGGCGAGCAGCATCTTGCCGACCGAGGTGCAGTGGGCGGGCAGTCGGCGGCCGGCGGCGGACACCATGCGCACGGCGTGCGTGGAGTCCACCTTCGCGATGTAGATGACGTCGGCACCCTCCAGGATGGCGACGTGCACGGTCTCGTCGCAGGTCTCGGCGACCGAGCGGGCGACCTGCTGGCCCTCGGCGGCGAGGTCCAGCTGCTCCGCGTACCGGCTGCCCAGTTGATACGGACGGACACCGAGCCGGTAGCGTCCAGGCTGACTGGGAACCTGGACGATGTACGAACGGGCGGCGAGTGTGGTGACCAGCTCGTGCACGGTCGTGCGTGGCAGCCGCAGCCTGCGCACGATGTCGGGGGCGGAGAGCGTGCCGTCCCCGTCGAGGAAGAGCTCGAGTATGTCCAGAGCTCGGGTCACGGCAGGTACAAGACGTCCCACAGCCGGCCCCCTCCTTGCGTTCGAAATGTCAACAGTCGATCGGGATTGCGAACACAGGTTACTCATAGTGCTCTTGTGTGGGCAATGGGTGTGCGGTGTGCGTAACCGCTGGTGGGTGCGGGGCAGGTGGCTAGAACCTAGCGCCGGGCTCGGGGGTCGCCCAGTTCCCCGCGCAGGCGTTGCGCCCTGAGCACCAGCTCCAGCTCGAAGCGGCGGTCCGGGTCGTCGACCTCGTCGCCCCACAGTTCCCTTATCTGGCGCAGGCGGTAGCGGACGGTCTGTGGGTGGACGCCGAGGCGGGCCGCGACCTCGGGGGCGCCACCGCGCGTTTCCAGCCAGGCGAGCATGGTCTCGGCGAGGCGGCGGCCGTGGGTGGGGCCGCAGTGGGCGAGGGGGGCAAGGCAGCGCAGGGCGAGGTCGTCGATGAGTTCCTCGGGCTGGAGCAGGACCAGCGCCTCGGTGTGTTCCGTGCAGTGCAGCACCTCGCCGACCGGGAGCAGGCGCCGCTCCATCAGGCGTACGGCGGCCTCCGCCCAGCGCAGCGACTTCGCGGCGTCGGCGAGCGGTACCGGCGGGCCGATGGCGCCGGACCAGCCGGTCAGCGCGCGGTGCAGCAGTTCGGGGCGGCCGGCGGCGTCCGGTTCGGGCACGACCATGCGGGGCTGCTCGTACTCCATGTCGAGCAGGACACTCTGGCCCACGGCCGGCGCGACGGCCTCCCGGGCGGGGCGCAGCAGTACCCCGACGGCGACCTTGTCGGGCAGTTGCCAGCCGATGCGGGCGGCGCGTTCGACGAGCGCCTCGGCCGGGTCGCCCCGGTGGTGGCGCTCGGAGAGCAGGAGCTCCATCAGGCGGCGCTGGAGGCGCAGGCGCTCCCCGGCCTGCCGGGCGGCGGCCTCCGCGTAGCCGCGTACGGACTGGTCCACCAGACCGTCCAGGTATTCGTATCCGGCGTCGACGAGTTCGTACATGGCCGGTGGCGGGATCTCGACCCTCTGCCCGATCTCGGCGAACCGGCGCCAGGCGAGTCTGACCCCGAGCCGGTAGATCGCCTGGAGCGAGTCGAGGCTGCGGCCGTTGAGGCCTTCGCCGCGGCCGAACTCCTGGAAGACCTCCGGGTGGACGCGGGGCCGGCCCTCGGCGGTCTCCAGGTGCTGCACGAACACCTCGATGGCGCGGCGGATGCCGATCAGCGCCATGGGCTCGCCCGAGTCGTCGAGGAAGACGGGCAGCGTCGGGTACTCGTGGCGGATCTCCTGAAGGATCTCCTCGGCGAGCACCGGCGCCTCGGCCATCGCGAGCGCCGCGAACTGGCGCACCTGGAGGCGCGGGACGTCGCGCCAGGCCGAGCGCGTCGTGACGGTTCCCGGGCGGGGGGTCACGTCGGGGCTCCGGCGAGGGACGGGCCGCGTGTCGTCACCATCGACACTCCGACGAGGGACGGGCCGCGTGTCGTCACCGTCGACGTTCCCGCGCGCGACGGCATGTCAGCGCTCCTGCCCGGCGTTCTGGTAGGTGATGAGCGGGGTGTTCGGCTGGTCGGGGGTCGCTTCGAGGAGGGCGACGATGCCGAGCGCGGCGCCCACCGCGAGTGCGGTGGCGCCGAGGACGGTCAGTGCGGCGGCGAGCAGTCTGGACATCGTGGGTGAGCCTCTCTGTCGGAGGTCGTCCCCACCCCGGCCGCTTCGTCCGCGGCCGTGGTCGTCCCACGGTCGTGCGGTCGGCGACCCCTGCCCGTTCCCCGTGGTGCGTTCCCGATGTTCGCCGGTCCCGTCCGGCAAGTCCACAGTCTCGACAATGCATTGACACTCCGTCAAGGGTGCGCCTACGGTTCCCGGCCCATACCGCAGGTGCACTTTCCCCACGGTGCCGACCCGCCCGCACGACCCGCGTGTCGAGCCGTCTCACGCCCCCTGGAGTGCCCGGATGCACCGGAAAGCCTCGCCCGCCGCCCTGATCCTGCTGGGTCTCGGGACCTTTCTCCTCGTGCTGGCCCCACTGCTCGCGTGGTACGTGAAACCACATGCCGCCGTGAATCCGATCGACATCGACCAGACCGCCGTCTACACCGGCACCGGCAGCGTCTTCGACGTCGACAAGGTCGAGACCGTGCCCGACCAGAAGATCACCGTCACGCAGAAGGTACGCGGTGACGTCGCCGCCAGCGAGACCAGCGGAAACGGGGTCTGGGACGTGACGACCACGGTCGACACGGACAAGTCGCTGCCCGCGGCGGACCCGCACGACGCACTGGAGTTCACCCCGCACCGGTGGGTCATGGACCGGACGACCAACAAGCCGGTGCACTGCTGCCAGGAAAAGCCGTACATCCAGGGCGAGGCGTACCTCAAGTTCCCCTTCGACGTGCAGAAACGCGCGTACCGCTGGTGGGACAACTCCCTTGGCGCGACGGTGACTTTGAACTTCCGGGGTACCAAGAAGATTCAGGGGTACGAGGGTTATCGGTTCACCGGTACGGTCCCGGCGACCAAGACCGGGACGCGGCTCGTGCCGGGCGCGATCGTCGGCGAACCCGAGCGCAGCCAGGTGCTGGCCGAGGAGTGGTACGCCAACCACCTCGTCGAACTCGTCGTCGACCAGCGGACGGGCCGCGTGCTGTACGCGCAGGTCGGACCCCGCAAGACGCTAAGGGCACCGGGCGGCAAGGAGGACGCCGCAGTGCTGCTGGACGCCGAGAAGCTCGCCTTCACCGCGGACACCCAGAAGTTCGCGGTGGACCGGGCCAAGGAGGAGAGCGGCCAACTGCGAGCGGTGGGGCAGACGTTGCCGATCGGGGCGGGTGCGCTGGGACTGGTACTCGCCGCGGTGGGAGTCGTTTTGGTGGTACGCGGCCGCCCGCATCCCGATACGCCCGAGTCCTCCCAGCCTGCACCCACGATGTGATGCGGCGTCAGCTCACAAAGCTGAAAAATTGTCACCTAGGTGAGTAGCAGCATCGAACCGCTGGGCGAAAACTATCCACCCCCACCCGAGCACAGCCCGTCCACACCCCCGATACAGCAAGTGCCTACAAATCCCACAGAATGGCCCGCCCGCAGGACCGCCAGACCCCCCACAACCGCAGGACCAACCGTCAGATCCACACCCTGCACCTCTGCACCCCTGCTCGATGAATCACCGTCCGACCCCCCACGCTGAGTTCCGCACCCTGAGACGAGTTGGAGCACCCATGCCCCAGCACGTGCCGTCCCCTCCCTCATTCTCGACTTCGTTCGAGCGGGGGGACCCCCATCGCGCCGCGTACCCGCGCTCCGCGCAGCACCTTCCGGCGCTTCCCCAGCCGCCGCACCGAATCGTTTTCCTTGCCCGCCGGGATCTCGACAACCCGGCGGCCGGCGGCTCCGAACTCCTGGTCGACCGCCTCGCCGAGGGCCTGACCCAACTCGGCCACCAGGTCACCCTCTTGTGCGGCGGGCCCGCGGCCTACCGCGACTACCGGGTCGTCTCGGCGGGCGGCGACCTGGGGCACTATCTGCGCGCCCGCCCCACGTTCCACCGGCAGATCGGTGACTGCGACCTGCTCGTCGAGGTGTCCAACGGCATGCCGTACCTGGCACCGCTGTGGCACCACGGCCCCACGCTCTGCCTGGTCAACCACGTCCACACCGACCTGTGGCGGATGCGGTTCGGCGGACCGCTGGCGCCCGCCGCCCGGATCGGCCGCAGACTCGAACACTGGGCGCTGGCGGGCGCCGCACAGCGCCGCAACCTGCTGGTCGCCGTCTCCCCGTCGACGGCCCACGCGCTGCACGACATCGGGGTCGAGCGGGACCGTATCCGGGTCGTGCACAACGGGGTCGAGGAGCCTGGCCCGCAGGGCTCGCGCTCGCCGGAGCCGCTGTTCGTGGCGATGGGGCGGCTCGTCGAGTACAAGCGGATCGATCTGCTGCTGCGGCTCTGGGAGCGGGTACGCCCGGTCACCGGCGGCCGTCTGGTGATCATCGGGAACGGCCCCGAGCGGGAGCGCCTGGAGCAACTCGCGGGCCCCGGCGTGGAGTTCGCCGGCCATGTCTCCGAGGCCGAGAAGCACCGGCTGCTGTGCGCCGCCTGGCTGCTGCTGCACCCCTCGGCGGTCGAGGGCTGGGGCCTGGTGGTCACGGAGGCGGCGGTCCGCGAGACCCCGGCAGTCGCCTTCGACGTACCCGGTCTGCGCGATTCGGTGGTGGACGGCGAGACGGGTGTCCTGGCCCGGGGCGAGTCCTCGTTCGCCGCGGCCTGGTGCACCCTCGCCCTGTCCGCCCACCGCCGCACCCTGATGGGCAAAGCGGCCCGCGACCGTGCCGCACGTTACCGCTGGAACCACACGGTCCGCCGGTTCAGAGCGGTGGCCGCGGAGGCGGTGAGGGGCTGGGCACCATGAGTGGCCGCGGAGACGGTGACGGGCTCGGCACCACAAATGGCCGCGGAGACGGTGACGGGCTCGGCACCACAAATGGCCGCGGAGACGGTGACGAGGGCACCACAAATGGCCGCGAAGACGGTGACGGGCTGGACACCACAAATGGCCGCGGAGACAGTGACGGGCAGGGCACCACGAATGCCGCCACCGCACGTATGAAGGACCCCTCCATACGCCGGTCCGTCACCCTTTTCCGGGCCTTCCGGCACGAGCAGGACGACCCGGAGGCCTGTTACTCACTGCTCGCCCGTGACGCCGCCGACCAGGTCGAGGCGTACGACGGGGCCGTCGACGGCCGTACCGTCGTGGACGTCGGCGGGGGCAGCGGGTACTTCACCGAGGAGTTCCGGCGGCGCGGGGCGCACGCGTATCTCTTCGAACCGGATGTCGCGGAGCTGGGGCCGAAGCCGCCCGGCTCGGCGGTCGTGGCGGACGGTTATCTGCTGCCACTTGCGGACGGGGTCGCGGACGTCTGTTTCTCGTCCAACGTCCTTGAGCACGTGGCCGATCCGCAGACGTTCATCAGCGAACTGGTGCGGGTGACCCGGCCCGACGGGCTGATCTATGTGTCGTTCACCAACTGGCTGTCCCCGTGGGGCGGTCACGAGTGGGCGCCCTGGCACTACTTCGGCGCCGAGCGGGCGCGGGCCCGCTACCACCGTCGTACCGGAAAGCCCGCCAAGCACACCCTCGGCGAGAACCTCTTCACCGTGCACATCGGAACCACCCTGCGGCAGGTGCGCTCACGCGACGACGTCAGGGTCGTCTCGGCGCGCTCCCGCTACTGGCCGTTCCTCGCGGGAGCCGTCGCGAAGGCGCCGGGGCTGCGCGAGTTCGCCACCTGGAATCTCCTTCTCATCCTCCGGCGGTCCTCACCATGACGAGCACGGTCCAGGCTCCACCCCCGGCAGCCGTCCGCCCCACCGCGACCACCTCCGGCCCCCCGCAGGGGCCGCGGTCGCGGCGGTGGCTGCTGGGTTTCTGGGCCGTGCTGTTCGTGCTGTTCCTGGTCGTGCACCCCGGGCGCACGACCTTCGACACCAAGCTCGGAGTCGCGCTCGATCCCTGGCAGTTCCTCTCCGATCTGGGCCAGTTGTGGCACGACCGGGGCGGCTTCGGCGGCATCCAGGACCAGTACGTCGGGTACGTCTGGCCGATGCTGCCGTTCTACGGCCTGTGCAAACTGGTCAGCCTGCCGGTGTGGCTGGCGGAGCGGCTGTGGATGTCGCTCATCGTGTCCGTCGCGTTCTGGGGCGCGCTGCGGCTGGCCGAGCGGCTGCGCATCGGCACGCCCGCGTCCCGGCTGCTCGCCGCCCTCGCGTACGCACTGTGGCCGGTGTTCACGATCGTCGTCGGCTCGACCTCGGCCGCCGCGCTCCCCGGCGCGTTCCTCCCCTGGGTGCTGCTCCCGCTCACCAACGAGCGCTACAGCGCCCGTGTCGCGGCCCTCCGCTCGGCGCTGGTCATCCCCTTCATGGGCGGGGTGAACGCGGCCTCGACCCTCGCCGCGCTGCTCCCCGTCGGCCTGTACCTCCTCTCCCGTCCACGTGGCCCCCGGCAGCGCAAACTGATCGCCTGGTGGGTGCCGGGCGTGATCCTGGCGACCGCCTGGTGGGTGGTCCCGCTGCTGATGCTGGGCATCTACGGCGAGAACTTCCTTCCGTACGTGGAGACTTCGCAGACCACGACGGCCACCATGTCGGCGACGGAGACCCTGCGCGGCGCGGGCAACTGGGTCGCGTATCTGCACTTCGGCGAGGCCTGGCTGCCGGCCGGCTGGACGGTCGTCTCCTCGGTGATCGTGGTCGTCTGCTCGGCGCTCGCGGCGGGCCTCGGTCTTGCCGGGCTCGCCCGCCGTGACCTGCCCGAGCGGCGCTGGTTGGTGCTGACCGTGCTGTCGGTCGTGCTCATCACCCTTGCCGGATACGGCGGTTCGTTCGGCGCGCCCTTCCACGGCGTGGTCCAGGACTGGCTGAACGGCGGGCTCGTCCCCTTCCGCAACATCTACAAGTTCCAGACGGGCCTGGCGCTGGCCCTCGTGTTCGGGCTGGCCCATCTGGTCGGGATCGCCTCGGAACAGCGGGGGGCCAGACGGGTCCGCGGGCGCCGTTACGCTCCGCTGATCGCGGCGGTCCTGGTGCTCCCCGGGCTCGCCTGGCCGTATCTCAACGGCTCGATCCTGAACCCGGGTTCGTTCCAGGAGCTCCCCAAGTACTGGCAGTCCACGGCCGACTGGCTGGAGAAGTACTCCCCCGACTCCCGCGCCCTCGTCGTCCCCGCCACCGCGCACGGCATCTACACCTGGGGCTCCACCATCGACCAGCCCCTCGACGTGCTCGCCGAGTCCCGCTGGGCGCAACGCGACTACGTCCCCTTCGGCACCGCGGGCAACCGGCGCGCCATGGACGCGGTCGAGCAGTCGCTGATGACGGGCGCCGAAGTCCCGGGTCTGGCCGACTACTTGAGCCGGGCCGGCCTCTACTACGTCGTCGTACGCAATGACCTGGACCCCGACCAGCTGGGCTATGTCCCGACCACGACCGTGAAGCGGACCCTGGAACAGTCGGGCTACCAGCGGGTGACGGGCTTCGGCCCCGAAATGACCGGTGGCCGGATCGCCGAGGACACCCCCTTGCAGGTCGAGGGCCTGTATCCGCGCCAGCGGGCCGTGGAGATCTACGAACCGGCGAGCGAGGACGTGGCACGGCCGGGGCAGGCCGGGCTCAAGCCGATCGCCGATACGGCCGTCGTCTCCGGTGGCCCCGAGGCGCTCCTCCCGCTCTCCGCCGACCCGTCGATGCGGGACCGCGCCGCCGTGCTCACCGGCGACAACCATCCCGGCCTCGGCACCCCGGCCCTCCAGGTGGTCGGGGACGGGCTGCGACGGGCCGACACCCGCTTCGGGCTGGTCAACGCCAACACCTCGTACACGTACACGGCCGACCAGCGCAACGACAGCGACAGCGCGCAGGACCCGGGCGAGAAACCGCACCAGATCCTGCCGACCAGCGGCATCGAGCACCAGACGGTCGCCGAACTGCGCGGTGCCCGCTCGGTGACGGCCTCCTCGACCGGCAACTGGCTTTTCTACCTCCCGCAGTACGACCCCGTGAACGCCTTCGACGGCAACCCGGACACCGCGTGGGCGGAGGGTGCGGCGGGCTCGGCGGACGGGCAGTGGCTGCGGGTCGGCTTCACCGGTTCCGTGGACATGCCGTCCTCGTTCAAGGTGACTCCGCTGCCGCAGGACGGTGTGCGCTCGGCGGCGACGCGGGTCCGGGTGGAGACGGAGAAGGGTTCCGCCACGAGCTATCTCCAGCCGAACGGGATGACGCAGGGCATCAAGTCGCCGTCCGGGTCGACGAGTTGGCTGGAAATCACGATCGTCGACTCCACGGAGCAGCATGCCGGCCTGACCGGCGCCGGCTTCTCCGAGATCGACATCCCGGACGTCCAGGTGACCCGCCTGCTGAAGCTCCCGACGGACGCCGCCGACTCGGACGCCACCGCCGAGATCGTCTCCCTGCACCGGTCCACCGACCCCACCGGGCTGTCCCCGACGGGTACGGAGGCGGGCCTGCACCGCACCTTCTCGACGTCGACGGCGGGGACGTACGAGATCAAGGCGAGCGCGGTCCCGGTCCCGGGCGAGGAACTCGACAAGCTGCTGTACGAGGTGGCGCCCGAGCAGCAGAGCCGGATCGTCGCGACGGCCGACTCGACGGCGCAGCTCGGCGCGGGTCTTTCGGCGCGCAATCTCACCGACGGCGACCTGACGACGGCGTGGATCGCGGGCGACAACCCGACGATCCACCTGAGCTGGCCGGACAAGCAGCCGGTCTCCTCGATCGTCCTGGCCCCGGCGGGCGGCCTGTCCACCCGCCCGACGAAGATCGCCATCAGCTCCCCGGACGGGGCGGCGATCGTCGGCGTCGACGAGAACGGCTGGGCCCGCTTCGAGCCCATCACCACCGACCGGCTCGACATCACCGTCACCGAGACCGCGCCGCTGACCGTCCACAACCCGGTCGCGGACACCGACCTGCAACTGCCGGTCGGTCTGACGGAGGCGTACATCCCGGCGCTCGACCAGTACCGCACCCCGCAGCCCTCGGGCACCCGGGAGTTCTCGCTCCCCTGCGGGAAAGGGCCCGCGGTCGCGGTCGACGGGAAGCTGTACGAGACGAGCGCGACCGGGACGGTGGCGGACCTCGTGGAACGCCGGGCCATCGACCTGACCCTCTGCCAGGAAGGCAGCGACGACGCCGAGTTGGACCTCGGCACCGGCTCGCACCGGGTCGAGGCCGGGGACGCCGGACCGCTCACCGTCACCGACGTGACGCTGACCCGCGGGACGGTCACGGAGGCCGCCACCGCCGGTCGTGATCTGGGGATACGTGACTGGCTGGGCGACCGACGCGAGGTGACGGTCGGCTCGGGCGCGGCCTCGTACCTGACGACGTACGAGAACTTCAACGACGGCTGGAAGGCGACGCTCGACGGCAAGGAACTCACACCGGTACGGCTCGACGGCTGGCAGCAGGGCTGGCAGATCCCGTCCGGCGCGGGCGGCACGGTCAAGTTGTCGTACGAGCCCTCGACGGCGTACGAGGCCGGGCTGATCGGCGGTGGGGTCGGCGTGGCCGCCCTCGTGGGCCTCGTCCTGTGGCGCCGCCGCGAACCCAACCCCGACGAACCGCAGCCGGTGCCGCCGGGGCCCGGGGTATGGCTGGGCCTGGTCGCGCTCACGCTGGTCGCGATCGTGATCGCCGGGTTCTTCGCACTGCTGGTCCCCGCGCTGGCGCTGCTCGCGTGGAAACGGCACGCGCTCCTCGTACCGATCGCGTTCCTCGCGCTCACCGGGGCGGGGATCGCTGCCGCGACGGGGGCCGGTGAGGCGGTGTCCGCGGACGCGGGCGCGTTCTCGGCGGTGGCTCAACTGCTGGCGCTGATTGGGCTGTTCGCGGGGTTGGTGACGGTCGGGGAGGCCGCTCCCGGCGGTCCGCCGCCATGGCGGCGGTCGTCGTCACCGGGCTCACCCGGTTCGGAGGCGCCGACCGCGCCGTTGCCGCAGCGGGTGCGGGGGGAGAACCCCGGGCCGGGTTTCGATCCCCGCGCGGGGGGCGGGCCTGCCGAGCGGAAGCCCGGCACCGGAACCGGGCCTGCCGGGGAGAAGCCCGCCACCGAAGCCGAGCCCACCGAGGGTATGCGCGGCACCGGAACCGAACCCACCGAGGGTAAGCGCGGCACCGAAGCCGGGCCTACCGAGTGGAAGCCCCGTACCGAAACCGAACCCACCGAGCGGAAGCCCCGCACCGGAACCGAACCCGCCCAGGAGAACCCCGACGCCGATCCCAGCGCGTCGGTGGCGCGGTCCGAGTCGGGTACCGGCGTTGATTCGCCCCCTCCGCCCCTACCCGTCCCTTCCCGGGGCTCCGCCCCGGACCCCGCTCCTCAGACGCCGGAGGGGCTGGATTCTCCCCGGCCGGGACTGGAATCTGCGAGCGAGCGGACTCGGCCCGAGTCCGGGCCGACGATCTCCGCTCGCGGGCCCGGCTCCGCCCAGCCGGTAGGGGCCTCGCCGACGGCGCGGTTCGCGTTCCGCGGGCCGAGGTTCAGGGCGACGCCGTCGGACGGCACAAGGGTGGCACCGTCGGACGGCCCAGGGACGGCACCGTCGGACGACGCAGGGAGGGCCAAGGCCATATGACCGCGGTCGAGCACCCCGCACGGAACAGCGCGGGTGGGCCGGTCGGGCCCCCCGCACGGGTCCCCTTCCCCGTTGTCGACGAAGTCGCCCGGCACTGTCTGCAGGAGGCGGAGCCGGAGACGGTCCATATCGAGGTGCACGTGCCCGGCCGGCTGGACCCCGTCCGTATGCGGTCGGCCTTCACCGAGGCCCTGCGTCGGCACCCCCGGATCCTGATGCGGGAGGCGCCGGGGCGCTGGTACCGGCTCCGGTACGAGTGGGAGCTCACGGACGGCCCGGACGTGGAGGTCGTGACGTTCCCGCCGCCGGACCGGGACGCCCTCAAGCACGCCCGCGACCGGGCGCTGGACGACGCCCCGCCGCTGTCGGCGGCGCCGCCGGTACGCCTGGAAGTCGTCGACGAGGACGGCGCGACCGACGGCACCGTCCTCTTTCTCACCATGAACCACACGGCACTCGACGGCCCCGCCTGCCTCCGCATCCTGGCCACGGCGGCGGAGTTGTACGGCGGGCGGGACAACTCCCCCACCGCACCCCCCGTACGCACACCCGGCGCACCCGAGGCCGAGCGGGTGGACACCCCCTCCACCTGGGCACCGCCCGCCCGCGTGGCCCACGGCACCCCCGAACCGTCCCCGGGCAACGGCCTGCTCGTCACCGAGCTCAGCGTCCCGCGCCGCCCCAAGGGCTCCCCGTACACGGTGAACGACCAGCTCATGGTCACGACGGCCCTGATGCTCGCCCATTGGAACAGGGAACACGGCGCCCGGCCCCGCCCGTTGCGGATCACCATGCCGGTCGACGACCGACCCAGGGACATGGGCATGCCCATCGGGAACGGCACGAGACTCGTCGAAGTCCCCTTCGCTCCGGAGGAGTTGGACGCGGAGAGGATGGGCGAGCTGCTACGCCGCACCGCGCTCCGCACCCAGGCCCTGAAGTCCCAGGAGCGCCCCCAACTCGGCCACGGCGCGACCCTGTTGACCGCTCCGGTGATCCCGGTGTCCTGGCGCGCCGCCGTCACCCGGGGCCTGCGCAGGGCCGCCGCGCCCTGGACCTCGACCACGCTGCTGAGCAACATCGGGCGGATCCCGTACCCGCTGGACTTCGGGAAGGCGGCGGGCCGCGCCACCGCGGTCTGGTTCTCCGCGCCGGCCCGGATGCCCCGCGGCCTGACCGTCACCACCGCCTCCACCGCGGGCCGCCTGCACGTCGCCCTGCGCTGGTCGCGGACCCTGCTCAGCCAGGGTGACGGCGCCCACCTCCGCGACCTCTTCGAGCACTATCTGCACGCGACGGAGGAGGACGGCCCATGATGACCAAGGCTCCCGCGGCCACGCCGACAACAGGCGTCGTACGCCGGGGACTTCGCGACTTCTACGAGGATCCGGCTGTCCCTGTCGCGTCCGGCAGCGCGCGCAGCCTGCGCCAGGCCCGGATGCTGGCCGCCGCGCTCGGCCCGGCGACGGCGGGTGCGAAGACCGTCCTGGACGTCGGCTGCGGCGACGGCAGCGCGGCCGCGACCGCGGCACCTCTTCTTGCGGGGCACCGCCTGGTCGGCGTCGACTGGTCGCAGGACGCGCTCCGCCGGGCCCACGCCCATGTGCCGTACGCGATCCGCGGTGAACTCTCCGACGGCGGGCTGCCGTTCGCGACGGGATCGGCCGACGCGGTGCTGTTCAGCGAGGTGATCGAGCACCTCGTGGACCCGGACTCCGCACTCGACGAGCTCCGCCGGGTGCTGCGCCCCGGGGGCCACCTGATGCTCTCCACCCCGAACCTCGCCGCCTGGTACAACCGCGCCCTGCTGCTGGCCGGCGTGCAGCCGGTGTTCTCGGAGGTGAGTCTGCGCGCGATCCACGGCCGCCCCGGCAAGGAGGTCGTGGGCCATCTCCGGCTCTACACGGCCCGCGCGCTGCGGGAGTTCGTGTCCGCCGCCGGATTCGAGGTCGTACGGCTGAAGGGGGCGCCCTTCCACGGCGTACCGCGTCCGCTGCGTGCGCTGGACCGGCTGGCCTGCGCGGTCCCGTCGGCGTCCTCCATCCTGCTCCTGCACGCCCGAAGGACATAGACCATGTGGTGGGGGGTGGCCGCGGCCCTGCTGGCGAACGTCCTGTACAGCACCGGATTCGTGTTGGAGAAACGCGCGTTGGCGGCCCTGCCTGAGGTCGAGATCCGCCGCCCCGCCCGGCTGTTGCGGCTGGTCCTCGGCAGCCCGCTGTGGATCGGCGGCTCGCTGTCCCTCGCCGCCGGGTTCGGCGCCCAGCTCGCCGTCTACCGGACGCTTCCCATCGCCGCGGCCCAGGGCATCTTCGTCTCCGGTCTCGTCCTGCTCGTCCTGCTCTCCTCCCGGCTACTGGGCGAGCGGACGACGAGCCGCGAACGGTACGCACTCGGCGCGATCCTCGCCGCGCTGCTGATGGTGGTGCTGTCGCTGAGCGAGGACTCGGACACGGTCAGCCGTAGCGCTCCGGCGCCGCTGATCCTCACCGTCTGCCTGCCGTCCCTGGCGGCGGGCATCTGGCTGTACGGGGCCGCCGAGCGACGCTCCCGGCACCGGCACCGGACGCCGTCCACCGGCGTCGAATACGGCGTGGCGGTGGGCCTGTTGTACGGGGTGAGCTCGCTCGCCATCAAGGGTGTGTCCAGCTATCTGACGACAAGTGGCCTGGGCGGCGCGCTGGTTGACCTGCTGCGTTCCCCGTACCCCTATCTCCTGCTCTTCACCGGCGCGTTCGGCCTGGTCATGTCGCAGGCGGCACTACAGCGCTGCCGGGCCTCGCTGATCGTGCCGGTCTGCACGACGGTGACGAGTCTGTTCACGGCCGTGCTCGGCACGCTCGCGTTCGGCGAGGCGCTGCCGCACGAACCCGTGCGGCTCGCGCTGCGCCTGGCGGGTACCGCTCTCGCGGTCTCCGTCCTGCTCGCCATGCCCAAGCACGACACCGCGCCCCAACCCCCCGTTGCCACAAAGGAGTTGACTCCCCCGTGAACCCCGACGACCCGTTGCTGAAGATCCTGGCCTGCCCGCTGGACAAGGGCCCGCTCCACCTCCTCGTACCCGATGAGTCGGTGGGTTCGGAAGCCGCGCTGTACAACCCACGCCTGCAACGCCGTTACCCGATCGTGGACGGCATTCCGCAACTGCTGCCGTCCTCGGGGGAGCAGGTGGGCGCCGACGAACACGAGGAACTCCTCAAGCGGATGGCCCCATGAGCAGCCCTGCGAACGGCCCTGCGCCGAGGACCTTGACCGCCCGCCTTGCCCGCTTCCTGCCCACGCGGCTGGTCGCCGCGACCGCCCGCCTCGTCTACCCGCGCTTCGAACCCGAACTGGCCCGGCTGTCCGACCTCTGCCCGCCGGGCTGCGGCACGGCGGTGGACGTGGGCGGCTGGTACGGCCCCTGGACACGCCGTCTGGCCACCCGGGCCGACCGCGTGGTGACCGTCGAACCGGTCCCGCACCTGGCCCGGCTCCTCTCCTCCGCGACCCCCGCGAACGTCCGCGTGATCCACGCCGCCGCCTCCGACCACCGGGGCACCGCCCACCTGTGGCTCCCCCCGGACGACGCCGGCGACCGAGGCGTGTCCTCCCTCGTCCGCAGGGACATCCACGCCCGCGCCCTGGCCGTCCCCTGCCTGACCCTGGACAGCCTGGACCTCCACGACGTCGACTTCATCAAGATCGACGTGGACGGCAACGAACTGGCGGTCCTGCGTGGCGCGAGCGCCCTCATCGCCCACGACCGCCCGGCCCTCTTCATCGAGCTGGAGTCCCGGATCCAGCCCGTCGCCCCCGTCATCGCGCACCTCACCCAGCAGGGTTACGTGGGCTGGGTGCTGCCCGGCGACACCTGGCTGCCCCTCGCGTCCTTCCCCCTGGAAGCGCACCAGGCCCGTACGTCCCACGTCGTCTCGCAGGGACTGCTGCGCAGGGTGCTTCCGCCGCGCGGCCCCCGCTATGTGAACTCCGTCCTCTTTCTCCCGGACGGCCGCCGTCCGGGCGCCGCGCGCATACGCGACGATGGACCGCATGCCGCCCGCGAAACGCCCCACGACTCCTTTCACGCCTCTCGACTTCCAGCTGGTCCTGCTGCGCCGCATGGCGGACCACAACCCTGACCTCGTCGAGGACGCCCGCCACGAGCTGGGCGTCTCCATCGCCGACATGCGCGAGGCCAACCGCCGCTGGCAGGCGATGCAGCACGCCCCGCGCTCCCGCGCGGCCATCTCCCGCTACCGCTCGATCCTGGGCACCCCTGAGTCGGTGATCCCCCGCCAGATCGGCGACCTGGCCTGCGAGGCCCTGCTCTGGCCCGTCCCCCTCTGGCCCGACCTCCGCTTCGAGGTCCTGGTCGCCCCGAACGGGGTGGCCTGGAACGAGTGGCTGGTCCGCGCCCCAGGCGCCCCGGGCCCGGTCCTCGATACCCTCGACGACCTCACTCCCTGGTCCTGCACCGTCGACGAGGCGGCCCACGCCTTCGCCCCCGCCCGCCCCCTGGAAGGCACGGCACCGACCCGCTGGGGTCTGGCCTTCGCGGCCCCGGACACATCGGGCGTACGACACGACTGCGCGGCGGAGTTCACCTGGGGGCTGTTGCAGCGGGTTGGCGTCAAGGGGCAGCCATAACCCCTGTTGCAGCGCGTAAGCGTCAGTGGGCGGCCGTGATGATCGCCTGCGCGACCGCGGGCACCGACTCCGGGTGCAGCCAGAGGAAGAGATTGGGCTCGATCAGTTCCAGCTCCATCACGCAGGGTTCCCCGTCCTCGCCGTCGACGAGGTCCACGCGCGCGTAGAGCACCTCTCCCGCGTCCGGTACGGCGGCCAACGCGTGCTCCGCGACGGAGAGTTCGGCCGGGGTCGGCTCCCAGGGCTCCAGCCGGGGATGGGCGACCTTGACCTCGTCGTACGCCGTCCCGGGCTCCAGGACGGCGCCCTTCCGGCTGGCGTGCAGCAGCCGCCCGCCGAAGAACTGGAGTGCCCGCTCTCCACCGGCGTCGATGTTCTTCACGTACGGCTGCACCATCGCGGTGAGCCCTTCCGCGTGCATCCGCGCGAGCTGTCGTACGGCCGTCTCCCGCTCCTCGGGGGCGTACCGGGCGGCATACCGCGCGCCCGCGCCGGCCGTGGGCTTCACGACGAACTCGCGGTCCTCGGGAAGGTCGACGGGATCCCCCGGCGCGAGATACCGGGTCGGCACCACCGGAACCCCGGCCCGCGCCAGGTCCCCGACGTACCTCTTGTCGGCGTTCCACCGCACCACGCCCGCCGGATTGACCAGCCGCGTCGCCCGCCCGCACCGCTCCGCCCAGGCCACGAACTCCGCGACACGCCAGCTGTAGTCCCAGGTGGACCGGATCACGACGAGGTCGAACCCCGCCCAGTCGACCTCCGGATCGTCCCAGCGCGCGACAGCGGCCTCGGCCCCCGCCTCCTCCAGCGCCGCCACCAGCACGGGCAGGTCCCGGTCCTTGGGCGACTCCTCACTGGGGGCGTAGGTGGCGAGCGCGATACGGGCACGTGCGGCACTGCGGGCCACGGTGGACTCCATCCTCGTACGGCAGGCAACTCCTGGTGATGTTTCCGCAGGCTAACAACGCCTCGCGGGGCCGGGCCAGGCGGTTCCCTTGGAGGGGCGACTCACCCGCGGGGGACGGCGGCCTTCCACTCCTCGGCCGTGAGCGGCGGCCCGGTGAGCTGCGGCTTGAGCGGGCCGGCCACGGCGGCGAGGAGCACGCTGGGCGTGAGCAGGACGTGTGCGCCGCGCTCCAGCGACGACACGTCGGTGAAGCGGCGGGCTATGCGGCCGTTGCCGGTGGCGGTGAGCAGGAGGCGGTCGACGTACGCGGCGAGGATCCTGTCCCTGAGCGTGGGGCCGTTCTCCGTCGCGCCCGGGTAGAAGACGTCCTGGCCGGTGGCGAGGTCCCACGCCGCGTTCACCGGCCGGGCCACCGCCTTCTGTAGGGCGCGGGCCAGCCCGGGGCTCCCCCAGCCCCGGGCGCGGATCGTGTCGCGCAGCGCGACGGCACTCTGCGCCGCGACCGACATGCCGTGGCCGTAGACCGGGTTGTACGCCGCGAGCGCGTCGCCCAGCACCGTGAAACCGTCGGGCCAGGGACGCGAACCCTCGTAGTAGTAGCGGCGGTTCGAGGTGGACCGGGTGAAGGCGACACCGGACAGCGGCTCGGCGCCCGCGATCAACTCACCGATGACGGGGTGGCGCAGCTCCTCGGTGGCGAAGCGTTCGAAGTCGCTTTCGTGGGGGGTGGGTTCGCCGCCTCGGGTGCCGGTCAGCATGACCAGCCAGCGCCCGTTCTCGATGGGCACCAGATAGCCCGACCGGCCGGGCCCTGGGTCGCGGTTGGCGGCCTGCACGTTGACGACGGGGAAGCCGTGTCGCGCGTGCTGGGGGGCACGGTACATCCGACTTGCGTACGCCAGGCCGGAGTTGACCTCGCGCACCTGAGGTGCGGACAGGCCGAGGGCCTTGAGCCACTCCGGTGCGCGGGAGGCACGTCCGGTGGCGTCGACGACCAGGTCGGCCGCAAGGACGCGCTCGACTCCGTCGTGGTCCCGGACGCGAACTCCCGTCACGGTGGCGGAGGTTCCTTCGAGGCCGAGCGCCTGGGTCCGCTCGACGAGCCTGATCCGGTCGTCGCCGAGGACCTGCGCGCGGACGGTCGCGTCGAGCAGGTCACGGCTGCCGAGGAGCATGTGATGGGACTCGGTCCAGCGCCGGAACCAGCCCTGCGACGACAGCGCGACCATGTCCGTGGTGAGCGCCAGGCGGTGCGCTCCGGCTTCCTGGAACCGGCTGCTGAAGCCCGGCAGGAGTTCCTCGATCGCCCGTGCACCGCCGGACCACAGCCCGTGCGGATGCTGGGCCTGGGGCAGGTTCTTGCGGCCCTCGGGTCCCTCGGGCAGCACATCGCGCTCGACGATGGTGACGAGGTCCGCGGACTCGGTCAGCGCGCGGGCCGCGAGCATGCCGGCGTGGCTGCCGCCGAGGACGACGGCGGACCTCATCGGCCGTGCGCCGGAAGGTCGTTCGCTCCAGACACTGGCACTCCGGGGACTGGCACTCATGTGGCGGGCACACTCTCTGCTTCGGCGGCCGCGCGCTCGCGGACCGCCCTGATGTCGTCGGTGTGGCGGAGAGCCAGGGAGACGGCCTCGATCCCCTCCAGCAGGTCTTCCATGTCGGGGCTGTGGAGAGGTGGGCAGGCGCCGCGCCCCTGGGAGGGCCGCCTGGACTCGATGGCGTCCTGGATCGTCACGACACGGGCGAGCGGTTTCGCCCGGTCGGCGTCCCACCCGAGGCAGAGCGCCGCGTCGTACGATCGTCGGCCCAGGTCCTCGTCGACGTACCGGCCGAGGCGGAGCAGCCCGTCCCGGATGAACGTCTCACGGCGTGTCAGGCGCAGTTCGGGGGTGGCCCGCAGTTTGAAGGGGACGCGGTCACTCGTGCCGGTCCGCATCAGCAGGTAGAGGGGCCGCAGCCGCCAGTGGCAGATCCGGGTGCGCCAGCGGCTGTGCAGGTACTGGCCGGCGTACGGCAGGACGAACCCCGCCGCGATCAGGATGGCGGACACACAGACGACCGGGGGTGCCAGGTCGGTGCTCAGCCGGTCCAGGTCGTGGCCGGTCCAGCGGGCGACGACCGCGGAGAGTTTCGCGGCGGTGAAGAGCAGGTTCGTCGCGTAGCCGGCGCCCAGGAGCTTCAGGCCGCGGCGCAGCCATACGTCGAGGTCCCCGGTGCGGATCCAGTTCCAGATCAGCTTGGAGGTGATCAGACAGGCCACGGCGTGCCCGAGCAGATAGAGCACGATCTCTTCGCGCATGAAGGGTGTGGTGGCGTAGTACGTGTCGAGGTCCCGCAGCCTTTCGACCTGGACGTCGGCGAGCGCGAAGAGCACCCACAGCGCGACGATCACGCCGGAGTAGCCGGTGATCACCCAGCGCATGGCACGGCGTGTGGTGACCGAGCGGTCGGACACACCGTTGCGCCAGGCGATGATCAGCAGCAGGCAGGCCCCGGAGAACGCGGTGATGAGGCTGTAGACCAACGGCGCGGAGATGTTCCGTACCTCGGTGACGCGGTTGGTCCAGGCGATGGTCTGCGGCGCCGCGAAGACGAAGATGGCGCAGGCGAGGGCGAGGAGGCCGCCGACGGCCCGGAGGAACGGGTCCTTCCAGAGTTTGACGATGCCGGGCAGTTTGACGGCCAGGGCCGCGGTGAGGACCGCCACCGGCAGCCAGAAGGCGAGGTCGTGCCCGGCGGAGAAGCGGGAAGGGTTCATCGCCGGTCAGTTCCGGGGGTCGCGGTAGCCCAGGGACGCCTGGATGGCCCGCTCGACCAGGTCGACGGGGCCCTGCCGCTCGGCGCCGAGGCCGGTCACCCATGACCGGAAGACACTCGCCAGCCGCAGTCCGAAGTCCTCGGCCTCGTCCTCCTCGGCCGCATGGGACCCGTGGCGGGCGGCGACGGTGAGGGCGATCTCCTGCCAGCCGGTGCCGTCCGACAGGGTGCGGGCCGCGGCGGCGGCGCCATCGACGTGATGGTTGTGGTGTCCCTGCCTCATGTGCCACAACTCATGGCCGAGGATGACGAGTTGCTGCACGGCCTCGGCGCGCTCCTCGATGACGACGAGGTCGAAGTCGTGGAACTCCATCCACAGGCCGGTGACCTCGAGCTCGTCGGGGAAGCGCTCGAAGCGGAGCCGTACGGGCCGCCCGTCCCGGCGCCCGCTCATCTCCTCGCACAGTGCCCGTGCCAACTCCCGCACGTCCACCGGGGTCTTGTCGATCCGCTTGCGCAGCACGCGGCTCAGCTCCACCGCGAGACGCCGCATCTCGGAGTCGGTTCCGGTCGGCCGCAGCCCCGCCACGAACTCGCGCACCCCGCGGGCAAGCCTCATCGCCGCTCCCCGTGGAAGGACGCGGAGAGCGGCGTCCCGCTCTCCACGAGATACGCCACGGGCATCGCCCGTACGCCGAGCGCTTCGCCTCGGTGCAGGCCCTTCTCGGCGAACCGCGCATCGAGACGCGCGAGTGTCTCGGCAAGAGTCGGGGACTCACTCACCAAGGGGCTCCCGGAAGTCAACTCATCAAATTGTCAGCTTCCGCCGACCCTACGTGTCCCGCTCGGGCCGCGCCATGACTTTCGGGTTCGCCCGACGCCGACTCCTGTTCAGCGCTAACTCCTGTTCAACGTGCGGGTGACGCCCGCGAGCACCGCCGTGGTCAGTACCCAGCCGGCGGCGATCAGCGCGTACGCCAGCCACTGCGGGCCGGCGTGCGCCCAGTACCAGTTCGCCCGCTGGCCCAGACCGCCGATGGGAATCAGCAGGTCGAGGGTGTAGACGAAGGGCTGGAACGGGGCTCCTTCGCCCTCCTTGACCGGCACCGGATCATCGGCCGCGAAGACCAGCGTGCCGAGCAGGATCAGCCCGAGGAGCCAGATGCCGGCCAGCCACGGCCGGTATCCGTATCCGACGGTGGCATCCAGCACGCGTCCCCACGCACGTCCGGCCGGGCCGAGCGTACGGCGGCGATGGCGCTGTTTCGCCAGCAGCACCCGGCGGGCGTCGTCGTCGTGGCCGACCTTCCGGTAGCAGCTCGCCAGTTGCTCGTACGGCTGCGGGCTGTAGCCAGGGCTCCGCCGAATCCAGCCCACCCGGCGAACCACGGTCTCCGGCCGACCCACCGCCTCGCGCCGCCGCCCCGCCTCGACCATCTTGATGGATCCGTAGACGAATCCGTCCAGCTCCACCACACCCGGCCAACTGTGCTCGTTCTCATACAGGAACGAGACCTGAGCCCCCCGCAGGTCGACGGCCCCCTCCGGCGTCCCGGCAACGGTGAAGTCGAAGTCGGTGGCCTGCATCAGAAGACAGACCACCGAGGGCTCCTCCCCACCACGCGCACCCTTCAGGGCCGCTCCCGCGAAGGTCAGGTTGTCCGAGATCCGGGCACCTCGCAGGCGTACGGTGCCCTCCGCGTCGAATCCCCCTGACAGGTCGAGCGTCGTGGTGGCCACGTTGTCCACCACCAGTGCCACACCGCCGTCACTGCTGATCCGCGCCCCCTGCATGAAAAGCCCCCCAGGCAACTGCGCGCCCGGCAACCGCACCCCGCCCCGCGTGCTGAGGTTCCTACAGAGGACGCCGCCTTCCATGACCAGGCCGCCCGCGAAGACGGCCCACTCCCCGGGAGCGGATATCCGTGCCCCGTTCAGGTTCAGCTCCCCGGCTATGTGAGCGTTGACGAGCGAAAGCCGGCCCCCGTCCAGCACCGAACGTTTCAGGTCGAGATGCCCTTGGACCCGGGCCAGCCCGGCCTCCACGCCGGGGACCCAGCTGTCCTTGATACGGACCGTCCGCGTCGACGCCCCGTAAAGGCTCACCGCCTCCTCAAGTCGGCAGTGCTCCAGCCAGAGCACATGGTTGATCTCCGCGCCGTCGAGGTCGAGCGGTCCGGTGATCCGCGCACCGGCGAGACGCAGGCCGGCGACGGCACCGGAGGGCCCGGCGTCACCGCCCAGCAACAGCGCGACCAGCACAGCCGCCCGAACCGTCCGATCCGGCCCCCACCGCCCATCCCGCACCGGATCATCGGCCTCCGCCTCACCACTCCGCAGATCCACCCACCGCCCTTCGGGAAAGGCGTCCCACACCCGTCGCTCCGGGGCCGTCAACTCGATGTCAGGCAGCACAGGGGCAGGGTAACGATCAGATTCGCGGGGCGGTGAACTCGTACCGCAACTCGTGCAGATCACCGTCTCGGCCAGTACCGAGGCTTCGACGGACGGGCCATCATCGGCCGGTCTGAGTACCCGTACTCACCCCGACCCGGGTCGGATCGCTCAGGTGCACCCGATCCGCCGAAACCACACTGAGACCCCGAGCCCCAAGTCACAGAGGTGGTGTTCCGTGGCTCCTGCCGTGCAGTTGCGCCGTGCGATCCCTGACGATCTCGACTGGATCCACGAACTGCGCCACCGGGTGTACTCGAAGGAGTTGGGGCAGCACGCACCGCATCCCACGGGACGGCTGCGTGACGCACTGGACGGCCACAACATCTACCTCGTCGTGGCGCGCGGCGCGGACCGGCTGGGCTTCGTCAGCATTACGCCGCCCTGGGCGGGCCGGTACGGGATCGAGCGCTATCTGACGCGCGACGAACTGCCGTTGCTGACCGAGGACGCCCTGTTCGAGGTGCGCATCCTCACCGTCGAGCCGCGCTGGCGGTCCACCATGGCGGCTCCACTGCTGATGTTCGCCGCACTGCGCTGGATCGCCTCCCGGGGCGGTCGCCGGGTAGTGGTGATGGGCCGCACCGAACTGCTCGACATGTACCGGGCCGTCGGACTGCGGCCGACCGGTCACTCCGTTTGCAGCGGCGCGCTGTCGTTCGAGGTGCTCACCGGCGCCGTCATCGAACTGATGAGGACCGCGATGAGCCGCTACGCCGGCGCGGTGGAGCGTCTGCGAGCCGGTCTTGACTGGCAGTTGGACATGCCGTTCCTCCCGCGAGCGGACGGCTGCGAGCATGGTGGTGCTTCATTCGCCGCCATCGGTACGGACTTCCGCAGCCTGCACCGACGCCGTCAGGTGGTCGCGGCCGATGTGCTGGACGCCTGGTTCCCGCCGGCCCCCGGGGTGACGGCGGTACTCGCGGAGGACCCGGCCTGGACGGCCCGGACGTCGCCACCGACGGGCGCCGAGGGCCTGTTGGCCGAGATCGCCACGGCTCGGGCGCTTCCGGTGGAGGCACTGTCCGTCGGCGCCGGTTCGTCCGACCTGATCTTCCGGGCCTTCGGACGGTGGCTGACCCCGGACAGCCGCGTACTTCTGCTCGACCCGAGCTACGGCGAGTACGCCCATGTCACCCAGGAGGTGATCGGGTGCCGGGTGGACCGGCTGCCGCTGCGCCGTGCGGACGGCTGGCGGATCGGCCCGGCGCGGCTGACCGCTGCCACCCGGTCCGGCCGCTACGACCTCGTGGTCGTGGTCAACCCCAACAACCCGACCGGCCGCCACCTGCCGGCCGCGGAACTGCGCGCGGTGATCGCCGCCTCACCGAGAACGACGCGGTGGTGGATCGACGAGGCCTACCTGGGCTACGTCGGCCTGTCCGAGTCGCTGGCCGACCTCGCTGCCGTTGACCCTCAGGTGGTGGTCTGTAGCTCGCTGTCCAAGATGTACGCGCTGTCCGGCGTACGGGCCGCGTATCTGGTGGCCGAGCCGACCGTCACCGAACAGCTGCGCCGGTGGACCCCGCCCTGGGCGGTCAGCCTGCCCGCGCAACTGGCGGCGGTGGCGGCGCTGCGCGATCCGTCGTACTACGCCGAGCGCTGGGACCGGACACACACGCTGCGCCATCAACTGGCCGTCGATCTCGCCGCGGTGGACGCCTCCGCCACCATCGAAGAGGCGGTGGCGAACTTCCTCACCGTGACGCTGTCGCCCGACGGACCGAGCGCCGCCCGGCTCGTGCACGAATGCCGCCGCAGCGACGTCTACCTGCGCGACCTGTCACCGATGTCGACGGCATACGAAGGGCGCACCCTGCGCATCGCCGTCAAGGACGGCGCGGAGAACGCGCGCATCGTGGCCGCGTACGGCACCGCCCTCGATGCGCTGCGGTCCGGCGGGACCACACCCGGCCTGGTGCCGCCACCCGTACACACCGGCATGTTCACCCGATGACCACCGTTGCCGCACTGGCGCCCTACCTCGGTGGGGCGCTGGTCCTGGGAGGAGTCGCCGCGGCGGCCTCTCGGCAGCGTGAGCTGATGGTGCGGTGGTGTGCCTGGGCGCTCGGGATGCCCCTGGTCGTCGGGGCGTTCTGGCTGGGCCGCCCGGGCGCTACCGTCATCGCTGCCGCGGTCGGGGTCATCGGGGTGCTGGAGTACGGCGGGATGCTGCGGTTGGGGTTGCCGGACCGGGCGGTCCTGGCCACGGCGGTGGTCGCCGTGGTGGGGGCCGCCTGGCTGGCGCCCGGACAGGTGCCCCGGGTGATCGCCGTCGGGGCCCTCGCGGTGGCCGCCGTGCCGCTGCTGTCCGGTGACGCCGAACACGGTCTGCGCCGATTGGGCTCCGGCTTGTTGGGGCTTGTCTGGCTCGGTCCGCTCGCCGCGCTGGTGCCGCTGGGGGCGACCGGACTCGCACTGTTCGTGGCCGTCTCGGTCGCCGACATCGTGGCGTACTTCGCCGGCCAGAAGCTCGGCGGCCCGCCGCTGTCGCCGCTCTCCCCGGCCAAGCGGTGGAGCGGAACCGTCACCGGTGCCGCGGCCGGCCTCGGCACCCTCGCGGTGCTCTCCGTACCGACCTGGCCGTTGGCGGTCGCGGTGGCAGTCGGCGGGCCTGCCGGCGACCTCCTCGAATCGATGATCAAGCGCGGCGCAGGGACCAAGGACGCCGCCGACTGGCTACCCGGATCGGGCGGCCTGCTGGACCGAATCGACTCGCTGCTGATCGCGCTGGCCGTGTTGCTGGTACTGAGTTGACCGACCCGGGAGACACCACCGGTTTGCCGCGTACGACCACAGCGCCACGGTCGGGCACCGGCAGTGCGGCCCGCCCCACGGTCGGGCACCGGCAGTGCGGGCCGCCCCACGACCGGTGCGAGGGGGGCAGTTGCGCCGGAGCGGGTCCGCGTCATTCTTCTCCAGGCCGGCGCGGAGTCGCCGGGGCCCGGACTCCGCCCTCCTGCGGCAGCGCTCGTTCCATCAGAGATCCGACACGCGTTCACTCGGTGATGAACTCGTACCGCGACTCGTACAGATGCCCCGCCTTCACCACAACCGACGCTTCGATGGCCCGGTCACCGTCGCTGTGTACGACGCGGAGCATGCACAACACGGGCAGATCGCCGGGGAGTTGCAGCGGCCGGCACTGCTCCTGCGTGGGGACACGGGCCGGCACCCTGTCGATGCTCAAGCGCGGCGGGTACCCGAGATCCGCGAGGAGTGCGGGCGTCCCGCCCTTGATCCTGCGGCGCTTGGCCGTCGCCGTGCCACGGGCGATCTCCAACGGGCAGTACGACTGCACCAGTTCCGCCGGTTCGTCGTCGATCAGCAGCAACTGGGCACGCAGCAGCGCCGGCCCGCCCGGCGGCAGGTGGAGCGCCTCGGCAACACCCGCGGGAGTGGTCGCCTCGGCCACCTCCAGCAGTTCACTGCGCGCACTCGTCCCACCCCTGGACGACTCCCTGAGCCAGAGGTAGGACTCGCCCGGCTCGGCATGCGCGCCACGACGTCCTCCCGCACCAGGGCCCCCGGCCAAGCAACTCGGCGATTCCGGCCGGCTCGCTTCGACGGCAAAGACACGCTGACTTCCCCTCTGCCCCCGCGCCTCGAGTTCCGCGCGGCGGACAACCAGGCTCCCGTCACCACTGTCCAGGACCTCGACCTTGAGCAAGTCGTCCTCCAGGGACAACCGACAGCCTCAGTAAGTACTGCCGACCGGGCGGTTCGGGATCGTCGACCACAGCTTGGACAAGACCGTCTGGGGCCGTCTGGGGCCGTCTGGGCCGTCTTCAAAGTCGCGGTGGCTCAGGGAGGCGACCCCCCCCGACGCGTAGGGAACTCCATCAGCACCCCGGCCAGAGCATCGAGCGCCGCCGGTCCACGTCCTGGACGCGGCCCGGCAACTCGCCACCCCCACCCACTTGAGGAGCGTCATCGTGTAGGAACAGTCCAGGCGGTCCCCCGCAGAAGTCCCTGCGCAGTCCCTCTGACAAGGAGTACGCGTGTCTCACCTCTTTCCGGCCCTGGTGGGCGGCTCGGTCGCGGAGCGGCCTGCGGTGCGGTTCGGTGATCGGTCGTTGAATTACGGGGAACTCGCCGACGCGGCGGGGGCGCTGGCGGAGCGGCTCGGCGGGGCCGGGAGGGTCGCCGTGTGGGCGACCCCGAGCCTGGAGACGGCTGTAGGAGTGGTCGGCGCGCTGCTCGCCGGGGTGCCCGCCGTGCCGCTCAACCCGAAGTCGGGGGAGGGCGAGCTGGGGCACATCCTGGCCGACAGCCGGCCGTCGCTGGTGCTGACGGCGGCGGGAGTGGAACTGCCCGACTCGCTGCGGGAGTTGGAGCGGATCGACGTCGACGTGCGTACGGGGCGTGGCGTTGCCGTCGTCGAGGAGGTTCCGGAGGACGCCGTCGAGGGGCGCCCAGGTGGTGGCGGTGCGGCGACCGTCCAGGAATTCCCGGAGGACTCCGCCGCCCTCGTCGTCTACACCTCCGGTACCACCGGCCCGCCCAAGGGCGCCGTCATCCCGCGCCGGGCGATCGCCGCCACCCTCGACGCGCTGGCCGACGCCTGGCAGTGGACCGGCGACGACGTCCTCGTGCACGGGCTGCCGCTGTTCCATGTGCACGGGCTGATCCTGGGGGTGCTGGGGCCGCTGCGGCGCGGCGGGTCGCTGCGGCATCTGGGGCGGTTCAGCGCGGAGGGCGTGGCCCGGGAGCTGAACGACGGCGCCACGATGTTGTTCGGGGTGCCGACGATGTACCACCGGCTCGCCGAAGCCCTGGACGAGGACGTGGAGTTGGCGAAGTCGCTCGGCCGGGCGCGGCTCCTGGTGTCCGGTTCCGCCGCACTGCCCGTGCACGACCACCGGCGGATCACGGCCGCGACCGGGCGCCGGGTCATCGAGCGGTACGGCATGACGGAGACGTTGATGAACACGAGTGTCCGGGTGGACGGTGAACCCCGGCCCGGGACCGTCGGCGTGCCGCTGCCCGGCGTCGACCTGCGGATCGTCGAGGAGGACGGGTCGACGATCGCCGCGTACGACACCGACGGCGCACCGACGGGCGCGGCCGACGGTGACCGCGTGGGCGAGATCCAGGTCCGCGGGCCGAACCTCTTCACCGAGTATCTGAACCGGCCCGACGCCACCGCCGCCGCGTTCACCGGGGACGGCTGGTTCCGTACAGGGGACATGGCGACCCTGGACGCCGACGGCTATGTACGCATCGTCGGCCGCAAGGCCACCGACCTGATCAAGAGCGGCGGCTACAAGATCGGCGCCGGTGAGATCGAGAACGCGTTGCTGGAACACCCCGCCGTACGGGAGGCGGCCGTCACGGGTGAACCCGACGACGATCTCGGCGAGCGGATCGTGGCCTGGGTGGTGCCGGTCAGCACCCCCGCCCCCGCTGCCCTCGGCCCGGAGCTCTCCGACCACGTGGCCCGCCGCCTCGCCCCGCACAAGCGCCCCCGCGTCGTGCACTTCCTGGACGCCCTGCCCCGCAACGACATGGGCAAGATCCTGAAGCGGGCCCTGAGGAACAGCAATGACTGAACGCCTTACGGCCCGCGAGGCCATCGCCCTCGTCGCGGACGGCGAGTTCAGCGAACTGGCCTCCCCTGTCAGCGACTTCAAGCCCGACGGCCCACTGTCCTGGCAGGGGTACGACGGCTCACGCGCCCGCGCCGCCGCCCGCACCGGCGAGGAGGAATCCGTCGTCTGCGGCCGCGCCACCATCGGCTCCACCCCCGCCGTACTGATCGCCTTCGAGTTCGGCTTCCTCGGCGGTTCGCTCGGAGAGCGCACCGGCGACCGGCTGGAGGCGGCGTACACCTACGCGCGCGAGCACCGTCTCCCGCTGGTCTCCCTCGTCGCGACCGGCGGCAGCCGGATGCAGGAGGGCATGCTCGCACTCACCCAACTCCAGCGCGTGGCACGGCAGTCGGCGCTCACCCGGGAAGCGGGGGCGGCGCAGATCGCGGTACTGCGGGACCCGACGACCGGCGGCGGCTGGGCCACGCTGGGCGCGGGCGCCGACGTGACCCTTGCGCTGCCCGGCGCCCAGGTGGGCTTCGCGGGCTCCCGGGTCCGCCCGCCCGACGCGGACCCGGCGGCGTACACGGCCGAGGCCCAGGTGTCGGCGGGCGCGGTGGACGCCGTCGTACAGCCGCAGGAGCTGCGGCAGACGCTGGCGCTGTGGCTTGAGCTGCTCACCAGCCCCTCGCCGGAGCCCGCGCCCCCTCCATCCGCCCTCGACACACCCGACCTCCCCACCACCAGCCCCTCGCCGGAAGCCGCGCCCCCTCCACCCGCCCTCGACACACCCGACCACCCCACCACCAGCCCCTCGCCGGAGGCCGCGACTCCTCCGGCCGCCCTCGGCATGCTCGACCTCCCCGCCACCGGCTGGGACGCGGTCGACCGTGCCCGCTCCCCCCAACGCCCGCGCGCCGCCGCCTACTTGGACGCCTACTTCACCCACCGCACCACCATCAGCGGCGACCGCTGCGGCGGCAGCGACGCCGGCATGCTGTGCGGCTTCGGCTCGCACGGCGGGCGGACCATCGCGTACGCCGCCCAGTGCGGGACGGCCACCCGCCCCGCCGGTTACCGCACCGCCGCGCGCCTGATCCGCCTCGCGGGCCGACTCGGATTCCCGGTACTGACGTTGGTGGACACTCCGGGCGCCGCGAACGACGCGGAGGCGGAGCGGCAGGGTGCGGGCTCGGCGATCGCGGACCTGTTCGCCGCGGTCGCGACGGCCCGTACGCCGGTCACCACGCTGGTGATCGGCGAGGGCGGTTCGGGCGGCGCGCTCGCGCTGGCCGCACCCGGCAACACCTGGGCCACGCCGGACAGTTACTTCTCCGTCATCGCGCCGGAGCTCGCCGCAGCGATCCTCAAGCGCCCGGTCGGCGAAGTGCAGGCCACGGCCGACCAACTCCGCATCCGGCCACAGGACTTGCTGGACCTCGGAGTCATCCGAGGCATCGTGAGCGCATAGAGCGGCGTCCGTCTCGCTTAAGAAAACGGAGATTGCCTGGCCAGCACCGGTATACGCGCTCAAAGCACCTCTGTTCGGCATGCGGCCCGACACCTAGGCTCCTGTGTCGGGCGGGGAGCCGGGGCCGATGGAGTCGGTGGACGAGGGGGAGTGCGTATGAGCAACGAACAGCTGCGGCGCGTGTACCGAAGATCCGGACTACCGGCGGGCTTCATCGTCGGAACGGGGTTCCTGGGGGTTGTCGCCCCGCTCCTGCCCGTGATGGACGAGGACATACCGGGGTGGGTGAAGGTGCTGATCTGGGCCGTCGTCGTCCCCTTCTTCGGCTGGTTGTACCTGGCGGTCAAGCGGGTCGGGACCGTCGTTGACGTTCACGGCATCCAGGTACGCGCCTTCGTCCGACGGAGGCGGCTGGACTGGGCGGAGGTCCAGGACATCCGGGCCGAGCCCAATATCGTCGGGTACATGCAGAGCGGGGCGCCGACCGTCATTGCCTACGCATACGGCCGGTACGGCGACCGGGTCCAACTGACCTACGTCGACGACCGCCATGTGGATGTCGCACGCGAGATCGACGTCATACACGCGGTGTGGCAGCAAGTGCGCTACAGGCGCTGAACTCCGAGCCCGGCCGCCGCACTCGTACCCGCGGATCTGTCCAGGTGGGAGTTGGCGGTCACTCACGGATTCATCGTGGTGTGGCGTCACCGGCTGGGTGGGGGGGGGGGGGGGGTGGGGGGGGGGGGGGGCGCCCGCCCCCCCCCCCCCCCCGGCGGCGGGGGGCGGGGGGC
>NZ_JBIUYT010000001.1:705380-925624 GCF_044744645.1 Streptomyces sp. NPDC087263
ACGCCGCCCCGGCCCCCCCACCCCGTCCCCGGTTAGGTCGCGGGGGGTTTGTGGGGGATAACACCCTTTTTATTTGTGGTGGGGGGACACGGGTGGGGGGGGGGGGGGGGCGGGGGGGCCCCCCCCCCCCACCCCCCACCCCCCACCGCTGTCCTCGGTCCTCGGTCCTCGGTCCTCGTGGAGATCACGCCCAGCGGTTCCGGTGACCCCTTACCCCGGTCGAGGTGTCCGCGTACGGACGACCGGCACCACCGGGTGGTCGGCTCACGCCACGGCCGACCTCTGACCGCTCCCCCAGCAAGACCACCCGTCCAGCGGCACCCCACCCGGCCCCCCACAAAAGGCGACACTCCGTCAGCGACTGCACGATGCGAGAGAGGACCGCCGCCCGGCGGAGCCCCACGGTCTGCGCTCTCGGGAGGATCTGCCATGACCGACAGTCTGGAGCAGTTGCGCCGCTGCCACTTCGCCGTCGATCTGGGCGCGGCGAGGACCCGTGTGTATGTGAAGGGCGCGGGGCTGGTCGTCGACCAGCCGAGTGTCGCCGCGATCAACACGAAGACGGGCGCGCTGATCGCGGTCGGCGAGTTCGCGGAGAAGATGACGGGACGTACGCCCGACTACATCCGTGTCGTACGGCCGGTGTCCGGCGGCACGGTCGTCGACATCGAGATGGCGCAGCGGATGCTGCGTCAGCTGCTCGGCGACAAGGTCCGCCGCACACTGCGCCGCAAGCCCCGGCTGCGGGCAGCGGCCTGCACCCCGCACGACGCGGACCCGCTGGCCCAGCGTGCCGCGATCGAGACGCTCGTGGGTCTGGGCGCGCGCCGGGTCGAGCTCGTCGACACGCTGATCGCCGCCGCTGTCGGCTGCGGGCTGCCCGTGGAGCGGCCCGAGGCCACCATGATCATGGTGTGCGGGGCCGCCGCGACCCAGCTCGCCGTGTTGTCACTGGGCTCGATCGTCACCGCCGAGCGCATCCCGGTGGGCGGTGAGGCCGTCGACCACGCGATCGTGCAGCACCTGCGCCACCAGCACGAGCTGATGCTGCCGAGTCAGGCCGTACGACCCCTACAGCTCGCCCTCTCCGGGAACGGGCTCACCCCGCACGGCCCGGCGTCGACGGAGATCCACGGGCGGGACGTGGCGACCGGCCTCGCGCGTTCCGTGCAGGTCGACACCGCCGCCGTACGCGATGCCATCCAGACCCCGCTGACCGCTGTACTCGACGGCATCGGCAAGGTGCTGCGCGCCTGCCCGCCCGATCTGGTGGCCGACCTCGCCGACCGCGGGATCATGATGGTCGGCGGCAGCGCCCTGCTCCCCGGGCTCGACCAGATGCTGCGGCAGGCGACGGGCATGCCGGTGCACATCGCGGAACGCCCCGACGTCTGTGCCGTCCAGGGCCTCGGCTACATGCTGGAGGGCAGGATCGAGCCCCTGGTCCTGGACCCGCTGGCGGACTGACGGCCCGGCGCCGGAGGGGCCTTCGCCGAAGGCCCTGCACGGCCGATCCGGCACGGCCGATCCCGTGCTGCCGATCCCGTACTACCCGATCCCGTGCCGCCCGATCCCGTGCCGCCGGCACCCAAGGGCCCCGCATGAGCGATCCCGCCCCCGCCGTCCAAGGCCCCAAGGCCCCGAGGCCCCGAGGCCCCCGTATGACCGCTCCCACCCCCCGCCTCCCACCCCTCCTGGAAGCCGTCCTGGGCGTCGGCACCGACCTCGAACTGCGGGTCACGCTGCAGCACATCGTGGACGGTGCCGCCGAGCTGACGGGCGCCCGGTACGCGGTCCTTGACATGGCCGGCCCGGGGCACGACGGACTCGTGGAGATCCGTGCGGCCGGCCGGTCCACCGGCGGGCCGGGGCGGTCCGACACCTCTCTCGGCGTACCCATCCGCGTCGACGACGAAGTGTTCGGGACTCTCCGTGTCGCCGACAAGGAGAGCGGGCCGTTCACCGCCGAGGACGAGCAACTGCTGCGTCTGCTGGCCACCCAGGCCGGCATCGCGATCGGCAACTCCCGGCTGTACGAGACGGCCCGGCAGCGCGAGCGCTGGATCGAGGGCGCGGCGGCCGTCACGACCGCGCTACTCACGGGGGAGAGTGCCGCCGAGGCGCTGATGACCGTCGCCGAGCGGGCCCGGGTCCTCGCCGACGCGGCCGCGGGTGTCATCCTCCAGGCCACACCGGAGGGCGGTATGGAGATCGTGACCGCGTCCACCCTCGACGACCCGGGGGACATCGTCGGTACGGTCATCGAGCCGGGCAGCCCCGTCCTCGTACAACTCCTCGGCGGGGAGCCGGTGTTCATCGACGACTCGGCGACCGACCCGAGGATGACCACGCATGTACGGTCCCGGTTCGGGCCGAGCATGATGCTCCCCCTCCAGGCCGACGGCCGCCTCATCGGCACGCTCGCCCTCCCCCGCCGGCGCGGCGACCGACCGTACACCCCGGTGGAACAACGGCTGGCCACGCAGTTCGCCTCGCAGGCCGCGCTGGCGCTGCTCCTCGCGGACGCCCAGCACCGCCGCGAGCGGCTCGCGGTCTACGAGGACCGCGACCGGATCGCCCGCGACCTGCACGACCTGGTCGTCCAGCGGCTCTTCGCCACCGGCATGATGCTGGAGTCCACCCAGCGCCGCAGCACCGGCGGCGCGGCCGACGAGGGCGCCGATGTGCACGCCATCCTCGGCCGCGCGGTGGACGAACTTCAGTCCACCATCCAGGAGGTCCGCACCGCGATCTTCGCCCTCCAGCAGCCGCCCGCCGACGCCCCCACCACCTTCCGCGGCAAGGTGCTGCGCGAGACGGCGGGCACGGCGGCCGCCCTGGGCTTCCAGCCGTCCGTCCACTTCACCGGCCCCGTGGAGAACCGCGTCACCGAGCCCGTCGCCGGTCACCTGCTCACCGCCCTGCACCGCAAGCTGACCGCCGCCGCACACCGCGCCGGGGTCTCCCGCATCGAGGTCACGGTGGACGCGACGGCCACCCTGCCGGACGGGCGCTCCGGCCTCCGCCTGACGGTGTACGACGACGGCACCAGGGATGACGGGGAGGGCACCGGTACGACAGTCACCTGGCGGTCACCGCTGTGAGCGAGTGGCACCCTGCGAACTCACGTCTCCCCGACCGGGCCGCCGTACGGGGCGTAAGAAGGCGCGGGAAGGCAAGGCGCAGGAAGGCGCGGGAAACGTATTCAGCCTGTTGGCGGCGCTCCGCTGGCGAATGCCCCGAAACAGGCCAAACCTGAATTCCAGGAAGTGGCAACCCCTGCATAGATCAACTGCTAGTCTCGGCTTCCTCTGAGCTTCCCCACCAACGAAAGCCATCAAATGAACCTCTCGGTGACGCCGGCGGCGCAGCACTCCGCCGCCCCTCGGTCCCTGCGCCGGTCGCACACTCCCCTGTCGGCCATCGACCCGCTGGGGACCGCCGCCGTGAGGTCTGCCGGACGAGTGACGGACATCCCCGGACGACGTCCGGTCGGGTCGAACACTTTCAACTCGGCGCTCTAGGGCACACAGAATTCGACACAGGCGCATCCGGCGGTTCACGAACCCGCCCGGTGCGCCTTTGTCACGCGCCGGAGCCTTCAACGACCTTGAGCTGTAGCGGAGTTCATGGTACGCACCACCCCGCTGCGCCACTATCGTTCCCCGGGTGAAGCTGCAGCAACTCGTCCTCAAGATCCATAGCAGATGCGACCTCGCCTGCGATCACTGCTATGTGTACGAGCATGCCGATCAGAGCTGGCAAGGGCGCCCCACCGTCATTTCCGAGGAAACGCTCGGGAAAGTCGCCCAGCGATTCGCGGCATATGCCGAATCACATGAACTGCCTTCTGTTTCCGTGATCCTTCACGGTGGTGAACCCCTTCTCGTGGGTCCCGTCCGTATGAGAAGCATCTGCGCGGAACTCACCCGCGTCATCACCCCGGTCACCCGGCTGAATCTTCATATCCACACCAATGCGGTACAGCTCAACACCCGCCATCTCGAAGTGTTCAAGGAATTCGGCGTCAAGGTCAGCGTCTCGCTCGACGGCGACCGCGTCGCCAACGACCGGCACCGACGCGACCGCAGGCGGCGCAGCAGCTACGACCGGGTGGTGCGCGGGGTCAACCTGTTGCGCACCCCCGAGTACCGGCACCTCTACAGCGGACTGCTGTGCACGGTGGACGTGGCCAACGATCCCGTCGCGGTGCACGACGCCCTCGTGTCCCTGCGTCCGCCTCGCATCGACTATCTGCTTCCGCACTCCACCTGGGACAGCCCACCACCGAGGCCCGCCGACTCACCCGCCGCGTACGCGGACTGGTTGCTCAAGATCTTCGACCGGTGGGACCGGCAGGGCCGTACCGTCTCGGTGCGGACCTTCGAGTCGGTCCTGAGCACCCTGCGGGGCGGACCGAGCCTGACGGAGGCGATGGGGCTCGCGCCGAGCGATCTCGCGGTCGTGGAGACCGACGGCACCTTCGAGCAGGCCGACTCGCTGAAGACGGCGTACGACGGAGCACCCGCGACCGGTTACGACGCCTTCCGGCACAGCTTCGAGGAGTTCGGGCAGCATCCCGGCGTACGCGCACGCCAGTTGGGCCTCGCGGGGGTCAGCGAGACCTGCCGCAGCTGCCCGGTGATCGAGTCGTGCGGTGGAGGGCTCTACGCGCACCGGTACAGCGGTGGCCACGGCTTCGACAATCCGTCCGTCTTCTGCTCGGACCTGCGGGCCTTCGTCGACGGCGTCGCCGAGCGGATCACCGAGCACGCGCTCAGCCCGGCCGTGCACAGTGACGAGGAACTCCGGTTCGCCCAGGGCGAGTCGGTCCGCCGCCTGCTCGTCCGCGTCGCGGCCCGGCATGCGGGCGAGCCGGACTGGGACGAGGTGTGGCGGGCCTTCCTGGACCTGGACGGCATGGCGGATGTCACGCCGTACGTCGACGAGATCCTCGCCCATCCCTACCTGTACACCACGCTGAAGAACTGTCTGCACGACCGCGTCACCACCCCGGCGCCGCTCGGCTCGGCGATCACCGCGGTCGCCGTCCGCGCGGGGGCCGACGTCAAGCTCGCCTGGGACCAGACCGACCCCGCACTGCACCTCCCGACCCTGGGGACCCTGACGCTTCCGAGGCCCGGCCGGGTCGAGGTAACGGTCAACTCGGGCCGTCTGCACGTGCGTACCGAGGACGGCACGGAGTACTCGCCCGAGGAGGCCCCGGCCACCTGGCGCCCGCTGCGATCCGTGCACCTCGGTGCCGACGCTCCCCTGCTCCTCGACGACGCCGACCCCCTCCGCGACTGCTACCCCGTCCCCGTCGCCGCTCCGCTGAGCCCCGGCGCTCTCGCCCGGTTCTGCGAACGACTGGGGACGGCACACGAGTTGATGGACGCGCGTCAGCCCGGCTGGCGCGATGACATCAACGCTCTTCTCATCACCACGGTCACCCCGCTCGCGGCAGGCTCGGGGGTGCGGCTCGGCGCCCATGGCCTGGGCGCACTGGGGGTCGCCGTCGACTTCGAGCCCGAGGAGTTCGTCCGTGAACTGCCGCGCACCGGGCGGCTGGCCAGGCTCACCGCGCTGCGCGAGACGGCCGATCTGAACGTGCCGGGCAACCAGGCCGGGCGGCTGCTCGACGAGGCGAGCCATGGGCTCGGCGACGCCACCTGTCACCAGGGCGAGCCGGCGGCGCGGGACGCCGCGCTGGCACGGGCGGGCCGCGCCCTGGATCGGCTGGCCACCCTCCCCGAGCGTGAACTCACCGAAACCGGCCGGGTGTTGGCGGACGAGCTGCGGGCCGAGTGGGCCGGGCAGGCCGTGCGCCGAAGCTGATCGGAGCCCCGCTGCCGCGTGATCTCACGACGGAACGGGAAATGGCGGGGAAAGCGGTGCTGCACTTCGGGACACGGGGGACACGGTCGACCGGGCAATGGTCCAGATGTCTGGATATCGCCAGGGATTGACGTGAAAGAGTCGACCCGTACAGGCCGACGGTCGGGAAGATTATGGGCTCCGGTCGGCCGACGTCCCGTAGAGCCGCCCGTCCACAGTCAGGGGGGCGCGTGGAGATACCTGATCGGGACCTGGGACGGGAACGGGTTTCGGACAACAGGCCCTATTTCTTCCTGAGTTACGCCCACACACCGCCCTGGGGACCGGGCGGCGGCGACCCCGATCACTGGGTGCAGGTGCTCTACACGGATCTCTGCGACCACATCATGGCGCTCACGGACCTTCCGGCCGGCGCGCCCGCCGGATTCATGGACCGGGAGATGCGCTCGGGGGACGGATGGCCGGAAAAACTCAGTGAGAATCTCGCGAACTGCCGGGTGTTCGTACCGCTGTTCTCGCCGCGCTACTTCACGAGCGAGAGTTGCGGACGGGAATGGTTCGCGTTCAACGAACGGATTCTGCGGGCGCGGGCCACCGGTTCCGGTGCCCTCCCCACCATCGTGCCCGCGCTGTGGACGTATATCGACTACGCCCAACTCCCGGATTCCGTACGGCATATACATGTGGATCACACCCAGTTCGGAGACCGGTACGCGGCCAACGGGATCTACGGGCTGATCAAGCTCAACCGGCTGCGCGACGAGTACGAGGAGACCGTGCTGGGGCTGGCCCAGCGGATCGTGCGGGTCGCCCACGAGTCCCCCTTGCCACCCAGCAGGCCCCGCCCCTACGAGCGGACGCCGAGCGCGTTCAAACCGCGCGGCGAGGGGCCCCGGCACATCCATCTGACCGTGGCGGCGCCCACCCGGCACAGCATCCCCGAGCACCGCGACACCCGCCCGTACGGCGAGGACGCCCAGGACTGGAACCCGTACCACTCGGAGTCGACCCGGCCGCTGCCCGCGCTCGCCGAGGAGCTGATCCGCTCGCTCGACTACCGGATCACGGTGTCGTCCTTCGACGACGAGGACCCCGGCGAGGACCCGGTGGCGAGCGACCCCGACAAGACGGCGCCGAGCCACCCCGGGATCCTGCTCATCGATCGCTGGGCGCTCAGCGACGAGGAACGGCGGCGCAGGCTCAAGGCGTTCGACGCGACCGCCCGCCCCTGGGTCAGCGTGATCGTCCCCTGGAACCGGGCCGACATCCAGTGCCACGGCGAGGAGGGCCGGCAGCTGGCGGAGGAGCTGGAGCGGACGCTGCCGGTGATCCTGGACCGGGGCCGGCGCACCGACTCCCGGATTGCCGTCAACGGCGTACCGACGCTCAAGTCCTTCACCGACGTGCTGCCGGCCGTCGTCGCGCACGCGACCCGGCAGTACCTCAAACACGCCGAGGCCCATCCGCCGCCGGGCCCGCCGCTCCGCAGGCCCCGCCTGACGGGCCCCACCCACCCGCTGCGGTTCGACAGCGGATCCGATCACGGAGGAGAAGCATGACGGCCGTGCAGGACGGACGCATCATCACCTTCTACTCGTACAAGGGGGGCACGGGCCGCACGATGGCCCTGGCCAACACCGCGTGGATCCTCGCCGCCAACGGCAAACGCGTCCTGACCGTCGACTGGGACCTGGAGGCTCCGGGGCTGCACCGCTTCTTCCACCCCTTCCTCCCCAACGCGCTCGCGGCGACCACCGGCGTCATCGACATCATCAGTGAGTACGCCTGGGCCGCGACCACCCGGACCCAGCGCACCGGCCCCTGGCACCTGGACTACGCACACGTGGAACAGCACGCCATCTCGCTGACCCCCGAGCGGCTCGGGCTGCGCTTCCCGGACGGCGGCTCGCTCGACTTCCTCTCCGCCGGACGCCAGGACCGCTCGTACTCCGCGACGGTGTCGTCCTTCGAGTGGGACAACTTCTACGAGCGCCTCGGCGGCGGACTTTTCTTCGACGCGCTGCGCGACGACATGAAGGCGTCGTACGACTATGTCCTGATCGACTCGCGTACCGGCCTTTCCGACAGCGCCGACATCTGCACCATCCAGATGCCGGACGTGCTCGTGGACTGCTTCACGCTCAGCGACCAGTCGCTGGACGGTGCGGCGGCCGTGGCCCGCAGCGTCGAGGCCGGCTACGGCAAGCGCAGGATCCGGGTGCTGCCCGTGCCGATGCGCATCGACGAGGGCGAGAAGGAGAAGGTCGACGCCGGACGGGCCCTCGCCCGGCTGAAGTTCGACGGCCTGCCCAAGGGACGCGGCGGCGACGAGCTCGACTCCGAGGACCTGACCGCGTACTGGGGCAACGTCGAGATCCCCTACCGCCCGTACTACGCGTACGAGGAGACCCTCGCCACCGTCGGCGACGAGAGCGGGCTCGCCAACTCGCTGCTGTCCGCCTTCGAACGGCTCACCGCGGTCATCTCGGACGGCGAGGTCACGTCACTGCCGCCGGTGCCGGAGCCGGTGCGGCTGCGCTGCCGTGACGCGTTCCTGCGGCGGCGGCCGCTGACGACGGCCACCGATGTCGTCATCGCGTACGCCGCGGAGAACCGTATGTGGGCCGACTGGGTCGAGTCGCTCCTGGTGCGCGCCGGCTGCCATGTCACCCCGCACGACATCGCCGCCGGGCCCGTCGAGCGCCTGGACACGGCCACGCGCACCCTCGTGCTGCTGTCGAACGCCTTCAGGAAGTCCCGGTACGCCGACACCGTCTGGCGCGCGCTCATAGAGTCCGGCGGAGGCGCCCCCGGGGTGCCGGGAGCCCAGCTGGTCCCGCTGCGGGTCGACGAGATCCGGCTGCCCGAGACCTACCTCGACCACAACCCGGTCGACCTGCACCGACTCGACGAGGCCCAGTGCGTCAGCGCGCTGCTGAGCGCCCTGGAACTGCCGGGTCTGCTCACCGACGACGGCGAGTCGGGACCCCGCTTCCCGGGTATCGCCCCGGCGATCTGGAACGCACCCCAGCGCAACAACACCTTCACCGGCCGCAACGCCATCCTGGACCGGGTCCGCGACCAGATCGGCGGCGGCATGTCCATCGTGCTGCCGCAGCCGCAGGCCCTGTTCGGGCTCGGCGGCGTCGGCAAGACGCAGGTGGCGCTGGAGTACGTCCACCGGTTCATGGCCGACTACGACCTGGTGTGGTGGATCTCCGCCGAGGACACCGGCAACGTCGTCGCCTCGCTCGCCGACCTCGGGGCCCGCATCGGCGCACCCAGCCGCGACGACATCAACCTGGCCGGCCAGGAAGCCGTCCAGATGCTGGCGCGCGGGGCTCCCACCAAGCGCTGGATCCTGGTCTTCGACAACGCCGACGACCCGTCGGAGCTCACCCGCTATTTCCCCAAGGGAGGCGGCGGCCACATCCTGGTCACCTCGCGCAACCAGGCCTGGGCGCAACAAGGGGTGTCGCTGCCCGTCGACGTGTTCCTGCGCGAGGAGAGCGTGGAGCACCTCACCGGACGCGCCTCGGGGCTCAGCGCCGAGGAGGCCGACCAGGTGGCGAGCGCGGTCGGCGATCTGCCGCTCGCGGTGGAGCAGGCGGCGGCGTGGCTGGCCGAGACGGCGACACCCATCAAGGACTATCTGCGGCAGCTCGCCGAGCAGACCACCGAGGTACTGGACCTCAACCAGCCCCCGGACTACCCCGAGACGGTGGCCGCGACCTGGAACATCTCCATAGCGCGGCTGAAGGAACGTTCCCCGGCCTCCGTACGACTGCTGCAGTTGTGCGCGTTCCTGGCCGCCGAGCCGATCTCCTCGACCCTGCTCTACAGCAAGGAGATGATCGACGCCCTCAGGCCGTACGACCCCGCCCTCCAGGAGAGTCTGCTGCTCGGCCGGGTGATCCGGGAGATCGGCCGGTTCGCGCTCGCCAAGGTCGACCAGGTCAGCAACAGCATCCAGGTCCACCGCCTGGTGCAGGCCGTGATCCGCTCGCAGCTGACCGAGGAGGAACAGCGGGAGGCCAGGCACGTGGTGCACACGGTGCTCGCGGGTTGCCGGCCGGACGGCGACGAGCCCATCGACGACCCGGAGAACTGGCCGAGGTTCGCGGTCATCTGGCCGCACCTGACGGCCTCCGACGCCCGCAACTGCACGGATGCCGGCACCCGGCGCCTCCTCATCGACCGCGTCCGCTACTTCTGGAAGCGCGGCGATTTCCCCGGTGCCCAGCAGCGCGCCGAGGCGCTCCTCGCGGACTGGAAGCCGATCCTCGGCGAGGACGACGTGCAGTACCTGTATCTGCGCTCCCAGCTCGGCAACGTCCTGCGCTCCCAGGGGCTTTACGTCGAGTCCCGCGAGATCAACACCGAACTCCTCGATCGCCAGCAGCGGGTGCTCGGACGCTCGCACCCGCACACCTACGTCACCATGTCCAGCCTCGCCAGCGACCTGGCGGCACTCGGCGTGTACGGGTCGGCCGTGGAGTTCGCCCGCGAGGCACACCAGGGTTTCAGTCAGATCTTCCACGAGTCCCATCGCCGAACGCTGAGCGCGGCCAACAACCTCGCGCTCGCGCTGCGCATGGTGGGCCGCTACAGCGAGGCACGCGTCCTCGACCAGGAGACCTTCGACCGGCGTACGGAGGTCCTGGGCAGCGACCATCCGTACACACTGTCCTCGGCGGGGCACCTGGGCCGCGACCTGCGGGAGGTCGGCCGGTACACGGAGTCCGTGTCACTCCTGTCACGCGCGTACGAGTCCCACAAGCGCATCCTCGGCAAGGAGTTTCCCGGCACGCTGAGCTGCGCCAAGTCCCTCGCGGTGTCGCTGCGCAGGGCGGGCCAGTTCGAGGACGCCCGTCGGCTCACGACGGCGACGCGCGCGCAGTACCGGGCCCAGTACGACGCGCACACACCCGACTCCCTCGCCTGCGACCTGAACATGGCCGCCGATCTGTTCGCCGCCGATGAGCGGGAGGCCGCTCGCGAGGTGGCCAAGGAGGCGCTCGCCGAGTACATGAAGGTCCCGGGCGAGGCCCACCCGTACACCCAGGCCGCGCTCAACAACCTCGGGATCTTCCACTGGGGCTGCGGAGACGCGGAGGAGGCGGAAGCGGTCTTCCGTCAGGTCCTGCGCCGCATGGGTGAGGTACTCGGCGAGCAGCACCCGCACACCCTCTTCACGGGCATCAACTACGCCAACGTCCTCGCCGACCAGGGGCGCTTCGAGGAGGCCCGGGAGCTGGAGCAGAAGGCGGTGGACATCCTCGGTTCCGTTCTCGGCACGCATCACCCCGAGACCCTGGCCATCGTCACCAACTCCGCCCTGACACTCGCCGCGCTGGGCCGCAAGGACGAGGCGCGCCGTCTGGGCGAGGAGGCACTCGGCGAACTGCGCACGCTTCTGGGCGACGAGAACGGGATGACGCGGATCGCGACCGCCGGACGACGCATCTACCGGGATCTGGAGCCGTTGGCGGTGTGACGGCGGAGCCACGTGCGGTGTGACGGCCGGTTCTCAGCCCCTCAGTGGGGGCTTGTCGGCTGAGGAGCTGTGCCTCCGGTGGCGGCTTCGCTCAGTCGGGCGGGTCCGCGAGCAGCCAGCGAAACACCTTCGGCAGGGCCCGCAGCGCGGCGAAGTGGGCGGCGGTCGGTTCGAGAACCGCCGTCGCCCGGGGAATCCGCGCGGCCAGCCAGGACGCGTGGGACGCCGGTGAGAAGACGTCCTTCGCCCCGTGCCACAGCATCACCGGCACCTCGATGTCCGCCGGATCGAACCCCCAGTCCCCGGTCAGCGCGAGCGCGTCGTCGATCCACCCGTACGGCGACTGTCGCAACGCCTCGATGTAGTTGCGCAGCAGCATCGACCGGATGGTGTTGTCCGAGACGATCCGCCGGTCGTCGTCGGTGAGCTCCCGCCGCAGCTCCTCAAGGAGCCACGCCGGATCATTCCGGATCGCCGCGGATCGCGGAATCAGCCGGGCCACGAACCGCTCGGGATCGGTGAACGCGGTCTTGAACTCGTTCACGTTCGACGGCGCCATCCCGGCGAACCAGTCCAGCCCCTCCGCGTCCCGCGGCGCCAGTCCGACCAGCGCGGCGGCCCGGGTCACCCGCTCCGGCATCAGAGCGGCGCAGGCCAAGGCGTGCGGAGCACCCCCGGAGCGGCCGGCCACCGCGAACCGGTCGAGGCCGAGCGCGTCGGCGACGGTGGCCACGTCCTGTGCGACATCGACGACGCGACGCCCCGGCTTGCGGTCGGAACCGCCGTATCCGGGACGGTCGTAGCTGATCAGCCGCGTGCCGCACTGGTAGAGGAACATGGACCGCGGCCGGGGTCCGACCCGGCTGCCGGGCATGCCATGCAGCAGGAACACCGGGCGCCCACGCGGATCGCCCGAGATCTCGACCCGCAGAAGCCGGCCGTCCGGCGTCCGCACATGGTCATGCACCGCGCTCCCCCCTCCCTCGGTCCTGACGGACCGGGACAAACGCTGCCCGAACCCTGCCCGCGCGCCCGCGGCACGAAACGATTCCGCAGGTCAACAGCGCCTCATATCAAGCCACTTGGAGCCCTCCCGCAACAGCCGCACCGCTTCGGGCTCACCCCTTCGGGCTCACCGGCGAGCGGGACCTCCACGGCGGAACCGGCGGCACCCGTTCCCACCCCGTGGGCCACGTCGGCCACGTCGGCCACATCGAGCGAATCCGCACCGGGCCGCTGGATCGCCCCGCTCTTCTCCGAGCCCGTCAGCTCCGGAACCGCCGCCCGGGACACGCGCCTCGCCGAGGTCAGGAAGTCCGTACCGGAAGCGGTCCACCTGCGCAGCGACGGCACTACGTCTCGCTGAACGCCGGCTACCGGGTGATCTGCGCGCCGGGCCCCTTCACCGACGGCGGGGCCGCCCTGTCGTACTGCGGCGAGCACGGCAGAACCGCCGCGAACACCTGCAACGGCCGCCACCTGAGCACGAGTTCGGCCGCCCACGACCTCCAGCGCCATCCACCGGCCGGCGCACCGACGGGCCGCTGCACCCGCTCCTGGGCAGCAGGCGGACCGGGTGGCAGGGTGGACCTGTCGCCACCTGGAAGAGGGCTGCTGCCACCACTGACCGGGCCGCGCCCGCCGCCTAGCTTCGAGGCATGGACACCTCACGACGTCAGTTCCTGACCCGTACGGCCGTCGGCGCCGCAGTGGTCGCCGGTGGCTCCTTCGCCGCCGGCCCGGCCTCCGCACTGGTCGATGCCCCGTCCGGGGCCGCCACCGGGACCACCCGGACCACCGCCCTCACCAACGTCACCGTGATCGATGTCGCGACCGGCCGCCGGAACAGCCGGCAGACGGTACTGATCAGCGGTGACCGGATCATCGCCGTCGGCCGGAACCTGCCGGTCCCCCGCGGCGCGACCACCATCGACCTGACCGGCAAGTTCGTCATCCCGGGCCTGGCCGACATGCATGTGCACGCCCTCGACACCGACGAGGTCGACCCGCCACTGCACCTGGCGAACGGCGTCACCACCGTCCGGGTCATGTCCGGCGACCCGATGACCTACGACTGGCGTGACCGGATCGACGCCGGCACCCTGCTCGGACCGCGGATGGTCGTCGCCAGTCAGATCATCGACGGCGACCCGACCCTGTGGGACCCGAACCTGCTGTCCGTCCTGGTGGTGCGGGACGAGGCCACCGCCCGGGCCGCCGTACGGCAGGTCAAGGCCGAGGGCGCCGACTTCGTGAAGGTCTACTCGCGCCTCGGCCCGACGGCGTACGAGGCGATCCTCGACGAGGCGCGGCGGCAGGGGCTGACGGTCGCCGGGCACGCGCCCGACCAGGTTTCGATCCCTGCCGTCGCCGCGGGCGGGCAGCGCAGTATCGAGCACGTCCATGCCGTCGCCCTGTCCGTGTCCAGCCAGGAGGCAGAGGTCCGCCGTCAGCTGCGGGCCATCAGCCTCAGGACGGGCGACTACAACGGCTGGCTCCGGCAACTGCATCCGATCGAATGGCTCGCGGCCGGCACCTTCAGCAGCGCCCGCGCGGCCGACGTCCTGGGTCGGCTGAGGCACCGGAACACCCGGGTCACGCCCACTCTGGCGATGCACCGCGTGCTGGACATGCCTGACTACACCGCGCCGGATCCGGCGACGCTGAAGTACCTCAGGGAGGACTCGCTCGACATCTACGACTACGTGGTGGAAAACCTCTGCAAGGCCAACCGTCCGGCGGAGGAGATCGCCCGCCAGCACCAGATGTGGGAGTACCGGCAGCGCTTCGTCCGTGAACTGTTCGCCCATGACGTGCCGATCCTGGCCGGAACCGACACCGGTACGCCGTACTCCGTGCAGGGGTTCGCCCTGCACGACGAGTTGGAGCTGCTCGTCGGAGCCGGCGCGACGCCCCAGCAGGCCCTGAAGGCGGCGACCGTGGAACCCGCACGATTCCTCGGCCTCGGCGAGGTCCTGGGCTCGGTCGAACCAGGCAGGATCGCCGATCTGGTGGTCCTGGACGCCGACCCGCTGAACGACATCCGCAACACCCGGCGGATCCATTCGGTCGTCACCCGCGGCCGGGTGATCTCCCCGCAGGCGCGGCAGAGGATGCTGGCGGACGTCGAGGCAGCGGTCAGGAACCCGGTCTCCGGGGCAGCTATTGCTTCCGGTGGATGCTGCGGAAGGGGAGTTTGAGAAACCTCCAGGACAGCTGTCACCCGCCGGTTGCCGCCCGTCCTCTCCAGAAAGCCGATGCCATGGCCGTCGATGTCACCGCTCTACGCGACCACTTCCCGTCTCTCACCCACGGTCTGGCCCACTTCGACGGCCCGGGCGGTACGCAGACGCCGCGCCCCGTCGCCGAGGCCATGGTCGCGACGCTGACCGGCCCGCTGTCCAACCGGGGCAGCAGCACGGTGTCCGAACTGAACGCCGAGAAGGCGGTCACGGACTTCCGCGCCGCCTACGCCGACCTGCTCAACGTGTCCGCGCGCGGCGTCGTCCACGGCCGCAGCGCCACGCAGCTCACCTACGACTTCTCACGTCACCTGGCCAAGACCTGGAGGGCGGGCGACGAGATCATCCTCAGCCGCCTGGATCACGACTCCAACGTCCGTCCCTGGATCCAGGCGGCCCGGCGCTGCGGAGTGACGGTCCGCTGGATCGACATCGACGACGAGACCTCGGAACTGGACCTCGGCTCGTTCGAGCGGGCCCTCTCGCCGCGGACGCGGCTGGTCGCGGTCACGGCCGCGTCGAACGTACTCGGCACCAGGCCGCCCGTCCGTCACCTCGCGGACCGGGCGCACCGCGTCGGCGCCCTGGTGTACGTGGACGGAGTGCACTACACCGCGCACTCCCTGGTGGACGTGCCCGCGCTGGGGGCGGACCTGTTCGTCTGCTCGCCGTACAAGTTCCTCGGACCGCACTGCGGCGTGCTCGCCGGAGCACCCGAGCTGCTCGAATCCCTCGATCCGGACAAGCTGCTGCCGTCTCCCGACACCGTCCCGGAGCGCTTCGAATTCGGAACGCTGCCCTACGAGATCCTGGCGGGCGCCACCGCCGCGGTGGACTTCCTCGCCGGGATCGACCCCGGGACAGGGGGCTCACGGAGGGAGCGGCTGACGCACTCGCTGCACTCCGTTCACGACCACGAGAGTGCCTTGCGCGGCAGGATGGAAGAGGGGCTGCGCGCACTGGGCGACGCCGTCACCGTCCACTCGAAAGCGAACGACCGGACCCCGACTCTGCTGTTGACCCTCGTCGGCCGGGACGCGCGCGAGGCGCAGACGCATCTGGCCGCCCTGGACGTCGTCGCCCCTGCGGGGTCGTTCTACGCCTACGAGGCCTTCGCCGCACTGAAGTTGGCCGAGCCCGCTCTTCGGGTCGGCCTCGCGCCCTACAACAACACCGACGACGTGGACAGACTTCTCAAGGGCCTCGCCACGTTCCTCTGACGGCCAACACGCCCATGGCTCACGCCACTTCACACGCCGGCAGTGCGAACTCGTGCGCGACAGCCACCGGACGCCTCCGTCCGACGGCCGTCGCGCACGAGTACGCGACGACCGGATGCGTACGCGTACGACCGGATGCGTCACGCCTTCGCGCCGCGCGCCTTGAGCAAGTCGGCCATGAGCTGTATCTCGGCCTGTTGGCCCGCCACCATGCTCCGGGCCAGTCGCCGCACCTCCGCGGTCCTCGCCCTCTCGACCGCCGCCTCGGACATCGCGATGCCGCCCTTGTGGTGCGCGGTGAGCAGTTGGAGGTAGCGGATCTCCGCGGCCCTGCCCTTAGCCTGGCGCAGTTGGTCCATCTGCCGGTCGGTGGCCATGCCGGGCATCAGGGAACCGTCATGCGCTTCGTAGTCCACGCCCTTCATACCGTCCATGCCCTCCATGCCGCTCATGTCGTGGTCCATCCAGGACATGTACGGCTGCTGCGAGGACTTCGGCAGCCCCCACACGTCCAGCCGACCCAGCAGCATCCCGCGCTGGTTGGCCTGGGTGTTGATGACGTCGTACCCGAGCCGCCGTACCTCCTCGTCATCGGTGCGGTCGCGCACGATGAACGACAGCTCCACCGCCTGCTGGTGATGCACCGCCATGTCCCGTGCGAAGCCCGCGTCCACCGAGTCGTTGCGTGGTACGGCCGCGGCGCTGCCGCTCGTCGGCCACGCCAGCACCGCGAACACCGTGACGGCCGCGAGCACGGCGGCGAGCGACCCGCCGGTCAACAGCCGCGACAGCCTCCTGACATGCCGGTCACCGGTGTCCTCCGCGTACTCCCGCGTCCCGTCGTCACTCACGAGGACTTCCCACCTGTGCAGGTGGCACCCGGCTCCGGGGTCTGCGCGCCCTGCACGTACTTCTCGAGGAACTCGGCGACCCGCGCGTCGGACTCCTTCGTCACGTTCAGCTGGTGGCCCCAGGCCGTCAGCGAGATCGGCGAGGACTGCGCCTTGTAGGGGCTCATCAGCGTGTACGGCGTTCTGTCCACCTTGGCGGCGAGCGCCTCGACGTCGGCGTCGGCGGCCTTGTCGTTGTAGGTGACCCAGACGGCGCCGTGCTCCAGGGAGTGCACGGCGTTCTCGTCGCGCAGTTCGCCGGTGTAGACGTCGCCGTTGCAGTTCTGCCAGACAGGGTCGTGGTCGCCGCCGACGGGCGGTGTCATGGGGTAGGTCACGTCCTTGTCGACGTGGTTGCGGGTCAGCTTCGACCAGGTCTTCTCGCCGGAGACTGGCGTGGCCTTGACCTGCTCCTTCTCGTTGGCGGCGTCGACCAGGTACCAGCCACCGCCCAGCAGGCCGACGAGGATGGCTGTGGAGGCGACGATCGTGATGATCCGGTTGCGGCGCTCGCGGGCTCTTTCGGCGCGGCGCTGTTCTTCTATTCGGGCGCGGCGGTCGGCAGCCTTGGTCCGGGAGTTGGCGGAACCCATGGTGAAGTCCTTTTCTTGCAGCGGAAGTTGACGGATGCCGGTGAATGGGGTGGAACGGGCATCCGGTCTAGGTCCGCAGGACTTGAAGGACGTGCAGGTTCGGCGGGCGCGGGGCGGCCCCGTACACCGTGGTCCGTGCCGGGACGCGGGCCGGCCCGACGCCCACCTGGACGGGCAGGCTTTGAGGCTGCGGGTGCGGGCCGGGGCCGGTCGTGGGGGTGTCCAGCATCCACTGGGCGCCGCACCGGTCCTGGGCAGGGGCTGCGCAGACGTGCTCGGGGTCGTCGTCGCCCGGCCCCTGGTACGCGGCCGACATGGCGGCGACGGGCTGCACGGCGGGCCCGTGCGTACACAGGCACGCCACACCCAACACCGTGGCCAGGGCCACCAACAGGCCCAGCACCACGGAGCCGGTACGGCGCCGCGCGGTCATCGTCAGTCGCCTGCTTCTTCCGGTCAGTTGAAGAAACGTCTGGGGTCACCGTCACCCTGCCCCGCACGTACGGCTCGGAGTCTACGAAGTGGTCGCCGGATGAGCGGAGGCGGCTCCGCCCCTCGGCGAACCAACGCCGTGCGGCACGGGAACGGGCGGGTTGGAGTCATCGTCGGTGGATGCACCAAAGATTGGGTGGATCGGCCGCCCATCACGGCGATAGCCTGCAGCCTCCAACTGGGTTGGGGAGTGAGAGGCGTGTCATGCCTGAACCATCCACAGGTCTCCAGCGCCCCCGCGCCGAAATTCGGTCGAGCGATCAGCCAGAGACGACCGATGCCAAAACTGCAGAGCGTGGCGGTGGCCCGGGCCAGCCACTCGGGACGGTGTTCCGGAGCGAGGACCTGCCAGTGGAAGACAGGTTCGATCACTGGCGCGAGCTGATCGGCCGGATGCACGCGCCCAGTGACATGACCAGTGCGTACGCCACCGAGTTCTGGGCCGAGCAGCGGTTACTTGAGCTGGGGCCGGTGACCGTGTGGCCGGCTTCGTTCCGGCCGGCACGGTTCCGGCGGAGCGCACGGATGGTGCGGCAATCCGACCCGGAGCTGTACCACTTGTCGCTGGTGCTCGGCGGCGGCTTGGGTGTCGACCACGCCGGGCAGAGCGCCATGCACGGCCCGCAGGATCTGTATGTGGTCGACACCTCGCTGCCCTACGACGCGCGGCCACCGGACGATCCGGACTGCCGCATGATCACGGGGGTAGGTGTGGACTTCCCCAAGGTACTGCTGCCCTTGCCGCCGAACCGGGTACGGGAACTGTTGGGAGTGCGGCTGTCGGGAAGGGAAGGAACGGGCGCCCTGCTGACCGGGTTCCTCACCGGCCTGGACCGGCAGTCCAACTCACTCCGGCCGTCCGACGGGCCACGCCTGGGCACGGTCCTACTGGACCTGCTGTCGGCCTGGTTCGCCCAGGTACTCGACGCCGAGGCCGCCCTGCCACCGGAGCCCCGCCACCGGGCCATGACCGAGCACATACGGGCGTTCATCCGCCAGAACCTGCACGACCCCGAGCTGACACCACCCACCATCGCCGCCGCGCACCACATCTCCCTCAGCTACCTGCACCGCCTCTTCCAGGAAGAGGTACGGGGCGAAACGGTCGCGGCCTGGATCCGCAGCCTGCGACTGGAGGGCGCCCGCCGCGACTTGACGAACCCCGCGCTGCACGCCACCCCGATCCAGACCATCGCCACCCGCTGGGGCCTCCGCCCCTCCGACTTCAGCCGCGCCTTCCGCGCCTCCTATGGGCTCCCGCCCAAGGACTTCCGGCTCCAGGCCCTGGCTGTACGGGAGTAGACGCAACGCCGAGTGTCTGTGGGCTCAGTGCGGATGACAGCCTCCGCCGTCACCTCGCATCCGGCGGGATGCGCCCGATAGCCGGTCAGCAGAAGCTGAAACTGGGCGAGTCGACCGTCAGCCAGGTCCACGGTGAGCCTGATCACCGTGGACAACGGAGGCTTCTCGTCTGAGCAGCGGCTGAACTCCTCGCCGGGGGTCATCGAGCCACCCGCGAGGAGGCCACCCGCGGCCGCATCGAGGCAGGCCCCAATGCGGCAACACGGCCGACTGTGGAACGCGCTATCCGCAGCAGCCCCCTTCGCGCAGCTGCCGGCTGACCTCCTGCCAGTGGTCCTGGTCCCGCGCGGCGAGTCGCGTACCGGCAGCCTCCCCGTCGAAGGCGTGGATCAGGTCGGACTGGTCGAAGGGCACGCCGCCGCGCAGGACGGAGTCGGTACGGACGAGGGTGTCGAAGTCGGTGAAGGGGTCGCCGTCCACGATCACCGCGTCCGCGAGCTTGCCCTCGGTGAGGGTGCCGAGGTCGTCGGCGCCGAAGACGCGGGCGGGCAGGACTGTTGCCAGGCGGAGGGTGTCGGCCACCGACAGGCCCGAGCGGTGGAGGGCGCGCAGGGCGATGTGGAGTTGGAGGCCGGTGACGGTGACCGGTTGGTCGGTGCCGAGGACGACCAGGCCGCCGGCGTCGAGGATGCGGCGGTAGACCGCCGTTTCCCGGTCCAGGGCGCCCAGTTGGTCGGCGGTGGGCGGCTTCGCGGCCAACTCCTGGACGGTGGCGATATCCCATGGAGGCATGAGGGTGGTGACGCGCGGATCGTCCGCGAGGGAGGGCTCCTCGCCGACGAGCGGCTCCGAGGTGAACGGGGTGGCGATCATGTGGAAGTCCGCCCCGGCGGCGGTGTAGAGCTCGACGACATCCTGGTAGGCGCGGCCGGTGGCCGAGGTCACGTGGCCGAACTCCAGGCGCTGGGTGGCCTGGAGATGGCTGGTCAGGTCCTGGCCGACGTGGATGCCCGGGACGCACAGATGACCACCGCTGCGGACGCCCAGGCGCTCCCGGGCGAAGGCCGCGGCCTCCCGCATGATCCAACTGGGGGCGCGGACGTAGGTCTTGACGAAGTCCCAGTCCAGCGCCTCGCCGCGAGCCAGCGAACGCCGCAGACCCTCCTGGGTGCTGTGGGTGCGGTTGGCGGTGTAATAGGCGCGGGAGCCGTCGAGGAGTTCCCCGGAGCTGAGGATGCGGGGGCCGGCGAGGTTGCCGGAGGCGATGGACTCGCGGACGCCCGCCTGTTCGTAGGCGAAGTTGCCCATGGACACGGCGGTGGTGATGCCGTAAGCGAGATAGAGGGCGCTCTGGCGTCCGCCGTACCTGGTGGTGAAGTGCGTGTGGCAGTCCCACAGCCCCGGAATCACGGTCTTGTCGGCGGCGTCGATACGGCGGGCGGCCGGGCGGCCCGCGCGGTGGGGTTCGACGGCGGTGACGCGGCCGTCGCGGATGAGGATGTCGACGTCGTCGCGGACGGTGTCACCGGTGCCGTCCCAGAGCTGCCCGGCGTGGAGCACGGTGTCCTGCGCGCGGGGGCGGCGGTAGCCGAGGGAGACCGGCACGGTGCGGGGCCGGCCGCCGTCGACCGCGATCGTACGGAGGGTGCCGGCGGAGAGGTAGAGGATCGTGCGGGAGTCGCCGGACCAGCTGGGGTGGTCGGCCGCTTCCGTGGTGAGTTGGCGCGCCTCGCCGGTGGGGGTGCCGTCGGCGGCGACCGGCAGGAGCCACAGGGCGGAGTCGGCGACGATGGCGAGCCATTGCCCGTCGGGGGACCAGACCGGGCCGGAGGCATAGCGGTCGGACAGGGAGCTCTGCGGGGCCGGCGGGTGGAGGGTGGCGGCGCCGGTGTCGGTGTTGACGATGCTGATGAGGTTGTAGCCCTCGCGGAAGCGCCAGTTGAGGCGGTTGGAGTCGCAGAAGGCGAGGTAGCGGCCGTCCGGTGACCAGCTCGGCGCGCCGGGCACGCCGGCGCCGTAGGGCTCGACGAGGGTGCGTTCCGCTCCGGTGGACAGGGTGGTGACCAGGAGGTTGCCCGACACGTCGAAGGTGGCGAGCCGTTCGCCGTCCGGTGACAGAGCGGGGCACATTCGGCCGCCCGTGGCCAGCAGCGACTCCAGGCCCGTGCTGAGGTCGTGGCGGTAGACCGCGAAGAGGCCGTCGCGGTCGTGGGCGTAGAGCAGGGCGCGGCCGTCGTGGGTCCAGGCGGGGGCGGTGAGGAGGCGGTGCGGGGCGGCCTGGACGATCTTGCGCGGGGCGGCGCCGCCGGAAACGGGCGCGGTCCACAGGGCGTTGAGCGCGAGGAACGCGACCTGACGGCCGTCCGGGGAGAGCGCCGGCTGCTGCACGCTGCGGATGTCGTGGTGCTCGCCGTCGGTCAGGTCGACGTCGTAGCGCTTGATGCGGTAGCTGGGGCGGTCGACAGTGAGCGTGGCGGTGAACGGGATGGCGGTGGCGTCACCGGGCGCCTCGGGGCGCAGCAGGCGGAACTGGCCGCCGGCGTTGATGAGGAGTTCGTCGGGGCCGGTCCAGCGCGGGGGGACGGGGGCCACGTCCTGCTGGACGTCCACCGGTGAGCCGTCCACGACCAGGGTGCAGGAGGAGGCGGGCGAAGCGGTGGTCCGCAGGTAGGCCAGGCGGCCGGTGGGTGAGACCGCCGGGGTCATGAGTTTGGCGGCGGCCGGGCCGTCGTCGGTGTGCTCGGTGACGACCGCGCCGGAGCCGTCGGCCGGTACGGCGGCGATGGTGCGGACCTGGAGGGAGCCGGTGCTGTTGGCGTTGAAGATGCCGCGGGCGAAGTACAGGCGCTGGCCGTCCGGGGACCAGGCGGGGTCGAAGTCCTCCCACGCGCCGCCCTGGAGCGGACCGTCCTGACCGGGCCGACCGGTGAGCTGGGTCAACTCCCCGGAGCCCACGTCCACCGTCCATATGCGGTACGGGCTGCCGGCGACCGCGGCGGTCGGGTCGCCGCCGCGTTCGGAGGCGAAGGCGATCCGGGTGCCGTCCGGCGACCAGGCCGGGCCGCGGTCGTCGAACGGCCCGTCGGTGAGCTGCCGCAGGCCCGAGCCGTCCGGGCGCAGGGTCCAGATGTGGAACCCGCCGTCGCGGTAGGCGCATACGGCCAGGGTGCGGCCGTCCGGGGAGAACACCGGGCGGGTGGGTTCCAGGTCGGGCGCCGTGAGCGCGGTGGCCTCGCCGCCCCCGCGGGGGATGGACCACAGGACGCTCTGCACCTCGGCGACCAGCACGTCCCCGGCCGGGGCCAGGGTGGCGGAGCCGTTGGTGGCGGCGGTGAAAGTGAGGGAGGCCGTGCGAGAGGCGGCATCTGTGGAGGCGGCGGCATCGGCCGAGGCGGACGCGGACGCGGGGAGTTCGATGGCGGCGGCCGCGGCCGTGGCTGCCGCGGCTTGGAGGAGCCTTCGGCGGGAGAGGTCGGTGGTCATGAGCGGTTTCTCCGGATCCGGACGGGGGTGTGGGGGCGTGTGGCGGGCAGATGGGGGCGGAACCGGCCGCAGGACACCGACTGCTCTGTTTCCCTACGGTGCCTGCCGTACCTACCTCAACTGAGTTCGTCGTATGCCTGGGGAAGCCAGGCGCCTTGGCTCAGCAGTTCGGCACGTACCGGGCCGGTGCCGGTGTCGCCGTCGCGGGCGGTGAGCGCGGCCGCGACTCCGGCGGCGTGACCGGTCGCGAGGGCCGTGCCCATGACGCGCAGGGAGCCGCCCGCGCCGCGGTCGCCGTCGACCGTGCGGCCCGCGGCGAACAGGTTCGCCGTGTCGCAGCTACGCAGCACGTCAAGGGGAATGCCGTAGTACCCGGGGCGGCCGATGAACTTCCATTCGGACGGGACGCCCGGGCCTGGGTGGTACTCGATCGGCCAGGCCCCAACCGCCACCGCGTCGCCGATCGGCCCTGGCGAGAGCACCTCCTTCTCGGTGAGTTGGTAGCGTCCGACGACATGCCGGGACTCACGCGTGCCCAGTTCGGGACCTGTGCTCACGATGTAGGCGTCACCGCAGCCCGGCAGCGTGCGGAACACCCGCAGGTGCTCCTGCGCCTGCCGGCGGGCGCCGGCCTCCGCGCGGCTGGTGTCGGCGGCGTCCCGCGCGTCGTAGCCCTCATCGGCGAGGTAGGTGATCAGGTCGCCGGAGATGGGCATCCGCGCGGTGAGTCCGGTCTCCGAGGTCAGGTGTTCCACCCCGGCCCGCTTGGCCGCCCGCACCGCGGACTTCAGATCCTTGCTGCTGATCTCCACTCCGGCGGGGATACCGCCCAGGCGGACGCCGAGTGTGCCGTTCTGTACCCAGCCGTCGTTCCCGTAGCGGACCTCGGAGCCGGCGTGGTGGGCGAGATCGGCCTCGCCGGTGGCGTCGACGAACGCCTTCGCGGTGACCTCGTGGATGCCGGAGTGGTCGGCGAGGCGGATGGTCGTCAGCCGGTCGTCGACGCGGGTCGCGCCGAGTACGGAGCTGTGCAACAGGACGTCCGCCCCGGCGCGGGCGCACATCTCGTCGGCGGCGCGCTTCACGCTCTCCGGGTCGAACACGACGGCGACGGCGGTGAACCGCGCGGGCTCGCTCACCGCGCCCATCCCCCGCAGCTCGGCGAGCAGTTCCTCAGCAACGCCGAACACCACCTGGGTGGCGTCGTCACGTGTGTAGAGGCCGTCGCAGATCGACGTCGCAGTGGACGAAAACGCGTTGACCGACGTGATCGTCTACCTGGGCAGTGGTTGCCACCTCGTGCAATACCCGCTGCGCCGAGGCGAGATGCTCAACACCGTCGCGGTGTTCGAGTCACCGGCCTACCACCGCGGCGAGGAGAACTGGGGTGGTCCGGAGGAACTGGAGGAGGTCTTCGCGGGCTGCTGCCCGGAGGTCCGGCGCGGTCTCGCCTCGCTGTGGCGTAACAGGCGCTGGCCGATGTACGACCGACTCCCGATCCCGAACTGGGTCAACGGCCGACTGGCCCTCACCGGCGATGCCGCTCATCCGATGCTGCAATACCTCGCCCAGGGCGCCTGCCAGGCGATCGAGGACGCCTATTGCCTCGCGGGCGAGGCGACCGCGCGGCCCCATCCCGGAGCGGCGGACTGGGAGACCGCACTCAAAGAGTACGAGAGGACCCGAACCGACCGCACCGCACGCGTACAGTCCTCCGCCCGGTTCTGGGGCGACCTCTGGCACGTGGACGGTCTCGCGCGACTCATCCGCAACGAACTGTTCCGAGACCGACAGCCAAACGACTTCAAACACCTCGACTGGCTCTACCAGGCCTGAATCCGCATCCCGCCGGGAAGCAGACGTGATCCCGGATGCCCGTACGACAACGCTGCACGACCCGGCGACGCCGCGCTGCGCGTTCAGTCCCTGCGAGCCGAGGCTGAGGATCCAGGAAGGAAGATCCTCAGCCTCGGGCCTGTCACCACACACCGGCACGGATTCTGGTCGGCTGCCTCGGCTGCCGCCGAAGGCGATACTCAGCCCGCCTGTCCCTGCTCCGTGCCGGTCGTCGGCGGAACCACTCGGAGGCTCGCCATGGGCTGCACCCAGGACAGGTCAACGCCCTCGAGTTCGACGACGGCGCTCCAGCCGGGGGTCAGTTCGGTGAACTCCCCGAAGGGCTGTCGGTGTATGCGAAGCACCCGGGCCGGATAAGTCCGGCCATCCGGTGAGCTGCTGTCCTCCGGGAGCACCGAATCGCCGGGGAAAACGCTCCTCTCCGCACTGATGCAGCGAGCGTGACAGACCACCTTGTGCGCCGAGGGCTGCTCGTACACGATCACCACTCGCAGGAGTCCCACAGGCTCGGTACCACTCATACTGAGGACGCCTCCGTCCACGGTCAGAACCAATCCATGAACTTGTCGGCCGCCTCGGACGCCACACCGCTCCCGATGATGCCCACGACGCTACCCGCTCCAGGAAGGGCCGAACGGATGGCCGCCTCGGCTCCCGTACCCACAAGCAGCGGATCCAGCCCGTCCAGGCAAAGTTGACGCCCCGACACCCAGAAAAAGAACTCTTCCGCAGGCTCAGAATCCTGCACAGGTGGGGCGGGTGGGACTCGAACCCACGGCCGACGGATTATGAGTCCGCTGCTCTAACCGGCTGAGCTACCGCCCCATCTACGGCGCGTCGCGCACATTTGTGCGCGCCGTCTGCCGCAGCATAGCCGCTCATACGATCTCCTGCTTCGGATGGTCGGCAACGCATGACCATGAGGACTTCGGCGCGCTGCGCGCGGTTCCGGCGGACATGAAAAAGGACCCCTGAGGGGTCCTTTTCCGCTGCTCTCCCGACTGGACTCGAACCAGTAACCTGCCGGTTAACAGCCGGCTGCTCTGCCAATTGAGCTACAGGAGATCGAGCTCCCCCGACTGGACTCGAACCAGTAACCTGCCGGTTAACAGCCGGCTGCTCTGCCAATTGAGCTACAGGGGATCGCTTCGTTGCATCGAACGCACCTACCTGGGTATTCGCCAGGCAGCGTGCGCTCGCTGCGACACATACATTAGCGCAAGCAGGGGGGTGCTCCGCCAATCGGTTCCGCCCCCACACCGATGCCGACGCAAGGGAAGGGTGGCCGTCATGCGCTACCGGCTCACATTCGTCGCCGGACTGGCTCTGGGTTACGTGCTGGGCACACGCGCCGGGCGCGAACGCTACGAGCAGTTGAAGAAGTCCGCCCGTCAGATCTCGCAGAACGCGGCGGTGCGCAACACCGCCGAGACCGCCGCCCAGCAGGGCCGCGTGTTCGCCGGCAAGGCGTACCACACGGTGAGCGAGAAGGTGGGCGACCGTGTCCCCACCTCCGTCACCGACCGTGTCCGCTCCCTGCGCGAGCGGAACACGAACGGCCGCGGCGAGGACGACTGGGGCAGCTCCAACACATAGCGATCGGGTACGGACGTAGCCGGTCCGGCGCGCTCTTCTCTCGTAGTACGGCAGAATTTGCGCCATGGGGATAGTCGCCGGGTTGGACAGTTCGCCCGATTTCACTCGTATCGTCGTCTGTGACGCGGATACGGGCACCGTGCTCAAACAGGGCTATGCGCCGCATCCGGTCGAGCCGGCCGAGGGTGGCGGGCGTCCTTCCGATGTCGATCCACAGGCCTGGCTGCTGTCCCTGGGAGAGGCGGCCGGCGGCGGGCTGCTCGAAGGTGTGCAGGCCATCGGCGTGTCCGCGCAGCAGAACGGACTCGTTCCGCTGGACGCACAGGGGAACACGGTGCGGCCGGCGCTCGTCGGCAGTGACAAGCGGGCGCAGGTCGCGGCCGCCGACATCGTCGACGCGCTCGGCGGGCGCGAGGCCTGGGCCCAGGCCGTGGGCTGTGTGCCGCAGGCCGGCCAGCCGGTGACCAAGCTCCGCTGGCTGAACAGGACCGAACCCGACGCCGCGCGCCGCACCGCGTTCCTGATGCAGGCGCACGACTGGCTGGTGTGGCAGCTGCTCGGGCGGCCGGCCCGCAGGACCACCGACCGGGGCGGCGCCTCCGGAACCGGGTACTGGTCGGCGGCTACCGGCGGCTACCGGCCGGATCTCGTCGAACTGGCGCTCGGGCACCAGGTCGGGCTGCCCGAGGTGCTCGGCCCGTCCGACGCGGCGGGTACCACCCCGGAGGGGCTCCTCATCTCCGCCGGGACCGGAGAGACCATGGCGGCGGCGTTCGGGCTCGGCGTCGGGCTCGGCGACGCGGTCGTGTCACTGGGAGCCTCCGGGTCCGTGATGGCCGTACACCGCGAGGCGCTGATCGACTCCTCCGGCATGATCACCTCGCTGGCCGACGCGACCGGGATGCATCTGCCGGTCGTCAGCACGCTCAATGCCGTACGGGCCCTGCGCGGCGCCGCCGAACTCCTCGGGCTGCCCGATCTGGAGAGCCTGTCCGACCTGGCGATGAAGTCGACGCCCGGTTCCCACGGGCTCGTGATGCTGCCCTATCTGGAGGGCGAGCGGACGCCGAACCTGCCGCACACGGCGGGGATGCTGGCCGGGCTGCGGCGGGAGTCGATGCGGCCCGAGCATCTGGCGCGGGCCGCGTTCGAGGGCATGCTGTGCGGGCTCGCGGACGCGCTCGACGTGCTGCGCGGCCGGGGTGTCGACGTACGCCGGATCTTCCTGCTGGGAAAGGCCGCCGAGCTGACCGCCGTACAGGCCGTGGCGCCCGCGCTGTTCGGCGTGCAGGTCGTGGTGCCGCAGCCCGCGGACTACGCGGCCTTCGGCGCGGCCCGGCAGGCGGCCTGGGCGCTCGGCGTCTCGCAGGGCACCCTCGACCCGCGCACTCCGCCCGCCTGGCAGGGCCCGGTCGCGCAGGTGCGGGAGCCCGGCGAGGAACTGGCCATGGGGCAGGCCGTACGACAGCAGTACGTGGCCGTACGGGAACAGGCGCATCCGGGGGCGTTCCGGGGCTAGGGCCTGTCTGACAACCGGCTGATGCGGCACGGACGTAGGTCCGGAGTCCGAGGCAGGGTCGGTTTTTGGCCTGCACTTGGGTTAATCGGTTGAGGTAACACGGGGGGAGTGTTCGACGATAGGGGGTGGGGCACCACCGCCCGTCCTTTTGGTCACCCACCGATCCTTTTGGTCACCCACCGACCGCGCACTGGTCACCCACCGACCGCCCAGCGGTAGCCCCACCAACCGCCCGCCGATCCTCCTGCCGCCGACGACCCGAGAGACCCGCGTGCTCATACGACTGCTTCGGACGTACCTCCGTCCGTACAAGAAACCCATCGCCCTGCTGGTGCTGCTGCAGTTCCTGCAGACCTGCGCCACGCTCTACCTGCCCACCCTCAACGCGCACATCATCGACAACGGTGTCGTGAAGGGCGACACGGGCTACATCCTGTCCCTCGGTGCCGTGATGATCGCCATCTCGCTGGCACAGGTCGTCTGCAACATCGGGGCCGTCTACTACGGAGCCCGTACGGCGTCCGCGGTCGGCCGGGACATCCGGGCCGCCGTCTTCGACCGCGTCCAGTCCTTCTCGGCGCGCGAGGTCGGCCACTTCGGGGCGCCCTCGCTGATCACCCGCACCACCAATGACGTCCAACAGGTGCAGATGCTCACCCTGATGACGTTCACCATGCTGGTGTCGGCGCCGATCATGTGTGTGGGCGGCATCATCCTGGCCCTCGGCCTGGACGTGCCGCTGTCCGGGGTGCTGGTCGCCGTGGTGCCGGTCCTCGGCATCTCCGTGACGCTGATCATCCGGCGGCTGCGGCCGCTGTTCCGCACCATGCAGGTCCGCCTGGACACCGTGAACCGGGTGCTGCGCGAGCAGATCACCGGCAACCGGGTGATCCGCGCCTTCGTACGGGACGACTACGAGAAGGAGCGCTTCCAGAAGGCGAACGCCGATCTGACCGAGGTGTCGCTGGGCACCGGACGGCTGCTGGCGCTGATGTTCCCGATCGTCATGACCGTGGTGAACCTGTCGTCGATCGCCGTGGTGTGGTTCGGCGCGCACCGGATCGACAGCGGCGGCATGCAGATCGGTGATCTGACCGCGTTCCTCGCCTACCTCATGCAGATCGTGATGTCCGTGATGATGGCCACCTTCATGTTCATGATGGTGCCGCGCGCGGAGGTCTGCGCCGAGCGCATCGAGGAGGTACTGGACACCGCGAGCAGTGTGGTGCCGCCGACCGCGCCCGTCGTGGAGCTGCGGCGCCACGGCCATCTGGAGATCCGTGGCGGCGGGTTCCACTACCCGGGTGCCGAGGAGCCGGTGTTGAGATCCGTCGACCTGGTGGCACAGCCGGGCGAGACGACCGCCGTGATCGGGTCGACGGGCAGCGGCAAGTCGACGCTTCTCGGTCTCGTCCCCCGGCTGTTCGACGCCACCGACGGCGAGGTCCTCGTCGACGGCGTGGACGTGGCGACCATCGAGCCGAAGCTGCTGGCCAAGACGGTCGGCCTCGTGCCGCAGAAGCCGTACCTCTTCGCGGGCACGGTGGCGACGAACCTGCGGTACGGCAATCCGGACGCGACCGACGAGGAGCTGTGGCACGCGCTGGAGGTGGCGCAGGCCAAGGGCTTCGTGGAGGGTCTGGAGAACGGGCTCGACTCCCCCATCGCGCAGGGCGGCACGAATGTGTCGGGTGGTCAGCGGCAGCGCCTGGCGATCGCCCGCACCCTCGTACAGCGGCCGGAGATCTACCTCTTCGACGACTCGTTCTCGGCGCTCGACTACAAGACCGACGCCATGCTGCGCGCGGCGCTCGCCCACGAGACCGCCGAGGCGACCGTGGTGATCGTCGCCCAACGGGTGTCGACCATCCGGGACGCCGACCGGATCGTGGTCCTCGACGAGGGCCGGGTCGTCGGCACCGGGCGGCATCATGAACTGATGGCAGGCAACGAGACCTACCGGGAGATCGTCCTCTCCCAGCTCACGGAAGCGGAGGCTGCCTGATGGCCGGGCCTATGGGGCGGATGATGGCCGGGGGCGGCCCCGATCAGCGCTCGATGGATTTCAAGGGGTCGGGCAAACGGCTCCTGGCACAGTTCAAGCCCGAGCGCACCACCATGTACGGGATGCTCGTCGCCGTGGTGCTGAGCGTGGGCTTCTCGGTGGTGGGCCCGAAGATCCTGGGCCGGGCCACCGACCTGGTCTTCTCCGGCATCATCGGGCGGGAGTTCCCGGCCGGCGAGACGAAGGCCGAGGTGCTCGCGGCCATGCGGGCGCGCGGCGACGGCGGTACGGCCGACATGCTCTCGGGGACCGATTTCACCCCCGGCAAGGGCATCGACTTCAACGCGGTCGGCGAGGTGCTCGGGCTCGCGCTCGCGGTGTTCCTGCTGGCGGGCGTGCTGATGGCGGTGGCGACGCGGCTGGTCAACCGGTCGGTCAACCGGACCGTGTACCGGATGCGCGAGGACCTTCAGGCGAAACTGTCGCGGCTTCCGCTGTCGTACTTCGACAAGCGGCAGCGCGGTGAGGTGCTCAGCCGGGCGACCAACGACCTCGACAACCTCGGGCAGACGCTCCAACAGTCGATGGGGCAGCTCATCAACTCGCTGCTGACCATCATCGGTGTGCTGGCGATGATGTTCTGGGTCTCGCCGCTGCTGGCCCTGGTGGCGCTGGTCACGGTGCCGCTGTCCTTCTTCATCGCCACGCGCGTCGGCAAGCGCTCGCAGCCGCACTTCGTCCAGCAGTGGCGGACCACCGGCAAGCTCAACGCGCACGTCGAGGAGATGTACACCGGGCACAACCTGGTGAAGGTGTTCGGTCGGCAGGAGGAGTCGGCGGCGCAGTTCGCCGAGCAGAACGAGAAGCTGTACGAGGCCGGGTTCAAGGCGCAGTTCAACAGCGGGATCATGCAGCCGCTGATGATGTTCGTGTCGAACCTGAACTATGTGCTGGTGGCCGTGGTCGGCGGTCTGCGGGTCGCTTCCGGCTCGCTGTCCATCGGTGACGTGCAGGCCTTCATCCAGTACTCGCGGCAGTTCTCGATGCCGCTGACCCAGGTCGCCTCGATGGCCAACCTGGTGCAGTCCGGCGTCGCCTCCGCCGAGCGGATCTTCGAACTGCTCGACGCGGAGGAGCAGGAGGCCGATCCGGTACCCGCGATCCGTCCCGACGAGCTGCGGGGCCGGGTGGCGCTGGAGAACGTGTCCTTCCGGTACGACCCCGAGAAGCCGCTCATCGAGGATCTGTCGCTGAAGGTGGAGCCCGGTCACACGGTCGCGATCGTGGGACCGACGGGCGCCGGCAAGACCACGCTGGTCAACCTGCTCATGCGGTTCTACGAGGTCACCGGGGGGCGGATCACCCTCGACGGGGTCGACATCGCCGCCATGTCCCGGGACGAACTCCGGGCCGGGATCGGCATGGTGCTCCAGGACACCTGGCTGTTCGGGGGGACCATCGCGGAGAACATCGCGTACGGGGCCTCGCGGGCCGTCACTCGCGGGGAGATCGAGGAGGCCGCGCGGGCCGCGCACGCCGACCGGTTCATCCGTACGCTGCCCGACGGGTACGACACCGTCATCGACGACGAGGGGACGGGGGTGAGCGCGGGTGAGAAGCAGCTCATCACCATCGCCCGGGCGTTCCTGTCGGATCCGGTGATCCTGGTGCTTGACGAGGCGACGTCGTCGGTCGACACCCGGACCGAGGTTCTGATCCAGAAGGCGATGGCGAAGCTCGCGCATGGGCGTACGTCGTTCGTGATCGCGCACCGGCTGTCGACGATCCGGGACGCGGACACCATTCTGGTGATGGAGAACGGGGCCATCGTCGAGCAGGGCGCTCATGCGGAGCTGCTCGCGTCCGACGGGGCGTATGCGCGGCTGTACAAGGCACAGTTCGCGCAGGCGGTGGCCGAGGTCGACTGAGGGGGCGGGGGTGGGGGTGGGGGTGGGGTGGGAGTGGCCCGCGGCGGAGCCGCTCAAGGGTGGAGTCGCTCCCTCCGCCCCTGCCCGTCCCGTTTCCGGGGGCTGCCGCCCCCGGACCCCCGCCGTCGGCCTGAACGGCCTCGTCCTCAAACGCCGGACGGGCTGGAGATCCCCCTCAGTCCAAGTAACCCCGCAACTGGTCCGCGAACGCGTGGTCCCGAAGCTTGTTCAGCGTCTTGGACTCGATCTGGCGGATCCGCTCGCGCGTGACGCCGAAGATGCGGCCGATCTCCTCCAGGGTGCGGGGACGCCCGTCGGCCAGCCCGTACCGGAGCTGGACGACCTTCCGCTCCCGCTCCCCGAGCGTGGACAGGACCGCCTCCAGATGCTCACGGAGCAACAGGAACGCGGCGGACTCCACGGGAGACGTCGCGTCGCCGTCCTCGATCAGGTCGCCGAGCGCGACATCGTCCTCCTCGCCCACGGGCGCGTGCAGGGACACCGGTTCCTGGGCCAGCCGCAGGACTTCGCTGACCCGCTCGCTCGGCAGGTCGAGGTGCGCGGCGACCTCCTCGGGAGTCGGCTCGTAGCCGCGCTCCTGGAGCATGCGCCGCTGCACCCGCACCACCCGGTTGATCAACTCCACGACATGGACCGGGACTCGGATGGTCCGGGCCTGGTCGGCGAGGGCCCGGGACATGGCCTGACGGATCCACCAGGTCGCGTACGTCGAGAACTTGTACCCGCGTGCGTAGTCGAACTTCTCAACGGCCCTGATCAGGCCGAGGTTTCCCTCCTGGACCAGGTCGAGCATGGTCAGGCCCCGGCCGACGTACCGCTTGGCGACGGAGACGACGAGCCGCAGATTCGCCTCGATGAGGCGGCGCTTGGCCATGCGGCCCATGACGACCAGTTTGTCCAGGTCGAGGGCGAGCTGGCTGTCCAGATCGGAGGCGAGCCGGAGCTTCTCCTCGGCGAAGAGGCCGGCCTCGACACGGCGGGCCAGATCGACCTCCTCGGCCGCGGTGAGCAGGGAGATCCGGCCGATCTCGCGCAGGTACTGGCGGAACAGGTCGGAGGAGGGGCCACCGGTGTCGGCGGCGCGGCTTCGGGGCAGTTCGACGGGCTCGGGAGCCTCGGACTCGGCTTCCACCTCGATGGTCTCGGCGGCGCCCGTGGACGGCTCATCCAGCTCGGGCGGGCTCTCCGGCTCCGCTTCGGGGTGGTGCGCGGCACGGCTCTGCGGGGGGACCGTCCCGACGGCGTCGGTCTCGGCGTCCGCGTCCGTATCCGTATCCGTGGTGTTCTCGGTCTGTGCGAGGGTCTGGGTCTGCACGGGGGCGACCTCCAGGAATGTCGCTGCGTAGGCATGCGGCAGCGTTACGTCGGGGATGGGGTCGACGGCCTCGCCGTTGTCCATCCCGTAGTCGTTTAGCGGAACTGCGGGGATCGGGGACCCGTCGCGTTCGGGTCGGCCGCGCTCCGAGGACTCAGGCACCGCAACCCAGTGTGGAGTACGACACATCGCTGCCACGAGGGGCGTGCGGTGACTTTTTGCGTCCGGTCCGTGACCGCGCGGATACTTTCATGCACGAGTGCGCGTTTTAGGGGGCTCCAAACGGGCGAGCGCCCGGCGTAGAACAGTGGGCGAGGGGCGCGAGGCGTCAGAGCGCCTCCGCGCCCCGCTCCCGCAGCGCCTGCTCGTACTGCTGGAGCACCCACAACTCGTTCTGTACGGCGGCCAGCTGGGCCGGGTCGCCGTGGGCACTCTGGCGCGCAAGGCTGCCCTGGACGTCACGGATGCGGCGGTCGACGGCGCGGCGGCGGACCATGACGAGCTGGTCGCCCGCATAGGTCTCGTCGACCGTCTTGCGCATGATCGCCTCGACGGCCAGCTCGGTGACCATGGCGCGGGCCGCGTCGTCCGGGGCGGCTTCACGGACCCTCACCAGGTACTCCTGGGGGTCCTGGACGCCGTGCTCCGCGCCGCCCGCCTCCATGATCACCTGGCGTACGGCGGCGTACGGCGGGGCGGTGAACTCGTCGATCCCGTACGCGTCGAAGGCCGGGGAGACCAGTTCCGGGCGCTGGAGGGCGAGTTTGAGGAGCTCGCGCTCGGTGGCGAAGACCGGGTTGCGCAGGGTCAGGGCGGGGCCGCCGGTGGGCGCCTGGGCGGCCCCGGCGGCGTACGTCTGCTGGGGGCGCTGCCGGTCCGGCGCGGGGCCCTTGCCGCCGCGGTCGCGGGACCAACGGGCCAGCTGGGCCACCCGCTTGACGACGAACTGGGTGTCGAGGATGCCGAGCATGCCCGCGAGCTGCACGGCGACCTCGTGCTGGGCGCCGGTGTTCTTGATGCGGGCGACGATGGGCGCCGCCTCGTCCAGCGCCCCGGCGCGGCCCGCGGGCGTTTCGAGGTCGTAGCGCAGGACGATCTGGCGCAGCGCGAACTCGAAGAGCGGGGTGCGGGGTTCGGCGAGGTCGGCGACCGCCGCGTCGCCCTTGGCGAGGCGCAGCTCGCAGGGGTCCATGCCGTCCGGGGCGATCGCGATGTACGTCTCGGCGGCGAACTTCTGGTCGTCCTCGAAGGCGCGCAGGGCGGCCTTCTGGCCCGCCGCGTCGCCGTCGAAGGTGAAGATCACGCGGGCCGAGCCGTTGTCCATCAGCAAGCGGCGGAGGATCTTGATGTGGTCGGTGCCGAACGCGGTGCCGCAGGTCGCGATCGCCGTGGTGACGCCGGCCAGGTGGCAGGCCATGACGTCCGTGTAGCCCTCGACGACGACCGCCCGGCTGGCCTTGGCGATGTCCTTCTTGGCGAGGTCGATGCCGTACAGGACCTGGGACTTGCGGTAGATCGCGGTGTCGGGCGTGTTCAGGTACTTCGGGCCGTTGTCCGACTCGTACAGCTTCCTCGCGCCGAAGCCGACGACCTCGCCGCCGATGTCGCGGATCGGCCACATCAGGCGGCCGCGGAAGCGGTCGATGGGGCCGCGGCGGCCTTCCTGGGAGAGGCCGGAGAGGAGCAGTTCCTTGTCGGTGAAGCCCTTGCCTCGGAGGTAGCGGGTGAGGTGGTCCCAGCCCTGGGGGCTGTAGCCGACGCCGAAGTGGGCGGCGGCCGACTGGTCGAAGCCGCGCTCGGCGAGGAACTTGCGGCCCGTGTCGGCCTCGGAGCTGGTGTCGAGCTGCTCGATGTAGAACTGCGCGGCGGCCTTGTGGGCCTCGACCAGGCGGATGCGCTCGCCGCGCTGGTGGGCGGGGTTGTACCCGCCCTCCTCGTACCGCAGCGTGATGCCGGCCTGGGCGGCGAGGCGCTCGACCACCTCGGAGAAGGTGAGGTGGTCGACCTTCATCACGAACGCGATGGTGTCGCCGCCCTCCTGGCAGCCGAAGCAGTGGAAGAGCCCCTTGCTCGGGCTGACCTGGAAGGACGGTGACTTCTCGTCGTGGAAGGGGCAGAGACCTTTCAGGTTTCCGCCGCCCGCGTTGCGCAGCTGGAGGTACTCGGACACCACGGCGTCGATCGGGACCGCGTCCCGAACCGCCTTCACGTCCTCGTCGTTGATCCTTCCGGCCACGGATGGATTCTACGGTGAGGGTGTGACAGTCGAGCGCCGTCGTCGGTCACGGGACGAGACTGTCCAGCGGAACGTGCGGGTCGGCGAGCGCCTCGGTGTCCACCTGGGCCCGGGATCGGATCAGCTGCTGGATGGGCTCCGTGACGTCCCACACATTCACGTTCATCCCGGCCAGCACCCGTCCCTCCTTCACCCAGAAGGCGATGAACTCCCGCTTGCCGGCGTCTCCACGGATCACCACGTGGTCGTACGTCCCCGGGGGCGCCCAGCCCGAGTACTCGAGCCCGATGTCGTACTGGTCGGAGAAGAAATAGGGCACGCGGTCGTACGTCAGCTCGCGGCCCAGCATCGCGCGGGCCGCCGCCGGGCCGCCGTTGAGGGCGTTGGCCCAGTGTTCGACGCGCAGCCGGGTGTCGAAGAGCGTGTGGTGGAAGGAGGCGACGTCGCCGGCCGCGTGGATGTCGGGGTCGGAGGTGCGCAACCGCTCGTCGACCGCGATGCCGCCGCCGTGCGCACGGTCGGCCATCTCCAGGCCGGCGGCCTCGGCCAGGGCGGTACGCGGGGCGGCACCGATCGCGGCGAGCACGTCGTGCGCGGGGTGTTCCTCGCCGTCGTCGGTGCGGGCGGCGAGTACCAGGCCGTCCTGGCCGACGATCTCGGTGAGGCGGGCGCCGAAGTGGAAGCGGACGCCGTGCTCGCGGTGCAGTTCGGCGAAGATCTGGCCGAGCTCGGGGCCGAGGACCGAGTGCAGCGGGGTCGCCTCCGGTTCGACGACGGTGACCTCGGCGCCGTACTCCCGGGCCGCCGCGGCGACCTCCAGGCCGATCCAGCCGGCGCCCGCGATCACGATGTGCCCGTTGTCCCGGCCCAGCGCGGTGAGGACGCCCTTGAGGCGTTCGGCGTGGGCGAGGCGGCGCAGGTGGTGGACGCCGGTGAGATCCGTGCCCGGGACGTCCAGGCGGCGGGGCTCGGCGCCGGTCGCGATGAGGAGCTTGTCGTAGCGCACGAGGGTGCCGTCGTCGCCGAAGCGGACCGTCTTCGCGCTCCGGTCGATCGCGTCGACGGTCTGGCCGAGGTGCAGCTCGATGTCGTTGCGCGCGTACCAGGCGGGTTCGTGGACGAAGACGCTGTCACGCTCCTCCTTGCCGAGGAGGTAGCCCTTGGAGAGCGGCGGGCGTTCGTAGGGGTGGTCGCGCTCGTCGCAGATCAGTATCACCCGCCCGGTGAACCCTTCGGCTCGGAGCGTCTCGGCCGCTTTCGCTCCGGCCAGTCCGCCTCCGACGATGACGAATGTCTGATCCGCGTCGACCACTTGATGCCTCCTCGTAAGGATGTCGCCCTAGGCGAGCGTCCCGCACGCAGCGTGATGCGGGAAGGGGGAGAGGCCCGATCAGGCCACGCAGGGTCACCCTTTTCGGGCCCCCTGGGGCCGCGTGGTGAGCCTGAGGTGCAGGGAACGCGCCGAGGCGTCGGTGAGTGAGGAGATGTGGTCGACGATCACGCGCTTGCGTGCCCTGTCGTCCGGGGCCTCGTCGAACAGGGCACGGAACTGCGGGTCCAGGCCGTCCGGGGCGCGGTCGGTGAGCGCCTGGGCCAGCTCGGCGACGACGATCCGCTGATCGGCACGGAGCCGCTCCTGCTCGGCGCGCTGCATGACGTACCGGTCGGCGACCGCCTTGAGAACGGCGCACTCCAGGCGCGCGGCGCGTGGGACGACCAGCTCCGCCGCGTACCGCGTGAGCCGTCCGGTGCCGTACCTCGCGCGCGTGGCGCCCTCCGCCGCCAGGCAGAAACGCCCGATGAGCTGGCTGGTCGCGTCCTTCAGCCGGGCCTGTGCGACGGCTGATCCGTCGTACCCGTGCGGCCACCACTCCTGTTCGAGGAGCCGGTCGAGGGCTTCGGCGAGCTCTTCGGGGTCGGTGTCCGCGGGCACGTACCGCCCGATGGCCACCGCGAAGACCGCCTGCCGTTCCGGCTCGGCGTGCAGGCAGTTGGGGTCGATGTGGCCCGCGTGCAGACCGTCCTCGACGTCGTGCACCGAGTACGCCACGTCGTCCGCCCAGTCCATGACCTGGGCCTCGAAGCACGTACGGGTGCCGGGGGCGCCCTTGCGGATCCAGTCGAAGACCGGCCGGTCGTCCTCGTAGACCCCGAACTTCCGCGACTTCGGGTCGGCCGGGTGGGCGCCGCGCGGCCAGGGGTACTTGGTGGCGGCGTCGAGGGCGGCGCGGGTGAGGTTGAGGCCGACGCTGACGAGTTCGCCGGTCGTCCTGGAGCGTACGAAGTGCTTCGGCTCGATGCGGGTGAGCAGGCGCAGTGACTGGGCGTTGCCCTCGAAGCCGCCGCAGTCCGCGGCGAATTCGTTGAGTGCCTGTTCGCCGTTGTGCCCGAAGGGCGGGTGACCCAGGTCGTGGGAGAGGCAGCACGCCTCGACGAGGTCGGGGTCGCAGCCGAGAGCCGCACCCAGCTCGCGGCCGACCTGGGCGCACTCCAGGGAGTGGGTCAGCCGGGTGCGGGGGCTGGCGTCCCAGATCTGGCTGCTGGTGCCGGGCGTGACGACCTGGGTCTTACCCGCGAGGCGGCGCAGGGAGGCCGAGTGCAGTACGCGTGCGCGGTCGCGCTGGAAGGCGGTGCGGCCGGGACGCTTGTCGGGCTCGACGGCCCAGCGCTCGGTGGAGGTGTCGTCGTACCCACTCCACGTCGCGCTGTCTTCGTATGCCTCGTGCTCGGTGCTTTCGGTCTTCGGTGCGGTGCCTTCCATGCCCCGACAGTAAACGCAGCCAGTGACAAACGGGGCATGGCCGTCCGCTCGGGGCTGTGCTTCAGGCCGTGGCCAGCGTGCGTTCCGGGGTGGGCTCGGGGGTCGCGAGGGCCTGGTCGTAGCGGTGCAGGACCAGGCGGGCCATCGCCGGGTGGTCACCCAGGGGCTCGGCCGCGATCCCGGGGGCGGCCGCGGCGCACTCGGTGGCGAAGCGGCCGGGGGCGGTGAAGTACGAGGCGACGGCGATACGGTGACGGCCGCGGGCGGCCATGGCGCGCACGGCGGCGGGGACGGTGGGCGCGGCGGCGGACGCGTACGCCGGGACGACGGGAACGCCCAGGCGCTCGGCGAGCAGGTGGGCGGTGCGGCGGGTGTCGAGTCCCGCGTCGGGGTCGCGGGACCCGGCGGCGGCGAGGACGACGCCGCTCGACCGGCGCGCCGAGTCGCTCATGCCCGTCCGCCAGCCGGCCTCGACGAGCCGCGCGTACAGCGTCTCCACGAGCAGGGGGTGCGGGCCGAGCGGGGCGGCGACGCGGGTGCGGAGCGGCGCGGGGGCGGCGGTCGCGGCCTCGGGGATGTCCCGCTTGACGTGGTAGCCGCGGCTGAGCAGCAGCGGCACGAGGACGGCCTCACTGCCTTCGCCGCCCTCGCTGCCTTTGAGTGACGCGAGCGTGTCGGGCAGCAGGGGCTCGTTCAGTTCGATGTGTCCGAGGTGGACGGGCAGGTGGGGGCGGAGCTCTCGGACCCGCTCGATCAGGGTGCGTACGGTGTGCAGCGCGCGCGGGTCGCGGCTGCCGTGCGCGACGAGGACGAGCGCGGGGGGTGCGGGGCGGCGTGCGCCGTTGAGCGAGACAAGGCTGAGCTGACTGCCGAGCCGGCTGGTGATCGCGTTCATGAGTTGCGCCGTACTGTCGAGGTGGGCGCCGGCGAGCGGCCGTGGGCCACCGGGGCCGGGCGAGGACTCGTCGTGTGCGGGGTTCGACGCCGTCATGGCGCCGATCCTGACGGTACGAGGTTGCCGCGCCGTTGCGCGGGTATGACGGGTGTTTTCCGGGGGTTCACGGTCGGGCGCGGCGCTGTGTGAGCGGCCGTGACCTGCGCCTGCGGCGCACCGAGTGAAGCTGATCACTCCATGGAAGCGAACCGGATCACTGTTCGACGCGTCCTCCATGGTCGAGGCCACCTGGGGAGGGGACCGCCCGATGCGCCACCTGAAGCTGCCGAAGCCACGCCTGCCGCGTCTACCACGCCTGCCCCGCACGCGTGCCGGGCAACGACGCGCCGTACAGGGGTTCGTACTGCTCTGCGTGCTGGCGCTGCTTCCCTCGACATGGATGTACGTCGTGACGGGCGACCGGCTGCGTACGACGGCGGACGCCCCGCGTACCGAGGTGGCCGTGGTCTTCGGCGCCGGGCTGTGGAACGGCGAGCCGTCCCCGTACCTCGCCAACCGCCTCGACGCGGCGGCCCAGTTGTACCGCACGGGGCGTGTCGAGGTCGTCCTCGTCACCGGCGACAACAGCCGCGAGGACTACGACGAACCGGACGCGATGCGCACGTATCTGAGCGAGCACGGCGTGCCCGACGGACACATCGTCAGCGACTACGCGGGCTTCGACACCTGGGACTCCTGTGTGCGGGCCAAGAAGATCTTCGGCGTCGACCGGGCCGTGCTGATCAGCCAGGCCTTCCACATCCGCCGCGCCGTCACCCTGTGCCAGGAGGCAGGCATCGAGTCGTACGGCGTCGGAGTCGACGCCAAGCATGACCTGACCTGGTACTACGGGGGCGCCCGGGAGATCCTGGCGGCGGGGAAGGCCGCGCTGGACGCGGTGTTGCAGCCGGATCCGCGGTTCCTTGGGCCCAAGGAACCCGGGGTGGGACAGGCCCTGGCGGCGGCGGGCGAATGATGGCGGTCACCGACCTCACCCCCGCGGAACGCCGGGTCTGGGAGGCCTTCCCGCTCGGCGAGGGGATCGACTTCCGCGAGAGCGCCGACGAGGACTCCTCGGCCGGCTCGTCGTGGGGTCCCGAGCGGACCGTACGCGCCGAGGTGCTGCGGGCGCTGCTGATCGACGGACCGGCCCACGACGGTGAGATCGCCGGCCTGAAGCTGACGGGCGCGCGCATCACGGGACAGCTGGATCTCACGTACGGGACGGTCCAGCACGCCGTGCGGCTGCGGTCCTGTCACTTCGAGCAGACCCTGACGCTCTACGGGGCGGAGGTACGCGCCCTGGTGCTGAGCGACTCGGTGCTGCCCGGGCTCACCGCGGGAAACCTGCGCGTCGACGGGGCGCTGCGGCTCAGCTGCTCCCGTATCACCGGCCCGGTGCGGCTCCAGGGGGCGAAGATCTCCGGCGCCGTGTTCGTGAACGGGGCCCGTCTGGGCCTCCCGACGACATTGGACACCCCGGACTCCGACACCCCCGAGGAAGCGGCACTCCAGCTGAACCACGCGGACATCGGCACCGACCTGTGGGCCGTCGGCCTCGTCGCCCACGGCCAGGTCCGGCTGAACGGGGCCACGGTCGGCGGCCAGGTGAACCTCGACGACGCCGAGCTGCACGCGCCCGGCGGCACCTCCCTGCACGCCGAGACCCTCTCCGTCGGCACCGACCTGCGGGCCATGCGGCTGCGCGCCCATGGCCGGGTCAACCTCCGTGGCGCCCGGATTCCGCACCAGCTCAACCTCGCCTACGCCCGGCTGTCCCACCCCGAGGGGCAGGCCCTGCGCGCCAGCAGCTGTGTCATCGGCGAGCTGTGGCTGCGCGACGCCGCCCCGATCGAGGGCGCCGTGAACCTGCGCCGCTCCCAACTGGACCTTCTGCACGTCCCTCCGGAAGTGTGGCCCGCTCGCGTCAGGATCGACGGCCTCAGCTACCGCACCCTCGCCCCGCATCTCCCCGCGAGGGAGCGACTGCCGCTGCTGGAAAGGGAGGAGGGCGGCTATCTCCCGTACGCCTACGAGCAGTTGGCCACCGCGTACCGCACCGCGGGTGACGACGCCGCGGCACGCAGCGTCCAGCTGGCCAAACTCCGCCGACACCGCAGTACCCTGCCCCGCTACGCCCGGTTCTGGGGCCACTTGCAGGACGCGACCGTCGGTTACGGCTTCCGCCCGATGCGCGCGGCCGGCTGGTTGCTGTTGCTGCTGTGCACCGGCGCCGTGGCTTTCGCGGCGCACCATCCGCACGCCCTGAAGCCCGCCGAGGCGCCGGTGTTCAACCCGGTCTTCTACACCCTCGATCTGCTGCTGCCCATCATCGACTTCGGTCAGGAAGGGGCCTTCGCACCGCGCGGCGGGTACCAGTGGCTCGCCTATCTGCTGATCGCCACCGGCTGGATCCTGGCGACGACGATCGCGGCGGGTGTGACGCGCTCTCTGAGCCGCCAGTGAACCTCCGGAAGCCGAGCGCCGGGGCGGCACCCGGGGCCGCCCTCGCGGCGCCCTCCGTCCCGCGGGGAGGCTCGTCCGAGGAGCGCAGGGCGAGCCCGATACTCAGGGCCGCTCCGGTGGCCGCAGCGCTCAACGCGAGGGCGCGTCGCCTGGAGATGTCGCCGTCGGACATGGCCGGACCCCAGGCGCGGGCGCGGGGCAGGGGCAGCGGCAGCGGCAGCGGCAGCGGCAGGGACACAAGGCGGCCACCCGCACAGGTGCAAACACCTTCAGGCGTGCCAGTCCCCACCCTCGATGAGCTTGCCGTGGTCCCGCAGCCGGGCGGCGACCGCGGGTGCGGCCACGTACACCCAGGCCCGCACGGCCGCCCCGTCCGCACACGTCACCTCACGCGCGACGCGCTCGTACAGGTTGCGGGGGTCGCCGGGCGCGTACTCCTCCAACTCGTCGAGCACGGCGAGCAGTTCGTCGTAGGCCTCGGGCAGTGCGGTGACCAGTTCCCCGCTCACCACTCCCCCCGCTCCCCCGAGTTCCTCGACGGCGTACGGATAGCCGGGTCCTTCGTACAGCAAAGCCCCCCGCAGCCGTCCCGGCGCCTCGGACTCCGTACGCCCGCGCAGGAAGAGGTCGTGGTTGCGCTCGCCGGGGCGCAGAGTGCCGTAGACGAAGAAGGGGTACCTCACGCGTCCTTTCCTCCTCCCCACCAGGTGGCTGCGCCTCCGGTCGGCGCTTCACCACGCTCAGAGTGGCTGGACGAGGCTGACACGGCGACCGTCAGCACAGCCCAGGAGACGTAGTACGAAAGGATGGCACCCCGGACCGTCGCCTCGCGCCGGTCCCGGTCACCCCTCACCGCAGTCGATCCACATCCGTACGGAACTCGGCCGATCGTGCCCGCCGTCGGCACTCCTGACCGCCTCGGCGTTCCGCATCTTGGCCAAGTGGCCATCCGCGGGCGGAGCGTAGGCGATGCGGTAGCTCATGCGACACCCCTCCTCTCCGTCTCGTCCGCCGCCGACCGCTCCGCGAGCGCGTCGGCCTCCGAGTCGGGCACGTCCTCCGGCATCCAGTGCCGCATCTCCGCGTGGATCTCATCCGCCCCGGCCTCGTTGACTGCCCCCCGCCGCCATCGCCATACGCGACTCCAGGCACCCCACCGGTCCTTCCCTCCACGTCACCCCCACCGTCTGGACAGCCTTCCGCGTCGCTCTCACCACCCCTCAGTGGGGAGTTCCGTCGGGTTTGATCCGGCCGAAGGACAGAGGCCCCGGCTCGTCCCGACCCGACAACCACCGAGCCGGAGACACGGGACCACGGAGGTCACGTCTGTGTTGGACGTGGCTCCCTGACGATCAACGCCTACGTGCCGCTCCGGTGGAGGAAGTCCAGGACGGCCTGTTCGGCCTCGGAAAGGCGCAACGTCCCGGCGGCGATGTTCGCGGCCAGGTGGTCCGGGTTGCCGGTACCGGGGATGGCCAGCACATGCGGCCCGCGGTGCAGCGTCCAGGCCAGCCGGATCTGTGCGGGGCTCGCCCCATGGTCGCGCGCGACGGCAAGCACTTCGTCGCTGTCGGTGCCGCGCGCGCCCGCGTCGCGCCCGGCGGCGGCGATCGCGTAGAACGGCACGAACGCGATGCCCCGCTCGCCGCAGGTACGCAGGAACTCATCGTGGTCGGGCCGTACACCAATGCCGTACGGGTTCTGTACGCAGACCACCGGCGCGATGGCCTGGGCCTCGTCGAGGTGTTCGGGACGGACGTTGGAGAGGCCCAGGTGGCGGATGAGCCCGGCGTCGCGCAGTTCGGCCAACGCGCCGAATCGTTCGGCGATCGAACCGGTGCCGACGACGCGCAGGTTCACCACGTCGAGGTGGTCACGGCCGAGCTGGCGCAGGTTCTCCTCGACCTGGCCTCGCAGTTGCTCCGGGGTGGCATGGGGCAGCCAGGCACCCGACGGGTCGCGGCCCGGCCCGACCTTGGTGGTGATGACGAGGTCGTCCGGGTAGGGGGCCAGCGCCTGGTTAATCAGTTCGTTGGCGGAGCGCAGCGGTGAGAAGTAGAACGCGGCGGTGTCGATGTGGTTCACGCCGAGCTCAACGGCGTCTCGCAGCACGCCGATTGCCCGGTCACGGTCGCTCGGAGCGGCGTCGGCCGCGAACGCCTCGCCGCGCTGTGTCAGGCGCATCGCACCGAAACCGATCCGGTTGATCTCCAGGTCGCCACCGAGCTTCCAGGATCCCGATTCAGCAGCGTTGATCGTCTTTGGGGAGGTCATGCCAGGGATGATCTCCCCTCGGTAAACTGGCCGCCATTGATTCAGTCAGGTGTGAATCCTTAGGGTGGCCATGCAGGATGAACTGGTGTTCTCGGCGAGTGATCTGGCTCAGATGCGGTTCGCCGTCTCGCCGATGTGGGAGATCGGAACCAGCTTCAAGCTGCTGAACTCCGGCTCCGCACATCCCGTACACCGGCCCTGGGCCGAGCAGGTACGGCCTCGGGTCGCGTCCGCGGGGCTCGACCGGGGCTGGCTCGCCGAGCTGATCCCGCCCTCGGGATACGTGCCCGACTTCCTCAACCCGGCGCCCGCCGGACCGGCCCCGACCCTGGCAGTGGAGTTGGCCGGGATCCTGGCCAGTCCCGCCGTCCGGGTACGCCGGGAACTCGACCGTCTGGGGCAGGAGCAAGGGCGGCTGGGACCGAGGTCGCGGACCCTGTACGCCGAGCCGCGATCCCTCTTGGTCCGGGTTGCGGAAGAGATCAAGACTTACTGGGAGTTGGCGCTCGCCCCCTACTGGGCACGGATCCGGACCGTACTTGACGCCGACATCTTCCACCGCGCCCGGCAGGTCGCCGAGCACGGCACGGGCCACCTCTTCAACGATCTTCACCCGTCGTTGAGTTGGGACGACGACGCGCTACGGCTCGCCCGCCGACAGGGGACCCTGTCCCGGCAGACTGCGGGCGCGGGGCTGTTGCTGATCCCCTCGGCCTTCACCGGACCGAGCCCGCTCACCCGGGTGACACCACCGGAGCCGCCTCAACTGGCATACCCGGCGCGTGGAGTCGGCGCACTGTGGGAACCCCGGCCCTTCACCGGGACCGACGCCGTCGCCGCCGTACTCGGCCGCTCGCGGACCATGCTGCTGAGCGAACTGGAAACTCCGGCCTCCACCACCGAGTTGGCCCGCCGTACGGGGCTCTCGCCGGCCGGGGTCTCCCAGAACCTCACCGCGCTGCGCGACGCCGGCCTGGTCAGCGCCCATCGCGCCGGCCGCTCCGTCCTCTACGCCCGCACCGCCGCCGCCGAATCCGTCCTCGCCGCCGGCGAGTGTCCCGGCAACAGCTCACACAACCAGGTTGTTATTGCGAGTAATATGCAACAAGCTTGAGTGGCCCTTACCGCCTGCCCTGGACGCGGAGCCATTTCATGCCCAACTTGCTGCCTGATGCCGGACCTCAGCGTGTTCTCGCCGCCTCGAACTTCGTCTACACCATCGGCAGCGGTCTTTACCTGACCGCCGGGGTCCTGTACTTCACCCAGGCGGTTCACCTTCCGGCGGCCCAGGTGGGGCTTGGACTGGGCATCGCCGGTTTCGTCTCGCTCGCGCTGGGCGTCGGCGCGGGGCACCTCGCGGACAGGTACGGGGCACGCGGCGTGTACGCGGTCACGCTCGTCGTCCGGGCGGTGGCGACGGCCTGCTTCGTGCTGGCGGACAGTTTCTGGCCGTTCGTGCTGGCGGTGTGCGCGGCCACCGGGGCGCAGGCCGCCGGAGTGGCCGCGCGCAGTCCGCTCGTCAGGCGCTACGGAGGGGACCGGCCGCAGGCGTTCCGGGCCTACCTCCGTTCCGTGACCAACGTAGGGATCTCCCTCGGCGCGCTGCTGGCGGGCTGGGCGGTCCAGGTCGGCACGCACAGCGCCTACCAGCTTCTCGTCCTCGGTATCGCGGTCTCCACCGCGGCCTCGGCGGTCGTCCTGGTCCGCCTGCCCCCGGTCACGCCCGCCCCCGCAACCGGTGGCGGCCCACGCTGGATCGCCCTGCGGGACCACCCCTACCTCCTACTCACCGTCCTCGACGGCGTCATGGCCATCCAGTTCAAGGTGATCACCGTGGCCCTGCCGCTCTGGCTGGTCACGGCCACCACCGCGCCGCGCTGGCTCATCTCGGGCACCATGCTCGTCAACACCCTGATCATCATCGCGTTCCAGGTGCGAGCCAGCCGCGGCATCGACTCCCCCACGGCCGGCGGAAGCGCCTACCGCCGGTCGGGCGTGGCCTTCCTCGCCTCCTGCTCCCTGATCTCCCTGTCCGCGGGGATCCCGGCATGGGCTGCCGCCGCGCTGCTGATGTCCGCGGTGGTGGTCCACGCGATCGGCGAACTGTGGCACTCCGCCGCGGGCTTCGAGGTCTCCTTCGCCCTCGCCCCCGAGCGCGCCACCGGCCAGTACCTCGGCGTGTTCGGCCTGGGCGCCGGCCTGGCCGAAGCCCTCGGACCGGTCCTGCTCATCTCGCTCTGCATCACCTGGGGCCGCCCCGGCTGGTACGTCGTCGGAGCACTGTTCGCCCTCACCGGCCTGGCGGCACCACTCGCCGTCCGGTGGGCAGAGCGTCAACAGCACACCGAGCGGGCTCAGTCCGAGGCCCTGACAAAGGTGCCTCAATAAGGTGGTGAACCCTGATCGCCCGAGCGGCAGACTGACCGCATGATCGGATCAGACCCCAAGCAAGACCTTCGTGTCGTTCTTCAGGATGCTCGCGACGCTCTGCTCGGGAAACTTGAAGGGCTGTCGGAGTACGACATCCGCCGGCCGATGACTCCGACCGGCACCAACCTGCTGGGGCTGGTCAAGCACCTGACCGGTGCAGAGGCCGTGTACCTCGGTGACACGTACGGCAGGCCGTTCGGTGGGCCGCCCCCGCCCTGGGTCCCCGGCAGCGATGCCGAGCCGGACTCGGACCTCTGGGCGACCGCCGACGAGACCCGGGAAGAGATGGTCGGGCAGTACCGCCGTGCATGCGCCCACGCGGACGCAACGATCGAGGCGCTGGATCTCGACGTGGTCGGCCACCTGCCCGGGGGTGAGGGGAAACCGATAACGCTCCACCGGACACTCGTCCATATGATCGCCGAGACCTGCCGGCACGCCGGGCACGCCGACATCGTCCGGGAACTCATCGACGGGACCGTGGGACAGCGGACCGGGAACGACAACAGGGCACCCGGCGACGCGGCATCGTGGGAGAAGCGTCGACGTCGGCTGGAGAGTGCGGCTCAGGAAGCAGCAACTCGCCACGCCCGCCCGGAAACTGCCGGGTGACGACCGGCCACGACAGGGACCGCAGCCGAGGTGCCTCCCCACTCTGTGCAGCGGGCTGAGCGTGGCGGCGAACCCCGCGCGTCAGCGCGCAACCGAGCGCGCGACGCGGAACCCCACGTCGTCGACCTGGAAGGTCGGGTGGCTGCGTCGTCGTACGGAGGAACGGCAGCTCCAGTGTTCGTCGAACCAGCCGCCGCCGCGCAGCACACGGTAGGTGCCGTAGACCTCGGGGTCGTAGGTGTCCCAGCACCACTCCCAGACGTTGCCGAGCATGTCGTGGAGGTCCCATGGGTTGGGGTGCTTGCCGCCCACCTGGTGGATTCGGTCGTGGGAGTTGGCGCGGTACCAGGCGATCTCGTCGAGCGGGCCGTAGCGCGGTCCGGTCGTACCGGCACGGCAGGCGTGTTCCCACTCGGCCTCGGTCGGCAGTCGGTAGCCGTCGGCGGAGGTGTCCCATTCGATGTCCTCGGCGTCGAGGTCGTAGGCGGGCGCCAGACCGTCGCGCCGGGACAGGGCGTTGCAGAACCGGACGGCGTCCCACCAGGAGATGTCCGCGACGGGGAAGCGGTCCTCATCGGCGGCGCTCGGCCGCAGGCCGGTCACCTGTGCGTACAGCATCCGCGTCACCGGAAACGCCCCGAGCCGATAGGGCGCGAGCTCGACCGACCAGGCGCGCTGCGTGCGCCGGTCCGACAGCCTGACCTCACCCGGCGGGATGGCGATCATCTCGTGCCCTGCACTCGTGTCCATGGGGAGGTGATCCTAGCTATCCGCGCAGCCAGATCCGCAGCGGACCGACCGGTTCGAAGCCCTGGCGGACGGCTGCCGCCAGGTCTTCTCCGTGCTCGTAGCCGACCACCGGCAGGGTGGGGAACAGCCGGTGCACCGCGTCCAGTACGGCCGGCCAGGCCGCGTCGGGGCCGTCGTCCAGGGCGAAGACATTGGAGATCCCGACCACTTGGTCGCTCCTGCTCGCCACCGCTCCGGCGGTCAATCCGCCTTCGGCGGACCTTACGGCGAGTACGAAGGTGTCCGGGTCGTCGAGCAGTTCGGGGCGGAAGAGGTCCGCGTTCCCGCCCCCGTCGTCCCAGGCGAGCGCCCAGTCGCCAAGTGTGTCCGGGTCACCCACCACGTCCCAGGCGAGATGCGGGGCGGCGGCGGGCGCGCCCGCCGGACGGTGGATCCACTGCGCCTCGAACAGCACCTGGAAGCCGGACCCCGTCAGGTCGAGGTCGGCGAAGCTGTCCTTGACGGACGCGCCGGGCGTGGCGGTGTCGATGCGGGCGGTCAGCGCGGCCGGGTCGGCGCCCGGCGCCAGCGTCACCGCGTCGGGGTGGTACGGGGGCGTACGGGCCGGGGCGGCCCAGACCTGCGCCCCGAACTCGCCCGCCACGTCGTGCGATCGGCTCATCACCGCGCACCACTCGGCGTTGTTGCGGGCGGCCCTCTCGACCAGAAGCCCCTTCGGCATCATCACGGACGGATCATGACCTGCGCCGACCGGGCACACCAGCCGTAGGACGGACACTCGACGTCACGGACGGGCAGCGCTCGCGCCTCGCCGACCGAACCAATGCGACCGAGCGCTTCCGTTGGTTGCCACCGCGCTTCCGTGACGAGCACGACAGGTGAAGTAGTCGTGCCGGGTTTCGGAACTGCGCGGAGCGATGTCGAAGCGTGCGGAGACGCCGCCCTCGCGGAACCCTCGGACGGCAGGAACAGCATGTCGGACGGGGCCAGCCCCTGGCTACGGCTGCGTGTATCGGCCGTACATCGTCCCCAGGACCCACAGGGTCAGCCCCCTTCTCGCGCCGGGCACACGCTGCCGAGACGCGACAGTCGCCAGCCGTCTCCGAGGACTCCGCCCCGGGGGTCGAGCAGCGCCACCGAACACGCCCGTACCGCCTCCCTCAGTGCCTCCCCCCGCAGCGCGGGGTCCGCGTCGAGGGCGCCGACGAGGGCAGTCACCGCGGTCCTTGCCCGGCGTACCGCGCACATCTGCGGGTGTACGGCCCACACCTCGCGGCCGTCCGCCATCCCGGCCAGCACACCGAACGAGCCCAGGCCGCAGTCCACCGGGATGAGCACCGGGCCGGCACCACCCCGTACGAACCGCTCGAACCGTTCCTGCGGCGCCAGCACGGCCAGTACGCCCCCCGGCCGCAGTGCGAGTTCCGCCGCCGCAGCCGCCGCCCCCACCCCGTGCGCCAGTGCCGCCCAGGCGGGGCCCTCGTCATGCGCCACCGAGAGCGCCTTCGCGCCCAGCGCCACTGCTCCCTCGACGATCGTGCGGGCCAGTGCGTCCTCGTCGGGTGCCCAGCTCAGCGCGGGGGCCCCGGCGCGTACGAACGGCAGAAAGCAGGGCAGTCCGGCAGCTTGGTACACGGGCAGGGCGTTGCGAGCGCCGACCGCATGGCTGTGGCCGACCACCGCTGTGCAACCGGCGCCGACGACGGCCTCAGCGACCCCCGGGATCTCGTCGTACACATGCCACTCGGCAAGGTCCGGGCATGCGGACCGAGCCCGGTCGACCCGGCCGAGGAGGACCGTACCCCAGACCGTGCGCGGCCCGGTCAACGGGGCGACGACGGCGATCCTCGGCCGGAGCACCGGATCAGCCCCAGATGAGAGAGTCGCTGGCGGCCGAGGTCACAGCCTGCGGTTCGGCGCCGGCGATCGTGGCGACCCCGCTGAGGACGAGCACCGGGGCGAGCACCGCGACTACTCCGCAGAGCAGGCGTGTACGACGCGAGGACGCGGAAAAGGACGGGACGGAAGAGACGGACGCAGGCATGAGAATTCCCCCTGTAGGTGTTCGTTCTGTGTGACCAGCATGTTCCGGCGAGCTCATCAGCGGCTACGGGCAGGGGAGTTCCGGGACCGGACATGGCCAGGGGAGGACGCCTGCCACGCACCCTGGTCCGCATTACGGACAGATCCGTCCATGGAACGGGATCATTCCTAAGATCATTTACGTGCTGGCAGCGGGGAGCGCGGCTCACGGAATGGGGGACGGACGGGGTGGACGCACGTGCAAGGGCGCAAGAGCTTTATCGCATTGCCCTCGACGATGCCTCGTGGAGCCCCGAGCTGCTCACAGAGGACCGCGGCTGGAGCGGTACGGAGTTCGCCGAGGCGCTCCAACTGCTTGGCCGGCTCGGCTTGTTCGTACCGTCGCCCGAATCCCGGAACGGCTGGACAGCGCTCGCTCCCGACACCGCCCTGCGGAATCTGCTCCTTGAGGAGGAGCAGCAGACGGGCACGCTGCTCAGCGCCGTCCAGCAGACCCGGTCCGCGCTCGCGCAGGTCGTCGCGGACTTCCAGCCCGTACACGCCCGTGAGCTCTCCTCCGCGCAGATGGAGGCGGTGACAGGCGCGGCCAATGTGTCGGCGGCCCTGGAGGACGCCTCACAGCGCGTCGAGGTGGAGGTCCTGTCGCTGCATCCGGGCCGTGCACTGCCCCCCGGCATGATCGAGGCGGGCTTCGAACGGGACCAGCTCGCATTGGGCCGCGGCGTAGGCATCCGTACCATCCATCTCGGCTCCGCGGCCGCCGTACCGCATATGGCCGCCTATCTGCGCCGCCTCGGCAGCGCGGGCGCCCAGGTGCGCACGGCACACACGCTTCCGCTGCGTCTGATCGTGGTGGACCACTCGCTGGCGATCGTGCCGGCTCCGCGGGCCGCTGACGGGGAGATCGCCGCTGTCGTGTTGCGCAGCGAGACCCTGGTCGACGTGTTCAGAGGCATCTTCGAGCACTACTGGGCGGGCGCGAGCGTACTGACCGACACGGCTGCCGGAGCCGAACCCGGCGATGGTGACTGGCGGCCGACCGGCCGCCACCGCGAGCTTGTACGGATGCTCGCCGGCGGACTGACTGACGAGGCGATGGGCCGCAAGCTCGGAGTCTCCGAACGCACGGTCCGCCGTTTCGTCTCCGAGCTGACCGAAAGGCTAGGCGCGTCCAGTCGTTTCCAGGCCGGTGTCTGCGCCGCCCGTCTGGGCTGGCTCGATGACTGATCCGGCCGGCTCCGTCCCGTCCACGGCCGCCGCCCGCTGCTGCGGTACGGCCGCGGTCCGCCCCCACGCCGTCCCCGCGAGCACCAGCAGCGCGCCCACGAGGCCGATCCACCCAGGCCGGTCGCCCGCCAGGGAGATGCCGACCACCGCAGCCCACACCGGCTCCGTCCCGAGCAACAGACTGACCCGGGAGGGAGACGTCTTGCGTACCGCCCACATCTGGACGAAGAACGCGAACAGCGTGCAGAACACCGACAGGTAGAGCAGCCCCAGCCAGTCCCCGGTCCCGAAGTCCGCCGCGGCCGCCCACGGCGTGCTCCCGGTCCCCGGTATCGCCGAGAGCAGCGCGAACACCACGACGGCGCTGCCCAGTTGGACCGTGGTCATCGACAGCGCATCCGCGCCCTGCACCGACTCCATGCGCGACATCGCGAGAACGTGGACGGTACGGGCGACGGCCGCACCCAGCATCAACAAGTCCCCGAGCGACGGATCGCTGAAGCCGGAGCCCTGTGTCAGGAGCAGCACGCCGAGCACCGAGAGCCCCGCCGCGGCAACGAAGGACCGCGGCAGCCTCGTCCCGCGCATCCGACTCTCCGCGATCGGCGTGAAGATCATTGTGAGGCTGATGATGAGCCCGGCGTTGGTCGCCGAGGTGTGCACGACGCCGTACGTCTCAAGCAGGAAGATTCCGGCCAGGATCAGCCCAAGGACGCCGGCCCCGCCCAGCTGCGCACCTCTCAGCGCCCGCAGCTTCCGCCACCCGGCGACGACCAGCACGGGCAGCACCACGGCGAACCGCAACACGAGCACCGCCAGCACGGTCTGCGTCGTGGTGACGCCCTTGGCAGCGAGATAGCTGGAGCCCCACACCACTGCGACCAGCAGGACGGGCAGATCGGTCAGCCAGGCACGGCGGGCCGCGGTGACGCTCACAGGGACTCCTCAAGGGCTCTGTCGGGACGGCTGCGGCTCAGCGCGCAGTGTAGGCGATCACCAATACGTCGCGGTGGGCCGCGCGTTCGGGGTCCACCGGCTGCACCGGGGTCACCGAGTGCAGTGTGCGTCGGTCGTCGCCGAGCAGCAGGTCACCCGCCTCGGACAGCGTAGTGGTGAGCAGGTGTTCGCCCTCGTCGGTGTAGACGCCGCTCTCGCCGCCGGTGACGTTGACACGGCCGATCATCAGCGAGGTGATGAACGTGACCCCGTCGCGGTGCCTGCCTTCCGGTGCGGGCCGGCCCTTCTGGTCGGCGGAGGCGTGGATGCGGTACGGGTGAAGTTTTACGTTCCACGCCGTAGTGGCGTCGACGGCGCTGAAGATCCGGCCGAGTTCGACGAGTACTGAGCGCAACAGCGGGTCACCGACGAAGGAGTCGGTCAGCGGATCAAAGGCGCGTTCGACACCGCCGTTGAGCGGGTTGATGTCAGATTCCTGAAGGTAGGGGGCGTGCTCCAGGAGCGTGAGCTCACCGGCGGCCGGGTCGAGCTCGAACTGGCCGTACCGGCGGAAGCGGTAGGTGCCGCCGTCGGCCATGTACCTGTCGAGGGTGAGTTCGTCCCAGTGCGCTGCGAACCGCGCCCAGTCGGCACTGTCGGCGCCGGCCAGGGCGGAGAGCGCGGCCGCGGGCATCAGATGGCCACCGGGCCCGGCGAGGGCGGCGGCAGCATCGGCGGCGACAGGGTGGACAACGGCAGTGGTCATGGAAAGGCTCCGTACGTATCGGTGGATCGGCGTTCTGCGCCGGGAGCGATCGGTGGTCCGGGACTGCGTCGACGGATCAAGCCGCGGCGAGCAGCGCCCCTGCGCGGGCGAACGGTGCCGACTCCGCGTCGATGGCGCGCTCTTCCCAGATCTCCCGATCCCGCAGATAGAGCGGCCGTCCCGCCCTGATGGAGCGCGTGTCGGCGCCGCCGGTGCGCAGCCGCCAGGTCACGGACCCGGTGGTGCGGGACGCGCAGACGTCCATGAACGCCTGGACGGTCAACCGCAGTTCACCGAACCAGCGGCCCTCAAGGGCCTCGCGGGTCCACACCTGCTCCAAGTGGCGCTTCTCCCGGATGAGTTCGGCGTCCAGGCAGGCGCTCTCGACGTGCCGGTAGCTGCTGAGCAGGAGCCAGGCAGCGGGCATCTCGCGGATCTCGAGCACCTTCTCGCCGTGGTCGAGGTGCTCGAGTCCGGAGTAACGGCCCAGCCCGTACGCGCCGACCCGCCTGTTGAGTCGGCCGACCAGTTCGGTCAGTGTCAGCGGCTCGCCGTCGAGGGCGACGGGCAGCCCGTTCTCGAAGGTGACCGTGAGGTCGTCGGTCTCGCCGGGTGCGGCGGTCGGCCGGCTCCAGGCATACATCTCCTCAGGGACCTCGTGCAGTTCGGGGTCGTCGAGGATGCCCGACTCGAACTCGCGGCACCACAGATTGGAGTCACCGCTGACGATCCTCCCGGCGAGCAGGTCGACACCCGCGGCCCGCAGTTCGACGAGCTTGTCGTCCCGGGTGACCGGCTCCAGGTCGTACGGGCTGCCGTACGCGCCCTCGTAACCGAGCAGCCGCAGCGCCCCGTTGAGCCGGCGCAGGGTGTTCTGCGAGCGGTTGGCGGTGTGCAGCACGGCCTGGGAGCCGAGAGTGCGGGCCAGCTCGACGGCACTGTGGGCTATCAGCGGGCGGCTCAGCGTGGAGCTGACCGGGTGGATGCCGAGATAGACGGCCTGGGCCGCGATCGCCGGCGCGACATACCGCCCGGCGAACTCCTCCCTGCGATCAAGAATGTGGATCGTCGCCCCGAGCGCCTCGGCGACCTGGCGCTTGTACGAGCTGGACTCGTCCTCGCCGATGTCCACGCTCACCGCGTGCACGTCCCGCACCCCCATCCGGCGCAACCGCAGCAGGAGATACGAGCTGTCCAAACCCCCACTGAACAGGGTCACGACCGGACGGTCAGGGTCGAGCTCTTCGAGCTGAGAAAAGGAACGTATGAGCGGGGGCCGCATGGCTTTTCCAACCTCTGTACTGGTCACAGACGTCGAGACTTCCGTGCACGACGGCCCTCGACAATGGCTTCCGGGCTTCCGGGCCCGGCCATGGCCGGGCCCGGAAGCCCCGCTGAGCACCCAGGTCGGGCCATCAGGACGGGGCCGAGCGGCGGACTGCGGCGGGGCAGAGGGCATGGGCAATCTCGGGTCGGGCCGGGGCCAGGGCCGGGGCCGGTAGCGATGGACTCGACTGTGGCTGTCTTCATGGCAGCCAGCCACGTACCTCGACTTCCATCGAGGTCACGTGGACACAACGAGCGGCACGGGCGGGCCGGCCGGCAAAGGCGCCACCTCACGGCCGACGCCCCCACTCCCTCCAGTCACCCGTTCACACCCCCGCCCCGCCTTCTTCGGGTTCTTTTCCGCAGCGCCCCACCCATACCCCGGTGACCTGCCTGAATGTCATCGATCCCACCCATCCGGGCCACGCGCCTGACACCCGTTCACATCATTTCTGACGCTTCATCAGGAAGCGCGTCCGGCCATGTGCCACTTACCTCGTAAGGGCAGGGGCACGACCGACGCAGCGGCACTTGGGGGTGTCGCCGGCCGCGCCCCCTCGGAGGAGCAAGCAACGATGCGACGCACAGTCCGTCTGGTGACCGGTACCGCACTCGCCGTCGCCGCCGCGGGCCTCGCCGCCGCGCCCGCGTACGGCGGGGACTCGGGCAGCCTGGAGATCTATCCGTCCACCGTCGTCCCCGGCGGTGACGTCACGGTGAACACGGCGGCGTGCGGCGCGGACGGCACGGCGGCGGGCGACGCCAGCGCGGTGGGCGCGGGCTTGTTCTCGCTGGCGCCCAGCGCGCACGAGCAGGACGCGATCGGGCAGTTCCGGGTGCCGCCGAGCGCGCAGCCGGGGACGTACGAGATCGTCGCGAAGTGCCCCGGCGGCCGGCAGGTCACCGGCGACCTGATGGTGACCCTGACGTCCACGCGCCAACAGATCAATCCGCGCGGACATGTGAAGACGGGGGTCGGCGGCGCACTCGGCCCCGACCCCGTGCAGACCTCGGCGGGAGTGGCGGCCCTGGCCGTCGCCGCCGCGGGCGGTACCTGGCTCCTGCATCGCCGGGCGAGAGGCGACGGGATCTGACGGACACCCTCCGCTGTCCGTCGACCGGTACCGCAGTCTCCCTCCCCCTCCGTGGCCCGACACCCCTCGCGGCCCGGAGGGGAGGGGGACCAATCCCAACCCCGGACCCCCGGCCCCTGGAGAGGCCGGGCCCCCGAGAGAGGAGCTCACGTGCGCCGCCGGGTCAGCAACATCGCGATAGCCTCCGTCACCGCGGTCGCCCTCTGCTCCGGCGCCTGGCTGCTGCGCAGCGGCGCCGAGACGCACGCGCCGCCCCAGCCGTCGGCCGCGCAGGCGGGTGCCAAGGAGCCGGCCGGGAGATCACCGGCGGCGCGCGCGCTGCCCCACTCCCCGCCCGACCGCATCCGCATCCCCTCGATCCACGTGAACGCCCCCCTGATGGGCCTCGGCCTCACCCCGCAGGGCAGCCTGGACGTCCCGCCCGCCGCGAAGAAGAACCTCGCCGGCTGGTACGAGGCGGGCACCACCCCCGGCGAGACGGGCACCGCCATCGTCGCCGGACATGTCGACAACGCCGAGGGTCCCGCCGTCTTCTACGACCTCGGCGCCCTCAAGAAGGGCAGCCGCATCGACGTGGAGCGCCGCGACAGCCGTACGGCCGTCTTCACCGTCGACGCCGTCGAGGTGTACGACGCCGACGACTTCCCCGACGAGAAGGTCTACGGCGCCGCACACCGCCCCGAGCTCCGCGTCATCACCTGCGGCGGCGGGTATGCGAAGTCGACGGGATACCAGGGGAACGTGGTCGTCTTCGCCCATCTGACCGGCAGCCGCTGAGCCGACTCACGCTCACGCGATCCACTGCTCGTACGCCATGTTGGCCACCAGTGCGAACACCACCGTCAGCAGCACGACCCGTACGAACCCGCTTCCCTTCTTGAGCGCGGTGTGCGCCCCGACCATCCCGCCCACCAGGTTGAAGACGGCCATCAGCGCGGCCAGTTGCCAGAACACCGTGCCCTTCCAGGCGAAGGTCGCGAGGGCGCCCGCGTTGGTACAGCAGTTGACGATCTTGGCGGTGGCCGAGGCGGTCACCAGGTCGAGGTGGAGGAGCGCGGTGAGGGCGAGCACGAGGAAAGTACCCGTGCCGGGGCCGATGAGCCCGTCGTAGAAGCCGATGCCCAGGCCCGCGAGTCCGATCGCGGCGACGACGCGGCGCGGCGGGACCGGGGCGGTCGAGGGCGCCCTACCGAAGGTGGGCCTGAAGATGACGAAGGCACCGACGCCGACCAGGACGACCATGACGACGGGCTTCAGTACGTCGGTGCTCATGCCCGCCGCGACGAAAGCCCCCGCCGTCGAACCCGCCAGCGCCGCGAGCCCGATCCGTACGGCCGTGCCCACGTCCACGGGCGCCTTGCGCGCGTACGTCACCGCCGCGCCCGTCGTCCCGACGATCGCGACCGCCTTGTTCGTCCCCAGCGCGTACGCGGCCGAGGTGCCGCCCGGCAGCCCGAGCAGCATCGCCGGGAGCAGCAGCAGCCCGCCGCCGCCCACCACCGCGTCGATCCAGCCGGCCGCGAGCGAGGCGAGGCAGAGGGCAACGACCGTGGTCAGCGATATGTCGGGCATGATCGCGACCCTATGGACGGGATAGATGTGCCGTCCATGGGTCTCGGCAAGCTTGAGGGACTTCTGAGCTTCGGCACCCGGGAGGCATGAGGGACCTCGGAGCTTCGACACCGGGAAGCACGGGGTCTCCTCAGCCTCGGCCCGCGGGCCCCCGAGTCCTCACAACCGGGTCCGGCCCTCGCTGAGCGCAGCGTTCCCCCCGGGAAACAGCCGGGATGCGGCCGGGTAACACCGGCCCCGCACGCTGCGGTCATGACCTCGAATACGCGTGTGGTGGTGATCGGCGCCGGACCCGCGGGCGTACGGCTCGCTCGGCGGCCGGTCGAGCTCGGCACCGACGACGGAGGCTCCTGATGCACACGGACACGACGAAGGCGGCGAAGGCGGCGAAGGCGATCGACGGGAACGGGTCCACCTCCGGACACGCCCTCGCGACCGACGGGAACGGGCCCGCGTCCGCCGTCGCGACCGACGGAAACGGCCCCGCGCCCGCCTCCACGCCCGCGCACACCATCGTGCTAGTCGGTCACGGCATGGTCGGTCAGCGTTTCCTCGAAGCGTTGGCCGAGCGCGGTGTGACGGCCACGCACCGTGTGGTCGTGCTGTGCGAGGAGCCCCGCCCGGCGTACGACCGGGTCCAGCTCACCTCGTACTTCTCGGGCCGGACTCCGGACGAACTCTCGCTCACGGACCGCGAGTTCCTCACCGAGCACGGGATCGAGCTGCACCTCGGCGACCCGGCCGAGACGATCGACCGGGCGACGCGGACGGTAACGGCCCGCTCCGGCCGGGTGGTTGCGTACGACACCCTCGTCCTCGCCACCGGCTCCTACCCCTTCGTCCCGCCCGTCCCGGGCAAGGACGCCGAGGGCTGCTTCGTCTACCGCACGATCGAGGACCTGCTCGCCATCGAGGAGTACGCGAAGGCGCGCGCCACCACGGGCGCCGTCGTGGGCGGCGGGCTGCTTGGCCTCGAGGCCGCCGGTGCGCTGAAGGGGCTCGGACTGGCCACGCACATCGTGGAGTTCGCGCCGCGCCTGATGCCGGTGCAGGTCGACGACGGCGGCGGCGCGGCGCTGCTGCGCACCATCGAGGACATGGGCCTGACCGTGCACACGGGCACCGGTACGCAGGAGATCGTCGTCGGCGACGACGGCGCGGTCACCGGCATGAAGCTGTCCGACGGTTCCCAACTCGCCGCGGATCTGGTGGTGTTCTCGGCCGGTGTGCGCCCGCGCGACCAATTGGCCCGCGACACCGGGCTCACGGTCGGTGCGCGCGGCGGCATCGCGGTCGACGAGCAGTGCCGCACCTCGGACCCGCGGGTGTTCGCGATCGGCGAGTGCGCGCTGGCGTCGGACGGCCGGGTGTACGGGCTGGTCGCGCCGGGCTACGAGATGGCCGCGACGGCCGCGGCCACCATCGCCGCGGACGAGTCGAGCTTCACCGGCGCCGACCTCTCCACCAAGCTCAAGCTCCTCGGCGTCGACGTCGCGTCCTTCGGCGACGCGCACGGCGCCACCGCTGACTGCCTCGACGTCGTGTACTCCGACGCACGCTCCGGCACGTACAAGAAGCTGGTCATCGGCCGCGGCGGCGAGCTTCTCGGCGGGATCCTGGTCGGCGACGCCGACGCGTACGGCACGCTGCGCGCCTTCACGGGTTCCGTCCCGCCGGTCTCCCCCGAGCAGTTGGTCCTCCCGGCGGGCGCGGGCGCCCCGGTCGCCCTCGGCCCCTCCGCGCTTCCCGACTCCGCGGTCATCTGCTCCTGCCACAACATCAGCAAGGGCACGATCCGCGGTGCGGTCACCGAGCACTCCTGCGCGACCGTGCCCGAGGTCAAGAAGTGCACCAAGGCCGGTACGGGCTGCGGGAGTTGCGTGAAGGTCCTCGGGCAGCTCGTCAATGACGAGCTGGCGGCGAGCGGCGTCGAGATCGACCACGGTCTGTGCGGCTGCTTCGGGCAGACGCGCGAGCAGTTGTACGAGATCGTCCTCTCGCTCCGGATCACCTCGCACCAGGTCCTGCTCGACCGCTACGGCCGCGAGGGCGCCCGGGGCGGCGACGGCTGCGAGATCTGCAAGCCCACCGTCGCCTCCATCATCGCCTCCCTCGCCCCCACGATCGGGGCGGACAGTTATGTCCTGGCGGGCGAACAGGCCGCGCTCCAGGACACCAACGACCACTTCCTCGCCAACCTCCAGAAGAACGGCTCCTATTCGATCGTGCCGCGCATCCCCGGCGGCGAGATCACCCCGGAGAAACTGATCGTGATCGGCGAGGTGGCACGGGACTTCGGCCTCTACACCAAGATCACCGGCGGTCAGCGCATCGACATGTTCGGCGCGCGGGTGGAGCAACTCCCGTTGATCTGGGCCCGGTTGGTGGACGCGGGCTTCGAGTCCGGGCACGCGTACGGGAAGTCGCTGCGCACGGTGAAGTCCTGTGTGGGCCGGACGTGGTGCCGCTATGGCGTCCAGGACTCCGTCCGCATGGCCATCGACCTGGAGTTGCGCTACCGGGGGCTGCGTTCCCCGCACAAGCTCAAGTCGGCCGTCTCCGGGTGCGCCCGCGAGTGCGCCGAGGCCCAGTCCAAGGACTTCGGCATCATCGCCACCGCCGGCGGCTGGAACCTGTACGTCGGCGGCAACGGCGGCGCCACCCCGCGCCACGCGGACCTCCTCGCGCAGGACCTGTCCGACGCCGAACTCATCCGCCTCATCGACCGGTTCCTGATGTTCTACATCCGCACCGCCGACCGGCTGGAGCGCACCTCCACCTGGCTGGAGCGGATCCCGGGCGGCCTGGAGCACGTGCGCGAGGTGGTGGTGGACGACTCGCTGGGCATCTGCGAGGAGCTGGAGTCGCTGATGGCCGCGCATGTGGCGGGCTACCGCGACGAGTGGGCCGAGACCGTCAACGACCCGGAGAAACTGGCCCGGTTCGTGTCCTTCGTGAACGCCCCGGACTCCCCCGACCCGGTCGTCGGTTTCGTCCCCGAGCGCGACCAGATCAAGCCCGACCTGCCGCTGCTGACCATCGGCACGCGCCCTCTGGAAGGAAGCGCCCAGCGATGACCCCGGCCCCCGAGACGACGGCCCTCAAGGTCCAACTCCTCCTGGAGAGCGGCTGGTTCACGGTCTGCGACCTGACCCTGCTGACCCCGGGCCGTGGAGTCGCCGCGCTTCTGCCCGACGGCTGCCAGGTGGCGGTGTTCCGCGACCGCGCGGGCCGCACGTACGCCATCGACAACCGCGACCCGTTCACCGGCGCGGCCGTCCTCTCCCGCGGCCTCACCGGCACCCACCAGGGCCGGACCTTCGTCGCCTCGCCGCTCCTGAAGCAGCGGTTCGACCTGGCGTCGGGGCGGTGCCTGGACGATCCGGAGGTGTCGGTGGCGGTGTACGAGGTGCGCGCGGCCTGAGTTTCCTGACGTGCGCACGACCTGGGACTTCTGGACGTATGTGCGGCCCGAGACTTTCTTGGCGTACGCACCGCCCGGGTTTTCTTGACGTCCATGCCCGAACTTTCTTGACCGACCGTTCTTGATTGACCTACGGTCTTCAGGTGGCCAGAACCAAGGAGTTCGATCCGGACGCCGCGCTACAGTCAGCCCTGGAGCTGTTCTGGCGGCGCGGCTACGAGGCGACGTCGATGACGGACCTCGTCGAGCACCTCGGGGTCGGGCGGGCCAGTCTCTACGCGACGTTCGGGAACAAGCACGAGCTGTACCTGAAGGCGTTCGACCGGTACTGCGAGGGCCGCGACACGCTCCTGCTGCGGGAGCTGTCCAGTCCGGGGCCCGCCCTGCCCGCCGTACGGTCCGTCATCCGAAGGTTCGCGGACGAGGCGGCCGAAGAGCGGCGACTGAGCGGCTGTTTCGTCACCAACACGGCCACCGAGCTGGCACCGCACGACCCGGCGGCGGCCCGCCGCGTCGAACAGCGCTGGGACTACGTCGAGACCCTGCTGCACTCGTCGCTGACCCGCGCACAGGCGCAGGGCGAGCTCCGCGAGGACCGTGATCCGCGCATGCTCGCCCGCATGCTGCTGGTCGTGATGCAGGGACTACGGGTCGTCGGCAAGGCGTCGTCGGACCCGGCACGCGTCCGGGACGCCGCGGAGCAGGCCTTGGCACTGCTCGACTGACCCACTTTCCCGGCTCGACGACCCGCATTCCCGAAGGGCTGCGATTCCGCACTCCGTCGCCCCTCCCTCACCTCCCCATACTGAACCGATCGGTCAAGAAAAGAGGACCTGTGTCTACTCGCTTCTCCGGCAGGACCGCCCTCGTCACCGGCGCCGGGTCCGGCATCGGACGCGCCATCGCCCTCGCGTTCGCCGCCGAGGGTGCCCAAGTCGTCGTCGCAGGGCGGCGACGGGATCCACTGGACGAGACGGTCGCTCTGATCGAGGGACTGGGTGGCAAGGCGCTCGCGGTGACCGCCGACGTCTCACGCGCCGCCGACGCCGACGCGCTGGTCGCCGCCACGGTGGACCACTTCGGCTCACTCGACGTGGCGGTCAACAACGCGGGCATCTTCCGGGGCGGGCAGCCGCTGGCCGACCTCCCGGAGGCCGACTGGCGCACCCAGTTGGACATCAACGTCAGCGGCGTCTTCCTGGCACTCCAGGCCCAGATCCGCCGGATGCGAACCCAGTCGTCCGGCGGCGCGATCGTGAACCTCTCCTCCACCTTCGGCCTGCACAAGACCGTCGCCGGGGCCACCGCCTACTCCACGTCCAAGGCCGCCGTGACCGCACTCAGCCGCGGTGCGGCCCTGGACCACATTCGCGACGGCGTCCGCATCAACGTGGTCAGCCCCGGTGCCACCGACACCCCGATGTCGCTGGGCCCCGGCGAGACGGTGGCCGGACGCACCGAGCGCGCGAAGGCGACGCTCCCACTCGGCCGGATCTCCGCCACCGGGGAAGTCGCCGCCGCCGTCCTGTACTTGGCGTCCGACGACGCGGCGTCGGTCGTCGGCACCGACCTGGTGGTCGACAGCGGCGGGTCGCTCTGAGTGGACCCAGGTGTGGGTCGCTCTGAGCGGACCCACACCTCACCACCGCAGAACGACGAAGCCGACCGCGGGGCCGGTACTGCCGACCACCCGTCGGCGGAACCGCCATCCGCCAAGCGCCCCCCGCCGGTCATGAATTGTCCATGACACATCAACTCTTTGCCTCTAGGGTCCAACAGCGCACGACCCCGCCATCGACCGGCGGCGGGGCGGTCACGGCCCTCTGGAGCGAGAGTGGAACGTCGTACCCTTCTGCGTGCAGCCGTCCTCGGTGGTTCGTCCGCCGTCCTGGGCGGAACCCTGTGGCGCGGCGCCGCCTACGCCGCACCTGCCCAGCCCGGCACCGGCCCCTACGGAGCGCTCGGCGCGGCCGATGCCAACGGCATCCAACTGCCGGCCGGATTCACCAGCCGGGTGATCGCCCGTTCCGGGCAGACAGTGCCCGGCACCTCGTACACCTGGCACAGCGCCCCGGACGGCGGCGCCTGTTACGCCGACGGCACGGGCTGGATCTACGTCTCCAACTCGGAGATCAACCCGTCGGGCGGGGTGAGCGCGGTGAAGTTCTCGGCCACCGGCGCGATCACCGCGGCGTACCGCATCCTCGCCAACACCCAGCAGAACTGCGCGGGTGGCAAGACCCCGTGGAACACCTGGCTGTCCTGCGAGGAGGTGTCCCTCGGCACTGTCTACGAGACCGACCCGTGGGGCGTGAACGCGGCGGTGCAGCGGACGGCGCTCGGCCGCTTCAAGCACGAGGCCGCCGCGGCCGACCCGGTGCGCCAGGTGATCTACCTGACCGAGGACGAGACGAACGGCTGCCTCTACCGCTTCGTCCCGACGACCTGGGGCAACCTGTCCTCCGGCACCCTCCAGGTGCTCGTCGCGGGCACGGCCACCTCCGGCTCCTTCACCTGGACGAACATCCCCGACCCGGACGGCTCCCCGACGACCACCCGCACCCAGGTCTCCGCGGCCAAGAAGTTCAACGGCGGCGAGGGCTGCCACTACGCCGACAACACGGTCTGGTTCACCACCAAGGGCGACAACCGCGTCTGGCAGCTCAACCTGGCAAGCAGCACGTACGAGTTGGCATACGACGACTCCCTCGTGACGTCCGGCACGGCCCCGCTGACCGGCGTCGACAACATCACCGGCACCGCCTCCGGTGACCTCTTCGTCGCGGAGGACGGCGGCAACATGGAGATCTGCGTGATCACGCCCAACGACGTGATCGCCCCGTTCCTGCGCGTCGGCGGCCAGTCGCTCTCGGAGATCACGGGCCCGGCCTTCTCACCCGACGGCAGGCGGCTGTACTTCTCCAGCCAGCGCGGCACCAGCGGCAGTTCCTCGGGCGGGATCACGTACGAGGTGACGGGGCCGTTCCGGTCGTAACCACCCCGAGAGAGGTGTGGGTGGGACATATGGCGACCTCGACCGGACTTCATGAGGCTCACAGAGTGCACTGCTTTCCTGTGCTCGCCATGTCCCACCCCCACTCTCCCCGGAGTCCTCGCGCCATGCCTCGGAACCAACCCGCCCCCACCCGCCGCTCGTTCCTCGGCGGTGCCGCTCTCACCACCCTCGCGCTCGCGGCCGGCGCCGGAACGGCGAACGCCTCGTCCGCGCCCCGGACGTCCTCCTCGCCCACCGAGATCCCGCTCCCGAACGGCTTCCTCCCCGAGGGAATCGCCATCGGCGCCCAGCCGTACGCCTACTTCGGCTCCCGCGCGAACGGCGCCGTGTACCGTGCCGACCTGCGCACCGGCGAGGGCGCCGTCCTCTACGCGGGCGCGACCGGCACGATCACCAACGGGCTGAAGCTGGACGACCACGACGGCCTGCTGTACCTCTCGTCGGGATCCGCCGGGGGCGCCGCGAGAGTCGTCGACTCCCGCACGGGCCGCCTGCTGACCACCTACCAACTGACCGATCCGACGGGCCACTTCATCAACGACGTCGCCCTGCTCGGCGACCATGCCTGGTTCACCGACTCCTACGGCGCCGTCCTCTACGGCGTGCCGCGCGGCGGCACGGGAGCCGTCCGTGAGCTGCCGATCGGCGGCGCCTGGGTCCAGTCGGCCACGGGTATCAGCGCCAACGGCATCGTCGACACCCCCGACGGCAAGGCCCTGATCGTCGTCAACGGCGGCAAGCTCTACAACGTGCCGCTCGCGACCGGCACAGCCACCGAGATCACGCTGAGCGGCACCACCGCCCTCACCAACGGCGACGGCCTCCTGCGGATCAACCACACGCTGTACGTCGTACAGAACCGCCTCAACCAGGTCAGCGTCCTCACCCTCGACGCCAAGGCCACCACCGCCACCCTGACCCGCACGATCACCGACCCGCGCTTCAACATCCCCACCACCGCCGCCACCTTCGGCGGCCTCCTCTACGTCACCAACGCCCAACTGGGCCTTCCCACCACGCCGGACACACCGTTCAACGCGGTCGCGGTCGCCCTCTGACCCACCGCGGCAACTCCTGAAGCGCACACGGGCCGAGCAGGTCGACCGTCAGCCCTCGTAGGCGTAGTCGGCGCCGAGCTCCCGCATGTACCCGGCCAGCGCCCGCAGGCCGTCGGCGCCGAGTCGTCGGGCCACGAGCGCGTCGAACTCGGCGACGAAGACGGCGAGTCCCTGTTCGGCCTGTGCGCGGCCGGTCGGCGTGAGCACGGCGTTGATGACCCGTCGGTCGGACGTGGAGGGCTGCCGTTCGATGAGTCCGGCCTGCTCAAGGCGGTCGGCGAGCTTGGTGAAGCCACCGCTGGACAACGAGATGGTCCGGGACAACCTGGTCAGCGACACGGGCTGATCGCCGGCCCGTAGCAGCCGGACCAGGACATCGAAGGAGCGTCCCGGCACCCCGGTCACCGCCTCGACCTTCGCGATGAGGTCCCGCGATACACGGTTGTACGTGAGAACGATGGTGGTCCACGCCTCGACGAGTTCCTCGGACGACGGACTCTCGCCGGGGTCGCTCGGCGGGAGTTCGGGCTGGAGTGGAGACGCGACGGATGCCATGCCTCATGGTACCGATCGGCATGATTCTTGCTGGAAAAAAGCTTCCCAGCTAGCCTCTTCCCAGGAAGGTAAATTGGCTTTGCATTCCACCCACGCGGGCTTGGATCGGCCCTCTCCCCTTATCCAGGCCGACGCCAGATTCCGCACCCCACGGGCCGGTCAGGCGACCGGCCAAGAAGCCGGAGTCGACAATGTCCACCCCTCCCCCACGCTTCAACGCCGCGGCCACACTGTGGGCCATCACCCTCGTCATCGGCCTCGGCCTGGTCGCCAACGGCATCGTTCCCAGCATAGGGATACTGGTGATCGTCCCCCAGGTCCTCTTCGCGCTGCTCCACGGCGCCCGGCGCTACGGCTGGCGCGCGATCTGGGTCTTCGTCGCCGCAGGCCTCCTGATCAGCAACTTCCTGGAAAATCTCGCCATCGAGGTCGGCTTCCCGTTCGGCAACTACCACTACACCGGAGGCGGCAAGCTCCTTCAGGTGCCCTGGTTCATAGGCCCGGCCTACCTGGCCACCGGCTACCTCGCCTGGATCGTCGCCACCGTGCTGCTCGGCGACGTACGCCGCAACTCGTCCTGGCTGACCACCATCGGAACCCCTGTCGTCGCCGCGTTCGCCATGACCGCCTGGGACCTGTCGCTCGACCCCAGGTCCGCGACCATCAAGCAGACGTGGATCTGGGAGCACGGCGGCGGCTACTTCGGCGTACCCCTGGGCAACTTCCTGGGCTGGACCTTCACCGTCTACCTCTTCATGCAGGTCTTCGCCCTCTACCTGCGCAGCCGGGGTCCGCTGCCCATCGCCGAACCGCGCGAGACCACCACCAGTGACCTTCAGGGTGTGCTGCTCTACCTGCTGACCACGGTCTCCTTCTTCACCAGGCTCTTCACCGGCGAGCACACGACCGTCACCGACGCTTCGGGCACCACCTGGCAGACCGCCGACATCTATGAGACATCGGCCCTGGTCACGGTCTACGGCATGTGCTTCATCGCCCTCCTGGCCCTGCTCCGGATCGCCCAACGGCACACCCCGACACCGGCGCCGACCCCACCGGTGGACGAACGGACCGACCGCGAGAGTCTGCACCCGGCCGCATAGCGCCCGGCGACCACGCGAAGGAGGGGCTGCACCCCCGCACAGGGTGCAGCCCCTCCTTCGTGCGCCGGGACCGTTGTCGGGTCGGTGAGGGTCGAGGTGACCCGACAGTGGTCCCGGGGGTTCAGGGGGTCAGCGGTGGTCGCTGCCCGATGATGACGACGCCGCGCGGCCCGCCTCCAGGCGGGCCACCGGGATCCGGAACGGGGAGCAGGAGACGTAGTCGAGTCCTACCTCGTGGAAGAAGTGGACGGACTCGGGGTCGCCGCCGTGTTCGCCGCAGACGCCGAGTTTCAGGTCGGGGCGGGTCGCGCGGCCGGCGACGGCGGCATCGCGTACGAGCTTGCCGACGCCGTCGCGGTCGATGGTCTCGAAGGGGGAGACGCCGAAGATGCCCTTCTCCAGGTAGGCCGTGAAGAAGGAGGCCTCCACGTCGTCGCGGGAGAAGCCCCAGACCGTCTGGGTGAGGTCGTTCGTGCCGAAGGAGAAGAACTCGGCCGCCTCGGCGATCTGCCCGGCCGTCAGCGCGGCGCGCGGGAGTTCGATCATCGTGCCGATGGCGAGCTTGAGTTCGGTGCCCGTCACGGCCTGGACCTCGGCGATGACCTGGTCGGCCTCGTCGCGGACGATCTCCAGTTCCTGGACGGTGCCGACGAGCGGGATCATGATCTCGGCGCGCGGGTCGGCCTTGGCGTTCTTGCGCTCGGCGACGGCCTCGGCGATCGCCCGTACCTGCATGGTGAAGAGGCCGGGGATGACCAGGCCGAGGCGTACGCCGCGCAGGCCCAGCATCGGGTTCTGCTCGTGCAGGCGGTGCACGGCCTGGAGGAGGCGCAGGTCGTTCTCGTTGGAGTCCTTGCGGGACTCCGCGAGGGCCACCCGGACCGACAGCTCGGTGATGTCCGGCAGGAACTCGTGCAGCGGCGGGTCGAGGAGCCGGACCGTCACCGGCAGGCCGTCCATCGCCTCGAACAGCTCGATGAAGTCCTGCTTCTGGAGCGGCAACAGCTCCTTGAGCGACTCCTCGCGCTCCGCGTCCGTGTCGGCCAGGATCAGCCGCTCCACGAGCTCGCGGCGGTCGCCGAGGAACATGTGCTCGGTACGGCACAGGCCGATGCCCTGAGCGCCGAAGCGACGGGCCCGCAGCGCGTCCTCGGCGTTGTCCGCGTTGGCCCGCACCCGCAGCCGACGGACGCGGTCCGCGTACGCCATGATCCGGTGCACGGCGGCGACCAGTTCGTCGGCGTCGTCGGCGCCCGCGTGCATCCGGCCCTCGAAGTACTCGACGACCGGTGACGGGACGACCGGGACCTCGCCCAAGTACACCTTGCCCGTCGAGCCGTCGATCGAGACGACGTCGCCCTCTTCGACCACGACACCGCCCGGCGAGGTCAACCGCCGCCGCTTGGTGTCGACTTCGAGCTCCTCGGCGCCGCACACACACGTCTTGCCCATGCCACGCGCGACCACGGCCGCGTGGGAGGTCTTGCCGCCACGGCTGGTCAGGATGCCCTCGGCCGCGATCATCCCGTCGAGGTCGTCCGGGTTCGTCTCACGGCGGATCAGGATGACCTTCTCGCCCGAACGCGACCACTTGATCGCGGTGTACGAGTCGAAGACCGCCTTGCCGACCGCCGCACCCGGCGAGGCGGCGATGCCCCGGCCGATCTGATCGACCTTCGCCTGGTCGTCGAAGCGCGGGAACATCAGTTGTGCGAGCTGCGCGCCCGTCACCCGCTGAAGCGCCTCCGCCTCGTCGATCAGACCCTGGTCGACGAGCTGCGTGGCGATACGGAAGGCCGCGCCCGCCGTGCGCTTGCCGACGCGCGTCTGGAGCATCCACAACTGCCCGCGCTCGATGGTGAACTCGATGTCGCAGAGGTCCTTGTAGTGGTTCTCCAGGGTCTTCATGATCTGCATGAGCTGGTCGTACGACTTCTTGTCGATCTGCTCCAGCTCGGCGAGCGGGACCGTGTTGCGGATGCCCGCGACGACGTCCTCGCCCTGCGCGTTCTGGAGGTAGTCGCCGTACACGCCCTGGTGGCCGGAGGCCGGGTCACGGGTGAAGGCGACTCCGGTGCCCGAGTCGGGGCCGAGGTTGCCGAAGACCATCGAGCAGACGTTGACCGCCGTACCGAGGTCGTGCGGGATGCGCTCCTGGCGGCGGTAGAGCTTGGCGCGGTCGGTGTTCCAGGAGTCGAAGACCGCGTGGATGGCTAGGTCCATCTGCTCGCGCGGGTCCTGCGGGAAGTCCCGCCCGGCCTCGGTCTTGACGATCTTCTTGAACTTCGTGACCAGCTTCTTCAGGTCGGCCGCTTCGAGGTCCGTGTCGACGGTCACCTTCTTGGCCGCCTTCGCCGCCTCCAGCGCGTCCTCGAAGAGCTCGCCTTCGACGCCGAGGACCGTCTTGCCGAACATCTGGATGAGACGGCGGTACGAGTCCCACGCGAAGCGCTCGTCACCGGCCTGCTTGGCGAGGCCCTGCACCGACTTGTCGGAGAGCCCGATGTTCAGGACGGTGTCCATCATGCCGGGCATGGAGAACTTCGCCCCGGAACGGACGGATACGAGCAGGGGGTTATCGGCCTGCCCGAGGGTCTTGCCCATCCGCTGCTCCAGCGCGTCGAGGTGCGCACTCACCTCGTCACGCAGTGCCGCCGGCTCCTCGCCGCTGTCGAGGTAGGTCTTGCAGGCCTCGGTGGAGATCGTGAAGCCCGGAGGGACGGGAAGACCCAGGTTGGTCATCTCGGCGAGGTTCGCCCCCTTGCCGCCGAGGAGGTCCTTGAGGTCCTTGTTGCCCTCGGTGAAGTCATAAACGAACTTCACCCCCTCGACCGCACTCTCAGCTACGTGGGGATCTTTGTTTTCCGACACGAGTCTCGACTCCTCGACGTCGCGGTGGCTGCCCTGACGACGGGGAACATACCCAGATCGAAGGCGTCTGGGTACGTCCACTTGTGCGTCATGTGCCTGTAACCACTCGTCCGCCACCAGATCGAAAGTCAAGGCTTGGCAAGCGATGAGGTGACGATGTTTTCACTTCTTGAACGCGCCGACCCTCACAGACCGGCCTATCCACTCATCTGAGCGGCCCGCGCTACGCCTGAGTTCAGTTGCTGAACGATCAAGGGGTGGCACTGAGTGCCACCCCTTGGAGAAGTGCAGCCGCTCATGATCCGCTCATCTGAGCCTACTCCCTATCAGGCGTGGCGAGAATCACGCCGGAACGAAGGCCGGATTTCACCATGCGGACCACGATGTGGACACGTCACACGGATGTCACACGACTCGATGAGCCGATGGATGTCACACGACTCCCCGAGCCGATGCCGATGCCCGAGTCCTAGCCGGAGCCCGAGCCGGTGCCGGAGCCCGAGCCGGTGCCGATGCCCTAGCCGGTGCCGGTGCCGGTGCCGGTCACGCGCCGGGCACCCAGCGGGTCACACCCCCAGCGCCGCCAGTCGCTCCTCGACCCGCTCCGGCGCGTACAGGTACTCCACGACCAGCGCCCCGGCCCCGACCAGACCGGCCCGCTCGCCGAGCCGCGAGGTCACCACGTCCAGATGAGCGGTGGAGCGGGGCAGCGCCCGCTGGTACAGCAGCTCGCGTACGCCCGTAAGGAAGGGAGTTCCGGCCAAATCTCCGGCAATCATCAGGACACCGGGGTTGAGCAGCGTCACCACGGTCGCCAGTACGTCACCCACCTGGCGCCCCGCCTCCCGAGCGAGCGCCATCGCCTCCGGGTGCCCGGACGTCAGCAGATCCCGCACATCCGATCCCGAGGCGGCCGCCACCCCGGACTCGACAAGCCGGCGCGCCACCGCACCGCCACTGGCCACCGCGGCCAGACAGCCCCGTGATCCACACCGGCACAGCACGTCGGCGCCCACCCGGATGTGCCCGATATCACCGGCGCCGCCGTCGATCCCCCGGTAGATGGTGCCGCCGACGACCATTCCCGCGCCGATACCGGTGGAGACCTTGACCAGCGCGAACGCCGAACAGTCCGGGTAGCCGGTGCGCTGCTCCCCGTACGCCATGAGGTTGGCGTCGTTGTCGACGAGTACGGGGACGCCGGGCCTGGCGCCCGCGTGATGGGCGAACGCGCGGCCCAGCCGGCCTCTTATGTCGTAACCGTCCCAGCCCGGCATGATCGGCGGCTGCACGACCCGGCCGGTGTCGCTGTCGACCGGACCCGGCACCGCGAGTCCGATGCCGCACACGGCCTCAGCGGGTTTTCCGGCCTTCACCAGCAGGTCGGCGAACCAGCGGCCGAGCTCGCCGAGGACCGCTTCCGGGCCCTCGTCGATGACCAGGAGTCCCGACTGCTCGGCCAGGATCTCGCCGGTCAGGGTGAGGACGGCCGCCCGGCCGTGCCGGGTGTCGAGGTCGGCGGCGAGGACGACGGCATGGGCGTCGTCGAATTCGAGAGTGATGGAGGGGCGCCCGCCCAGCGGTGAGTCCACCGGGCCGCCGGCGCCCTCGCGCAGCCAGCCCGCGCGGAAGAGCCGGTCGAGGCGCTGGCCGACCGTGGCCCGGGACAGACCGGTGGCCTGTTGCAGCGCCCCGCGGGTCGTGGCGCGTCCGCTTCGCACCAGTTCGAGCAGCTCTCCGGCGGTTGCCTGATTCCCTGCCCTCATGGTCCTGTCCGCCCTTCCTGACATGCCCACCCTCTTGCGTTCCTCAACTCTGCATTACATATTGAGTTTTGCGTGTTAAATAGACGTAACCCTACGGTAGCTACAGCCGAACTGGTCGGCAGGATGTCTTCCGGGAGACCTGAGTGGACCGCACAACCCAGCTCACCGCCTTGCGCACGGGAATCACCACCTCCGTACGCACCTCAGGCACACCCCTGGCCGCCTCGGGACCACCCTCCTCGCCCGGTCGGGCCGAGGTGACCCGTACCGGAACACTTGTATACGATCCTGCCGAGACGGCGGGTTCGCTGCACCTCAGGGCGGCCCGGGTGCTGAACGGCAACTGGACGGGAACGTCCACCGTGCCCTCGCGCGGTCTGTACCCGCACCAGTGGTCCTGGGACTCCGCCTTCATCTCCATCGGGCTGCGCCACCTGTCCCCCCTTCGGGCGCAGACGGAGCTGGAGACACTGCTCGGCGCACAGTGGGGCGACGGCCGGATCCCGCACATCGTCTTCAACCCCTCCGTGCCGCTCGACGCGTACTTCCCGAGCCCCGACTTCTGGCGCTCCTCGACCGCGGGGGCCGCCGCGGGCGCCCCGCGCACCGTACAGACCTCCGGCATCGTGCAGCCACCGGTGCACGCGCTCGCCGCGTGGCTGGTGCACCAGGCCGACCCTGGCCTCTCACGGGCCCGCGGTTTCCTCTCCCGTGTCTATCCGCGCCTGGCGGCCTGGCACCGCTATCTGCTGCACCGCCGGGACCTGGGCGGCGGGGGTCTGGCCTCGGTGGTCCACCCCTGGGAGCAGGGCATGGACAACAGCCCCTGCTGGGACGCCCCGCTGAGCCGGATCACCCCGGCCCCGGCCCGCTCCTTCCGCCGCGCCGACCTCGACCACGGGGCCGCCGAGGACCGGCCGACGGATCTGGACTACGGGCGCTATGTGCGACTGGCCACGGACTACCGGGACGGCGGGTACGACGACGGCGGCGGCGAGTTCGCGGTCGAGGACCCCTCCTTCAACGCACTGCTGATCGCCTCCGAGTACGCCCTCGCCCACATCGCACAGGAACTGGGCGCGGCCGGAACCGCCCGGCACGCCCGCGCGGAGCGCCTCACGGCGGCGCTGGTGGAGCGGCTGTGGGACCCGGCGGAGGGGATGTTCTTCTGCCGGGACGTGTACGCCCGTGGTGCGGGCCAGGGCGCACAGCGGGACGGGTGTGCCGGGGAGCTGATCCCCGAGCGCAGTGTCTCCGGCCTGATCCCGCTTCTCCTCCCCGCGCTGCCCCGCGACATCGTCGCGACCCTCGTGCGCACCGCGAGCGGGTCGCACTTCGGGCTCGGTGACGCCACACAGCTCGTGCCGAGTTACGACCTGACCGGGGACGCATTCGATCCGCACCGTTACTGGCGCGGTCCCGCCTGGTTCAACACCAACTGGCTGCTGGAGCGCGGCCTGCGGCTGCACGGCGAGCAGACGCGCGCGGACGGCCTGCGGGCAGCGCTGCTCGACACCGCCGGGGAGTCCGGGTTCGCGGAGTACGTGGACCCCTACACCCGCGAGGCCTGCGGAGCACTCGGCTTCAGCTGGACGGCCGCGCTGACGCTGGACCTGCTGCACTCACCGACGGGGGCGGACCAGTTCGCGTCCCACCCGGGACACGAGACGTTCGACAGGGCACACAGCGCGAGCACCTACGGGAACGCGCGCGCATACGCATTCGAGACGGGCGCCAAGGGAGGGGACCGGGGATGACGGACCGGCATCATCTGCTTGTGCACGGTGGGACGTTCGCCGCCGTGGACGACGGTGGGGACATCAGCGGGGTGCGGGGCGGCAGCTCCCCGGACGGCTTATTCGTGCGCGACGCACGGCACTTGAGCCGCTGGCAGCTGACCCTGGACGGCGCGGTGCCCGAGGCACTCACGCCGGTCGCGGACGGCGACACGGCGCGCTGTGTGCTCGTACCCCGCGGCGGCCGCAACGAGCCGCCCGCGTACACGGTCTTCCGTGAACAGGCCGTCGCCGAGGGCGGGTTCGTGGAGGCGCTGCGGGTCACCAGCAACCGCCCGGCGCCCACGACGGTCCGCGTCGCGGTCACCGCGGACGCCGACTTCACGGACCAGTTCGAGCTGCGCTCCGACTACCGCACATACGCCAAGACGGGCGTCGTCCGCTCCCGCCAAGTCCTCGACAACGGCGTGGAGTTCGGCTATCAGCGCGGTGAATGGCGATCCTGTACGACGGTCACCTCCGAGCCCGCCCCGGATGGCGTGGAGGAGACGGGCACGGGCGCCCGTCGCCTCGTATGGACCCTGGAACTCGAACCGCACGGCAGCGCGGAGCTGTCACTGCGGGTCGCGGCGCGTCCGCACGGCGCCGCACACGAGCCCGACGTACCGCTGTCCCCCGCCGCCGCGAACGACCAACTCCTCGCCCTCGAAGGGGAGTTCACGGAAGGCGTGCCCTTCCCGACCGGCTGGCCGGAGCTGGCCGCGGCCTGCGCGCGCGGCCTGTCCGACCTGGCCGCGCTCCAGGTTCCGGCCCGCGGCCCGGACGGCGAGGAACTGCGCGTCCCGGCCGCCGGAGTGCCGTGGTTCCTGGCCCTGTTGGGCCGTGACGCGCTCCTGACCTCCCTCTTCGCGCTCCCCTACCGCCCCCAGCTCGCCGCCGCCACGCTGCCCGCACTCGCCGCGACGCAGGCGACCGAGGTGGGCGCGGAGGCGGTGTCCCAGCCCGGCAAGATCGTGCACGAGGTGCGGCACGGGGAGTTGGCACACTTCGGGCAGGTGCCGTACGGGCGCTACTACGGTTCGGTGGACGCGACGCCGCTGTTCCTGGTGCTGCTCGGCGCCTACACCGAGCAGACCGGCGATGTGAGCGTGGCCCGCCGCCTCGAGGCCAACGCCCGTGCGGCGATCGGCTGGATGCTGGACCACGGCGGGCTGACCTCACGCGGCTATCTCGTCTACCGCGCGGACGGCGGCGGCCTCGCCAACCAGAACTGGAAGGACTCCCCCGGCGCCATCTGCTCGGCCGACGGCGGCCGCCCCTCCGGCCCGGTGATGGCGGCGGGCGCGCAAGGCTACGCATACGACGCGCTGCGCCGCACCGCGCACCTGTCCCGCACGGTCTGGGACGACGAGGTCTACGCGGCCCTCCTCGAACAGGCCGCCGGTGACCTCCGGGACCGCTTCCAGCGGGACTTCTGGATGCCCGAACACTCCTTCCCCGCCCTGGCGTTGGACGGTGACGGCCGCCACGTGGACGCCCTCGCCTCCGACGCGGGCCACCTGCTGTGGTCGGGCCTGCTCGACAAGGAGTACGGCGAGCTGGTCGGCCGGCGCCTCCTGGAACCCGACTTCTTCTCCGGCTGGGGCGTCCGCACCCTCGCCTCCGGGCAGGCGGCGTACCACCCGCTCTCGTACCACCGCGGCTCGGTCTGGCCGCACGACAACGCCCTGATCGCCCTGGGCCTGGCGAGGTACGGCCTGCACGACGAGGCCCGTACCGTCGCCCACGCCCTGGTCGACGCCGCCACGGCCGCCGGCCACCGCCTCCCCGAGGTCATCGCGGGCTACGGCCGCGGCACCCACAGTGAGCCGGTGCCCTACCCGCACGCATGCGTACGGGAGTCGAGGTCGGCGGCGGCACCGCTGGCGTTGCTGACGGCGGTGGGGGGAGCTTAGGCCTACAGCCCTAATCGCCGGATTCAGTCAGCTCGCCGAGCTCGGTGAAAAGGGTCAGCTGAAGGGCTCCCGGTGCTTCCAGCCGGGAGTTCAGCGAGTTCCAGGGGGTGCGCATCGGCTCCGCGATCACCTCAGCCCCGGCCGCCGCCAGCCTCGCCGTGGTGGCGGCGGAGTCGTCCACCTGGAAGGCGACGCGCACATGGCCGGCCACCCGCCGCCCGACCTCGACCTCGTCGATGAAGGCGGCGTGGTTCGGGTCGGTCAGCTCCAGGGTGGCCCGGCCGGCGTCGAGGATGGTGACCCGCCCGTCGGGCGAGGAGAACGCCCCGCGCTCGGTCAGGCCGAGGACGTCGCGGTAGAAGTGCAGCGCCGCGTCGTAGTCGGCCGCCGTGACGACGAGGCGGAGTTCACGGACGGCGGGTTCGGCGGCAACGGGCTTTTCCTCAGCACCGGGCTTTCCGTCAGCACCGGGCTTTCCGTCGGCGTCGGACATGGCGGCTCCTTGGGGATCGCGAGTACGAGCGAGTACGAGCTGGTCAACCGACCCGTCTAGCGGGCGATTCCCCTTGCGCCGCCACAAGGCGGTCATGCTTGCGCCGCTACGAGGCGACCATGGCCGTACGGGCTTCCCCGATGAACTGTTCCAGCCTGTCGCGGAACGCCCCGTGGGTCTCGCCGAAGAGTTCGCGGGATCCCGGGGCGCCGCTCTCCGAAACCCGCGCCAGCGCACTGTTGGCCTCCGCTGCCGCCCGCATGAGGGCTTCGGCCGCTTCGGCGGCCGGGGCCGGACCCTCCAGCACGATGACCCGGACGCAGCGCATGAGGGGGTCGAAGGCGCTGCGCAGCTCGGTGCGGAGTTCCTGAATGTGCGTCAGTCGTTCGGTGGGGTCGACCAGATGGAAGAACGCTTCGCCGACTCTCCAGTACAGCTGGCCTGTGAGGTGCGCCTGTTCCATGAGGTCCAGATAGGCGGCCCGCCGGATCTCCCGGACCCGGCCCCGTTGCTCGGCCTGCGCGGATGCCTCCGCCTGGACCTTCGCCGCCCGCGCGTTGCCCACAGTGGTCACCCAACTGGCGAGCACCGCGGTCGCACCGGTGAACACCCCGACCCACACCACGCTGTCCGTCACCCGCACATCTTCGGCGAGCCGGATTCCCCCTGTCGAGGTCAACTACCCCCCGGACGTGTCCAGTTCCGCGTCCTCGCCGATCCCCGCGCAGTCGTACGGGTCCTTGAGCCAACCCTCCGGCAGGACAACCCTGTTGTTGCCGGACGTACGCCCGCGGGGCCCGTCCGCGCCGAGCGGCCACGGCTGGTCGAGGTCCAACTCGGCGAGCCCGTCGGAGAGTTCGGCGATGGACGAGGTGACGGCGAGGCGCCCCCGCATCTCGGAGCCGACGGCGAAGCCCTTGAGGTACCAGGCGACATGCTTGCGGAAGTCGATGACGCCACGCGCCTCGTCGCCGATCCACTCGCCCAGCAAGGTCGCATGCCGGACCATCACGGCCGCCACCTCACGGAGCGTCGGACGGGCGTACTCCTGACGCCCCTCGAAGGCGGCCACCAGGTCCGCGAACAGCCACGGCCGCCCCAGGCACCCGCGCCCGACGACCACCCCGTCGCACCCGGTCTCCCGCACCATCCGCACCGCGTCGTCGGCGGACCAGATGTCGCCGTTGCCGAGGACGGGGATCTCCGGCACGTGCTCCTTGAGGCGCGCGATGGCGTCCCAGTCCGCCGTGCCGCCGTAGTGCTGGGCGGCGGTCCGGCCGTGCAGGGCGATCGCCGTGACGCCCTCCTCGACCGCGATCCGCCCGGCGTCCAGGTACGTGATGTGGTCGTCATTGATGCCCTTGCGCATCTTCATCGTGACCGGGAGATCACCGGCCCCGCTCACGGCCTCCCGGAGGATCGCCCGCAGCAGGTTCCGCTTGTACGGGAGGGCGGACCCGCCGCCCTTCCGGGTCACCTTGGGGACCGGGCAGCCGAAGTTCAGGTCGATGTGGTCGGCGAGGCCCTCCTCCGCGATCATGCGGACGGCCTTGCCGACGGTCGCCGGGTCCACCCCGTACAGCTGGATCGAACGCGGCTTCTCGGTCGCGTCGAAGTGGATCAGCTGCATGGTCTTCTCGTTGCGCTCGACGAGCGCCCGCGTGGTGATCATCTCGCTGACGAAGAGTCCTTTGCCGCCGCTGAACTCCCGGCACAGCGTGCGGAAGGGCGCGTTCGTGATGCCGGCCATCGGGGCCAGGACGACGGGTGGCTGGACGGTGTGCGGGCCGATCGACAGCGGGGGCGCGGGAACGAGGGTGGGCGTGGACATTCCCCCATTGTCACGTACGTCGGCGACTACGGCGACAGTCGTTAGTTAGACGCACTATCGAAACAGTCGTACGATGGTGGAATGCCCGAGCTGAGCCCCCGCCACCGCATGCTGGTGCTCGCGATCTGCTGCATGAGCCTCCTGATCGTGAGCCTCGACAACACGGTTCTGAACGTCGCCCTGCCCTCCATGCAGAAGGAACTGCACGCGAGCCTTGCAGGCCTTCAGTGGACGATCGACGCGTACACGCTGGTCCTCGCCTCGCTGCTGATGCTGGCGGGCTCGACAGCCGACCGCATCGGCCGCCGGAAGGTGTTCATCGCGGGCCTGGTCATCTTCACGCTCGGCTCGCTCCTGTGCTCGCTCGCCCCGACCCTCGAAACGCTCGTCGCGTTCCGCATGGTGCAGGCGGTCGGCGGTTCGATGCTGAACCCGGTCGCGATGTCGATCATCACCAACACGTTCACGGACCCGCGCGAGCGCGCCCGGGCGATCGGTGCGTGGGGCAGCGTGGTCGGCATATCGATGGCCCTCGGGCCCCTGGTCGGCGGGCTGCTCGTGGACTCGGTCGGCTGGCGTTCGATCTTCTGGATCAACCTCCCGGTGGGCTTGGCCGCGCTCCTGCTCACCCTGCGCTACGTCCCCGAGTCCCGCGCTCCCAGGGCCCGCCGCCCCGACCCGGTCGGCCAGATCCTGGTCATCGCGCTCCTCGGCTCCCTCACCTACGCGATCATCGAGGCGCCCACCTCGGGCGCCGTCAAGATCGTGGCCTTCGGCGCGGTCGCCGTCGCCTCGCTGATCGGCCTCCTCCGGTACGAGCACCGGCGCGAGGAACCCCTCATCGACCTGCGCTTCTTCCGCTCCGCGCCGTTCAGCGGGGCCACCGTCATCGCCGTCTGCGGATTCGCGGCGCTCAGCGGCTTCCTGTTCCTCTCGACGCTCTATCTGCAGAACGTACGCGGCCTCGACGCGCTGCACGCGGGCCTGTGGATGCTGCCGATGGCAGTCATGTGCTTCGTCTGCGCACCGCTGTCGGGCCGGCTGGTCGGCAGCCGCGGCCCCCGTGTGCCCCTCCTGATCGCCGGGGTCGCGATGACGGCGAGCGGGGTGCTGTTCGCCGCGTTCGAGGGCGAGACCTCGAACACCACGCTGGTCATCGGCTACGTCCTCTTCGGCCTCGGCTTCGGCTTCGTGAACGCGCCCATCACCAACACCGCCGTCTCCGGCATGCCCCGCTCGCAGGCCGGCGTCGCCTCCGCCGTCGCCTCCACCAGCCGCCAGATCGGCGGCACGCTCGGCGTCGCGGTGATCGGCGCGGTGCTGGCCTCCGGGGTGAGCACGACGGCGTACAAGGACACCTTCGTGGCGGCCGCCGGCCCCGCCTGGTGGATCATCGCCGGCTGCGGCCTCGCGGTGCTCGTCCTGGGCGCCCTGACCAGCGGAGCCTGGGCACGGAAGACGGCCGAGCGGACGGCGGTCCGGCTACAGCCGGAACCCGTGCGGACACGGGACTCGACGGGCGTAGGGGCCTGACACCGCGACCCCGTCCGCGCCCGGGCCGACTGACGCGGGCCGACTGACCCGGACTGGCTGACCCGGGCCGACCGACCCGGACTGGCTGACCCGGACCGACTGACCCGGGCCGACCGACCCGGACTGGCTGACCCGGGCCGACCGACCCGGACTGGCTGACCCGGGCCGACCGACCCGGGCTGGCTGACCCGGGCTGGCTAACCTCTTCCGGTATGACCTTCTACGAAGAGGCCGTCGAAGCCTTTCGCCGCCGCGAGATCGACGTGGTGCAGCGCCTGAGCGAGGCAGAGATCACCCGCGCCCAGGCTGCCGGTGACGTCGCCGCCGAGGTGGAAGCGGTGGGCTGTCTGGCACGTGTCGCCATCGTGGCCGGCGACCTGCCCGAGGCCCGGCGTCTGGCCGAGGAGGCACGGGAGCTCGCACAGCGGACCGGCGACCGCCGCCTGGAGCGGACCCCCCTGCACATCCTGGCGGGCACCGCACGCATGGCCGGTGACGTGCCCGCCGCTCGCCGCCTGCTCGCGGAGAGCATCGCTCTCAACGAGTCCCTGGGCGAGCGCAGAAGCGTCGCGAACGAACGGCACAACCTGGCGTATCTGGAACTGCACGCGGGCGAGGTCCAGAAGGCCCGTGAGCTGTTCTCCGCGGCCCGCCGCGAGGTGGTGGAGGGCGAGATGACGGACGTGTACCCGCAGGTGGCTCTGAGCACAGCGGTCATCGCGGCCGCCGACGGCGACCACCGCCGTGCGACCCGGTACCTGGCAACGGTCGACAGCGAACTGCGAAGGCTCGGGCATCAGCTGGACCCGGATGACGCCCAGGAGCACCAGACCCTCCGTGCACGGCTGGTGGAGGAGCTCGGCCGCGACTCGTTCGACGCCGAGTACGGGGCGGGATCCGGCCATGCCCTCCTGGAAGTGATCTCCCGGTAGACCACCGCACCGCGGCCGGTCGGCCCGGACCGCCGTGGTCCCGGCCGCCCTCGCCGTGCTCCACGCCTGAGAAGCCGGGCACGACATCACCGGACATCACCCGGACACCGCCGGCTCGGGGACGAACCCGGTCCCGAAAGCCACGGGCGTACGAAGCCCGAGCCAATGCGGCTCAGGCCATGACCACCCCGCGCTCCCCCGCGATCGCGTGCAGCTTCTCCAGCCGCTCGCGCGACTCCGCGTCGGCGGGCACATACGTCACCAGGCGCGGCCCCACATCCGGACCGAGCCACAGGTCGGTGTGGTCGACGGTGATCCGGCCGACGTACGCGTTGCGGAACTCCTTGCGCTTGGTGCCCACGCCGACCACCTCGTGGCGGTCCCAGGCCTCGCAGAAGTCCGGCGACTCCGCCCGCAGCCGCTTGAGGAGCGTCTTCCAGGCGGGCGAGGCGAGATGCCCGGCCATCGAGGCGCGGAACTTGGCCGCCATGAGCCGGGTGGTCTCGTCCAGATGCACGATCGAGGAGCGCCACTCCTCGTGCGTGTAGGCGAGGACCATGCAGTTCCGGTCCTCGCGCGGTACGGCGTCGAGGTCGCAGAGCAGCAGGCTGTACGTGCGGTTGTACGCGAGGATGTCGTACCGGCTGTTCTGGACGCAGGCCGGCATCGGCTCCAGCTGCTCCAGGATGGCCCGCAGGGCCGGGGACACCGTCGGGCAGGTCATGGGGGGCGCCGGGTCGACGGCTCCGGCCAGCTGGAAGAGGTGGACGCGCTCGCTCTGGTCGAGCATCAGGGCGCGGGCGAGTGCGTCGAGCACCTGCACGGAGACATGGATGTCGCGGGCCTGTTCCAGCCACGTGTACCAGGTGACCCCGACGGCGGCGAGCTGCGCGACCTCCTCGCGGCGCAGGCCGGGGGTGCGGCGGCGCGCGCCGCGGGGCAGACCGACCTGTTCGGGGGTGACGTGCTCGCGACGGTGGCGCAGGAAGGCGGCCAGTTCGTGCCGCCGGATCTCCGCCTCGCGACCGCCGTGCCGCCTGGCCGCCGCCCCCGAATAGTCCTGTGCCATCGTTGTCATGCTCCTAGCGTGCCGTACGTCTTACCCTGTTGCCAGGTACTGCCTCTACCAGGATAAGTAAACTCTGGTACCAGCCTCGGGCCGAGGGCAGGCTGGAGCACGTGACCGAAACCGGAACGCTCACCACCCCCGTCAGATCCCCCGTCTCTCCACCCGTGCTCGGCGGCCTCGGACTCTTCACCGTGCTGATCGGCGCGGCCCTGCCGTTGATCGACTTCTTCATTGTGAACGTCGCACTGCCGACCATGGGACAGGACCTGCACGCGAGTGCGTCCGTCCTCGAACTCGTCATCGCCGGGTACGGAGTCTCGTACGCCGTCCTCCTCGTCCTCGGCGGCAGGCTCGGCGACCTCTTCGGCCGGCGTCGGCTCTTCCTCGTCGGCATGGCGGCCTTCGGCCTGACCTCGCTGGCGTGCGGGCTCGCGCCCAGCGCCTGGACGCTGGTGGCCGCACGGGTCGCGCAGGGAGCGGCGTCCGCGGCGATGCTGCCGCAGGTGCTCGCCACCATCCAGTCGGCGACCGCCGGCCCGCGCCGCGCCAAGGCGATGAGCCTGTACGGCGCGACGGCCGGGCTCTCCATGGTGGCCGGGCAGATCCTCGGCGGCGTACTCATCGCCGCCGACATCGCGGGCACCGGCTGGCGCGCGGTGTTCCTCGTCAACGTGCCCGTGGTGATCCTCGGTCTGGTGCTGGCCACCCGGGCGGTCCCCGAGACGCGCTCGCAGCACCCGGAGCCGATCGACGGCCCCGGCACGGTCCTGCTCGCTGTGGCGCTGCTCGCGCTGCTGGCCCCGCTGACCGAGGGCAGGGCGGCGGGGTGGCCGCTGTGGACCTGGCTGTCGCTCGCACTGTTCCCGGTCGCGGCGGCGGCGTTCTACTTCGTCGAGCGCCGGGAGGACCGCAAGGGCCGTACGCCGCTGGTGCCGCCGAGCCTCTTCGCGCTGCTGTCGTTGCGCCGCGGCCTGGTGATGATCGTGCCGTTCTCGATCGGCTTCAGCGGGTTCATGTTCGTGATCGCGGTGGCCCTTCAGGAGGGCGCGGGGCTCGGTCCGGTCCAGGCGGGGCTGGCCCTCGCGCCGATGGCGGCGGCGTTCTTCGTCGTCTCGCTGTGCGGTCCGCGGCTGATCGCGCGTTACGGCACCCGGGTCGTCACCGCCGGCGGACTGATCCAGGCGGTGGGCCTGGCCCTCATGGCGCTGGCCGCCTCACGGTCCTGGCCGGACCTGGGCATCTGGGAACTGGCGCCGGGCGCGGCGGTGGCGGGCGCGGGCCAGGCCCTCCAACTCCCCGTTCTCTTCCGGATCATCCTCTCCGAGGTCGCGCCCGCTCGCGGCGGCGTGGGCAGCGGCGTCATGATCACCACCCAGCAGTCCGCCCTCGCCCTCGGCGTGGCCACCCTGGGCTCCCTCTTCCTGTCCCTCGTCCCGGGCCACGGAATGCAGGACGCGCTGGTGACCACGCTGCTGGTCCAGCTGGCGCTCGGGATCCTGACGACGGGCCTGAGCCTGCGGCTGCCCCGCACGATCAGCTGACGGCCCGCTCCTTGGCCACCAACTCCCGCACAGCAGGGGCGACTTCATGGGCGAACCGTTCGAGGGTCGGGGCGTCGTCGGAGGCGAGGAGATAGGCGCTCACTCCTTGGGTGAGGGTGAGTTCGGCGAGCCGCTCGGCGAGCTGCCCCGCCGGGGCGGGACCGGGGAGCTCGTACCCGGCAGCCGCGACGCCGGGGCCCGGCAGGTTGAGGAGACGGCGCACCGACCGTGGGTCGCGTCCCGCGGCGGCCGCCGCCTCGTCCACGATCCGCTGCCCCGCGGCGAGTTCGGCGGGCGGCAGCCGGGTGGCACTGGGCAGCCAGCCGTCGGCGGCGCGCCCGATGAGCCGCAGCATCCGCGGGCCCAGGGCGCCGACCCAGATCCCGATCGGGTGAGCGGCCGGAGGCCCCGGCCGGGCCCCGTCGAGCCGGTAGTGCCTGCCGTCGACTCCCTTGCTTCCCGCATCCGTCGACCACAGCGCCCGGATGACGTCGATCGCCTCGCCCAACGCCTCGACGGCCTCCCCGGGCGTGCGCCGCGCCTGCCCCTCACTGGCGATGGCATCCCAGTACCCACCGGCTCCGAGCCCCAACTCCACCCGCCCGCCACTGAGTACGTCGAGACTCGCCGCGGCCCGCGCCAGCCCTGCCGGCGGCCGCAGCGGCAGGTTGGCCACGTTCGGGAAGACCCGCACCCGCTCGGTACGCGCCGCGATGACGGACAGCAGGGTCCAGGCGTCCAGGAAGTCCGGCCGGTACGGATGGTCGGCGACGCTGACGAGATCGAGCCCCGAGCGGTCGGCGAGCCGGGCCAACTCGATGACGGTGTGCGGCTGTTCGACGTCGGGGGTGAGCACCGCGCCGAAGAGGAGGTCGTGGCCGTAGTCGGGCATGGCGGTCCTTAAGGGGGTCGCTGATGTCGCTGATATCGGGGGTGTCGACAGAGTTGTTCGACCGTCGGGATCACGTCGCGGTGCGACTCTGGATCACATCGCGACGTAATCATTACATGCCGACACTATTACGTCGAGGGTAGGGTTACGGGCATGGCAGCGACCCGCGACGACGCCCCCACCGACAGGCCGGACGGGACCCTGCACACCCCGGACTCGCCGGCCCCGCGCCCCCCGACCCTGCTGGCCCTGCCCTCCTACCTGGCGGGCCACGTGGCCCGGATCGGCCACCGCGCCCTGGTCGAGGCCCTCGGGGAACACGGCCTGCGCCTCCCCCACTTCGCGATCCTCGCGGGCCTCGGCGACTTCGGCCCCCTCGCCCAGCACGAACTCGCCGACCGCCTCGGCCTCAATCGCAGCCACCTCGTGGGCTATCTCGACGAGGTCGAGCAACAGGACCTCGTACGCCGCGACCGCGATCCCGGAGACCGCCGCCGCCAGCACGTCGCCCTCACGGCGGCGGGCGAGAAACGACTGAAGGACCTCAAGAAGGTGGCCGCCCATTCGCAGACCGACTTCCTGGACGGCCTGTCGGACACCGAACGTGAGACTCTCATCACCTTGATGCGGCGGATCGTGGCGACGGACGACCGCGCCGCCAACTCACCGACAAAGAATCCCCGTTGATCTTCGCCATGCTGCACACTCCTTGCTGCACACTCCTTGTTGCGCAAGGGAATGCGGTATACGCGGCATCACGCGGTATCACCAGGAGGTGGCATGCTGCAGATCAACACGAGCAAGGTAAGCCGCTGGGACCAGCACGGCCGCGAGCACGTCGTGCACGTTCAGCGGTCGGGCGTACAGCGCACGATCAAATGTGACACGTGCGGGTGGCGCAAGGCGGCACAGTTCCTGCCCTGGCTGAAGGCCGAGGAACACCTGGCGGAGGCGCACCAGGCGACGGTGGACCCGACGGAGCGGTAGCCGGTCCGGCCGGTTACGTGCCGGCCGGGGAGCCTCACTGCGCCGGGGCGGTGGGCGGCTCCACCGACACCGCCCGTGGCCTCCGTAACAGCCTGGCGCGCGGCGAGAACCCCGCACCCGGTGCCGCGAGCAGGGGCTCCCGGTCAGGCTCGCACCCCTCGTACGACCAGGTCCACGAGCGCCTCGAACTCCCCGTCGATACCGGGCTGTTCCCACTCCCGGGAGTAGCCGGGGTCGTGGAAACGGTTCGTGGCGTCGAAGAGGGCGCGGGCCGTGACGTCCGGGGCGTCGGACGCGAAGACGCCACGCCGCACGCCGTCCTCGACGATCTCGACGAGCTGGCCGGTGAGGTCGGCGACGTGCCGGTCGACGACCCCGCTGTTCTCGCCTGTCAGCAACACCATGTAGGTGGCGAAGAGTTGGGGGTCGTCGCCCGCCTTGCGGCGCTTGGCGGCGAAGAGCGCCGTGAACCAGTCACGCAGGCGGGACTCGGGGTCGCGGTCCTCGGCGACGATGCCCGCGAGGGACTCCGACGTACGGTCAAGCCAGCGCTTCGTGACCGCCTCCCGCAGCGCCGCCTTCGTGGCGAAGTGGCGGTAGACGCTGCCGTGACTGACGCCGAGTGCGCGGGCCACGTCCACCACGGTGGCCTTGGCGGGCCCGTGGCGGCGCAGGACCTCCTCGGTCGCTTCGAGGATGCGCTCGGCGGTCAGTGCTTCGGTGCTCGGTGCCATGACGAGGACGGTACCTGCCGGTACCGTCAGCGCTCCGTGCCGAGGTGCGCCATCTGCGCCTGCGGGTAACGGTCGCCCGCGGCGGCGCCGTCCGGCACGGCCTCCTCGATGGCGGCGAGGTCGCCGGCGCCGAGCGTCACGTCCAGCGCGCCCAGCGCCTCCGTCAGCCGGTCGCGGCGCCGGGCGCCCACCAGCGGCACGATGTCCTCGCCGCGCGAGAGCACCCAGGCGATCGCGATCTGCGCGACGCTGACGCCCTTCTGCTCGGCGACCTTCCGCAGCGCGTCGACCAGGTCGAGGTTGTGCTGGAGGTTGTCGCCCTGGAAACGCGGGCTCATCCCGCGGAAGTCGTTCGCGGCCAGCTGCCGGTCCCGCGTGAAGTGTCCGGAGATCAGCCCGCGCGACAGCACGCCGTACGCGGTGATGCCGATGCCCAGCTCACGGGTGGTCGGCAGCACCTCGTCCTCGATGCCGCGCGAGATGAGCGAGTACTCGATCTGAAGGTCCGAGATGGGGGCGGTGGCGGCGGCCCGGCGGATCGTCCCGGCGCCCACCTCGCTCAGCCCGATGTGCCGTACGTGCCCGGCCTCCACCAGCTCCGCGATCGCGCCCACCGTCTCCTCGATCGGCACCTCGGTGTCGGCCCGGGCGATCCGGTACACGTCGATGTGGTCGACGCCGAGGCGCCGCAGCGAGTAGGCGGCGAAGTTCTTCACGGCCGCCGGGCGGCCGTCGTATCCCATCCAGCCGCCGTCCGGGTCGCGCAGCGCGCCGAACTTGACGCTCGTCAGCGCCTGCTCCCGCCGAGCGGTCGGCGCAGTGCGCAGGGCCTCGCCGATCAGCAGCTCGTTGTGACCCATGGCGTAGAAGTCACCGGTGTCGAGCAGGGTCACACCCGCTTCGAGCGCGGCGTGGATGGTCGCGATGGACTCGGCCCGGTCGGCGTCGCCGTACAACGCGGACATGCCCATACAGCCGAGGCCGAGGGCGGAGACCTGGGGTCCGGTGGATCCGAGGGGACGGGTTTGCATGAGGGCTCCTTGGGGGTTCTCCAGGCGGGAACGCGCTCGGAGGGGTGTCGTACATCCACCATGACATGACAGATGACAGATTTCAATATCTGTCAGTTGTCACCCGTCGACCTCGGCAGGCCCGAGGCCGGTCGCCATCCGCCATCGCATTTGGTCCAGACCTCTTGACGACTGGTCTGGACCAAGAGCACTGTCATGCCTACGACACCTCACCGCACCCCCCACCGGGAGGCCTCGCATGATCCGTCGGAAGCTGCGTCTGCTCGCCGTCGCGCTGGCGACAGTGGTACTCACCCCACTGTCGATCGCCATCGCGCCGAACGCATCCGCTGCCGATACCTGCGCCGTGAAGTCCCGCCCTTCAGGCAAGGTGCTCCAGGGCTACTGGGAGAACTGGGACGGCTCCTCCAACGGCGTCCACCCGCCCTTCGGCTGGACCCCGATCACCGACTCCCGTATCGCGCAGCACGGTTACAACGTGATCAACGCGGCGTTCCCGGTGATCCGTTCGGACGGGACGGCGCTGTGGGCGGACGGGATGGACACGGGTGTGAAGGTCGCGACGCCCGCCGAGATGTGCGCGGCGAAGGCGTCGGGGCAGACGATCCTGATGTCCATCGGCGGGGCCGCGGCCGGGATCGACCTCAGTTCCGCCACCGTGGCCGACAAGTTCGTCGCGACGATCGTCCCGATCCTCAAGCAGTACAACTTCGACGGTATCGACATCGACATCGAGACCGGCCTGGTCGGCAGCGGCAACATCAACACGCTCTCCGCCTCGCAGGCCAACCTGATCCGCATCATCGACGGGGTGCTGGCCCAGATGCCGCCGAACTTCGGGCTCACCATGGCCCCGGAGACCGCCTATGTCACCGGCGGCAGCGTCGCGTACGGCTCGATCTGGGGCTCGTATCTGCCGATCGTGAAGAAGTACGCGGACAACGGGCGCCTGTGGTGGCTGAACATGCAGTACTACAACGGCAGCATGTACGGCTGCTCCGCCGACTCGTACTCCGCGGGCACCGTCCAGGGCTTCACCGCCCAGACCGACTGCCTGAACAAGGGACTTGTCGTCCAGGGCACCACCATCAAGGTGCCGTACGACAAGCAGGTCCCCGGCCTCCCGGCCCAGTCGGGCGCCGGCGGCGGCTATATGACCCCGAGCCTCGTCTCCCAGGCATGGCGCACCTACGGCACCTCGCTCAAGGGCCTGATGACCTGGTCCATCAACTGGGACGGCTCCAAGAACTGGACGTTCGGCGACAACGTCAAGGCGCTGCAAGGCCGTTGAGAAGCCCCCGCGGGACCGGTTGAAACACTGGTGCCGGGCCCCCGTTGTTCCGGGGCCCGGCACCAGTGATGTTGCCCACGACCTGACTCAGCAGCCGATCAGCCGGGTGGCGAGGTAGCCCTCGATCTGGTCGAGCGACACACGCTCCTGCTTCATCGTGTCGCGCTCGCGCACGGTCACGGCGTTGTCGTCGAGCGTGTCGAAGTCGACCGTGACGCAGAACGGGGTGCCGATCTCGTCCTGACGGCGGTAACGGCGGCCGATGGCGCCGGCGTCATCGAAGTCGATGTTCCAGTTCTGCCGGAGCGCGGTGGCGAGCCCCTTGGCCTTCGGGGAGAGCTCCGGGTTGCGGGACAGCGGGAGGACCGCGACCTTGACGGGCGCCAGGCGCGGGTCGAGGCGCAGCACCGTGCGCTTCTCCATCTTGCCCTTGGCGTTCGGGGCCTCGTCCTCGATGTAGGCGTCGAGGAGGAAGGCGAGCATCGAGCGGCCGACACCGGCGGCGGGCTCGATGACGTACGGGGTCCAGCGCTCGCCGGCTTCCTGGTCGAAGTAGGAGAGGTCCTGGCCGGAGGCCTTGGAGTGCGCGTTCAGGTCGTAGTCGGTGCGGTTGGCGACGCCCTCCAGCTCACCCCATTCGTTGCCGCCGAACTGGAAGCGGTACTCGATGTCGGCGGTGCGCTTGGAGTAGTGCGAGAGCTTCTCGGCCGGGTGCTCGAACCAGCGCATGTTCTCCTCGCGCATACCGAGGCCGGTGTACCAGTTCCAGCGCTCCTGCATCCAGTACTCCTGCCACTTCTCGTCCTCACCCGGCTTGACGAAGAACTCCATCTCCATCTGCTCGAACTCGCGGGTGCGGAAGATGAAGTTGCCGGGCGTGATCTCGTTGCGGAAGGACTTGCCCATCTGCGCGATGCCGAACGGCGGCTTGCGGCGCGAAGTCTGCTGCACCTGGGCGAAGTTGGTGAAGATGCCCTGCGCGGTCTCGGGGCGCAGATAGGCGACGGAGCCGCTGTCCTGCGTCACGCCGAGGTGGGTGGAGAGCAGGCCGGAGAACTGCTTGGGCTCGGTGAACTGGCCCTTGTTACCGCAGTTGGGGCAGTTGACGTCCGCGAGGCCGTTCTCAGGGAGGCGCTTGTGCTTCGCCTCGTAGGCCTCCTCCAGGTGGTCGGCGCGGTAGCGCTTGTGGCAGGAGGTGCACTCGGTAAGGGGGTCGGTGAACGTGGCGACGTGTCCGGAGGCGAGCCAGACCTCGGTGGCCAGGATCACGGACGAGTCGATACCGACGACGTCCTCACGGGAGGTGACCATGTAACGCCACCACTGGCGCTTGAGGTTCTCCTTGAGCTCGACGCCGAGCGGGCCGTAGTCCCAGGCGGCCTTCTGCCCACCGTAGATCTCACTACAGGGGTAGACGAAGCCACGGCGCTTGCTCAGGCTGACGATGGTGTCGATCTTGTCGGCGGCCACGGTGCTCTCTTCATTACGAACGGACGGCAGCGAATGACTTAGGTTACCGGCGCCTCCCACCCCGGTATCAAATCGGTTGGGTGACCGAACCCTTGTTGACAATCGTTTCCACATTTGTTGAAAATGACTGTCATGAACGTACGACGACGCCTCATATCCGGGACTGCTGTGACCGCGGCCACATTCCTCGGTCTCGGCACCCTCTCCGCCTGCTCGGACTCGTCCGCCGCCGACAACAACAGCAGCGGGAAGCTCGACGTCGTGGCGTCGTTCTACCCCCTCCAGTATCTCGCCGAGGAGATCGGCGGGAACCACGTGAGTGTCACGGACCTGACCGAGCCCGGTCAGGAGCCGCACGACCTGGAGATCAGCGCCAAGCAGACCGCGCAGCTCCAGGAGGCCGACGCCGTCCTCTACCTGAAGAACCTCCAGCCGGCCGTCGACGACGCCGTGGCTCAGTCCGAGGTCAAGACCAAGATCGACGCGGCGACGCTGACCACCCTGGAGAAGCACGGCAACGAGGTCGGCGGCCACGCGGCCGAGCACGACGACACCCAGGGCGAGGAGACCGGCGCCACCGACCCGCACATCTGGCTGGACCCGGTGAAGTACGCCGAGGTCGCCGAGGGCGTGGGCAAGGCCTTCGAGAAGGAGGACCCGGACAACGCCGCGGAATACAAGAGCAACACCGCCGCGCTGGTGAAGAAGCTCGACGCGCTCAACACCCAGTACGAGGACGGGCTCAAGAACACCAAGAGCAAGGTCTTCATCACCACCCACGCGGCCTTCGGCTACCTCGCCGAGCGCTACGGCCTCACCGAGGAGGCCATCAACGGCCTGGACCCGGAATCGGAGCCCAGCGCGAACCGCGTCAAGGACCTTGAGACCATGGCCAAGGCGGACGGCGTCACGACGGTGTTCTACGAGACCCTCGTCAGCGACAAGACCGCCAAGACCATCGCCGGCGACGCGGGCCTGAAGACCGACGTCCTCGACCCGATCGAGGGCATCACCGACAAGTCCAAGGGCGACGACTACCTCCAGGTCATGGAGTCGAACCTGAAGGCGCTGGAGACAGCCCTGGGCGCGAAATGACAGAAAGCGCCCAGTGACAGCACGCCCCACACGCACCACGAAGTGACGCAACGAACACGGAGGACGGCGGAATGAAGAGCGGGCCCGTCATATCCCTGCGCGGAGTGACCGCGGAACTCGGCTCACGCCCCGTCCTGCGCGGTATCGACCTCACCGTGAACCACGGCGAGGTCGTCGCCCTGCTCGGCGCCAACGGCTCCGGCAAGTCCACCGCCGTGCGCAGCATCATCGGCCAAGTCCCCGTCAGCGGCGGCGAGATCGAGATCTTCGGCACCCCGCGCCGCCGCTTCGGCGACTGGGCGCGCGTGGGCTACGTACCGCAGCGCACCACGGCCGCGGGCGGCGTACCCGCGACGGTGACCGAGATCGTCGCCTCCGGACGACTGTCCCGCGCCCGCTTCGGCGTGCTGCGCAAGGCCGACCACGAGGCCGTACAGAAGGCCATCGCGCTCGTCGGCCTGGCGGACCGCGCCAAGGACTCCGTGAACGCGCTGTCCGGCGGCCAGCACCAGCGGGTCCTGATCGCCCGCGCCCTGGCCTCCGAGCCCGAGCTGCTGATCATGGACGAGCCGATGGCCGGCGTCGACCTGGCGAGCCAGGAGGTACTGGCCTCGACCCTGCGCAAGCAGGTCGCCCAGGGCACCTCCGTCCTCCTCGTGCTGCACGAACTGGGCCCTCTGGAGCCGCTGATCGACCGCGCGGTCGTGCTGCGCGACGGCTGCGTCCTGCACGACGGCCCGCCCCCGGCCGCACTCGGCCAGCACGCACTGCCCGGCCACGACCACGTACACCCGCACGCGGCTCACGACGCCGAACCGGTCCGGACAGGACTGCTGAGCTGATGGGACCGAAGAGCTGATGGACATCCTCGACTACGCCTTCATGCAGCGGGCGCTGCTCGCCGCCGTCCTGGTCGGCATCACCGCGCCCGCCGTCGGCATCTACCTCGTGCAGCGCCGCCAGGCCCTGATGGGCGACGGAATCGGCCACGTCGCGATGACCGGCGTCGGCCTCGGCTTCCTGCTCTCCTGGTCCCCGGTCTGGATGGCGACGGCCGTCTCCGTGGTCGGCGCGGTCCTCATGGAACTGATCCGCTGGTACGGCAAGACGCGCGGCGACATCGCCCTCGCCATGCTCTTCTACGGCGGCATGGCGGGCGGCGTGATGTTCATCAACCTCGCGCCGACCGGCTCGAACGCCAACCTCACCTCGTACCTCTTCGGCTCGCTGTCCACCGTCTCGGAGTCCGACGTGACGGCGATCTGTGTACTGGCGGCCTTCGTCGTACTCGTCACGATCGGCCTGCGCCGCCAGTTGTTCGCGGTCAGCCAGGACGAGGAGTTCGCGCGCGTGACGGGCCTGCCGGTGCGCGCCCTCAACCTGCTCACGGCCGTCACGGCGGCGGTGACGGTGACGGTCGCGATGCGCGTCGTGGGCCTGCTGCTTGTGTCCGCCCTGATGGTCGTCCCGGTGGCCGCGGCGCAGCAGCTCAGCCGGAGCTTCGCCGCCACCTTCGCGATCGCGGTGGCCATCGGCGTGAGCGTGACGATCGGCGGCACCGTGACCTCGTACTACCAGGATGTGCCGCCGGGAGCGACCATCGTGCTGCTGACCATCGGCACGTTCATGGTGCTGACCGTGCTGGCGACACCGCTCGCACGGCGCAGGGCCCGGGCACTGGCGGCCGCGCAGACGGTCGGGGATCCGGCGGAGTGCGCAATTCCGGCCACCCGCGGGATGGACGGGAAGGTCGGCGCCTGACTACGTACCGCCCGGACTGGCACAATGGCGGGGCAAGTGCAGACGTGGAGGAGGCAACGGTGACAACCGCTGGATCGCCCGTACGGGGCCGTTCCACCCGGCAACGTACCGCCGTGGCGGCGGCGCTGGACGAGGTGGACGAGTTCCGCAGCGCGCAGGAACTCCACGACATGCTGAAGCACAAGGGCGACTCCGTCGGGCTGACCACCGTGTACCGCACGCTTCAGTCCCTCGCCGACGCCGGCGAGGTCGACGTCCTGCGCACCTCCGACGGCGAGTCCGTCTACCGCCGCTGCTCCACCGGCGACCACCACCACCACCTCGTCTGCCGCGTCTGCGGCAAGGCCGTCGAGGTCGAGGGCCCGGCCGTCGAGACCTGGGCCGAGGCGATCGCGGCGGAGCACGGGTACGTGAACGTGGCTCACACGGTCGAGATCTTCGGGACCTGCGCGGAGTGCGGGGCGAAGAGCGTCTGAGGTACCTCTGACGTCTTCCGGGCCTCCGGGCCTCCGGGCCTCCGGGCCTCCGGGCCTCCGGGCCTCCGGGCCTCCGGGCCTCCGGGCCTCCGGGCCTCCGGGCTTCTGAGGGGGATGCGCGGCGGGGCCGGCCGGGTCCTTCCGGCCGCCGCCGGCGTCATGGAAGAGTCATCGATCGGTCATCAAACGGCATGCTCACCCGCTGGGCACAGGGATAACCCTCGACCTCCCCGGGTTCGGATGACATGCCCTCATCAGGGGTGCCACTCTTCCTTCAGCCATCCCCCACGTCTGTCACACCCTGCCCCGCGCGAGGGATGCGCACTGCTCAGCTCGTCCCGGGCCGCACACCCCCGTCCGCCCGGGTCTGTCTCCGGCCGCCGTAGTGCGGCCGTCGCAGTAGGAGTACGAGTGAGACGCAACAGCCCCCACAGATCCGCCCGCCTCGTGAACCGGCGCTCCTCCAGGGCGACCACGGCCGGCGCGCTGGTCGCCGCCGCCGCGCTCCTGGCCGTCGGAGTCCAGACGGTTCCGGCCGCCGCGAAGCCCGCGTCCCCCGGCCCAAGCCCCCTGCGCTCCAGCGCACTTGAGGCAGAGCTCACCCCCGCCCAGCGCACCGCGCTGATCAAGAGCGCGGCCGAGAAGACCACGCAGACCGCCGACACCCTGGGCCTCGGCGCCCAGGAGAAGCTGGTCGTCAAGGACGTCGTCAAGGACAACGACGGCACGCTGCACACACGGTACGAGCGCACCTGGGCCGGTCTGCCGGTACTCGGCGGTGACGTCGTCGTGCACACTCCGCCCGCCTCGCAGGCCTCGGGCACGGTGAGCAGCACCTTCAACACCAAGCAGACCATCAAGGTCGCGTCCACCACCCCGACCTTCAGCAAGTCGGCCGCCGAGACCAAGGCGCTGAGCGCCGCCGAGGCGCTGGACGCCGAGAAGGCCACCACCGACAGCGCCCGCAAGGTGATCTGGGCCGGCGGCGGTACCCCGAAGCTCGCCTGGGAGACGGTGATCGGCGGCTTCCAGGACGACGGCACGCCCAGCCAGCTGCACGTCATCACCGACGCCACCAGCGGCAAGGAGCTGTACCGCTACCAGGGCATCAAGACCGGTACCGGCAACAGCCAGTACAGCGGAACGGTCACCATCGGCACCACGCTGTCCGGTTCGACGTACCAGCTGAACGACACCACACGCGGCACCCACAAGACGTACAGCCTGAACAACGCGACGTCCGGCACCGGCACCCTGATGACCGACGCCGACGACGTCTGGGGAACCGGCGCCGGCTCCAACACCCAGACCGCCGGTGTCGACGCCCACTACGGCGCCCAGATGACGTGGGACTTCTACAAGAACACCTTCGGGCGCAGCGGCATCAAGAACGACGGGGTCGCCGCCTACTCACGCGTCCACTACAGCACCGCGTACGTCAACGCGTTCTGGGACGACTCCTGCTTCTGCATGACGTACGGCGACGGCACGAGCAGCACCCACGCGCTCACCTCGCTGGACGTGGCCGGGCACGAGATGTCGCACGGCGTCACCTCCAACACCGCGAACCTCACCTACTCCGGTGAGTCGGGCGGGTTGAACGAGGCGACCTCCGACATCTTCGGTACCGGCGTGGAGTTCTACGCCAACAACAGCACCGACGTCGGCGACTACCTCATCGGCGAGAAGATCAACATCAACGGCGACGGTACGCCGCTGCGTTACATGGACGAGCCCGACAAGGACGGCGGCTCCTACGACAGTTGGTTCTCCGGCATAGGCAGCTCGGACGTCCACTACTCCTCGGGCCCGGCGAACCACATGTTCTACCTGCTCTCCGAGGGCAGCGGCTCCAAGACCATCAACGGCGTGACCTACAACAGCCCGACCTCCGACGGTGTCGCCGTCGCGGGCATCGGCCGGGCCGCCGCCCTCCAGATCTGGTACAAGGCGCTGACGACGTACATGACGTCCAGCACCACCTACGCCCAGGCCCGCACCGCCGCGCTGAACGCCGCTTCGGCGCTCTACGGCGCCAGCTCCACCCAGTACGCCGGAGTCGGCAACGCCTTCGCCGGCATCAACGTCGGCAGCCACATCACCGTGCCGACCACGGGCGTCTCGGTCACCAACCCGGGCAGCCAGTCCTCCACCGTCGGCACCGCGGTGAGCCTCCAGGTCGCGGCCAGCAGCACGAACGGCGGGACGCTGACCTACGCGGCGACCGGTCTGCCCACCGGCCTCTCGATCAGCTCCACGGGCGCCATCACCGGCACCCCGACCACGGCGGGCACCTACAGCACCACGGTCACGGCGACCGACAGCACGGGCGCCAGCGGCACGGCGTCCTTCACCTGGACGGTCAGCTCGACCGGCGGCGGCACCTGCACCTCGGCGCAACTGCTCGGCAACCCCGGCTTCGAGTCGGGCGCCACCACCTGGACGGCCTCCAGCGGGGTCATCACCACCGACAGCGGCCAGGCGGCCCGTACCGGCTCCTACAAGGCCTGGCTGAACGGCTACGGGACGACGCACACCGAGACGCTGTCCCAGTCGGTGACGATCCCGAGCGGCTGCACGGCCACCACGTTCACCTTCTACCTGCACATCGACACGGCCGAGACCACCACCAGCGTCCAGTACGACAAGCTGACGGTCACCGCCGGATCGACGACGCTGGCCACCTACTCCAACCTGAACAAGGCCAGCGGATACGTCGCGAAGTCCCTCAACCTGGCCGCCTACGCCGGCACCACCGTCGCGCTGAAGTTCACCGGTGTCGAGGACTCCTCGCTCCAGACGAGCTTCGTGATCGACGACACGGCGGTGACGACCCACTGATCCCGTAGGCCCGTACGACAGACAGCGGCACCCGGCGCGGGGAGCGCCGGGTGCCGTGTCGTCGTGTCGTCGTGTCGTCGTGTCGTCGTGTCGTCGTGTCGTCGGTGGCAGCTGCCTCAGTCTTCCGTGCGGCCCCGCATGTCCCGCTCCATCTCCAGCAGTTGCTCGTTCGGGACGGCGCCGCCGAAACGGCGGTCGCGGGAGGCGAATTCGACGCACGCGCGCCACAGATCGCGCCGGTCGAAGTCCGGCCACAGCACGTTCTGGAAGACCATCTCGGCGTAAGCGCTCTGCCAGAGCAGGTAGTTGGAGGTGCGCTGCTCACCGCTCGGCCGCAGGAACAGGTCCACGTCCGGCATGTCCGGGTAGTAGAGATACTTCGCGAAGGTCTTCTCGCTGACCTTCGACGGGTCGAGCCGACCGGCCTTGATGTCCTGCGCCATGGCCTGCGCGGCATCGGCGATCTCGGCGCGACCGCCGTAGTTCATGCAGAAGTACAGGGTCAGCTTGTCGTTGTCCTTGGTCTGCTCCTGGGCGATCTGGAGCTCCTTGGCCACCGATTTCCACAGCTTGGGCATCCGGCCCACCCAGCGGACCCTGATGCCGAGTTCGTCGAGCTGGTCGCGGGTCTTACGGATGAAATCGCGGTTGAAGTTCATCAGGAAGCGCACCTCGTCGGGCGACCGCTTCCAGTTCTCGGTGGAGAAGGCGTACAGCGAGATGGAGCCGACCCCCACCTCGATCGCACCCTGTAGTACGTCCAGGACGCGCTCGGCGCCGACCTTGTGCCCCTCGGTACGCGGCAGCCCACGGTCCTTGGCCCAGCGTCCGTTGCCGTCCATGACGATCGCCACGTGGTTCGGCACGAGCTCACCGGGGAGTTTGGGCGCACGGGCACCGGACGGGTGCGGTTCCGGCGTCCTGTACTCGCGGCGCTGGCGTCCCAGGATCCCGCGTACGACCATGTGTTTCTCGTCTCCTTGTTTCTTCTTTTTACTTCTCTACGTAACGCAGTGAGCGAAGGCCCCGTTCCAGGTGCCAGTGGAGGTAGGCCGACACCAGCCCGCTGCCCTCCCGGACGTGCCGCGACTCGGCGGCGTCCGCGGTCTCCCAGTCCCCCGTCAGCAGCGCGGCGAGCAGTTCGAGAGCCTGCGCCGAGGGTACGACGCTGCCGGGCACCCGGCAGTCGACGCAGACGGAACCTCCCGCGGAGACCGAGAAGAACCGATTCGGTCCCGGCATCCCGCACTTCGCACAGGCGCTGAAACTGGGCGCGTAGCCGTTCACCGCGAGGGAGCGCAGCAGGAAGGCGTCGAGGACGAGATGCGGCTCGTGCTCACCGCGGGCGAGCGTGCGCAGGCCGCCGACCAGCAGCAGATACTGCTGCACCGCCGGCTCCCCCTCATGGTCGGTGAACCGCTCGGCGGTCTCCAGCATGGCCGTCCCGGAGGTGTACCGCGCATAGTCGGTCACGATCCCACCACCGTACGGAGCGATCGTCTCGCTCTGCGTACACAGCGGCAGCCCCCGCCCGATCAGCTCACTCCCCCGCGCGAAGAACTGCACGTCCACATGCGAGAACGGCTCCAGCCGCGCCCCGAACTTCGACTTGGTCCGCCGCACCCCCCGCGCCACGGCGCGTACCCGTCCGTGACCGCGGGTGAGCAGGGTGATGATGCGGTCCGCTTCACCCAGCTTCTGGGTGCGCAGCACGATGCCGTCGTCGCGGAACAGGCTCATGGGGTCATTCTCGCGTACTGAGTCAGCGTGCGTGGTCGGGGTGGCCAATCGCTTCCCACGGAGCCATGTTCCAGGGGCTCGCCCGGTTCGCCGGGTCGAGGAGGGACTTCAGGTGCGCGTCGGACACGGCCTGCGGGGCGGGGAAGTCGGCGTCCGGCGTGCCCTGGAGGTTGTCCCGCCAGACCATCCGGCCCAGCAGATAGTGATCGGCGTACTCGTTCCAGGAGGCGTACGACCGCACCACCGCCGGCACGATGTTCTTGAGCGCGGTCCACGCCTCGGCCTCGCCCAGCATTCCGGACGCGAAGCCCCTGCGGGAGATGTCCACGTACAGCCCGGCGTCCCACGCCAGTGGTTCGACGCCGAGCCGTAGCCGCGCCCGGGTGCGATATCCGGTCCGCGCGAGGTCGTCGAGCCGGCCGACCAGAGCGTCACGCGAGGTGATCTCCCACTGGTCGGCCAGCCAGCGCCGGGCCTTGTCGTCGTCGATGCGGGTGAACGGGTACAGGGTCGTCCGCGACGCGTCCCGGTCCCGGTTCACCGGCGCGCTGAGCGACACCATCCACAGCTGGTGCGCGGTGAGGGGAACGGGGTACTTTCTCGCCGCCTTCGGCTTACGACGGTTCCATATCGCCATGGCGCAGCACCCTATGCCACGCCGCTCCTTGTGGGTTCAGGGCGCTTCCCCCTTCAAGGGACCTCACCGCGGCTGCGTGCGTTGGCATACGCCGTCGCCGCGCTGAGCCGCTCCGCCGCGGTGGCTCCCCGGACGGCGTCCGGTTCGCAGTCCCACTCCTTGCCGCCGCCGTACGGTCTCAGCTGGACGTACGGCCCCTCGTGCCCCATGACCATCCCCACCCTTCCGGTCCGTGTGTCCAGCGCGTACGAGCCGATCACCGGCCTCACCGCAGGGCCGCCGCGAGCCGGGCCGCCAACTCGACGGAACAGCCGCCCAATTCGATCCGCGGACAAGGCGCCTCTCGCGCCAAACTCGCCTGGTCGATCCGCAGTGACGGCAGCGTAATTCCGGGGTTCGCGAGCACCGTCCGCAATTCCTTCACCGTTTCCTCCGCCTCTTCGACGCACCGCGCCGAGTGTTGTGCCTTCACCCTGCTCCCCTGTCTTTTCGACTTTCACTCTTCACATCTCCAGGATGACGCTCCCCGCCTACACTCGGCAGGAGTCTGTCCTCTACAAGTGCAGCGCAGTGCAAGGGGGTTGGCCTGTGGCCAAGGGTTCACGGCAGGCGGCTTGGGAGTTCTTCGGGACGGAGTTGAAACGGCGCCGGGAGGACGCGGGTTTCTCCCAGGTGGAGTTGGGCATCCGGGTATTCGTCTCCGGAGGCTACATCGGACAGTTCGAACAGGCCATTCGGAAACCGCAGCTGGACGTCGCGCAGAGGATCGACGAGATCCTTCAAACCGGCGGTTTTTTCGAGCGGACATGGCGAAAGCTGATTGACGACAAGCGGTACGCGGACTATTTCGCGGAGGTTGTGGAGCTTGAGCGGCTGGCGACGAAGATCGCCGAGTTCGCGCCCACGCTGGTGCCGGGGTTGTTGCAGACGGGCGCGTACGCACGGGCGGTCACTCTGGCGGCCAACCCGTTCGTCACAGACGAGTACATCGAGGAGAAAGTGACCGCGCGACTGGAGCGGGTGCGCATCCTCAGCGACGCTACAAGGCCCGAGTATTGGGCCGTGCTGCATGAGACCGCGCTGCGTATCCCAGTGGGTGGCCCGGCCGCGATGGCGGGGCAACTCGACCACATCGCGGTGATAGTGCGAGAGCACAAGGCGGTGGTGCAGGTACTGCCGTATGCGCAGGGAGCGCATGCGTCCATGGGCGGGATGCTCACGCTCATGGAGTTCGACGACGCACCGCCAACTGCCTATACAGAGACGTCGTTTTCGGGAACGCTCGTCGACGATCCGGCGGTGGTGAAGCGAGCGCATCGAGCATACGATCTACTCAGGGCCGCCGCGCTGTCGCCGGAGGCGTCCCTTGCCCTGATCGAATCGGCGGCGGAGGACTTCAGACGATGCCCGAATACGACCTGAGCAACGCCTGCTGGCGCAAGAGCAGTTACAGCAATGGCGAGGGTGGCAGCTGCGTCGAGGTCGCGTCCGACTTCATTGGCGCCGCCCAGTGGCGCAAGAGCACTTACAGCGACGACAACGGCGGCGGCTGCGTCGAGGTCGCCGACGGGTTCCCCGGCGTCGTCCCCGTCCGCGACAGCAAGGTCCCGGACGGTCCCGTTCTGGTGATCGGCTCCGCCGCCTGGACGGAGTTCACTCACGCCGTGGCGGAGTGACCCTAACCTCGGGCTTTCATGAGGTGGTCTGTCCGAGGCTTGATCATAAACGCGAGAAGTGCTCCTGAGCTGGAACGATAGGACTTGTCGAGGGTCCAGATCGCGCCGTGGAAAGAAGCACTTCTCAGGTGAAGAAGCGTATCGGGTCGTACCCGCGTGTCCGCGTTGAAGGCAGCGGTCGTGGAGTGGTCTCGCAGGCCGGGGCCGTGCTGTTGGACACCGGGAAAGTGGAACCCGGCGCCCACCCGACGCGACAACCGGGCCGTCAACGCTCCCCGGGCCCGAAAAGGACCGCACCTCGCAAACACAGAGTCCCCGTCAGCACACCGACGAGGACTCATGAACGATCGAGGCAAGGGCTGTCCTACCTTTCACGCGTGGGTCTGATCCGATGGTTCGTAGAATCGGAGGGCCCGGGGGCTCCGGGTATGGCTGTAGAGACTGAGCCGCTGGATGGCTTACGGGACTTGGCCGCCCGGAGCTCCGCGACGACTCGACCGCCAATTGGGAGACGCGACTCGATCGCTGCTGTAGGACAACGTCGGCGAGGTCGTCTGCGGGTCGGTGTACGACGAGCCGGCGGAGGTGACCGTGGCCGAGATCTGGGCCGGGGCAGACTTGGAGACCTCGAACAGCGGGGCCAGCTGGCGCATGGTCAGTTCGTCCGCCAGTAGGCCGCTACCAGAAGTGCCCGGTCCTCCAAGGGCAGGCTCCACGGCCGGCCCCGGCGCACCGCGTCAGCGCCTTCGCACCTCAACATCGTGATCAGCTTGCCGAACGCACGTGGGCTCAGGCCGGTGAACGGGGCTATCCAGAACGATTCCGACGCCGTGATCACACAAGCTACTTCAAGGTCATCACATCGCTACCCCGCTGCCCCTGACTCCCGTTGCTCCACCCTGTTCTTCCCAGTCAGGCACCATCCGTCGCGACGCTCAGGTCTTATTGGGGTTGGCTGCCGACGGCGAGGGTGGATGCTCGTCGCGGCTCTCCGGGGTGAGGGCATCGCGGCGGGCGAGGGCCACCGACAGAGGCAAACCCAGCCGCTCGGCCGCGCGTCGGCGGACACGCACCTGTGCTCGGGTCCGGGGACGGAACGAGGGGAGCGGCGAGCACCCGCAGCCCGGGCGGTGGTCGTAGGTCAGCCCCTCTGCCAGCACGGTAGCAACGACGGACCATGCCTTCGTGTCGCGTCGCCGGGGCGCGGCGAAGTCGTAGCCAGCGAAGGCTAGCTGTTCACGACAGCCAGGACAGATGCGCTTCCGGATCGGCCAGGTGCTGCCCTTGAAGGAGAGCCGGCATGCAACGCACACGTAGTGCCGTAAGGCGCCGTTGAACGCGTGGTAGCACATGGTCCAAGAGGCTACGCGTAGTTCGCGGGCGGCCCCAAACGGATTCGTTATGCCGATCTGGCCAGTCAGCCGCTGAAGCGCACAAGGGGTGTGGATGAGCGAATAGCGGGACAGCCCTTAGGCCCATGCCGGCGTCCAGGTCTCGGCGGTGGAGTGCTCGGGCCGCCGCCCGGAGCTGAAGTGGTCGCGGAGTGCGGCGAGCGCCGGGTGTGAGTTGTTGCGGTGCCAGACCAGTGAGTGCGGGTAGACCGGTGTGGGATTCCGCACCGGGATGCGGCGCAGGCCGTGGTCGGCGGGCCAGACGAGGTGGGTCCGCTTGCCGACGAGCGTCACCAGTGACCGGGAGCCGGCGATGGTGTCGAGCAGCGGCTTGGTGCCGAAGTCGGGGCCGGTGACCTCGATGGTGAGCCCGAACGCGGCGGCGAGGTCGTCGTAGTAGGCGCCCCACTCGGTTCCGGGCACGAGGCCGGGCATCCAGATCCGGTGCCCGACGAGCTCGGCGGGCCTGACCGCACCGGCGGCGGCGAACTCGTGGGCCGGTCCGACAAGAAGCTCGATCGGCTCGTCGAAGGCTCGGATGACCCCGATGTCGTCGGGGAGCCGTTGGCCTGGCCTGGCAACGGCGCGGAAGGACGCGTCGATCGTGCCGGACCGGATGGCGTCGATGGCCGCGACGGCGTCGAAGCGGGTCACGACATCGAGCTCGACCTCGGGGTGCGCGCGATGGAAGTCGCCCAGCACGGCGGCCGGGGCGAGCCGTCGGCCGATCACGTCGACACGCAGCGGGCGTCGGCCGGGACGGACGGAGGCGACCGCCCGCTCCTCGGCCCGCAGGAGCTCGCGGGCGTGGGGCAGGAACGCCTGACCGTCGATGGTGAGCTGTACTCCGCGCGCGGTGCGGGTGAACAGCCGTACGCCGAGGGCCTTCTCCAGCGTGGCGATGCGTTTGGAGACGGCCTGCTGGGTGACCGCCAGCTCGGCGGCGGCGTCCTGGAACCGCCCCGCGTCCGCGGCGGTCACGAAGGTGCGTACAGCGGCGAGGTCCACGCCGTGATGCTAGTGACACAACCAATGGTTGTGGATTCCTGGCTGGTTGGTTGTTTGCTCTCGTCACTCGCCACTCGCTTGGATGCAGACGTCAACGTGTGGTGGTTCCGGGGTGGCGAGAGGTGCGGTGGGGATGACGGGGAGACAGGCGCTCGGGCGGCGGTTCGGATGGCTGTGGGCGTCGTTCGCCGTCAGCTCGTACGGCACGGCGCTCGGGTTCGGCGCGTTTCCCATGATCGCGGTCCTCGTGCTGCACTCCGGGCCGACCCAGGTGGCGGCGCTGGCTGCGGCGGGGCGGGCGGTGGGGGCCGTGGTGGCGGTGCCGCTCGGTCCGTGGGTGGAGTTCCGCCGTAAGCGGCCGGTCATGATCGCGATGGACCTGACCCGGTTCACGGCGCTGCTGAGCGTCCCCCTCGCGTTCGCGCTCGGCCTGCTCAGTTTCGCCCAGCTCCTCGTCGTCTCCGTAGTCGTGGCCGCGGCCAACATCGCGTTCAACGCGGCAAGCGGCGCCTACCTGAAGGCGCTCGTGCCACCGGAGGACCTGATCGTCGCGAACAGCCGCTTCGAGTCCACGACATGGACCGCGACGACGGTCGGACCACCGCTCGGCGGAGCCGCGATCGGGATCTTCGGCCCGGTGACGACCGTGATCGCCGATGCGGTCAGCTATCTGCTCTCCGCCTTGGGCATCCGCGCCATCGGCGGGACGGAACCACAGCCGACGCGGGCCGCCGCACCCCGGCTGCGAGCGGGCGACCTCCTCGAAGGCTGGCGCTACATCCTCACCCACCCCACCCTGCGCCCCCTGTTCTTCAACGTGCTCGCGGTCAACGGCCTGATCATGGCCTCCGAACCGCTGATCCTCGTACTCCTGCTGGGCGACCTGGGGTTCGCACCCTGGCAGTACGGCCTCGTGTTCGCGTCCCCCTGCGTCGGTGGCCTCGTGGGCGCACGCCTCTCGCGCCGGCTCGTGCCGCGGTTCGGGCAGCACAGGGTGATGCTCGTCTCCGGGGCACTGCGGGCGTGCTGGCCCCTCGGGCTGGCGTTCGTCCAGCCCGGTGTCCCCGGAATCGTGCTCGTCATCGCCGTCCAGTTCGGCCTGGTGACCTGCATCGGCCTGTTCAACCCGGTGCTGGCCACCTACCGGCTCGCCCACACCGACCCCGGGCGGGTCGCCCGCACCCTGACCGCGTGGTCGGTCAGCAGCAGTGCCACGATCGCGGCCCTGACCGCCGTATGGGGGCTGCTCGCCGCCGTCACCACCCCGCGCACCGCGATCGCGATCGCCGGAGTACTCCTCCTCGCCACCCCGCTCCTGCTCCCGCGCCGCGAGAAGGCCCCCCAGGACAAGCTCACCGACACCGAAACCCCAGAAGCCGTCGACCGCGTCTGAGCCTCGGTGTCGTCCCTGTCCGCGACAGCAAGGACCCGGACGGTCCCGTCCAGGTGATCGGATCCTTCGCCTGGACGGAGTTCACTCGCGCCGTGGCCGGGTGACCCCACCCCGGTTCTCAAGTGACTGTCGGGGCCGCCCGCACCGTGTCCCCGGCCGACAAGCACCCCCGCACGCTCCACCACCCACGCCCGGTCAACCGACCTTGCGCAACTCCCCGTCACCAAAGACCGCGACCAGCACCAGATTCCCACCCAGCGCCTCGACGTACCGCGCCACGACATCCGTACCGGAGACCTGACCACTCTCGATCTGGGAGACCCGTCCCTTGCTCACACCCATACGCTCAGCCACTTGGGCCTGGGTGAACCCACGCTCCTGACGCATGTCGACCAGCCGCCAGGCCTGTGCCTCGGTGAGCATGCGCTGGGCACCCTCCAGAAACGCGTCCCGACCACCCGCCAGCGTCTCCGCCCGTTCTCGGTGCCCACTGTCCGACCAGCTGACGTATCCGCTCACTTCCCCGACTCCTTCTTCCGATCAGCCACGTACTCCGCATACCGAAGCTCGGCCAACGGGATCGCCTCGTCGTACCAGGCGCTCCAGTTCCCCGCCTTGTCTCCGGCCACCGACAGGATCGCGGAACGCCATGGGTCGAACGTCCCACTGCTCTTCCACGTTCAATCCCTTCGCGAGTTTAGCATTCACTAAACCAGCGGGAGGTGGAGTCTCAGGTCCGGTCCGAACCCGGAGCCTTCACTCATACGAGGCCGATGCACTCACCGGCCATCAGGCTCCGCCACCTGGACCCTGTTTGGCGAAGGACTGCACAGGCACGTTCGAAGCCAGACGGCCAGGGCTCGACGGCACCGGAAAAAGGAACGTCCAGGCCGACCCCTAAGGGCTGGCCTGGACGTTCCTTACCCGCGGATCACCGCCGGATCACCGGTGAATCGGGATGATCAGACCAGGTCGAACCGGTCCAGGTTCGAGACCTTGACCCACGCGGCGACGAAGTCGTTCACGAACTTCTCCTTCGCGTCATCGCTGGCGTAGACCTCGGCGACGGCGCGCAGCTCGGAGTTGGAGCCGAAGACCAGGTCGGCACGGGTGCCGGTCCACTTGACCGCGCCCGAGGCGTCGCGGCCCTCGAAGGTGTTCTGGTCCTCGGACGTCGCCGACCACGTCGTGCCCAGTTCGAGCAGGTTGACGAAGAAGTCGTTGGTCAGGATCCCCGGAGTGGTGGTGAGGACGCCGTGCTTGGTGTCCCCGTAGTTCGCACCCAGGACGCGCAGGCCGCCGACGAGGACCGTCAGCTCGGGCGCGCTCAGGTCCAGCAGGTTCGCCTTGTCGATCAGCAGGTACTCGGCCGGCAGGCGGTTGCCCTTGCCGAGGTAGTTGCGGAAACCGTCGACGGTCGGCTCAAGCGCGGCGAACGACTCCACGTCCGTCTGCTCCTGCGTGGCGTCCACGCGGCCCGGCGTGAAGGGGACCTCGATGTCGAAGCCGGCGTCCTTGGCGGCCTTCTCGACGCCCGCGGCACCCGCGAGGACGATCAGGTCGGCCAGCGAGATCTGCTTGCCGCCGGCGTTGAAGGACGTCTGGATGCCCTCCAGGGTGCGCAGCACCTGCGCGAGCTGGTCCGGCTCGTTGACCTCCCAGCCGATCTGCGGCTGGAGGCGGATGCGCGCACCGTTGGCGCCGCCGCGCTTGTCGCTGCCACGGAAGGACGAGGTCGCCGCCCACGTGGTGGAGACGAGCTGGGAGACCGACAGGCCCGAGCCGAGGATCAGGGTCTTGAGGGCGGCGATCTCCGCCGCGTCGACGAGCTCGTGGGTCACCGCGGGCAGCGGGTCCTGCCACAGCAGCGTCTCGGAGGGGACCTCGGAGCCGAGGTAGCGCACGATCGGACCCAGGTCGCGGTGGGTCAGCTTGAACCACGCGCGGGCGAAGGCGTCCGCGAACTGGTCGGGGTTCTCGTAGAAGCGCCGCGAGATCTCCCCGTATGCCGGGTCGACCTTCAGGGCGAGGTCGGTGGTCAGCATCATCGGAGCCTTGGTCTTCGACGGGTCGTGCGCGTCGGGGATGGTGCCCGCGCCCGCGCCGTCCTTCGCGACCCACTGGTTGGCGCCGGCGGGGCTCGACGTCAGCTCCCACTCGTAGCCGAACAGGTTCTGGAAGAAGTAGTTGCTCCACTGGGTCGGCGTCTGCGTCCAGGTGACCTCCAGGCCACTGGTGATCGCGTCGCCGCCCTTGCCGGTGCCGTAGGTGCTCTTCCAGCCGAAGCCCTGCGCCTCGATCGGAGCGGCCTCGGGGTCGTCGCCGACGGCGTCCGCCGGGCCCGCGCCGTGGGTCTTGCCGAAGGTGTGACCGCCCGCGATCAGGGCGACCGTCTCCTCGTCGTTCATCGCCATCCGGCGGAAGGTCTCACGGATGTCGCGGGCCGCGGCCAGCGGGTCCGGGTTTCCGTTCGGGCCCTCGGGGTTGACGTAGATGAGGCCCATCTGGACGGCGCCGAGCGGGTTCTCCAGCTCGCGGTCACCGGTGTAGCGCTGGTCGTCGAGCCAGGTGGTCTCGGGACCCCAGTAGACGTCCTCGTCGGGCTCCCAGACGTCCGCGCGGCCGCCGGCGAAGCCGAAGGTCTCGAAGCCCATCGACTCCAGGGCGACGTTGCCGGTGAGGATCATGAGGTCGGCCCACGAGATGGACTGGCCGTACTTCTTCTTGACCGGCCACAGCAGACGGCGGGCCTTGTCGAGGTTGCCGTTGTCCGGCCAGCTGTTGAGGGGGGCGAAGCGCTGCTGGCCTGCACCGGCGCCGCCGCGGCCGTCGCTGATGCGGTAGGTGCCCGCGCTGTGCCAGGCCATCCGGATCATGAACGGGCCGTAGTGCCCGAAGTCGGCCGGCCACCACTCCTGCGAATCCGTCAGCACCTCGGCGATGTCCGCCTTCACGGCGGCGAGGTCGAGGGTCTTGAACGCGGCGCTGTAGTCGAAGTCCTCACCGAGGGGGTTGGCCACGGCGGGGTTCTTGGCGAGGATCTTCACGTTGAGCCGCTCGGGCCACCACTGGCGGTTTCCGCCGCCCTGGGTCGGGTGCGCGGCTCGGTCGTGCGCGACCGGGCAGCCACCGCCGCCCTCCGTTTTCGCGTCGGTGACGATTGCGTCGTGGTTCTCAGTCATGGGAATCCTTCCGGACCTGGCGGATCACGGTGCTCAGGAACTGCGGGCGGTGGAACGGTCGGGCGGGGGGTACGAAGACTGGGGTGGGCGGCGGCGAAGTCGGGCTGACCGGCCTCGCCGACCTGCGGAGAACCTCACACACGACCTGAGGGGAGATATGGCTCGCGCGACCGCGCATCCCGGAGGGGATGGATCGCCTCGAAGCCGAGGTGGTCCCGTCACGTCTCTGTCTCATGTCGTACTGGAGTCTTCCTGTCCCTTGGCTATCGCCGGAACCGATCCTACGATGGACCGAGTCCAAGTCAAGAAGCGGGCCAAGCCCATATCCAACCGGGACCCGGACGTCCACCGGTAAACTCCGGGCATCCCACTGAACCTGAATAGGTGAACCGATATGAGTGACCTGCTGGAGCGACTGCGAGGACGTGGCTGGCGGATGACCTCCCAGCGACGTGTCGTTGCGGAGGTCCTCGACGGCGAGCACGTACACCTCACGGCCGACGAGGTGCACGCCCGCGCGGCACAGCGGCTGCCGGAGATCTCCCGGGCGACCGTCTACAACGCCCTGGGCGAGCTGGTCTCCCTCGGTGAGGTCCTCGAGGTCTCCACCGACGGCCGCGCCAAGCGCTACGACCCGAACGCCCACCACCCCCACCAGCACCTGGTCTGCTCGAACTGCGGCACCATCCGCGACGTCCACCCGGCCGGAAACCCACTGGCCGACCTCCCGGCCGACGAGCGCTTCGGCTTCACGGTCTCCGAGGTCGAGGTCACCTACCGCGGCCTGTGCCCGGCCTGCGCCTAGCGTGCCCTGTCGTCAGGGTTGGGCAGGGAAGTACTGGCGCGGTGTGACGCCCGTGATCCGGTGGAAGGCCGCGACGAAGGAACTGGCTGAGGCGTAGCCGACGTGGCGCGCGACGGTCTCCAGGGTCAGGCCGTCGGCGAGCAGGGGCATCGCGGCCCGCATCCGCAGTTGTTCCCGCCACTGGGCGAAGGCCAGGCCCGTGTCGGCGACGAAGAGGCGGGCCAGCGTACGGGCGCTCGCGCCGACCTCCTCCCCCCAGGCGGACAGCGGGCGCCCGTCGGACGGATCGGCGGTCAGGGCCCGGGCCACGGCACGGGTGCGCGGGTCCCGGGGCTCGGTCACCACGATGCTCGTCACGGGGACGGGGCTCAGTACGTCCAGGAGTACGGCCTCCGCGCGGGACCGGGCCTCCGGGGCGAGGTCCGTGCGCACCAGGTGGTCGATGAGGGCGCGTTGCAGCGGCCCGACCGCCACCACCGTCGGCTCCGTCCAGGCGATCTGCGGGCAGCTCGCGGGATCGACGTACGGGCTGCGCATCACCGCGTCGCCCTCCGATCCGGTCGAATGCGGCAGCCCGGCCGGGATCCACAGGGCGAGCGAGGGAGGCAGCAGCCAGGATCCCTTTTCGCTGCCGACGCGCAGCAATCCCTTTGCCGACCAGGCCAGTTGGTGGAAGGAGTGCCAGTGCGTGGTGAAGGCGGTGCCCCGCGGCATGCTGAAGTGCCCGACGAAGATCGCGGTGGCGGACGTGGGCGACTGCCTCCCGGCACCCGGCGTCACAGGCGACTGCCTCCCGGCACCCGGCGTCACAGGCGACTGCCTCCCGGCACCCGGCGTCACAGACGACTGCCTCCCGGCACCCGGCGTCACAGGCGACTGCCCCTTCCGCGATGTCACAGGCGGCTGCCCGTCCCGTGGCACCCCCGACGGCTGCCCGTCCCGCGGCACCCCCGACGGCTGCCCGTCCCGCGGCACCGCCGACAGCTGCCCCTTCCGCGACACCCCTGGCCGCTGTCCGTTCTGCGACATGGAACGGCAGCCTAGCCCGTGGCGGACAGGCCGGGGCGGCCTCTAGCGTCGGGTGCATGCCGATGAACCGAGCCCACCGCAGGCTGTGCAGCTCCGAGGGATGGGCGCAGACCACGAAGGACCGCATTCTGCCCTGGGCCCTGGAGGGCGTGGAGCTGGGTGCGGACGTACTGGAGATCGGGCCGGGCTACGGGGCCAATCTGCGCGTACTCGTCGAAGAGGTTCCGCACCTGACCGCCGTGGAGATCGACGGGGACACCGCGCGGCTCCTCCAGGACGGGTGGGGCGAGCGCGCCCGCATCCTGCACGCCGACGGCGCGGCCACGACGCTGCCCGACACCTCGTACGACTCCGTCGTCTGCTTCACGATGCTCCACCATGTCCCCACGACCGAGCACCAGGACCGGATCTTCGCCGAGGCCTTCCGTGTGCTGCGTCCAGGCGGCACCTTCGCGGGCAGCGACAGCCAACTGAGCCTGCCTTTCCGGATCCTGCACTTCCGCGACACGATGAACACGCTGGACCCGCGCACCCTGCCCGCGCGCCTGACCGGGGCCGGCTTCACCGGCGTATCGGTGGACCTGCACCCGAAGAGCGGCAGCCTGCGCTTCCACGCCACCCGCCCTTGAGCGGCCGAAACGGCGACCGCGCCACCCACCCCCGAGCAGCCGAACCGGCGCCCCTGCCACGGCCGGCATCGGCCCATCGCCCGTTTGTTACGCTCGGGGCGCGTCCCGTGGGGGAAGCCGGTGAGAGTCCGGCGCTGACCCGCAACGGTAAGCGTGGCAGGCCGCCCGGCCCGCCGCGTGAGCCCGATTACCCACGGGGTGGCATGTGACCCGATGACGCTCGCCGCGGACTGCGAGAGGGGAGCGCACGGTCGTGCCGTGCCGCCCATCCCCCTGCTTGTGTTCACGAGGCGGCCCGAGGCTTAGGACCCGCCGCCCGTGCGCCGAATACCCGTCGTGCCGCTGGTCGTTGGGCTGGCGCTGTTGCTGTGTCTGTCGCTGCTCTGCGGGGTCGGGCTGGGCGCTTCGGGGATTGGGTGGGGGCAGGTACTGCGGTTCTTGTGGGCCGGGGTGACCGGCGGCGGTATCGCCCCCGGTGACGTCGCCCCGTACACCATCGTCTGGGAGATCCGGCTGCCCCGTGCGATGCTCGCCGCCGTCGTCGGCGCCGGGCTCGCGGCCGTCGGCGTCGCCGTACAGGCCATGGTGCGCAATGCGCTCGCCGATCCGTTCGTGCTCGGGATCTCATCCGGCGCGGCCGTGGGTGCCAACGCGGTCATCCTGCTAGGCCTGTTCGCGGGGCTCGGGGTGTGGGCGCTGTCCGTCGCCGCCTTCGGGTCGGCGCTGGCCGCCATGGCGCTCGTCTACGCGGTGGCCAGGTCACCGCTCGGGCTCACACCCCTGCGGCTGGTGCTGACCGGGACGGCACTGGCGTACGGCTTCGAGGCCCTCACCACCGTCATGGTCTTCGGCGCGGCCCGCGGTGAGGCCGCCCGGTCGGCGATGATGTGGCTCCTTGGCAGCCTCGGCGGCGCGACCTGGGAGAAGGTGCCGCTCGCCGCCGTGGTGGCGCTCGCGGGGTGGGCCTGGCTGCTGCGGCGGGCCGGGTCTCTCAACGCCCTCGCCATGGGGGACGAGACCGCCGCCGCGCTCGGTGTGCGGCCCGAGCGGTTGCGCCGGGAGCTGTTCCTGGTCACGGCCGCCGTGACCGGGTGTGTGGTCGCCGTCAGCGGAGCCATCGGGTTCGTCGGGCTGATGGTGCCGCATGTCGTACGGATGCTCGTCGGCGCCGATCACCGGCGGGTGCTGGTGGTGGCGCCGCTCGCCGGAGCAGTCCTGCTCGTGTGGGCCGATGTGCTGTCCCGGCTGCTGCTGGCGCCGTCCGAACTGCCGGTCGGCGTGATCACCGCCGTGGTCGGAGTGCCCGCCTTCCTGCTGCTGATGCGGCGCGGCGGCTACGCGTTCGGAGGGCACTGACCGATGCGGCTCGATGTGGAGGGTGTGTCGTTCGACGCCGGTGCGGTCCGGCTCGTGGACGACATTCGACTGAGCGTGAACAGTGGGGACTTCGTCGGACTCGTCGGGCCCAACGGCAGCGGCAAGTCGACACTGTTGCGGTGCGTGTACCGGGCCTTGCGGCCGGCGGGCGGGGTGGTGCGGCTCGACGGGAACGACGTGCACGCGATGGATTCGCGGGCCGCCGCCCGGCTGCTCGCCGCGCTGCCGCAGGAGTCGTCGTCCGAGTTCGACTTCACCGTCGCCGAGGTGGTCGGCATGGGGCGGCTGCCGCATCAGGGGCGTACCGCCAAGGAGGACCGGGCGATCTGCGCCGATGCCATGGCCCGTACCGGAGTCGCGCATCTCGCCGAACGCGGCTTCCTCGCGCTCTCCGGCGGCGAGAAGCAGCGCGTCCTGATCGCGCGGGCACTCACCCAGCAGCCGCGCGTGCTGGTACTGGACGAGCCGACCAACCACCTCGACATCGCCCACCAGTTGGACGTGCTGTCCCTGGTCCGGGGCAGTGGCCTGACCGTGCTGGCCGCCCTGCACGATCTCAACCTGGCCGCCGCGCACTGCGATCTGCTGTACGTCATCGACGGGGGCCGTGTCGTCGCGTCGGGCCCGCCGCACGACGTGCTTCAACCGGCGTTGCTGGCCGAGGTGTTCGGGGTCCGCGCCCATCCCGTGCGGCATCCGGAGACCGGCGCCGTGCAGTTGCTCTTCGACCTTCTCCCCCAGGCCCGATAAAGGAACTCCCCGTATGCGCAAGCCCGTTGCAGCCGCCGCCGTATGCCTCGCCACTCTCGCCACCGGATGCGGCGCCCAGGTCGAGACCGCGGAGTCGAAACCCGCGTCGTCGGCCGTCACCCTCACCAACTGCGGTCAGAAGGTGACGTACGAGAAGGTCCCCGAACGTGTCGTCACGAACGACGTCGGTATCACCGAGATCATGTTCGCGCTGGGCCTGGAGGACCGCATGGCCGGGTTCGCCATGCCCGACGACAAGGGCGATCTGACCGGCGTTCCCTGGAAGGACGGCTACGACGAGGTGAAGTGGCTGTCCAAGCAGCAGCTCACCCAGGAGAACGTCCTCGACGCCCGCGCCGACCTGGTCTTCGCCGGCTGGAACTACGGCTTCCGCGAGGACAGCGGCTTCACCCCGGACGCCCTGAAGAAGCTCGGCGTCCCCTCGTACATCCTCACCGAGTCCTGCCGCAACGGCCGTACCGATTCCTCGCGCGGCATCATGCCGCCGCTGGACGCCCTGTACGCCGACCTCACCAACCTCGGGAAGCTCTTCGGCGTCGAGAAGCGGGCGGCCACGCTGGTCGCGGACTTCAAGAAGCAGGTCGCCGCCGTGCAGGCCGAGGCACCGACGGGCGCGGACCGGCCGAAGGTCTTCCTCTACGACAGCGGCCAGGACCAGCCCTTCACCTCCGGCCGGTACGCCGCCCCCGAGGAGATCATCAGCAAGGCGGGCGGCGTGAACATCACGCACGACGTGAACGACTCCTGGACGACGGTGGGTTGGGAGACCGTCGTCGAGCGGGACCCGGACGTCATCGTGATCTGCGACTACGGGGACGTCAGCGCCGAGGAGAAGCGCAAGTTCCTGCTGTCGTATGCGCCGTTGAGGAACGTCTCCGCCGTCAGGAACAAGCGGATCTTCGTCCTCGACTACGCCGACCTCGTCGAGAGCCCGCGCAACCCGTCGGCCATCGCCCGCCTGGGCGCCTACGTACGGACGGTGGCGGAAACCGACGCCGCTTCGTAGTCCTCGCTCAGGCGGCGAAGCGCCGTACGTACCTCCGCTGCCACGGCGTCTCCACCGCGTGCCGGTCGTAGTGGCGCCGTACGAAGTCCACGGCCCCCTCCGGCGGTACCCCGTCGAGGACGGCCAGGCAGGCCAGGGCGGTGCCCGTGCGGCCCCGGCCGCCGCCGCAGGCGAGCTCGACGCGGTCGGCAGGGGTCCGGCGCCAGGCCTCGGTGAGGAGTTCGACCGCGCGGGCCCGGTCGGCGGGCAGCCGGAAGTCCGGCCAGCGCAACCAGTGGGTCTCCCAGGGGACTTCGGGCGGCTGCTTGCCGAGGAGATACACGGCGTACGTCGGCGAAGGGCCGTCGGGTGGCAGCGGGCGGCGCAGGGCGCGGCCTCGGACCAGGCGGCCGGAGGGGAGGCGCAGGACGCCCGCGCCGTTCGGGTCCCAGGTCTCGGTCACGAGGCTCAACCTACCCCGCGTGACTCCTGCGCCGCCCGCGCCTCGATGCCGCGGAAGTGGACCGTCATCGCCCGCTGCGCGCCTTCGACGTCGTGGGCGCGCAGGGCGGTGACGATGTCGCGATGGCGGCGGACGGTGACCTCGGGTGCCGGGTCGTCGGTCCAGCCGCGGATGCCGGAGACGCGGCGGAAGACGGTCCAGAAGGCGCCGAGGAGCTGGGGGACGAGGGCGTTTCCGAGGGAGGCGTACAGCAACTCGTGGAATTCGCGGTCGAGTTCGGCGAAGGGGCCGCCCTCCCGGCCGGGAATGTCCGTCGGGCCTGTGCTCCCTGTCCGGCCCGCGGCCTCCACCCCGCCCACGCTCTCCATCCGGCCCGCGCTCTCCATCCTCGTCACGATCGATTCGAGCCGGTCCAGCTCGGTTTCGGAGAGCGTGCCCGCGACCCGGCGGATCAGCCCCTCCTCCAGCACCTCGCGGACCTGGAGTATCTCGGCCAGCGCGCTCGCGTCGTCGACGGGCCGGGCGAGTGTCCGGAAGGTCAGGCCGTCCACCAGCGGGGTCAGCGACGCCTCGCCGACGTAGGTGCCGTAGCCGTGCCTTATGTCGACTATGTCGAGGGCCTGGAGCGCCTTGAGGGCCTCGCGGACGGAGTTGCGGCTGACGCCGAGGTCCTCCATCAGCTCCGTCTCGGTCGGCAGGGGCGCACCGGCCCGGAGTCCGCGGTCGAGGATCAGCTGCATCACCTCGCGCTGTATCTGGCCGCCCAGCCGACGCTCGGGTCTGCGCCGGTTACCGGTCTCCTCGGGCATGCGCCGCATCGTACGCTCGCTGGACATCCGACGTCCCACCTCCGGAATGAAGAAACGTCAATCAGTCATTGACCAGTCGTCAATTAGGCCTATTTCTCTGTGCCATTGGTCGCACCTTTGGAACATACGCCATTCGTGTGTGTTCCCTTGACCCTCCTTACGCCCCCTCTTATGGTCACGCTGCCCCCTATGACGTAGGACGTCGTATCTCCCACTCACTGGACCACTCCTCACTGGAGGAACCGTGCGCGACGTGACCCCCACTCCGGCGCTGCACCGCCGGTCGTTCCTGAAGTACACCGGCGCGCTGGGCGCGGCCGCCGCCGTCTCGTCGTCGCTGTCGGCGTGCTCGTGGGGGCCGGAGTCCACGAACGACACCGGTGGCGGAGGGAGCGGGACGCTGACCGCCGTCATCGGCTACGGGAACGACGGCAGCTGGGATCCGACGCAGACGGCGTCCGCCTTCTCCATGGCCGCCAACAACCACATCTACGAGGGCCTGCTCGACACGGACCCGATCTCCCGCGAGCCGTACGCCGCACTCGCCACCCAGGTGCCCGCCGACCTCACCGGCACCTCCTGGAAGTTCGAACTGCGGCCGGGCGCCAGGTTCCACGACGGGAAGCCCGTCACCGCCGACGACGTGGTGTTCGTGTTCGACCGGATCCTCGATCCGAAGACGCAGACGCTCGGCAAGGGCTTCTTCGCGAGCTGGCTGCGGGAGGTCAGGAAGATCGACGCGATGAACGTCGAGCTGCTGCTCAAGTTCCCCTTCCCCGAAGGGGTTTCGCGGCTCACCCTCGCGAAGGTCATGCCGAAGCACGTCTTCTCCCTGCCGGGCGCCTGGGACGACGCGATCAGGGGCAAGGCGATCGGTTCGGGACCGTACCGGCAGACCGCCCACCACCCGAAGTCCAACACCACCTTCGAGGCCTTCGCCGACTACAACGGCCCGCGCAAGGCGGCCTTCAAGAAGATGAACTGGCTGACGATGGTGGACGCCGCGCCGCGCGTCGCGAAGATCTCGGGGGCCAGCGCCGGAGCGCCGATCGCCGACAACATTCCGTACGCCAACATCCAGCAGCTCACGAAGGGCGGGATGACCGTCGAGGGCGGCGCGGGGATGAACAACCTCTTCCTGATGTTCAACACCCGGCGCAAGCCCTTCGACGATGTGCGGGTGCGCCAGGCGCTGCACTACGCCATCGACACCGACAAGATGGTCCAGGTCGCGCTCAAGGGACATGGCAGGCCGTCGAGTTCGTTCCTCAACGAGGGCAACCCGGGCTATCGGCCGGCGAAGACCGTGTACGCGTACGACCCGGAGAAGGCGAAAGCTCTCCTGGCGGAGGCCGGGGTCAAGGGGCTGAAGGTCGACATCATGGCGGTCAACGTCAGTTGGATCGTGGACTGCCTTCCGACGATCAAGGCGTCCTGGGACGCGATCGGCGTGAAGACGACGCTCGACCCGCAGGAGACGACGGCCGTCTTCACGAAGATGGACCAGAAGCAGGACTACCAGGTGGTCGCGGCGGCCTCGAACCCCAACCAGTTCGGCCTCGACGCAGACCTGATCATGCACTACAACTACGGCCCGCAGAACCTGTGGATGGGCTACGCCCGCTGGGCCGACAACTCCGTCGCCAAGAAGCTCTTCAAGGACATGGACCAGGCGACGCGGGAGCCGGACGCCACCCGGAAGAAGACGATGATCCAGGACTACATCGACGTCGTCGCCGAACAGGCCGTGCTCTATCCGGTCGTGCACAACGAGCTGATGACCGCCTGGGACCCGAAGAAGCTCACCGGGATAAGGGCTCAGCCGTACCCCGGGATCAACCTCCTGCAAGCCAAGTGGGCGTAGACCGGAGGTAGTCAGCACGTGGTCACCGTCGTCAGAATCCTGCTCCGCCGCATCGCCCTGCTCGTGCCGCTGATGCTCGGAATCGTCCTGTTCGTGTTCATCGTGATGCGGTTCTCGGACGTCGATCCGGCGTCGGCGTTCTTCCAGGGCGCCAATCCGACTCCGCAGCAGCTGAACGACTTCCGGGAGCGGAACGGCCTCCTCGATCCGTTCCCGGTCCGCTACTTCTCCTTCCTCGGTGACCTGCTGCACGGCGACCTGGGCACCAGCGCGCTGACCAGGGAGCCGGTACTCCAACAGATCACCACCGCGCTGCCACTCACGCTCCAGCTCACCTTCCTGGGGCTCGGCGTCGCCGTGGTGCTCGCGCTGCTCGGCGGGGTCACCGCCGCGATCTACCGCGACCGGCTGCCCGACCAGATCATCCGCGTGGTCTCGCTGACCGGTGTCGCGGCGCCCGGCTTCTGGCTGGCGCTGCTGATGATCCAGTACCTGGCCGTCGACCTGGGCTGGTTCCCGACCGGCGGCTACATCAACCCGGGCGACTCGCTGACCGGCTGGCTCAAGACCATGACGCTGCCCGCGCTGGCGCTGTCGCTGCCGGTCGCCGCGCAGCTCACCCGGATCGTGCGCACGTCGGTGGTCGAGGAGCTCGACAAGGACTACGTGCGGACGGCGATCGGCAGCGGCCTGCCGCCGCACGTCGTGGTCGGCCGCAACGTCCTGCGCAACGCCCTGATGAACCCGCTCACCGTGCTCGGACTGCGCGTGGGCTATCTGCTCGGCGGGGCGGTCGTCATCGAGACGATCTTCTCGCTGCCCGGCATGGGGAAGCTGATGATCGACGCCGTGAAGAACGGTGATCCGGCGGTCGTGCAGGGCGTCGTCCTGACCACGGCCACCGGCTTCGTCGTCGTGAACCTCGCCATCGACATCCTGTATCTGCTGGTCAACCCGCGGCTGAGGGAGGCGACCTGATGTTCACGCCGTTCCATCGCACACGTCTCACCGAGGTCCTGTCCCGCCCCGGCATCCGGCTGCGCGGCTGGCACCGGCTGCCGCTGCTGTCCAAGATCGCCGTGTGCTTCCTGGCCCTGGTGGTGCTGGTGGCGGTGTTCGCGCCGCTGCTCGCCCCGGACGACCCGCTCGACCAGCAGACACCGGTCGGCGGCACCGGCGCCCCGTCCGCGAGCCACTGGATGGGGCAGGACAGCCTCGGCCGGGACATCATGAGCCGGCTGATGTACGGCGCCCGCTGGTCGCTGGCCATCGGCCTGGGCGCCACCGCGCTCGCCCTCGTCGTGGGAGCGCTCCTCGGTGCGGTCGCCGCGACCTCGCGCAAGGCGGTCGACGAGACGCTGATGCGCTGCCTGGACGTCGTCATGGCGTTTCCGGGCATCGCGCTGGCCGCCGTCCTGGTCGCCGTGTTCGGCGGCGGGATCACGGTGCTGATCTGCGCGATCGCCTTCCTGTTCACGCCGTCGGTGGCGAGGATCGTACGGGCGAACGTCCTCGCCCAGTACGGCGAGGACTACGTCACCGCCGAGCACGTCATCGGTGCCCGCACCCCGCACATCGTCATCAGGCACGTGGCCGTCAACTGCGCCGCGCCGATCCTGGTGTTCTGCACCGTGCAGGTCGCCGAGGCCATCGTGTTCGAGGCCTCGCTGTCCTTCATCGGCGCGGGCGTCCGGCCCCCGGACCCGTCCTGGGGCAGCGTCATCGCGGACGGCAAGAACATGGTGCTGACCGGCGGCTGGTGGGCCACGGTCTTCCCGGGCCTGCTGATGCTGGTCACCGTACTGTCGCTGAACATCCTCTCCGAGGGCGTCTCGGACGCGTGGGCCGCGCCCGCCGCGCGAGACGTGCCGGCACGAGAGGCGAAGGACCGTCTTGAGGCCCCCGAGCCCGGCAGCGGCAAGGTCCTGGACCTGCCGGGGCTCTCGGAGGCCGCCGGGCGGCTGCGCAGCCGGGCCCGCCCCCTTCCCGAGGGTGCCCTGCCCGTCCTGGCCGTCGAGAACCTGGCCATCGGCTTCGATGCCCGCCACGGGGGTGTGGACATCGTCGACGGCATCAGTTTCGAGGTGCGGCCGGGTGAGGTGCTCGGGCTGGTGGGCGAGTCCGGCTGCGGCAAGTCGCTGACGGCGTTGACGGTGATGGGCCTGGAGCCGAAGGGTGCCCGGGTCCGGGGCCATGTGCGTTTCAACCAGCGGCAGTTGGTCGGCGAGCCGATGCGCGTGCGGCGCAAGCTGCTCGGCCACGAGATGGCGATGATCTACCAGGACGCGCTGTCGTCCCTGAACCCGGCGATGACGATCAGGTCCCAGCTGAAACAGGTCGTACGACGGGGCGGCCGACGCACTCCCGCCGAGCTCCTCGAACTGGTCGGCCTCGACCCCGAACGCACCCTGCGCAGCTACCCTCACGAGCTCTCCGGCGGCCAGCGCCAGCGCGTCCTGATCGCCATGGCGCTGTCCCGCGACCCCAAGCTCATCGTCGCCGACGAACCGACGACGGCCCTCGACGTGACCGTCCAGGCGCAGGTCATGGAGCTGCTGCTGCGACTGCGCGCCGAGCTGGACTTCGCGCTGATCCTCGTCTCGCACGACCTGGCGCTGATCTCGGCGGTCACCGACCGGGTGGTCGTCATGTACGGCGGCCAGATCGTCGAGGTCGGCGTGACCGCCGACCTGGTGGAGGAGCCGGCCCACCACTACACGCGCGGCCTCCTCGGCAGCGTCCTGTCCCTGGAGACGGCGGCCGAACGGATGACGCAGATCAAGGGCGTCGTCCCCTCCCCCGCGGACTTCCCGGCGGGCTGCCGCTTCGCCGACCGCTGCCCGATGGCGAGCGAACGGTGCCGCGACACCCCGCCCGACCTGCTGGGCAGCCGCTACCACCTGGCGGCCTGCCACCACCCGGCGATCGACCTGACGCCGGATCCGACCGAAAGCGAGGTCGTGAATTGAACGCGTCGGCTGGGGAAGGCGGAACCGTACGGTGAACGCGCTGGCTGGGGAAGGCGGGACCCTACGGTGAACGCGCCGACCGTCGAAGGCGGGGATGCCCCCGCGACGAACGCCTTGCTGACGCTCTCCGACGCCCATGTCGTCCACAAGGCCCGCACCGGTGGGCTGTTCTCGCGCGACCGGGTGTACGCCCTCACCGGCGCCGACCTCACCATCGCGCCCGGCGAGACGGTCGGCGTCGTCGGCGAGTCCGGCTGCGGCAAGTCGACGCTCGCCAAGGTGCTGGTGGGGGTGCAGCAGCCGACGTACGGGACGGTGACGTTCGGTGGCCGGGACCTGTGGTCGTTGAACCCCGCCGAGCGGCGCAAGGCCGTCGGCAGCAGCACCGGCATGATCTTCCAGGACCCGTCCACCGCCCTGAACCGGCGCCTGACGATCCGGCGGATCCTGCGGGACCCGCTGGACGTCCACAAGCGCGGTACGCCGGCCCAGCGCGAGGAGCGGGTCAAGGAGCTGATGGAGCTGGTCGGCCTGCCCCGCGTGCTGGCCGACGGCCTGCCGGGGCAGCTCTCCGGCGGCCAGCGCCAGCGCGTGGCCATCGCCCGCGCACTGGCTCTGGACCCCGACCTCGTCGTGGCCGACGAACCGACGAGCGCCCTGGACGTGTCGGTCCGCGCCCAGATCCTGAACCTCCTCCTGGACCTGAAGGAGCGCCTGGGCCTGGCCCTCGTCTTCGTCTCGCACGACATCCAGACGGTCCGCAGGATGAGCGACCGGGTGATCACGATGTACCTCGGCCGGATCGTCGAGGAGTCCCCGGCCCACGAGGTCACCGACAGCTCCCGGCACCCGTACACCCGGGCCCTCTTCTCGGCCACGCCCAGCCTCCTCGACCCCATCGACCCGATCCCCCTGGTGGGCCCCGTCCCCTCGGCGACCCGTCCGCCGTCCGGCTGCCCGTTCCGTACCCGGTGCTGGAAGGCGGACGAGGTGTGCGCGAGTGGCATGCCGGACTTCACGGCCGCGTCACGCCCCGATCACCGCTACCGGTGCCACCATCCTGTGGAGGAGGGCCAGTCCACGCGCGACCTGGTCGCGCAGGCGCTGTCCGCCTCGCCGGCCGCCGTCATGGCCGACGTCCCGTTCGAGCACCATCCCAGGGAGCCCTCATGACGATCCCCGCCCCGCTGACCGGTGTCGTTCCGCCCGTCTGCACGCCTCTGACACCGGCCCGCGAGGTGGACGTCCCCTCGCTCATCCGGCTCGTGGACCATCTGGTGGAGGGCGGGGTGCACGGTCTGTTCGTGCTCGGTTCGTCGGCCGAGGCCGCGTACCTCACGGACGCGCAGCGGCGGCTCGTCGTCTCCACGGTCGTCTCGCACGTCGGCGGACAGCTTCCCGTCCTTGCCGGGGCGATCGACATGACGACTCCGCGCGTACTCGACCACATCGGGTACGCGACCGCGGCGGGCGCCGACGCGGTCGTCGTGACCGCCCCCTTCTACACCCGTACTCATCCCGCCGAGATCGCCCGCCACTTCCGCGTCCTCGCCGCGCGGTCCTCCGTGCCCGTCTTCGCGTACGACATGCCGGTGTCCGTCCACACCAAGCTGAGCCCGGAGCTCGTCCTCGAACTCGCCGCCGACGGCGCCCTCGCCGGCCTGAAGGACTCCAGCGGCGACCTCGCCGGCTTCCGCTCCGTCGTCATGGGCGCCCGCTCGCACCCCGGCATCACCGGTTTCAGCGTCCTCACCGGCTCCGAACTCGTCGTCGACTCCGCGCTCGCGCTCGGGGCGGACGGGGTCGTGCCCGGGCTGGCGAACGTCGACCCCGAGGGGTACGTACGGCTGTACCAGCTCTGCCGGGAGGGCGACTGGGGGCGGGCTCGGGCCGAGCAGGAGCGGTTGTGTGCGTTGTTCGGGATCGTGGGGGTCGGCGATCCCGCCCGGATGGGGGGTAGTTCCGCCGGGCTCGGAGCCTTCAAGGCGGGGCTGTACCTACGGGGGATCATCGACTGCCCGGTCACGGCGGAGCCGCAGGCCGCGTTGTCGGAGGGGGAGATCGAGCGGGTGGGGAAGTACTTGGCGACGGCGGGGTTGCTGTAGGGGGTTTTTCGCCCCCTCCGCCCCTGCCCATTCCCGTCCCTTGGGGGCTCCGCCCCCAAAGCCCCGCTCCTCAAACGCCGGAGGGGCTGACCTCCAGCCCGTCCGGCGTTTGAGGACGAGGCCGTCCAGGCCGATGCGGGGGTCTGGGGGCGGCAGCCCCCAGAACGGGACGGGCAGGGGCGGAGGGGGCGAAACAAATCGCCCTCACCCCCGCAGGTCGGCGACCCGCACTCGCCGGAACTCGATCCCCTCGTACGTCCCCGCCGAACCCGTCTCGTAGAGAACCCCCACCCGGCTGGTCCCGAGCTGCACCAGGTCGGAGTACGCGGCCTGCCGCTGCGACAGCGTGATCGCCTTGGTGAAGGTCGAACCCCCGTTCGCGCTACGCCAGAGCGCCATCGCCCGCCGGGCGGTGGGCACGGAAGGCGCGGAGAAGAGCAGCACAGCCCCCGCCCCCCGGAGCTGAAGGACGCTGCCCTGGACGACGGGCGCGTCGTTCAGCGTGGGCTGGACGGCATACGGACGGTCCAGGGTCTCGCCGCCGTCGCTGGAGTAGGAGTCGAGCCGGTTGCCGGCACTCGTGCCGTTCTGGTCGCGGGAGCTGAAGTACACCCGCCCGTCGGGGAGTTCGGCCGCGACGCTCTCGTTCGCGTTGTCGACCCCGTCGTACGAGTCGTCGACGAACCCGAGCCGCCAGCTCACCCCACCGTCGTCGCTGTAGATGGCGTGCGCGCCGTAGTACTTGGGCTCCTGCCCGGTGTCGGCGGACCCGGCCGGCGGCGCGGCGGAGTGGTTGGCGGCGACCACAAGGCGCCCGGCATGCGGACCGTGCCGAAGGGCGACCGCGTGCCCGGGACCGGTGGCGTACCACCGCCAGTCCGGCAGCTTCACCTCTGCCGTGATGTCACGGGGGGCGGAGAAGCTGAGGCCGTCGTCCCGGCTCGTCTGGACGAAGACGCGCCGGCTCTGCGCCGCCGTGACCTCGCCGCGCATGATCTGCCCCTCGGTCACCGCCCCGCTGTTGTACGACGTGACAAGGACGATCCGGCCGCTACGAGGGTCCACGACCGGCGCCGGGTTGCCCCGGGTGTCGCCGTCCCCGGAAGCGACGACCCGCAGCGCGCCCCACGTACAGCCGTTGTCGTAGGAACGCCTCACGACGACGTCGATGTTGCCGGTGTCACCGGCGCCGCTGTGCCTCCCCTCGGCGAAGGCGAGCAGCGTGCGGGCCGGAGTCTTGACCGTGGCCGGGATGCGGTAGGTGTCGTAGCCGCCCTGGCCCGCGGTGTACGGCACGGAGGAGGTGCAGTCGGGCGAGGCCGGCGGGACGGTGGAGTCCCTGCCGGGGTCGGCGGCGGCCGTGAGGAGTGCGGTGGCTGCCGCGAACGCGGCCGTGCGGCTCATGACGGTCATGACACTCCCTGGACTGCGACGGACTGCGGCGGACGGTTGGCCATCGAGCGGACATGGGACATGAGACGTGGGACGTGGGATGTCCGGCAGAACCTAATCTGCCCGTTGGGACACCGTGATACGCACACCGCCGCGGCGTGTTGACGTGCCGTCAGCTCACAGCGCGCGCGGAGCGACCAGCCCCGACTCGTACGCCACGATCACCAGCTGGGCCCGGTCGCGGGCGCGCAGTTTGCCCATGATGCGGCTCACGTGGGTCTTCGCGGTGAGCGGGCTCAGCCCCAACGACCCTGCTATCTCCGTGTTGTTGAGGCCCCGCGCGACCAGCGTCAGCACCTCGCGCTCACGCTCGGAAAGCGCCTCGGGCCCGCCCGTCGCGGGGACCGAGGAGCTGCGCAGGAAACGGGCGATGAGCCGGGCGGTCGGGCCCGGCGAGAGCAGGGACTCGCCGGCGGCCACCGTGCGGATCGCGTCGAGGAGCTCGGCGGGCCTGGTGTCCTTCACCAGGAAGCCGGAGGCGCCCGCGCGCAGCGCCTCCGCGACGTGCTCGTCGGTGTCGTACGTGGTCAGGACCAGGACTCTGACCCCGGCCAGGTCCGCGTCGGCGGCGATGAGCCGGGTGGCCTCGATGCCGTCGAGGTCGGGCATGCGGATGTCCATGACGATCAGATCCGCCCGTGCGCTGCGGGCCAGCTCCACCGCCTCCCGGCCCGTGGCCGCCTGCCCGACGACCACCATGTCCCGCGCCGACTCGACGAGCATCGCGAACGCCGCCCGCACGAGGGTCTGGTCATCGGCGAGGACCACCCGGATGGTCATCGGGGCTCACCCGACCCGAGCTCGGCGACACGAACGGGTCCTGCTCCTCCCCTTGTGGGTTGCCCAGGCACCGCACCCCCCACCGGCTCCACCGACTCCACCGGCAACACCGCCACCACCTCGAATCCACCTCCCACCCGCATCCCCGCCTCCACCGTCCCGCCCACACTGCGCGCCCTCTCCCGCATCCCCACGAGCCCGAACCCGGGTGTGCTGCCCGCGTCGCCCACCCCGTCGTCCGTGACCGCGAGCCGCAGCGCGCCGCCCTCGGCACGCAGGTCCACGCGGACCGTCACACCGGGGCCCCCGTGCCGTACCGCGTTGGTGAGGGCCTCCTGGACGATCCGGTAGGCGGCGGCGCCGACCGCGGAGGGGACGCCGTCCGCGTGGACGGCGAGCTCGACCTCGGCGCCGGAGAGCCGGGCCGCCGCTGCCAGGTCCGGCACTCCGTCGAGCCCAGGTAGCGGGCCGCGCCGGTCTCCTCCGTAGGGGGACTCGCGCAGCACCTCCAGTGTGGTGCGCAGTTCGCCGCGGGCGCTGCGGCAGGTGCCGGAGATGTCGTCGAGGGCCTTGGCGACCGCCTCCCGGTCCAGGCGGTCGGGGTCGGCGGCCAGGACGTGTGCGGCGACGGATGTCTGCACGCCGATCAGGGTGATGCTGTGGGCGAGCAGATCGTGCAGGTCGCGGGCGATGCGCAGGCGTTCCTCGGCGACGCGGCGGCGGGCCTCCTCCTCGCGGGTCCGTTCGGCGCGTTCGGCGCGCTCGACGATCGAGGTGACGTACTGGCGGTAGAAGCGGACGTCGACGCCGAAGAAGAGCACGGCGACGACCCAGCCGGAGATACGCAGCAGTTCGATGGCCTGGTGGGTGTTGACGGTGAGCATCACGCTGACGGAGATGCCGACGACGGCCATGCCCACCAGCACGGTGCGCAGCGGGCGGCCGGTGACGGCGACGGTGTAGAGCGCGACGTACGAGGCCGGCGTCACCGCGAGGTGGTTGTTGTCGAGGGCGTGATAGGGCGCCACCATCGCCACCACGGCGGCCAGGACGAGCAGCGGGTGGCGGCGGCGCCACACCAGGGGCATATGGGCGGCGAGCAGCAGTACCCAGCCGAGTGTGTCCGGTTCACGGGCGTCGTCGGTGAGGAGCGCGAAGGTCGTGCCGATGACGGCGACCGCCAGGGCCAGCAGCGCGTCGTTGCGGAGCGCGTGCGGGGAGTCTCCGGGATCGCGGTTGATCGCCGCCATGACCCGCTCGCTGCGGCGGGGCCGCGCCGCCGTGGTGGTTTCCTGCACGGGTTCATCCTCCGTCTGCCTGAACGGTTCATCTTCCGCCGGAAGGCGCCCCTCCGACAGGGAGGGGCGCCCACGCGGTACTCAGCCGACGACGACGGGTTCCTTCCGGCGCGGCTCGGGGGGCTGCCCCTGCGCCGGTTCCCGCGACAACTGCCCTGGCCACCACACCTTCCGGCCCAGCGCGACGCTCGCGCTCGTCACCAGATACGTCCGTACGAGGAAGGTGTCGAGCAGCACCCCCACCGCGATCACGAATCCCAGCTGGACCAGCTGCACGAGCCCCATGTTCGTCAGCACGGCGAACGTCGCCGCGAGGACGAGCCCGGCGGAGGCGATGACACCCCCGGTGGTCCGCAGCGCGGTGAGCGCGGCCTCGGCGGGTTCGGCACCGGACAGCGACTCCTCCCGCATCCGGTGCATGAGGAAGATGCCGTAGTCCACGCCGAGGGCGACGAGGAACACGAACGACAGCAGGCCAAGTCCTGGATCCGTCCCCGCGAAGCCGAGGACCGGTCCGAAGAGCAGGCCGCCGATTCCGAGCGCCGCGCCCCACACCGCGATCACGGCGGCGACGAGCAGCAGCGGGGCGACCAGGCTGCGCAGCAGCACGAACAGGATCAGCAGGACGGACACGACGACGATCGGTACGACGATGAGCTGGTCCCGGGCGTTGGTGTCCTTGAGGTCGAGCTGTTCGGCGCTGGGTCCGCCGATGTAGGAGCCCTTCAGGTCGTCCCGCAGGGACTTGATGGTGGCGGTCTCCGCCGCCGACTGGGGCGCGCCCTTCGCGGTGACGGAGATCTCCGTCCAGCCGTTCCCGGTGCGTCCCCGTTCGACGGCGGCGACGCCCTGGTGGCCGCGGGCCGCGGCGAGGGTGGCGTCGGCCCGGTCGGCGGGGGTGATCACGGTGATGGGCTGGGTGCCCTGTTCGGGGTAGGCGGCGGCGAGGGTCTCCATCGCGGCGACGGCGTCGGGCTTGTCGACGAAGGAGTCCTGCTGCTTGAGCGCGCCGGGCAGGTTCAGTGTGCCGAGCGCCAGCGCGCCGAGGAGTACGGCTCCGCCCGCCAGGACGGCGTACGGCCGGCGTCCGGCCGAACTCCCCATCGCGGTGAAGAGGCTTCGGCGTTCCTTGGGCCGGCTCCCGAAGGCGGGGACGAGCGGCCAGAACACCCGGCGCCCGAGCAGGACGAGGACGGCGGGCAGCAGGGTCAGCATGGCGACGAGCGCGCACAGCACGCCGAGTGCGCCCAACGGGCCCATCCCGCGGCTGCTGTTGAGGTCGGCGGCGAGCAGGCACAGCAGTCCTACGGCGACGGTGCCGGAGGAGGCGAGCACGGCGGGCCCGCAGCCGCGCAGGGCGACCACCATGGCGTCGTACGGCCGCTCCACGCGCCGCAGTTCCTCCCGGTAGCGGGAGATGAGCAGCAGCGCGTAGTCGGTCCCGGCACCGAACACCAGGATGGTCATCACGCCCGAGCTCTGTCCGGAGATGGTGGTGCCGAACGCCTGATGGAGTCCGTAGGCGACGCCCATCGACAGATAGTCCGCGATGCCCGCGACGGCGAGCGGGACGAGCCACAGCAGCGGGCTGCGGTAGATGACGATCAGCAGGAGGGCGACGACGGCGACGGTGGTGTAAAGGAGCGGCCCGCCAAGGGAGTTGTAGACCTCGGCGGCGTCGGTGGCGAGCGCCCCCGGCCCGCCCACGTCGACGCTCAGGCCGTCCTCTCCCCGGGCGACATCGCGTACGTCGTTGACGAACGCGTCCCGCAGTTCCTCGTCGATCCCTGGCTCGGTACTGGCCACCGGGTACATCAGGGTGGTCCCGTCCCCGGACGGCACGCCCCGCGGTGTTCCGGTCAGCCGGTTCGCGGCCGCGATCGCGTCGACCTGCTGCGCCGCCGTCGTACGGTCGGCGGCGGTCAGCCCGCCGTCGCGGTGGTAGACCAGCACCAGTTCGGTGGTCTCGCCGCCGGGCAGCTGTTCCTGGATCTTGGCGACCTGGGTGGAGTCCGCGCTCGCCGGGAGATAGTCCGTGGGCCGGTCGTGCTGTACGTCGGCCAACTTGGCCGCGAACGGCGCGACGAAGGCGAGCAGGGCCACCCAGAGTCCGAGCAGCGCCCAGGGCACGGCCCTTCTCCGGGTACGCGTGGTGGTGTTTCCGGGCCCCATGGCGGGGTCCCCCCTCCTGGACGGTTCGTCTGGACACACACCAGACTTCCGGCGCGGAGAGGCCAATTCGTCGCACGGGAGGGCGAGTTCACGGGTACCGCGGCGGGCGTCCCGACGGCCGGACTACTCCCTGGGGAGTACGGGGAGTCAGGGAGCACCGCGAGTACGGGGGGGGGGACGGGGAGTACGGGGAGTACGGGGAGTACGGGGAGTACGGGGAGTACGACGGCGTACGGGGTATTACGACGGCGTGCGCGCCGCCGCCAGCAGCCGCGTCACGTCGTCCGAGCAGATCGTCAGTGCCGCGCCCACCGTCGACAGGACATCCCGCTCGGCGGGCGTGTACGGGCCGTCGGCCAGGGCGATACGCGCGCCCTGGAGGAGGATCGCCTCCCGGCCGGTGGGGGCGAGGTGCGGGGCCAGCGGGTCCAGGGCCTCGTGCAGCTCTATGGCCAGACTCGCGCCGCACGGTTCGCCGAAGACGCGCCCGGTGTCCGCGGCGAGCGCCTCGACGAGGGCGCCGAGCTGGTCCTCCGTGCAGTCGTCGAAGCCGGCCGAGCGGACGGCCGAGGCGGCGGTCTCCAGGGACGTACGGGCGCAGTTGGCGTCCGCGGCGAGCACGGCGAGGGCGACCGTGTGGACGGCGTCGCGGAGCATCGCGGAGAAGCGGGTGGTGGTGGGGTGGTCCAGGACGTCGGCGCCGTAGTGGTGGCGGCAGGCGGCGCATTCGACGACGGGCCCGGTCTCGCCGCGCGGGAGAACGGGAACGCCGAGGCAGGTGATGCGGCGCCGGCCGGTGAGCCGCTGGTAGTTGCGGTCACCTCCGCAGCCCGGGCAGAAGAACTCACCGTCGCCGACGGTGGTCCACGCGGTACGGGTGCCCAGGATCCGGGAAACCGGAACTGCACGACCGTTTCGTCCCCATCCTGGCAGCACGTCGCACACCTCCGTAACGCCGCGGCAACATCGCCGCGCTGGCGTGATGTTAGCCACATTGTTGATGTCGAGTCAGTACCCAGGACGAGACCCACCCGTGACCTGCACATGGAATGGCCGGTAAACGACACGGCCCCGCCCGCCTCAAAAGGCGGACGGGGCCGGGAAATGCCAGGTGAACGAGGTCAGCGGCCCGCGCGGTTGACGGCGGAGACCACGGCCTTCAGCGAGGCACGTGTCGTATTCGAGTCGATCCCGATTCCCCACAGAACCTTGTCGCCGATAGCGCATTCGATGTACGAGGCGGCCTGCGCGGAGGCGCCCTCGCTCATCGTGTGCTCCTGGTAGTCGAGCAGGCGCGCGTCGACGCCGATGGACTGCAGGGCGTCGAAGAAGGCGGAGATCGGACCGTTGCCGGTACCGGTCAGGACCGTGTCCTGGCCGTCCACCGAGGCCTCGACGGTCAGCGAGTCGATGCCGTCGCGGTCCGTCGTCGACTGCCCCGTCTTGACCTGGATACGGCCCCACGGGTTTCCGGAGTTCGGCAGGTACTCGTCCTGGAAGATCGCCCAGATGTCCTTCGGGGTGACCTCGCCACCCTCGGCGTCCGTCTTCGCCTGGATGATCCTGGAGAACTCGATCTGCATCCGGCGCGGCAGGTCCAGCTTGTGCTCGTTCTTCAGGACGTACGCGATACCGCCCTTGCCCGACTGCGAGTTGACCCGGATGACCGCCTCGTAGGAGCGGCCGACGTCCTTCGGGTCGATCGGCAGGTAGGGGACCGCCCACTCGATGTCGTCGACGGTGACGCCCTGGGCGGCCGCGTCGGCCTCCATGGCGTCGAAGCCCTTCTTGATGGCGTCCTGGTGCGAGCCGGAGAAGGAGGTGTAGACGAGGTCGCCGACGTACGGGTGACGGGGGTGGACCTCCATCTGGTTGCAGTACTCGGCGGTGCGGCGGACCTCGTCGATGTTCGAGAAGTCGATCTGCGGGTCGACGCCCTGCGAGAACAGGTTCATGCCCAGGGTGACCAGGTCGACGTTGCCGGTGCGCTCACCCTGCCCGAACAGACAGCCCTCGATGCGGTCGGCGCCGGCCATCAGCGCCAGCTCGGCCGCCGCGACCGCCGTACCGCGGTCGTTGTGCGGGTGGACGGAGACGCACACGTACGCGCGGCGGGAGAGGTTCCGCGACATCCACTCGAAGCGGTCCGCGTGCGTGGACGGGGTCGAACGCTCCACCGTGGCGGGCAGGTTGAGGATGATCTCGCGGTCCGGGCCCGGCTGCCAGACGTCCATGACGGCCTCGCAGACCTCCAGGGCGAAGTCCAGCTCGGTGTCGGTGAAGATCTCGGGGCTGTACTGGTAGCCGAACGTCGTCCGCTCGTCCAGCAGCTTCTCGGCGTACTCCATGACCAGCCGGGTGCCGTCGACGGCGATCTGCTTGATCTGGTCCTTGGAGCCGCGGAAGACGACCCGGCGGAAGACGGGTGCGGTGGCGTTGTACAGGTGGACGTTGGCGCGATGCGCGCCGACCAGGGACTCCACGGTCCGCTCGATCAGGTCCTCGCGGGCCTGGGTCAGTACGGAGATCGTGACGTCGTCCGGGATCGCGCCCTCTTCCTCGATGATCGAGCGCACGAAGTCGAAGTCGGTCTGGCCGGAGGCCGGGAAGCCGACCTCGATCTCCTTGTAGCCCATCTTCACCAGCAGGTCGAACATCTCGCGCTTGCGGGCGGGCGACATGGGGTCGATCAGGGCCTGGTTGCCGTCACGCAGGTCGGTGGAGAGCCAGCGGGGGGCGACGGTGATCCGGTTGTCCGGCCACGTACGGTCGGGGATGTCGACCTGGTCGTACGGGCGGTACTTGTGGACCGGCATGGAGGTGGGCTGCTGGCGGTTCGGACGGTGCTGGCTGTTCGCCATGATGCGACGGCTCCTCGAAGGTGTCCTGAAGGACGGCCGACGGCGCAACGCCAGACTCCGCGGGGAGGGGGTCGGCCTCGACTTACAGGCCCTCGCCGCGGCAGCTAAGGAGGAGCAGCCCGAAACGCATGATGCTCCGCATGTTAGCCGAGCCGCACCGGATGCGGGGGTCCGTATCAGTATGCGGGACCGCCCACCCATATCAGGCAAAAGGTGCGCCATACCACTTGGGGCAGGTCCGGTCGGCCCTTATTGTCACATTTCACCAATCATGGTTGCCGGTAGTGACAGAGTCATGACTCAGTGCAAATGTGCCCGGCATGACCGCCAATCCGTCAGGCTTCGAGCCTGTCTTCTGCACCATCGTGCCGCCCCACGTCCTCGACCGGCTGGCTCGCGCCGAGGACCCCGCGCTCGCCGGGCCCGCCCGCCGCACCCTGGAGCGCGACGCTCTCGAACGCACCCACCGCCGGCTGACCACGGTCGTCGGAGCGCCCGCCGTGGCCCCGGCCAGGGAAGCCGCCGACGACAAGCCGCACCGCACGATCTTCGACGCCCGCCACCGCACGGACCTGCCCGGCAGGAAGGTCCGCGGCGAGGGCGACAAGCCCGGCAAGGACGCCACCGTCAACCGTGCGTACGCCGGTCTCGGCGCGACCTTCGAGCTGTACCGGAACGCCTACCGACGCAACTCGATCAACGGCGAGGGCCTGCCGCTCGACGCGACCGTGCACTACGACGAGAACTACAACAACGCCTTCTGGAACGGCGAGCAGATGGTGTTCGGCGACGGTGACGGCGAGATCTTCCTCGACTTCACCATCCCGGTCGACGTCATCGGCCACGAGCTGACCCACGGCGTCACCCAGTACACCGCGAACCTCACCTACTTCGGGCAGCCCGGCGCCCTCAACGAGTCCCTCTCGGACGTCTTCGGCTCGCTCATCAAGCAGTACACACTCGGCCAGACCGCTGCCGAGGCCGACTGGCTGATCGGCGCGGGCCTGCTCGCCCCGCGCGTCACCGGCACCGCGCTGCGCTCCATGAAGGAGCCGGGCACGGCGTACGACGACGACGTGCTCGGCAAGGACCCGCAGCCCGCGACGATGGACGACTTCGTGAACACGGGCCGCGACAACGGCGGAGTCCACATCAACTCCGGCATCCCCAACCACGCCTTCTACCTGGCCGCCACCGCCCTCGGCGGCAACGCCTGGGAGCGGGCGGGCCAGATCTGGTACGACGTCCTCACCGGCGGCGAACTGGGCCAGCAGGCCCTGTTCTCCGACTTCGCCCGGCTCACGATCGCCGCGGCGCGCGCCCGTTTCAACGACGGCGAGGAACTACAGGCCGTCCTGAAGTCATGGGAACAGGTGGGCGTACCCAGCTCCTAGCCTCCCGCCCCGACTCGCACTAGACAGGACCCATGCGTATTCAGGTAAGGCGCACGGGCGGATTCGCGGGTATCGAGCGCCACGGCGAGGTCAACACCTCGGGACGCCCCGATGCCCACGAGTGGCACACCCTGGCCGAGCAGGCGCTCGCCACCGGCCGGGGCGCTGCCCCCCTCGGCGTTCCGGACGGTTTCAGCTACGAGATCACGGTGGACGGAAAGACGGTGTACGCGGCCGACCCGAAACTGACGGAGGAGCAACGGAGCCTAATTTCAAGGGTGTTGAAGGAGGGGGCATAGAAGATCGCGGGCCCGGGAGAGATGCCCAGGGGCACGGGGAACCGCGCGACCAGCCCCGACTGCCCGCAGTCGCCCAACCACAGCACCACCCCTCCCCCAAGGCGCCCCGCAAGCCGTAACGGCTAGTTCACACCGCCCCGTTGACTTCCGTTACTGCGAGTAAGGATGATCGCGCGCATGGCGACGAGTCCCCTCCCGCAGTTCCCGCCCAACTTCCTCTGGGGCGTATCCACCTCGGCCCACCAGATCGAGGGGGCCACGGACGAACGCGCCCCCTCGGTATGGGACACCTTCACCGCAGAACCAGGCCACGTGAAGGACGGCTCCACCGCCGAGGTGGCCTGCGACCACTACCACCGCTACCGCGAGGACGTCACGCTCCTGCGCAACCTCGGCGTGGACGCGTACCGCTTCTCCGTCTCCTGGCCCCGGGTGAACTCCCCCGGCGGCCTGGACTTCTACGACCGCCTGGTCGACGAACTCTGCGCGGCGGGCGTACGTCCGGTGCCGACCCTCTTCCACTGGGACCTGCCCGTCGACCTCGACTGGCTGGACCGCTCGACGGCGGAGCGCTTCGCCGAGTACGCGGCCGTCGTCGCCGCCCGCCTCAGCGACCGCGTCACCAAGTGGATCACCCTCAACGAGCCCGCCGAACACACCCTGTTGGGCCACGCGCTGGGCGCACACGCACCCGGCAAGAAGCTGCTCTTCGACGCCCTGCCGGTGGCACACCACCAACTTCTGGGCCACGGTCTGGCCGTACGGGCCCTGCGCGCGGCCGGAGTCACCGACATCGGGATCGCCAACTCGCACGGGCCGACCTGGGCGGCGTCGGACAGCACGGAGGACGTACAGGCCGCCGACTTCTACGACCTGCTCCTCAACCGCCTGTTCGCGGACCCGCTGCTGCTCGGCCAGTACCCGGAGGGCATCGCCGACCTGCTCCCCGGTGACGTCGAGTCCGACCTGAAGATCATCGCGGAGCCGCTGGACTGGTACGGCATCAACTACTACCAGCCGACCAAGGTGGGCGCCCCCGAGGGCGCGGAGATCGAGTTCGGCGGACTGACACTCCCCGCCGAACTCCCCTTCTCCGTACGCGAACTGGCGGGCTACCCGGTCACGGACTTCGGCTGGCCGGTGGTTCCCGAGGCGCTCACCGAGCTGCTCACCGGCTTCCACGAGCGCTACGGCGACCGGCTGCCCCCCGTGGTCATCACCGAGAACGGCTGTAGTTACGAGGGCATCGACGACCAGGAACGGATCACGTTCCTGGACGGTCATGTGCGGGCGCTGCACAAGGCGTTGGAGGCCGGCGTCGACGTACGCGGCTACTTCGTGTGGTCGCTCCTCGACAACTTCGAGTGGGCGGAGGGGTACACGCGCCGCTTCGGCCTCGTGCATGTCGACTACCAGACACTGAAGCGGACACCGAAGGCGTCGTACGCGTGGCTGCGCGACGCTCTTCGGGCGCGCTGACGACGGCAGCTCCGGCCGGCGCCCACGGCCTACAGCGCGCCCGCGTCCAGGGCCGTCCAGACAGACGGATAGAGCGGGCGGTAGCCCAGTTCGCGGCGGATGCGGGCCGTGGACGTGATGCAGAGCCACGGGTCGGGGTCCGTACGGTCGTAGAGGGCCGGGGGGAGGTCGATGCGGTTGAGCTGGTGGAGGTCCACGGCCGTGACGGGGGTGTCGTCGGCGATGTTGTAGACACGGCCCTCGGCTCCCGGGGCGTGCAGGAGCCGCAGCAGGCCCTGGGCCGCGTCCGCGTGGTGGACCATCTGGAGGCGCTGCGTGGCCGCCCAGTCGCCCGCCCACATCATCGACTGGGCGAGATGGGGATCGCCCTCGCCGTAGACGAAGGCCAGGCGGCCGACGCGGACGTCCAGGTTCTCCAGGGACAGCAGGGCCCGCTCCGCCTGCGCCTTCGACTCCGCGTAGGCGCCCCACATCAGGCCACCTGGGACGGTCGGGTCCTCCTCGGTGAGGGGGCGGCCACGGCCCGTTCCATAGACCACGACCGTGCTGACCTGGACGAAGCGGCGTACGCCAGAGGCCACCGACGCGCGGCCCAGTTCGAGCGCGGCGTCGTGGTTGACCGCCCATGCCTCCTCGTCGGACACCCCACGGAACGCGGCCGCGATGTTCACCACGGCGTCCACACCTGCCAGGGCCTTGCCGAGCGCGTCGTCGTCGCGCAGGTCCCCGATCACGACCTGGGCCCCGAGCTCGGCGAGCCCGGACGCCTTCGACCCGTCGCGGACCAGGATCCGTACCTGATCCCCCGCCTGCGCCTGCCGCAGCAGCCGCGGTACGAAACGGCTGCCCACCTGACCCGTTGTACCGGTCACCAACGTCAACATCATGTGCTCCCTTTGTTGCCAGCAGCGTGGGGCGTCGCCGGGTTCCGCGGGAGAGACCTCTCGATCCTGGGATCGGCAGGCCCTGGCTAAGCCGGGCGCGTTCGGCCAGGCTGGAAGCGTGGACCGAACCGAACTCGCCGATTTCCTGCGTCGCAGCCGGGCCCGCCTCGATCCCTCCGACGTGGGACTCGCGGCCGGTGCCAGGCGCCGTACGCCAGGACTGCGGCGCGAGGAGGTGGCGGCGCTCGCGGGCATGTCCGTGGACTACTACACGCGCCTTGAGCAGTCCCGCGGCCCTCGCCCGTCGCGCCAGATGCTGGCCGCCCTGGCACGGGCACTGCGGTTCACGGGCGACGAGCGGAACCATCTCTTCCACCTGGTGGGTGAGGAGCCGCCGCGTACGGACGGCGTCTCCGGCCACGTGCGCCCGGGTCTGCTGCTGATCCTCGACCGGCTGTACGACGCGCCGGCGCAGGTCATGACGGACTACGGCGACGTGCTCGCCCAGAACGCGATGGCGGTGGCCCTGGGGGGCGAACCGACCGTCGGCCGCAACGTCATACGGCGGTTCTTCACCGAGCCACGGGTGCGCGCCCTGTTCCCGCCCGAGGACCACCCCGAGCTGGCCCGCTCGCATGTGGCCAACCTTCGCGCGGTCGCCGCGGCCCGCCCGGACGACCCGGAGCCGGCCCGCCTGGTGACCGAACTCCGCGCGGCGAGCGAGGAGTTCGCCCGGCTGTGGGAGTCACACGAGGTGGCGGTGCGGCGCGCCTCGACGAAGAGGTTCCGGCACCCGGCCGTGGGGCTGCTGGAGCTGGGCTGCGAGGTCCTGCTCAACCCGGCCCACGACCAACTCCTGATCGTCCACACCGCCCGCCCGGGCACGGAGTCCCACGAACGCCTCCAACTCCTACGAGTGGTAGGCCTCCAGGACCTGTCCCCTAGCGCCGACCGACCCTGATTTCCCTCGCCCCCTCAGAACCCCAGCTTCCGCAGCTGCCGAGGGTCCCGCTGCCAGTCCTTGGCGACCTTTACGTGGAGGTCGAGGAAGACCGGCGTACCGAGGAGCGCCTCGATCTGCTTGCGGGACTTGATGCCGACTTCCTTCAGCCGCTTGCCCTTGGGGCCGATGATGATGCCCTTCTGGCTGGGCCGCTCGATGTAGACGAAGGCGTGGATGTCGAGGAGCGGCTTGTCCGCGGGCCGGTCCTCGCGGGGCAGCATCTCCTCCACCACGACGGCGATGGAGTGCGGCAGTTCGTCCCGCACACCTTCGAGCGCGGCCTCCCGGATCAGCTCCGCGACCATGACCTGCTCGGGCTCGTCGGTGAGGTCGCCCTCCGGGTACAGCGCGGGTCCCTCCGGCATGAGCGGCACGATCAGGTCGGCCAGCAGACCCACCTGGTCGTCCCCGACCGCCGACACCGGCACGATCTCCGCCCACTCGAACCCGAGCTCCGTACCGAGCTGGTCGATGGCGATGAGCTGCTCGGCGAGCGTCTTGCTGTCCACCAGGTCGGTCTTCGTGACGATCGCGATCTTCGGCGTCTTCTTGATGGACGCCAGTTCCTTCGCGATGAACCGGTCACCGGGACCGAGCTTCTCGTTCGCGGGCAGGCAGAAGCCGATGACATCGACCTCGGCCCAGGTGGTCCGCACGATGTCGTTCAACCGCTCACCGAGCAGCGTGCGCGGCTTGTGGAGCCCGGGGGTGTCCACCAGGATCAGCTGCGCGTCGGGCCGGTGCACGATGCCCCGTACCGTGTGCCGCGTCGTCTGCGGCTGGTTCGCGGTGATCGCCACCTTCTGGCCGACCAGAGCATTCGTGAGCGTGGACTTGCCCGCGTTGGGGCGGCCCACGAAGCAGGCGAAGCCGGCGCGGTGGATGGCCTCGGACGGCTCGGATGACTCGGTACGAACACTCATGGCGCCCATTGTCCCTGATCATCGGAGCCCCGCCGTACGACAAAGGAAAGCGGCGGCGGTCGGAACCCCCACCGTGCGGCTCCGGAAAGCCCCACGCGCACCACGAGCGGACCCGCCGGACCTTACGGCGCACGCCCACGACGGCCTACGATCACGAGGTCCCGGGCCACGGCGCCCCGGTCCCGCCATCCCTCCCCGCCCCACCGCCCAGAAGGTCAAGGCATGAAGCTCATCACCGCGATCGTCAAGCCGTACCGCCTCGACGAGGTCAAGACCGCTCTCCAGGAACTCGGCGTGCACGGTCTGACCGTCACGGAGGCCAGTGGATACGGGCGCCAGCGCGGCCACACCGAGGTGTACCGCGGCGCCGAGTACCAGGTCGACCTCGTCCCCAAGATCCGTATCGAGGTCGTCGTCGACGACGCCGACTCCGAGGCGGTCCTCGACGCGGTCGTGCGGGCCGCGCGGACCGGGAAGATCGGCGACGGCAAGGTGTGGGTGGTGCCGGTGGAGACGGTGGTGCGGGTACGGACGGACGAGCGCGGCCCCGACGCGCTCTGAGGCGTCCCCCGACACCCCTGGACGCACGAGGACCGGTGCCGCTGCGCGCGGGCGGCACCGGTCTTTCGCGCACGTGGGGTTACGCGTACTCGTTGGTCCTACTCGTTGGTCCTACTCGAACACGAACGGCCCCGGGGACTGCGGGCCGCCCGCCGTGCAGGTGATGGTGATCCCGAAGACCACGATCTGGAGGGAACCGCCGTACGCCTCCAGGCTGTCACCGGAGGCGACCGTGCCGTCCAGGGGGCCCACCGTGACGCCGCCGCCCGCCGGGATGGCGGGGTTCTTCGTGCCGCTGAAGGCGGTGGTGCCCCCGCTCGCGTTCACCAGGGTCAGCGTGGAGCTGGCCGAGTCCTGGGCCACGGCGAGCGGGGTGGTGATCTCGGTGGAGCTGAGGGTGACCGTCGCGGCCGTGCCGGTCTGGGTGGCCGTGAGGGTGGCCGCACCACTGCCGCCGATACTGCAGGTCGCGGCGATGGTGGCCGTCTGTGGGGTGACGGCCGCGGCGGTCGGCGCGAAGGCCAGGCCGGTCGCGGCGAGGGTGCCGGCGGCTATCGCCGCGGCACTTCCGAGTCGCATACGTGTCATCGGATTCCCTTCCCTTGTACGGGAATTGCCATGTGGGGATGGAGGGACGGTGCCGTCCTGCGCCGGGCACACGGAGGCGTCACCGGTACGCCGGTGAAGGTGCGGAGTGGTGTGTACGCGGACCGTTCCGCGAGCGGCGACAGATCTGACGGACCGTCGGAACTGACGGTTCCATTGAGGCGCGAGCGGCCGGGTATTGCAAGGGACTGCCCCTGGATTGCCTCCGGGGGTCAGCAAAAGTGGCCGAAGTTACCCCGGGTAAGGCCGATTTTCGGCCTGTCTCACGCTTGATGACCGAGCAGACGCGGCTGTCCAGGCCGAAAAGTGGGGGTCTGGGGCAACAACCCCCAGAAGCGGAACGGTTAGGGCAGAGGGGGCGAAGAACTCAGCCCGCGACAACCCTCACCCGCACAACCCCGTCAGGCCCGGCCACCAGTACCGGCGTCCCGGCCCCGCCGAGCTCCCGTACGGCCGCCAGATCCTCCGCGGCCGCCGACTCCGCCTCGGTCACCACCGCCGCCGCCTCCAGCGACTTCGCCCCCGACGCCACGGCCATGGCCACAGCCGTCCGCAGCGCGCTCAGCCGCAACGAGGGCAGCTCCACGCTCCCTGCGACATACGTACGCCCCGTCTCGTCCCGCACGGCCGCCCCCTCGGGCACACCGTTGCGGGCCCGGGCCGAGCGGGCCAGGGTGACGATCTTGCGGTCCTCGGGATCGAGGGCGGAGTTCTCGGTCATGGACGGAGCTTATCGAGCCCCCTGGCCCCCGCTTTCGTCCGCCTGTCCAGCGACTTCCGTACGCCTATCCCGCAACCGGATACATCGACCCCCGCCGCCCCTCAGGCGAGGCCAGCCACTCCAGCTTCGCCGCGGTGTTCGCCTCCGGCAACGGCGTGTGCAGGACGACGGTGAGGTCGGGCCGCGCGGGCACCTTCATCGCGGTGGACTCGACGGCCAGCAGCCCGACCACCGGATGGTCGAGCTCCTTGCGGATCTGCCCCGCGTCCTGGATGTCCCGCCGCTCCCACAACGCGGTGAACTCGCCACTTGCCGCCCGCAGCCGGGCGAGCACGTCCTGGAACCCCTCGTCGTCGGGGGCGGCGGCACAGGAGGCACGGAACTGGGCGACCACCGTCTGAGCGTTCAGCTCCCAGGTGCGCGAACGCCCCCGGTAGAGCGGGTCGATGAAGAAGTCGACAATGCAGTTCTGGGTGTTCTCGGGGCGCATGCCGAGAACCACGGCGGCGGCGGCGTTGTACATCACGCAGTTGTAGTACTGGTCCATGATGTGCGCCGGATACGGCATCCACGTGTCGATCAGCCGCCGCAGCCCGTCGCACATGTCCCGCACCTCGGGCGCCACTTCGGGCGCGGGCGGGTTCAGTCGGGCGAGCATGTACAGATGGCGTCGCTCGGCATTGCTCAGCCGCAGCACCCGGGACACCGCGTCGAGGACCTGCGGCGAGACGGAGATGTCCCGCCCCTGCTCCAGCCACTGGTACCAGGACGCGCCGACACCCGCGAGCACGGCGACCTCCTCGCGGCGCAGACCCGGCGTACGGCGCCGGGCGCCGCCGTCCGGCAGCCCCGCCTCGGACGGGGTGACCCGCGCACGGCGGCTCATCAGGAACTCGCGCAACTCGCGCAGCCGGTGCATCTTGAGCGCCGCGTCTTCAGCCACGTACGAATCCCCCTCCTGGTGACTGGTGGTGCGACCACCAGCATAAGTTCCCGCTCCCCACGGTTATTCCGGCCGCTGCAAGCTCTTGTCCATGCCGACCGACACGACCTCAAGTCCCGTGACAGAGCCGCAGCAGCACCTCCTCAACGCCCGCCTGTCGACCCGCGACAAGCTTGTCCTCTTCGTCCTCTGCGCGGCCCAGTTCATGGTCGCGCTCGACTTCTCCGTACTGAACGTGGCACTGCCCGTGCTCGGCGCCGACCTGGGCATGAGCCAGTCCGCCCTCCAGTGGGCGGTCACCGCCTTCGCGCTGCCGTCGGGCGGATTCCTGCTCCTCTTCGGCCGCATCGGCGATCTGTACGGGCGCCGCAGGCTGTTCCTGACCGGCCTCGCCCTGTTCGGGTCGGCCTCGCTCTTGGCGACCGTCGCCTGGGACCCGGCGTCGTTCCTGACCGCGCGGGCGCTACAGGGTCTTGGTGCGGCGGCGATCGTGCCGACCGGCATGTCCCTGCTGACGACGACGTTCCCGGAGGGCCCGGCGCGCGACCGCGCCCTGGGCATCTCCGGCACGCTTCTCTCGCTCGGCTTCACGGTCGGCATGGTGGCGGGCGGCGTCCTGACCGACGTACTGAGCTGGCGCTCCACGATGGGCCTGCTCGCGCTCTTCGCGGTGATCGTGCTGCCGCTGGCTCCCGGCCTGCTGCCGGAGTCGCGCACCCCGGACCGCCCGCGCCTGGACTTCCCGGGTGCCGTCACGGTCACCGGCGGTCTGCTGGCCCTGATCTACTCGCTCTCCACGGCGGCCGTGCGCGGCTTCGGCGGCGCCGACGTCATCGTCACCCTCATCGCGGGCGTCGCACTGCTCGCCGCCTTCGTGTACGTCGAGTCGCGCGCCGCGGCTCCGCTGGTCAGCCTGCCCATGCTGCGCCGCCGCACGGTGGCGTGGGGCAACCTGGGCGGTCTGGTCACCTTCTCGATGATGTCGACGGTGATCTTCGTGCTGACCCTGTACCTCCAGGAGACCCTGGACCTCTCGGCGTTCGAGACAGGCCTGGTCTTCGGCGTGCAGGGCGTCCTGTCGGCGGTCGCCGGGGTGTACGCCTCCAAGGTCATCGGCCGCTTCGGCGCCCGCCGTACGCTGGTCGGCTCGCTGGCGGGCCAGGGTGTCCTCACCGGCGCGCTGCTCGGCCTCGGCGCGGGCGGCTGGTCGGTCTGGCTGGCCACCGCGGCGGTCTCGCTGGCCAGCATGTGCCACCTCGGCGCGATCATCTCGTACGGCCTGACCGTCACCTCGGGCGTCCCCGACGAGGAACAGGGCCTGGCCACCGGCCTGGTGACCTCCACCCAGCAGGTCGGTATCACCATCGGCATCCCGATCCTGGGCGTCCTGGCCACCACCTCCACCGACCTGCTGTCCGGCGTCCACACGGTGCTGACCCTGGACACGGGCATCCTGCTGGTGGCGGCGGTGCTGGTCGGGGTGGGTCTGCGCCGGAGCCGCCCGGAGGCCTCAGGGGCGGTCGAGGCGGAGGCGGTCGGCCTTCGGTAGACCGGCGACGACGAGGTCGTACGAGTCCTCGACGAGCTCCCGGACCAGGCGGTCCGGGAGCCCACCGTCGACGGTCACGGTGTTCCAGTGCCGCTTGTTCATGTGCCAGCCGGGGATGATCAGCCCCGGATACTCCTCGCGCAGCCGTACCGCGTCGTCCGGATCGCACTTGAGGTTGACGGTCAGCGGCCGCGCGCCCAGGTTCGCCAGCGCGAACAGCTTCCCCAGCACCTTGAAGACCGAGGTGTCCGGATTGAAGGGGAAGTCCTCGACGGTCGCGTTGAAGGACAGACAGAACGCGCGCAGCCGCTGCGGAGTCACTCCGGCTTCTCCTCCTCGGCGGGATCCGCGGGGACCACCGGCTCGACCAGCACCGTGACGATCTTGTTCCGGCGTCCGGCGGCGGCCTCCGCCGTCAGGCGCAGTTCCCTGCCGTCCGGCAGCTCGACCAGCGCCGACGCCCCGGCGATCGGAACGCGCCCGAGCGCTTTCGCGAGCAGCCCGCCGACCGTCTCCACGTCCTCGTCGTCGTACGCCTCGAAGCCGTACAGCTCGCCGAGGTCGCCGATGTCGAGGCGGGCGGTGACGCGGTAGCGGTCGTCGCCGAGCTCCTGGACCGGCGGCAGCTCACGGTCGTACTCGTCGGTGATCTCGCCGACGATCTCCTCGAGGATGTCCTCGATGGTGACGATGCCGGCCGTGCCGCCGTACTCGTCGATGACGACCGCGACGTGGTTGCGCTCCTGCTGCATCTCGCGGAGCAGGTCGCCCGCGTTCTTGGTGTCGGGTACGAAGGTGGCGGGCCGCATGGCCGTGGACACCAGCTCGCTCTCGGCCTCGCGGCTGATGTGCGTCTTGCGGACCAAGTCCTTCAGGTACACCATGCCGACGATGTCGTCCTCGCTCTCCCCGGTGACGGGAATGCGCGAGAAACCGGAGCGCAGCGCCAGGGTGAGCGCCTGCCGGATGGTCTTGGAGCGCTCGATGACGACGAGGTCCGTCCGCGGCACCATCACTTCCCGTACGAGGGTGTCGCCGAGCTCGAAGACGGAGTGCACCATGCGGCGCTCCTCGTCCTCGATGAGGGACTCCTTCTCGGCGAGGTCGACCAGCGCGCGCAGCTCGGCCTCGGAGGCGAACGGGCCGCGCCGGAAGCCCTTGCCGGGTGTGAGGGCGTTGCCGATGAGGATGAGCAGCGGCGGGATCGGGCCCATGATCCGCGCGAGCGGAAGCAGGACGTACGCCGCCGCCGTCGCCGTGTTCAGCGGGTGCTGGCGGCCGATGGTGCGGGGCGAGACGCCGACCGCGACGTACGAGACGAGGACCATGACGCCGATGGCGACCGCGAGGGCCTGCCAGGTCGCGTCGAACTGCTGGAGGCACGCGTACGTGACGAGCGCGGCGGCGGCCATCTCGCAGGCGACGCGCACCAGCAGCGCGACGTTCAGATAGCGGGTCGGGTCGGCGGCGACCCGGGCGAGCTTCGCGCTGCCGCGCCGCCCGGAGCGTACGGCCTCCTCCGCGCGGAAGCTGGAGACGCGCGCGAGGCCCGCCTCCGCGCAGGCGGCGAGCCAGGCGACGACGACCAACAGGATGGCGCCGGCGACGAGTTGGGGGCTCATGAAACGGTCGGGGCCGGCGAGGGACCCGTCATGCCCTTTTCCGCGCGCCAGCCGTCCACGATGGCCGCCTGGAGGCCGAACATCTCGGCCTTCTCGTCGGCCTCCTCGTGGTCGTACCCGAGCAGGTGCAGCACTCCGTGGACGGTCAGGAGCTGGAGCTCCTCGTCCATGGAGTGCTGCGTCTCGGCTTCCTTGCCCTGCCGCTCGGCGACCTCCGGGCAGAGCACGATGTCGCCGAGCAGACCCTGCGGCGGTTCGTCGTCGTCCTTGGACGGCGGCCGCAGCTCGTCCATGGGGAACGACATGACGTCCGTCGCCCCCGGCAGGTCCATCCACTGGATGTGCAGCTGCTCCATGGCGTCGGAGTCCACGACGATCACCGAGAGCTCGGAGAGCGGGTGGATGCGCATCCGCGCGAGCGCGTAGCGGGCGATGTCGAGGATCGCCTGCTCGCCGACCTCGGTTCCGGACTCGTTGTTGACGTCGATCGACATGGTCTTGCTGGTCTACTTCCCTGTATGCCCGCGGCCCTTGTGGGAGCCGTTCTCGGTGCCGTTCTCGCTGTCGTACTTCTCGTACGCGTCGACGATACGGCCGACCAGCTTGTGCCGTACGACATCGCTCGACGTGAGCCGCGAGAAGTGCACGTCCGGAACACCCTCCAGGATGTCCTGGACCTGACGCAGACCCGACGTCGTCCCGTTCGGCAGGTCGACCTGCGTCACGTCACCCGTGATCACGATCTTCGATTCGAAGCCGAGGCGGGTCAGGAACATCTTCATCTGCTCGGCGCTGGTGTTCTGGGCCTCGTCCAGGATGATGAAGGCGTCATTGAGCGTACGGCCACGCATATAGGCCAGCGGCGCCACCTCGATCGTCCCCGCCGCCATCAGGCGCGGGATCGAGTCAGGGTCGAGCATGTCGTGCAGCGCGTCGTACAGCGGGCGCAGGTACGGGTCGATCTTGTCGTAGAGCGTGCCCGGGAGGAATCCCAGCCGCTCTCCCGCCTCCACCGCCGGGCGGGTGAGGATGATGCGGCTGACCTGCTTGCTCTGGAGCGCCTGTACGGCCTTCGCCATCGCGAGGTACGTCTTGCCGGTACCGGCGGGGCCGATGCCGAACACGATCGTGTTCTTGTCGATGGCGTCGACATAGCGCTTCTGGTTGAGCGTCTTGGGGCGGATGGTGCGGCCCCGCGAGGACAGGATGTTCTGCGTGAGGACCTCGGCAGGGGTCTCCTGGCCGTCGCCCTCTCCGTTCTCGCTCGCTCTGAGCATCGCGATCGAGCGTTCCACGGCGTCCTCCGTCATCGGCTGCCCGGTGCGGAGCACCAGCATCATCTCGTCGAACAGGTGCTGGACGAGGGCGACTTCACCGGCGTCGCCGACCGCGCTGATCTCGTTGCCCCGGACATGGATGTCGGCCGCCGGGAAGGCCTTCTCGATCACGCGCAGGAGGGCGTCGCCGGATCCCAGCACGGTGACCATGGGGTGGCTCGCGGGGACCGTGAAATGCGCTCGTGCCTGCCCCTGTGCGGGGGTCTGTGCTGTGGGTGTCTGAGTCATGGGCCGGCTCTGAGGCCTGCTTTTCCTCCTCGATCGGCACGCTTGCCACTGGGGCAGCCTTGCGATTCCAAGAGTACGACCCCGCACTGACAAGTCCGTAGGAGTTTTCGCCGTGCCGTGCGGTGGCGTCGTCAGCGCCAGTGCGGGGCGCCCGCTCCCCCGCCGGGGGTCGTGGCCTCGATCTTGGCCCGGATCTCGCGCATGACCGTGATGATCCGGTCCTCGTGGGCGGGGTTCAGCCGGACGACGGGGACCGAGCAGCTGATGGCGTCCTGGGCGGGAACGTCGTACCGCAGCGCGAAGCCGAAGCCGACGATGCCCAGGACGCCCTCCTCCCGGTCGACGGAGTAGCCACGGGCGCGGGTACGGGCCAGGTCCGCCGCGAGGGCCTCGCGGTGGGTGTGGGTGCGCGGGGTGGCGGGAGCGTACGGGCCCTCGGGCAGCTCCTCGTCGGGGCGTTCGGCCAGCAGGGCCTTGCCCAGGGCGCCCACATGGGCCGGAAGCCGGCGGCCGACCCGGCTGATGGTGCGCAGGTACTCGTGCGATTCGCGGGTGGCGAGGTAGGCGACGTCCGCGCCGTCCAGGCGTCCCATGTGGACCGTCTCGCCGAGTGCCTGCGACGCCTCGTCGAGGTAGGGGCGTACGGCGCCCACGCGGGGGTCCGAGTCCAGGTAGCTGGTGCCCGTCAGCAGGGCGTGGATCCCGATCCCGTACAGCGAACCCGTGACGTCCGTGCGTACCCAGCCTCGGCCGATCAGGGTCTGGAGCAGGGCGTACATCGAGCTGCGGGGCACCCCGAGCGCGTCGGCGAGCTCCTGGAGGCGCGCGGGACGGTCGCCGCGCTCGGCCAGCAGTTCCAGCAACCCGACCGTGCGCGCGGCGGACTTCACCTCGCGTACTCCGCGCTCGTCAGTGGCTTCCGGCATGTGCAGATCGTAAGCGTGTCGGCCGGAACCATTGACGACTCTTGTTCGCTTGCCTAATGTCCATCTTCATACGTAGACGGTATCTACATACGGAGATGGTGACGGGGATGACCGCGGACCTAGACAGCGAGGCCGTCGTGGAGCGGCTGCGCGACGGGATGGCACACGGGGTGCTGTCGTTCCCACTCACCAGCTTCCACGACGACGGCTCCCTCGACCTCGACGGCTTCCGTACGCACGTGGCGGCGCAGATCTCCGCCGGTCCCGGCGCGGTCTTCCCGGCCTGCGGCACCGGCGAGTTCTTCTCGCTGGACGAGGACGAGTACCGCGAGGTCGTCACCGCGACGGTCGCGGTGGCCGGGGGGCGCGTTCCCGTCGTCGCGGGGATCGGGTACGGCTGGGCCCAGGCCGCCCGGTTCGCACGCATCGCGGAGGAGGCCGGCGCCGACGCGCTGCTCGTACTGCCGCACTACCTCGTCGCGGCACCGCAGGAGGGCCTCGTCGCGCAGGTGGAGCAGATCGCCGCACGTACCCGGCTGCCGCTCATCGTCTACCAGCGCGGCCAAGTCGCCTTCAGCGTCGAGTCGTTGAAGCGCCTCACCCGCGTCCCCGGCGTCATCGGGCTCAAGGACGGCCACAGCGACCTCGACCGGCTGCAGCGCCTCACGCTCTCCGCACCCGAGGGGTTCCTGTTCTTCAACGGGGCCGCCACCGCGGAGATCCAGGCCCGCGCGTACGCCGCTGTCGGCGTCCCGGCGTACTCGTCGGCCGTGCACGCGTTCGCGCCCGAGATCGCCGACGCGTTCTTCGCGGCTCACCGGGACGGTGACGACGCCGCCATGGACAGGCTGCTGCGCGACTTCTACATCCCCTTCGTCGAACTCCGCGACCGCCGAACGGGATACGCCGTCTCCCTCGTGAAGGCGGCCGCCCGACTGCGCGGCCGCCCGGTGGGCCCGGTCCGCGCCCCGCTCACCGACCCGTCCCCCGCGGACCTGGCCGACCTGGAGAAGCTGCTCGCGACCGGACTGGCCCTCGTCCCCGCCCCCGCCGCCTCCGTAGGAGCCGCTCTGTGACCCACGACCTCACCATCACGGACATCCGGCTGACGCCGATCCTGGTGGCCGACCCGCCGCTGCTCAACACGCAGGGCGTGCACCAGCCGTACACCCCCCGGCTGATCGTGGAGGTCGTCACGGCGGACGGCGTGACGGGCGTCGGTGAGACCTACGGCGACAGCAAGTACCTCGAACTCGCCCGCCCGTTCGCCGAAAAGCTGGTGGGCCGCCAAGTCTCCGACCTCAACGGGCTGTTCACCGTCGCCGACGAGGTGGCCGTCGACCAGGGCCGGGTCGACCACCAGATCGACGTCGGCGGGCTGCGCGGCGTCCAGAGCGCCGACAAGCTGCGCCTGTCCGTCGTCTCCGGCTTCGAGGTGGCCTGCCTGGACGCACTCGGCAAGACGCTCGGACTGCCGGTGCACGCACTGCTCGGCGGCAAGGTGCGCGACGCGGTGGAGTACAGCGCGTACCTCTTCTACCGGTGGGCCGAACACCCCGCCGGGGTCGAGAGCGAGAAGGACGACTGGGGTGCGGCCGTCGACCCGGCCGGAGTCGTCGAGCAGGCGAGGAAGTTCACCGAGCGGTACGGGTTCACCTCGTTCAAGCTCAAGGGCGGCGTCTTCCCGCCCGACGAGGAGATCGCCGCCGTACGAGCCCTGGCCGAGGCCTTCCCCGGGCACCCGCTCCGTCTGGACCCCAACGGCGCCTGGTCCGTGGAGACTTCGCTGAAGGTCGCCGAGGAACTGGGTGACGTACTCGAATACCTGGAGGACCCGGCGCTCGGCACGCCTGCCATGGCGGAGGTGGCGGCGCACACGTCCGTCCCGCTGGCCACCAACATGTGTGTGACGACCTTCGCGGAGATCCAGGAGGCCTTCTCGAAGGGAGCCGTGCAGGTCGTCCTGTCCGACCACCACTACTGGGGCGGACTGCGCAACACGCGTGAACTGGCCGCCATCTGCCGCACGTTCGGCGTGGGCGTGTCCATGCACTCCAACACCCACCTGGGGATCAGCCTCGCCGCGATGACCCATGTCGCCGCGACGGTCCCCGACCTCCACCACGCCTGCGACTCGCACTACCCCTGGCAGTCCGAGGACGTACTGACGCAGCGCCTCACCTTCGAGGACGGCTCGGTCAGGGTCTCCGACGCGCCCGGCCTCGGTGTGGAACTCGACCACGACAAGCTGCGGTTCCTGCACCAGCGGTGGCTCGACGACGACGGCACGCTGCACGACCGCGACGACGCGGCCGCGATGCGGATCGCCGACCCGGAGTGGGTCACACCGGCGGTCCCCCGCTGGTGACCACGGCGACCGAATCCGGACGCGCCACAAGCCGGCGGGGCGACCGCGGCACGGACGACCACACCCTCCGCGGACCTGCGAGAACGTGTCCCACCGGACCCTGAGGCGACGGACGGTGCGGGCGTGCTCAGCGCCCCTGCGCACACCGCGTGGTGCAGACTGGCGTGAATCCGCACCACGTCAGGGAGCGCAACGTGATCGCATCCAACGGAGAGCGACCGTACCGCCACGCGCACGTCGACCCGCTCGTCGGGCTGCGCACGCCCCAGGATCCGCCCTGGGACGTCTACCTCACGGGCACCGTGTTCCTCGACATCGTCTTCACCGGGCTCGACTCCGCCCCGGTGCGCGGGACCGAGTCCTGGGCGCGCGGGATGGGTTCGAGCCCCGGCGGCGTGGCGAACATGGCGACGGCGCTGGCCCGACTCGGCCTGAAGACCTCGCTGGCGGCGGCCTTCGGGGACGACCACTACGGGGAGTACTGCTGGGACGCCCTGGAGCAGGGCGAGCACATCGACCTCTCCCCCTCCCGCACCGTGCCCGGCTGGCACTCGCCGGTCACCGTGTCGATGGCGTACGAGGGGGAGCGCACGATGGTCTCCCACGGCCACGAGCCTCCCCCGGAGGAGCCGGCCCCCGACTGCCCGCCGAGCGCGCGTGCCGCCGTCGCCGCCCTCACGCCCGGCAAACCCGCGCCCTGGATCGCGCAGGCCGCGAGCAAGGGCACCCGGATCTTCGCGGACGTCGGCTGGGACGACACGGGGGCCTGGGATCTGGCGGGGCTGCCCGACCTCGCGCACTGCGAGGCGTTCCTGCCCAACGCCGAGGAGGCGATGCGCTACACCGGCGCGTCCTCCCCGCGTGCCGCGGCGCACGCGCTGACCGAGCATGTGCCGGTTGCCGTGGTCACCCTCGGTGCGGAGGGGGCGTACGCCGTGGATGCGCGTACCGGGGAGCGTGCCGAGGTGCCCGCCATCGCCGTCGAGGCCATGGACCCCACCGGTGCGGGGGACGTCTTCGTCGCCGGCTTCGTCATGGGCACCCTCGCCGACTGGCCCCTCGCCGACCGCCTCGCCTTCGCCGGCCTCACCGCCGCCCTCTCCGTCCAGGAGTTCGGCGGGTCCCTCTCCGCCCCCGGCTGGTCCGAGATCGCCGCGTGGTGGCGCCGCGTGCAGTCCGTAGCCGACCAGGACCCCACCGCGCTCCGGCGCTACGCCTTCCTGGAATCCCTGCTCCCCGAATCCTCCCGCCCCTGGCCCCTCCGCCGAGCCATCCCCACCATCGGCTTCGGCCGCACGACCTGACCCCACCCCGCCGCGACCTCTCCCACCCGGGTTGAGCAAAGGCATTTTTTTCGCCCCCTCCGCCCCTACCCGTTCCCGTACCTGGGGGCTGCCGCCCCCAGACCCCCGCTGTCGGCCTGAACGGCCTCGTCCTCAAACGCCGGACAGGCTAAAAGATCTCCAACGGGTGGGAGCGCGGGTGGGTGGGGGATCGGGACCGCACCACCCCCACCCTCTCGTGCGGGACGGGCCCCCGCGGGCGGGCGAGGGATCGGGACGGGACCACCCCGCCCTCTCCTCCCGGACGGGCTGAAAACCGAGAGATGCCCACCGGCGGAAGGGGCCGGGGGCCGGTACATCACATGCCCGTCGCGTACGTTCGCGTCACCGGACGGCCCCGTATTCGCCCAAGGTCTGATCCGACGGCGACGGGCGGATGTACCGGCCCCCGGCCCCGACCCACCCACCGGCGCAGCCACCGCCCCGCCTACTCGAACTCGTACGCCTCGACTTCCGCGACGTACCGAGCCCGCCGCTCCTCGTCATGCTCCAGGAACGACGCCTCGAACGAGTTGCGGGCCAGCTCACGCAACCGCTCCTGACCGAGCCCCAGCGCCTCGCGCACGGCGTGGAAGGTATCCCCGACGTACCCCCCGAAATACGCGGGGTCGTCGGAGTTCACCGTGCACAGCAGCCCGGCGTCCATCATCGCGACCAGCGGATGGTCCTCCAGCACGTCGACGGCCCGCAGCCGCACGTTCGACAGCGGACACAGCGTCAACGGCACCCGCTCCCGTACGAGCCGCTCAACCAGCACGTCGTCCTCCATACACCGCAGCCCGTGGTCGATGCGCTCGACACCGAGCACGTCCAACGCCTCGGTGATGTACGACGGCGGCCCTTCCTCCCCCGCGTGCGCGACCCGCCGCAGCCCAAGCGCCGCTGCGGCCTCGTACACCTCACGGAACTTGCCCGGCGGATGCCCGACCTCGGCGGAGTCGAGACCGACGCCGACGATCCGGTCGAGATACGGCTCCGCGGCCGACAGGGTCGCCAACGCCGACTCGGCGGACTCGTCCCGCAGGAAGCACATGATCAGCTGCGTGGAGACCCCGTGCGTCTCCTCGCTGCGCGCCAGCGCACGGGAGAGCCCCTCGACGACGGTCCCCATGCCGACGCCTCGCGCGATGTGCGCCTGCGGATCGAAGAAGATCTCGGCGTGCCGCACCCCCTGCGCGGCGGCCCGGGCGAGGTACCCGTCAGCGAGGTCGGCGAAGTCCTGTTCCGTCCGCAGGACGGCCATGAGCTCGTAGTACAGGTTCAGGAACGTCTGGAGATCGTCGAAGAGATACGCCTTGCGCAGCTCATCGGTGTCCGCGTACGGCAGGCTCACGCCGTTGCGCGCGGCAAGCGCGAAGGCCAGCTCGGGTTCGAGGGTGCCTTCGATATGGAGGTGCAGCTCAGCTTTGGGGAGGGCCATCAAATCATCGTAAAGCCGATCGACAACCACCCCAGAACCAGCACACGTACCCACACACGTACCCACACCCGCACCCGCACCCGCACCCGCACCCGCACCCGCCCCACGGTCACCGCCGCTTAGGCACAGGCACCCGCACCAAATCGTGCGCCACAGTCAGCTCCCCCTCGAACCCGGCAGCTCGAGCCTGCCGCTCGAACTCATCAGGCTCGGAGTACCGCTGACTGAAGTGCGTCAGCACAAGATGCCGTACACCTGCCTCCTTGGCGACCGCCCCCGCCTGACCGGCCGTCAAATGCCCATGATCCAAGGCCAGTTGCCGATCCTCGTCAAGAAACGTCGACTCGATGACCAGCATGTCGCACCCCTCGGCGAGCGCGTACACCCCGTCGCACAGCCGGGTGTCCATGACGAACGCGAACCGCTGCCCGCGCCGCACCTCACTCACGTCGGCGAGGGACAACCCGGGCAGGGAGCCCTCCCGCTGCAGCCGCCCGACATCGGGCCCCTTGATGCCCCGCTCGGCAAGGAGTTCAGGCAGAATCCGCCGCCCGTCGGGCTCGACGAGCCGGTAGCCGTACGACTCGACGGGATGGGAGAGCCGACGGGCCTCCAGGGTGTACGAAGCACGCACGGCAAGCACTCCATCGGCATCGACCGGCGCCTCCGTGAGCGCGACGGTCTCGCGGTAGGCCGTCGCGTACCGCAGTCGGTCGAAGAACCGCTGCCCGGAGAGGGGATAGTGCGCGGTCACCTCGTGCGGCACCCGGTCGAGGTTGATGCGCTGGATCACCCCGGCGAGCCCGAGCGAGTGGTCGCCGTGGAAGTGGGTGACACAGATCCGGTGCAGATCGTGAGCCGCGACCCCGGCACGCAGCATCTGCCGCTGCGTGCCCTCGCCGGGATCGAACAGCAGCCCCTCCCCGTCCCAGCGCAGCAGGTAGCCGTTGTGGTTGCGATGGCGGGTGGGAACCTGGCTGGCGGTGCCGAGGACGACCAATTCACGTACGGACAAGGTCGGTTACCCCGGCGGCCACTGCATACCGCGGCCGCCCAGGACGTGGGCGTGCGCGTGGAAGACGGTCTGCCCGGCGCCGCTGCCGGTGTTGAACACGATGCGGTAGCTCTTGAGCTTCTCCTCGCCCGCGACCTGGCCGGCCTCGCGCAGCAGGTCCGCGGCGATGGCGGGCTCGGCGGCGGCCAGCGACGCCGCGTCCGGGTGGTGCACCTTGGGAATGACCAGGACGTGGGTGGGCGCCTGGGGGCTGATGTCCCGGAACGCGAGGGTCGTCTCGGTCTCCCGGACCACGTCCGCCGGGATCTGCCCCGCGGCGATCTTGCAGAACAGGCAGTCGTCCTGCGGCTCTCCCACCATGCGTGTGCCTCCTCGCGCGGTCCGGTCAGTACACCGGCATCGTATCGGCCCCGTTGATCGCCGCAGGCGCGCACCCGCACCACAACGCACCCGCAGGGGCAGCGGCAGCCGCACCCGAGGCACCCGCCGCACCCGCACCCGCACCCGCACCCGCACCCAAGATCAAAGACCCCACAGCCAGGACCAAAGCCCCCGCACCCAGCATCAAAGCGACGGCAACCCGGGCGCAGCCTTCGCCGGGTTCTCCGCCAGCGCGGCCAGCGCGATCCGGATCGCCTCGTCCAGTTGGGTGTCACGCCCGGCGGCGTAGTCCTGCGGAGCCTGGACGATCTCGACGTCCGGGTCGACGCCGTGGTTCTCGACGCCCCACCCGTAACCCTCCAGCCAGAACGCGTACTTGGGCTGGGTGACGAGCGTGCCGTCGACGAGCCGGTAGCGGCTGTCGATGCCGATGACGCCGCCCCAGGTCCGGGTGCCGACCACGGGACCGATACCCAGCGCCTTGATCGCCGCGTTCACGATGTCGCCGTCGGAGCCGGAGAACTCGTTGGCGACGGCGACGACGGGCCCGCGCGGCGCGTCCTCGGGGTAGCTGTAGGGCCGCATGCCGCGCGGCAGGTCCCAGCCCACGATCCGGCGCGCGAGCTTCTCGATGATCAGCTGGGAGGTGTGGCCGCCACGGTTCTCGCGGACGTCCACGACGAGTCCCTCGCGGGCCACCTCGACGCGCAGGTCGCGGTGGATCTGGGCCCAGCCGGGCGCCTGCATGTCGGGCACGTGCAGATACCCGAGCCGCCCGCCGGACCGCTCGTGGACGTAGGCCCGCCGGTCGGCGACCCACGCGTGGTAACGCAGCGGCTCCTCGTCGGACACCGGGACCACGACGGCGTGGCGGGGATCGCCGCCGCCGGACGGGGAGACGGTCAGCTCGACCGGCTTGCCCGCGGTGCCGACGAGCAGCGGTCCTGGCCCGGCCACCGGGTCCACCGGCCGCCCCGCGACCGCGACGATCGCGTCCCCGGCGCGGACGGCGACCCCGGGAGCGGCGAGCGGCGCCTGCGCGTCGGGGTCGGAGGTCTCCGACGGAAGGATCCGGTCGATACGCCAACTGCCGTCCTCGTGACGGGAGATGTCGGCCCCGAGCAGCCCCTGCGCCCGATCGCCGCCGCTCCATCCGCCGCCGCGCGGCATGACGTACGCGTGGGAGGTACCGAGCTCGCCGTGCACCTCCCACAGGAGGTCCACGAGGTCGTCGTGGGTGGCGACGCGTTCGAGCACCGGCCGGTAGCGTTCCAGGACGCCGTCCCAGTCGACGCCGCCCAGGTCGGGCCGCCAGAAGTTGTCCCGCATGATCCGGCCGGTCTCGTCGTACATCTGCCGCCATTCGGCAGTCGGGTCGACGATCTGCCGTACCCGCGAGAGGTCGACGGTGATGTTCGTGTCGCTCTCGTCGTCGTTCGAGGCGCGCCGGTCGCTGGGGACGACCTTGAGCTTGCCGTCGGTCCACAGCAGGACGCGTTTGCCGTCGCCGCTGACGGCGAAGTGGTCGGCGTCGGCGGCGAGATGCTCGATGCGCTGCTGGACGAGGTCGTACCGCTCCAGCTCGGTCTTCGGGTCCGGGTCGTCGGGGGTGGCGCGGGAGGAGCCGAGCACGCCGCGGACCGGGTGCCGCAGCCACAGGAGTCCGTCCTTGGCGGCACGGAGGCCGGTGTAGCGGGCGGCCTCGACGGGGAACGGCACGATCCGGTCGGCGAGTCCGTCGAGGTCGATCCGGGTCGCGGGGGTGCCCTCGCTGTCGGGGGTCTCGTCCTTGTCGGGCGCTTCGAAGGGGCGGCCGTGGCGCTGCGGTCCGAAGGGGGACGGGGTGGTCGCGGCGAGGGTGATGAGGTGCGGCCGGGAGCCGCCCACGAAGGCGAGGTCGAAGACGTGCTCGTCGTAGACCGGGTCGAAGGAGCGGGCCGAGAGGAAGCCCAGGTGCTTGCCGTCGAGGGTGAACGCGGGCGCGTAGTCGCGGAAGCGGAGCGGGGTCGCCTCGGTGACCGACAGGTCGGTGGTGTTGGCGAGTTTGAGCTGGCGCAGCGGGCGCGGGCCGGGGTGCGACCAGGCGAGCCAGGCGGAGTCGGGCGAGAAGGCGAGCCCGCTGACGTCGCCGTTGTCGCTGCGGTCGACCTCGCGCACCTCGCCGGTCTCGCGCTCGACGAGCAGGACGCGTCCGTCGTGCGAGGCGACGGCGGCGCGGCTGCCGTCGGGTGCCATGGCGAGGGCGAGGACCCGTCCGAGCTGTCCGGCGGCGAGCCTGCGGGGTGTCGCTCCGGGGGCGACCCCGGTCGCGGGGGCGAACTCCAGGGCGTCGTCGCCCTCGGCGTCCGTCACCCACACCACGTGTTCCTCGCCCTCCGCCCGGAAGGTGCGGGGCAGCCGGGCCCGTACGCCGGGTTCGGCGGCGAGCGCGCGGGCCGGGCCCGAGCGGTGGGTGACCCAGTGGACGGAGCCGCGTACGGAGATCGCGCTGCCGCGTCCGGTGTGGTCGGGCGCGGCGGCCCCGAACCAGCGGGACGCGCTGACGGAGTGCGGCTGGAGGTCGACGCGCTGTCCGCCGAGCCGCAGGTCGAGCCGGCGCGGCTCGGCGCCGTCCAGGTCGTCGAGGAGCCACAGTTCACCGGCGGACGCGTACACGACGCGGGTGCCGTCGCTCGCGGCGTGCCGGGCGTAGAAGCCGTCGATCGGTGTGTGCCGCCGCAGGTCGGACCCGTCCGCGAGAGACGAGTACAGCGCCCCGACGCCTTCGTGGTCGGACAGAAATGCGACGCGCTCCCCCACCCACAAGGGGTACTCGAGGTTCCCGTCGAGCTCTTCATGCAGCCGTACGAATTCCCCGGCTCCCTCTTCGCCCGCGGCCGTCCGGTCGATCCACAGCTTGCCCGCTGTACCGCCCCGGTACCGCTTCCACCAGGCGGCCTCGCGCCCCATGGGAGCGGACAGCAGGAGCACGCCGGGCTCACCGTGGGCGACATCGCCGACGGGGCCGTACGGAAGGGTGGTCGCCGGGCCGCCGTCGAGCGGGATCGCCCGCGCCCAGCTGCGCCGCAGGCTCGCCTGCCCCTGCGTACTGAGTGCGAGCACCTGCCCGTCGGGGGTCCAGCCACGCACCTGGGTCTTCGAACTGCCCCAGTACGTCAGCCGTTTGGACGGCCCGCCGTCCAGCGAGGCGGCATGCACCTCGGGGGCGCCGTCACGGCTGGACGTCCAGGCGACGGTCGTGCCGTCGGGGGAGATACGCGGATGGTTCACCGGCACGTTGTCTGCGCTGACCCGCCAGGCGCGGCCGCCACCGTCCAGCGGGGCGACCCAGATGTCGTCCTCGGCGGTGAAGGCGACCAGATCGCCGTGCAGATGCGGAAACCGGAGATACGCGGAGGGTGCGGGCTCTGTCACCCGATCACCTTAGGCAGCGATCACGCCCCCGGACAGGGGTTTCGATCACTTACCTCCTTCCTCCTCCACCTCCCCGCACCGCGCGCGTCACTTGCCCTCGGGCCAGCAGGTGGGGTCACCCTGGCACCAGATGGTCCTGGTGACGGTCACCGTGACGGTGGGGCCGGGCTGTTGGGGCTGGTTGTTGACGGGCGGGGTGTACCCGGGTGTGCTGGGGGCGTCGCAGTTGCCGAGTCCGGTCACGTGGAACCACTGCTTGCCGTCGATCCTGGCGGTCAGATCACCGCGTACGCACCGGCCGTCGACGGCCCGGGTGACCTTGCCCGTGACGGTGATCTCCTTCCCGTCCGAGGTCTCCCCCGTACAGTCGACGTCCGCCACGGTGTCCTCGGTCGGCGAGGGCGTCTGCCCGGGTGTGTAGGCCTTGTTGCCGCCGTCGAACGACGCCGTGCAGCTGAGCCAGGCGACATCCGCCTTCTGCCGCTCCAGCTCCTTCGTCACGGTCTGGTCGGTCGTGTACGCCACGGAGGCGGAGCTCAGCCCGCCGGGGTCGCACGCGACGACACCGCCCACGGCGACGGCCGCGAGACCGGCCATCGCCACTGTCCGCCGCTGTCCGGTCCGTCGCAGAACCCGTCTCAAAGCCCCCATGGACGGCAGCGTGCCACCGTCCCGGGCGGCGCGGAAGACCGCATGCGGCCACTCCGCCATCGCGCCCGCCATACTCGAACGCATGCGCAATGACCGCACGCCCAGGCGGCTCGTCGTGGACGAGCAGACCACCTATGTGTGGACCGTGCGGCACAAGCACGGCGACGGTGACGTCTGCCGAGAGGTGCTCTCCCTGCACCGGGACGGTGTCCGCACCCTGATCGTCTTCCGGGCGGGCGAGGGGCGCCACGTCGCCGACGGGCTCCAGCACTCGGGCTCAGCCGCCGACGGGCGGGGCAACCTGATCAACCTGCGCGAGCCGCGTATCGTACGCGCTCTCATCGACGAGGCGCGGGAGCGTGAACTGCTGCCGGGGCCGCGGGAGTTGGACGGCTGGACCCTGTTTCCCGCCGTCATCAGCCGCGCAGCAGCAGCCATTCCTGCAGCTCCACCAGGTTCCCTTCCGGGTCCTTGAGGTGGGCGGCGCGCATCCGGTCGGTCATGGGAGCCGGTTCGTGCAGGAGGGTCGCACCGCGGGAGGTGATCTGCGCGCAGTACGCGTCCAGGTCGTCCACCCGCAGCACCACCAGTGAGCGGTGTCCCGACACCGAGTCGCCCAGTTCGCCCAGCATCCGGGCCATCATCGCGCGGTCCTGGAGAGCGATGCCCGCCGAGCCGGTGACGGGACTGAACTTCTCGTACGGCCCCCCGGTCGCGCCCGACTGCGGCTTGAGGCCGAGGACCTCGGCGTAGAACCGGTAGCAGGCCGGGAAGTCGGAGACGAGCAGGCGTACTTGGGCGAGTTCCAAGGCGATCTCCAGTGGTCTGAGGGGTGTCGTCCGGATCACCTCGGGTCCGCGACGCTGGCACGGCACCTCGCCGCGTTGCCGCATCACCCGAGCACGCCCGGTACGCGGGTCACGCTCCGCCCTGCGACGCACCGCACCACGCACCGCGACCTGATCCGAGGTGATCCCCGACACCCTCTAGGACCAGCGACCGGTACGGCCGAGCAGCAGCGCCGCCGCCGCGGTCCCGGCGGTCGAGGTGCGCAGCACGCTGCGCCCCAGGCGGTACGCCCGTGCGCCGGCCTCGGTGAAGAGCGCCAACTCCTCAGGAGAGACGCCTCCTTCGGGGCCGATCACGAGCACGATCTCGCCGCGCGCGGGGAGTTCGGCGGTGGCGAGGGGTTCGTCGCCGCTCTCGTGCAGTACGGCGGCGAGATCGGCTTTGGCGAGAAGTGCGGCAACCTGCCTGCTCGTCATCGCGTCCGCGACCTCGGGGAAGCGGACGCGGCGGGACTGCTTGCCGGCCTCCCGGGCCGTGGCCCGCCACTTGGCGAGCGCCTTCACGCCCCGCTCGCCCTTCCACTGCGTGATGCAGCGGGAGGCCGCCCAGGGGACGACGGTGTCGACGCCGGTCTCCGTCATGGTCTCGACGGCGAGTTCGCCTCGGTCGCCCTTGGGGAGGGCCTGGACGACGGTGATGCGGGGTTCTTCCTCCGGCTGCTCGGCCACCGAGTCCAGCCGGACGATCAGCCGGTCCTTGCCCTCGGTGTCCAGCACCACGCAGTCCGCCCACCGCCCGGCGCCGTCGGTGAGGACGACTTCCTCACCGGCCCGCAGTCGCTTCACGGAGACCGCGTGCCGCCCCTCGGGACCGTCGAGGACATAGCGCCCGCCGTCACCCGTACGGAAATGCTCCACCACGAACACCGGAGCCGTCATCGGACCGCGCCCCCTTCAGGGAACCCCGACAACGCTGTCTTCGCAGCCGCGAGTTCGGCGCTCAGTACCTCCACCAGCTGCGCCGCGGGCAGTTCGCGGGCCATCCGGTGCCCCTGGCCGGCCCACAGTGCCATGCCCTGCGCGTCGCCCGCCCTGGCCGCCGCCTTGCGCAGCGGCGAGGTGAGGTGGTGGACCTCGGGGTAGGCGGCGGGCGCGTACGGGCCGTGCTCGCGCAGGAAGCGGTTGACGAGTCCGCGCGCCGGGCGCCCGGAGAAGGCTCGTGTCAACTCCGTACGGACGAAGAGGGGGTTGGTCAGCGCCTGCTTGTGCACGGCGTGCGCGCCGGACTCGGGGGTGGCGAGGAACGCCGTGCCGAGCTGGGCCGCGTTCGCGCCCGCCGCGAGCACCGCGGCGATCTGGCTGCCGCGCATGATGCCGCCGGCCGCGACGATCGGGATCTGCACGCTCTCGCGGACCTGCGCGATCAGCGAGAGCAGTCCGACGCCGGTGCCGTCCGTCTCCGGGTTGTCGCGGTGGGTGCCCTGGTGGCCGCCCGCCTCGACGCCCTGCACGACGACCGCGGCGGCGCCGGCCCGCTGCACGGCGAGTGCCTCCTCGGCCGTGGTCGCGGTCACCAGGGTGAGCGTGCCGGCCTGGGCGAGGGAGTCCAGGACCTCGCGGGTGGGGATGCCGAAGTGGAAGGAGACCACCGGCACCGGATTGTCGTGGAGGACCGCGAGCTTGGCGTCGTAGCCGTCGTCGCGGCCGCTGTCCGGTTCGCCGAGTTCGGTCTCGTACCAGGCGGCCTCACCGGCGAGCTGGTGGGCGTACACCTCGACCGCCGCCTTGTCCGCGTACTCGGGCTGCGGCATGAAGAGGTTCACGCCGAAGGGGCGGCTCGTGATCCCGCGCAGCTGCTTGATCTCTTGATACATGCCGTCGGCCGTCTTGTACCCGGCGGCGAGGAACCCGAGCCCACCGGCCTCGGACACGGCGGCCGCGAGATGCGGAACGGACACTCCGCCCGCCATGGGGGCCTGCACGATCGGGTGTGGGAAAAGATCGGTCAGCGCGGAGGACATGACGGCATGTTGTCACGTCCTCCGAACAAGTCCGAATCGAGTCATCCGCGTGGCATAGGCCACTCGCACCCTCCCGCCCGGGCCGCTCCGGCCCAGGGCGAGAAGGCGCACTTCAGAGGCCCGGCAGTCGGTCCTCAGCGACCGTTGAACGCGTCCTTGAGCCGCGAGAAGAGCCCCTGCTGCCCCGGCTGGAACTGCCCGATGGGCCGTTCCTCGCCGCGCAGCACGGCCAGTTCGCGCAGCACGCGCTCCTGCTCGGCGTCGAGCTTCGACGGTGTCATCACCTCGACGTGCACGATGAGGTCACCGCGCCCGCCGCCCCGCAGGTGCGTGATGCCGCGCCCGTGCAGCGGGACCGACTGCCCGGACTGCGTGCCCGGACGGATGTCGATCTCCTCCATGCCGTCGAGCGTCTCCAGCGGCACCTTGGTGCCGAGGGCCGCCGCGGTCATCGGGATGGTGACCGTGCAGTGCAGGTCGTCGCCGCGGCGCTGGAAGGTGGAGTGCGGGAGCTCGTGGATCTCGACGTACAGGTCGCCGGCGGGGCCGCCGCCGGGGCCGACCTCGCCCTCGCCCGCGAGCTGGATCCGGGTGCCGTTGTCGACACCGGCCGGGATCTTGACGGTCAGCGTCCGACGCGACCGCACGCGACCGTCGCCCGCGCACTCCGGACACGGGGTCGGGACGACGGTCCCGAAACCCTGGCACTGCGGGCAGGGCCGCGAGGTCATGACCTGGCCTAGGAAGGACCGCGTGACCTGCGACACCTCACCGCGACCGCGGCACATGTCACAGGTCTGCGCCGAGGTCCCCGGCGCCGCGCCCTCACCGCTACAGGTGGTGCAGACGACGGCCGTGTCGACCTGGATGTCCTTCGTGGTGCCGAAGGCCGCCTCGTCCAGCTCGATCTCCAGCCGGATCATGGCGTCCTGGCCACGGCGCGTACGCGACCGCGGGCCACGCTGCGACGCCGTACCGAAGAAGGCGTCCATGATGTCCGAGAAGTTGCCGAAGCCGCCGGCGCCGAAGCCACCGGGGCCGCCCGCGCCGCCCGCCTGGGACAGCGGGTCGCCGCCGAGGTCGTAGACCTGCTTCTTCTGCGGGTCCGACAACACCTCGTAGGCGGCGTTGATCTCCTTGAAGCGCTCCTGCGTCTTCGGATCGGGATTGACGTCCGGGTGCAGCTCGCGAGCGAGCCTCCTGAACGCCTTCTTGATCTCGTCCTGGGACGCGTCGCGGCGCACGCCGAGCACGGCGTAGTAGTCCGTGGCCACTTAGGACTCCGCCAGGATCTGTCCGACGTACCGTGCCACCGCTCGTACCGCTCCCATCGTGCCGGGGTAATCCATGCGGGTCGGTCCGACCACGCCGAGTTTCGCTACTGCCTCGTCGCCCGAACCGTAGCCGACGGAGACGACGGACGTGGAGTTGAGTCCCTCATACGCGTTCTCATGACCGATCCGTACGGTCATGCCCGAATCCCCCGCCTCACCAAGCAACTTGAGAAGCACGACCTGCTCCTCCAGTGCTTCGAGTACGGGCCGGATCGTGAGAGGGAAGTCATGTCCGAAGCGGGTGAGATTGGCGGTACCGCCGATCATCAGCCGCTCCTCGGTCTGCTCGACGAGCGCCTCCAGCAGGGTGGAGAGCACCGTGGTGACCGTACCGCGGTCCTCCGCCTCGAAGGCGTCGGGCAGGTCCTGCACCAGTTGCGGAACGTCCGAAAACCGACGCCCGGCGACCCGGCTGTTGAGCCGTGCGCGCAGATCCGCCAGAGACGTCTCCCCGAACGGCGCCGGGCAGTCGATCAAGCGCTGCTCGACCCGGCCGGTGTCCGTGATCAGGACGAGCATCACGCGGGCCGGAGCCAGCGACAGCAGCTCGACGTGCCGCACGGTCGACCGCGTGAGGGACGGGTACTGCACGACGGCGACCTGCCGCGTGAGCTGCGCAAGCAGCCGTACCGTACGCCCCACCACATCATCGAGATCGACGGCGCCGTCGAGGAAGTTCTGGATGGCCCGCCGCTCCGGCGCGGTCATCGGCTTGACGCCCGCGAGCTTGTCGACGAAGAGCCGGTAGCCCTTGTCGGTGGGGATGCGCCCGGCGCTGGTGTGCGGCTGGGCGATGTACCCCTCGTCCTCCAGGGCGGCCATGTCGTTGCGGACCGTCGCCGGGGAGACCCCGAGTTGGTGCCGCTCGGTGAGGGCCTTGGAACCGACCGGCTCCTCCGTCCCCACGTAGTCCTGGACGATGGCGCGCAGCACTTCGAGCCTGCGTTCGCTGAGCATCGCGCACACCTCCAGATGTCGTCGCCGTGGTCTCCCGGACTGATCCCGGACTCTCCCCCTGGCACTCAGCGCATGCGAGTGCCAACGTCTCCCCGGCCAGTGTACGGCGGGAAGGTACGCCCCCGGCAAGGGCGGACCCGCTCGGTCGTGCCGACGGGGTCCTCGCCGTCGGTACCTGTCCGACCATTTCCGTCGTTGCCCGGAGGGCGGCCTCGCGACGCCAGGTGCCTGGTGCTCTCGACGTGCCGTGCGCGGACCCTCGTACCGGACGTACTTGGGCCTGCGCCCGAGGTGGCGAGAGGGCATGGGGCATGTAGGGCGCCGCGGGGCAGACGGGAATGGCCGTACAGGCACTAGCGTCTGCCCATGAGCGTGACTTGGGAAGAGGCGGGGTGGGAGAGGGTGGCGCCGCGGGTCGGGCGGCGGCGGCTTCCTGGCTGGGACTGCACGGTCGGGCTCGTGGCCGGCGAGGGGGCCGCCCTGCTGATCGACGCGGGGTCGAGCCTGCGGGAGGGCGCGCAGTTGCGTTCCGAGGCACGGCGGCTGCTGGCGGGTACGCAACCTGATGCCGAGGCGCGGCACGTGCCAGGTGGCGATCACCGGGTGACGCACCTCGCGCTCACCCACGCACACTTCGACCACGTGTTCGGCGCGGCCGCCTTCCCCGGTGTCGAGGTGTTCGGGGCGGTCGGCCTGGATACGGTCCTCGCGCACGGCCATGAGGAACTGCGCGCGGACGCCGTACGCAACGGCCTGGACCCGCTGGAGGCGGCCGAGGCCGCCGATCTGCTGGTCCGCCCCCGTCACCAGGTGTCCGGCGAGCGGACCCTGGACCTGGGCGGCGGCACACAGGTCCGGCTCGCGGACATCGGCCCCGGCCACACCGCCCACGACCTGGTGGTCCTCGTCCCAGGTTCGCCGCCTTGGCCGCAGATCGTCTTCTGCGGCGACCTGGTGGAGGAGTCCGGCGAACCCCAGGCGGGCCCCGACGCCGTCCCGTCCCACTGGCCGGCGGCGCTGGACCGACTGCTCGACCTGGGCGGGGAGGACGCGGTGTACGTTCCCAGCCACGGTGCGGTGGTGAATGCGGCGTTTGTCCGGGCCCAACGCGACACGCTGGCGGCCCGCTTCGGCGTGTCGTAGGAGGCCGTACGACACGGAGGCCCGGCTTCTCCTATCGTCATCCGAATGCGCCAGTACTCTCCGGACCTGACCCCGCCGTGGAAGAAGCCCAAGCCCGTGCCGGAGGTCCCCGCGGACCCCGGTCTGGTGGTCGAGGAGCCCGGCACCGGCTTCTGCGGTGCGGTGATCCGCTGCGAGGCGGGCACGGTGACGCTGGAGGACCGCTTCGGCAAGCACCGGGTGTTCCCGCTGGAGCCGCGCGGCTTCCTCCTGGAGGGCAAGGTGGTGACGCTGGTCCGCCCGGCGGCGGGGGCGCCCGTACGTCCCTCCCGCACCGCCTCCGGTTCGGTCGCGGTGCCGGGTGCGCGGGCGCGGGTGGCGCGGGCCGGGCGGATCTACGTGGAGGGCCGGCACGACGCCGAGCTCGTCGAACGCGTCTGGGGCGACGACCTGCGCATCGAGGGCGTCGTCGTCGAGTACCTGGAGGGCATCGACGACCTGCCCGCGATCGTCGCCGACTTCGCCCCGGGCCCGGACGCCCGCCTCGGCGTCCTCGTCGACCACCTGATCCCCGGCACCAAGGAATCCCGCATCGCCGACTCGGTCACCAGCAACCACGCCCTGGTCGTCGGCCACCCGTACATCGACATCTGGGAGGCCGTGAAGCCGTCCTCCGTCGGCATCCCGGCCTGGCCCCGCGTCCCCCACGGCCAGGACTGGAAAACAGGCGTCTGCCGCGCCCTGGGCTGGCCCGAGAACACCGGCGCGGCCTGGCAGCACATCCTGTCCCACGTACGCTCCTACAAGGACCTGGAGCCGGAACTCCTGGGCAGGGTGGAGGAGTTGATCGACTTCGTGACGGCACCAGAGACTGCTTGACGCGTCCGGCGCTGGAGATCTTTCAACCTGTCCAGCGCCGGAGATCTTTCAGCCCGTCCGGCGCTGGAGATCGTTCAGCCCGTCCGGCGTTTGAGGACGAGGCCGTTCAGGCCGAAGCGGGGGCCCGGGGGCGGCAGCCCCCGGAGACAAGGGACGGGTAGGGGCGGAGGGGGCGAAAACCCCCCACCTCAGTCCACCAGATCCCGCACCACCGCATCCGCCAACAACCGCCCCCGCAAGGTAAGAACGGCCCGCCCGTCGTCGTACGGCCCGTCCTCCAGAAGCCCCTCGGACAGCGCCCGCCGCGAGGCGGACAGCCCCTCCGGCCGGAGCAACGACAACGGACACCCCTCCCGCAACCGCAGCTCAAGAAGAATCCGCTCCACCCGCCGGTCCTCCCCGGAAAGCAGCTCACGCCCCGCCCCGGGCGACCTCCCCGCCGCCAGCGCCCCGGCATACGCCCCCGGATGCTTCACGTTCCACCACCGCACCCCGCCCACGTGACTGTGGGCGCCCGGCCCGGCGCCCCACCAGTCGGCACCACGCCAGTACAGCTCGTTGTGGAGGCACCGCCCGGCATCGGAGGTGGCCCAGTTGGACACCTCGTACCAGTCGAACCCCGCCCCCGCGAGCACCTCGTCGGCGATCAGATACCGGTCCGCGTGGACATCGTCGTCCGTCATCGGCACCTCCCCACGCCGGATCCGCCGGGCAAGCTGCGTACCCTCCTCGACAATGAGCGCGTACGCGGAAATGTGATCGGGCCCGGCCCCGAGGGCCGCTTCCAGCGAGGCGCGCCAGTCGTCGTCGGACTCCCCCGGGGTGCCGTAGATCAGGTCGAGGTTGACATGGTCGAAGCCCGCCGCGCGGGCCTCGGCGACACAGGCCTCGGGCCGCCCGGGCGTGTGCGTGCGGTCGAGCACCTTCAGCACGTGCTGCCGGGCGCTCTGCATACCGAAGGAGATCCGGTTGAAGCCCCCGGCCCGCAGGGTCGCCAGGTACGCCGGGTCGACGGACTCCGGGTTCGCCTCGGTGGTGATCTCCGCGTCGTCCGCGAGCCCGAACTCGGCACGGATCGAGGCGAGCATCCGTACGAGATCGTCGGCGGGCAGGAGAGTGGGCGTACCGCCGCCGACGAACACCGTACGGACGGGACGCGGGTCATCGCCGAGCACCTTGCGGGCGAGACGGACCTCGTCGATCAGCGTCTCGGCGTAGTTGTCACGGGAGGCGAGCACGCCTCCGGTGCCCCGCAGCTCGGTCGCCGTGTAGGTGTTGAAGTCGCAGTAGCCGCAGCGGGTCGCGCAGTACGGCACGTGGAGATAGAACCCGAGGGGGCGGTCGGCGGCCCCGGCCAGGGCGTGGGCGGGCAGCGCCCCGTCGTCGGGGACGGGCTCACCGTCGGGGAGTGCGGAAGGCATGCCTTCCATTGTCCCGTACGCCCGCCGGAACTCCGTACGGCCGACTGGTCCACGTTCCCCGCAGCCGGCTGGTCCGCATTCCTCACAGCCCGCTATTCCGCCTGGAGGACCAGCAGCGCCATGTCGTCCTCCGGCGGCTTGGCGCCGAACTCGTGGACCAGCCTGCGGATCCGTTCCGCGATGAGTTCCGCGCTCAGGCCGGTGCAGCCGACCAGGGCCTCGGCGAGGCCGTCGTCGTCATCGAACTGGCGCGGCCCGCTGCGGCGCTCGGTCACGCCGTCCGTGACGCACAGCAGGGTGTCGCCGGGGTACAGCTCGAAGGTCTCGGAGACGTAGGTCGCGTCCTCGAAGACGCCGAGGAGGGTCTGGGGGCAGGCCACCTCGTGTACGTCGCCGTCGGGGCCGAGCAGCAGCGGCAGCGGATGCCCGGCGGAGGCGAGGGTGCAGCGCACTCCACCGTCGAAGGGCACCAGTTCGCCGTACAGCATGGACAGGAAGCGTGTCTGCGGTCCGGGGTCGGCGCCGAGCCCGGGCCCGCCCGCTGCCACCAGCGCGCGGGCCGCCGCGTCCGCCGCCTCCGTCGCGTCGTCGAGCAGGAGCCTGTTGAGGCGGTCCAGGACGTCGGCGACCTCGTACCCCTCGCGGGCCAGCAGCCGCAGCCAGGGCCGGGCAAGGCCGATCACCACGGCGGCCTCGGGCCCCTTGCCCTGTACGTCGCCCACGACGAAGCACCAGCGCCCGTCACCGGCCGGGAACAGGTCGTAGAAGTCGCCGCTGGGGCCGCCCTTGTCGAGCGGCTCGTAGACGAGGGCGCTGCGCACCCCGGGGATCTCGGCGACCGCCCCGGGCAGCAGGCCGCGCTGGAGGACCCGGCTGATGGTGGCCTGGCGCGCGTACTGGCGGGCCGCGCCGATGGCGAGCGCGATCCGTCGACTGAGGTCCTCGACGAGGCCCGTGATCTCGTCGGCGAAGCCGGTCACTCCGGCCCGCCCGATGACGAGCGTGCCCAGCGGCCGCCCACCCGCGATCAGCCGGTACGCGAGCGCCGCCCCACTCACACCGGGACCGCTCACCCCCCTCCCGAGACCGGCCCCACTCGCCCCCGGCCCACTCCCGAGACCGGCCCCACTCGCCCCCGACCCATTCCCGAGACCAGCCCCACTCACCCCACTCCCGAGACCGCCTCCACTCGCCCCCGACCCACTCCCCAGACCAACCCCACTCACACCGCTCGCCAGGTCTGCCCCACTCGCGCCCGGCTCATCTGCCCCACTCCTGGGACCCGGTCCGCTCCCACCCGACCCACTCGCCGGACCTGCCCCGCCTGCCCTGCCTACCTCACTCGCCCCGCCAGCCCCGGTAACCTCACTCGCCCCGCCTGCCCTGCTGACCACACCCGCCCCACGCGGCCCACCCGCCCCACGAACCCCAGCACTCGCCCCGCCCACCCCACTCGCCCCGTGCCCCCCACCCGAAGCCAACGCCTCCCCCGGCCAGGGCACGGGCACGGCGCGGGAACGTATCGAGTCGGGCAGCCGGGGCGGGTCCTTCTCCAGGGCGCGGCGCAGGTCCTCGATGCGGTTCTCGCTGCCGTGCCAGACGCGGGCCAGGCGCGGCCCCAGGGCGAGACCGAGACCGCCGGCCCGGTCGGTGGCCTCGTCCTCCAGCCACACCGCGCACCAGTCGGCGAGGCGCGGCACGATCAGCTGCCCGGCGAGCGCGGCGACGAGGTCCTCGTCGAGTTGCCCGGCGAGCAGGTCGGAGGCCTCCGCGAGGAAGGAGAGGGCGCCGCGGTCGAGCCAGTCGTGCTCCTGCTGCGCGCTGCGACTCGACTCAGGGGCGAGTGTTTCGGCCACCCGCAGCCCGCGCTCCAGGGGCTGTTCACCGGCGTACGCCTCTGCCCTCTCGCCGTCTTCCACGATCCTTTCGACCTTGTCGACCTTGTCGATCCTGTCGACCTTGTCGACGTCCGAGATCGCCTCGCCGCCCACGCCGAGGCCGCTTCCGCCCACCGGCAGCCGCGCCCAGACGGTCTTGATTCCGGTGCGGTAGGTGATCCCCCAGGCGTCGGAGAGCGCGGAGACCAGCCGCAGACCGCGCCCGTACTCCGGTGTACCGTACGGCCGTTCGACGCAGTCGTCGCGTATCGCGCGCGCCGCGTGATGGTCGGACACCTCGATGATCAGCGAGCCCGGCGAGCCGTCGTCCATGCTTTCCATGCCGCATGCCAGCTCAACGTCGGTGCCCGCGTGCACAACGGCGTTGGTGACGAGTTCGCTGACGACCACGACGGCGTCATCGGTGAGCCGGTCGTCGATCATCTCGGCTCCGTGCGGGACGAGTTCGGCCCACTCGGCGAGAGCGGCACGCACGAACTCCCGGGCGGCTCCGGGCGCGAGCGGGGTGCCCGCCAGTGAAGTGCGGGCGACCTTTTCGTGGCCGGCGCGGTAGTGCGCGGGCGCGTCGGGCGCACGCGCCTTGGACTCCCGTTGCGTCGGAATGGCCCCCACGGTGCGGCTCCCTGAGCAGTTCGGACGAATAGGCCTCAGCCGATGCGGACACAGTGACAGACTGACTGTGCCCATAAGCGCCGAGTTACCGAAGTGGGCCGCCATGGCTGAGAACAGTGGTATGCGTGGGCTCGAAGACGGTCGGATCGACGGTCGTGTCGACGATCGGATCGACGGCCATGTCGACGGCCGGATCGCCGATCGGATCGACGGCCGGATTCAGGCATCGGATCTGCGCCCGCTGCTCGCCGCGATGACCGCCGCCCGGGATGGTGACTTCAGCAAGGTGCCGGAGACCGGCGACGGTGTGGTGGCCGATCTCTGCGCGATGTTCAACCAGATCATGGACCGCAGCTCCCACTTCAACTCCGAGGCGCAGCGGGTCCGCCGGGACCTGGTGCGGCACGGCCGCCTGGACGAGCGTCTCTCGGCGAGTCCGGGCCAGGGCAACTGGACGGCGCGGGTCAACGACGTGAACCAGTTGCTCGACGCCCTGGTCGCGCCCGCCGCGAACGCGACCCGCGTCCTCGACGCGGTGGCCGGCGGCGATCTGACCCAGCGGGTCGACCTGCACGACGGTAATCGTCAGCTCCGGGGCGACTTACGCCGGTTGGGGCGCGCCGTGAACAAGATGGTGGACCAGCTGTCCCTGTTCACCGGCGAGGTGACCCGGGTCGCGCGCGAGGTCGGCACGGAGGGGCGGCTCGGTGGTCGCGCCAAGGTGACGGGTCTGTCCGGGAGTTGGCGGGACGTGACCGAGGCGGTCAACACCATGGCGTCCCGGCTGACCGCCCAGGTCCGGGACATCGCGCTGGTGACGACGGCGGTGGCCCGCGGCGACCTGACCCGCACGGTGACCGTCGAGGCGACCGGTGAGCTGCTCGAACTGAAGCTCACCGTGAACACGATGGTCGACCAGCTCTCCGCCTTCGCCGACGAGGTGACGCGCGTCGCCCGCGAAGTCGGTACGGAAGGGCAGCTGGGCGGTCGGGCGCAGGTGCGCGGCGTGTCGGGGGTCTGGAAGGACCTCACCGACAACGTCAACTTCATGGCCTCGAACCTGACCTCCCAGGTCCGCAACATCGCTCAGGTCACCACGGCCGTGGCCAACGGCGACCTGAGCCAGAAGATCACGGTCGACGCGCAGGGCGAGATCCTCGAACTGAAGTCGACGATCAACACGATGGTCGACCAGCTCTCCGCCTTCGCCGACGAGGTCACCCGCGTCGCCCGCGAGGTCGGCACCGAGGGCAACCTCGGCGGCCGCGCCCAGGTCCGCGGCGTGTCCGGGGTCTGGAAGGACCTCACCGACAACGTCAACTTCATGGCGGACAACCTGACTTCACAGGTCCGCAACATCGCCCTGGTGTCCACAGCGGTGGCCCAGGGCGACCTCGGCAAGAAGATCACCGTCGAGGCGAAGGGCGAGATCCTGGAGCTCAAGTCGACCATCAATACGATGGTCGACCAGCTCTCCGCCTTCGCCGACGAGGTCACCCGCGTCGCCCGCGAGGTCGGCACCGAGGGCAACCTCGGCGGCCAGGCGCAGGTGCGCGGCGTGTCCGGCGTATGGAAGGACCTCACGGACAACGTCAACTTCATGGCCCTGAACCTGACTTCGCAGGTCCGCAACATCGCGCAGGTGACCACGGCCGTCGCGAACGGCGACCTCTCCAAGAAGATCACCGTCGACGCCCGAGGCGAGATCCTGGAGCTGAAGGACACCGTCAACACGATGGTGGAGCAGCTGCGCGCCTTCGCCGACGAGGTCACCCGCGTCGCCCGCGAGGTCGGCACGGACGGCCGGCTTGGCGGCCGCGCCCAGGTCCTTGGCGTCTCCGGTGTCTGGCGCGACCTGACCGACAACGTCAACTACATGGCCGACAACCTGACTTCGCAGGTGCGGAACATCGCGCAGGTCGCCACCGCCGTGGCCCAGGGCGACCTCTCCAAGAAGATCGACGTGGACGCCCGCGGCGAGATCCTGGAGCTGAAGACGACGATCAACACGATGGTCGACACCCTCTCCTCCTTCTCCTCGGAGGTCACCCGGGTGGCCCGCGAGGTCGGCTCCGAAGGCCAACTCGGCGGCCAGGCCAGGGTCGAGGGCGTGTACGGCACCTGGAAGCGCCTGACGACGAACGTGAACGAGCTGGCGCTGAACCTGACCACCCAGGTCCGCGCCATCGCCGAGGTCGCCTCCGCGGTGGCCCAGGGCGACATGTCCCGTGCCATCACGGTGGAGACCAAGGGCGAGGTCACCGAGCTGAAGAACAACATCAACCTGATGGTGGCCAACCTGCGCGAGACCACCCGCGCGAAGGACTGGCTGGAGTCGAACCTCGCCCGCCTCGCCGCGCTGATGCAGGGCCACCGCGACCTGATGGAGGTCGCCGACCTGATCCTGCGCGAGCTGACCCCGCTGGTGAACGCGCAGTACGGCGCCTTCTACCTGGCCGACCCCGAGGAGGAGACCCTGCGGACCGCCATCCCCGCCAAGGGGCTCGCCTTCATCGCCGGGTACGGCTCGGCGCAGGGCGCGACCGTCGACACGGGCGGCATGCCGGTGCACGGGCTGGTCCGGCAGGCCGCGCGCGAGAAGAAGCGGATCCTGGTGGAGGAGGTCCCGCCGGACTACATCAAGATCAACAGCGGTCTGGGCGAGGCCGCTCCAGCGAGCGTCGTCATCATCCCGATCCTCTTCGAGGACAAGCTTCTCGGCGTGATCGAACTGGCCTCGTTCTCCCGCTTCTCAGACGTCCACCTGGCCTTCTTCGACCAGTTCGTGAACACCATCGGCGTCGCGATCAACACGATCATCGCCAACTCCCGCACCGAGTCCCTGCTCGGCGAGTCCCAGCGCCTGGCGATCCAGCTCCAGGACCGCTCGGACGAACTCCAGTCGCAGCAGGCGGAGTTGCAGCGCTCGAACGCGGAACTGGAGGAAAAGGCAGCCCTGTTGGCGACGTCTTCGCAGTACAAGTCGGAGTTCCTGGCGAACATGTCGCACGAACTGCGCACCCCGCTGAACTCTCTGCTGATCCTCGCCCGCCTGTTGTCGGACAACCCGGACGGCCGTCTCTCCGACCAGGAGGTGCAGTTCGCGACCACGATCCACCGATCGGGCTCCGACCTGCTCCAGCTCATCAACGACATCCTCGACCTCTCGAAGATCGAGGCCGGCCGGATGGACGTACGCCCCAAGAAGCTCCCCCTCATCAAACTGCTCGACTACGTCCACGCCACCTTCCGCCCGCTCACCCTCGACCGGGGGCTCGCCTTCGAGGTGACCGTCCGCGAGGACGTACCGCGCGAGGTGTGGTCGGACGAGCAGCGGCTCCAGCAGATCCTGCGCAATCTGCTCTCCAACGCGATCAAGTTCACCGCGACCGGCCGGGTCGAGTTGCGCGTCAGGCGCGTCAAGGACCCGGACCACATCTACTCCCGCGAGAACAGCGACGACGTGATCGCCTTCGCGGTCTCCGACACCGGCATCGGCATCGCCCCGGGGAAACTCCCGGTGATCTTCGAGGCGTTCCAGCAGGCCGACGGCACCACCAACCGCAAGTACGGCGGCACGGGCCTCGGCCTGTCCATCAGCCGGGAGATCGCCGGGCTGCTCGGCGGCCGGATCATCGCCGAGAGCAAGCCCGGCCAGGGTTCCACCTTCACGCTGTACGTCCCTGTCGTCAGCCCCGGGCACGCGGCGACCGGACGCACCCACGAGGACCACGAGCTGCCCGTACCGGAGCTGTCCACCGATCCGTACCCCGCTCACGAAGCGGACGACACCTGGCCCACGCCCACCAAACTGGAGGCGTGGAAGGCCGGCCGGGCGGGACAAGTCCTGCCGGGGCGGCGGGTGTTGATCGTGGACGACGACATCCGCAACGTCTTCGCACTCACCCATGTCCTGGGCCGCGTCGGCATGCCCGTCCTGTACGCGGAGAACGGCCGCGAGGGCATCGAGACGCTGGAGCGCAACCCCGACGTCGAACTCGTCCTGATGGACATCATGATGCCGGAGATGGACGGCTACGAAACGATCGCCGCCATCCGCCACACCCCTCGCTGGACGGGCCTGCCCATCGTCGCGCTCACCGCGAAGGCGATGCCGGGAGACCGCGACAAGTCCATCGCGCAGGGCGCCAACGACTACGTAACCAAGCCGGTGGACGTCGACCAACTGCTCACCGTCGTCTGCGCGCTTCTCGACCCGCAGACCACAGCGGGCTCCGGATCCGCGGGCATCCCGGTTGTGCCGGAGAACCCGGGGAACCCGGGGCGCGCGAACGAGGACCGGCGGCCGGACGCCGCCACAGAGACTGCTGTACCCGTTGTACCGGGACCGAGCACATCAGGGGAGCCCGCGATCCCGCCGACGACTGAGTGAGGCACAGTCACCATGAGCGCTGAGGAAACAACCGACGAGCGCGCCAGCATCCTCCTGGTGGACGACATGGAGGACAATCTGATCGCCCTTGAGGCCGTCCTGGGATCTCTCAACGAGCCGCTGGTGCGCGCGCGTTCGGGCGAGGAGGCGATGAAGGCCCTGCTGCGGCAGCGGTTCGCCGTCGTCCTGCTCGACATCCGGATGCCGGGCATGGACGGCTTCGAGACGGCCGCGAACATCAAGCGGCTCGACCAGACCAAGGACGTCCCCATCATCTTCCTGACCGGCACCGACGCCGACGCGGGCTACGCCTTCCGCGGGTACGCGACCGGAGCCGCCGACTATCTGACGAAGCCCTTCGACCCTTGGGTACTGCGCGCCAAGGTCACCGTCTTCCTCGACCTCCACCGCAAGAACCAGCAGCTGGAACGCATGCTCGCCCGCGAACAGGAACAGTTCGACGAACTCTCGGGCTGCCTGAAGAAGATCGAGACGCACATGTCGGCCGGCAGCCTGCAGGACGTGTCCGAACTGCGCCATCAGGTACGGCAGATGGAGGGGCTGCTGCGGGAGATGCGAAGAGGGCGAGGCCTGTGACTCCCCGCCCCCTCGGGGGACTCATGCCTCGCGCGACCCCGCGTACATCTCATCGATCAGGTGCTTGTACTCGCGTTCGACAACCGGCCGCTTCAGCTTCAGGCTCGGCGTGACCTCGCCGTGCTCGACGTCGAGGTCACGGGGCAGCAGCCGGAACTTCTTGATGGTCTGCCAGCGCTGGAGACCCTCGTTGAGCTCCTTGACGTAACCCTCGACGAGGCTGACCGTGGCGGACGCGGCGACGACATCGGCGTACGACTTGCCCTCCAGGCCGTTCTCCGCGGCCCAGCCCAGAATTGACGGCTCGTCAAGTGCGATCAGCGCGGTGCAGAAGTTCCGGTCGGCGCCGTGCACGAGGATGTTGGAGACGTACGGGCACACGGCCTTGAAGTGGCCCTCGACCTCGGCGGGCGAGATGTACTTGCCGCCCGAGGTCTTGATGAGGTCCTTCTTGCGGTCGGTGATGCTGAGGTAGCCGTCCGGAGACAGCTCGCCGATGTCACCGGTGTGGAACCAGCCGTCGGACTCGAGCACCTCGGCGGTCTTCTCGGGCAGCCCGTGGTAGCCCTCCATGATGCCGGGGCTGCGCAGCAGAACCTCGCCGTCGTCCGCGATGCGCACCTCGGTGCCGGGCAGCGGCTTGCCGACGGTGCCGGTGCGGTAGGCCTCACCGGGGTTCACGAAGGAGGCGGCGGAGGACTCCGTGAGGCCGTAGCCCTCCAGGATGTGGATGCCGGCGCCGGCGAAGAAGTAGCCGATCTCGGGCGCGAGCGCGGCGCTGCCCGAGACACAGGCGCGCAGTTTGCCGCCGAAGGCCTCGCGGATCTTGGCGTAGACGAGCGCGTCGGCGACCTTGTGCTTGGCGCCGAGCGCGAAGGGCACGGAGGCGACGCCGGTGCGGCGGAAGTTGTCCTGGCTGGCCTTCGCGTACTCGCGCGAGACCTCGGCCGCCCACTGGAAGATCTTGTACTTGGCGCCGCCGCCGGCCCGCGCCTTGGCCGCGACCCCGTTGTAGACCTTCTCGAAGATGCGGGGCACGGCCGCCATGTACGTCGGCTGCACCACCGGAAGATTCTCGATGATCTTGTCCACTCGGCCGTCCACGGCGGTGACGTGCCCGATCTCGATATGGCCGGACGTGAGCACCTTGCCGAAGACGTGCGCGAGCGGCAGCCACAGGTACTGCACGTCGTCGGGGCCGAGCAGCCCGGTCGCGGCGATGGCCTTCGCCATGTACGACCAGTTGTCCTGCGGCAGGCGGACGCCCTTGGGGCGGCCCGTGGTGCCGGAGGTGTAGATCAGCGTCGCAAGCTGGTCGGAGGTGATCGCGCCGACCTTCTCCTTGATCAGGTCGGGGTTCTTCTCCAGGTACGCGGCGCCGCGGCTCTCCAGCTCGGCGAGTGTGAGAACCCAGTCGCTGCTCTCGACGCCCGCCGGGTCGATCACCACGACATGCGTCAGCTCGGGAAGGTCGGCGCGCTTCTCCACCGCCTTGGCGAGCTGGGCCGCGTCCTCCGCGATCAGGACCTTGCTCCCGGAGTCCGAGAGGATGAACGCCGACTCCTCGGCGTTCGTCTGCGGGTACACGGTCGTGGTGGCCGCGCCCGCGCACAGGATGCCGAGGTCGGCGAGGATCCACTCGACCCGGGTGGAGGAGGCGAGCGCGACGCGCTGCTCGGGCTGTACGCCCAGTTCGATCAGACCGGCCGCCACGGCGAAGACCCGCTCGGCGGCCTGGGCCCAGTTCAGCGACTTCCAGTCGTCCGGGCCCTCGCCCGAGGCGGCGGGCACCGGGTAGCGGTAGGCCTCGGCGTCCGGCGTGGCCGCCACACGCTCCAGGAAGAGGGCCGCGACGGACGGCGGACGGTTCTCGATCAGGGTCTGTGTGTCGCTCACGACATCCTCCGGAGCCCGCGACAGCGCGGCTGGCTCAATGGTGCGGCTGTTGTTTAACTCGCGAGTAACTATCGAGCAGAGATCAGAGTAAAGCCCGTCCGGCCACGGCGTAAGAGTCGGCGGCCTGTCACTTCCTACAGAGCGCGACCGGACGCATGCGCAGGGGCCCGCCGCGCCGGAGCACAGCGGGCCCTTGAGAACAGCCGGGAACAACGGCGTACCGCGCGGCTACTTCTTCCCCTTGCCCGAGCCGCTGTCCTCGTCGCTGGAGAGCACGGCGATGAAGGCCTCCTGCGGAACCTCCACAGAGCCCACCATCTTCATCCGCTTCTTGCCCTCCTTCTGCTTCTCCAGCAGCTTCCGCTTACGGGAGATGTCACCGCCGTAGCACTTGGCGAGGACGTCCTTGCGGATGGCGCGGATGGTCTCGCGGGAGATGACCCGCGACCCGATGGCCGCCTGGATCGGCACCTCGAAGGCCTGCCGCGGGATCAGCTCACGCAGCTTGGCGACGAGCCGCACCCCGTACGCGTACGCCGCGTCCTTGTGCGTGACCGCCGAGAAGGCGTCGACCTTGTCGCCGTGCAGCAGGATGTCGACCTTGACCAGGCTGGAGGCCTGCTCGCCGGTGGGCTCGTAGTCGAGCGAGGCGTACCCGCGGGTCTTGGACTTCAACTGGTCGAAGAAGTCGAAGACGATCTCCGCGAGCGGCAGCGTGTAACGGATCTCGACCCGGTCCTCGGAGAGGTAGTCCATGCCGAGCAGGGTGCCGCGCCGGGTCTGGCACAGCTCCATGATCGAGCCGATGAACTCGGAGGGCGCAAGGATCGTCGCCCGCACGACCGGCTCGAAGACCTTGTCGATCTTCCCCTCGGGGAACTCGCTCGGATTGGTGACGACGTGCTCGCTGCCGTCCTCCATGTCGACGCGGTACACCACGTTCGGCGCGGTCGCGATGAGATCGAGCCCGAACTCGCGCTCGAGCCGCTCCCGGACCACGTCGAGGTGCAGCAGCCCGAGGAACCCGACGCGGAACCCGAAGCCGAGGGCGGCGGAGGTCTCCGGCTCGTAGACGAGCGCGGCATCGTTGAGCTGCAACTTGTCGAGGGCCTCGCGCAGCTCGGGGTAGTCGGACCCGTCGAGCGGATACAGCCCGGAGAAGACCATGGGCTTGGGGTCCTTGTACCCGCCGAGCGCCTCGGTCGCCCCCTTGTGCAGGGTGGTGATGGTGTCACCGACCTTGGACTGCCGGACGTCCTTCACCCCGGTGATGATGTAGCCCACCTCACCGACACCCAGCCCGTCGGCCGCGGTCATCTCGGGGGACGAGACGCCGATCTCCAGCAGCTCATGGGTCGCTCCGGTGGACATCATCCGGATCCGCTCACGCTTGTTGAGCTGCCCGTCGATGACACGCACATACGTCACGACACCGCGGTAGGAGTCATAGACGGAGTCGAAGATCATCGCGCGAGCGGGGGCGTCCACGACACCGATCGGGGCGGGGATCTCGGCGACCACCTTGTCCAGCAGCGCCTCGACGCCCAGCCCGGTCTTGGCGGAGACCCTCAGCACGTCCTCGGGGTCGCAGCCGATGAGGTTGGCGAGCTCCTCGCCGAACTTCTCCGGCTGCGCGGCCGGCAGGTCGATCTTGTTGAGTACGGGGATGATCTTGAGGTCGTTCTCCATCGCCAGGTAGAGGTTGGCGAGAGTCTGCGCCTCGATGCCCTGGGCGGCGTCGACGAGGAGCACGGTCCCCTCGCACGCGGCAAGCGACCGGGACACCTCGTACGTGAAGTCCACGTGCCCGGGGGTGTCGATCATGTTGAGGATGTGGGTCTTGCCCGGATCCTCGGACGATGCCCAGGGCAGCCGGACCGCCTGGGACTTGATCGTGATGCCACGCTCGCGCTCGATGTCCATACGGTCGAGGTACTGAGCGCGCATCTGCCGCTGGTCCACCACCCCGGTCAGCTGGAGCATGCGGTCGGCGAGCGTGGACTTGCCGTGGTCGATGTGCGCGATGATGCAGAAATTGCGGAGCAGCGCCGGGGCGGTACGGCTCGGCTCGGGCACATTGTTAGGGGTCGCGGGCACGCAGGGTCCTGTCTCTTGAGGCGCCTGTCGCCTCGGGTCGGATCGATACGTAGGCTCCATGGTCCCACGGGCGGAGAGCTGCGACCGGTTTGGGCCGCTCGCACGAGCACTGGTAGCCTGGGTAGCTGTGTCTCATGCCCTCTCTGCACGAGGCACACCCAAGGAAATCAAACGGCGTGTGAGACGTGCTGTCTCGCGTGCCTGAACCTGTAAAGGCTCATTCGTGGCGAACATCAAGTCCCAGATCAAGCGGATCAAGACCAACGAGAAGGCTCGGCTGCGCAACAAGGCCACCAAGTCCTCTCTGAAGACCGCGATCCGCAAGGCCCGCGAGGCCGCTGCCGCCGGTGACGTCGAGAAGGCCACCGAGTACACGCGCGATGCGTCGCGCGCGCTCGACAAGGCCGTCTCGAAGGGCGTCATCCACAAGAACCAGGCCGCCAACAAGAAGTCGGCGCTTGCTTCCAAGGTCGCTTCCCTCAAGGGCTGATCCAACCCGACTTAACCGCCGGAAAGGACCCAGCGGGCCCTCTCTTCCGCTCCTGCCCGGCACCCCGGACCCACGCACGACCTGCGTTCGCCACGCGGGCGTGGTTCCAACAACGTGATCCAAGGCCCCGCTCTTCCTCCCTTCCCCGGGAGGCGAGCGGGGCTTTTGGCGTTGGAGGGAAGCGGGGCTTGGGGCGTTGAAGGGGAGCGGGCTTTGGCCATCTTTCAGCCCGCCTGGTGTTGGAGGCCTTTCAGCCCGCCTGGTGCTTGAGGCATCTTCAGCCTGTCCGGCGTTTGAGGACGAGCGCGTTCAGCGCGACAGCGGGGGGCTGGGGGCGGCAGCCCCCAGGAACAAGGGACGGGCAGGGGCGGAGGGGGCGAATAACTCCCCGGCCGACGCCAACGCCGGGCACCTACCCCCGCCGGGACCGCGCAGCCCGAGCAATCACCACAACAGCCTTCTCCAGGGCGTACTCAGGATCGTCCCCACCACCCTTGACCCCGGCGTCAGCCTCGGCAATCGCCCGCAGAGCGTCAGAAACCCCATCCGGAGTCCACCCCCGCATCTGCTGCCGAACCCGGTCGATCTTCCACGGCGGCATACCGAGCTCACGGGCAAGGTCGGCCGGCCGCCCACCCCGCGCGGACGACAACTTCCCGATCGCCCGCACCCCCTGCGCCAACGCGCTGGTGATCAGCACCGGCGCGACCCCGGTCGACAGAGACCACCGCAACGCCTCCAACGCCTCCGCCGCCCGCCCCTCCACGGCCCGATCGGCCACGGTGAAACTCGACGCCTCGGCCCGCCCGGTGTAGTACCTCCCGACAACGGCCTCGTCGATCGTCCCCTCAACATCCGCGGTCAGCTGCGACACCGCGGAAGCCAACTCCCGCAGATCACTCCCGATGGAGTCCACCAGCGCCTGACAGGCCTCAGGCGTGGCGGCCCTGCCCACCGCCCGGAACTCACTCCGCACGAACGCCAGCCGATCCGCCGGCTTCGTCATCTTGGGACACGCCACCTCCCGCGCCCCCACCTTGCGCGCGGCATCGAGCAGCCCCTTGCCCTTGGCCCCACCCGCGTGCAACAGCACCAGGGTGATCTCCTCGGCGGGCGCCCCCAGATACGCCTTCACGTCCTTGACCGTGTCGGCCGTCAGATCCTGCGCGTTGCGTACGACCACGACCTTCCGCTCGGCGAAGAGCGACGGACTCGTCAGCTCGGCAAGCGTGCCCGGCTGCAACTGGTCGGGGCTGAGGTCTCGTACGTCCGTGTCGGCGTCGGAGGCCTTGGCAGCGGCCACCACCTCCTGCACGGCACGGTCGAGCAGGAGATCCTCCTGGCCCACCGCAAGCGTGACGGGGGCGAGAGGGTCGTCATTAGCAGTCTTCCTGGCCATCCCGACAAGCATCCCACGCGCCACTGACATCGCGGCGCGAGTGCCCGGCACCCGGCACCCCCGCGGAGCGCTACGGCTCCTCGCGCCAGCCGTCCCACTCCGCCACGAACTCGTCCAGTTCCTTCGGGTCGAGCCGCGCCTCGGTGTCCCGCAGCACCACCAGCCACTGCGCGTCCTCGGCGTCGTCCTCACCGGCCAGCGCGTCCCGCACGAGCTGCGGTTCCTCATCCAACCCGAACCTGTCACCCAGTGCCTGCGCGGCCTCTTCGGCGGCGTCACGGTCGGGCAGTACCAGCACATGTCTCACATCGCTCACCCAGACATTTTCCGATACGCCGGACCCCGACCGACACCAGGCCCGACCGACACCAGGCCCACCCGGTGCCAGACACGACCGGTGCCAGACACGACCGGTGCCAGACACGACCTACGCCACGGTCAGCCGGCTCCCACGACGAAGCCGTCACGGCACACTGCCGGCCCGCGCACTCCCCTGCGCCGACGCCGCCCACGAGTGCCTCTATGGGACCCGACCCTGGGCGGGCAGCCTCCCCACCCCGCGCCGCCGGTGCGATCAGCCCGCCTCTCTCGCCTCCCTCACCTCCCTCACCTCTCCGCCTTCCGTACCTCCGGCACCTCCCCCAGCTCGATCCCGAACTGCTCGCGATAGGTCGCCAGCACCTCCTCGTCCGTGGCCAGTTCCGACACCTCCTTCGCCCCGTCAGGCGCCGTCACCGTGAAGCTCCGACCGCTGAGCGTGATCCGGCCGCCGTCCCCGGTGACCCGCGAACAGACCAACGACCGCGCGAAATGCGACGTCGGCGAGGTGCTGTGCCACCAGACCCCCGTCACGAAGTCCTTGAGCACCCGCGGCCGTACCTCCAAGCGGTACTGCACCCTGCCGTTCCGGATGACATCGAGATCCTCCCTTTCACGCGACCCTCCGGCGCCCCGCACCCCCGCTGCGTCCGGCCCTGCCTCGACGACCCGGAACATGCCCCCGGGCTCCTCCTGCTCCCCTCGCTCCCCGAACGCCAGCGGGTAGAGGCTGAGCGCCCCGAACCCGACGTCGGTCAGCCAGTCACCCCCGTCCACCGTCCGCACACGCAGCGCGAGATGGTCGTACGGAATCCCGAGCCGCGCCTCGTCGTCGTACACCCGCCCCGCCAGCAGCGTCACATCGAAGCCCAGCGCTCCCAGCAACGCCCCGAACGCTCCGTTCAGTTCGTAGCAGAAGCCACCTCTGCGCGCCCCCACCAGCTTGTCCAGCAGCCTCTTCTCCTCCAGCACGATCTCCTCACCGAGGTGAATCGACAGGTTCTCGAACGGCACCGTCTCCAGATGGCGGCGGTGAAGCTCACGCAGCGCATCGGAGGTGGGCCACGCGGGGTACTGGGCCCCGATCCTGCGGAGGTAGGCGTCGGCCTGTGCGGAATTCATGGGCTCAGTGTCTCGCCACGCTCAGGCCGCCGCCCGCACCTACGACCGCCAGCGCCCCGTCCTCGTCGGTCCGCAGCACCACGGCACCCCCGGCGCGCAGCGCCGCGACGGTGCTGGGCGCCGGATGCCCGTACGGGTTGTCCTCGCCGCACGAGATGAGCGCGAGCCGCGGGGCCACCCTGCGTATCAGGTCGGGGTCCTGGTAGGCCGAGCCATGATGGGCGACCTTGAGCACGTCCACGGCTCTCAGCTCAACTGCCGCGGGCGATCTCAACAACGCCTGCTGAGCCGGAGGTTCGAGATCGCCGAGCAGCAGCATCCGCAGTCCCGCCGACCGTACGAGCAGGGTGACACTGGCGTCGTTCGGGCCATCCGGAGTGGGGGCCGAACTCGGCGGCGGCCACAGCACCTGCCAGTCGAGACCGCCCGTGCGGCGCCGTTCCCCCGACACGGCCCGCGTCACCGGGATGTGCCGTGCCGCGGCCTCCCGTCTCACGAACTCGGCCTGGTCCGCCGGCTCTTCGAACCCGGTCGTCTCGATCGCACCCACCGAACGCCCGCGCAGCACACCTTCCAGCCCCGCCACATGATCTGCATGAAAATGCGTGAGTACGACGAGCGGAATGCGGGTGACTCCGAGCGCGCCCAGACACCGGTCCACCAGTATCGGGTCGGGCCCGGCGTCCACCACCACGGCCGTACCGGCACCCGCGGCGAGCACTGTCGCGTCTCCCTGCCCCACGTCGCACATCGCCATCCGCCAGCCGGGCGGTGGCCACCCCGTGATCACTCTGGTGAGCGGCGGCGGCTGCACCACGGCCAACAGGAACAGCACCCCGCAGACGCCAGTCAGCCACGGATACCTCAGGAGCCGACGCCCGACGAGCACCACGGCCACCACCACAAGGGCGAGCAGCAGCGCTCCCGTCCAACTGCCCGGCCAGTCCACTCCCCCGCCGGGCAGCGCCGCCCCGGTACGAGCGATGTCCGCGATCCACTGGACGGGCCAACTCGCGCACCACGCCAAAGCCTTGGCAGCAGGCATCGCCACCGAGGCCGTCGCCAGCGTCGCGAAGCCCAGCACCGTGGCCGGCGCGACCGCGAACTCCGCGAGCAGATTGCACGGCACCGCCACCAGACTCACCCTGGCCGAGAGGACCGCGACGACGGGCGCGCACACGGCCTGTGCAGCACCGGCGGCGGCGAGCGCCTCGGCCAGGCGCGGCGGCACCCGACGCCTCTGGAGCGCGGCACTCCATCGTGGCGCCAGGGTGAGCAGCGCACCGGTCGCCAGGACGGAGAGCACAAAGCCGTAACTGCGCGACAGCCAGGGGTCGTACAGCACCAGGAGCAGGACGGCCGTGGCCAGCGCGGGGATCAGCGATCTGCGGCGCCCGGTGGCGATGGCGAGCAGCGCGATCGATCCGCAGGCCGCGGCCCGCAGCACACTCGGGTCCGGTCGGCACACGATCACGAAGCCGAGCGTCAGCGCGCCGCCGAACAGCGCGGTGGCCCGTAGCGGTACGCCGAGCCGCGGTGCGAGCCCACGCCGCTCGACACGCTGGGCGAGGCCAGGTGGTCCGATGAAAAGAGCGAGCAAGATCGTGAAGTTGCCGCCACTGACCGCGAGAAGATGCGTGAGATCCGTCGCCTTGAACGCTTCGTCCAACTCCGGTGTGACCCGTGCTGTGTCCCCCACAACCAGCCCCGGAAGCAGCGCCCGCGCGTCCGCGTCCAGTCCGTCGGTCGCCTCCCGCAAGCCCGCACGCAGCCCACCCGCGAATTGCTGTGGCCCGTATGGCTCCCCCACCACCTCCGGCGGCGCACTCCCCCGCACCCGCAACACCGCCGCGATCTCGTCCCCACCCGACAGGGCGGGCGCGAGCCGCGCGGCAACCCGCAACCGCGTGGACGGCAGCAGCGAGAGCCAGGGCGAACGCTCACCGGACAGCGGAGGCGAGCCCCTTGCCGAGCCGGCGTCGACGATCATCAGCACCGGTGTACGCATCAGCACGTCGGTCCCGTCCGCCCGCATCAGCCGCCGGACCTCAGCATCGAGCAGCACTGCCGTCGGAGCCGCGTGATCTCCCCTGACCCGTGGTCGGGTGAGCCGTGCATCGGAGGTGACCTCGACCTCGACGGTCACCTGCGCGTACTGCCGTGCCAGGGCAGGAACGGGCCCCCGCCGCAGATCCGCCCCGTGCAACCCGGCGGAAGCAGCGGCCGCGGCGACACACAGCAGCACTGCGGCAACAGACACCCGGGGCCACCTATGCGTCCGCTCTCCCCGGCGCCCATCGGCGCCGGGGACCCCTTCTCGCCGTTCACCGAGCCGACGTACCCCCGGCCCGTCCCGGAACCGACGCCCCTCCAGTCCATCTCGGAACCGCCCTCCCTCCGCCCCCTCCCGGAACCGGCTTCCCTCCAACCCCTCCCGGAACCGACGCCCGTGTTGCCCTTCCCCGAAGCCGAATCGTCGTCCCGCGCGTCCCTCCTCACTGTCGCGGTGCGCCCCCCTTCGACCCGCAATAAGCAACGCCCCACCCACGACCAGGCAGACCACCGCCACGCCCGCGACCCACCCGGGCGGCCCCCCAAGCGTCACCGCTGCCGTAAGCCAGGCTGCCATCGCGGGCGGCACGAGCCGTAAGTCCGTCGGCCCTTCCTCCCGGGGATTCGAGGCTCCCAGCCGCTGGCCCGAGGCAGCATGCACAGCCCGCCGGTTCACGGCGCCGACATCAGCCTCACCGGCATCAGCACCACCCCCGGGCCCCGCACCACCAGCACCAGCGAAGCGCACAACCCTCCGCCCGCTCACGGCCGCACCAGATTCCGAAGATCGGCGAACCGGCGGTCGCCGATCCCATTGACCTCACGAAGCTCGTCCACCGAGCGGAAGCCTCCGTTCTGGGTGCGATAGTCGACGATGTGCTGGGCCAGGACGGGGCCCACGCCCGGGAGGCCGTCGAGCTGCTCCACGGTGGCCGTGGTGAGTGAGACGGGAGCGGCGGGAGCGGCACCGCCGACGGATGCGGCGCTGCCGGCCGTTCCTGATCCTCCGACGAGCGCAGGCACACCGACCGCGACCTGTTCGCCGTCCACGAGAAGGCGGGCGCGGTTGAGTCCTTCGGTATTCGTGCCCGGACGCACTCCGCCCGCGGCTCGCAGCGCGTCCTCCACGCGGGAACCGGTTCGCAGGCGTTGGAGTCCGGGGCTGCGCACCTTGCCGCTGACATCCACCACGATCACGGTCCCGGCCGCACCGACCGGGCCGGGTGACCCGGCCGCGGCATCCGGCGCCAACTCCTGCTGCTTCGCCTGTCCGGCCGCTTCGCCGAACGGAGCCGCCGCCCGTACCACCTCAGGAGCCCGCACCGACTGAGTCCGGCCGACCCAGAAGTGCTGCACGGCAAAGACCGCAGCGACGACGAGCAGCACGCTCAGGGCGACCACACTTCTGCGTTCAAGCCCGCATCGCGACTGCAACCACAACGGCATCCGCTCCCGCACGGCGGGCCCGACCCGATCCCGCCACGCCTCCGCCGCGCCACCGGAAGCAGCATCGCCACGCACACCGGCGTCAACGGCCACACCCTCGCCTGAAGCACCCCGGTCAACCGCCCACCTCACAGCGGAGGAATCACGGTTATCGGCCCACCTCACAGCAGAGGGGTCACGGTCATCCCGCCACCTCACCCAGGAGGATTCACGGTCTTCCGCCCCGCTCCCCCGCAAACCATCATGGTCACCCGGCGTGCGCCCCCGGAAGCCACCCTCGCCCCCGACCCCCCGCACCCCGGACTCACCCTCATCTTCGCCCTCACCCCTGTCCAAAACCCCACTGCCGCGCCCCTCAACCCCCCACACATCAGCGACGCCCATCCCCGCCGCAGTTCTCCCCCTCGGGGTATCCCCCACATCCCAGTCCCCCGCCCCCTCCCCCGGAGGCCCACTCCCGTTCCCGTTCCCGAACTCCTGCCGCTCTCCAGCCCTTTCGGCGAAGAGCGCCTCCGCGCGCAGGCGGAGTGCCTCGGCCGAGGCCTCGCGGCGCCGGGCGCGGCTTCGGGGACGGTGCCGGTCATGGCGACGGCGATGGCGGGTGCGGCCGTCGGAGAGGTGCCCGCGGCCCGGGCCGCTGGTCGCAGTGGCTGCGTGTGAACGTGATCGAAGTGCCATGCGGCGAGGATCCAGCACCTCGACAACTTCGCGATGATCTTGCTCAATTCCCGGGGACTAGCGCTCAGTTGTGGATAACTCCATCACCCACAGGAGCCACACCTGCCACAGAACACCGCACACGCACCTCTGGCCTCACCGGGGTGAGACAACCGCCCCCAGCAGCCCAGGCCCCGTGTGTGCACCGATCACTGCGCCGACCTCGCTGACATGCAGGTCCACGAGACCGGGCACCCGCGCCCGCAGCCGGTCCGCGAGGGCCGAGGCCCGGTCGGGTGCCGCGAGGTGGTGGACGGCGATGTCGACCTGGGCGCTGCCCGCGCGGTCGGCGACGATCTCCTCCAGGCGGGCGATCGCCTTGGACGCCGTCCGTACCTTCTCCAGGAGTTCGATACGACCGCCGTCCAATTGCAACAGCGGCTTGACCGCGAGCGCGGAGCCCAGCAGCGCCTGCGCGGCTCCGATCCGGCCGCCGCGGCGCAGATAGTCGAGGGTGTCGACGTAGAAGTACGCGGAGGTGCCGGCGGCTCGTTTCTCCGCGGCCGTGACCGCCTCGTCGATCGTGCCCCCCGCCTCCGCGGACTCCGCCGCGGCCAGCGCACAGAAGCCGAGCGCCATCGCGACCATCCCGGTGTCCACCACACGCACGGGTACCGGAGCCTCCCGCGCGGCGAGGACCGCGGCGTCGTAGGTACCCGAGAACTCGGACGACAGATGGAGGGACACGATGCCGGTGGCGCCCGACTCGGCGACCCTGCGGTAGGTCGCGGCGAAGACTTCGGGGCTGGGCCGTGACGTGGTGACGGGGCGCCGCTTCTGCAGCGCCTGGGCCAGGGAGCGGGCCGAGATCTCGGTGCCCTCTTCAAGGGCCCGGTCGCCGAGGACCACGGTCAGGGGCACCGCTGTGATGCCGTGGCGCTCCATCGTCCGCGGCGGCAGGTAGGCCGTTGAATCGGTGACGATCGCGACATGGCGGGACATGAGCTGGAGGTTACCTGCCGGGGCATGCGGTCGGCAGCCCGGCCCCTCCCACCTGCGGCTGGTGCGGCCGGATCAAGTCGTGCTCTCGGGGCGGGGCTTCTTCTGCCAGGGGTAGGCGGGCCGCTGTCCGGGCGGGGTGATCGCAGGACGTGTGGGCTCCTCGGCCATACGGGCTTCGGGGCTGTCGGGCCAGGTCTGTCGATCGGAGGAGGCCGCGTCCGGCGCCGGCGCTTCGGGCCAGGGAGCGTCGGGCTCCGGCTCCGTGGTCCAGTGCCGCAGGGCGCCGGCCTCGACGTCTATCTGTGCGCTCAGCGAGTCCAGGTCGTCGTCCGCGAACCGGTGGGCCCGGTCCCGTGCGGCCCAGCGCAGCGAGTCCGCCGAGTGTGTGATGCGCTCGGTGCGCTCGCGCAGTCCGGGCAGCAACGAGATGAGCGTGCGCCGGTCGGGCTCGGTCTCCAGGCGCTTGAGGTCCGCGTCCAGTTCCTGCCCGTGCACGCTGAGTCGTCCGAAGAGGCCCAGGGACTCCTTCAGGGACTCGTCCTCCGTCACGCCCGCGTGCAGCGCGTCCTGCGTGGCCCGCATCGAGGCGCGCAGCTTCAGCCGGAGCTGGGCCAGCTCGCCGAGCGGGCCGGGCTGGGCGAGTGTCTTGGCGCGCAGGGTGGTGTCCTCCACGGTGCGGCGGGCCTGCGCGATGGTGCGGTCCACACCTCGCTTGGCGGCACCGACCACCTTCACCGTGGCATACACGCCCAAACCCACGAACATCAGGAAGAGCAGGGTGATTACTGCGATCACGGCTTCCACCACGCTCCTCCTCCGGACAGGTCGCGGCAGCCACCGCGGCACTCTTCAACGGTAAACGCTACGGGCAGACCCGGAGTTCCAGAAGAACCCCGAACCTGCCCGTAGGGGACTACCCCGACAACCGCGCTCGAAAGCAGGCGACTGCCGTCCTTCCGGCTACGCCGGAACGATGTTCACCAGCTTCGGTGCCCGCACGATCACCTTGCGGATCCCCGCACCGCCCAGCGCGGCGACGACCTTCTCGTCGGCCAGTGCCACCTTCTCCAGCTCCTCGTCGGAGATCGACGGGGAGACCTCCAGGCGCGCCTTGACCTTGCCCTTGATCTGGACGACGCAGGTCACGGCCTCGTCCACGACATACGCCGGGTCGGCCACGGGGAAGTCCTGGTGGACGACCGAGTCGGTGTGGCCCAGCTTGCGCCACAGTTCCTCGGCGATGTGCGGGGCCAGCGGTGCGATCAGCAGCACCAGGGGTTCGGCGACCGTGCGCGACACGGCGCCGCCCGCCTTGGTCAGGTGGTTGTTCAGCTCGGTGACCTTGGCGATGGCGGTGTTGAAGCGCATGCCCTCCAGGTCCTGGCGTACGCCGTCGATGGCCTTGTGCAGAGCGCGCAGAGTGTCCTCGCCGGCCGCGGAGTCGACGACCGTGACCTCGCCGGAGACCTCGTCCACGACGTTGCGCCACAGCCGCTGCAGCAGCCGGTACTGGCCCACCACCGCGCGCGTGTCCCACGGCCGCGACACGTCCAGGGGGCCCATCGCCATCTCGTACAGGCGCAGCGTGTCCGCCCCGTACTCGGCGCAGATCTCGTCCGGAGTGACCGCGTTCTTCAGGGACTTGCCCATCTTGCCCAGCAGTCGGGAGACCTTTTCGCCCTGGTAGTAGTACGCCCCGTCGCGCTCCTCCACCTCGGCGGCGGGCACCGCGATACCCCGGCTGTCGCGGTACACGTAGGCCTGGATCATGCCCTGGTTGAACAGCTTGTGGAACGGTTCGGCCGAGGAGATGTGGCCCAGGTCGAACAGCACCTTCGACCAGAAGCGCGCGTACAGCAGGTGCAGTACGGCGTGTTCGGCGCCGCCGACGTACAGGTCGACGCCGCCGGTCGGCTGTCCCTCGCGCGGGCCCATCCAGTACTGCTCGATGGCCGGGTCGACCAGCTTCTGGTCGTTGTGCGGGTCCAGATAGCGCAGCTCGTACCAGCAGGAACCGGCCCAGTTGGGCATGGTGTTGGTCTCGCGTCGGTAGCGCTGCGGACCACGGCCGTCGCCCAGGTCCAGCGTGACGTCGACCCAGTCCTGGTTGCGGGACAGCGGCGTCTCGGGGGACGTGTTCGCGTCGTACGGGTCGAAGGTGCGCGGCGAGTAGTCGTCGACCTCGGGCAGTTCCAGCGGCAGCATCGACTCGGGCAGCGGGTGGGCGATGCCGTCCTCGTCGTAGACGATCGGGAAGGGCTCTCCCCAGTAGCGCTGACGGCTGAACAGCCAGTCACGCAGCCGGAAGTTGACGGTCCCCTCGCCGATGCCCCGGCCCGTCAGCCACTCGGTGATGCGTTCCTTGGCCTCGACGACGCCCAGGCCGTCCAGGGAGATTTCGTCGTTGGTGGAGTTGATGATTTTCGCGTCGTACGACCCGAAGGCGTTCTCCCACGACGTCGTGTCGGTGCCACGGCCGTCGGTCGGCTCGACGACACAGTGGATCGGCAGCTCGAAGGCGCGCGCGAACTCGAAGTCGCGCTGGTCGCCGGCCGGCACGGCCATGATCGCGCCGGTGCCGTAGCCCATCAGGACATAGTCGGCGATGAAGACCGGGACCTGTTCGCCGTTGACCGGGTTGGTCGCGTACGCGCCGATGAAGACGCCGGTCTTGTCCTTGGCCTCGGCCTGTCGCTCGACGTCCGACTTGGAGGCGGCCTGCGCGCGGTACGCGGCGACGGCCTCGGCCGGGCTCGCGTGACCGCCGGTCCACGCCTCGTGCGTGCCCTGGGGCCACGCGTCCGGGGTGAACTTCTCGACCAGCGGGTGCTCGGGCGCCAGCACCATGTAGGTCGCACCGAACAGGGTGTCCGGACGCGTGGTGAAGACGGTGATGCGCTCGCCGTCGATCGGGAAGTGGACGCGGGCGCCCTCGGAGCGGCCGATCCAGTTGCGCTGCTGCAGTTTGATGGCCTCGGGCCAGTCCAGTGCGTCCAGGTCGGCCAGCAGCCGGTCGGCGTACGCGGTGATGCGCATGTTCCACTGGCGCAGCTTGGCCTTGAAGACGGGGAAGTTGCCCCGCTCGGAACGGCCGTCGGCGGTGACTTCCTCGTTGGCCAGTACGGTGCCCAGGCCGGGGGACCAGTTGACGGGCGCGTCGGAGGCGTACGCCAGGCGGTACTCGCTCAGGATGTCGGCGCGCTCGGTGGCGGTCAGCTCGTTCCACGCGCGCGCGTGGCCGTCAGTTGCCGGTACGGCACGCTCGCCGCTCTCGAACTGGGCGACCAGCTCGGCGATCGGGCGGGCCTTGTCCGCCTCGTCGTCGTACCAGGAGTTGAAGATCTGCAGGAAGATCCACTGGGTCCACTTGTAGTAGTCCGGGTCGATCGTGGCGAACGACCGGCGCTTGTCGTGGCCCAGGCCCAGCGCACGCAGCTGGGACTTCATGTTGTTGATGGCCGCCTCGGTGGTGATCCGAGGGTGCTCGCCCGTCGACACGGCGTGCTGCTCCGCGGGCAGTCCGAAGGCGTCGAAGCCCAGGGTGTGCAGGACGTTGTGGCCCGTCATGCGCTGGTACCGGGCGGATACATCGGTGGCGATGTATCCCAGGGGGTGGCCGACGTGCAGGCCCGTACCGGAGGGGTACGGGAACATGTCCATGATGAACTTCTTGGGCTTGGCGACCAGCCCGGGGTCGCCCGCCAGGTCCCCACTCGGGTTCGGCGCCTCGTACGTCCCCTCGGCGTCCCAGAAGTCCTGCCAGCGTGCCTCGATCTCAGCGGCCAGCGCGGCCGTGTAGCGGTGCGGCGCGGCCACCTCGGAGGCGGCAGCGGTATTCGTCTCGCTCATGATCCTCAAAGCTCCATCGATCGTCTCTGCCAGCGGCTCAGGAAATGAAAAAACCCCTCGCACAGGAGGGGACGCCGCGCCGATGCCGACCACGATTCGTCAGTGGCCGGGACTGGTCAGCGCGGCTCGCTAAGCAGAAGGCGTACGGCACGCATGGCGTCAGGGTACCGCAGCGCCCGCGCGGGCCGCGACGACCTTCCGAGGACCGGCCGACACGCCGTGCCACTGCACAGAATCGTCACAAAAAATTGAACCGCGCTCAAATGTTACTTCGCGTAACGGACTCTAAGGGACAACACAAGGGCCCCAGCACCCTTAGATAACAACGCAATAACTCAAACGTCGCACTCGTAGGTATGGCTCGACTTAGAGTGCGGCTTCGGGACCGCTTCCCCGAACTGTTTGGGAGTAACCCCCATGACCCCTCTTCGCAAGAACAGCTCGCTCCCTCGACCGGGCCGATCGGCTTACGGGGCGCTGACGGCTGCCGCGCTGCTGCTCATACCCATGGTCGTGCTGGTCGGAGGTGACGGCCTGCGCGACTTCCTCAACTTCGGCGCCGGCGTGCTGTCGCTGGTCGCCCTCACCTGCTCCGTGGTGTGGGGAATCGTCGCCACCGACCGACTGTTCCTCAACACGCGCCAGCGGCTGATCGCGCAGGCCGTGCACAGGACGACCGCAGTGTCCTCGGTCGCCTTCCTCCTGTTGCACGTCTCGGTCAAGCTGGTGCTGGACCACACCACACTGTTCGCCGCGGTGGTCCCCTTCGGGCTCGGCGTCACGGGCACCAACGGTCTCATCGGCTTCGGCTCCCTGGCCGGCCTGCTCATGATCTTCACAGCCGTCACCGGCGCGCTGCGCGGCGCCTTCGCGTCCCCCGCGCCGGTCGCGGCCCGCTGGCGAGCCGTGCACATGCTGGCGTACCCGGCCTGGTGCTCGGCCCTGGTGCACGGCCTGTACGCGGGGCGTCCCGCCGCGACCTACGTCACGGTGCTGTACAGCCTCTGCCTGATCTTCGTGGCGGTCGCCCTGGCGTTGCGCTCGTCCTCCGGCCCCTTCAAGCGCGCCATCGCCGCGCGGATCCTCGCGATCCTCGGCGAGAACAACCGCACCGGGACCCGCTTCGCCCGCGAGGATCTGGAGGCATCCCGTGCCGCCGCCTCGGGCCAGTCGCAGCCGGGCTTCGCCCCCCGACGGTCTCCGCAGGACACGTACGCGCCCCCACAGCGCATGGCGTCCCCCGCGCAGCCGTACGAGGCCCCGTACGACCCGAACACGGCCACCGGAGGCAACGGCTTCGCGGCCGCCTACCGTGCCGTCTCCGGAGGCGGCACGCCCGGCACAAACGCCCCGGGACCCGACGCGACCGAGCGCTTCCAGGCGCCCATGGACATGCAGCCCACGCAGACGTTCCAGCCCGCCGACAACGGAAGCACGTCGGGCAGCTGGCCCATTCCCTCGCCGCCGCCGGTCGGTGCGGCGCCCCCCTCCGCCTACGACCCGCTCAACGACACGGGCTACAACATCCCCGTCTATGACAATTCGGCCACCAACGTGTACGGCACAAGTGATGTGTACGACACCGGTGAGTCAAACCAGGCCTACGGCACGTACAACGAAACGTACGACAGCGGTCCCACGACTGAAGTACTGCCGGGCGCCTTCGACGCTCCTGGCTCCGGTGAATCATGGAACGCCCCTTCCGGAGGCTTTAAGTGAACGAGGCCCTGCCCGACGTCCCGGAAGTCCGCGTCGTCGGACTTCCGCAGCTCACGTCGGGTTTCGACCTGGTTGAACGACTGGACCTCCCCATGCACCTCAAAGTGCACGGGCCGCTCGAACCCATGGGCGGCGAGCAACTCGCGGGCCTCGCCGAAGCGATCTCCCTGAAGGGCCGCGGCGGCGCGGGCTTCCCCTTCGCCAAAAAACTGCGCTCCGTCGCGGAATCGGCCATCAAGAAGGGCATCCGCCCCGTGGTCGTCGTCAACGGAAGCGAGGACGAGCCCGCCTGCCGCAAGGACACGGTGCTCATCAACCGTGCCCCGCACCTCATCCTGGACGGCGCGCTGCTGGCCGCCGAGGCCATGGGCGCCCGAACCCTCGTGATCGGCGTGACCCGTGAATCCACCCAGCGGTCCATGGAGGCCGCACTGGCCGAGCGCGGCCTGAGCAACCGGCGCGGATCGCCCCTCCGCGCGCGCGTGCAGCGCAATCCCGTACGCATGGTCACTGGAGCTGCCGCCTCACTGATCCGCTCCATCGACGGTGGCCCGGCCATCCCGCCCGGCCGCAAGGTCAGCGCGTCGCAGACCGGCGTCGGCGGCGCGCCCACGCTGCTGTCCAACGCCGAGACGTTCGCCCAACTGGCCATCGCCGCCCGCATCGGCCCCGACCGCTACCGCAACACCGGCCTGTACGACGAGCCCGGCACCGTCATGCTGACCGTCTCCGGCGCCGTCGCCCGCCCCATGGTGATCGAGGTCCCGACCGGCGTCCCACTGCGGTACGTGCTCCAGCTCGCGGGAGCCCCGCCCATGCCGCAGGGCGTGCTGACCGGCGGATACCACGGCAAGTGGCTGGACGCGGCGACCGTCAACGAGGCGATCGTCTCGCGCAACTCCCTGGACTCCGTGGGCGGTGCGCTCGGCGCCGGCGCGATTCTCCCGATCACCCAGCAGACCTGCCCGCTCGGGGAGTCACTGCGAGTGGCCCAGTGGCTTGCCGAGGAGAGCGCGGGGCAGTGCGGTCCCTGCTACCTCGGTCTGCCCGCCGCGGCCCGCGGCCTCGAGGACATCCTCAACGGCGGCGGCCCGGCCGCCCTGGAGGCCGTCAAGCAGGTCGCCAAGGCCGTGAAACGGCGCGGCGCGTGCTCGCACCCGGACGGCTCCGCGATGTTCATCGAGTCGACGCTCAAGGCCTTCACCGACGACCTGGCCGCGCATGTCCTCGGCAACGGCTGCGGAAGGCCTGTGGAGGGCGTTCTGCCGCTCTTCGAGGGCGGCCAGACCCCGAAGGGCATCCCGGGCGGCCAGAACCAGCTGGAGGCGGGTCCCCCCCGCCAGAAGATCTACGTCGACTGGACGCTGTGCCGCGGCCACGGCCTGTGCGCGGACATCCTTCCGGAGGTCTTCGAACTGGGCGCCGACGGCTTCCCCACCGTCGCGCAGGCATCGGTGCCCCGGTACGCGGAGGCGAAGGCCCTGCGTGCCGTACGACGCTGCCCGGCGCTGGCGCTGCGCCTGGAGGAGGACACCCGGTCCTCCGCTCCGGCGCGCAACAACCTGCCCGTGCTCTCCCAGGGGCGCGGCCGCCGGGCGCTCGGCAGCGGGCGCTGAACACGAAGAAGCGGGCCACCCGATCAGGGTGGCCCGCTTTCAACGTCTGTGGAGCTAAGGAGAATTGAACTCCTGACCTCCTGCATGCCATGCAGGCGCTCTACCAACTGAGCTATAGCCCCTCGTGGCCAAGCGGCAAAGCCGCATATTGACCGTGTCGCCCCGGTTTCCCTGGCGGCGACGCCAACATTACACGGTCCTCCGGGTGCTCCACCAAATCGTTTCCGTGCCGTACGGACAATACGGATATGCGGGATAGTGTCGGCCTTCGTGACCGTGATCGCCGTGCCCCGCATCCGCCGATTGCCCGTTGCCCTGGGCGCGTGCCTGCTGTCGTTCGCGGCCTTCTGGTGCGCGCAGCGGGCCGCGCACGTTTCCATGATCGACCTCATGGTGTACCGGGCGGAGGGCGAGACGGTCCGCGCGGGCGGCGACCTCTACGCACTGCGCACGACCGAGGCCCATCTGCCCACCACCTACCCGCCGTTCGCCGCACTGCTGTTCACCCCGCTGACGCTGCTGGACACGGCGAGCATGCGAGCCCTGGCAACGGCCGGAAATCTGGCCCTCCTTGTGGTGTTCGTGGCCCTCTCACTCCGAATCGCCGGGCACGCACGCGTGGAGAGCGTCTGGTGGATCTCGGCGGCGGCCGTGTGGTCCGAGCCGGTGTGGACGACACTGCGATACGGGCAGATCAATCTGCTGCTCGCCGTGCTGGTGCTGTGGGACCTGTCCCGGCGACCCGGGCACCGCTGGGCCGGGGTGGGTATCGGAATCGCGGCGGCGGTCAAACTGACACCCGCGCTGTTCACGGTGTTCCTGCTGGCCACCGGCCTTGTGGAGTACGCGAGGCGAGGCTCCGGAGGGCCGTGGTTACGGCACGCGCGCGGGGCGGCCGCCACGTTCGCCGGGGCGACGCTGCTGGCGGCGGCCGTCCTGCCGTACGACTCATGGCGCTTCTGGACCCGCATGATCTTCGAGGCGGGTCGCGTGGGGCTCGTCGAGGACACCGCGAACCAGTCCTTGCGCGGCGTCCTGGCCCGGCTGCTGCACACCACGGAGCCCGGCGCCTGGTGGGCCGCCACGGCAGCCGTGGCGGGCGCAGCGGGCCTCACCCTCGCCGTGGCCGCCGAACTGCGCGGGCAGCGGGCCTGGGCGGTGGTCGCGTGCGCTGTGACGGCTCTGCTGATCAGCCCGGTGTCTTGGTCGCACCACTGGGTGTGGTGCGTACCGATGCTCCTGCTCCTCGCGACAACCAGCCGGCCCGCCGCCCTCTGCACGGCGCCGGCCTTCTTCTCGTACGCACTGTGGTGGGTACCGCACGGCCCCGGCAGGCTCGAACTTCATCAGACCGGCATCGAGTTGACGCTGTCGGCACTCTACGTAGGCGCCGGTTCAGCTTTCCTGGCCCTCGTCGGGCTCAGGCTGTTGCGAACGAATAGAACCGTTTGAGGGTGCAGTGCTCGTCGAGGAGCCGGCCGTAGATCGGCTCGCCCTCCAGTTCGCGGTACGTCTCGATCGGGTCGCCTTTTATGATCAGCGCCCGCGCGCACTCCTCGCACCAGTATTGGTAGTCGTGGTTGACCGGTTCCATGTCGCGGACAATTGGCGTACCACTGCCGCACCAATCGCATTTTCGCCTGTGCGCACCCATCGATCAGCTCCAGCTGTGGCCGCAGGCCGTGCACACGTAGGAGATCCCTCCGTTGTCACCGAGAACCTGGGCGACATGGAGCGATCCGCAGGAAGGGCAGTCAAGGAGAGTGACTTTTCTGCGCGTCTGTGCCGCTTCGAGAAGATCGTCGACCTCCTCGAGGATGCTCGCAGGCATCGCTACTCCCTCCCGTCGGGCCGCGCCCCCTTCCGGCCGTTTGATTCTGCCACGGCCGGAGCAATACGGTCAGCGACGCCTGCGTACCAGTCCGGACACAGCACCCAGCGTGGCCGTCCCGGCCAGGGCATACGTGCACACGAGGAGCGCGTCCGCAGAGGTATACGCCCCGGAGGCCCCAAGTGACTCAAGCCGGTTCAGGAAGAGTGTGCCGAACGCCGCGACACCGATCAGCTGACCGAGCTGAGTGACCGTCGCGAGCAGACCGCTGGCGTCCGCCGCGTCCTCGGCCGGCACGGTGGCCAGGACCTTGGTGAGGGTGGGACTGAAGGCGAGCGCGAGGCCCGCACCCAACCCGGCGAACGCGACGTACAGCCAGAGGCCGCCGTCGCCCCCGGCCTTCAGCACCCGTCCGACGCCGACCACGGAGACGGCGGCGAGCGCGAACCCGGCCGGAATCAGGGCGCGTTGCCAGGACGCGGGCCAGTTGCGCCAGGTCAGACCGACCAGGCCGAAGACCACCGCGGTCGGCGCGAAGGTGAGTCCCGCGCGCAGCGCGCTGTAGCCGAGCCCGCCCTGGATGTGCAGCGTGAGCGTGAACAGGAAGCCCGCGTTGACCGCCATCACGGCCAGCAGCTGGAAGACCGCGAGGCCGACGCCGGGACGGCGCAGCACCCTCGGCGCGATCAGCGGTGCCCCGCCACGCCGGGCGAGCCTGGACTCGTACAGGCAGAACAGTGCGAAGCACACCGCGGCCGCGCCCAGCGAAAGCCAGGACCGCAGCGGCCAGTCCTCCTCCTGCCCCAGCACGAGCGGCACGGTACACAGCGAGACGGCGGCGGCGAGGAGGACGAGCCCCGGCAGGTCGAGGCCGCGTGAACGCTCAAGAGCCCGAGTGTCCTCCCGCGGCAGTACGCGCCTGCCGACGGCCAGGAGTGCGACGCCCACGGGCACGTTGACCAGGAATATCGGCCGCCAGCCGGTGCCGAACAGATCAGCGCTGACCAGGACGCCGCCCAGTACCTGCCCTGCGGCGGCACCGGTCGCGAGGACCGCCGCGTACGCGCCGAGCGCCCGGGTCCGCGCCTCTCCGGTGAAGTGGCGCTGGATCAGGCTGAGTACCTGCGGGATCATCGCGGCCGACCCGGCGCCCTGGACCAGCCGGAAGGCGATCAACTCGCCGGAGCCCTGGGCCAGTCCGCAGGCCAGCGACGCGGCTGTGAACAGTGCGAGCCCGGCCAGATAGACACGGCGGTGGCCCAGCCGGTCGCCCAACCGCGCTCCGGTGATCAGCAGCACGGCGTACGCGATGGTGTATCCGGCGACCACCAACTGCAGGGCGGCGCCGGACGCGTGGAGGTCGGAACCGATCGTGGGCACCGCGACGTTCACGATGAAGACGTCGAGCAGTGCCATGAACTGGGCCGCCAACACGACCGCGAGCAGCCGTCCGGGGCGATTGTCAGTGCCAGGGGCTTTACTGGTCGCAGGACTTGGACCTGCTGTGGGACCTGGTCCCACGGGGGTTGTCGTCGTCATGGCACCGAGCCTGACGACAGCCGGGTACGGGTAACGAGAGCCCGCCGATGCTGGTACTGACAGCACCTGGCAGCGGACGGGTCGAGCACGGACGATGGATGACGGGGGGATGTGACGCCGATGAACACGACACAGCGCCGCAGGCAGGGGCTGGCCGCCTTCCTGCGCGGCAGGCGGGCCCGGGTGACACCCGCCGACGTGGGCATGCCGCCGGGCTTCCGGCGCCGCACACCAGGACTGCGCCGCGAAGAGGTCGCGCAGCTCTCCGGTGTGGGCGTCACCTGGTACACCTGGCTGGAGCAGGGGCGTCCGATCAACGCGTCCGCGCAGGTCCTGGACGCGGTGGCGCGCACGCTGCGCCTCGACCAGCCGGAGCGCGAGCATCTGTACCACCTGGCCGAGGTGCCGTACGAGGCGGATCCCCAGACCGCCGCGGAAGCCGTGGGCCCGGAGGTACGGGCCATCCTCGAAGCCCTCGATCCGCACCCGGCGGTGGTCTACAACTCACGGTTCGACATCCTCGCCACCAACCCCGCCTATCGCGACGTGTTCTTCATGCCGGGAGCGCCCGAGACTCAGGCGCGCAACGCGCTGTGGTCTCTGTTCACGGTGCCCGAGGAGGACTGCCCGCTGGTGTTCCGGGCGCGCGAGCTGCCGGTGATGGTGGCAACACTGCGTTCGTCGTACGGAGTCCATGCCGGTGAACCCGTATGGGAGGACTTCATACGCAGGCTGTCGGAGGCCAGCCCGCTGTTCGACCGGCTGTGGCGTGACGGCGATGTGGAGCGGCCTGGTCCGCGGGTGAAGACGTTCCGGCACAGGGCGGTCGGTGAGATGCGGATGACATCCGTCTCTCTGTCGATCAACGGCATGCCCGAGTGCCGGATCGTGGTCCACCAGCCGGACGACGAGGAGACGCACCTGCGGACGGCCCGGCTCAGGGACCTACGGGCGGCACCGACAGCTGTCCAGAAATGACGGCAACGAAAAATCCCGCCCCCTGATGGGGACGGGATCCTTCACCACTGATCTTTGACAACTCAAAAGAGTTGATCTGTGGAGCTAAGGAGAATTGAACTCCTGACCTCCTGCATGCCATGCAGGCGCTCTACCAACTGAGCTATAGCCCCGTATGTTCTTCCCGCCCGGCGGGGCGAACAAGAAGAACTTTAGCCTGCGACCAGCCGGAAAGTGAAATCCGGTCCCGACGGGTCTGCGGGACCGGAGACCGGCCTGCCGTGGCCGCTCAGTCGTCGTCTCCGAGCACCGGTTCCGGCAGCGTGCCGGCGTTGTGCTCCAGGAGGCGCCAGCCCCGGGCGCCCTCCCCGAGGACGGACCAGCAGCAGTTGGAGAGGCCGCCGAGGCTCTCCCAGTGCTGGGACTCCAGACCGAGAAGGCGACCGATGGTGGTCCGGATCGTGCCGCCGTGGCTGACGACCACGAGGGTGCCTTCGTCGGGGAGTTTTTCGGCGTGCCGCAGCACCACGGGGGCGGCGCGGTCGGCGACCTCGCTCTCCAGTTCGCCTCCGCCGCGGCGCACGGACTCACCGCGCTTCCAGGCGTCGTACTCCTCGCCGTGCCGGGCGATGATCTCGTCGTGCGTCAGCCCCTGCCAGACGCCCGCGTAGGTCTCGCGCAGGGCCTCGTCGTGGGTGACGTCGAGGCCGGTGAGCACGGAGAGCTCGGCGGCCGTGTCGGCGGCGCGCTTGAGGTCCGAGGCGACGATCGCGTCGGGCTTCAGCGAGGCGAGCAGCCGGGCGGCGCGGCGGGCCTGACCGACGCCGATCTCGGTCAGCTCGACGTTCGTGGTGCCCTGGAAACGCCGCTCCACGTTCCAGGACGTCTGGCCGTGCCGCCAGAGGATGACGCGGCGGCCCCGGCCGGGCTTCTTCCCGGCCTCGGCACCCGCGGCGCTCACCGCAGCTCTCCGAGCTCGGCGACGTCCTCCACATCCTGGTGCCTGGCGTGCTCTGCGCCCTTGCCTCGGGTCGCCTTGGCGTCGGCGGGCAGGTCGAGCTCCGGGCAGTCCTTCCACAGCCGCTCCAGAGCGTAGAAGACACGCTCCTCGCTGTGCTGCACATGCACCACGATGTCGACGTAGTCGAGCAGTACCCAGCGGGCCTCGCGGTCGCCCTCGCGGCGCACCGGCTTGGTGCCGAGCTCCTTGTTCAGCCGCTCTTCGATCTCGTCGACGATCGACTTGACCTGGCGGTCGTTGGGCGCGGACGCCAGCAGGAAGGCGTCGGTGATGGAGAGTACGTCGCTGACGTCGTACGCGATGATGTCGTGCGCGAGCTTGTCGGCAGCCGCCTGTGCGGCGGTCTTGATGAGCTCGATGGAGCGGTCCGTGGCGGTCACTACGCGGCTTTCCGTCGGCGGTCAGTAATGAGTCAAGGGTCTCACGGACAGCCGACGACACCCCACGTGTTTCTCCGACCGTGCTCCGACCTGGCTCCGGGCACCCCGGGGAGGGCCGTCGCCCGCCCCCGGACGGACCTTTGTCGGCCGTCCCCGGGGCGGGCGCTCCACAGACGCTCCGCACTCCGTCCCCCAACCCACAACCCACAACCCGCCTACGACGACGAGGGCTCGTAATCCTGGCCAAGGACCACGGACACGTCCGCGTTGGAGGTGACCGTGCCCTTCTTGACCGAGCTGGTGGGCAGGCCCAAGGTCTTGGCGACCTCGACGGCGTTGTCCTTCTGGGCGTCGTCCGCGTACGTGATCTGGGACACGCTCTGGGCGGCCGCCGCCGTACCGGAGTCCAGGAAGGTGTAGCCGCCGTTGACCAGGACGACACGAGCCTTCTCGGTGGTGTCCTTGTCGCCGGTGGCGTTCTTGATGCCGACGCGGACGGCGGCACCCTCCTCGGGGCTCTTCACGGTGCCTCCGAGCACGTCCTTGACGACGCTGTCGGTGGCCTCCTCGCTCAGGGTGCCGTCCTGCTGCACGGGCAGCAGCGCCGTCTTGTAGTCGCCGCTCTTGGCGTCGTCGGCGAGCTTCGCGAGGAAGGCGCCCAGGTCCTTGTCGGTCAGCGACGGGTCGAGGATCTGCGCCAGGCTCTGCACGGTGGTCGTGGCGGCCTCCGGGTCGGAGGACAGCTTGCGCAGCACGCCCTGCATGACCTGCCCGAACCGTTCCAGCTGGGCTGTCTGCGACTCGCCGGAGGCCTTGTAGGTGGCGTAGGCGACCGCCATCTTGCCGCTGAGGGACTGGTCCGCACCCTTCTTCACGAGGGGCGCCTCGCCCGCCTTCTCCGAACCGGGGTCCGGCACCTCGGCGTTGGTGTCGACCTCGATGCTGCCGACGAGCTCGACGAGGTTGTTGAGGTACGGGGTGTCGAGGCGCCAGGTGCCCTCGATGTCGGTGCCGAGCACCGTGTCGATGGCGTCCAGGGTCCCGGCCGAACCGTCGTCGTCGACGGACTTGGCGAGCGTGGTCGTGCTGCCGTCATCGCTGGTCAGGGCAAGGGAGTTGGGCAGTAGGACGGAGGTGCCCTGCTTGATGGTGGTGTTGTTGACGAGCAGCACGGTGGAGGTGCCGCTGCCACTGGTGTTGTGCAGGTGGACGACGATCACATCGCGCTTCTGGGCGGCCACGGACGTGGCGGTGCCGGTTTTTGCGCTCGTCGACGACAGCCCGGGGAGCTTGCCCGCGTACCAGAGGTAGCCGACGCCACCGGTGGCGACCAGGGCGAGCGCCACGACCAGGCCTATGATCCGGCCGCGGGTGCGACGCTTGGCCTCCTCGCGGCGTTCGGTGCGGTTCTCGGTGAACTTCAGCCAGTCGATGACGTCTTCGGACTCGGCTTCCTGCTCCTCGACAAAGGCGAACTGCTCGGTGCGGTAGTCCCGGTCGGCCCGGGGTTCACTCTGCTCCGCGGGACCTGCCTGCTGCGGGATGTACGCGGTCTGCTCGGCAACCCGGGGCTGCTGACCGGTACTTGAGGTCTGCCCGGCCTGACCGGTTTGCCCAGCCCGCCCGACCTGCCCGGCCTGACCCGTCTGAGCCATCCGACCCGTCTGACCGGCTTCCCCGACCTGCCCGTACGGGTCGTACGCCGTCGACGTCTCGCTGGCCCCGGGTGCGCCGGCGCCGTACGGATCGTAGGAGTCGGGCGAGTTGTAGGTGGGGACAGACGGCTGTTGGCCGGTGTCATGGGACGACACCTGTTGCTGCTGACCGGTGTCATACGGCGACACTGGCGGCTGCTGGCCCGTCGCGTACGGGTCATAGCCGTAGCCGGCGCCGGCCTGCGGCTGCTGCTGTCCGTAGGTGTCGTCGTAGCCCTGCTGCTGGGGCTGCTGGGGCGACACCTGCCGGTACACAGGCTGCCCGAACTCGTCGTAACCGACGAGCTCGTACTGGTCGCCGCCCGCGTACCCGTCGTATCGGTCGTTCACCGGTGCCCCTCTCGGCTCACTAGCCGCGGTACAGCTCACGCTTGTCGATGTAGCGCACCACACCGTCCGGCACCAGATACCAGACGGGATCGCCCTTGGCGACCCTGGCACGGCAGTCTGTGGACGAGATGGCGAGTGCGGGGACCTCGACGAGCGAGACACCGCCCTCGGGAAGTCCCGGATCGGTCAACGTGTGGCCGGGCCGGGTGACCCCGATGAAGTGCGCGAGGGAGAACAGCTCTTCCGCGTACCGCCAGGTGAGGATCTGGCCGAGCGCGTCCGCGCCGGTGATGAAGAAGAGGTCCGTGTCGGGGTTGAGCGCGCGCAGGTCGCGCAGGGTGTCCGTGGTGTACGTCGGGCCGCCGCGGTCGATGTCGATGCGGCTCACCGAGAACGTGGGGTTCTCCGCGGTCGCGATGACCGTCATCAGATAGCGGTCCTCGGCCGGGGTGACCTTGCGGTCGGTCTTCTGCCACGGCTGCCCGGTCGGCACGAACACCACCTCGTCGAGGTGGAACTGCGCGGCGACCTCGCTGGCCGCCACGAGGTGCCCGTGGTGGATCGGGTCAAACGTTCCGCCCATGACGCCTAGGCGGCGCTTGCCCGGATTCAAGGGGGCGTTCCCGGGGCCGATCGTCAGACGCTTCACCACGTCAGGACTCACCGCGCCAGAACTCACCACGCCCGGGCCCACCGCGCCACCACCGACCACACCACCACCGACCGCGCTGCCGGCGATCCCGCCGTTCGCGTTGCCGTCGGCCGCGCCGCTCTCCGTGTCACTCGCCGGACCGGTAGGCATGTCCTGCTCTCCCATGCGTGCAGACCCTACCGGCCCGACCTACGAGCCCTGATCGACAGGGGTCCTCGAAGGCCCCGTTGGGGATCAGCGGTCCCGGTTGAAGCGCGTGGTGATCCACAGCAGCAGCAGCAGGACGAAGAAGGCGCCGCCGCCGGTGAGGTAGGGGCTGAGGCTCTCGTGGTTGCCGCCGTGCTCCTCGCCCTCGGCGGCGAGCGTGACCAACTGTGCGGCGGTGCTGTGGAAGCTCATCTCGGCAGACCTATCCGGTGTGGGCGGGATAAAGACGTCGGCCCATCGTAAGCGTGGGCCTCGGCCACGATCACGCCGACTCCGCCGTTGGTGCGGCACCCGGCACCCGGCACTCGAGCAACCACCGACCGCCGACGGACCGCCCACCCGTCACACCTCACCTCCACCGGCCACCCGCCACCCGAAGCAACCTCGGCCCAAGCAACGTCCACCCAAGCAACGTCGACCGCGAGGAAGACGTCAGTCAAGGAGAAGGCCAGCACCCGGCACCCGGCACCCGGCACCCGGCACCACAGCAAACACGCAGGTCGACGAGAACTTCTGGTTCACGCCGGTCGACAGGGACTTCCAGTCGTCTAGTCGTCCCGCTTGTAGCCGCGCAGCAGGAACCACGCCAGCAGGACGGAGCCCAGCACCATCACGATCAGCACGACACGGAGCAGATCGCCCGACCCCTGTCGGTCGGCGGCGTCGGCCGCCTCGGTCAGCCAGAGGGCCGCGGAAATGTGCTCCATGGGGATAGCTCCTTACGGTGTGCTGCCCCATCACCGTATCTCCGCCTACGCTGGAGCCCGCTTCGGGGGCACGGCACTCAGAGCATGGGGGAACATATGTCCGATGACAGCCACGAGCAGAGCGGGCACGAGAACGTGCCCAGCAGGCAGCGCAGGCGCTTCGAGGGGATCTCCTCGCGGGCGTACGAGCATCCGGCGGACCGCTCGGCCCTGGTGGCCCTGCGCAAGCTCAGCGGCTTCGACACGGTCTTCAAGGCGCTCAGCGGTCTCCTTCCGGAACGCAGCCTGAGGCTGCTGTTCCTGTCCGATTCGGTACGCGTCTCGGACGCCCAGTTCGCGCACCTCAACGCCATGCTGCGGGACGCCTGTTACATCCTGGACCTGGAGAAGGTCCCGCCGATGTACGTCAACCAGGACCCGCAGCCGAACGCGATGTGCATCGGCCTGGACGAGCCGATCATCGTCGTCACGACCGGCCTGGTGGAGCTGCTGGACGAGGAGGAGATGCGGGCCGTCATCGGGCATGAAGTCGGCCACGCGCTGTCCGGCCACGCGGTCTACCGCACGATCCTGCTGTTCCTGACCAACCTGGCGCTCCGGGTCGCGTGGATTCCGCTGGGCAACATCGCGATCATGGCGATCGTGACCGCGCTGCGTGAGTGGTTCCGCAAGTCGGAGCTGTCGGCGGACCGCGCCGGCCTCCTGGTCGGCCAGGATCTGCGGTCCTCGATGCGCGGCCTCATGAAGATCGCGGGCGGCAATCACCTGCACGAGATGAACGTGGACGCGTTCCTCGCACAGGCCGAGGAGTATGAAGCGGGCGGCGACCTGCGCGACTCCGTGCTCAAGATTCTCAACGTGCTGCCGCGCACCCACCCCTTCACCACGATCCGCGCCGCCGAGCTGAAGAAGTGGGCGGAGTCCCGCGACTACCAGCGGATCATGGACGGCCACTACCCGCGGCGCAACGAGGACAAGGACACCTCGGTAGCGGACTCCTTCCGGCAGTCGGCGGCGAGCTACGCCTCCGACGTGAAGAACTCCAAGGACCCGCTGATGAAGCTGGTCGGCGACATCGCGGGCGGCGCGGGCGACCTCGGAGGCCGGGTGCGGCGCGGCTTCGGCGGTTTCGCGAGCAGTTCACCGAAGGACCCGGGCGACTCGCCCAAGGACCCCAAGGCCCCCCAGGACCCCAAAGCCTCCAAGGACCAGGACGCACCGCCGTCGGCCACCGGCGACCACCCCGACGACGACCGCCCCGACGGCAACAGCTGACCGGCGACCATCGACCGGACACCGGACACCGGAGACCAGCAACCAGCCCAACGAGATACGACGACAGCCCCACAGGGCACCCAAGGGCTCAGCCCCGGCTCAAACCCGGCTCAAACCCGGGGGGCCAGCCCCGGGGTCACCCCGAACACTCACACCTTCGGCTGTGCGCTCGTCGCCAGCGATCCGCACAGCGCCGTGGCGCTGCCGGTCGCGTACGGGTCCGTACCGGCCGGGCCGCCCGCCTTCGCCGTCTGTCCCGCGAGCAGCGGGCGCAGCTGGTCGACCGAGTTCTCGGAGCAGGCGAGCGGTCCGGCCTGGACGTAGGAGACGACCAGTTCGGCCTGGTGCATGCGCAGGTCGTCGCGGTCGAAGCGGAAGTGCAGCTCGCGCCGGACGGTGAAGAGTGAGGCGTCCGCCTGCTCGTCCGAGCCGGCCGGCTTCAGCGCGTACACGAAGGTGTGGTCGGCGATGACCTCAAGGGTGTTCGAGTCGAACTCCGCGGCCTGGAGAGAGCCCTGCACCCGGATCTTGGAGTCGGCGAGCTGGACACTCGGGTCGAAGCGCACCAGCCAGCCGGTGGGGGCGTGCCGACCATCGGCGGTCGGGCGGTCGAAGCTCTGGTCGAACTGATCGAGTTGCTGCGGGTCGAGCAGGATCCGTACGGGCCGGGTGGCGCCGCCCGTGAGTACCTCCGGGTCCAGGGAGGATTCGACCAGGTAGTCCTTGACGGTGGTCAGTGCGGTGACGACCTGGCTGTCGGAGAAGTGGGCGGTGCGCCGCGAGGCGGGCAGCGTGATGCCCTCGGCGCCGATGCGGAACTGGGCGGCCGGGCTGTTCGCGTACAGGTCCTCGGGGCGGGTGGCTCCCGGTACTGCGGTCTGCGGCGCGAGCGGGATCACCGTCATCCGCAGTGGCTCGGGAGGCTGGGCGACAGGGGTCTGGTACGGGTGGCGTACGCCCATGTAGATCGCGGTTCCGAAGGCGACGGCGATCAGCAGGACGAGGATCAGCGCCTGCCGGGAGAGGCCGCGGTGGCGGGGCGGGCGGCGGCGTACGGCCGGGGCGTGATCGGCGATGCGCTCCTGCGCGGAGAACTCCTGGAGACGGGCAGCACGGACGAACGACTCGTCGAAGACGACGGATCGGTACTCGTCCTCTCCACCTGTGGAAGCACCCTCGGGTGTCCCCTCAGGTGGGTCTCCAGGCCCGCCCATACCTTCAGAGTAGGTCGCGAGGGGCTCAGGTAAACGCCCTGCTACACCACAAGTTCTGACAGGTTCTCACCAGAGTCGCCCCGGCGTTCGCCCCGGGTTCGCCCCGGTGATCACATCAGGTTCATCCGGTTGATCCATGCCGGGCCGTCACGGTGTACGAGGGACCGCCGACACCGCCGGCTGGGAATAGTCGGCCGAAGCGGAAGGACTACTGCCGGTGATCTTGTCGAGGCCCTGTTCGAGGCCGGTCGAGGCGGGCGCCGGTACCTGCTCCTGGCGGTTCGAGGACGCTCCGCGGTAGACCGCTGTGAAGGCCAGCGCGACCATGCCGATGCCCATCACCAGGGCGAGCATCCAGGCGACGGGGCGCTGCCAGCGGGTGTGCTTGCCGTAGGCCCTGCCGTACGTGCCCGGCGCGCCGTAGCGGCGCTCGAGGACCTCGGCGTCGTCCAGGTCGTCCAGATCCGGGTCATGGCCGAATTCACCGCGGCCGAACCCGTCCTCGTAGCGCTCGTCGTCGCCGCGTGCGCCCCGGGTGTGTGCCCGGCGCGCCTCGGCCTCGGAAGCCTCCGCGCGGGCCTGGGCGGCGGCCAGCAGCCGCTCCACGGCGGTCGGTTCGTGGACCGCGGCTGCCCGCACGAAGTCCTCGTCGAAGACCACGGCGGCGAACTCTTCGTCCGCACCCCCGCGGTCGCGGTCGTCGTCGGGCTCCCAGCCGTCGGGAAACGGCGAGCCCCCCACGTCCTCCGGCACGTATCCAGAGTAGACCTGGGGGGTCATTTTGGGCAGGCGGTATGGAAATTCATCCGCCTGGCGAGACGCGTCTCACGCGCCGCGCGCCCCGCCTCCACGCCGGACGCGCCACCGGCCGCACCCACGAACACACCCGTGGACGCCCCCGCCGAACCCGTACGCCCCCTCACCGCCGAACGTGTCCGTCCCCGGTGGCCACAGCCCGAATGCGTCCGTCCCCCGCCCCCGTCGCCTCAGCGCCGAATGTGCCCGTCCCCCGTGACGATGTACTTCGTGCTCGTCAGCTCCGGCAACCCCATCGGCCCCCGCGCGTGCAGCTTCTGCGTGGAGATACCGATCTCGGCGCCGAAGCCGAACTGGCCACCGTCGGTGAAGCGGGTCGAGGCGTTGACGGCGACCGTCGTGGAGTCGACCAGTTGGGTGAAGCGGCGGGCCGCCTGCTGCGAGGTGGTGACGATGGCCTCGGTGTGGCCGGAGCTCCACAGCCGGATGTGCGTCACGGCCCGGTCGAGCGAGTCCACGACGGCCGCGGCGATGTCGTACGACAGGTACTCGGTGTCCCAGTCCTCGGCCGTGGCCTCCACGACGGTGGCCCTGGAGCCCTTGGCGTAGGCGAGGACGCGCTCGTCGGCGTGCACGGTGACCCCGGCGTCCGCGAGGGCGTCCAGGGCCCGCGGCAGGAACTCGGGGGCGATGTCCTGGTGGACCAGGAGGGTCTCGGCGGAGTTGCACACGCTGGGCCGCTGCGCCTTGGAGTTGATCAGGATGGCGATCGCCATGTCGAGGTCGGCGTGCGCGTCGACGTACACATGGCAGTTGCCGGTGCCGGTCTCGATGACCGGGACGGTCGATTCCTGGACGACCGTGCGGATCAGCGAGGCGCCGCCGCGCGGGATGAGGACGTCGACCAGGCCGCGGGCGCGCATCAGCTCGCGTACGGACTCGCGGCCCTCGCCGGGGACGAGCTGGATGGCGTCGGCGGGCAGCCCGGCGCCGCCGACGGCGTCGCGCAGGACGCGGACCAGGGCGGTGTTCGACTCGAACGCCGAGGAGGAGCCGCGCAGCAGCACGGCGTTGCCGGACTTCAGACAGAGGGCGGCCGCGTCGACGGTCACGTTCGGGCGGGCTTCGTAGATGATCCCGACGACGCCGAGCGGGACGCGGACCTGGCGCAGGTCGATGCCGTTCGGGAGGGTCGAGCCGCGGACGACCTCGCCGACCGGGTCGGGCAGCGCCACGACGTCGCGCACGTCCGAGGCGATCGCGCGCACGCGCTCGGGCGTGAGCGTGAGCCGGTCGACGACGGTCTCACTGGTGCCGGCCTCGCGGGCGCGCGCGATGTCCTTGGCGTTGGCGGCGACGATCTCGCTCGTACGAACCTCCAGCGCGTCCGCGATCGCGAGCAGCGCGTCGTCCTTCTCGGCACGCGGCAGGGGCGCGAGGTCGGCGGCGGCGGACTTCGCGCGGTAGGCGGCCTGGGTGACCGGAGACATCGAGTCGTACGGCGAGAGCGTGGTCATGTCGGCAGCGTAATGCTCCGAACGGGTCTGTTCAGCCCATGTCCCAAACCCCGAGACACACGGTGAAGATGACTCAAAAGGGATGAACGCCGACAGGTGTGGCCGGCAGTGGTCCGTACCCCTCCGCGATCCGCTGGTGGTAGGTCTCGCGGTCGATGACCTCCAGGCCGACGATCTCCCAGGGCGGCAGCTTGGCGGTCTGCCGGTGCTCGCCCCACAGGCGCAGCGCGACGGCCGCCGCGTCGTGCAGGTCGCGGGCCTCTTCCCAGTAGCGGATCTCGGCGTGGTCGTTGGCGTACCGGCTGGTCAGCAGAAAGGGGTGGTCGTGGGCGAGCTGCTCAAGGCCGCGCCTGACCTCCTTCAGCGGTGCCTCGTCACCCGAGACGCTCAGCGTGACGTGCCACAGCCGGGGCTGGTCCACCGGCTTCTCGCTCCCGTACGTGTCTCCGGCCGCGACACTCGTCAGCGTCCGTTCCTCACCCACCGCACGGGAGGCGGCACCACCGCGGGACGCCGCCGCCCCAGGGCGCACTCGTCGCACGACGGCCTCCTTTACGCAATGGTGGTGATGAATCTCGGGGTCTCCCTGCAACAAAGTTGAGCAGGTGGGGCGCCGTCGCGTGGCGGTTTTACGGAACGTCCCCCGGCGGAGGACGGGCTTTCGGACGTTTATGGGGCAACTCCACGACAACTGCACGTGCGGGTGCACGACGTTCCGCACGTGCGGAACGTCACCACACCTACTGGTGGAGCAGGACGAGAGCGTCCCTGTGTACGACTTCGCGTTCGTACGCGGGTCCCAGCTCGCGCGCCAGTTCCCTGGTCGAGCGTCCGATGAGCTGGGGGATCTCCTTGGCGTCGAAGTTCACGATCCCCCGCGCGACCGCCCGCCCCGTGCTGTCGCGCAGTTCGACGGGGTCACCCGCGGTGAACTCGCCCTCGACGGACGCGATACCCGCGGGCAGCAGCGAGGTGCGCCGCTCGACGACCGCGCGCACAGCTCCGTCGTCCAGGGTGAGCGCACCCTGCGGGGTCGAGGCGTGCTGGAGCCAGAGCAGCCGGTCGGCGGAGCGGCGGCCGGTGGTGTGGAAGTAGGTGCCGGTGTCCCGGCCCGCGAGGGCGTCGGCGGCGTGCACGGCGTTGGTCAGCACCACGGGGATGCCGGCGCCGGTCGCGATCCGGGCCGCCTCGACCTTGGTGACCATGCCGCCGGTGCCGACGCCTGCCTTTTTCGCGCTGCCGATGTCGATGCCGTCGAGATCGGACGGGCCGCGTACTTCGGCGATCCGCGACGTACCGGGTTTGCCGGGGTCGCCGTCGTACACGCCGTCCACGTCGGAGAGCAGGACGAGCAGGTCGGCGCGTACGAGATGGGCGACGAGTGCGGCGAGACGGTCGTTGTCGCCGAAGCGGATCTCGTCCGTGGCGACGGTGTCGTTCTCGTTGACGATCGGCAGGGCGCCCATGGCGAGGAGCTTGTCGAGGGTGCGGGCGGCGTTGCGGTGGTGGGCACGGCGGCTGGTGTCGTCGGAGGTGAGGAGCACCTGTCCGACGCGGATGCCGTGCCGGGCGCAGGAGGCGGTGTAGCGGGCGATCAGGAGGCCCTGGCCGACGCTGGCCGCGGCCTGCTGCCGAGCGAGGTCCGTGGGGCGGCGGCGCAGCCCGAGCGGGGCGAGCCCGGCGGCGATGGCGCCGGAGGAGACGAGGACGACTTCCCGCTCACCGCCGCTGCGCGCCTTGGCGAGCACGTCGACGAGGGCGTCGACCCGGTCGGCGTCGAGGCCGCCGGCGGCGGTGGTCAGCGACGAGGACCCCACCTTGACGACGATCCGGTGAGCCTGCGCCACGGCCTGCCTTGCCCCTGCCACCTGCGTGCATCCCCTCGCGTTCGATCCGGCTGCCCCGCCCGGCAATTTACGCGAAGGGGACCGGGCATCGCGCATCGGTCCACTTCCCGGACAGGCGTCTTGTACATATTCATCCCATACGCGCGCTTCCTCGACGCAAAGGGTCCGGCTCCCGAGGGAAATCCTCGGGAGCCGGACCCAGAAGCACGCTGATCCGGCAGGTCAGTCCTTGACCGCCGCCCCGCCGGTCTCGCCGGTCGTCCCCCGGCCGGGCAGTGCGCTCGCCAGGTCCACGGCCGCGGCCGAAGCGGCCGAGGCGTCCGGGGAGGCAGCGTCCGGCTCCGGGGCGCCCGGAGCCGGGACATCCTCAGCCGAAGTGGCCGAAGTGCCGGTCTCCTGGCCGAGGTTGCGGGTCTCGGCCTTCTGCGCCAGCTGCCGCACCGCGGAGTTGAACTGTTCGATCGAGGTCGGCTTGTCCGGGCCGAGCAGATACTGCTTCAGCTCCTGGCGTTCGGCGGCCTGCGCGTCGGCCGCCGGGTCGCGCACCGCGGCGAGCAACTCGGGCAGTTCGGCAGCCGAGTTGGACAGGATCACGGCGGCACGCACCGCGGTGTTCTGCCGCTTGAACTCCTCGACGCCGAGCTCGGCGGAGTCCGTGACGGCATACGGCTTGCCGCTCGCGATGAAGTCGGAGACCACGCTGGAGATGTCGGAGACCATCGCGTCGGAGACGTTGAAGCAGTCGTACAGGCGCGGCTCGGCGCCCGCGATGACGCGGTGCTCCCAGGTTCCGGCCGAACGCCAGTACGCGTCGTCCCATTCGGCGCGCAGCCGGAGAACCTCGGCGTGCTTGGCCAGGTCGACCATGCCGTCGCGGGTGGCCTCGGCCTCGTCGCCCGCCTCGTCGCCGCCGGTCAGCTTGGCGAGGCGGGCCTCGATGCGGGTCAGCTCGGCCCGGGCCGCGCTCCGGTCGGCGCCGTCGGCGGCGAAGCGCGGGTCGGCGGCGCGCTCGGCGGCCGCCTTCACGATCAGCGCGACGATCCGCTCGTGCGCGGTCTTCGCCTGCGTGCTGACGGTGCCGGTGAAGGGGTGCGGCTTGTAGAGGACGCGGACCGGCGGGTCGGCGGCGAGCAGTTTCCGCACGATGTTCTTGCCCGCGAGCAGGAGGGAGGTGTTGCCGGGGTTGCCGTCCCAGCCCTCCCAGGTGGGCGCGTACAGGACCGTCGGCATGCCGCCGTCGGCGGATCCCTCCGGCACGCCCTGCCAGGTCTGGATCGGCGCCAGCTGCGGGCGGCCGACCTCGACGATGTCCTCGTCACGGACGCCGACATCGGCGATGGCATAGCGGTCGCGGCCCGCGCGGCCGGCGGTCCACACCTCGTCGTACGCCTTGCTGAACGGGTTGACGCTGGCGAGCTTGTCGCTGTCGCCGTGGCCGATGAAGACGTGCTTCATGGTCGGGACGCGCAGCAGGTGGATGTTCTTGCCGACGTTCGCCGCGTACAGCGCGACGCGCACCGTGGACAGGTCCATGTTCATCAGGTGCACCCCTCCGGGCACGCAGATGACCGGCACGGTGGTGGGCGCCATGAGCTCGAGGATGGCGCGTTCGCGGAGGATGATCAGCGGCCGGGTGTCCAGCTGCTCCATCGTCTCCAGCCACATGTTGACCTGGTACGCCGACTCCTTGGAGCCCGAGAAGTAGAGCACCGTCTCCGGGCGGTAGTTGCGCAGCCACGCGTCGGCCGCAGCGAGGACCTTGTCCGCGTTCGGCGGGGTGCTCTTGCCACGGACGTACGGAACGAGCACGGCGACGTAGCAGAGGGCCAGCACCAGCGTGATGCCGACGCCGACGAGCCCGTACACGGTCGAGTCGGTCGCCGCGGCGACGAGCACGCCGACGACCGCGGCCAGGTCGAGGTGGAGCATCTTCTCGGCGGACCGGTCGAGCAGGGCGTTCGGGGGCGCGTCCGGGATGCGGATGCGGGAGCCGAGGTCGACGTTGCGGGTGGCGACCGGCATCCTGCGGCGCGACCGGATCAGCGTGGCCAGCGCACTGTGCGGGGCCTGGAAGCCGAAGAAGGCCAGGAAGCCCGCGATCGCCGCGTAGAAGACGAGGCTGTCGGCCAGGTCCAGGCGCGCCAGGAGCAGCACCAGGAGCAGTTCCCGGATCAGGAACCGGATGGACAGACCGGCCCGCACCTTGCCGAGGCGGTTGATCAGGTAGCTGCCGCGCCGGTGCAGATAGTGGTCCGCCAGATACGTCACGGCGGCCGCGGCCGCGAAGGCGGGGACGCTCGGCAGCAGCGCGGCGAGCATCAGACAGGGGAAGCCCAGCATCATGAGGGCCGCCGCGGCCAGCTCGGCCGCACTGCCCACCCGGGCAACGCGAATAGCGGTGGAAATCACGAAGAAACCTGCTCTTGAGGGGTGAGTGCCGGTTTAATACCAAAAGAGGAGAGTTTGAACTTCACGGATTCAGGCCTCCATGAATGCGAGGAAAACACGCAACCACAGAGGCCTGAATTCTGAAGATCGATTAATTGATTATGCCACGCCGTCCTGACGGTCCAGGACGGCGGCCAGTGCCGCCTCGAAACCGGAGGCATTTCCGGCCTCGGCCGTCGGGTCCTGCTGACGGACGTCGATGACGTGCCCGGTGAGCTCGGAGAGCAGCACGTCGAGCGAGGTCCGCGCGACGGCCTCGGAGGAGAGCAGCGAGCCCGTGGGCTCCTGGCCGAACGCCTTGGTCCGCATGGGGGTCGCGGTGCGCTCGGGGTTGATGCAGTTGACGCGGACACCGTCGCCGGCCCACTCGTCGGACAGGGCCTGGGTGAGGTTGACCATGGCGGCCTTGGTCGAGGAGTAGAGGCTGTACTCGGCACGCCCGCGGGTGTAGCTGCTGGACGTGTAGAGGAGCAGTTGCCCCTTGGTCTCGGCCAGGTACTTGTACGAGGAGCGGGCGATCTGCACCGGCGCCAGGTAGTTGACCTTCAGCGCTTCCTCGATGGTCGCGTTATCCGTCTCGGCGAGCTTGCCGATGCGCAGCACGCCCGCGGTGTTGATGACGTAGTCGATGCGCCCGGTCTCCGCGTACGCCGTGGACAGCGCGTCGTCGACCTCCTCCGGGTTCTCGACGTGCGTGCCGGTGGTCGAGCGGCCCAGCGCGTACGCCTTGGCGCCGTAACCCTCGGCGAGTTCGGCTATGTCCTTGCCGATGCCGTACGAACCGCCGAAGACCACGACGGTCTTACCGGTGAGCAGCTCACGGTAGGCGGCCTCGTCGGCCTGCTGGGGCGCGGCGGTGGAGGCGAGCTGGAAGAGCTTGTCGGCGATGAAGACGTCGACGGGCTGCGTGACCTTCATGTTGTACTCGTCGCCCGCGACGACGTGGATCGGCACGTCCGGCAGGTACTTGAGTACGACGCTACAGTCGTCGGTGGCCTGGAAGTTGGGGTCGTTCGCGGCGACCTCGTACGCCCGGCGGATGGTGGACAGCTTGAACGCCTGGGGCGTCTGGCCGCGGCGCAGCCGGGAGCGGTCCGGGATCTCGGTGATGAACTCGCCGTCCTCGCCGTGGGTGCGGGTCACGATAATCGTGTCCGCGGACGGGATGGCGACGTCGACGGCCTGGTAGCGCTCCAGGGCGGTGACACAGTCGTCGATGACCCGCTCGGACAGCAGCGGGCGTACGGCGTCGTGGAAGAGGACGTTCGCGTCCTGGCCCTCGAGCAGGCCCTCGCCGAGGGCCGCGATGGCACGCTCGGTGGTTTCGTTCCGCGTCGAGCCGCCCTCGATGATCCTCGTCACCTTGGCGAAACCCGCCTTCGCGACGATCTTCTCGACGTCCGGCACATAGCCCGGAGCCATCAGCACGATGATGTCGTCGATCGAGTCGGCGTTCTCGAAGGTGGTCAGCGTGTGCTCGATGACCGCCTTGCCGGCGATCTTCAGCAGCTGCTTCGGAATCGACAGACCGACGCGCTGACCAGTGCCACCGGCAAGGATCACTGCGGTGGTACGGGGCTTGGCAAAGTGCTCAGACACAGGCGACCTACCTTGGGGCAACAGGGAACCTTGGAATGGTCCCACTTTCGGTTACCGCCATGCAAGGTGAGCGCCGCCTGCTGCATATGTGCGCGCAACCGGTTATTCACCTTGCATGCAGGCGCCTTCTCAGCACCCGAACCGGATTGTCCGGATTTGCTGTGAGTAACTGCACACGATTTCCGTACGTCCTTCACGCCGAGGTCGGACTCGGAGACCGCGGCTCAGGTCCGCTTCAGCCGCCTGAGCACCCGGTGGCCCAGCACCCGGACGAGTTCCCTGGACGGCGTCTGGTGAACCGTACGCGCCGGGGTTCTGCGCGCGGGTACGGTGGCCGCGGCGGCGAGCGCACCGTACAGCGCCTGGGCCGCCACCTCCGCGTCGATCCGCACGGGTACCGGCTCCGCGCTTTCCGCGGCGGGCAGGACGGACAGCAGCGCCGGATCGCCGAGGACGCGTACGCCCATGGACCCGATGCGCTCGGCCATTTCCGCGCCGATTCCCGCGGCCGCCTCCAGCGCCCACGCCGGCGTGCAGATGCGCGCGTCTCCCGGGGTGGGGCGGCAGGTGTTCTTCATATGCAGGACCGCGCCGCCGCGCACCAGCTTGGAATACAGCTCGTCGGGCAGGCCATTTCCGCGGAACTCCCTGTTGAGCTTCCGCAGCATTTCGGTTTCGGCCAGCGTGAGGGAGCGGTTGACGGTGTCCGGTTCCGGCACCAGGAGACCGCCAGGCAGACCGAGAAGGGATTCGAAGGTACGCATGAGGCCGCCCCGGTCACCGTCGTCGACCACGACGACGGTGAGGTTCTCGGCGCCGACGGCCCGTACCCATCGCTCGACGAGCCGGTCATGGCGGTGGCGCCGCCAGAAGCTCGGGTTGGGCTTCTCGTACGGGGCCTTGCGCAGCATGTGGGTGAGCCAGTCCTCGTAGCCCATGCGCAACCCGTTCTGCACGTACTGCTGCCACTGCGAGGGCATGATCTTCGCCAGCGGGCGCACGGTGATCAGGACGTGTACGCGGTCCCGGCCCAGGTCGTCGACGATCCGCGCGATGGTCTCGTCGTCCGGGGCGTCGGCGAAGAACTCGCTGCTGACCACCGAGGTGCGCTTCCCGGTGGCCCGCACCAGGTCCACGAGCCGCTGCCAGTGCTGCTCGGTGGGCCGGGTGTCGCCGATCATGGCGGGCCGGGCGCAGACCGCGAGCGCGGCTTCCATGGGGTGTCTGCTGCGGGCCGGGAAGTCGACACCGTGGCCGGCCATCGCGTCCTTCGCGGCGAACAGCGCGCCCTGGATCGAGGTGGTCCCGGTCTTGTGGGGACCTATGTGCAGCAGCCGGGTGCCCGCGGGAAGCGGCGTCGGCGCGGCCGTCATGTCAGGTGTCGAACAGTCGATCTCCATGGTAAGGGGACGTTAAGAGCAGATGCTGGGGAGGGGCTGAGAATGCCCTGGGACTCAGTTAAGTCCCAGGGCATCCGTGCGTTCGTACGTGTGCGACCCGAACTAGAACGGTTCGAAGTCGTCGTACTCCTTCTCCGTCTCGTCCCGCTCCGCCTGCTTGTCACGGCGGCGCTGGGTGGCGGGACGCGGTGCCTCCAGGCGGTGGTCCTCGCCACGGCGGCCGAGCATCTCCGCGCCGGCCATCATCGTGGGCTCCCAGTCGAAGACGACCGCGTTCTCCTCGGGGCCGATGGCGACGCCGTCGCCCGAGCGGGCGCCCGCCTTCATCAGCTCCGTCTCGACGCCGAGGCGGCTGAGGCGGTCGGCGAGGTAGCCGACGGCCTCGTCGTTGCTGAAGTCGGTCTGGCGGACCCAGCGTTCGGGCTTCTCGCCGCGGACGCGGTAGAGGCCGTCCTCCTCGCGGGCGACGGTGAAGCCGGCGTCGTCGACCGCCTTCGGGCGGATGACGACCCGGGTCGCCTCCTCCGCCGGCTTGGCGGCGCGACCCTTGGCGACCACGTCGGCGAGCGCGAAGGACAGCTCCTTGAGGCCCGTGTGGGCGACCGCGGACACCTCGAAGACGCGGTAACCGCGCGCTTCCAGCTCGGGCCGCACCATCTCGGCGAGATCCTTGCCGTCCGGTACGTCGATCTTGTTGAGGACGACCATGCGCGGCCGGTCGCCGAGGCCGCCGTACTGCTTCAGCTCCTCCTCGATGATGTCGAGGTCGGAGACGGGGTCGCGCTCGGACTCCAGCGTCGCCGTGTCCAGGACGTGCACCAGCACGCTGCACCGCTCGACATGGCGCAGGAACTCCAGGCCGAGACCCTTGCCCTGGCTGGCGCCGGGGATGAGACCGGGCACGTCGGCGATCGTGTAGACCGTCGAACCGGCCGTCACCACGCCGAGGTTGGGCACGAGGGTGGTGAAGGGGTAGTCCGCGATCTTCGGCTTGGCGGCGCTCAGCACCGAGATCAGCGAGGACTTGCCCGCGCTCGGGTAGCCGACGAGCGCCACGTCCGCGACGGTCTTCAGCTCCAGGACGATGTCCTGGAGGCCGCCCGGCACACCGAGCAGCGCGAAGCCGGGCGCCTTGCGGCGGGCCGAGGACAGCGCCGCGTTGCCGAGGCCACCGCGGCCGCCCTCGGCGGCGACGTACGTCGTGCCCTGTCCGACCAGGTCGGCGAGCACGTTGCCCGCCTTGTCCTGCACCACCGTGCCGTCCGGCACCGGCAGGACCAGGTCCTGCCCGTCCTTGCCGGACCGGTTGCCGCCCTCGCCGGGCCTGCCGCTGGTCGCCTTGCGGTGCGGGGAGTGGTGGTAGTCGAGCAGCGTGGTCACGGCCTGGTCGACGACGAGGATCACGTCACCGCCGTGGCCGCCGTTGCCGCCGTCCGGGCCACCGAGCGGCTTGAACTTCTCCCGGTGTACGGAGGCACAGCCGTGACCTCCGCTACCCGCGGCGACATGCAGCTCGACGCGGTCCACGAAGGTGGTCATGGGATGTGCCTCCAGTTACGTACGGAAAGTCTTTCGGATGCCGCGCCCCTCGTTGGGGCCACATCCATTGAAAACACGCGAAAGGCGGACCCGCTTCCCGTAGGGGAAGTGAGGTCCGCCTCGCGAAAAGTACCGGTCAGGCGACCGGAACGATGTTCACGACCTTGCGGCCACGGTGGGTACCGAACTCCACCGCACCGGCGTCAAGGGCGAACAGGGTGTCGTCCTTGCCACGGCCGACGCCGTTGCCCGGGTGGAAGTGGGTGCCGCGCTGGCGGACCAGGATCTCACCGGCGTTGACGACCTGACCGCCGAAGCGCTTCACGCCGAGCCGCTGAGCATTGGAGTCGCGACCGTTCCGAGTGGACGATGCGCCCTTCTTGTGTGCCATCTCTCCTCAGTCCCTTACTTCGCAGCCGCGGGGATCTCAGTGACCTTGATCGCCGTGTACTGCTGGCGGTGGCCCTGACGACGGCGGTAACCGGTCTTGTTCTTGTACCGAAGGATGTCGATCTTGACGCCCTTGTGGTGGTCCACGATCTCGGCCTGGACCTTGATCCCGGCGAGGACCCACGGGTCGCTGGTCACGGCTTCGCCGTCGACAACGAGCAGCGTAGAGAGCTCTACGGTGTCGCCAACCTTGGCAGTGGAAATCTTGTCAACCTCAACGATGTCGCCTACAGCAACCTTGTGCTGGCGACCACCGCTGCGCACGATGGCGTACACGCGGATCTCTCTTTCACTCGGAACCGGACCCCTGACGCCAGCCGCTCACACGGACCCGAGGGCCCGATGATCCGGATTCGGACGAGCGGCCTCCCCTGCTCGAAGAGCAGGAGGTGGGGTGCTCAGGGATGGGTGTGTACGGAGACAACACCGAGGGTCAAGGTTACGGGCCACTCCAGGCCCGGTCAAACCGGGCCCGCCCGTCCCTGCGGGGCGGCACCCGCGGACCGGGAAAGCTACCGCTTGTACCCAATACAGCTGCGGATACCCTGTGACTCCAGCCATACACGTGATGGCTACCCGCCATACACACGGTGGCCACCCCCCTCAGGGCGTCCGACAGGAGACAGGTACAAGTACATGCCGACCACCAAGGTGAGCGTCATCATCCCGGTCTACAACCCCGGAAAGTACATCAAGCCCTGCATCGACTCACTGTTGAGGCAGACCCTGTCTTCCGACGAGTTCGAGGTTCTCTTCGTTGACGACGGCTCGACCGACGAAACGCCCGCCGAACTGGACGCCCTCGCCGAGGAGCACCCGCATTTCCGGGTCATCCACATACCGAACTCCGGCTGGCCCGGGAAGCCCCGGAACATCGGGGTGAGCGAGGCCGCGGGAGAGTACGTCCAGTTCCTCGACCAGGACGACTACCTCGCCTCCGACGCCCTGCGCCGGATGTACGACATGGGGCACCGCAACGGCTCCGACATCGTCATCGGCAAGGTGGCCAGCAACTTCCGCGGTGTCCCGCACGGCGTCTTCCGCCTGGACCGGGAGAAGTGCACCCTCCAGGACGCACCGCTGTACGACAGCCTCACGCCGCACAAGATGTTCCGCACGCAGTTCCTCCACGAGAACAAGATCGCCTATCCCGAGGGAAAGCGGCGCCTGGAGGACCAGCTGTACATGATGGAGGCGTATTTCCCCGCCAAAGTCGTGTCCATTCTCGGCAGTTACACCTGCTACTACTACTCGAGGCGCGACGACGGGAACAACGCGGGATCCGCGAAGATCGTCCCGTCCGGCTATTACGGAAACCTCCGCGAGGTCCTCGACGTCGTCGTCGCCAACACCGAGCCCGGAGAATTCCGGGACCTGCTGCTCCGCCGCTTCTACCGGGTCGAAATGCTCGGCCGGCTCAGCGAGCCCTCCGTACTCAAGTACGAGCCGGACTACCTCGACGAGATGATCGACGCCATCCAGCCGCTGTCCAAGGACTTCATGGGCGACGGCGTGCACGACGGGCTCGGTGCGCTCACCCGCGTCCGGTCCACCCTGCTGCGCCGCGACGACCGTCAGGGACTGCTGAAAATCGCCCGCTTCGCCGCCTCCATCAAGGGCGCCGCCCGGCTGGAGAACGTCGCCTGGCAGCCCGACGGCAAGATGTCCATCACCACCACCGTGCGCCTGGTGCAGGGCGAGAACGGCGAACCGCTCAAGCTGCTGCGCCGCGACGGACGCCTCTTCCTGCACCCGGAGTTCACCGAGGACCTGCTGGCGGACGGCGAACTGGTCGACGTCACGGACGAGATGGACGGCTTCAAGGCCGAGATGTCCATGCGCAACCGCGAGACGGCCGTCGAGTGGTCCTGCCCCGCCGAGTTCGACGCCACCGTCGAGGACCTGGAGGACGGCGCCTGCGAGGTCGTCCTGCGCGGCACCGGCAAGGTCAACCCGCAGGGCGGCAAGGGCCGTGGCCCCGTCTCCCGCGGCTTCTGGGACATCTGGGTGCCGGTCCGCGGCCTCGGAGTGGTCCGCAAGGCCCGGCTCGGCGCCGACCGCGCGGCACACGTCGACGCCGACTGCCTGCCCGCGCTGCTCGGCTCCCCCGCCCGCCCGGTCATTCCGTACTTCACCGACCCGCACGGCAATATCACCTTCGACGTCGAGCGCCGCGCCAAGAAGATGGCGACCTACCTCGAAGGCCGCCCCGTGCTGCGGATGCCCGGCAACAAGCCGGAACTCCGGCTCGACATCTTCACCCGTGCCGCGGCCGGACCGAAGAAGGCGGAGCTGGTCCTGAGCTCCGAGGACGGCCGTACGCACACGCTGTCCGCCCAGACCCGGCACGTCGCCGGCCGCGCCCACCTCCCCCTCCCGGAGCGTGCGAAAGACGTGACGCCCGGCCTCTGGAACCTCTCGGTCAAGCTGGACGGAGCCAAGAGTGAGGCCCTTCCGCTCTGCCAGGTGACGGTCGCGGGCAACGGGCGGCTCCAGCTCGGCAGCGATCTCGCGGTCGTGGCTCCCGAGGTCGTGGCGGCGGAACTGCGCAAGCAGCGCAGGACGGTCGTACGCCGCGGTCTGCGCGCCGTCGGCGGTCCGGTGGTCCGCAGGCTCCCCGCCCCGGCCCGCAAGAAGCTCCGCAGCCTCGCGGCGAAGCTCGTCGGCTGACCGGCCGCACACCACGTACACGCACCACACTAAGGATGTGATCACCATGCGGGAGCTCAGCATCGCGGGCGCCTGGGTGCACGAACCGAAGATCTTCCCAGACGACCGCGGGAGCTTCCACGAGTGGTTCAAGGGGGCGGACTTCGCGGAGTCCACCGGCCACGGTCTGAACCTGGCCCAGGCCAACTGTTCGGTCTCCAGCCGGGGCACCCTGCGCGGCATCCACTTCGCCGACGTCCCGCCGAGCCAGGCCAAGTACGTGAAGTGCGTACGCGGCGCGGTGCTGGACGTCATCGTCGACATCCGCACCGGCTCACCCACGTACAAGCAGTGGGAAGCCGTACGACTGGACGACGCGGACCACCACTCCGTGTACCTCTCCGAGGGCCTCGGGCACGCCTTCATGGCGCTGACCGACGACGCGACCGTGGTCTACCTCTGCTCCGAGGGATACGCCCCACAGCGCGAACACGGCATCCACCCGCTCGACCCCGAACTGGGCATCGAGTGGCCCTCGGGCGTGACGCCCGTCCTGTCCGAGAAGGACGCGGCGGCGCCGACCCTGGCCGAGGCGGAGGCACAGGGCCTGCTGCCTTCGTACGCGGACTGCCAGGCCTACGCGGCCCAGCTGCGCGCCTGAGGCAATGACAGAGGGGGCCCGCGGAGCAGATCCGCGGGCCCCCTCTCTGCTGGTCGCTCAGCCGCCGAGCGCCGCGATCTTTCCACGCAGGGGAGCGAATGCCGAGCGCGAGCGGCGCAGGTTGCGGGCCCGGGTCAGGGCGGGCCAGAAGTCGGCCCCCAGCAGCGCCTCGGGCTGCACGGCGTGCTTGCGCACGAGCACCTCTTCGGGGACCGCCTGCGGGTCAGGGGTGACGTACTCCTTGATGATCTCGTCGTACGCCTCCTTGAGCACGGTGTTCTGCGGGTCGGCGCCGAAGACCACGGCGACGCCGGTCGGCGCGGTGTCGACCTCCAGCACCGTCAGGTCGGGGCGGTACTTCCGCAGGACGGTCACCAGCTTGTAGACGTCGCCCGTCCAGAACTTGGTGTGCCGGTCGCGGGCCGCCTCGTCGACGTCGCGCGGCAGCATGTCGTCGAGCACGATCACGCTCGACCAGCGCGAGTGGCGCTCCACGTTCATGAAGTCACGCAGCGCGTACTCGAAGAGGTGCATGCCGTCGATGAAGGCCAGCTCCAGCGTGGGATCGCCGCCGAGAACCCCCAGCGGGTCCTTACGGGCGAGGGCACGGAAGGGGTTGCGGCCGCGGCGCAGGTGCACCAGCGGGTCCTTGCGGGCGAAGAAGTCGTCGCTGGTGGCTTGGACCAGGTGGACGTCGCAGCTGATCGACGTCACCACCTTGAAGGCCGGGTCGATCGCCACCGACGCGACGCGCGAAAGCGCCAGACTGCGGCCGTCGTTGACGCCGATCTCCAGGTAGTTTCGCGGACGGTAGACACGGTGCAGTCCACGCAGGAGTTCATGACGGTCCACTGAAGCGGCCTTTCGACGGATTCCGGCTGTTGTTCTTGTTCCCGGCGAAGTTACTCATCTGATGGCTCGGGCGTAAGCTTTCTTGGAAGTTCATCACAAATTTACTCGCTCACGGGCGGGACAGCCCGTGGGTCACACGACTCCGAAGGTGTTCGACCTCTTGCTCTCTATCTCCGGCCCGAGGTCGAGGTCGGCCTCCTTGACCACCAGCATCGGGGCGAGCTCAACCCCGCCTGACCCGCCGCGCAACACCTGGACCTCGGGTTTCTGCGGGTCCTCGACCGCGTAGCCCGTTCCGCCCACCACCACCAGGAGTTCGGCCGCTCGGTCACCGTTCGTGTCCAGCATCCCGCCGGGGCTACCGGGTACGGCCTGCGCCTTTTCGACCGTAAGTCCGTCAGCGCTCCCCCTCAGCAGAACAACGGTGGTGACCACGTCATCCGGGTCCGAGGCGTCACCAGGGCCCGTCGTGACCGAGAACGCCACATCGGCGTATCCGTCGCCATGGACGTCACCGACCGTCACGCCGGAGCCGAATGTGCAGTATGAAAAGGGCCCTTGAACGGGCAGGCCCGCTGTCTTCTCGGTGATACGCAGAGGCTTCAGCTTCTCGCTCTGCCCGGAGGGTCCCCCGTACAGGACAGCCACTCGACTGCCACCGTCCGGGAGCACGGGCTCGCCCATGGACTCACAGGTGAGGCCTGCCACGACATCGGCGAAACCGTCCTTGTTCAGGTCCCCGGTCCTGAGTGTCTCGCCGTAGAAGTCCTTGCCCTGGTCGTCCTTCAGGCGCGGGCCCTTGACCAGCTTCCCGTCGGCGGCGCCGCGGTACACGAGGGTCGCGCGCGGGACGGGTGCCTCGTCCGCGTAGATGTGGGACCAGGTGACCAGGAGGTCGTCCTTGCCGTCCCCCGTCACGTCGCCGGCTGTGGAAGGCCTCGCGACGGGGTTCTCCGGGTCGCTCGGCGTCAGGTCGAGGGAGACGGTGCGGCGCGGTGCCCCTGCGCGGCTGAACGGCCCCAGGAGGACTCGTGCGCTGTTCTCCTCGGTCCCGGTGATGACGAGGTCGTCCTGCCCGTCACCGTCGAAATCGCCGGCGACAGGTGCGGAACCCGCGAGCCGGGCCGCTCCGGAAAGCCCCTCGGCGCTTCCCCAGACGACGAAGACCGTGTTGGTGCCCGCCTGGCTGACGAAGTCGGCCCGCCCGTCACCATCGAGGTCGGCGGTCACGCTCCTGCCGTCGGATCCGAAACCACCGACCTGGCCTGCCTTGCCGAGCCCGAGCCCGTCCTGAGTGACTACTTGCGACCCCTTGAGTGCCGGGCCCTGAGAGGATCCGCGGAGAACGACCGCGTATCCGGCGGAGTCAGTCCCGTTGACGGTCCCCGACCCGTCGCCGACCACGAGATCCCCGTACCCGTCCCCGTCGAAGTCCGACCGCACGGCCTCCCGGTGCGTCCGTCCCTGCTCCGCGTCCGTCCCGCCCGTCTTCTCGGGCCCGTCCGTCCCGCCCGTCCCGCATGCGGACAGCAGGAGAATCAGAAAGACGCCTGCAATCTGCCTTCTCTTCATGGGGACACGGACCAGCGAGCCGCGCCTTAGGTTGTACGGAAAGTGGCCGGGTCCCGCCCGAAGGCAGGACCCGGCCACCGCAGTTCGTCCGGTCAGCTCCGCTCGGCCGCCACCAGCGCCGGGAACGCCTCCGTCAGCGCTTCCGGCCAGTCCCTGATCGGCTCGATGCCCGCCGCCGCCCACCGGTCGTGGCCCAGCACGCTGTACGCGGGCCGCGGCGCAGGGCGTACGAACGCCTCACTGGTCGTCGGACGGACCCGCGCCGGGTCGGTGCCCAGAAGCCGGAAGATCTCCCGCGTGAGGCCGAACCAGGTCGTCTCGCCGCCGCTGGTGCCGTGGTAGACGCCCGCCGGTGCGGTGCCCGCGAGGGCGCCCCGGCCCAGGCGGACCAGCCGGTCGGCGAGGTCGACGGTCCAGGTCGGCTGGCCACGCTGGTCGTCGACGACGTCCAGGGTGTCCTTGACGCCCTCCAGCTTGATCATCGTGCGGACGAAGTTGCCGCCGCCCGCCCCGTACAGCCAGGCCGTACGGACCACGAAACCGCTGCCGGGAAGCGTCGAGAGGACCGCCTGCTCGCCGGCCAGTTTGGTACGGCCGTACGCGCTGCGCGGGCCGGTCGCGGCGTCCTCGGCGTACGGCTTCTCGGCGTCGCCGGGGAAGACGTAGTCCGTGGAGACATGCAGGAGTACGGCGGCCTGCTCGCGGCAGGCCTCGGCGAGGTGACGCGCGCCGTCGCCGTTGATGCGCAGCGCGTCGGCCTCGCGGGTCTCCGCGTCGTCGACAGCCGTCCACGCCGCGCAGTTGACCACGACGGCCGGGCGGTGCTCCGCGAGGACCGCCCGTACGGCGGCGGGGTCGGTGATGTCCAGGTCGGTGCGGGTGACCGCGACCGCCGGGACGCCGGCGGTCGCGAGCCGGGCCAGGACGTCCTGCGCGAGCATCCCGCCCGCGCCGGTCACCAGCCAGCTTCGGGTGTCGCTCACAGGGCCGCCCGTTCCTTCAGCGGCTCCCACCACGCGCGGTTCTCGCGGTACCACTGGACCGTCTCCGCCAGCCCCTGCTCGAAGCTCTTGCGCGGGACGTAGCCCAGCTCCTCGCGGATCTTCGTGCAGTCGACGGAGTAGCGTCGGTCGTGGCCCTTGCGGTCCTCGACGTACTCGACGCTGGTCTCCCAGTCGGCTCCGCACGCGGCGAGCAGCAGTCCGGTGAGCTCCTTGTTGGAGAGCTCGGTGCCGCCGCCGATGTTGTAGACCTCGCCCGCGCGGCCCTTGGTGCGGACCAGGTCGATGCCCTGGACGTGGTCGTCGATGTGCAGCCAGTCGCGGACGTTGCCGCCGTCGCCGTACAGCGGGACCTTCTTGCCGTCGAGGAGGTTGGTGACGAAGAGCGGGATGACCTTCTCGGGGAAGTGGTGGTGCCCGTAGTTGTTCGAGCAACGGGTGACGCGGACGTCCAGGCCGTGGGTGCGGTGGTACGACAGCGCGATCAGGTCGCTGGAGGCCTTCGCCGAGGAGTAGGGCGAGTTGGGCTCCAGCGGGTGCGTCTCGGGCCACGAGCCCTCGTCGATCGAGCCGTAGACCTCGTCCGTGGAGATGTGCACGAAGGTCTTGATGCCGGCCCGGTGTGCCGCGTCGATGAGCGTGTGGGTACCGACCACGTTCGTACGGACGAACTCGGCGCCACCGTCGATGGAACGGTCGACGTGCGACTCGGCGGCGAAGTGCACGACCTCGTCGTGCTCGGCCATCAGCTTGCCGACCAGCTCGGGGTCGCAGATGTCGCCCTGCACGAAGGCGAATCCGGGGTGCGCGCGCACCTCGTCGAGGTTGGCCGGGTTGCCCGCGTACGTCAGCTTGTCCAGGACGGTGATCGAGACATCACCGGGACCCTGCGGGCCGAGCAGCGTACGGACGTAGTGGGAGCCGATGAAACCTGCGCCGCCGGTCACCAGAATCCGGGTGGGGTGGGCGGGAGAGGAGGAGGTCGTCATGAAGAGATCTGCACCTTGCTGTGATCACCGAGCACGAGCCGGTGGGCTGCGGGGTTACGGGGGGCGGGGGTGACCTCGACATCGCGGCCGATCAGCGAGGCCTCGACACGGCGCACGCCGGTCACGGAGGAGCCGCGCAGCACGATGGAGTACTCGATCTCGCTGTCCTCGATCCGGCAGTCCTCGGAGACGGAGGTGAAAGGACCGATGTACGCGTCGCTCACCACCGTGCCGGCTCCGATGATCGCGGGTCCGACGATCCGGCTGCCGCTGACACGGGCACCCGCCTCGATGCGCACCCGGCCGATGATCTCGCTGTCCTCGTCCACGGTGCCCGCGTTCACCGGCTCCACCGTCTCCAGGACCGACCGGTTGACCTCCAGCATGTCGGTGACGTTGCCGGTGTCCTTCCAGTAGCCGGAGATCGTGGTGGAGCGGACGTCACGCTTCTCGTCGATCAGCCACTGGATGGCGTGCGTGATCTCCAGCTCGCCGCGCCAGGAGGGCTCGATGGAGCGGACGGCTTCGTGTATGGCCGAGGTGAACAGGTACACGCCGACGAGCGCCAGATCACTCTTGGGCTTCTTCGGCTTCTCCTCCAGGCCCACCACCAGGCCGTTGCCGTCGAGCTCGGCGACACCGAATGAGGTGGGGTTGGGGACCCTGGTCAGCAGGATCTGCGCGTCGGGCCGGTCGGCCCTGAACTCCTCCACCAGGCCGCTGATGCCACCGACGATGAAGTTGTCGCCGAGGTACATGACGAAGTCGTCGTCACCGAGGAAGTCCTGGGCGATGAGCACGGCGTGGGCGAGGCCCAGCGGCGCGTCCTGCGGGATGTAGGTGACCTTGATCCCGAACTGCGAACCGTCACCGACCGCCTCGCGGATCTCGTTCGCGGTGTCCCCGACGACGATGCCGACCTCGGTGACGCCGGCGTCGGCGATCGCCTCGAGGCCGTAGAAGAGCACGGGCTTGTTGGCGACCGGCACCAACTGCTTGGCCGAGGTGTGTGTGATCGGGCGGAGGCGGGTGCCCGCTCCCCCGGAGAGCACGAGAGCCTTCACGTATTGCCCCTAGAGACTATGGTTCACATGGGAAAAGAATCCCATTTTTTCTTAGTTTGATGTCAATCTCGCTCCTTATCTTAGCCCGATCGTGCATCACTGATTCACGCGTCGTTCACCTATGCGATCTGCGGATGACGGCTCTTGGGGGTGTACGACGCGGAACGGCGGTGGGGCCCCCCCGGGGGCCCCGGGGGGGCCCCCCCCGTGCCGGGGGGACACCCCCCACAAGCGGCCA
>NZ_JBIUYT010000001.1:925634-1196997 GCF_044744645.1 Streptomyces sp. NPDC087263
CCCCTTAGGTCAAAAATTTTTCCCGGCTTCTTCCCCCTTTCCCGTGGGCGTTGGCCGCTTGTGGGGGGTGTCCCCCCGGCACGGGGGGGGCCCCCCCGGGTCCCCCCGGGGGGGCCCACCGCCGTTCTTCCGCCGTGTCGCACGGCGCCCTCTGTCTCGCGCTCGCGCTCTCGAGGGAGTCGCTCAGTCCTCCGTGAGCGCCGACACCGTCGGCTGCTCCTGCTGCTCGGCCGCCGCTGTCTTCTTCGACGCCGCCTTCTTGGTGGTCGTCTTCTTCGCGGCGGTCTTCTTGGCGACCGTCTTCTTGACCGCCGCCTTCTTGGTGACGGCCTTCTTCGCCGTCACCTTCTTGGCGGTCTTGCGGGCGGCCGCGTTACCGGCCGGAGCGTCCGTGTCGGCCTCGGCCGTCTCGGTCACCGTCTCCACCGAGACCGACGGGACGACCACGACGGCCGCCTCCTCGGACGCGGTGGGCGCGGTGGCCTTGCGGACGGCGCGACGACGCGGGCGGGCCGGGGCACCGCTCTCGACGGGCACCTCGGCGGCCTGCTCGGCGACGGACTCGGGCTTCGGCTCCTCCGCGGCGGGCGCCGCGACCGGCTCCGTGACCGTCACCACGGTCTCCTCCGCCACCCTCGGCGAACCGGCCGGAGCCGACACCTGCCGGGTCGCACGACGCCGCGTACGGCCCTTGGGAGCGGCCTCGTCCTCCTGTACGGCGGCGACGGGGGCCTCAGTGGCCTCGGTCACCTGCACAGCCGGAGCCTCGACGACCGGAGCAGCCTGCGCGGCCGGCGCCTCGACGACCGGGTCCTCGACCGCGACGGGCTCGGCCTCGGCGGCATCGCGGGACTTGGCCGCCCGCTCCTCACGCCGACTCCGGGGAGCCCGCTCCTCGCCCCTGGGCGCACCCGCGGGAGCCGATGCGCGCCGGGTCGCCCGGCGGCGCGGACGCCCACGGGAGGCCGCGGCCTCCGCCTCGGCGGCGCTGCTGTAAAGGTCCTCGTCGGGTACGAATTCCGGCTGGGCGAAGGGCACGGGCGCGGCGACCTCGGCGGCGAGCTCGGCCTCGATCTCGTCCAGGGCCTCGGCCTCGGCGGTCTCCGTGGGCAGGATCTCGTGGTCGTGCTCGTGGTCGTGCGTGTGCTCCTGCTCGGAACCGCCCCGGCCGCGCTTCTTGCGCTTGCCGCCGCCTCCGACGGAGGTGGGCTGCTCCATGTGCACGATGACACCGCGGCCGTTGCAGTGGACGCAGGTCTCGGAGAAGGACTCCAGCAGCCCCTGTCCGACGCGCTTGCGCGTCATCTGGACGAGGCCAAGCGAGGTCACCTCCGCCACCTGGTGCTTCGTACGGTCGCGTCCCAGGCATTCGAGGAGGCGCCGCAGCACCAGGTCCCTGTTGGACTCCAGGACCATGTCGATGAAGTCGATGACGACAATGCCGCCCAGGTCGCGCAGCCGGAGCTGGCGCACGATCTCCTCGGCCGCTTCCAGGTTGTTCCTGGTCACGGTCTCTTCGAGGTTGCCGCCCTGGCCGGTGAACTTGCCGGTGTTGACGTCGACGACGACCATCGCCTCGGTCTTGTCGATCACCAGCGAACCGCCGCTGGGCAGCCAGACCTTGCGGTCCAGCGCCTTCATCAGCTGCTCGTCGATCCGGTACGTCGCGAAGACGTCGACCTCGGAGGTCCACTTCGACAGACGGTCGGTCAGGTCGGGCGCGACATGGGCGACGTATCCGTGGATGGTCTCCCAGGCCTCCTCGCCGCTGACGATGACCTTGGTGAAGTCCTCGTTGAAGATGTCGCGGACGACACGGACGGTCATGTCCGGCTCGCCGTAGAGCAGAGTCGGCGCGTTCGAGGCGCCGCCGCTCTTCGACTTCTTCTGGATGTCCTCCCACTGCCCCTGGAGCCGCTCGACGTCACGGCGCAGTTCGTCCTCGCTCGCGCCCTCGGCGGCGGTGCGCACGATGACGCCCGCGTCCTCGGGGACGATCTTCTTGAGGATGGTCTTCAGACGGGCGCGCTCGGTGTCCGGCAGCTTGCGGCTGATGCCGGTCATCGAGCCCTCGGGCACGTAGACCAGGTAGCGGCCGGGGAGGGACACCTGGCTGGTGAGGCGGGCGCCCTTGTGGCCGATCGGGTCCTTCGTGACCTGCACGAGCACCGACTGACCGGACTTCAGCGCGCTCTCGATACGGCGCGGCCCGTTGGACATGCCGAGCGCCTCGAAGTTGACCTCACCGGCGTACAGCACGGCGTTGCGGCCCTTGCCGATGTCGATGAAGGCGGCCTCCATCGACGGCAGCACGTTCTGGACCTTGCCCAGGTAGACGTTGCCGACGTACGAGGTCGACTGCTCCTTGTTGACGTAGTGCTCGACGAGCACGTTGTCTTCCAGGACGCCGATCTGCGTGCGCTCGCCGCTCTGGCGGACGACCATCACGCGCTCGACGGCCTCGCGGCGGGCCAGGAACTCGGCCTCGGTGATGATCGGGACGCGGCGACGGCCCTGCTCGCGCCCTTCACGACGACGCTGCTTCTTGGCTTCGAGGCGGGTCGAGCCCTTGATGGACTGCACCTCATCGGACGGGTGCTCGTCCCTCTTGCTCGCGGGGCGGGGCTCGCGGACCTTGACGACCGTGCGCTCGGGGTCGCTCCCGGTGGGCTCGGCCTCGCTGCCCGAGTCCCCGGCGCGACGGCGACGGCGCCGACGGCGCCGGCTGCTGCTGGAGCCGGAACCGCCCGGCTCATCCTGCTCGTCGCCCTCTTCGGCGTCGTCCTCGATCTGCTCGGCGGTGTCCTCGGCGTCCTGCGCGACCTGCTCGGCGGCGTAGTCGTCGTCGCCGGACTCGCCGTCCGACTCGGCGGACTCGCCACGACGACGGCGACGGCCTCCCCGGCGGCGACGGCGGCGAGAGCCCGCGGACTCCTCGTCACCCTCATCACCGTCGGCTGCGTCCTCGACGGACTCGGCGGACTCGCCGTCCTCGGGCTCCTCCACCTCGTCGGTGGTGGGCTCCGGGGCCGCGGGCTCCTCCTCGACGGCACGGCGGCGACGGCGTCGACGCGGCCCCGTCTCCTCCTCGACGGCCTCGACGGCCTCGGGGGCTACGACGGCCTCGCGAACCTGCGGAGCGGCGGCGGCCCTGCGACCCTGCCGGGCCACGGGGGCCTCGACAAGCTCCGGAACCTCCTCGACCTCTTCCACCGCCTCGGCGGCAGCCGCGGCGGCGGCCCGCTCCGGCGTCTGGAACATCGGCTCGGTGAACACGGGCGCCTGGAACACGGCGACGGCCGGACGTGCGGGGTTGCGCGCCGACTCGGCCTCCTTCGGCGCGGGCGCGGAGAAACCGACGGCGGCCTTGCGGGTGGCGCGACGGCGGCCCCGACGCGGGGCCTCGTCCTCGGCCTGGGCGGACTCCGTCTGCGCGAACTCGGCCTGCGCGGGCTCCTCGGGCTGGGTCTCGCTGGTCACGGGCGCCTCCACACGCTCGTCGCCGGTGTCGCCCTCGGGCGCACCGGCGGGTGCGGAGACGCGCCGGGTGGCGCGACGGCGGGTGGTACGGCGAGGGGTGACTTCCTCGGCGGCGGGAGCGGTGTCCGTGTCCTCGGGCTCGACGACGGCGATCACCGGCTCTTCGACGGTCACCGACTCTTCGACGGTCGCGGCCGCCTGCGCGGTCTCGGCCGCCTTGGGCGTGCCGGTGGGCGCGGAGGCACGGCGGGTCGCACGACGACGCGGACGACCGCCGGAAGCAGCCTCCTCGGGTTCCACCACGGCAGTGTGGGTCTCGGCGGGCGCGGCCTCGGCCGTCACCGCGGGTACCACGGTCTCGGCCACCTCGGCAGCCTCAGCCGTCTCCGCGGCACCGGCGGGCGCGGACACCCGACGGGTGGCACGACGACGAGCACGACGCGGCGCGGCGTCGTCGACGGCGGTTTCAGCCACCGCCACCGCCTCATCACCCTCATCGGTCTCTTCAACCGCTTCAGCCACTGCTGTCTCGTCCGCCTCCTCCGCGAGGTCGGCGGACGCTACGGCCGGTATGGCCGGCGCGGTGGTCTCGGCCGCGGCTTCGGCGGCGCCCGTGGGCGGGCCGGCGGGGCGCGACGCTGCGCGGCGGCGGCGCCGCGGCGGCAGGGTGTCGCTGGGGGTGTCGTTGTTGTTGGAACCCTCGATGGGTTCGGTCGGTTCGAGCATGCGGGTGGATCTCCCGTCAGGCTCCCGGGCGCCGCACCTGGTCCGGCGGTGCCGGTGACGTCCGCGGCTCGCGCGATGCGCGGTGCCGCCGTCCGGGGCGCGGGCGCCGCACGGGAGCTCTCTGTGTCCTGTCTCGCCGGTTCCGTACGCCATTGGTGCGTACGGCCTGGCGAAAGTCTTGTGGTCGGTGCGCTGCCCGACCCAGGTGGCTCCCGAGTACGAGGGCGGCGCTACGACATCTGTCCTTACGCGGTACCTACCGGCACCGGCGCCAACGCGGCGGCAGCTGTGGCGACCCCGGTGCGATCGGCTGGGGCTGCCGTGACTGCCTCGCGGTCGGGCGCGAGCGGGTCGGTCACCGTGCCGGTCTCTTCATCGAACAGCCCCTGCGCCAGCCTGGTCACCGAAGCGGCGACCGGCGGCGCCAGGTCGGCCACGGCGCGAAGACCGGACAGGACGTCGTCGGGTCGAACGGCAGGCGTCACGTGCCGAACAACCAGCCGCAGTATCGCACAGGCCTGGTCGCTCGACCTATCAGCCTGTGGACTGTTCGTCCCACTGGTCATCTCACTGCTTGCTTCACTACTTGCTTCACTACTTGCTTCACTGCTCGTTGTTTCGAGGCTTGCCACGGCGGAGCGGGCGTCGAACGTCCGAATGCCGTTCTTGGCCTTGCGCTGCACCTCGACGACATCCGCCGCCTTGAAGGCCTCGACCGCACGCTCCGCGTCCGCAGGGTCCACGCCGTCGAGGCGCAGCTCCCAGATCGAAGCGGTGAGCCGGTCGGCCAGCCCGGACGTCCGGGCCTCGACCGCCTCGATGATGTCGAGCCCGACAGGCATCGACTCGTCGAGGAGATCACGCAGCTTGTCCGGGTCACGCGCCTCGGTGAGCGCGATCTCCAGGTACTCCGCCTCACTGCCCGTGCCGGTGGGTGCGGCATTGGCGTACGACACCTTCGGATGCGGCGTGAATCCCGCCGAATACGCCATCGGAACCTCGGCACGGCGCAACGCACGCTCGAAAGCGCGCTGGAAGTCACGGTGGCTGGTGAACCGGAGGCGGCCGCGCTTGGTGTAGCGCAGTCGGATGCGCTGCACCGCAGGTGCGGGCGGCGGGCCTTCGGGCTGTCGCTTGCCCAGTGTCGTTCAGTCCTTCGTGAGAGCGGTCTTACTCCTATCTAGAGTACGTGTCTCGTCGGCTCCCGGTTCCCGTCCGGAGCCGACGAGAGCGGCGGGCGCGGGCTCTCGCGGCACCGGCTCGGGCTCCCCCGGCGTCCCGAAGAGCATCCGCCGGAAGTCGGCGCGGGCCTGCCGGGCGGACTCCCGGGCGGCTGCGAGGGCCTGCCGCGTCACCCGACCCACGCTGCGCGCGGCCTCCGCGGCCGGCCGCAGGACCGTGTCGCGGACGGCATGCCCGACGGGCGTCAGGACGGCCTGGTACACCCACCGCACCGGCTCCACGAAGATCCACCGGAAGAGTCGCCCGAGGAACCTCCCGACGGCGAGCGAGATGTACCCGGCGACGCGCCAGGCGTGCCCGAGTGCCGTACCGACCTCCCGCCCGATGACGGCCAGCACGCGCCCGACCGGCACGAGCACCCACCGCCACACGGCGAGCGCGGGAAGCACCAGCAGCACACGCAGGGTCCAGTAACACGCGAGCCCGATCCCGGTGAAGATCATCCGGACGAGCCACCCGAGCCCCCGCACGGTCCAGGCGATCCCCCTCCCGACGGGCGCGAGAACCCACGCGTACAGCCACACCCCCGGTACGACGAACAGTTGGCGGACCAGCCACGCGACGGTGGTGTACAGCCCGGTCCCGACAGCCGCGAGTACCGCCCCCACGCCCCCGCCCAGCCAGGCGACCGCATGCCCGACGGGCGTGAGCACCCACGCGTACACCCAGCCGATCCCGGCACCGATCCCCCGCAACACCCAACCGATCCCGGCCCCGATGCCCCGGGCAAGCCAGGCGACCGCATGCCCGATCGGCGTCAGCACGGTCCGGTAGATCCACACCAGCGGCACCACGACCAGGACGTACGCGAGCCACCCGACCGCCTTCGCGACCGGCACGACGACATACCGCCACACCGTCACGCACGGCCAGACGAACAGTGCCCACGCCACCCACGCCAGCGCCCGCCCCACCGGCCGCAGCGCGTAGTCCCGCAGAAACCGGCCGCCGACGACCAGCGCGTCCCACACCATCCGCACCGGCAGGACCAGCACGAGCACCACGATCCGTACCGGGATACGGATCGCGACCGCGAGGCACCCCTCGGCCTGCGCCTGCGGTGCCGGCCGCTCAACGGGCGTTTTCTCCAGATCCATACCGACGTAGACGCCTCAACCCGCTGCCTGGATGCGCTCTGTTCGGACCCAGTAACGCAACTTTCCGCCCCGCACGTCCTCGAACTCCCCGTGGCGTCGCCGGCTGCGAGCACGCTCGCGATGATCCACAGTGTGATGTTCGCAGAGACTTCCCTACTCAAATGACTTGAATGTTCAACTCGAAGATAGGCCGGTTCGACTTGAAGCCTCAAGTCAAAACTGGGTTACTTCAGCTTGCGACCGCTGGACCTTGCCTGCTTGCCCATGAGTTGATCCGTCAAGTTATGGTGGGCGGATGAGCACAGATGAGCCCCGCTGGCTGAACGATGAGGAACGCGAGACCTGGCTGGCGTTGGCCAGCCTGACGAGCCGACTTCCGGCCGCGCTGGGCACCCAGCTCCAGCGGGATGCGGGCATCAGCCATTTCGAGTACCAGGTGCTTGCCGTGCTGTCCGAGAAGCCGGAGCGCACCACGCGGATGAGCGAGCTGGCCATGCTCGCGGACGGGTCGCTCTCCCGGCTCTCCCACGTGGTCAAGCGGCTGGAAAAGCGGGAATGGGTCTACCGCACACCGGACCCGGCCGACGGACGCTACACCCTGGCCGTCCTCACCGACGCCGGCTGGGACAAGGTCGTGGCGACCGCCCCCAGCCACGTCACCGAGGTGCGCCGCCTGGTCTTCGACCCACTGACCAAGGCACAGCAGAAGCAGCTCCGGGAGATCGGCCACCGCCTCAACGACGCGATCGGCCACGACGACGCCTGCCCCACCCAGCAGGGCTGACCTCACCGGGACACCTCTGGCGACTCAGGGCGACTCGGGCGTCACTCCGGCGGACGGTGAACCGAGCTCCTTCAGGTGCTTGCGCTACGCGCCGCGAGGTCGCCGTACCCCTCCCCCAGGAACACAGGCTCACGCCGGACTCGACGCCGACCCCGGCACACGACCGGGACGACGACGTGCAGGCGGAAGCGGCCGCGAGCAGGACGGGGACCATGGAGCAGGCAGGTGCACCACAGGCGATACCGGCTCTAAAGGCGCTACCGGGCCGAGGGCATCGAAGCTGACATCTGACCCCGGCGAGTGACCGGCAACCACATCCGGTGACCGGGCGGCCCACACCTGCCGGCCGCCGCCCGCAGGAGCTCGCCGAAATTCCTGCACCGCGCCGAGAAACCCCGGCGGCGACAGAAGGGGCTGAGCCGCAAGGCGGGGGCGAACAACCCGGCGCACGGAAAGCTCGTCAGCAGATCGAGGTCTCACGCATGGACCCAGACCAGTTGAGTTGACGCTTCAAGTGATCTCCTCGTATGCTCGCTTGACGGTTCAAGTCAGCTCCGTGCTGGCGCCTACCCCTGGAGCACCTGTGCCCAACCTGACCGCAACCGCCCCCGCCGTACGCCGGCCCGGACGCCTCGTCATCATCGGCGGCGTGCTCGCCGCCATCGTCGCGTCCTCGATCATCGAAGCAGCCGTCGCCGCCATCGCTCGCGGCGCCGGCGCCTCCGACGACTTCATGCCCCTCCATGCATCCGCGTTCGTCTTCTTCACCGTGCTGGGCCTGTCCTTCGGCGCCATCGGCTGGATCATCGTCCGGCGCAGGTCCGGGGACCCTGAGTCACTGCTGCGCAAGCTCGTCCCCGCCGTGCTCGCGATCTCCTTCATCCCCGACCTCGCCCTGCTGGTCAGCGACTACTCGCCGCACGCCAATGCCGTGGGCGTGGTGGCGCTGCTCGTCATGCACGTCGTGGTGGCAGCAGTCGGGGTGTTCGCCTTCCACAAGGTCCTGCCCCCGGGAACCTCCGAGAAGTAGCCTGCGCCGAACCGGTCTGCCGACACCTGCACCGACGTGCCGCCGACACAGCCTGCCTTCAACGAGTCGTAAATCAGCAGGAGTTCATCGGGACCGGCGCCTACCTGTTGAACGTGCACCCCGCCGGTCGGCGCCTGCCCCGGCCCGGCATCCCCACCACGGGGTACCAGGCGCAGCTCGCGGCGCCGGGTACCGACAGCTCGACGCACCCACAGCAGCCGGCACAGCGGCCACGTCATCCGCGTCCGCCCCCGCCAGCGCATCAGCAATACGCGCCGGCTCCCCATTCACCTCAGTGACTGTGCCCGCCGACCGCCGCAGGCTTGCTGACCGTCAAGGGCAACAACTTCCTGCCCGTCGGCCCGACCTGAATTGTCGTGTCCATGGCGGGGCACACCCCACAGTCAAAGCAAGGCGTCCACCGGCAGTCCTCGACCTCCGTCTCGTCGAGGGAGTCCTGCCAGTCCTCCCAGAGCCAGTCCTTGTCGAGGCCGGAGTCGAGGTGGTCCCAGGGGAGGACCTCCTCGTAGGTGCGCTCGCGGGTGGTGTACCAGGCGACGTCCACGCCGAAGGCGGGGAGGGTCTTCTCGGCGCAGGCCATCCAGCGGTCGTAGGAGAAGTGCTCGCGCCAGCCGTCGAAGCGGCCGCCGTCCTCATAGACCGCGCGGATCACGGCGCCGATACGGCGGTCACCGCGGGAGAGCAGGCCCTCGACGGTGCCGGGCTTGCCGTCGTGGTAGCGGAAGCCGATGGAGCGGCCGTACTTCTTGTCGCCGCGGATCTTGTCGCGGAGCTTGGTGAGGCGGGCGTCCGTCTCCTCGGCGGAGAGCTGTGGGGCCCACTGGAACGGGGTGTGGGGCTTCGGCACGAAGCCGCCGATGGACACCGTGCAGCGGATGTCGTTCTGGCCGGAGACCTTGCGGCCCTCGGCGATGACCTTCATCGCCATGTCGGCGATCTGCAGGACGTCCTCGTCCGTCTCCGTCGGCAGGCCGCACATGAAGTACAGCTTCACCTGGCGCCAGCCGTTGCCGTAGGCGGTCGACACCGTCCGGATCAGGTCCTCTTCCGAGACCATCTTGTTGATGACCTTGCGCAGGCGCTCCGAGCCGCCCTCCGGCGCGAAGGTGAGACCCGACCTCCGCCCGTTGCGCGTCAGTTCGTTCGCCAGGTCCACGTTGAAGGCGTCCACGCGGGTGGAGGGGAGCGAGAGGCCGATCTTGTCCTCCTCGTACCGGTCCGCCAGGCCCTTCGCGATGTCGGCGATCTCCGAGTGGTCCGCGGAGGACAGGGAGAGGAGGCCCACCTCCTCGAAGCCGGTCGCCTTCAGGCCCTTCTCCACCATGTCGCCGATGCCCGTGATCGAACGCTCGCGCACCGGGCGGGTGATCATGCCCGCCTGGCAGAAGCGGCAGCCGCGCGTGCAGCCGCGGAAGATCTCCACCGACATCCGCTCGTGCACCGTCTCCGCGAGCGGGACGAGCGGCTGCTTGGGGTACGGCCACTCGTCCAGGTCCATGACCGTGTGCTTGCTGACCCGCCACGGGACGCCCGACTTGTTCGGTACGACGCGCGCGATACGGCCGTCGGCGAGGTACTCCACGTCGTAGAACGCCGGGATGTACACCGACCCCGTCTTCGCGAGGCGGAACAGCACCTCCTCGCGGCCGCCCGGCCGGCCCTCCGCCTTCCAGGCACGGATGATGTCCGTCATGTCGAGCACGGCCTGCTCACCGTCGCCGATGATCACCGCGTCGATGAAGTCGGCGATCGGCTCGGGGTTGAAGGCCGCGTGGCCGCCGGCGAGGACGATCGGGTCGTCGAGCGTGCGGTCCTTGGACTCCAGCGGGATGCCCGCCAGGTCCAGCGCCGTCAGCATGTTCGTGTAGCCCAGCTCCGTGGAGAAGGACAGACCGAAAACGTCGAAGGCCTTCACCGGCCGGTGGCTGTCCACCGTGAACTGCGGGACCTTGTGCTCCCGCATCAACTCCTCGAGGTCCGGCCACACGCTGTAGGTGCGCTCGGCGAGCACGCCCTCGCGCTCGTTCAGTACCTCGTAGAGGATCATGACGCCCTGGTTGGGCAGCCCCACCTCGTACGCGTCCGGGTACATGAGCGCCCAGCGGACGTCACAGGTGTCCCAGGGCTTCACCGTGGAGTTGAGCTCTCCGCCGACGTACTGGATCGGCTTCTGCACATGCGGGAGCAGAGCTTCGAGCTGCGGGAAGACCGATTCGGCTGGCATCTGGCGAACCTTCGTGAGCTGAGGGGGCTGACAGGGCGAGCTGGCAAGGCAGGCGGTTCAGGCATGGCAGGAGTGGTCATCCAGCCTAACGCGGCCCGAGGCACCCCCCGCACCGCCGATCCACCGGCCGACCGGGCACAGGTGGTGATCAGACCGCGGCCCGTTCCCCGATCGTCTCCCAGGCCTCCGGCAGCGCCGCCTCGGCCTCCGCCGCCCGCTGCTCCTCCCTCCCGTACAGCACCCCGTACGTGAAGGCGCTCTCCCCCGCCGCGTACGCCTCGGCCGCGAGTTCGAGCACCGCCTCGCGGGCCATCACACTGTCCTGGTGATCGCCGAGCAGGCCCTGCAGGGACTTCATCGACTTGACCAGGTCGGCGGCCGGTGTGCCCAGGGCGGCGGTGGCGGCCTCGGCCGCGTACCGGGTGCGCTTGGCCTTCTTGCGGGCCTCGTGCATCGCGAAGTCGCGGTCGGCGCCGGAGGGGCGCTCGAGAGCCTCCGCGATCAGGTCGGAGACCTTCTTGAAGTCCTTGCGTACGGCCTTCGCGATCACCGTTGACGGGTCGTCGGCCGCCGCCTTGAGCAGCGGCGGATTCGCGACGACTGCGTCGAGTGCGGTCAGCAGGTCGAGGTAGCGGCTGCCGTCGAGTACGTCGATCAGTCGCTGCCGGGAGCCGCCGCGACGGGCCTGTGACCAGCTGCTCAGCCGGGTGGGGACGGGCCCGGAGAGCAGGGTGCGCGGCAGCTTGTCCAGGGCCTGCGTCAGCCGCCCGGTGAGCACCTCCTGGTCGCGGTCGACGCCCAACTCGCCTGCCAGCCACTTCAGTTCGTCGCCGATCGGATCGGTGACGGCCCGGTCGAGGATCTTGCCGTACGAGCGGAACGCGCTGCGCATCCGGCGGGTGGCGACGCGCATGCTGTGCACCGAGTCGTGGAGGTCGCGCCGGACGGCGGGGTCCAGCTCGATGATCGCGTCGCGCTGGACGCGGACGTAGGCGAGGACGTGGTCGCCCGCGCTGACGGGCTCCTTCTCCACCGCGGGCGCCTTGACCTTCTTGCCCTTCGTCCTCGGCGCCGTCTCCCCCAGCGCCTTCGCCAGCTTGGACGCCGACGAGGAGCGGGCCAGACCCGCCTTGCGGAGCTTCTTCTCGACCTTGTCGAGGAAGGCGGGGTCGCCGTCGTCCGCGAGCTCGACCTCGATCTCGGTCCACTCGGCGGTGCTGCCCTCGCCGCCGCTGAGCCGCTCGGCGCGCACCCGGTCGAGGCTGACCTCCGCGAGCAGGGCGCCGGAGTCGTCGACGAGGTGGCGGATATCGCGGGCCGACACCAGCCGTACGAGGGGGACGAGCTCGGCGTCGCGCACCCGCGAGCGTACGAGGCCGGTCAGTTCGTGGGGCAGGTCGTCGGAGAGCGGAGCCCGGATCTCGTCACGTACCCCTTCGGAGACGGGGAGTTTCAGGTGCCAGCCCGCGTCGTCGCCACCGGTGCGGCGGCGCAGCGTGAGGGAGGCGGCGGCGAGCCGCTGGTCGGCCGTGTCGTAGTAGGTGGCGTCGAGTTCGGCGACGCCCTTGTCGATGACGGACGCGACCCCCTTGACGCCCGTCAGTTCCGGCAGGCCCTCGTCACCCTCGGCCGCGGGACCTTCGTACTTCCGCTCGATCTCGCGCTTCGTGTCCGCCATGAACTGAATTTAGACGCGATTGCGCGCTGGGGGCAGACCCCGATGTGTCCGGGCCTGCCATCTCAGCCACATTTGCCGTTTTCCCGGGTGTCGCCTCAGGTTGTCCGCGGTGTCACCTCGGGCACCGCCCGGGCCTCAGGCGGTGCCCGAGGTGACACCCGGGTACCGTCCGGGCCTCAGGCCGACATCGGCCGCTGCACCCTGATCGACTGCAACAGCCCGACGGCCACCCATACGGCGAACATCGACGAGCCGCCGTACGACACAAAGGGCAGTGGCAAGCCCGCGACCGGCATGATGCCGAGGGTCATGCCGATGTTCTCGAAGGACTGGAAGGCGAACCAGGCGATGATGCCGGCGGCGACGATCGTGCCGTACAGCTCGGTCGTCTCCCGGGCGATACGGCAGGCGCGCCACAGGATGACGCCGAGGAGCACCAGGATCAACCCGGCGCCGACGAAGCCCAGTTCCTCGCCCGCGACGGTGAAGACGAAGTCCGTCTGCTGTTCGGGGACGAACTGGCCGGTGGTCTGCGAGCCCTTGCCGAGGCCGGTGCCGAAGAGGCCGCCGGAACCGATGGCGATACGCGCCTGGTTGGTGTTGTAGCCGACGCCGGCCGGGTCGAGCTCGGGGTTGGCGAAGGCGGCGAAGCGGTTGATCTGGTACTCGTCGAGGATCTTGAGCTGCCAGACCGCGATCGCGCCGAGCGCTCCGGCCCCGAGCAGGCCGAACACCCAGCGGTTGGAGGCGCCGGAGGCGAGGAGTACGCCCAGCACGATGATGACCATGACCATGACCGAGCCGAGGTCGGGCATCAGCATGACGACGAGCATCGGCACGGTGGCCAGGCCAAGCGCCTGAAGGACCGTGCGGTGGTCGGGGTAGAGCTTGTCACCCGCGTCGACGCGGGCCGCAAGGAGCATCGCCATGCCCAGGATGATCGTGATCTTCACGAACTCGGAGGGCTGGAGCGAGAAGCCGCCGCCAAGCACGATCCACGCATGGGCGCCGTTGACCGTGGCGCCCAGCGGGGTCAGCACCGCGAGGATCAGGGCGACCGAGAGGCCGTACAGGATCGGGACGGCCGTGCGCAGGGTGCGGTGGCCCAGCCAGACCGTGCCGACCATCAGGCCGAAGCCGATGCCGGTGTTCATGAGATGGCGGATCAGGAAGTAGTACGGGTCGCCCTGGTTGATCTCGGTGCGGTTGCGGGTGGCCGAGTAGACGAGCGCCGAGCCGATGACCGACAGCGCGAGGGCCGAAAACAGTATCGGCCAGTCGAGCCGGCGGGCCAGCGAGTCGCGGGCGAACAGCCGCGAGAGGCTGCCGCGTTCGGGTCCGTACCCGGAGACGGAGAAGTTGTTCGCGCCGGTCATGTGAGCAGTCTCCGGTTCCCGGTCGTCCTGCGCCTGCCGCACCCGCGGCCTCGGGCTCTGCGCCGTCGGGTGTCACGGTTCTCCGCCGACGGCGACGAGGTCGTCGCCCCCGGCAGCTGTCCGTCCGTCCCCGTGAACGCCGCGGGCTCGGTGGCCTGGTCCTTCTTCGGGGCGTACTTCTCGATCTTCGGAGCGTCGATCGAACCGTCGGACTGGATCTTCGGCAGGCTCTTCTGCGGGGTGGGCAGCAGCGCCTTCTTGTTGTCGATCTTGCCGTCCGGGGAAACGCCGTAGAGCGCGTTGTAGATGTTGCGCACGGCGGGGCCGGAGGCGCCGGAGCCCGTACCACCCTGGGAGATGGTCATGATGACCGTGTAGTCCTTGGTGTACGTGGCGAACCATGAGGTCGTCTGCTTGCCGTAGACCTCGGCGGTACCCGTCTTGGCGTGCATCGGGATCTCGTCCTGCGGCCAGCCGCCGAAACGCCAGGCGGCCGTACCGGTGGTCGCGACTCCCGCGAGGGCTCCGTCTATCTCGTCGCGCGTCTTGGAGGTCATCGGCAGCTTGCCGTTCGCCTTGGGCTCGATCTCCTCGACGCTCTTGCCGTCCGCGCTGACGATGGCCTTGCCGACGCTGGGCTCGTACAGCGTGCCGCCGTTGGCGATTGCTCCGTAGATCGCCGCCATCTGTATCGGTGTGACGAGGGTGTCGCCCTGTCCGATGGAGTAGTTGACGGAGTCACCGGCGCGCATCTTGTTGCCTTCGAGGCAGTTCTCGTACGCGATCTGCTCGGCGTACGTGCCGCCCTTCTTGCCGTACTTGCACCAGGCGTCCTTGTTGGCCTCCCAGTAGCTTTCCTTCCACTGGCGGTCGGGGATGCGCCCGGTGACCTCGTTCGGGAGGTCGATGCCGGTCTCCGCGCCGAGGCCGAACTGGTGGGCCGTCTTGTAGAACCAGTCGTCGGGCTTCTTCTTCGGGTCGATGCCGCCGTCCTTCTTCCACTCCTCGTGCGAGAGGCGGTAGAAGACGGTGTCGCAGGAGACCTCCAGGGCCCGGCCGAGGCTGATCGGGCCGTATCCCTTGGATTCGAAGTTCTTGAAGACCTGGCCGCCGACGGAGTACGAGCTGGAGCACTCGTAGGGGCCGTCGAAGGAGTAGCCCGCGTTGATGGCGGCGGCCGTGGGCACGACCTTGAAGATCGAGCCGGGGGCCGACTGGCCCTGGATCGCGCGGTTCAGCAGCGGATAGTTGGAGTTCTTGCCGGTGAGGGAGGCGTAGTCCTTGCCGGAGATGCCGCCGACCCAGGCGTTCGGGTCGTACGTCGGGTTGGACGCCATGGCGACGACGCGGCCGGTCTTGGCCTCCATCACCACGACGGCCCCGGAGTCCGCCTTGTAGTTCTCGCCGGTGTTCTTGTCGAACTGGGTACGGGCGACCTTCATCGCCTCGTTGAGCTCGTACTCGGCGACGCTCTGCACGCGGGCGTCGATGCTGGTGACGACGTTCGAGCCGGGCTGGGCGGCATCGCTCTCGGCCTGGCCGATGACGCGGCCGAGGTTGTCGACCTCGTAGCGGGTGACGCCCGCCTTGCCGCGCAGCTCCTGGTCGTACTGGCGCTCCAGGCCCGAGCGGCCCACCTGGTCGGAGCGCAGATACGGCGAGTCGGTGCCCTCGGCCTTGGTGATCTCGTCGTCGGTGACGGGCGAGAGATAGCCGAGCACCTGGGCGGTGTTGGCCCCGCCGGGGGCGGCGTAGCGGCGTACGGCCTCGGGCTCGGCGCTGATGCCGGGGAAGTCCTCGGAGCGCTCGCGGATCTGCAGGGCCTGCCTGGCGGTGGCCTCGTCGGTGATGGGGATCGGCTGGTAGGGCGAGCCGTTCCAGCACGGCTGCGGCGTCTTGGCGTCGCAGAGGCGGACCTTCTCCATGACGTCCTGGGGCTTCATGCCGAGGACGCCGGCGAGCTTGGTGAGGACGGCCTCGCCGTCGTCCTTCATCTTCAGCAGGTCGGTGCGCGAGGCGGAGACCACGAGGCGGGTCTCGTTGTCGGCGATCGGCACACCGCGGGCGTCGAGGATCGAGCCGCGTACGGCGGGACTGACGACCTGCTGGACGTGGTTGCCGGAGGCCTCCTTGGCGTACTCGTCGCCGTTGCGGATCTGGAGATACCAGAGGCGTCCGCCGAGGGTGCCGAGGAGGGAGAGTACGAGAATCTGGATGACGACGAGTCTGATCTGGACCCGTGGGGACCGACCGGTCTCGGGGATGTTGGTCACTGCTGCTGTCTCCCCCTCTCAGTGTGCGTACGAGTCATACGAGTACACGGTGAACCTGTGTGACCGGGCCACCAACTGGTGCGTGCTCAAAGCCGCTTGACCCCCTTGATGCGTCCCGCCCGGGCAACTCGCGCCTTGGCGGCCTTCACTCTGAGTCCGCCGCGCTGGCTGCCGATGCGCAGCCCCGTGCCGGAGGACAGCCAGCCCGCGGCGACGTCGGCCGACTTGCCGCCGGAGCCGGCCTCGGCGAGCGGGTCGTTCTCGGCGCGTCTGGCCAGGGCCATCAGCCCCGGGACCACGAAGGGGGCGAGCAGCAGGTCGTACAGGGCGGCGCTGAACAGCAGGCCGGTGAGGCCCACATGGCGGGCGGAGGTGTCGCCGACGAGGGCGCCGACACCGGCGTACATCAGGGTGGATCCGATGGCGGCGGCGACGACCACGGCCATCGGTCCCGTGGCGGACTTGAGCTGGCCGTTGTCGGGTTTGATCAGCCCGGCCAGGTAGCCGATGACGCACAGCACGAGGGCGTAGCGCCCGGCGGCGTGGTCGGCGGGTGGGGCCAGGTCGGCGAGGAGGCCGGCGCCGAAGCCGATGAGGGCGCCGCCGACATGGCCGTAGACCATGGCGAGGGCCAGCACCGTCAGCAGCAGCAGGTCGGGGACGGCGCCCGGGAGGTGGAGCCGGGCGAGGACGCTCACCTGGATGACCAGGGCGACGACCACCAGGGTGGTGGAGAGCAGCATCCGGTTGAAACGCATAGGGATTCGGCTCCTACTGCAGCTGGCCGTCGACGGGCACGTCCGCCGAGGGGGTGACCGTCACGGTCACCGTCGGCGTGGGCGTTGGCTTGGGTTTCGGCGGCAGTACGGCGTCGCGCGGGTCCTTGTCGGGGGTCTGGACGACGACTCCGACGATGTCGAGCTTCGTGAACGAGACGAACGGCCTGACGTAGATGGTGCGGGTCAGGTCGCCGCCGGACGGGTCGACGCGGGCGACGACACCGACGGGTACGCCGGGCACGAACGGCCGGTCGGCCTGCGAGCCGAAGGTGACCAGCCGGTCACCCTTGTTGATCTTGGCCTTGCCGTTGAGCAGTTCGACGCGCAGCGGCTGGTCGCCCTGTCCGGAGGCGAAGCCGAGTTCGTCGGTGGCCTCCATGCGCGTGCCGACGGTGAAGTCGGGGTCGTTGGCGAGCAGCACGGTGGCGGTGTTCGGGCCGACCGTGGTGACGCGCCCGACCAGTCCGTCTCCGTTGAGGACGGTCATGTCGCGGGTGACACCGTCGCTGGAGCCCACGTCGATCGTCACGGTCCAGGAGAAGCCCTGGGCCGCTCCTATGGCGATGACCTCGGCACCCTTGATGCCGTACTGGCCGGCGCCCGCCGTCTTCAGCATCTTGTCGAACTGGGCGAGACGGCTGCTGTTGCGGTCGTCGCTGCCGAGCTTCGCCTTCAGCGCCGCGTTGTCCTGTTCGAGCTGGGCGATGCGGTCGTGCCGCTCGCCCGAGTCGCGGACCGCCGCGATCGCGTTGCCTACGGGATCGACCGCGGAGGCCACCCCGTTCTCGATCGGGCCGAAGACCGTGGCGGCGGCCCCCCGGGCGCCGTCGACCGGTGAATCCTCGCCACCGCGGATGTCCACCGTGATCAAAGCGAACGCGATGGCGATCAGCAGCACCAGGAGCAGCCGGCTCTCTCGTGTGTCCCTCACGTGCGGCGGCCGTGCCTTCCTACGTCGGAATGGTTCAGGAATGGGTTCGGGATGGGTCGGGGTGAGTCGTCGTGGTGGTGAGTCGGATGGAGAGGGGCCGGGATGCGTCAACAGGGGCGCACCCCGAGCAGAAATGCCAAGGGTGTTGAGGATGTTATGAGGGAGCTTATTCCTGAATATCAACGATCCGCCGTACGAGAAGGGTTCACCTCGTACGGCGGAATCGAAGAGTTACCTCATCTGCGCGGCTGGGCGTCCAGGACCTGCTGGAGTGCCTCGAACTCCTCGACGCACTTGCCGGCGCCGAGCGCCACGCTGTCCAGCGGGTCCTCCGCGATATGGATCGGCATGCCCGTCTCGCGACGCAGCCGCTCGTCGAGACCGCGCAGCAGGGCTCCGCCGCCGGTCAGAACGATGCCGCGGTCCATCACGTCACCGGAGAGCTCCGGCGGACACTTGTCGAGGGTCGTCTTCACCGCGTCGATGATCGAGTTGACCGGTTCCTCGATGGCCTTGCGCACTTCGGCCGCGGAGATGACGACGGTCTTGGGCAGCCCGGACACGAGGTCCCGGCCACGGATTTCGGTGTGTTCGTCATTGTCGAGGTCGTACGCCGAACCGATCGTGATCTTGATCTGTTCGGCAGTCCGCTCACCGAGAAGAAGCGAGTACTCCTTCTTGATGTGCTGGATGATCGCGTTGTCCAGCTCGTCGCCCGCGACGCGGATGGACTGGGCGGTGACGATGCCGCCGAGCGAGATGACCGCGACCTCCGTGGTGCCGCCGCCGATGTCCACCACCATGTTGCCCGTGGCCTCATGGACCGGCAGGCCGGAACCGATGGCCGCGGCCATGGGCTCCTCGATGATGTGCACCTGGCGCGCCCCGGCCTGGGACGACGCCTCGATGACGGCACGGCGCTCGACGCCCGTGATGCCCGAGGGCACGCAGACGACGACACGGGGACGGGCGAGATAGCGCCGCTTGTGAATCTTCAGAATGAAGTAGCGGAGCATACGCTCGGTGATCTCGAAGTCGGCGATGACACCATCCCGCAGCGGACGCACGGCAACGATGTTGCCGGGGGTCCGCCCGATCATCTTCTTCGCTTCGGAACCGACCGCGAGGATTCCACCGGTGTTGGTGTTGATCGCGACGACGGACGGCTCGTTGAGTACGATCCCGCGACCCCTGACGTACACCAGCGTGTTGGCGGTCCCGAGGTCGACAGCCATGTCACGGCCGATGAACGACATTGAGTTCCCCATCAGGATTCGTCTGGCCTTCCCAAGTGGAGCTTTGACGGCTTTTTAGGACGGCGAGTTGGGTGCAGTGACGTGAAGGCTTACATCGTAGACGCGCCTGCACGAACACTGCGCGAGGGTCTTCGCCATTGTCAGCAGATGAGACGCCGCCTCGCTCCTGGAGACGGGCCATCGGGGGGACGCGTTCCCCCGATCGGCACGCATATGCCACGGGACGGCCGTAAATACACGGCCGTCCCAGGTCAGACACCCGAGTGGAGCTGACGCCCCCTCAGAAAGTTTCTCGAAATACTTACCGCCCGTAGCTCAGGACACTTGCGTCCCGAAGCTCCGGTCCCACCACTCGTTCAGCCGCGGCCGGGAAAGAAGATCTTCAGCTCGCGCTCGGCGGACTCCTCGGAGTCGGAGGCGTGGATCAGGTTCTCGCGGACGATCACACCGAAATCGCCGCGGATGGAGCCCGGCGCGGCGGCGATCGGGTCGGTGGGACCGGCCAGCGCGCGCACGCCCTCGATGACCCGCTCGCCCTCGACGACGAGCGCCACGACAGGGCCCGAAGCCATGAACTCCACCAGCGGCTCGTAGAAGGGCTTGCCCTTGTGCTCGCCGTAGTGCTGCTCCAGCGTGTCCTGGTCCAGCGTCCGCAGCTCCAGCGCGGTGATCTGCCAGCCGTCCTTGCGCTCGATACGGCTGATGATCTCGCCGGTCAGGCCGCGACGGACGGCGTCGGGCTTGAGAAGGACGAGGGTGCGCTGGCTCACTTGATGGCTCCTTCGATCACATGGTGTGCGGGGAACCGAGGCTACAGGGCGTGTCTGGGTAGGTGTTACGCCGTGTCAGGTGGTACGGGGGTACGCCGCCACCACTACGCCGCGTGACCCCCCGGCTGCGCCTGCGCCGGGTCCTGCGCCTGCGCCGCGAACCGGGCCTTGGCCTCGTCGATCTTCCGCCCGTAGTGGATCGACGCCCACCACAGGGCGGCGAAGAGCAGCCCGAGGATGAACATCGACGGCACGAAGAAACCACTGGCGATCAGCGCGATCTGCAGCGCCCAGCCGAGCTGGAGGCCGCCCGGCCGGGTGATCACGCCGCAGAGCAGGATGCTCAGCGCCATCAGGATCCCGCTGACCGTCCACACCATGGAGTTCGTCAGATCGGGATCCTTCATCGCGACCAGCGCGGCGAACCCGATGACGAAGAACTCACCGATCAGAGTCGAAGCACAGAGCGTACGCACAGCCGTCATCCCCTCCCCAACAGCAACCGGGCCTCGCCGACGGTGATGACGGAGCCGGTGACCAGCACACCACTGCCGGCGTACTCGCCCTCCTGCTCGGCCAGCGTGATCGCGGCCTCCAGGGCGTCGTCGAGCCGCGGCTCCACCTGCACCCGGTCGTCACCGAAGACCTCGACGGCGACCCCGGCCAGTTCGTCCGCGTCCATCGCGCGGTGACTGGAGTTCTGTGTGACGACCACTTCGGCGAGGATCGGCTCGAAGGCCTCGAGAACCCCCCGTACGTCCTTCTCCGCGCTCGCGCCCACCACACCGATCAGCCTGCTGAAGTCGAACGCCTCGCTGACGGCCTCGGCGGTGGCACGGGCCCCCGCCGGATTGTGCGCGGCGTCCAGCACGACGGTGGGCGAGCGGCGTACGACCTCCATACGGCCCGGCGAGGTGACCGAGGCGAAGGCCTTGCGGACGTTGTCGATGTCGAGCCGCTGGGTCTGCCCGGCGCCGACGCCGAAGAACGCCTCGACGGCCGCGAGCGCCACCGCGGCGTTGTGCGCCTGGTACGCGCCGTGCAACGGCAGGAAGATCTCCTCGTACTCCCCGCCGAGCCCGCGCAAGGTGACCAACTGGCCGCCGACGGCGACGTGCCGCGCGACCACCCCGAACTCCAGCCCTTCCCGGGCCACCGTCGCGTCGACCTCGACGGCCTTCTTCAACAGCACCTGCGCCGCGTCCACCGGCTGCTGCGCCAGAATCACGGTCGCGCCCTGCTTGACGATGCCGGCCTTCTCCACGGCGATCTCGCCGGGCGTCCCGCCGAGCCTGTCGGTGTGGTCGAGGTCGATGGGGGTGATGACGGCGACAGCCCCGTCGATCACGTTGGTGGCGTCCCAGCTCCCGCCCATGCCGACCTCGACGACGGCGACGTCGACCGGCGCGTCGGCGAAGGCCGCGTACGCCATGCCGGTCAGCACCTCGAAGAACGACAGCCGGTACTCCTGCTGAGCGTCGACCATCTCGATGTAGGGCTTGATGTCGTTGTACGTCTCGATGAACCGCTCGGCGGAGATCGACACCCCGTTGAGGCTGATCCGCTCGGTGACCGACTGCACGTGGGGGCTGGTGTACCGGCCGGTGCGCAGGTCGAAGGCGCCGAGCAGCGCCTCGATCATGCGGGCCGTGGACGTCTTGCCGTTCGTCCCCGTGATGTGGATCGACGGGTACGCCCGCTGCGGCTCGCCCAGCACGTCCACCAGCGCGGCGATCCTGCTGACGGACGGCTCCAGCTTCGTCTCGCCCCAGCGCGTCGCGAGCTCGGCCTCCACCTCGCGGAGTGCCTTGTCGGTCTCGGGGTCGGCCGGGCGGCCGGGTACGTCGGCCTCCGGTCCGCCGACGCCCTGGGTACGCAGGGTTCGGCTGCCGGCCTCGATCACCGCGAGATCGGGGTCGCGGCCGGTCTCGGCCTCGACGATCTCCTCGAAGAGACCCAACGGATCCTGCGGTTCTGACTCGCTGCTGTCGTGCGGGGGGAGCTGGCTCACGGGGTCAGTCTACGGAGGGGCTGAAATCCTCCAGCCTCGGGCCGGAGATCTTTCAGCCCGTCCAGCGTTTGAGGACGAGCGCGTTCAGCGCGATCCGGGGGTCTGGGGGCGGAGCCCCCAGGTACGGGACGGGAAGGGGCGGAGGGGGCGAAAACTGCCTTCCCCGCCCCGCCCCCGCCCGGTCACGCCTGCGGCAACCGCTCCAGCTGCTCCAGGATCCGGGCGATGTCCTCGTCGGCCTTGGCGAGCCGGGTGCGGATCTTCTCGACCACCTGGTCCGGCGCCTTGGCGAGAAACGCCTCGTTGCCGAGCTTGCCGTGCGCCTGAGCCTTCTCCTTCTCGGCGGCGGCGAGGTCCTTGGCGAGCCGCTTGCGCTCCGCGGCGACATCGATCGTGCCGGAGAGGTCGAGCGCGACAGCGGCGCCACCGACCGGCAGGGTCGCCGTGGCGGAGAAGCCCTCGCCCTCCGGCTGGAGACGCAGCAGCTGCCGGATGGCCGCCTCGTGCGGGACCAGCGCGGTCCCGTCGAGAGTCAGCCGGGCAGGCACCCGCTGGCCGGGCTGTAGCCCCTGGTCGGCACGGAAGCGCCGGACCTCGGTGATGACCTGCTGGAGCGTCTCGATCTCCCGCTCGGCGGCGTCGTCGCGGAAGCCACTGTCCTTCGGCCACTCGGCGACCACGACGGACTCACCGCCCGTGAGGGTGGTCCAGAGCGTCTCCGTCACGAACGGGACGACCGGGTGAAGGAGACGAAGCGTCACGTCCAGGACCTCACCGAGGACCCGGCCCGAGACCTTCGCCGGCTCGCCGCCCGCCATGAACGTCGTCTTCGACAGCTCGACGTACCAGTCGAAGACCTCGTCCCACGCGAAGTGGTAGAGCGAGTCGGACAGCTTGGCGAACTGGAAGTCGTCGTAGAACGCGTCGACTTCGGCGACGGTCTTGTTCAGCCGGGACAGGATCCAGCGGTCGGTCGCCGACAGTTTCGACGGCTCGGGCAGCGGGCCCTCGACGGTCGCGCCGTTCATCAGCGCGAAGCGCGTGGCGTTCCAGATCTTGTTGGCGAAGTTCCGGGAGGCCTGGACCCAGTCCTCGCCGATCGGCACGTCGGTGCCGGGGTTGGCGCCGCGGGCGAGGGTGAAGCGGACGGCGTCGGAGCCGTACTTGTCCATCCAGTCGAGCGGGTCGACGACGTTGCCGAAGGACTTCGACATCTTCTTGCCGCGCTCGTCGCGGACCAGACCGGTGAGGGCGATGGTCTTGAAGGGGACCTCGCCGTCCATCGCGTACAGGCCGAACATCATCATCCGGGCGACCCAGAAAAAGATGATGTCGTGGCCGGTGAGGAGGACGTCGGTCGAGTAGAACTTCTCCAGGTCCGGGGTCCGTTCGGGCCAGCCGAGCGTGGAGAACGGCCACAGGCCGGACGAGAACCAGGTGTCGAGGACGTCGGTGTCCTGCGTCCAGCCCTCGCCGCGCGGCGGCTCCTCGTCGGGGCCGACGCAGACGACCTGGCCGTCGGGGCCATACCAGACGGGAATCCGGTGGCCCCACCACAACTGCCGTGAGATGCACCAGTCGTGCATGTTGTCGACCCAGTCGAAGTAGCGCTTCGACATGTCGGCGGGGTGGATCGCGACCCGGCCGTCCCGGACGGCGTCGCCGGCGGCCTGGGCCAGCGGGCCGACCTTGACCCACCACTGCATGGACAGGCGCGGCTCGACGGTCGTGCGGCAGCGCGAGCAGTGGCCCACGGAGTGGGCGTACGGGCGCTTCTCGGCGACGATCCGGCCCTGCGAGCGCAGCGCCCCGACGATGGCGGAGCGGGCCTCGAAACGGTCGAGTCCCTGGAAGGGGCCGTGGACGGTGATGACCGCCCGCTCGTCCATGACGGTGATCGACTCCAGGCCGTGGCGCTGGCCGATGGCGAAGTCGTTCGGGTCGTGGGCGGGGGTGACCTTGACGGCGCCGGTGCCGAACTCGGGGTCGACGTGGGTATCGGCGACGACGGGGATGGTGCGGTCGGTGAGGGGCAACTTGATGCGCCTGCCCACCAGATGCCGGTAGCGCTCGTCGTCGGGGTGAACGGCGACGGCGGTGTCGCCGAGCATGGTCTCGGCGCGGGTGGTCGCGACCACGAGGGTCTCGTCGCCCTCCCCGTACTTGATGGAGACGAGCTCGCCGTCGTCCTCCTGGTACTCGACCTCGATGTCGGAGATGGCGGTCAGACAGCGGGGACACCAGTTGATGATGCGCTCGGCGCGGTAGATCAACTCGTCGTCGTACAGCTTCTTGAAGATGGTCTGGACTGCCTGCGACAGCCCCTCGTCCATGGTGAACCGCTCGCGCGACCAGTCCACACCGTCCCCGAGCCGGCGCATCTGCCCGAGGATCTTGCCGCCGTACTCTTCCTTCCACTGCCAGACGCGCTCGACGAACGCCTCACGGCCGAGGTCCTGCCGCGACTTGCCCTCCTCGGCGAGCTGCTGCTCGACCTTGTTCTGGGTGGCGATACCGGCGTGGTCCATCCCCGGCAGCCACAGCGCCTCGAAGCCCTGCATGCGCTTACGACGCGTCAGCGCGTCCATCAGCGTGTGCTGGAAGGCGTGGCCCAGGTGCAGCGACCCGGTGACGTTCGGCGGCGGGATGACGATGGTGTACGCGGGCTTGTCGCTCTTCGCGTCGGCGGCGAAGTAACCCCGCTCGACCCAGCGCTCGTACAGCTTCCCCTCTACCTCGGCCGGCGCGTACTGGGTCGGCAGTTCGGAGGTGGGCGCTGGCGGCTGCTGCTGAGCGTTGTCGGTCACGGGGTCAGTTTAGAGGCGTCACGGGGGTGTCCCGAAACGCGTTTAATTCGTAACGGTGCGGCCCCCGAGGACCTGGCTCCGTGACCCGTACGCCAGGATGTCAGGAACACATAAGCATCTGGAGGGGGAACCCCAGTAATGAGCTACAACCAGCCGGGCCCGTACGGCGGGCAGCCCCAGCAGCCCGGACCGTACGGCCAGCCGGGCCCCTACGGCCAGCAGCCCCAGCAGCCGCAGGCCGCCCCCCAGCCCGGTTATGGCTACCCGCAGCAGGCTCCCCCCGCACAGCCCGGCTACGGCTACCCCCAGCAGGGTGCCCCGGGCGTCCCGCCGCAGACACCGCCCTACGGCCAGCCCCCGTACGGCCAGCAGCCCTACGGCGCCCCGCAGCCGCCCCCGCCGGGTGGCGGCGGCAAGAAGACGGGCCTCATCATCGGCGCGGTGGCCGTCGTGGCGGCGATCGCGGTGGGGGCGTACCTGGTCATCGGCGGCAGCAGCGGTGGCAGCTCGAACGTCGCGGACGACGGCGCGCACAAGCTGACGACGCCGGCGACGGTGCTCAACGGTGAGTACAAGAAGGCCGATGACGCCGACAGCGGCGGCTTCGACGAGAGCGACGTCAAGGACGCCGAGAAGAACGGCGTCAAGGGTGCCAAGGATGTCCACGCGGGTTACCAGGCCGGGGACGAGAGCAACCCGCTGGCCCTGCAGATGGTCAACTTCATGGGCGTATACGGCGAGATCGAAGACCCGGAGAAGGTCGTCGACGCCATGTTCGCCGACATGAAGGACGGCGCCGCGGAGAACCCGGACGAGGGCCAGGCCGTGGGCAGCCCGAAGAGCTACACGCCCAGCGGTCTCGACGGCGCGGTGCTGAAGTGCCAGGAGACTAAGCTCAAGGACGACACCGGGGCCTCCGGCCCCTCGGAGATCAGCATGCCGGTGTGCATCTGGGGTGACCACAGCACGCTCGGCGTCATCATCAACATCGACATGGCCAGCGCCATGGCGGGTAAGAGCGCCGACCTCGAAGCAGCCGCCGAGTTCACGGCCAAGTTCCGCACGGACGTGCGCGTCAAGATCTGACGTCGTCGCGTCAGCGCCTCAACGCCGAAGGGGCCCCGGTCAGTTGACCGGGGCCCCTTCGGCGTTGGTATGCGCGGCGGTTACGCCGTTTTCTGCTCCCCCGGGCCGCGTCCGCGGGCGTCCCGCGGGATCAGCGTCGGGTTCACGTTCGAGCGGACGACCTCCGAGGTGATGACGACGCGGGCCACGTCCTTGCGGGACGGGACCTCGTACATCACGGACATGAGGACTTCCTCCATGATGGCGCGCAGGCCGCGGGCGCCGGTCTTGCGGAGGATGGCCTGGTCGGCGATGGCTTCGAGCGCCTCGCCCTCGAAGTCCAGCTCCACGCCGTCGAGTTCGAAGAGGCGCTGGTACTGCTTCACCAGTGCGTTGCGGGGCTCGACGAGGATCTGGAGGAGGGCCTCGCGGTCCAGGTTGTGGACCGAGGTGATGACCGGGAGGCGGCCGATGAACTCGGGGATCATGCCGAACTTGACCAGGTCCTCGGGCATGACGTCCTCGAACTGGTCCTTGGCTTCGAGTTCGATTTTCGAGCGGATCGTCGCGCCGAAGCCGATCCCCTTCGCTCCCGCCCGCGACTCGATGAGCTTCTCCAGGCCCGAGAAGGCGCCGCCCACGATGAACAGCACGTTCGTCGTGTCGATCTGGATGAACTCCTGGTGCGGGTGCTTGCGTCCGCCCTGCGGCGGGACCGAGGCCGTGGTGCCTTCGAGGATCTTCAGCAGGGCCTGCTGGACGCCCTCGCCGGACACGTCGCGGGTGATCGAGGGGTTCTCGCTCTTCCGCGCGACCTTGTCGATCTCATCGATGTAGATGATGCCGGTCTCGGCCTTCTTGACGTCGTAGTCCGCTGCCTGGATGAGCTTCAGCAGAATGTTCTCGACGTCCTCGCCGACGTACCCCGCCTCCGTCAGCGCCGTCGCGTCGGCGATGGCGAACGGGACGTTCAGCATGCGGGCCAGGGTCTGGGCGAGGAGTGTCTTGCCCGAACCTGTCGGGCCGAGAAGCAGGATGTTGGACTTCGCCAACTCGATGGCGTCCTCGCGGTTCTGCCCCGCGCTGTTCTCACCGGCCTGGACGCGCTTGTAGTGGTTGTACACCGCGACCGAGAGCGCCTTCTTGGCCGGCTCCTGGCCTACGACGTACCCCTCGAGGAACTCGTAGATCTCACGAGGCTTGGGAAGTTCCTCCCAGCGCACCTCGCTCGTCTCCGCCAGTTCTTCCTCGATGATCTCGTTGCAGAGATCGATGCACTCGTCGCAGATGTACACACCAGGGCCTGCGATGAGCTTCTTGACCTGCTTCTGGCTCTTGCCACAGAACGAGCACTTGAGCAGATCGCCGCCGTCACCGATGCGTGCCACGGTGTGCTTCCCCTTCGCCTGGGAGACGCCTAGGTCCAGCGGCTCCTGGTGCTGCCTTATGTCCGACGGTACCTTGCCTAGCCCCCCGTTCGGGCCCCCCTTGGCGCGGTTCACTTTGTCGTGAACCGCGCCAAGGAGCGGCAGATGCTACAGGGATACGTCAGACGACCGCGTTGTTGTTCATCTTCCGGGTGGAGATGATCTGGTCGATCAGGCCGTACGCCAGCGCGTCCTCAGCCGTGAGGATCTTGTCGCGCTCGATGTCCTCGCGGATCTTCTCGATCGGCGTGGTCGAGTGCTTGGCCAGCATGTCTTCCAGCTGCGCACGCATCCGGAGGATTTCGTTCGCAGCGATTTCGAGGTCGGAGACCTGCCCGCGGCCGGTCTCACTGTACGGCTGGTGGATCAGAACACGCGCATTCGGAAGAGCCATGCGCTTGCCCGGCGTACCGGCGGCCAGCAGGATCGCGGCGGCCGAGGCGGCCTGGCCCATGCAGACCGTCTGGACGTCCGGCTTCACGAACTGCATCGTGTCGTAGATGGCCGTGAGCGCCGTGAATGAGCCACCGGGGCTGTTGATGTAGACCGAGATGTCACGGTCGGGGTCCATCGACTCCAGGCACAGCAGCTGCGCCATGACGTCGTTGGCGGAGGCGTCGTCGATCTGCACGCCGAGGAAGATCACACGCTCCTCGAACAACTTCGCGTACGGGTCGTACTCACGCACGCCCTGCGAGGTGCGCTCGACGAAGCGCGGGATGATGTAGCGGGACTCCGCGCGAGGACCGCTGTACTCGGCCTGCGTGCGGGCGAAGAGGCCGCTGCCGGGGAAGTCGTTCACTGTGTCTCCTGAAGAGCCTGAAAAGGGCTGTGGCGGTCGGCTGAAGGCGCTGGGGCGCCTACGCCACCCCTGAGGGCGGTGAGAGGCCCGCGCCGCCCTGAGGGGCGCTGTGGGGCTTACGCCGCCCCGGTGCCGCCGCCGCCCGGCATGGCGGACGCGGTGGGCATGATGTCGTCGATGAGGCCGTACTCCTTGGCCTCGACCGGGTCGAACCAGCGGTCGCGGTCCGAGTCGCGGGTGATCTGCTCCATGGTCTGGCCGGTGTGGAACGCGGTCAGTTCCGCCATGCGCTTCTTGGTGTGCAGCAGCCGCTCGGCGTGGATCTTGATGTCCGACGCGGAGCCGGCGAGGCCGGCCGAGGGCTGGTGGATCAGGATCTCGGCGTTCGGCAGCGCGAAGCGCTTGCCGGGGGTGCCGGCGCTGAGCAGGAACTGGCCCATCGAGGCCGCCATGCCCATGGCGATCGTCACCACGTCGTTCTTGATGTACTGCATGGTGTCGTAGATCGCCATACCGGCAGTGATCGAGCCGCCGGGGCTGTTGATGTAGAGGAAAATGTCCTTCTCCGGGTCGGAGGCAAGGAGCAGCAACTGCGCGGTGATCTTGTTGGCGATGTCGTCGTCGACCGCCTGGCCGAGGAAGATGATCCGCTCGCCGAGCAGCCGGTTGTAGACCTGGTCACCGAGGCCACCACCGATAGGGTCGCCGGCAGCTGTGGGCATCAGATTCGTCACGTATCCACCTGCTCGTCTTACGACGGCGCCGGGCCGTCTCACGTCTTCGGCTGGGGCGTGGGACCCCGGTACGCACCGCCATGGGAGCGGCTGTACACCGCCTCCGGGCGGCTTCGGGGACTCCCCTGCCCTCGTCTTCATGGACCCTAACGCGCGGGTCCCTCCGGGGAATCCCGGAGGGGGAACTGTTCGCTGTGAGCGCATGCGTGGCGTCGGCTCGAGCGGGGGTTCAGCGGGGCTTTTCCAGGGGTGCGGGGAACTCTGAACTCGGGCCGCGGGCGCATCCGCCACGGGCGGTCCGTCGGCGGGTGCGGCTTGTCGTGGGTTGCTCGCGCGGCTCCCCGCGCCCCTGAAAGCGACGGGCCCCCGGGGACAAGAAGTCCCCGGGGGCCCGTCGTGGCGTACTGGGCGAGGATGTCAGGCCTCGGTCTTCTCCTCGGCGGCGTCGCCGTCCGTGACCTCGGCGGCGGCCTCGGCCGCAACCTCGGTCTCTTCCTCGTCATCGTCCAGGTCGACGATCTCGCCGTTGGCGTCCTTGACGACGGCGGACTCGACGACGACCGCGAGGGCCTTGCCGCGGGCGACCTCGCCGACCAGCATCGGGACCTGGCCGCCTTCGACGACGGACTGGGCGAACTGGTCGGGGGACATGCCGGAGGAGGCCGCGCGCCGCATGAGGTGCTCGGTGAGCTCCTCCTGGTTGACGCTCAGCTTCTCCTTGTTGACGAGCTCGTCCAGGACGAACTGCGTCTTGATGCCCTTGACCGCGGCTTCCTCGGTCTCGGCGTCGAACTCCTCGGCCGTCTTGCCCTGGATCTCGAGGTACTTCTCGAGGTCGAGGCCCATCTGACCGAGCTGGTGGTGCTCGAGGTTGTGCTTACGGGTGTTGATCTCGTCCGCGAGCAGCTTCTCGGGGACCGGGACCTCGACCAGCTCGAGCAGCTTCTCCAGGACGCGCTCCTGGGCCTGCGTGGCCTGGTCGTACTGCTTCATGTTCTCCAGGCGCTTACGGCTGTCCGCCCTGAGCTCCTCGAGGGTGTCGAACTCGGAGGCGAGCTGCGCGAAGTCGTCGTCCAGTTCGGGCAGTTCGCGCGCGGCGACCTGGCTGACCTTGACGGTGACCTCGGCCTCCTGGCCGGCCGCCGAGCCGCCCTTGAGCTCGGAGGCGAAGGTGGCCTCGCCACCGGCCTCCAGGCCCTTCACGGCCTCGTCGATGCCGTCGAGCAGCTCGCCGGAACCGATGGTGTACGAGACGTCGGAGGCGATGCCGTCCTCCAGCACCTCGCCGTCGACCCTGGCCTCCAGGTCGAGGGTGACGACGTCGCCTTCCTGGGCGGCGCGCTCGACCGGGGAGGTCGAGGCGAAGCGCTCGCGCAGCTCGGTGACGGCCTTCTCGACGTCCTCGTCGCTGACCTCGACGGCGTCGACCTCGACCTCGATGCCGGCGTAGTCCGGGATCTCGATCGTCGGGCGGACATCGACCTCGGCGGTGAAGTTCAGCGTCTCGCCGTCCTTCAGCTCGGTGATGTCGACCTCGGGCTGGCCGAGGACGTTCAGCTCAGCCTCGTTGACCGCTTCGGTGTAGAACTTCGGGAGCGCGTCGTTGACGGCCTCCTCCAGCACGGCGCCGCGACCGAACCGCTGGTCGATGACGCGGGCCGGGATCTTGCCCTTCCGGAACCCCTTCACCGTGACCTGCTGGTTGATCTTCTTGTACGCCGCGTCGAGGCTGTCCTTGAGCTCCTCGAAGGGCACCTCGATGCTGAGCCGAACCCGAGTCGGGTTCAGGGTCTCCACGGCGCTCTTCACGGTTCGGTCTCCTTGTGGCTGACTTCTTGGGGGTTCTGCTGCGTGCTGCTGCCGAGTCGGACAGAGCCTTGGGCGGATTCGCGGCCCTTGAGAGACGTCGTAACAATGCAGACACACGGGCACGCAGCTTGCATAGTAGCCGCAGGCGGTACACGCCCCAAAAGGTGATCTTGGCGATCGTCCGGCAGGGTGGCCGGCACGGTGGTCGGGGTGGCGGGATTTGAACCCACGGCCTTCCGCTCCCAAAGCGGACGCGCTACCAAGCTGCGCCACACCCCGTCTGGTGCGACACGTAAGATACATGCCCCAGGCGGGTACGGCTGCCGCATTTCGGGAGCGTGCACGGGGCACGTAATGGGATGTGCGACGAACGGGCACGACCCGCTACGATGCTTTCTGTGCCGGGGTCGCTGACCTGCGGTGCGCCCTGTGCGGGCGTAGCTCAATGGTAGAGCCCTAGTCTTCCAAACTAGCTACGCGGGTTCGATTCCCGTCGCCCGCTCTGTATCAAGACACTTGGGGCCCGGTTCCGTGGAACCGGGCCCCAAGTGCGTTCACAGGTGCCGCCCTCCAGGTGGCGGCGGCGTATGACGGCCGGCGCATGACATCGCGCGCAGGGCATCCCGGACATGGCATCCAGGCATGGCGAAGTGCCGGCGGCCCGGCGCTGGCCGCCGGGCGTGGCCGTCCGCTCAGAACTGGATCGAGTTGATGGTCTCCGCTATGGAGTTGAGGAACCGCTGGATGTCGTCGGCCATACCTGTCGACGCGAGGAAGAAGCCGAAGAGCACCGCCACCACGGCTGGTCCCGCCTTGATCGATCCTCCTCGGATCAACACCACGAGGATGATCGCCAACAGGAGCACCACTGACAGCGAAATGGCCACAACTGATCACACCCTACGGTCGGTCCGCTCTCCCGGCCCGGGGGTGCAGCCCCACACACCCCCGCCAGAACCATCGTGCCACCAACCCGGCTTCCGTATGCCGCAGGTGACACATCGTCGGCCACGGGCACCTGGACCTCGCACCGCCGTTACCCCTCCGGCCGGGTGAACTGCGGTGCTGCGCACTGCAATTCGAAGGTACGTCCCCACGGGAAATTCAGAGTGATCGTTGCCATGTCCACACATCCTGTTCGCAGGGAATTCGAATTGTTGTCACAGGTACGCCGAAGACACCACAGACGGATTAATAAAAGACAATGAAACGGACATATCCCCAGAGTCGCCCGCGCGCCTTATGTACCATTCAGTCCGGATGAATGCGGACAGAACGTCCGTATGTGGTAGGCGAATCGGTATACGGGATCACTGGCGAACGAGACGGTGAGCCTTCTCGATTCCTGCGTACTCGCAGGCAATAGCCAGGAATGCCATCGGCAGTTTTACGAGGACGCATGGACAACGCTAGGGTGCCTCAGATGTTCCACGCCGCCACGTCCCCCGTATGCGCAGCGAGGTCACGAATCGTCTCCCCGGATTTTCTGCCGGAGGAACTGTGACGAACTCGCTACGACCGCAAGGCCCCCTTGGAGCCCCACTCCCCCCGTCGCAGCAGCCTGCGCGGGGAGTTCCGGGTCCGCGCTCGTCCCTGAGTCCGGGGGCGGCCACCGGTGCCGCCGACCCGGGCGCCTCGTCCGTCAAGCCAGCCAAGCCCGCCAAGCAACGCGACGCGTTCTTCGACAACGCCAAGTACCTGGCGATCGTGCTCGTGGCCATGGGCCACGCGTGGGAGCCGGTGAAGGGCCAGAGCCGCGGCCTCGAAGCGCTGTACACCGTCGTGTACGCCTTCCACATGCCGGCCTTCATCCTCATCTCCGGCTACTTCTCGCGCAGTTTCGACATGCGCGCCGACCGGCTCAAGCGCCTGGTGACCGGTATCGCCGTGCCGTACATCGTCTTCGAAGTGGCCTACTCCCTCTTTGCACGCTGGGCCGACCACTCTCCCGGCCAGCCGATCAGCCTGCTCGACCCGCTGTACCTCACCTGGTTCCTGGCCGCGCTGTTCATCTGGCGGCTGACGACACCGCTGTGGAAGCTGGTGCGGTGGCCGCTCCCGCTCGCCGTCGTCATCGCCATGCTCGCGAGCGTGTCACCGGAGATCGGTGACGATCTGGACCTCCAACGCGTGCTGCAGTTCCTGCCGTTCTTCGTCCTGGGCCTGTACATGAAGCCGGAGTACTTCCAGCTGGTGCGCCGCCGCGAGGTCCGGATCCTGTCGGTGCCGGTCTTCGCGGCCGCGCTGGTCGTGGGCTACTGGGCGGTGCCGCGGATGAACACGGGCTGGTTCTACCACCGTGACAGCGCACAGCAGTTGGGGTCGCCGTGGTGGGCCGGTCCCGTCATGACGCTCGGTCTCCTCGGCTGCTCGCTGCTGCTCACCGCGTGCTTCTTCTCCTGGGTGCCGCGCCGCAAGCTCTGGTTCACGGCGCTCGGCGCGGGCACGCTGTACGGCTACCTGCTGCACGGTTTCCTGGTCAAGGGCGGTGACTACTGGGGCTGGTTCGACCACAACTGGCTGCACGAGCCGCTCGGGCAGGCCTTGGTGACACTCGTCGCGGCCGTGAGCGTCACGCTGCTGTGCACGCCGCCCGTCCAGCGGGTCTTCCGCTTCGCGATGGAGCCCAGCATGGAGTGGGCGTTCAAGCGGGACGCGGCGGAGCTTGCCCGTGAGCGGGCGGGGGCGGGGGCGGGCAGGGCGTAACCCCTCAGAGTGAGGGGCAGGTGGGTGCTCAGGGAGCGAGGCCCAGCAGCGCGCGCATCGAGGCGTACTTCTTCGTCAGCCGGGCTCTGGTGTGTTCGTCGAGGACCGCGAGGCGGGCCGGGTCGGCGTTGTGTGCCAGGTCCGAGGCCTTCACCAGGAGGGCGCCCGGGGTGGTGCGGATACGTTTCGCGTACGACTCCGGGGGCTCGCTCTCCCGCTTGGTGAGCGCCAGCACGATGGCCTTCGTGCGGTTCGTGAGGGCGGCCTCGGTCAGCCAGTCCTCCGACAGCGCGTCATCCTCGACCGCGTCGTGCAGCCAGGCCGCCGCTATCTGCTCGTCGTCGCCGCCGCGTTCGCGGACACCCTCCGCCACGGCCTGGAGGTGCTCGGCGTAGGGGCGGCCCGCCTTGTCGGTCTGGGCGGCGTGCGCCTCGCGGGCGAGGGCTTCGACTTCAGCCAGGGTCAGGAGAGTTCGCGTCACGGGAACAGTGTCGCCCCATGTGGCGTGACGTGGGGGCGGACGGAGGCGCCGTCAGGCCGGGTTTTCGCCCCCTCCGCCCCTGCCCGTCCCTTGTTCCTGGGGGCTGCCATCCCCAGACCCCCGCCATCGCGCTGAACGCGCTCGTCCTCAGACGCCGGACGGGCTGAAAATCTCCGGCCCCAGGCGGGTGGGTGGGAGATCGGGATGGTGCTGCCTCGCCCTTGATCGCGGGGCGCGGGGACGCAGGACGCGGGGACGCGGGGACGCGGGACAGGTCGGCAGACCTCCAGCGGCGCACTGGCTAGTGGCTAGTGGCTAGTGGCTGGAAGGTTCAGAGGATCGCCGCGGCCGCCGTCGTTCCGCCCTCGCGGCAGATCAGGAGTAGAGCCCTGTCGTCGTTGACGTCCTTGGCGACCGCTTCGATGAGGTGCCAGGCGGCTCCGTGGAAGCCGCCGGCGACATAGCGGTCGGCTTCGCCGGTGAGGCGGTCGATGCCTTCGACGATGTCGCGCTCGGAGGTTTCGACAAGACCGTCGGTGAAGAGCATCAGGACGTCGCCGGGGCGCAGGGAGCCCTTGACGGGGTCGAACTGGGCACCGTCGTACACCCCGAGGAGCGGGCCTTCCGCGGCCTTCTCCTCCCAGCGGCCGTTGCCCGCGCTGAGCTGGAGTCCGGGCGGGTGTCCGGCGGAGAAGAGTTCGTAGTCGCCCGAGTCCAGGTCGAGGACGAGGTGGATCGACGTGGCGAAGCCCTCGTCCCAGTCCTGGCGGAGAAGGTAGCCGTTCGCGGCAGGGAGGAAGGCGTGCGGGGGGAGAGAGCCCAGCAGGCCGCCGAAAGCTCCGGACAGGAGCAGTGCCCGCGAGCCCGCGTCCATGCCCTTGCCCGAGACGTCGGTCAGGACGACCTCCATGGTCCGGCCGCCGTTCGTACGGGCCGCCACCACGAAGTCGCCCGAGAACGACTGCCCGCCGGCCGGCCGCAGCGCCATCTCCCGGTGCCAGCCCAGCGGCAGCTGCGGCAGTTTGCTCTGCACCCGGATGCGTTCACGCAGGTCGAAGAGCATGGTGCCGCCGCGCCTCCACGGCACACCCACCCGGCTGCGGAACTGGGCGATCAGCAGACCGAAGAAGCCACAGGCCGCGACGACCAGGACCACACCCGGCGTGACCCTGGAGGGACCCTCCGTGTACGGGCCGAGCTGCACGGACTCCACTATCAGGGCGGTGGCGGCCGCGGCGTACAGGCCCAGCAGGCTGGCGGGGCGCAGCAGCAGGCCGCCCGCCACGATCGGGAGGACCAGGGCCGCGGGTGAGCACCACACCGAGTTGACCAGCGTGGTGGCCGCGATCACCGGAATCGTCAGCAGCAGGCCGGCGAGCGCGATCCAGTCGGAACCGTCGCCCCGGAAGTAGTCCACGGCGGATCTGCGCAGGCCGGTGCGGGCCCGGTGTGCCTGCTTCTTCAACCGGGCCGTGAACGTATCGGCTTCAGCGCGCCGCTCTCGTCCTGCTGCCATTAGTTCGGGACCTTATCCATCGGACCAGGTGCTTGGCACGGGAGGTCCCACTTGTCCCCCGTCCGAGCGCTCAACTTCACAGAGAAATCCACAGAAGACATCCAGCGAACGTCCAGTAGACGTCACGGAAGACCTCATGGAAAACGTCGTACAGGACCTCGCACAAGGCGTCCGTGACGGTGGGGGGAAATTCCCTGGCTCGTACCGCATTGCCCTGGTAGGCATGGCCCATGACGACTGACGTGCGGGTACTTCAGCAGACCGAGTGGAACGCGTGGTACGACAACCTGGTCCTCGCCTTCGGCGGAGTGCCGGAGCCGTCCGACGAGCGTGAACTGGACAACGCACTCACAGAATACGACCGTTCCATCGGAATCTGGGACGGTGACCAGGTGGTGGGCACCGCGAGCGCGTTCTCCTTCCGCGTCACGGTGCCGGGCGGCGCCTCCGTACCGGCCGCCGGCATCACGATGGTGAGCGTCGCGGCCACCCACCGGCGGCGCGGGGTACTGCGGTCCATGATGCGGCGCCAGCTGGACGACATCCGCTCGTGGGGCGAGTCGCTCGCTGTCCTGACGGCGTCGGAGCCGGCGATCTACGGCCGGTTCGGCTACGGCGTCGGGACGTATCAGTTCAACGCCGAGATCGACACCAGTCGCGTACGACTGTCCGTGCCGCCCGGCACCGACGACGTACACCTGCGGTACGCCGCACCGGCTGATGTCCTCAACGCCTGCGAGGCGGTCTACGCGCGGTTGGTGCCGGGGCGTCCGGGCATGCTGGCGCGAGGGCCCGGCTGGGAGCAGCTGGGGCTGCTCGACCCGGAGAGCAGACGGGACGGCGCATCGCCGTTGCAGTGTGTGGTCGCCGAGCGGGACGACGAGGTCGTGGGCTACGCCCGGTACCGGGTCAAGCCGGAGTGGGATGCGTCCGGGCCCAAGGGCACGGTCGTGCTGGAGGAGTTGGAGGGTCTCGACCCGGCGGCGCAGGGCGCGCTGTGGCGGTTCCTCTTCGAGATCGACCTGACGTCCACACTCCGCACCCGTGGCCGGCCCGTCGACGATGCCTGGCAGCACATGGTCTCCGACATCCGTCGCTGCAGTCCGCGACTGAGGGACGCACTGCATGTGCGACTCGTCGAGGTCGGTGCCGCGTTGGAGGCGCGGACGTATCAGACGCCGGTGGACCTGGTGTTCGAGGTCGAGGACACGTTCTGCCCCTGGAACGAGGGGCGTTGGCGGCTCTCGGGTGACGCGAAGGGGGCGTCCTGCGTACGTACGCAGGATCCGGCCGATCTCGCCCTGTCCGTACGGGAGTTGGGGGCGGCCTATCTGGGCGGGGTGTCCGTGGCCTCGCTCGGGGCGGCGGGGCGGGTGCGGGAGTTGCGGCAGGGCGCGCTGGTCGAGGCCTCGGTGGCATTCTCGTCGGCCGTCGCGCCCTGGCTGCCGCACGGGTTCTAAGGCAGATCCTCGGCCGTCGCGCCCTGGCTGCCGCACGGGCTCTAGGGGCGGTCCTGGGGCTGCCGGTCCTGGGGTTGCCAGCCCCGGGACTGCTGGTCCTGGAGTTGCCTGCCCGGCCCCCTAGGGCTGCTGGCAGCGCGGGCACCAGAAGAGGTTGCGGGCGGCGAGATCGGCCGTGCGGATCTCGTCGCCACAGATGTGGCAGGGCAGGTGGGCCCTGCGGTACACGTACACCTCGCCGCCGTGGTCGTCCACGCGGGGTGGGCGGGCCATGGCCTCGGGGGTGTGTTCCGGGCGGACCGTGTCGATGCGGTTGTTGCGGACGCCCTCGCGCATGAGGTCCACGAGGTCGGTCCAGATCGCGTCCCACTCGGCGCGCGTGAGGTCCTTGCCCGTTCGGTACGGGTCGATGCCGTGCCGGAAGAGGACTTCGGCGCGGTAGACGTTGCCCACGCCCGCGATGATCTTCTGGTCCATGAGGAGGGCGGCAATGGTCGTACGGCTGCGGGCGATTCGGTGGTACGCCGTTGACGGGTCGGCGTCGGGGCGGAGGGGGTCCGGGCCGAGGCGGTCGTGGATCGCCTGCTTCTCGTCGTCCGTGATCAGGGCGCAGGTGGTGGGGCCGCGGAGGTCGACGTACGCGGTGGGGTTGGCGAGGCGGAGTCGGACGGTGTCCGTGGGTGGGGGTGCGGGGGCGTCGCCGAAGGTGACCTTGCCGAAGAGGCCGAGGTGGATGTGGATCCAGTCCTCGGCTCCGAAGTGCAGGAAGAGGTGTTTGCCGTGGGCGTCGGCGGAGTCGAGTTCGGTGCCGTCGAGGAGGGCTGCGGCGTCTGCGAACTTGCCCTGCGGGCTGGTGACTTGGGCGATCCCGCCGGCGAACCTGGCCTCGTAGTCCTCGGCCAGGCGGTGGATCGTGTGCCCTTCGGGCACGGGGGGCCTCCTGCGTATGTGCTCTGGCGGGGCGTGGAGTTTTTTCGCCCCCTCCGCCCCTACCCGTCCCTTGACCCTGGGGGCTGCCGCCCCCAGACCCCCGCTGTCGCGCTGAACGCGCTCGTCCTCAAACGCCGGACGGGCTGAAGATTTTCAGCCTGGCCGGAGCTGAACAGTGCCGCCCGCGGCAGGGCGGCGAAAGGTCAGGTCTGTGGGTGGTGGGCCGGGATGGGGGGGAGGTCGCCTGTTGATTCGTAGGCCGTGAGCATGTTGATTCGGCGGATGTGGCGGTCGTCGCCGGAGAACGGGGTGGTGAGGAAGGTCTCGACGAACTTCGTCGCTTCTTCCTCGGAGTGCATACGGGCGCCGACGGCCACGACGTTGGCGTCGTTGTGCCGGCGACCCAGGGAGGCGGTCTCCTCGCTCCAGGCGAGGGCGGCCCGCACGCCGGCGACCTTGTTCGCGGCGATCTGCTCACCGTTGCCGGAGCCGCCGATCACGATGCCGAGGGAATCGGGGTCCGCCGCCGTCCGCGACGCGGCGCGGAGGCAGAAGGGCGGGTAGTCGTCCTGGGCGTCGTAGATGAGGGGTCCGCAGTCGACGGGCTCGTGCCCGGCGGCCTTGAGCCACTCGACGAGGTGGTTCTTCAGTTCGAGACCGGCATGATCGGAGCCGAGATACACACGCATGGTTCGAGTGTGACACGGCTGTTTCGGATCGGCCTCGTCGGGTGTCGTCCACGAAAACTGTGAGCAACACCATGGAACCTCAAGGAAACCTCAAGTAACGATCTGGATTCAAAGGTTCACGAATTCCTTTACCTCCGATTCACTGGACCGGCTCGTACGCCCCAGTTACCCCGCTCGTACGGGCGATCTACTCACCCGGCGAAAAGGAATCCCCCTCATATGACCTCGCAGCCGACCCCCACGAAGGCCGCAAGCGGCCCCGACGGCCCCGGAGAACCCGGTGGCGGCCTCCAGGCCGGACTCAAGAACCGTCATCTGTCGATGATCGCCATCGGCGGTGTCATCGGAGCCGGGCTCTTCGTGGGCTCCAGCTCCGGTATCGCCACCGCCGGGCCCGGCATCCTCCTCTCGTACGCCTTGGTGGGGACACTCGTCGTCCTTGTCATGCGGATGCTCGGCGAGATGTCCGCCGCGAATCCGACGTCCGGTTCCTTCTCGGCGCACGCTGACCGCGCGCTCGGGCGCTGGGCCGGATTCTCGATCGGCTGGCTGTACTGGTTCTTCTGGGTGGTCGTGCTGGCCGTCGAGGCCACCGCCGGGGCCAAGATCCTCGAAGGGTGGATTCCCGCCGTTCCCCAGTGGGGGTGGGCGCTCATCGTGATGCTCGTCCTCACCGCGACGAACCTCGTGTCCGTGGGGTCCTACGGCGAGTTCGAGTTCTGGTTCGCCGGGATCAAGGTCGTGGCGATCGGCGCGTTCATCGTGATCGGCGGGCTGGCCATCTTCGGCGTACTGCCGGGTGTCGACGCCGAGAAGGCCGGGCTCGGGAATCTCACCGACCACGGCGGTTTCCTGCCCAACGGGCCCGGCGCGATCCTCACCGGTGTGCTGCTGGTCGTCTTCTCCTTCATGGGCAGTGAGATCGCGACCCTTGCCGCCGGTGAGTCCGAGGACCCGCAGCGTGCCGTCACCAAGTCCACCAACAGCATCATCTGGCGCGTCGGCGTCTTCTACCTCGGCTCGATCCTCGTGGTCGTGGCCCTGCTGCCGTGGAACGACCCGTCGATCAAGGAGCAGGGCTCCTACGTCGCCGCCCTCGACTCCCTCGGTATCGCGCACGCCGGTCAGATCATGAACTTCATCGTGCTGACCTCCGTACTGTCCTGCCTGAACTCCGGGCTCTACACGGCCTCCCGGATGGCGTTCTCGCTCGGGCAGCGGCGCGACGCGCCGAAGGCGTTCGCCAGGACCACCTCGCGCGGTGTGCCGATGACCGCCATCATCGTCTCGGTCGTCTTCGGCTTCGTGGCCGTCTTCTTCAACTACAAGTTCCCGGACTCGGTCTTCCTCTTCCTGGTCAACTCCTCCGGTGCGGTCGCCCTGTTCGTCTGGCTCGTCATCTGCTTCTCGCAGCTGCGGATGCGGAAGATCATCCAGCGCGAGTCGCCGGAGAAGCTCGTCGTGAAGATGTGGCTGTACCCGTATCTGACCTGGGCGACGGCCGCGCTGATCGTGTTCGTGCTCGGCTACATGCTGACGGACACGGAACACGACGGCCGGGAGACGGTCCTGCTGTCCCTGCTCGTCGCGGCGGTGGTGCTCGTGATCGCCGTGATCCGGCAGAGGGCAGGAGCCGGCGCCCCGACCGTGCGCCGCATCGCCGACGAGCCTCATGACGACGCTCCGGTGAAGGTCGGCTGAGTCGGCCGTATCTCCCTGCCGTCTAGAGCACGGTGAAGTTCTTCTTCACCTGTTCGTAGACCTGGAGCGCCTGGTCCTCTATGTCCGGCTGATACCAGGTGTTGACCTGGTACGACTTCCCGTCGGCGTCAAAGCCGAGCAACTGGGCGTGCCAGGGCGTCCCTTGGAACGTGAAGAGGTACTCCCAGACGATCGCGGGCCGGCCCTGGAAGGTCGTCTCCGCCAGGCGGATCTTCTGATAGCCCTGCCCCTGGCGGGCGTTCCGCTCCGAGGTCTGCCAGGTCTCCATGAGGTCGCCCTTGGCGAGGGAGGACTTGGCCACGAGCTCCTGTTTGCCGTCGGGCGAGGTGTAGTGCACCTCGGCGCCCGTCTTCAGGTCCCGTCGCCAGCCCTTGGGCGTCACCCACGCGTATCCGCCGGCCTCGCGGTGCGCGCCCGGGGGCAGGCTGGGCGGACGCGAGGTGCCCTCGACGGTGGGCGAGGCGCTGCCCACCGAGCCTGTCGGCGCCGCTGAGGGCGAGGAGCCCGCCTTGTTGTCGTCGGGCGGACCGCCGGTTGCCGCCACGACCAGCCAGACGGCCACTCCCGCCGCGGCTACGGCGCTCGCGGTGACCAGTCCCAGGCGGCGCCGGCTCGGGCGCGGGCCGACGGGCACGGCGGGGCCGGGGAGTTCGCCGGGGGGCATCGACGTGGGAACGGACGCCGACCGGATCCGGGCCTCCGTCACCGCCTCCGCAGACGGGGCGGAGGAGGGGGTTGTCGAGCCGACCTCCGCGCGCAGTGCGGAGGGGACTTCGGTGGAGGCGTTGGCGGCGCTACGGGGGTTCCCCGCGCCGGGGGGCTCGGGCGGCGCTTCCCCGTCTGCGAACGGCGGCTGCTGCTTCGGCCGTGGCTTCTTGAAGTCGAGCGAGCTCTTCCGCGTCGGGGCGTGCTGCGCCGGTATCGCGTCCTGTATGAGATCGGGCTCGGGATCCGTCCTGGGTTCGGGCTCGGACCGGGGTTCGGGCTCACGCGTGGGCACGGGCTCGTGCGCGGGGTCCGGCTGCCGTACCTCGCTCATGAACTCCGCGTCCAGGAGTACGGGCGTGGGCGCCTCGGCCCGGACCGGTGGAACGGGGGGCGCGGGCTCCGGCGCTTCGTGCGCCGGCTCGGGGCCGGGGGCGCGTTCCGACCACGGGGCGTCCGGATCGGGAGCGGCTGCTGCTGCTGCTGCTCCAGCCTCGGCCGCTTCTCCCGCGGCGAATACCTCTCCTGCCCCCGGTGCCGGTGCCGGTGCCGGTGCCGGTGACACCAACCGCCGTAGTTCCGCCTCAAGTTCCTCCAGGCCGGGGCGGGTCGACGGCTCCTTCTCCAGGAGTTCCGCCAGGATGTCGCGCAACTCGCTGGCAGAGGCGGGGAGTTCGGGTTCCTCGTACAGCACGGCGTGCAGGGTGGCCAGGGTGGTGGCGCGGGAGAAGGGGGAACGGCCGCCGAGTGCCGCACAGAGGGTCGCGCCCAGGGACCACACGTCGGAGGGCGGGCCCTGCGGGCGGCCCGAGATGCGTTCTGGTGCCATGTAGTCGGGGGAACCGACCAGCATCCCGGCCATGGTCAGCGCCTTCGTGTCCTGGATCGCGGCGATGCCGAAGTCGGTCAGGACGACGCGGCGACCGCTCCGCTCGACCAGGACGTTGCCCGGTTTGATGTCGCGGTGCAGCACTCCCCCGGCGTGCACCTGGCGCAGCGCCACGACCAGTTCGAGCCCGATGCGGGCCGCCTCGCGCGTGCTGAGCGGCCCGTCCTCCACCACGATCTGCTCCAGCGAGCGGCCGGCGACCAGTTCCATGACGATCCAGAGCCGCTCGCCCTCGTCCACGACGTCGTAGATGCGTACGACGTTGGGGTGGTCGATCCGGGCCGTGGCCCTGGCCTCACGCAAGGTGCGTTCCCGGCGGGTGCGGGTGTCCTCCGGGTCGAGTCCGTCTATCCGCATTTCCTTGACGGCGACCTGCCGGTCGAGCATGTCGTCGGCGGCTCGCCACACCCGCCCCATTCCCCCCTGCCCAATACTCTCGACCAGCCGATAACGCCCGGTCACCAATAACCCCGGAACACCACCCTGCGCATTCCCCGACAATCCCAGCACCCCCTCAACACCCGTCACAATCGCCCGTCACATCAGAAGCAATCAGAAACACAATGGTCACACTTCATGCCGTACCAGCATAGTGCGGAGAAATCTTGTGGTACCTCTTCAAGTACTGCGAATTCAGGCGCAGCCAAGGGGGGACGAACATGGGTTCTCGTCGTACGACGATCATCGCTGGATCGCTGCTCACGGCATCTTTCTCGGCCGTGATGATCCTTTCCAACACCGCTGCGGCGGACGATCAGGGGCCGGGGAGCAGTAAAGGGGGAAAGGCGGTCGACGAGGCACCAGCGGGTGTAAAGCTGACCACGTTGCTGCCGGAGAGCATTTCCGCGGACAACAGTTCGCAGAAGACGGCGATTACCGCCACCGTGAAGAACGAAGGGACCAAGGAAAGCGGCGACATCAGGCTTTTGGTGGTCGGTTTCGACGGTCTGACGGTCAAAGGTGTGAAGGGCTGTTCCGCGATCGCCGAAGGGGATCTTCCCGAAGGATCGAACAGTGGTTTCAGTTGCGCCGTCGGCAATCTCGCGGCGGGCAAGTCGAAGTCGTACGACGTCGACGCCACCTTCGACCTGAGCAGGACCGGAAAGATCTGTCTGCCGGTGCAGACGAGCGACGGGGCGAAGACGTACTGGCAGCAGGGCCCGGTGCCGTTCGGTACGACGAACCCGTCGCCGAACGCCCCGGCCACCCCGCTGCTGCTCGGCACCGACAACACTCCGGTGGCACCCGGCGGTGACGAGCTGCCCAGGACCGGCGGCGGGAGCGACGTCCTGCCGCTCGGCGCGGCGGGCGCGGCGCTGGTCTCGGCGGGGGCGGCCGGCCTTTGGTGGGTCCACCGGCGGCCTGAGCAGCGCTGAATCGAGCTGGATCGAGCTGAATTGAGCTGGGTCGAGAAGTGAAGGGCGAAGGGGCTGGGGGCCGCATCAGGCTCCCAGCCCCTTCGCACTGCTTCACCCGCTGAACGTCAGCGGTTGATGAACTTCCAGGCCGTGGGCAGCACGCCCATCGCCAACGCCGCCTTCAGGGCGTCGCCGAGCAGGAACGGGGTGAGGCCCACCGCCACGGCCGTGCCGAGCGACATGTCGGCGACGGTGGCCAGGTACGGGACGCCGATCGCGTAGATGATCGCCTCGCCCAGCAGCATCGTGCCCGCCATGCGCAGGACCGAGCGGTCGGCGCCGCGGCGGGCGAGTGCGCCTACGACGGTGGCGGCGAGCAGCATGCCGAGGATGTAGCCGAACGACACGGTCGCGCCCGAGGAGCCGCCGGCGAACCACGGGACGCCGGCCAGGCCGAGCAGTGCGTACATGGCGAGGGAGAAGAGGCCCCGGCTGGTGCCGAGGGCGGTGCCCACGAGGAGTGCCGCGAAGGTCTGGCCCGTCACCGGCACCGGGGAGCCCGGCACGGGGAGGGCGATCTGGGCGGCGAGGCCGGTGAGGGCGGCGCCGCCGAGGACCAGGGCGGTGTCCCTGACGCGGGAGGCGGGGAGCAGGTCGGCGAGGACCTCGCCGGGGCGTATGCCCGTGCGGGGGGTGGCGGCAGCGGTGCTCATGGGGACTCCGGCGGGGTGACGGCAGGTTCGGGACACCGTGACGCTATCCCAGGGGTGCGTGGGCGATCACCGTCAGCGGTCGACAAAGGGAGGAGCGGGGAGTTGGTCGGCTTCTCACAAAGGGTGGGGGGTACACCTGCGAGGGCGTGATGCTGGTCACTGAGGTGGGGTCGGTTTGGGTGCGGGGCGGGGTGAGCCGGGACTGTGGGGTCCCGCCAAAGGTTTTCGCCCCCTCCGCCCCTGCCCATTCCCGTCCCTTGGGGGCTCCGCCCCCAAACCCCCACTCCCAAACCCCCACTCCTCAAACGCCGGAGGGGCTGGCTCCAGACCGACAGCGGGGGCCCGGGGCGGCAGCCCCGGAAACGGGACGGGAAGGGGCGGCGGGGGCGAAGAAACCCGCCCCTAGCAGGATCCGCCGGACAACGCCTACCCTCGACCCATGGTTGCCCAGGCTGAGAACTTCGCGTCGCGTCGCTATGTCGACCTGCGCCGCCAGGGCACGGCCACCTGTCGCCGCACGGTGTAGGCGGGACGGAGCGGATCCGGCTCGCCGAGACGAAGACGGCGCAGTGTCGGACCGGCCCCGAGGAAGTTCTCCATGCTCTCCATGCCCCGTACCGCGGCACCTCCCCGAACGCCCCCTCCCAGCACTCCCCATCGAGCCGCCGACAGCGCGCGTCGCAGGACCAGCGCCAGTGTCATCCTGCGGTCCGTGCTGGAGCACGGGCCGGTCGCCCGGAGCACCGTCGCCCGGCTGACCGGGCTGTCCCCTGCGTCGGTGACCGACTACTGCGCCCAGTTCGCGGAGCTCGGTCTGATCCAGGAGGCGCCCGCGCCCCGGCAGTCGAAAGGGGTGGGGCGCCCACACGTACCGGTCGACCTGGACGACGCCCGTTTCGTGGTCGGCGGAGTGCACGTGGCGGTGCCGTACACGACGGTCGCGCTGCTCGATCTGCGCGGTCGGGTGGTGGCGGAGCGGGAGTTGAGCCACAGCGATGGCACCGAGCCCGGCCGGGTGCTGGCGAACGCCGCCGACGGGCTCGGCTCGCTACTGGCCGACGTCCCCGGCCGTACGCCGCTGGGCGTGGGCGTGGCGACCGGGGGCTGGGTGGACCGGGACTCCGGGACCATCGTGGAGCACCCCATGCTGGGCTGGCGTGAGGTCGCCGTCCGGGATGCGCTCGGCGCGCGTACCGGGCTGCCGGTCCATGTGGACGGCCACGCACGGGCGTTGGTCAACGGTGAGCGGCTCTTCGGGCGGGCGCGCGGCAGCCGGAGCGTGCTGCATCTGTTCGTCGGCAACGTGGTGGACGCGGCCTTCGCCACCCATGACGAGGTGCACTACGGCCCCCGCTCCCAGGCCGGGGCGATCGCCCATCTGCCGCTCGCGGGCGGCACGGAGCGGTGCGGCTGCGGCCGGACCGGCTGCCTCCAGGCCGAGTTGAGCGAGCGGACGCTGTGCCGGCGGGCCCGCGAAGCGGGAGTCATCGTCGGCGTGAACCCGATGCACGTCGTGGCCGCGGCGGCGGAGGGCGACCGGGTCGCCGTACGACTGCTGCTGGAGCGCGCCCGGATGATCGGGCGGGCCGCGGGGCTGCTGCTCGACGTGCTCAATCCGGAGACCGTCGTCGTCACCGAGGTCGGTGTCATGTACCGGGAGGACTGCCTGCGGGCGCTGCGCGAGGCGGTCGGGCGCGATCGGGCGGCCGCGGTCGTGCCGACCAGTTTCCCGGAATCCGTACTGGCCGTGGCCGGCGGTTCGGTGGCTCTCGACGTGTTCTACCGGGATCCGCTGGGCGCGTCGCCGGAGCCGATACCGGGGCCCATGCCATGACCGGGACCAGGGCCAGGACCGTCGTCGGAACCGATACCGACGCCGGAACCGGAACCGGAACCGGAACCGATGCCGTCGCGGATACCTGGGCCGCCGTCGACGCCGAGGCCTTCACCGGGGCCGATTTAATTCAGAAACTCCGAATGTTGACAGGCCTTACGGGCGACAAGGAGCATCCTTCTCATGAGCAGCTCGCGAGTGCAGGTTCCGCTCACCAAGTGCCGTGTCATCGACCTCATGCGGGTCGCACGCGCGCTTTGTTGCTGACGCGTTGACGCACTGAATCACGCACTGACGCACTGACGTCCAGTCGAACACTCGGGTTCTCCCTGCCGCGCCTTCGGCGTGTACGTCCGCGTCCTCGGCGTGTGTCTCCTCATGCGCTCATTCACCTTTTCCCGGCTCTGCCCTGTCCGGAATTCCGCGCGTCTTCCTGCCACTTGAATCCCCGGAGTACTCCCATGCCACCACTGTCCTCCTCCGCGTCCGGTATCGACCGGCGGCTGTTCCTGTCCTCCCTGCTCGGTGCCGCCGCTGTCGCCGGCCTCAGCGGCTGCGCGGGCAGCAGTGCCGCCAGCACCTCGGCCAAGGGGTCCACGTCCGCCCCGCTGGCCGCCAAAGTTCCCTCCGGTACGAGCCTGAAGATCGCCTCGTACCAGGGCCGGCAGCAGGTCCAGTTCAAGCTGGCGGGCCTCGACGACCTGCCGTTCACCGTCGCCGACTGGCCGAACATCGGCGCAGGGCCCGATGTCATCAACGCGTTCCGTGCCAAGTCCCTGGACGTCGGCAACAACGCGGGCATCCCGCCGATCCAGGCGCACTTCCAGGGCTTCGACGCGAAGATCGTCGCGATCAACATCACCCGCAAGCCCAACTACGCCTTCGCCACCAAGCCCGGCAGCGACATCAAGGACGTCCAGGGCTTCAAGGGCAGGAAGCTGGCCTTCTCGCAGGGCCAGGCACAGGGCGTCGTACTCCTGCGCGCCCTGAAGGAGGCGGGGCTGGCGTACGACGACGTGGAGCTGGTGCCGCTGACCAGCAACCAGTTCCTCACGGCGCTCCAGTCCGGCCAGGTGGACATCGCTCCGCTCGGCCACGAGCAGGTGCCCGCCTACCTCAAGCAGTACGAGTCCAAGGGCGCGCACATCATCGCCACCGACGTCGTGGACCTCCTCAACCTGCTGTGGGCGCCCACCTCCGTCCTCGCCGACTCCGCGAAGGCCGCCGCGGTCGCCGCGTACATCCCGCGCTGGGCGCAGGGCACCGTGTGGGCGTACGAGCACCCCGACGAGTGGAACGAGGAGTTCTTCGTCAAGACGCAGAACCTGACCCTCGAACAGGCCCAGGCGATCACCGAGCTCGCCAACAAGCCGCTGTACCCGCCGAGTTGGGACGAGGCGGTGAAGTGGGAGCAGGAGACCGCGGATCTGCTGGCCGAGGGCGGCTTCGTGAAGGCGTTCACGGTCGACTCGCTCTTCGACCGGCGCTTCGAGGGCATCGCGGCGAAGTCCGTACCCGCCGAGTACCGGAGTTGACCGCCGTGACCACCACCACGACCAGCACAGTGACCCCTCCGGCCACCGCTCCTGTCGAGGTCACGCAGAAGCCCACTCGCACCCGGCGCCGCGGACTCGCCCCCGGCAAGCGGCTGCCCGCCTCCCGCATCATCGGACCCGCCCTGTTCTTCGCCCTCTGGGCCACGGCCTCGGCCGCCGGGCAGCTGGATCCCGGCGCGATACCGGCGCCCTGGACGGTCCTCAGCACCGCCGGTCGCCTGTGGACGGACGGCACACTCCCCACGGATGTGCTCACGTCCCTGGAACGCGCCGGATACGGGTTCGCCCTCGGCCTGACCGCCGGGGTGGTCCTGGCGCTCGCGTCCGGACTCAGCCGGATCGGCGAGGCGCTGATCGACGGGACGGTGCAGCTCAACCGGGCCATCCCGACGCTCGGTCTGATCCCGCTGTTCATCCTCTGGCTGGGCATCGGCGAGACCTTCAAGATCGCGATCATCTCCATCGTCGTCTACATCCCGATCTATCTGAACCTGCACTCCGCGCTGTCCGGCATCGACCACCGCTATGTCGAACTCGCCGAGGTCCAGGGGCTGTCCAGGGTCGCCTTCGTCCGGCAGATCGTCATCCCCGGCGCACTGCCCGGCTTCTTCGTCGGACTGCGGCTCGGGGTGACGGGGTCCTGGCTGTCCCTGGTCGTCCTGGAGCAGATCAACGCCACCAACGGACTCGGCTACATGATGTTCCAGGCCCAGAACTACGGCCAGAGCGACGTCATTCTCGTCGGTCTGCTGATCTACGGGGTCTTCGGTCTGGTCTCCGACAGCGCGGTCCGTCTCATCGAACGGAGGGTGCTGTCATGGCGACGCACGCTGAGCAACTGACATCCACTCAGAAAAGGCTCACCGTCCAACTCCGGGGTCTGACACGCTCCTTCGAGGGCCGCAAGGTCCTCGACGACATCGACCTCGACCTTCCGGCGGGCCAGTTCACGGCCCTGCTCGGACACAGCGGCTCCGGCAAGAGCACCCTGCTGCGGGCCATCGCCGGCCTCGACCACACCGTCGTCGGCAGCGGTCAACTGACCGCCCCGGAACGGGTGTCGGTCGTCTTCCAGGACTCCCGGCTGCTCCCCTGGCGCCGGGTCCTGGACAACGTACTGCTGGGCGCGGACGGCAAGGAGGCCGCCGAACGCGGTCGCGCAGCGCTCGCCGAGGTGGGCCTCGCGGGCCGCGAACGGGCCTGGCCCAACGAGCTGTCCGGCGGCGAGGCCCAGCGCGCCGCACTGGCCCGCTCACTGGTCCGTGAACCCGAACTCCTCCTTGCCGACGAGCCGTTCGGCGCCCTGGACGCGCTCACCCGGATCAAGATGCACGTCCTGCTGCGCGAGCTGTGGGAGCGCCACCGGCCCTCCGTGCTGCTCGTCACGCACGATGTGGACGAGGCGATCGTGCTCGCCGACCGGGTGCTCGTGCTCGACCAGGGGCGTATCGGCCTTGATCTGACCGTCGACATCCCCCATCCCCGCTCGTATCGCGACCCCCTGCTCGGTGAGTACCGCGAGCGGCTGCTCGCCGCCCTGGGCGTCACGGAGGACCACAAGTGACCGACTCGGCCGACACTCCCCGCCAACTGCACCTGAACGCCTTCCTGATGAACACCGGGCACCACGAGGCCTCCTGGCGGCTGCCCGAGAGCGACCCGTACGCGAGCGTCGACCTCGGGCACTACGTCAACCTCGCCCGCATCGCGGAACGCGGCACCTTCGACTCGCTCTTCCTCGCCGACGGCCCGGTGCTGTTCAACAGCGTCGGCCAGCGCCCGTCCGGCACCCTCGAACCCATCACCCTGCTCACGGCGATCGCCACGGCCACCCAGCACATCGGCCTGATCGCCACCGCCTCGACCTCGTACAACTCCCCTTACAACCTGTCCCGGAGATTCGCCTCCCTCGACCACCTCAGCGGCGGCCGGGCCGGCTGGAACATCGTCACCACCGCCGGCGCCGAGGCCGCCCGCAACTTCGGGCTCGACGACGAGCCCGCCCACGCCACCCGCTACGAGCGCGCCGCCGAGTTCCTCGACGTGGCGCTCAAGCTCTGGGACAGCTGGGAGGACGACCTGGTCGTCGGCGACAAGGCGACGGGCGTCTGGGGCGACGAGCGCAAGCTTCATCCGCCGCGCCACAAGGGGACGTACTTCAGTGTCGAGGGCGCCCTCAACGTCCCCCGTACGCCGCAGGGTTACCCGCTGCTCGTGCAGGCGGGGTCCTCCGACGACGGCAAGCGCTTCGCGGCCCGGTACGCGGAGGCGGTGTTCACCGCGCAGCAGACCCTCAAGGACGCGCAGGACTTCTACGCCGACCTCAAGTCCCGTACGGGCAAGGCCGGCCGGGACCCGGACCACATCAAGATCCTGCCCGGCATCGTCCCGGTGATCGGCTCGACCGAGGCCGAGGCGCGCGCACACGAGCGGGTCCTTGAGGACCACATCGTGTACGAGCACGGGCTGTTCCGCCTGGAACACCTGCTGAGCCTGGAGCCGGGCACGCTCCAACTCGATGCCCGACTGCCCGCCGATCTGCCGCCGGAGAGTGCCATCGAGGGCGCCAAGAGCCGCTACACGCTCGTCGTCGAACTCGCCCGGCGCGAGCGGCTCACCGTCCGCGAGCTGATCGGCCGGCTCGGCGGCGGGCGCGGGCACCTGACGTTCACCGGTACGCCCGAGCAGGTCGCCGACGCGATCGAGGACTGGTTCCGGCTCGGCGCCGCGGACGGCTTCAACATCATGCCCGCCGTGCTGCCGTCCGGCCTCGCACTCTTCGTCGACCAGGTCGTGCCGATCCTGCGTGCCCGCGGTCTGCTCCGCAGCGAGTACGGGCCGCGGCAGACCCTGCGGGAGCGGTACGGGCTTCCGCGGCCGGCCAACCAGTACGCAAGCCCCGTACTCGCCGCCCACTGAGACCGCCCGCGTCCGAACCGAAAGGACCCGCACATGTCCGAGATAGAGATCCGCAAGGTCACCGCGAAGATCGGCGCGCAGATATCCGGCGTCGACATCGCCAAGCCCCTCGACGACGAGACCATCGCCGCCGTCCGCGCCGCCCTCAACGAGCACAAGGCGCTGGTCTTCGACGCCCACGGCCTGGACGACGAGGGCCAGCAGGCCTTCGCCCGCCGGTTCGGCGACCTCACCACCGCGCACCCGACCGTGCCGGCGGTCGACGGCGCCCCGAACGTGCTGCCCGTGGACAGCGAGCGGGGCCGCGCCAACCACTGGCACACCGACGTCACCTTCGTCCTCAACCCGCCCCAGGCCAGCACCCTGCGCAGCATCACCATCCCGCCGTACGGCGGCGAGACCCTCATCGCCAACTCCGCGGCGGCCTACCGCGATCTGCCCGAGCCGCTGCGCCAACTCGCCGACAACCTCTGGGCCGAGCACACGAACGACTACGACTACGCGGTGCCGGACGAGGAGATCGACGAGGAACAGGCCGAGCAGCGCGCCCAGTTCACGTCCATCAACTTCCGCACGGCCCACCCGGTCGTCCGGGTCCACCCGCTGACCGGCGAACGCGGGCTGTTCATCGGCGGGTTCGCGCAGCGGATCCTCGGCCTGTCGCTGGGCGAGTCCCGCAAGATCCTCGACATCCTCCAGGCGTACGTCACCCGGCCCGAGAACATCCTGCGCTGGCGCTGGTCCCCGGACCAGCTCGTCCTCTTCGACAACCGGATCACCCAGCACTACGCCATCGACAACTACGACGGTCAGCCCCGCCGCCTGCACCGCGTGACCGTCGCCGGTGACGTACCGGTCGGCGTCGAGGGCAAGGAGAGCTACTCGATCGCGGGCGACGCCTCGCACTACACCTCGGTCACGACAGTCGAGTAACCAGGCGGCTCCCCCGTCCCCCGAAAGGCCCTCGCATGCGTCACGCGAGGGCCTTTTTGTTGCTAGCGTGTAGTTGCATATAGATTGCAATAAGAGGTCGAGGGGACCCGCCATGCCCGTCTACACACTTCCCGAGCTGCCGTACGACTACTCCGCACTCGCCCCCGTGATCAGCCCCGAGATCATCGAGCTGCACCACGACAAGCACCACGCGGCGTATGTGAAGGGTGCGAACGACACGCTCGAGCAGCTCGCGGAGGCGCGCGACAAGGAGGCGTGGGGCTCGGTCAACGGGCTGGAGAAGAGCCTGGCCTTCCACCTCTCCGGCCACATCCTGCACTCGATCTACTGGCAGAACATGACCGGTGAGGGCGGCGGCGAGCCGCTGGCCGCCGACGGCGTGGGCGAACTGGAGGACGCGATCACCGAATCCTTCGGCTCCTTCGCCGGGTTCAAGGCCCAGCTGACCAAGGCCTCCGCGACCACCCAGGGGTCCGGGTGGGGCGTCCTCGCGTACGAGCCGCTGAGCGGGCGTCTCGTCGTCGAGCAGGTCTACGACCACCAGGGCAACGTCGGCCAGGGCTCGGTCCCGGTCCTCGTCTTCGACGCCTGGGAGCACGCCTTCTACTTGCAGTACAAGAACCAGAAGGTCGACTTCATCGACGCCATGTGGGCCGTTGTCAACTGGCAGGACGTGGCGCGGCGTTACGCCGCCGCGAAGTCCCGCGCGGATGTACTGCTGCTCGCCCCCTGAGGCCCAGCCCGTCGGGGCATCGCCCTTCGGGGCACGCATAAGCGTCCTGCTCGTGATCGTCTTCTCAACCTTCACGTGGCAGGCGGATGGAAGGAAAGCCCCCGCGAGGACATGACTCGCGGGGGCTTTCCCCATCCCCGGGGTCCACCGGCTGGTGGACGGCAAGTTCAACCGAGTCCACCGGCTGGTGGACGGCAAGTCCAACCGAGTCCACCGGCTGGTGGACGGCAAGTTCAACCGACCGCCTCTGTCCGTCAACTGCCCCTGCGGCAGCCCGCCCCGGTCCCGCTCACGGCCCGCGAGACGGACGTCCTGAACGCCGTGACGGACGGCCTCACCAACGCCGAGATCGGGCGCCGGCTGGTCATCGCCGAGGCCACCGTCAAGACGCACCTGCCGCGCCTGTTCGCCAAGCTCGACGTGAACGACCGGACGCGGGCGGTGGTGGTGGCGATGGAGAAGGGGTTGCTGCGGCGCGCGTCGCTGCTCTCACGCGCACTACCCGGTACTCGGAATCCGCGTCGTGATCTCGCAAGCGATGACCGCTGAACAGCACTTGTGACGCGGTGATGAGATTCCCGGGTCGCCATGGAGGGAGCGTCGAGTCTCTCGACATGCGGTGAGGACCTTGCAGCCGCAAGATCGGTATTCCCGTCACGGGCAGTGTGTCGACCGGGCACAGGGTCCGAGGTGGTGGCCGAGATCGTTCTCGCGAATGGCACGGTGGCCCAGGGAGAGCTGGCATCTCTTCTGTCCGGTGGGCTACGTTGTGCGGCGATGACTACCGGGACCTCATTGCGCCACACACGGATTGGTGACCCGGCGCTCCACTGAGCGCCGTACGGGCCGGTGTCGGCCCACTGTTGGATCGAGGATCCGGCGCTGCTGCGCGGGCTCCGCCTCCTGTCGTGTTGATCACCGCTCGACACGTCAACCACGACAGGAGAACTCATGCCCACCAAGACGCTGCACATTGCCACCGCGGACGGCCAGGCCGACGCTTTCGCCGCCTTCCCCGACGACGGTGAGCGGCACCCAGGGGTGCTGATGTACGCGGACGGCTTCGGCATCCGGCCCGTGCTACGGGAGTTGGCCCGCGAACTGGCCGGGCACGGGTACTACGTGCTCGTCCCCAATCCCTTCTACCGGCACGGCCCGGCACCGGTGATCGCGCTTCCCGAGCACATCGGAGACGAGGACAGGCCCGCGATCTTCGCCCAGCTGATGCCCTTGATCGAGGCGCACACCACCGACCGTATTCTGAGCGACGCCGACGCCTACCTCAGCTTCCTCACCACCCAGCCCGAGGTCGGCGCCGGTCCGGTCGCGGTGACCGGCTACTGCATAGGCGGCCTCCTGGCGATGCGTACCGCCGCGGCCCACCCCAACCAGGTGGCCGCCGTCGCCGCATTCCACGGCCCCGTGGGCGTCGACGGGCCCGAGCTCTTCTCCAAGCTCACCGCCCAGGTCCACCTCGGTCACGCCGAGGGCGACCTGACGCCCGAGGCCCTCGGCGAGCTCAACCAGACCCTGGACGCCGCGGGGGTCGGCTACACCTCCGAGATCTACCCCGACACCATCCACGGCTTCACCATGTCCGACACCGATGCCTTCAACCCCGCCGCACTGCAACGGCACTGGGACCGCCTGCTCCCCCTCCTCGACCGCACCCTGACCGGCCGTTGAGGCTCCAGCCCGGATACCGGCCCTGAAGCACACGGCTCCGAGGCCACGCCCCGTTTCCGCCCGTCCTGCGCTTGAGAACGAGGCCGTTCAGGCCGACAGCGGGGATCTGGGGGCGGTAGCCACCAGAAACGGGACGGGCAGGAGCGGAGGGCACGCAAAGACCTCCATCGGCCCCGCGGGCGCTTACGCTCGCGGGGCCGGGCGTCTTTCAAGGAGGCGTACATGCCGTACAAATGGTGCAAGAACTGCCGCAGGATGCGGGACTTCCGCCGTCTGGAGAGCGACGCGGAACGCGCGGCGACCAGGGAGGCGGTCAAGCAGACCACCGTGGACGCCTACATCCGCTGCGCCCACGAAGGCTGCGTACGAGTCCAGCGACGCGGCAGGAGCAGCGAGGGCGGAGACCTCCCCGACGGGTTCCGGATCCCCGCCGCCGAGTAGGACCTGGCCGAGTAGGACCTAAAGGTTGCTGAAGTCCGGCCCCGCCGTCCGCGAGCGCTTGATCTCGTAGAAACCGGGCGTGGACGCCACGAGCAGCGTGCCGTCCCAGAGCCTGGCGGCGGCCTCGCCCTTGGGCGCCGGGGTGACGACCGGACCGAAGAAGGCGATCTGCTCGCCGTCGGCGCCGGGGACGGCGATGACGGGTGTGCCGACATCCTGGCCGACCTTGTCGATGCCCTCCTTGTGGGAGGCCCGCAGCTCGGCGTCGAACTCGAAGTCCTCCTGGTCGGCGTAGTCGAGCAGGGACGCCGGAAGACCGACCTCGTCGAGCGCGGCGGCGACCGCCTCGAGGGTCGGGCCCTGGCCCTCGTTGTGGATGCGGGTGCCGAGCGCGGTGTAAAGGGGGCCCAGGATGTCGTCGCCGTGCTTCTGCCAGGCGGCGGTCACCACCCGGATCGGCTTCCAGGCCTTGGTGGCGAGCAGCTCGCGGTACTCCTCGGGCAGCTCGTCCAGCCTCGGCTCGTTCAGCACGGCGAGGCTCATGATGTGCCAGTGCACCTCGATGTCCCGGACCTTCTCCACTTCCAGCACCCAGCGCGAGGTCATCCAGGCCCAGGGGCACAGCGGGTCGAACCAGAAGTCGACGGGGGTCTTGCCGGAACCGGAACTCGTCTGGGCGGTCTGCTCGGGCATGGTTCTCCTCGGAAAGTGGTGTTACCGAAGCCAACACCGTCGGTCGCCCGACCCATTCCCGGGTGCCCGGTGTCAGGGGCACATGGCAGGATCGGCACGGTACCGACCTGTCCGGCCAGCCCTGAGGGAGTGCCCCCGTGCCCGGTGAGAATCTGTCCCGCGACGAGGCCCGGGAACGGGCGGCACTGCTGTCCGTCGACGGGTACGAGGTGTCCCTCGATCTGCGCTCCGCCGTCGGGGACCCTGCCACCGGCCCGGCCGCCGATGGGGCGCCGCGCACCTTCCGCTCGGTGACCACCATCCGCTTCCGCTCCGCCGAGCCGGGCGCCACCAGCTTCGCCGACCTGATCGCGCCGAGCGTGACGGCCCTCTCGCTGAACGGCAAGGATCTCGATCCCGGCGAGGTCTTCGACGGGACCCGGATCGCCCTCGAAGACCTCCAGGCGGACAACGAACTCGTCGTCGACGCCCAGTGCGCCTACTCCCGCACCGGCGAGGGCATGCACCGCTTCGTCGACCCCGAGGACGGCGAGGTGTACCTGTACACGCAGTACGAACCCGCCGACTCCCGCCGCGTCTTCGCCAACTTCGAACAGCCCGACCTCAAGGCGCCGTTCCGCTTCGAGGTAAGGGCCCCGGAGGGCTGGACCGTGTGGAGCAACGGCGTCGGTGAACTCACCGACGGCGTCTGGAAGTTCGCCGAGACGAAGCCGATCTCGACCTACATCACCGCCTTCGCGGCCGGCCCGTACCACTACGTGACCGACACCTACACCCGCACCTTCGACGACGGTACGACGCTGGAGATCCCGCTCGGCGCGATGTGCCGCAAGGGTCTGGCGCCCTACTTCGACTCCGAGGACGTCTTCCTCGTCACCAAGCAGGGCCTGGACTTCTTCCACGAGCACTTCGACTACCCGTACCCCTTCGGAAAGTACGACCAGGCCTTCGTGCCGGAGTACAACCTCGGCGCGATGGAGAACCCCGGACTGGTCACGTTCCGCGAGGAGTTCATCTTCCGCGGCAAGGTGACCCAGGCGTCGTACGAGGGCCGGGCGAACGTCATCCTGCACGAGATGGCGCACATGTGGTTCGGCGACCTGGTCACCATGGAGTGGTGGGACGACCTGTGGCTCAAGGAGTCCTTCGCCGACTTCATGGGCGCGTTCTCGCTGGTCGGGGCGACCCGCTTCAAGGATGGCTGGATCACCTTCGCCAACCGCCGCAAGGCATGGGCCTACCGCGCGGACCAGCTCCCCTCCACGCATCCGATCACGGCGGACATCCGCGACCTCCAGGACGCCAAGCTCAACTTCGACGGCATCACGTACGCCAAGGGCGCCTCCGTACTGAAGCAGCTCGTCGCCTACGTCGGCCAGGACGCGTTCCTGGAGGGCGCGCGCCGCTACTTCAAGCGGAACGCGTACGGCAACACGCGCCTCGGCGATCTGCTGTCGGTCCTTGAGGAGACCAGCGGGCGCGACCTGGCGTCCTGGGCACGGTCGTGGCTCCAGACGGCCGGGGTCAACTCCCTCACCCCGCAGGTGATCCTGAGCGCGGAGGGCCGGATCACCGAGCTGGCCATCCTCCAGGAGGCCGCGGAATCTCATCCCGAACTGCGCCCGCACCGGGTGGCGGTGGGCCTGTACCGCCGGACGCCGGATGGCGCGGTGGAGCGGTACGCGCGGGCCGAGCTGGACGTCGAGGGGCCCCGTACGGTCGTCGCCGAGCTGGTGGGCGCCGAAGCCCCGGACCTCGTCCTGGTCAACGACGACGACCTGACGTACTGCAAGATCCGTTTCGACGAGGGCTCGTTGGCGACGCTGCGGGAGCGGCTCGGCGAGATCACCGACCCTCTGGCGCGCGCCCTGTGCTGGTCGGCGCTGTGGAATCTCACACGTGACGCCCTCATGCCGGCCCGCGACTTCCTCGAGCTGGTGCTGCGCTTCGCGGGACGCGAGTCCGACATCGGTGTCCTGCAGATGCTGCACGCCTGGGCCGACTCGGCGCTCACCTTCTACGCGGCGCCCGACTGGCGTGCGGAGGGCGAACGCCTGCTCGCCGAGGGTGCGTTGAAGGAGCTGCGATTCGCGGAGCCGGGCAGTCAGCACCAGCTGACCTGGGCCCGTTTCTTCGCGCGGGTCGCGTCCGGCGCGGCCGATCTCCAGCTCCTTCGGGGCCTGTTGGAAGGCACGGCGAAGATCGACGGACTCGATGTCGACCAGGAGCTGCGCTGGGCGTTCCTGGAACCGCTGGCCGCGCACGGGGGCGCCGACGAGGCCGCACTGGCCGCCGAACTCGCCCGCGACGACACGGCGTCCGGCAAGCGCCACCAGGTCCGCTGCCTCGCCGCCCGCCCCTCGGCGGCGGTCAAGGCCCAGGCCTGGGCCTCCGTGGTCGAGTCCGACGCCCTCTCGAACGCCCTGGTCGAGGCGACCATCGCGGGCTTCGACCAGGCCTCCCAGCGGGAGTTGCTCGCTCCGTACGCCCCGAAGTACTTCGCCGCGATCGAGCGGGTCTGGGCGGACCGCTCGATCCAGATCGCCATGGACGTCGTGAAGGGACTCTTCCCCTCCTTCCAGGACTCCCAGGAGACCCTGGACGCGACGGACGCGTGGCTCGCGGCCCACGAGAGCGCGGCACCGGCGCTGCGCCGGCTGGTGCTGGAGGCGCGCGACGATCTGGCCCGCGCGTTGCGGGCGCAGGCGGTTGACGTAGCGGCCGCGGGCTGACGCAGGAGACCACTCCTGAGGGCACCGGTTGTGGCCGATGCCCTCAGGGGTGGTGAATTACCGGCGCACTCAGTGGTTACGAAGTACAGATATACAGACCCGTAACCTCCCGTGCCCCCCATCCGGAGCAGCGCCTTTCGGCAGTCGAACGCCCGTACTTTAGGGCGGGCTTGTCCGGATTTGTCGACGAGCGTGTAACAGCGGTTAGAGGGCGGCCCCGACGCGGGAAACCCCGGTTCATGAACCACAACACCCCGCTCTCCCACACCCCCCACTCCCCCCGCCCCCTCCGTCACCTCTCCCACGTACAGCGGCGCGTGCTGACCACCGCGCAGCTGCGGGCGCACGGTGTGAGCGCCGCCGAGACGAACGAGCAGTGCCGGCCCGGCGGCCCCTGGCAGCAGTTCCTCCCGGGCGTCTTCCTTCTCCACGCCGGGCCGCCCACCTCCGAGGAGCGGCTGCACGCGGTCCTGATGTTCGCCGCCCGCTCCCCCGTCCAGCCGGCGCCCGCGATCCCCGTCCAGCCGGGAGCCGAGGCGCCGCACGCCTCCCAGCCCTACACGGACGCCCTCGTCACCGGCCTGGCGGCGCTCACCCTGCACGGCTTCACGTCGGCTCCCCCGCTGCCCTCCCTCGACAAGATCGACGTCCTGGTGCCCCGCCTGCGCCGCCTCCGCTCCACGGGCTGCGCCCGCATCGTCCGTACGCCGTCCCTGCCGGCCCCGTCGTACGTCACCGGCGTCCCGGTCGCCCCCGTCCCCCGCGCCCTCGCCGACGCCGTCGCGGAGTTGTCGGACGCGAACGCCGTACGCCGTCTGCTGACGGAGGCGGTACGCGGCGGGCACTGCGAACCGGCCGCGGTCGTACGGGAGTTGACCCAGGCCAAGCTGCTCTCGCGCCCCCATGTGGTGGACGCGGTGGACTCGCTCCTCGCGGAGGGCCGCTCGATCGCGGAGGACCGGCTGTACCGGATGGTCGAGGAGTTCGGCCTGCCCGACCCGGTCTGGAACGTGGACCTCCGTCTCCCCGGCGGCCCCCACCTCGGCGGTCTCGACGCCTACTGGCCGGAGCAGGCGGTGGCCGTCGAGCTCGACACCCGCGCCCCCCGCCAGGACGAGGACGCCCTCTGGTCGGAGTACGCCCGCAAACGCGAGCACCTGGAGCGCCTCGGCATCACCGTCGTGTACATCACCCCGAAGAAGCTGCGCGACACGATGGAGCAACAGGCGACGGTCGTCCGCACGGCGCTGATGGCGTCGAACGACCGCGATCCGGCGGCCTATGTCGTGGTGCTGCCCCGGTAGTGACGGACCGCGGCCGCATCAGGAGGGGAGAGGAGGGACCGCCGGGGTGCCGGGGGTCCCTCCTCACATGCGGTGCAGCAAGGTGGCAGTTTGAGTTCGTTCAGGGCTACTTGTCGCAGTACTCTCCCTCGATCAGCGGCACGACGTCTCCCGACCAGTCGCCGTTGAAGTTGAAGGAGAGGGCGTGGCTGCCGTCGGGGGTGGTCAGGGCGACGGAGGACGAGCCGTGGATGCCTCCGTCGTGGCCCCAGAGTTCGACTCCGCAGCTGAGTTCCAGGCCGACGATGCCGAGGCCGTAGCCGGTGTTCGTGCTCTCGTCGATCAAAATGGTGGTCTTCATCTCCTTGAGCTGCTGCGGCGGGAGGAGCTTGCCGCGGAGGAGGGCCGTGTAGAAGCGGTTCAGGTCGGAGGAGTTGGAGATCAACTCGCCCGCGGCGGAGGCCAGGGAGGGGTTGAGCTCCGTGACGTCGTACGTGGGTCCTGTCGTCGTCTCGGCCAGCTTCCCGTAGGCGCGACTGCTCGGCTGGGGCATCTTGGGATTCGTGCCCGGGAGGAGCGTGGCGTGCAGGCCCAGGGGCTTGATGATGCGGTCGGTGATCTCCGAGCCGTAGGAGTTGCCGGTGACCTGCTTGATCACCATGCCGGCCAGGACGTAGTTCGTGTTGGAGTAGTTCCACGAGGTGCCCGGGGCGAAGTCCGGCTTGTGGGTCATGGCGACCGCGACCAGCTGGGCCGGGGTCAAGGTGTCGTAGCGGTGCTCGAAGAAGCCGTCCTTGAAGAGGTACGTACGGGCGAAGTCCTCGTCGTCCGTGTAGTTGCTGATACCGCTGGTGTGGTTGAGGAGTTGGCGGATCGTGATCAGGCGTCCGTCGTGACCGTTGCCCCGCACCACGCCCGGAAGCCACTCCTCCACCTTGTCGTCCAGCGACAACCGCCCCTCCGCCTCCAGTTGGAGCAGGACGGTGGAGACGAAGGTCTTGGTGATGCTGCCCACGCGGTAGCGGTCGGCCGTGCTGCGGGGCTCCTTCGTCTTCAGGTTGCCCACACCTGACGTGGCGGACCAGGTGCCGTTCTTGTCCTTCACCGCCGCTGTGACGCCCGGTACGCCGTCCTTCACGACGGCGTCCATGGCCGCACGGGTCGCGGCATGGTCCCCTCTCACGGGAGCCGCCACCGCGGGTCCCGCCAGAGTCACCGCCACCGCCACCGCGGTCGCTCCCACCAGTCCCGTACGCACTGACATGTCTTCCCCCTTCGTCGACGAACACGATCGAGGAGAGGGACCCGGCGGGCGGGCGCGAAGGTTGCCCGGCCGTACGCCAGTTGGGCCTGTTTCAGCCCTTCTGGCCGCCCGCGTCCTCGTGGTGGATGTGGATGTCGCCGTTCGTGACGCCGTAGAGCGTGCCGTTTCCCTTCGCCGTGTTGGTCTGGGTCGTCTCGGCGGGCTGAGTCACCTTGACCTGATTGTTGTCGCCGACCACGACGGGGGCGGAGACATCGCCTCCGATGTGGATCTCGTTGTGGCTGGGACGCTTGCGTGCCATGGGTAGAACTCCTCGGGTGAACTCGGGTGAAGAGGAAGGCGTCGGCTACAACTCGCGGGTCAGGGTGAACGACCCGCAGGAGTAGCACTCCGCCACCTGGCCGGTGTCCGACGTCAGTTCAATGGTGAGGTCGGCGGTGTCTCCGTCCGGGTTGAGCGTGACGGAGACGAGGACGTCCCCGAGCGGGGCCGCGCCGCACGAGTTGTCGTCGGCGTCGTAGAGCGGCTCCGTGGCGGAGTAGGTGCCGCCGCTGCCGGTGTATTCCGAGGTGTAGGAGCCGCCGCAGTTGTCCTCCCACTCCACTGTGTAGGTCTCGTATCCCGCCTCGACGAATTCGTACGTCCCTCCCTCGCTGCTCCACCACACCCCCGCGAGGCCGGTCGGCGTCGGTGTGGGCGTGGGCGTGGGTTCCTCCTCGTAGAGACCCGTGTCCGGCGGATACGGGTCCACCGGATCTGTGTCGTACAGTCCCGTGTCCGCCGTGTCCGCCGTGGAAATGTCGAGGGCCGAGCTCTCCGCACGGTTCTGCTCGTCCTGGTACTGGTTGACGGCGACTCCGCCGATGGCGACGGCGATGATGACCGCGGCCACCTTGAGGGCCGCGGCCACCCCGGTGGATGCCGGTGCTGCTCCCGCGGCGCCCACACCCGTGGAGGCCGCGTGGGTGCCGCCCGCCGCCGAGTGCGCGGTTGCGCTGCCGACCTCCCCCACTCCGGGCGGGGGCGTCGCGACCACGTGATGGGCGGCCGTCACGGGATCGGCGGGGACGCTGGTCCCCTGTGTCGCCGCGCTTTGCGCAGAGGACAGGTCCGGCGGGGAACTCCCGCTCTGAAGAGACGACGGATCGACACTCGGGGAACCCGCGCCCTGCACGGACGACGGATCCGGACCTGAACTGGTCAGCGCATTCCCGCCACCGTCCGTGTGCGGCGTCGCGGCCGACGCCGGGTCGGCGGGCGATGGCTGCGGCACGTACTGCTGTGCCGTCGACGCGGCATCCACTCCGTGCATGTCGCCCAACTGCCGCCAGAGAATCGCTGCTTCGGCGAGCAGCACCCCGGCGAGGACGCGGTTGCCGACCAGGAAGTTGCGGATGCCCCGCTCATGCGTGAAGTACGCGACGGCTTGCCGGTCGCCCGCGTGCTGAGCGGCGGGGAGCCCCTGGTCGAGGAGGCGGCCCCAGATCCCGAAGCGGAGGGAGCGGGCGAGGGCGGGTGACGCGGCCCGTACGACCTGGACGGCGAGGTCCGCCCGCCCGGCCCGCTCGGCGAGCTCGGCGACCACCTCCAGGGCCCTGGCGTGGCCCGCGATCTCGGCCGGAGTGGTCGTCGGGCGGGTGATCCACGTGGTGAAGTGATGACAGAGCCGGTCGACGGGTACCGGCTCGGAGCCGCCGCGCCGCCGCAGCTCCGGTACGACGTCGGAGACGACGCGGTAGCCCAGTTCCGTCTCCTCGGCCAAGCCGAGTTCGGTCAGGTTCGCGCACAGCTCGGACGCGTCCGACGCGTCACTGAGGGCGCCGATGTGCTCCGGGGCGAGTTCGGCGTCACCGAGGGTGGCCAGGAGATGCAGTGCGCGGATCGACGCGCCGTCGAGGCTGTCGAACAGCAGGGGGAGCAGCTCCGCGACAGCGCCGGGCCTGGGCAGTACGGACTCGCCCGACGGGTCGAGACGGGTGAGGGCCGCCGCGCGGAGCAGCAGCAGGGGGCGGCCGTGCGCGGTCTCCCAGAGGGTGGACGCGGTGTCCTGCTCGTCGGGTGCCGTCACGGGCCGGCCCAGCTCCCGGGCCAGCAGCAGCATCGCGGCGGCCCGGTCGATCCCGTGGAGCCGCAGCGCCGTGCCGTCGCCCAGCAGCGCCCTGTCCCGCGCGGCGAAGACGAAGGTGGCCTTCGGAGCCGTGTCCATGAGGGTGCTGAGCTGTTCCCGGGTGAACGTGGCGTTGTCGACGTACACCGTGATCTTGAAGTCGGCCATCAGCCGGCACAGCTCAGTGCGCGAAGGGGCGTAGCCCCGGGACTCGTAGCAGGCTTCGAACATGTCCTGGGCGAGATCCTCAGGCTCGCGCCGGGCGGCGTCGAGGAAGAGCACGCCGTGCCGTCCAGGAGGAAGTTCGTGGGCCGCGTACCGCAGGAGTGCGCTCTTGCCGATTCCGGGCGGACCCCACAGCTGAACCGCGTTACCGGTCCGCACGGCGTCCTTGAGCGCCTGGAGGTCGGCTTCCCGGCCCAGCGGGGTGTCCTGTCGACGAGGAAACAGCTCGACGCGCTCGCGGGGCGTCGGCTGCGGCCGCTCGCCCTCCATGAGCAGGGTCAATGTGGACCCGTGGTCCACGCCGATGACCAGGTTGTTGGACCCTACGACCACGGGCGCGTTGGCGTCCCCGCCGACGTCCGCCCGGTTCTCGGTCCGCCCGTTGTCATCGCCGTCGTCGCTCGCCATGGCCACCCCGTATTCGTGCTCGTGCCGATCTGCCGAGGCGTCACGGTAGCCACCGGCGGTCACCGCACCACCATCAAATTACGGTTTTCTCTCGGGCCCATCCATCTTCAACACCGATTCCTCACAGCAGGCCTCAACTCCCTTTGAGAACAACGAACTTCACCGATTGGCGTAGGCGATCCCGTGGAGCCGGTCGAGGTCGTCGACGCGGATGGAGCGGTAGCCCGGGGTGACCGCTCCCGCCTTCTTGAGCCCGCGCAGGGCCTTCTGCACGCTGGGTTCCGACGCGCCCGCGAGGGTGGCGAGTTCGGGTTGGGTGATCGGCCAGCGGATCTCGGCGCCCGCGCCGACCGGATCCCCGTACGTCATCGCGAGATGGTGCAGCACCCGGGCCACCCGGGTAGCCGCGTCGCAGCCGGTGAAGGTGACACGGTGGGTGGTGGCGGCGCGCAGCTTGGCCACGACGGTCTGCTGGAGGGCGTGGGCGATCCGGGGCTCACGCCGGGTGCAGGCGACGAGGTCGGCCCGGGTCACGCTCCGTGCGAGGACCGGCCCGCAGGCGGTCACCGTGGCCGAACGGGGTTGTCCGTCCACCGCGGCGAGTTCACCGACCACATCTCCTCCCACCCGTACGGCCAGCAGGGCGTCACGGCCGTCGTCGGCGCGCCCGGTGACCTTGACCAGCCCGTCGAGCAGGATCAGCACGAAGTCCGTCCGGTCGCCCTCCCGCATGAGCACCCGCTCGGCCGGGTACCGCATCCGCGCCCCCAACATCAGCAGCCGGTTCCGTTCGGCCCGGCCAAGGCCGCCGAGCAGGCTCGACGACGGCCAGTCCCGCTCCTCACCCGGCCGCCGCCCGGTCTCCGCGCGGCTCGCGTCTGCGCCGTCCATGGCCCCAACCTCTCCCGAGGTACCGATCACGTCACCCGGACCCAGTGTGCGTCCCGGAACCCTGCTGCGTCAGGATCACGCACACCGGCGTACGCACGGTTCCCACCGAACCCTGTATTCCTACGAGTTGTGCGCAAGGAACCAGGGGAACAGTGGGGTACGGGGGATACGGCGCGGAGCTCGCACACCCGCGCTCCGCGCCGTGCGCCACCCGCAACCGATCCGGAGAAGGGCCGCATGGAAGCACAGTGGGAGTACCGGGCCGTCCTGGCCGTGGACATCGAGAAGTCGTCGGGGCGGGGAAACGTGGCACTGCTGCGGAACCGCGACGCGCTGCGGACGATGCTGGGCGAGGCGTTCCGGCGCAGCGGCATCGAGTGGGACGCGTGCGTACGTGACGATCTGGGCGACGGTCTGCGCGTGACCGCGCCCGCCCTGACGCAGAAGGCGAGTCTGGTCCACCCGCTCGTCCACGAGCTGGCGGATCTGCTGCGCGAGCACAACCGTGCCCAGTCCCACCCGCAGACCCGGATCCGTGTCCGCGTCGCACTCCACGCCGGAGAGGTCTGCCTCACGTCGTCCGACGGGGTCGCGGGAAGCCCGCTCGAAATCCTGGCCCGGCTCCTCGACGCCCCTCCGGCGCGCACGGCGCTTGCCCGGGCTCCGGAGTCGGTGCCCGTCTCGCTGCTGATGTCGCAGCACTTCCACGACGAGACGGTGCGGCACGGCTACCCGGGCATCGATCCGGCCGCCTTCCGCAAAGTGGGCTTCACCCTCAAGGAACTCACCGCCGACGCCTGGCTCCACACGCCCGGATGGACGCCCCCGCAGGAGCCGGAGGCCAAGGCCTCCGCCAAGAAGGACGCCGCCAAGAAGCGGGACAGGCGGCAGGGCAATACGAAGATGGTCAACAAGGCTTCGGGGAACGGCGTCATCTACGCCGCGCAGAACGGCGACCAGCACATCCGCATCACCCCAAGGCCGTGAAGGAGCCTCTGTGAACGAGGAATTGACCGTACTGGCGGAAGCGAGCGCCGCCGCGCTCGTCACGGCGATGGCCACGGATGTCTGGCAGGAGACGAGGAGCGCGTTCGTCGGGCTGTTCCACCGCTCCGACCGTGACCGCCGGGCCGCAGTGGCGGCCCAACTCGACGGCAACGCCGCGCTGGTGGGGGAGTCCGCGGCCCCGGACGACGTACGACGGACGCTGTTCGACTACTGGACCATGGAGTTGGCGGCACTGCTGGACCGTGATCCGTCCTGCCGGGATTCCCTCGCCCGGCTCGCGGCCGCCGCCGACGGCGCCCTGGTGGACGGCCTCCGGGCGTACGTACTCGTGCAGACGAACACGGCCCGGGATTCCGCGACCGTGTTCGCCGTGCAGCGCGGAACCCAGCACGCCCACGGCCGGGTCAGCCCTTCTTGAGGACCAGCTCCGTGTTGCGGTCCCGCGACGTGCCCGCCATGTTCGTGACGTCGCCCGGCCTGTTGAAGGACAGCTCCCGGTAGAGGGCGGCAAGGCCCGTCTGGGTGAGGTCGGTGAAGTCCGTGGCCTGCGGGGCGGCGGCCTCGATGAGGGTGGTGAACAGGGAGATCGTGCCGTCCTTGTTGTCCACCAGCTCGATGATGCGGGCGAGTTGGGGGAAGTCGACGTGCGAGGCGGTGGAGATCTCCCAGAAGGAGCGGCCGCCGGGCTCGGAGTGCGGGGTGATCTCGTTGCGGTGGATGTGGCCGTTCACCCAGGCCACCACATTGGCGTGGCCGGCGAGCGTCGCGAGGACGTCGTCGCCGCCGTGGCGCTTCTCGTCCGGGCGGGCCGGGTCGCGGAGGGTGTTGCTCATCGACCCGCTGGTGTGGTGGCTGAAGACGACCGCGTACGAGTCCTTGTTGTCGCCGAGCGTCCTGTCGAGCCACTTCAGCTGGGCCGACCCGAGGGAGCCCAGGTAGTGGCCGCCCGGGTCGGTGGTGTCGAGGCTGATGCCGATGACGTCGTCGGAGATGCGGAAGGAGTAGTACTGGGTGCCCGCGGTGAGGTTCGCCGACGAGTAGCCGTGTCCGACGGGGCCGACGCCCGCGTACGCCGGATCGAGGTGCGTCCTGAGGTAGTCGGCCGGGGTGAAGGGGGCGCGCTTCTCGTCCGGGGTGACCGAGCGCAGGTCACGCGCGTGCGCCTGGAGGAACTCCCGGTACCGCACACCCTTGGGGTCCGTGGCGTTCCTGATGGCGTCCTGGAGGGGCTTGCACTGCGCCGCCGACGCGTTCATCAGTTTCTTGCCGCCGACCGCGAAGTCGGCGAGGAAGGGGTCGCTGTGGGAGGCGTAGCAGCCGAGCGGCAGGGAGTCGTGGTTGCCGACCGTGGAGTACCAGGGGAGGTTGAGGCCGGGGCTCTGCAGTTCGGCGGTCGCGGCTTTCAGGAAGCCGTCGAGGTGCGGGAAGCCGCGCTGCTTGTCGGCGTCGCGGATGCTGGAGTCGGGCTGCCAGTACTGCGTGAGACCGCTGTTCTGGACGCCCTCGTAGGCACGCGGATCACCGCTGTTGGGGGTGATGCGGCCACCGCTCATCACCTTCATGAACCATTCCAGCTCGGACTTGGCGTTGTTGTCCGTGTTGTCGCCGGTGGTCATCGCGAAGTGCAGCGGGGAGCCTGTGACGGGGGCTCCCGGCAGTGAGTTGACCCGCTCGACGAGCGAGACCGCGCCCTGCACGGAGAGGATCTCGTGCGGTCGCCAGGCGTGGACGTCGGCCGAGCGCACGAACTCCAGGCGCAGCGGGTGCTGGGTGTCCATCAGGTGCAGGTCCGTGAGCTGCACGAACGCGGCGAGCGCGGTACGCCGTTCCGCCCGGCCCGACTTGGCCGAGGCCAGCTCGCTGCGCACGACCCGCTTCCAGCCGGGGCCGTCGCCGAGCCGCCGGTATCCGGTGGAGCTGTTGCGCGGGGTGGCGACGCTGCTCAGGGTGGTGCCGCGCTCGTAGGGGTCCAGCCGGCCGATGGGGGCCCGGCGGGACACCGCCACCGGCGCCTCGGCCGCATCGGCGGCGGCCTCCGTCGCGGCGTGCGCGTCGGGGCCGGGCCGCAGGGCGATGCCGATCCCCGCGGAGAGGGTCACCGCGCCGGTGGCTGCCAGCAGGGTGCGGCGGTTGAGGTCGGATGCGGCGGCGACAGAGCGTATGCGTGACATGGCGCGATCTCCCCGATTGCGAACGCGTCGACAGTGGTCGCGGGAGGCTCGCCTCGCGAACTCCCCGCTCATACTGGATCGTTGACACCAGGAATGACCTGCGCGTTAACTGTGCCACAACGGGCAACGCCGATCATCATACGTGGATCTTGGACCACCCCGTGCACCCACGGGCGTCCATGGAGCCCACCTCGAACGGCCTGGAGGCGGTCACTCCGTGTTCATCTTGCGGGGTAACACGGGTATGGGCGAGCGGTCATGGAGGAGCGGTCGCGAGCAAGCTGACGCGGATGAGCGGTCACAGGCAACCGGTCCCGGATGAGCTACTTCACCACGCGACCCACCGCCGGACGCTCCCGCCACAACGCCAGCCCGATATCAACCAGTCCGATCCGGTTCAGCCCGGATACGGCATCCAGTGGGTGCCAGGCCGCGAGATCGGTCGAGCCGTTCGTCTCGGGGCGCAGTTCGCCGCCGGTGATCCGTCCCTCGTAGACGAGCCGCAGGGCGTGATGGTCGGCGATGACCCCGAGGCGGCGCGGAATCTGTCGCCGGAACGAGTCCACGCCGAGCAGGCCGGTGGCCTCGAAGACGTACCCCGTCTCCTCCTCGACCTCGCGGACGACGGTGTCGTACGGGTCCTCCCCGTGGTCCATGCCGCCGCCGGGCAGCATCCACTCGGGCGTGCCGTCGTCGTCCCGGCCGCGGGCGAGCAGCAACTCCCCGTCCCTGACGCATATGGCGTAGGCCGCCACCCTCAATTCGTCGCGCACTCCGTGACGTTAACGCTCCAGGCCCGGATTGGCAGCCGAATACTCGGGGGCGGACCAGGTCAGCGGGCTGTGGGCGGGTGTCTCGACGACCTCGTCGACGAGGAAGCGGACCGTACGCTCACCGTCGCGGTCGAACTCGGTGCGCGCCGTGCCGGTGAGCTGGAGTACCGACCCCGACACCCAGTCCAGGAAGAGCAGCCCGGCCCGCGGGTCGACCGTCAGGTTGCCGAGGCTCAGGAACATGGCGTTGCCGGGATAGTCGGGCCAGCTCAACTCGCGGGGTGAGGTGGCGCGCACGAAGCCGGGGTTGCCGCCCCGATGGCTGGCGTCGGCGCCGTGCTCATGGACGGTGGAGAGGAAGAAGGTGTCGGAGGACTCGACGAACTCCCGCTGCCCCGGGGTGAGTTCGGGGCCGCGCAGAGCTGTCGCGGAGACGCGGTCGACCGTCTCGTACGACTCCCTGCGCTGGAGGTACTTCGGGCAGTTGGAGAAGACCTGGTCGGCCACGATCGCGAGGCCGCGGGAGGTGGGGCGCGCCCTGCCGTTGAGGCGCATACGTCGGCGGGTGCGCGGGTCGAGCGCGATGGTGCCGACCGGGGTGTCCGGTGCGGCGAGCGCGGTCGTGAGCGGGTCGCCCGCACGGACTCCGCCCACCACCGAGATCTGGTGAGGAGCCGTGGCCCGGACGAATCCGGGCTCGCCGGTGAGCAGCGAGGCCCATACGGCGCCGCTCCCCGGGTCCGCGGCGCCGAGAACCAGCATCGGCTGCTGCTCCAGGAAAGCCGCGGCCACCGGCCGGATGCCCTGCCCGACGGCCCGGTCCATGTGGTCGGCGGCCTCGCGGACGCCGACCCGGTCCTGCATGGCGCGCGAACCGGGGTGATACGTCACGGCACATCCCTCTCGTGGAAGTAACCTCTAGAAGAAACCGCAGGTCGGAGCGGACTCGGACGGTGCCGGCGCCCCTTCGGCGCCACTCTCCGCGTAGATCTCCAGGCGGATGCCGTCGGGGTCGTGGAAGAAGATGCCGCCGGAGGTCCCGCCCTCGTGGTGGGCGACCACACCCTCGTACGCGAACTCCACGCCGTACTCGCGCAGAGCCGTCTCGTACGTCCTCACCTGGTCGATCGAGTCCACTTCCAGCGCGAGGTGGTGCAGGCCGGCGCGGCCGCTGTCGTGCGAGCCCTGCGCCTGCTGCCACAGCGTGAGGACGAGGCCGCTGTCGCCTCCCAGGAACGCGTATCGCCGGTCCTCCTCCTTGCCCTCGCCCATCACGCCGAAGCCCAGCACGTCGCGGTAGAAGCCGAGTGAGCGATCGAGGTCCGTGACGTTCAGACCGATGTGGCCGGTGCGCGGAGTCATGACAGTCCCCTCTGTCGTTGGGCAGGCCCCCCAAAGAACCTAACCCCTGTAATGGAGATTAGAGGTTAGACTCACAGAGCGCAACCGGTCACCTACCCTTGAGCGGTTAGCAGTGAAGGGAGCCTCCGCCATGTCCGCCGCCCGTGACCCGCGCCCGCTCGCCGGGGAGCCGGTCTCACTCGACCTGCTCAACACCCGTTGGATGCATGAAGGGACCGCGCGGGATCTACTGACGGACACCGACGGGCTGGCGGTGTGGCTGGCGGCCAACCGGCTCGGCTTCCCGGCGAGCGGGGCCGTCCTGCGGCACACGCTCCAGGCGCGGGACGCCCTGACAGCCGTCGTCGACGGATCCCTCGCCTCGGGTGCCGCCGGCCTCGACGCCGTCCTCGCGCACGGGCGGGTGCGGCTCACGCTGACCGCCCAGGGGCAGGGCGAGAACCCCGAGTTCAGCGACCCGTCCTGGGGGCCGGCCTGGCTCGCCGCGCGCGACTACCTGGAGCTGCTGCGCACCGCCCCCGACCGGATCCGCGGATGCGCGCACGAGTCGTGCGTCCTGCACTTCTTCGACACCTCACGGAACGGCACCCGCCGCTGGTGCTCGATGGCGGGGTGCGGAAACCGCGCGAAGGCTTCACGCCATTACGCGCGCCACACGAAGGGCGACTGAAAAGGGGCAAGTCGCCGCCATTCGGGATTGATCCCCCTCGGTAGACAGGGGGTTTTCCCCACACCCCCATATCGATTCGGTCAACTCTCCCTAAACATCCTTCCCATGAGTAAAGCTGAGCGATCATCCGGGATCACCTCCCGGACGTCCGTGGCCGAAACAGATCGGCCCCGGTCGCTCCACGCTCGCTCCTTTACCTACAGGGATGCTGATGACCCCCGACTCTCAGCGCGCTCCGATATCGGGCGCGAGACGCGTGGCCCGGATAGCCGTGGCCGCGGGACTGGTGGCCGCGCTTTCCGCGGCCGGGCCGATACCCATGGCCTTCTCCGCTGGAACCGACACTCCGGTCGCGGACCCCGTCGTCAAGTCCGCGAGCGAGAAGCTCGGTTCGGACGACGCGGACCTCCTCGCCGACGCCAAGGCGGCCGGCGACAAGAACGTCACGATGATGATCGCCACCGCTCCCGGCCAGACCGAGCAGGTCGCCGGCCAGCTGGACGCGGTGAAGGGCGGCTCGGTAGGCGAGACCTACGACGAGCTCGGCTACGTCCGCGCCACCGTCCCGACGGCCAAGGCCGACTCCGCCATCGAGGCCGCGACGAAGCTGTCCTCCGTGCACGGGATCGACCTGCGCCAGGAGATCGCGCTCGACGACCCGACGCCGAGCGCCGACACCGCCAAGACCTCGGGCAACGTCTCGACGGCGGCCACCTACCCGGCCCCCTCCAAGACCACGCCCGCCGAGAACCCGTACAACCCGTCCTTCGAGACGGGCGCCGTCGACTTCGTGAAGAAGAACCCGAAGGCGGACGGCCGGGGCATCACCATCGGCATCCTCGACTCCGGTGTCGACCTCGGGCACCCGGCGCTGCAGAAGACCACCACCGGCGAGCGCAAGATCGTCGACTGGGTCACCGCGACCGACCCGATCCTGGACGCCGACGCGACCTGGCGCCCGCAGGTCACCCCGGTCTCCGGGCCCACCTTCACCTACAGCGGCAAGACCTGGACGGCGCCCGCGGGTTCGTACCAGGTCAGCCTCTTCCGGGAGTCCTCGACCGCGGGCGGCGACGCCGCGGGCGACGCGAACCGGGACGGCGACACCACCGACACGTGGGGCCTCCTGTACGACGCGGCGGCCGGCACGGTCCGCGTCGACCTGAACAACAACGGCGACTTCAGCGACGACACGCCGCTGAAGCCGTACAAGGACGGCTACCAGATCGGCTACTTCGGTACGGACAACCCGTCCACCGACGTCGTCGAGCGCCAGCCCTTCGTCGTGGAGATCCGCAAGGACGTCCCGATGGACCCGTACGGCGGGTCCTGGGTCGGCAAGAAGGCCGACTTCGTCAACATCGGCGTCATCGAGTCCGAGCACGGCACGCACGTGGCGGGCATCACCGCCGCGAACGGCCTGTTCGGCGGCAAGATGAACGGCGAGGCCCCCGGCGCGAAGATCGTCTCCTCGCGCGCCTGCACCTGGAGCGGCGGCTGCACCAACATCGCGCTCACCGAGGGCATGATCGATCTCGTCGCCAACCGTGGCGTCGACATCGTCAACATGTCGATCGGCGGTCTGCCCGCGCTGAACGACGGCAACAACGCGCGCGCCGAGCTCTACACGCGTCTCATCGACACCTACGGCGTCCAGCTGGTGATCTCCGCGGGCAACTCCGGCCCCGGTGCCAACACCATCGGCGACCCCGGCCTGGCCGACAAGGTCATCTCGGTCGCCGCGTCCATCTCCAAGGAGACCTGGGCCGCCAACTACGGCTCGCAGGTGGAGAAGGACTACGCGCTGCTGCCCTTCTCCTCGCGCGGACCGCGTGAGGACGGCGGCTTCACGCCGACGCTCACCGCGCCCGGCGCCGCGATCAACACCACGCAGACCTGGCTGCCCGGCAGCCCGGTCGCCGAGGCGGGCTACTCGCTGCCGGCCGGTTACTCGATGCTGCAGGGTACGTCGATGGCGTCCCCGCAGGCCGCGGGCGCCTCGGCGCTGCTGCTGAGCGCCGCCAAGCAGAAGGGCATCGCCCTCACCCCGGCGACCCTGCGCACGGCGCTGACCTCAACCGCCGATCACATCAAGGGTGTTCAGGCGTACGAGGAGGGTGCGGGCCTCATCAACATCGTGGACGCGTGGAGCTCCATCAAGGACGGCGCGACCGCCCACGACTACACGGTGAAGGCGCCGGTCGACACCGCGATCGACTACGCGCTGGCGACCCCGGGCTTCGGTACGGGTCTGTACGACCGTGAGGGCGGCCTCAAGGCGGGCCAGAAGAAGACGTACGACGTCACCATCACGCGTACGTCCGGCGCCGACAAGGCGCTCACCCACGAGCTGTACTTCGAGAACAACGCCGCCGGCACCTTCAAGATCGTCGGTTCCGACGTGGTGAAGCTGCCGCTGAACCAGCCGGTGACCGTCAAGGTCCAGGCCGCGCCGAAGTCGGCCGGTCTCAAGAGCGCGATCCTTGAGGTCGACGACCCGAAGACCGAGGGCGTCGACAAGCAGATCCTGTCGACCGTCGTCGTCTCCGCGCCGCTCAACTACACGTACGCGGCGTCGGGTTCGGTGCAGCGCAACAGCAGCACGTCGTACTTCGTCACCGTCCCCGAGGGCGCCAAGTCCCTCGAGGTGGCGATCAGCGGGCTGAAGGCGACGAGCCAGACCCGGTTCATCGCGATCCACCCGTACGGCGTTCCGGTCGACAACACCTCGACCCCGTACTGCTACAACAACTACCTCAACGGCAACGGCTGCAAGCCCGACGTGCGTTCGTACGCGGACCCGCAGGCCGGCGTCTGGGAGATCGAGGTCGAGTCGCGCCGTACGTCGCCGCTGCTCGACAACCCGTACAAGCTCGACGTCTCCGTGCTCGGCGTGGCCTTCGACCCGGCCGTCGTCACCGTCCCCGAGGCCAAGGTCGGCACCCCGGCCCCCGCCTCCTGGACCGTGCAGAACAACTACGCCGCGCTCGACGGCACCCTGAAGGGCGGCCCGCTCGGCTCCTCGCTGACCGCGCGGCCGACCATCGCCGACGCCGAGACGCAGACGACGACGGTCGAGGTGCCCGCGGGCGCCGCGTCCCTCGACGTCGCCATCGGCAATGTCTCGGACCAGGCGGCGGACCTTGACCTGGCGGTGTACGACGCTACTGGCAAGCAGGTCGGCCTGTCCGCGGACGGCGACTCGGAGGAGGCGGTCTCCATTCCCAAGCCCGCCGCCGGTACGTACACCGTCGAGGTCGTGGGCTACGCGATCCCGTCCGGCTCGACCGCGTACGACTACCAGGACGTGTTCTTCTCGTCCGCGCTCGGCACGGTCAACGTCGACGAGTCCACTCCGGTGAAGCTCGCCACCGGCGCCTCGGCCCCGGTGTCCGCGTCGGTCACCGCCGCGGCCGCGGCGCCCGAGGGACGCGAGTTCTTCGGCCAGGTGCAGCTGGTGAACGCCCGCGGCACGGTCGCGGGCCTCGGCAGCGTGAAGATCGAGAAGGTCACTCCGTAGCTTCTACGGTTCTGGGGCGGGCGTCCGGTTTCGGGCGCCCGCCCTTTCTCATGCGCCCGGGCAGACGCAGGCGAGTCTCCTGCGCCCGGTCATTCGCAGGCGAGGTCGCCGAGTTCGCGGGAGTCGGGCAGCGCGTCGAGGATCCAGGTCCGTTCCTGGGCGATCTCCTGCTCACTCGTCGACCAGGTGTCGGGCGAGGCCTCGCCCCGCGCGATGCCGACCAGGACGTGGTCGCCCTTGTGGAGCCCGGGCTCGATGTCCTCGTCCATCAGGAAGGTGATCTGGTCCTTCCCCTTGTCCGGCTTGTAGTAGCGGCTCACGTCGAGCGTGATGCGGTCCTGGGCGGCGGCGGGGAGCGGCTCGACCTGCGCGACCGTGCCCTCGACGATGAGGCGGGAGCAGGCGATGTAGCCCGGGGCGCTCAGCTTGGATCCTCCACTGGTGTCGTCCTGAGCACCGGCGGCCTTGTCCGCGCTCGACGACCCTGCGTCGCCCACGCCCTGCCCGGCCTGCACCACGAGCCAGCCCGTGCCTGCCAGCAGGGCGGCGGCGCACGTGACGGCGAGGGCGCCGAAGGCGATCCTCAGGGGGCGTCGTTTCCTGGGAGAGCGTACGTGCACCGGTTTGACCGCCGTGGCCGTCTTCGCTCCGTCCGCCAGCGCGTCGCCGATGAGCGTCAACTGCTCGCGCAACAGCGCCACATCGGCGAGCGCCGACCCGTGCTCCGCCATGAACTCGGCGTCGTCCTGGGCTCCTTCGGGCAGCGGTTCGTCCGTGATCGCGGCCAGGAGCGCGTCGACACCTTCGTACTCGGCCACGTCACACCACCTCGTCCTCATGCAGGCGGGCGCGCAGAGCCCGTACCGCCGTGTGCAGCCTGCTCTTGACCGTGCCCTCCGGGATGCCGAGCTCCTCGGCGATGCCTCGGACGGGCAGGTCGGCGTAGAAACGCAGGACGAGGACCTGCCGCTGGGAGTCGGGCAGTTCGTCCAGGCCCCGGGCGACGGCGAGCGAGAGCACGTTGGAGTCCTCGTCGGAGGAGTGCTCCGGCTGCCGCAGCGAGGCCAGGCGTTCGCCTATCCGCTCCTGGCGGCGCTTGGCCCGGTGCCAGTCCATCGCCAGGTTGGAGGCGACGACCGCCGCCCACGCGGACACGTCACGCGGCGCCTCGTCCCCCTTCGCCGCGCGCTCCAGCAACCGTAGGCGGACCTGCTGTACCCCGTCCGGCAGGTCCGCCTGCGGTACCCCGCCGAGTGCGAGCACCGCACGCACCCGCCGTTCCTGCGCCGCGTCCAGGGGATCGTCCACCTCGTGGCCGCCCCCCTGGCCGCGACGGGTCTTTCTGCGCAGCACAGCCACCCCTCCCCTCCCGCGTTTCCCCTACGACGCCGGGGCGGGCGGAAACGTTCGCCGGATCCGGCGTTCTTTTTTCCAGGTTTCCCTCCGGCGCCCTCCTTGGAGAGGTACGTCACACCGGTCCGGACCCGGCGTCCCACTCCTCGGGCGACCGGGCGAAAGAATTGGACACGCGGGCACCGGTCGGACGCATCATGGAGGCGCCGGACCACGTCATACGCAAGCAGAGGGAGTCGCCGTGAGGGTCGGAATCGTCGGAGCCACCGGTCAGGTCGGCACAGTCATGCGCAGGATCCTGGTCGAGCGGGACTTTCCGGTCGACGAGCTGCGCCTGTTCGCCTCGGCCCGCTCGGCCGGGTCGGTCCTGGACGGTGTGACGGTCGAGGACGCCGCCACGGCGGACTACTCGGGCCTGGACATCGTGCTGTTCTCGGCGGGCGGCGCGACCTCGAAGGCGCTGGCCGAGAAGGTCGCCTCACAGGGCGCCGTCGTGATCGACAACTCCTCGGCCTGGCGCAGGGACCCGGACGTACCCCTCGTGGTCTCCGAGGTGAACCCGCACGCGATCGCCGACCGCCCCAAGGGCATCATCGCGAACCCGAACTGCACGACGATGGCCGCGATGCCGGTCCTGAAGCCGCTGCACGCGGAGGCGGGCCTCGAAGCGCTCGTCGTCGCCACCTACCAGGCGGTCTCCGGTTCCGGCGTCGCGGGCGTGGCCGAACTGCACGGCCAGGCCGTCAAGGTCGTCGCGGAGGCCGACAAGCTGGCCCATGACGGTGATGCGGTCGACTTCCCCGAGCCGCAGGTCTACAAGCGGCCCATCGCCTTCAACGTGCTCCCCTTCGCGGGTTCGCTCGTCGACGACGGCCTGAACGAGACCGACGAGGAGCAGAAGCTCCGCAACGAATCCCGCAAGATCCTGGAGATCCCCGCCCTCAAGGTCTCCGGCACCTGTGTCCGCGTCCCGGTCTTCTCCGGGCACTCCCTCCAGGTGAACGCCCGCTTCGCGCGTCCGCTGAGTCCGGAGCGCGCCACGGAGCTGCTGGCCGGCGCCCCCGGCGTCGCCCTGTCCGACATCCCCACCCCCCTCCAGGCTGCCGGCAAGGACGTCTCGTACGTCGGCCGTATCCGCGCCGACGAGACCGTCGACCACGGCATCGCGCTGTTCGTCTCCGGCGACAACCTCCGCAAGGGCGCGGCCCTGAACGCGGTGCAGATCGCGGAGCTGGTGGCGGCGGAGCTGCGGGGCTGACTCCTCTGCCGAAGGGGCGGCCACCGTTTTCCGGTGGCCGCCCCCTCTCATGCGTCCCGTGCGGCGCGCCGCACGGCTTACAGGTCGAGCGCCGACTCCAGGGTGACCTCCGCGCAGAAGAGGCGCAGACCGTGCTGCTCCAGGGTCACCAGGACCCGTCGGCGGCCCTGCCCGTCGGAGGGCAGCGGGTCCGTCCGGACCAGGCAGGGCGTGTCGAACTCGGCGTAGCGGATGAACTCGGTGTCCATCGCGGCGACGGTCGTCGGGCGGGCGCTCGTGGCGTGGGCCGCCTGGCGGGCGGCTTCCAGCAGGAGCATGCCCGGGGCGTGGTCGACCGGGTGGTCGAAGAGCACCGGGTGCGTCGGGTCCACCCGCAGCCACCATCGGTCGGCCGTGTCGGTGGCGGACAGCACCACGTCCTCGGACCGGTCCCTGCCCACCAGCTTCGGGTCGACGGCGGGGCCGGGCGGCAGCGCCCGCTCCTGGGCGTGGGCGACGTCGGCGTACGGGCCGCGCAGGCGCTGGTACACGGCGGGCAGCTGGTTGTTGAAGCGGGTGTGCGCGGTGCCCAGCCGCTGGCCGCCCAGCGCGATGTCCACCGCCATGGTGAGCGCGGCCAGCCGTGTGCCCCGGCGGACGATGTCCGTGCAGGCTATGCGCAGTTCGAGCTCGGCGGTCGCCCTGGTGGCCACCAGGGCGACCGAGTTCAGGTCGAAGCGCAGCCGCTCCCAGGCCTGCCGGTGGCCGAACGGTACGCCGTAGGCGACGTGGGACAGCAGCGGCACCGCCTGGCGCACGGACTCGGCCACCAGGAGCGGGTCGTGGAGCCCGTGGAGCGGGCGGTAGAAGGGGTGTTCGCTCGGCCATCGCGCGCCGAGGACGAAGGAGTCGGCGCCACGGGCGCGCCAGGAAGAGAGCAGTACCTCTGCTCCGTTCGCCTTGTGCACATGGCTTTGCAGTACAACCATGACGGGCGCACCGGGCCCGGCAGACGCGGCTGTTCTGACGTGTTCTCGCTGAAGTACTCCGGACATACTGAATCCCCCAGTACAGAGGCCGAAGAGCGGTTGACCCACAACAACATAAAGAGCGTTCTGTTTTTCAAGACCAAGAAACAGTAAAGAATTCTTGTGTGTGCGGTAAATGATGGTGAAGGTTTCCCGCGTTCCTCCTGTCCGAAGGGTTGCCAGCCCCGGCTCGGCCATCGATAACATAAGGAGCGTTCTACTTTCTGGAGGTACAGCCGATGGCCGGTGCGAAGCAGGAGCGTGCAGTACAGACGCGGGAGTCGCTCCTGCGGGCGGCCGCGGAGGTCTTCGACGAGTTCGGCTACGCGGGAGCGAGCATCAACCGCATCCTCAAGCGCGCCAGGCTCACCGCCGGAGCCCTCTACTTCCACTTCGACTCCAAGGAGGACCTGGCGCGGGCCGTGATGAACAGTCAGCCCGACACCATCGTCCCGCGGCTGGAGTCGAGGGGCTTGCAGCGGCTCGTGGACATCACGCTCATGTGGGCCCATCAGCTCCAGGTGGATCCGATGCTGCGGGCGGGCGTCCGGCTGACCAACGAGCAGGCCTCCTTCGGACTTCAGGACGCCACCCCGTACCAGGAGTGGGCGGAAATCATGTCCGCCTGCCTGCGCGACGCGCACGAGCGTGGGGAACTCCAGGCCGGGGTGCAGCCCAGCGAGGTCGGCGAGTTCGTCGTCGAGGCGTGTACCGGCATGCAGATGTACTCGGCCGTGGCCAGTGGCCGCGCCGACCTGCCGGAGCGCACCACGAGGATGTGGCGGCTGCTCCTGCCCGGCATCGCGGTCCCCTCGATCGTCGCCCGCACGGAAGTGAGCCCGGAGCGCGTACGGACGCCGGTGGGCTGAGGCCGACGCCTGCCGGCACCGCCGAAGCGGGCGGTGCCGGCCATGACGTACGACCGGGCGCGGGCCGTGCCACGTGTGGTACGACCTGTGTTTCGCGCACCGCGGCAATGGCGCCGCCCTCTTTCGGTCACTCATCCCGCCGGAGGCGCCCGTCCAGTGCCCGCGGTCGCTCCGGCCGTTCACGGAGGTTCCATGTCCCACGCTCTCGAACATCTGCGGCTGGCCGCGCTCAACATCGACGGAGTGCTGCTGAACGACACGTTCAGCCCGGTGATCCACCACTTCATCGTGAGCCGGGGCGGCCGGTACACCGCTGAGCTGGAGCGCTCGGTCTTCTCGCAGCCGCAGCACATCGCGGGGCAGAACATGGCCCGGGCGGTGCCCGGCGAGCTGACCGGCCCCGAGGCGCTGGCGGCGTACTTCGAGGAACGCGACGCCTATGTCGCCCGCCACCCCGTCGCCATGACGGACGGCGCGATCGCGCTGGTGGAGCGGTTGCGGTCGCTGGGGCTGCGCACGGTCTGCTACGGCGGACTGTCCGCCGCGCACTTCGAGCGGTTCCTCGGCGACCACGCGGGCCTGTTCGACGGCCCCGGCTACGTCTGCACCAACGACTTCAGGCCCGGCATCCACGAGATCACCACCGAGGTCTTCGGCGTGCGCCACGACGAGGCTCTCTTCGTCGACGACGTCGCCCGGGTCGCCGAGGCCGCCAGGGAGCTCGGGGCGGCGTTCATCGGCCACCCGACCGACTTCGTCCACAGCCACCAGCCCCGGCTCATGCGGGAGGCGGGTGCGCGGTACCTGGTGGACTCCCTGGACGCGATCGACGAGCCGTTGCTGCGGGCCGTCGACGCGGAGGTCGCCCGCGGTACGTTCTGGGCGTCGCAGGACGACGCGCGCGTGGGCTCGCGGGTCCTGACGACCGGTCCGGTCAAGTAGCCGGTCCTGTCACGTAGTCCAGCCCAGCCAAGTACTTCGGTCCGGTCAAGTGCTTCGGTCCGGACGAGTACTTCGGTCCGGTCAAAGAGTTCGGTCCGGCCAAATGGTTCGGTCCGGTCGAGTAGTTCTGTCACGGGGGAGAACACAGCGCGATGAGCGATGGACAGCAGATGTTGAGAGACCGAGTGGCGATGATCACCGGTGCCTCCAGCGGTATAGGGGCGGCGGCCGCACGGCTGTTCGCCGAGGAGGGCGCGGCGGTCGTGCTGATGGCCCGGCGCGGAGAGCGGCTGAACGCCCTGGCCGCGGATATCGCCGCGGCCGGCGGGCGGGCCCTCGCGGTGTCCGGCGACGTGGCGTCGGACGAGGACGCCGAACGCGCCGTACAGGCGGCGCTCACGGAGTTCGGACGGCTCGACTGTGCCTTCAACAACGCCGGGTTCGCCACTGCGGGGACCCCGCTGCACGAGACGGGCGGCGACGTCTACGAGCGCACCATGGATGTCAACGTGCGCGGAGTGTGGAACTGCCTGCACCACCAGATACCCGCGATGCTGAAGCAGGGCGGCGGGGCGATCGTGAACACCTCCAGCGTCGCGGGGCTCAGAGCCACCGGTGCCTCCGCCGCGTACGTGGCCGCCAAGCACGCCGTCATCGGCCTGACCCGGGCCACCGCCGCCGAGTACGGGGAGCAGGGCATCCGCGTCAACGCCCTTGTCGTGGGCAGCACGCGCACGGAGATGATGGAGCAGGTGCTCGACGAGTCGCCGGAACTCGAGGAGCGCTTCGCGGCGGAAGCCATCCAGAAGCGCATGGCCGCGCCGACCGAGGTGGCACAGGCGGCGGTCTGGCTGTGCAGCGACCGCTCGTCCTTCGTGACCGGCGCGGCGATGCCGGTGGACGGCGGCGCGACGGCGGCCTGACCCGCCCGATCCCCGCACAGCGGACCACGGCCGCACGACGGACCACGGCCGCACAGGCGGACCACGGCCGCACAGGCGGACCACGGCCGCACAGGCGGACCACGGCCGCACAGGCGGGCATGGGCCCGCCGTGCGGCCGCGTCGTCGGCTCCCTCGCTGCGCTCTGCTCCGGGCGCTTCGACTCCCGGGAATTCGGGACTACTTGGGGCAGTCGGCGGCGACAGGCGGGCGCCCGTGCTGGTGTCCTTGCGGCGTATCCCATTGCCGTACGACCGCGAGGAGTCCGCCATGCCACGGGCCGTTGTGACCCGTCCGCCGACAGCCCGTCCGCCCGGGCGACGGGAGGCGCGCGCCCTCGCCGTCCTTGGACTGAGCGCGTTCGTGGTCGGCACCGCCGAGTTCGTCGTGGTCGGCGTGCTGGACCGGATCTCCACCGGGCTGCACGTGTCCGTGGGTACCGTCGGTCTGCTGGTCACCGCCTACGCGCTCGGCGTGTGTGTCGGCGGCCCCGCGCTGACCGCGCTGACGATCCGGCTCCCGCGCCGGTTCCTGCTCTGTGCCGCGCTGGCGCTGTACACACTGGCCAACGGCATGGCCGCGGTCGCGGACGGATTCACCGCGCTCCTCGTGGTGCGGGCGGTCGCGGGAGCGGTGCACGGGCTGTTCGTCGGTGTCGCGTCGGCGGCCGCCGCGAGCCTGGTCGGACCCGACCGCAAGGGGCGCGCGGTGGCCGTGGTCTTCGGCGGCATCGCCGCGGCCAACCTGCTGGGGGTGCCGCTGGCCACCTACGCGGGCCATGTGCTGCCGTGGCAGTGGGTGTTCGCGGGGATCGCCGTACTCGGATGCGTCGCCCTCGGTCTCACCCTCGCGGTGGTCCCGCAGGTGGCGAACAGCGGGCACGGTGCGCTGGGCGCGCAGACCCGGCATGTGCTGACCCGGCCCGCACTGCTGGCCCTGGGCACCGGAGTCCTGCTGTTCTGCGGCCAGTTCACCGTGTTCACCCTGCTCGGCACCTACCTCCAGCGCGTCACCGGAGTGTCCGGCGGCGCGGTCGGCGTCTTCCTCCTGGTGTTCGGCGCCGCCGGGTCGGTGGGCACGCTGGTGGGCGGCCGCTTCGCCGACCGGGACGCCGGTACGACACTGGTGGTGGCCGGCGTGGTGCTGACGGCCGACCTGGGTGTGCTGTTCCTGGTCGGCGGCCATCCCGTGCCGACCGCCCTCGCACTGGCCGTGTTCGGGCTGTTCGGCTTCGGCCTGGCGCCCGCGCTGCAACTGCGGACCATCGAACTGGCCGGCCCCGGCGGAGATCTCGCCTCGACACTGGGCGCCTCCGCGGGAAACGCGGGCATCGCGGCGGGGTCCGCCCTCGCCGGGTGGTTCGGTACGCGGTACGGGGTCGCGGGTCTGCCGCTGGCCGCGGCGGGGATCTGCGGGGCGACACTGCCCCTCGTATGGGCGCTGCGCCGTATGAAGCCGCCGCGGGGCGTCGCCGAGGTCTCCCCCGGTGCCCCGGATCCGTCCACGGAAGTGGCCGTCGTCGGCGGGTGACACCCGTGGAGCCACGGTCCGTACGCCCGTCTGCCCGCGCGCCCGTCGCAGGACGACAACGGCCTCGGCCGGCACCCCCCGCCGCACGGCGACAACGGCCTCGGCCGGCACCCCCGCCACACGGCGACAACGCGGTGCGGCCGCCAACCCCGGACGGGTGGCGGCCGCACCGTCGTGAACTCAGCGGAAGTCCTCCTCGCGGTACTCGGCGTCCGAGCCCGCGGCCGTCGCCTCGCGCAGCTCGATACGGCGGATCTTGCCGGACACGGTCTTGGGCAGTTCGCCGAACTCCAGGCGGCGGATGCGCTTGTACGGGGCGAGCACCGCACGCGAGTGCGCGAACAGCACCTTCGCGGTGTCGGGGCCCGGCTCCCAGCCCGCCGCCAGGACGACGTACGCCTTCGGCACCGCGAGGCGCAGCTCGTCCGGCGCGGGCACCACGCCCGTCTCGGCCACCGCCTCGTGCTCCAGGAGTGCGCTCTCCAGCTCGAACGGGGAGATCTTGTAGTCGGAGGCCTTGAACACGTCGTCGGAGCGGCCCACGTAGGTGATGTAGCCGTCGGCGTCACGGGAGCCGATGTCGCCGGTGCGGTAGTAGCCGCCCGCCATGGCCTCCGCCGTACGGTCCGCGTCGCCGTGGTAGCCGGTCATCAGGCCCACCGGGCGATCCGACAGGTCCAGCGCGATCTCGCCCTCCTGAGCACCCGGTGCACCGGAGACGGGGTCGAGCAGCTCGACCCGGTAGCCGGGGCTCGGCCGCCCCATCGAGCCCGTCTTCAGCGGCTGCCCGGGGCTGTTGGAGACCTGGACCGCGGTCTCCGTCTGCCCGAAACCGTCCCGGATGGTCACGCCCCAGGCGCGCCGTACCTGCTCGATGACCTCGGGGTTCAGGGGCTCCCCCGCGGCAACTGCCTCGCGCGGCGGTGTGCGCAGCTGGGTCAGGTCGGCCTGGATGAGCATGCGCCACACGGTGGGCGGCGCGCAGAAGGTCGTCACGCCCGCCCGGTCCATCTCCGCCATCAGCCGGCCCGCGTCGAAACGCGTGTAGTTGTGGATGAAGACGGTCGCCTCCGCGTTCCACGGCGCGAAGAGGTTCGACCAGGCGTGCTTGGCCCAGCCGGGCGAGGAGATGTTCAGGTGCACGTCACCGGGCTTGAGCCCGATCCAGTACATCGTCGCCAAGTGGCCCACCGGATACGACACATGGCTGTGCTCCACCAGTTTGGGCAGGTCCGTCGTACCGGAGGTGAAGTAGAGCAGCAGCGGGTCGCCGGACCGGGTGGGGCCGTCCGGGGCGAAGCCGGCGGGAGCTCCGTACGCGTCCTCGTACGTCTGCCAGCCCTTGGGCGCGCCACCGACGGCGATCCGCGTGTAGTCGCCGGGGACCTCGTCGAACTTCCCGGTGTCCCCGGCGCGCACGACGGCGTGCCGTACCCGGCCGCGCTCCACCCGGTCACGCAGGTCGGCCGCCCCGAGCAACGGGGTGGCCGGGACGAGAACGGCGCGCAGCTTCATCGCGGCCAGCGCCGTCTCCCACAGTTCCAGCTGATTGCCCAGCACCATCAGGATCCGGTCGCCGGCCCGGATCCCCTGCGCCCGCAGCCAGTTGGCGACCCGGTCGGAGCGTTCGGACAGCTCGGCGAAGGACAGGCGGGTCTCGGATCCGTCCTCCTCCGCAATGTGCAGGGCGGTGCGGTCGTTTCCGTCCGCGATGACGTCGAACCAGTCGAGCGCCCAGTTGAAGTGGTCCGGGCGGGGCCAGTCGAAGCCCGCGCAGGCCGTGGCGTAGTCCTCGCGGTGGGCCAGCAGGAAGTCCCGGGCCGCCCTGAACTCCGCGGTGGGGTCGGTTCCTGACACTGTGTCACCTCATCTCTCTCGGGTGCTGCCGGCCCGGCTCAGCCTGCCGCCCCGTCCACCGGGACGAGTTCGACGACCGGGATGTCGCGGTCCGTACGGCCGCGGAACTGGGCGAAGTTCGGGTCCTGCGCGGTCTGGAGCCGCCACAGCTCCTCCTGCTCGGCAGCGGGCACGGGTTCGGGCCTGACCACGAACCGGCGTCCCGGCAGCTCCACGGTGCCGGTGCCGGCCGCGATCAGGTTCTGGTACCAGGCGGGGTGCGACTCGGCGCCGCCGTTGGCCGCGAAGACGATGTGGCGGCCGCCCCGCTCCAGGTGGACCAGCGGGGTGGTCCGGGTCGCACCGCTGCGTCGCCCGGTGGTGCTGAGCAGCAGGAGGGGTACGTCCCCGAAGTCGGCCACCCGGCCGCCGCTCGCGCGGAATTCCTCGATCACCCGCCGGTTGAAGGGATTGCTGTTGACGCTTTCGTCCACGGCCGTCTCCGCTTCGTTCACTGCCTGTGCTTCTTTCACCGTCTGTGCTTCTTTCACTGCCTGCTTCTCATTCTGCGTCTGTGCCTGCGTCTGCGTCTGCGCCCGTGTGGATTCGTCGGCCGAATCCGTCCCGCTGTCGGCGCGGTAGGCGTCCCAGCTCTCCTCCGGAAGGTAGAGGCGGGTCGTGGTCGTTTCCTCGAACGGCATTCCCGCGGGCATGTTGATGAGTTCCATGTGCAGGCCCCAGGGAGTGGTGAAGTACACCCAGCGGTCCCCCGCGATCGGCCCGTCCGTGATGGTCTCCGGCTCGCCGAGAATGGTCACCCCCGGTACCTCACGCAGGTACGCGACCGCCTTGTCGACGTCGTCGACGTAGAGGGCGAAGTGGTGCCCGCCCCAGTCGCTGTTGAGCGGCCGGCCGTGGTCCTGGTCGGGCGCGGTGTACTCGAAGAGCTCCAGGTTGCCGACCGGCCCCAGCCGCAGCATCGCGATGTGCGCCGAGGCGCGCGGGTGGACACCGAGTTTACGGGTCATCCAGTCGCCCTCGGCGTCCTCCACCGGGCCCAGCCGGTAGGCGAGTTCGGCCCCGATGACGTCGACGAAGAAGCTCACCGCCTGTTCGAGGTCGGGCACCGTGTAGGCGATGTGGTGGACGGCCCGGGCTCCGGGAAGTGTGCTCAAGGTTCGCTCCGTTCGGCCTCGGTCCGCCGTGGGCGGACGCGTGTGCTCCGGGTTCTCGCACCCGGTCTCGCCTGGACCATGGGCCATGCGGCGGGCTCGGACAAGGGCAAGTCCAGGAAGTCGCCCGACATGCCGAAGTGGGCGCTATGGGTTGGCGTCCGGGGATCCCGTCCTGTTGAGATGGAGTCCGTCGAGGGCAGCGGCCGAATGCCGAGGACCGGCGAACAAGCACGGAGTAACGAAAGCGCGGAGTGCCGGACAGGACGGCACCGCGTCGAGAACGAATCCTCTCCGGCGTTGTTCATTCGTACCGGCCGCGCCTTTCTCCGAACCGCGTTGAGCGAATTCCAGGAAACGCGCGATTGTCCAGATAACGGGGGTCAACATGGGTGAGTTGAAAAGACGTAGGTTCGTGGGTCTGGGCTCCGGGCTCGCTTTCACGGCAGCGACCGGGGGCGGGCTGGCGACGGCGCCCTCCGCACGGGCGGCGGACGGTTCGACGGTGACGGCACCGGTGACCGGCGCGGCCTCGACGGGAGTCTCGGTGACCCCGGCCGACTCCCGGTACTCGGACCTGATATCGGGCAACAACCAGCGGTGGACGTCGAGTCCGGACAAGATAGCGCTGCCCCGCACCGCCGCCGACGTGGTCGCCACGGTGCAGGAGGCGGTCACCGGCGGCAAGCGGCTCTCCGTCTGTAGCGGCGGCCACTGCTTCGAGGACTTCGTGTTCAACGCGGACGTGAAGATCAACATCAACATGTCCCTGATGAACGCGGTCACCTTCGACACCGCGATGAACGCCTTCCGTGTCGGGGCCGGGGCCACCCTGCTGGACGTGTACGAGGCCCTGTACGAGGGCTGGGGTGTCACCCTCCCGGCCGGTATCTGCCACAGCGTGGGCGTCGGCGGCCATGTCACCGGCGGTGGCTACGGCAATCTCTCGCGCCAGTACGGACTCACCGTCGACCACCTCCACGCGGTCGAGGTCGTCGTGGTCGACGCGGCAGGCACGGCCCGCAGCGTCGTGGCCGCCCGCGACTCCACCGACGCCGCCCTGCGCGACCTGTTCTGGGCGCACACCGGCGGAGGCGGCGGCAGCTTCGGCGTCGTCACCGCCTTCTGGTTCCGTACGCCCGGGGCCACCGGCGCTCCCGAAGGCCTGCTGCCGAAGGCACCCGCCAAGATCTTCCTCACCCTCGCGGGCTGGCCGTGGGAGAAGGTCACCCCGGACGGGTTCGCGGCTCTCGTCGAGTACTGGGGCACCTGGTTCGAGACGCACAACACCGCGGGCACCACGGCCGGTTCGCTCTACTCGTGGCTGATGCTCAACCACCGCGACAGCGGTTCGCTCGGCGCCGTGGTCCAGCTGGACGCCTCGTTCGCGGACGCACCGAGCGTGCTGTCGGACTTCCTGGCCGGGATGGACCAGGCGCTCGGCCTGCACTCCGCGACCACCCGGCACGACGGCGTACTCGACTCGGAGTACACCTCGACCCGGCTCATGCCCTGGCTGCGCGGCACCCGCTACATCGGCGCGATCTCCCCGACGCAGCTCGACCCCACCACGCGTGGCTGCCACAAGTCGGCCCATCTGCGCACCCGGACACCCCAGCGGCAGATCGACGCCATGTACACCCACCTCACCAGCACGGACGGGCCGAGCACCATGACCGGCATCGTCCTGTCCGCCTCGGGCGGCAGGATCGCGAGCGTCTCGCCCACCGCGACCGCGGTCGCCCAGCGTGACGCGATCATGAAGGTGAACTTCGAGAGCCGCTGGTACGCCGCGGCGGACGACGCGAAGAACGTCGGCTGGATCCGCGAGGCCTTCGGCGCCGTGTACGCCGACACCGGCGGTGTGCCCGTGCCGAACAGCGTGTCCGACGGCTGCTACATCAACTACCCCGACGGCGACCTGTCCGACCCGGCGTTCAACACCTCGTCGGTCGCCTGGCACGACCTGTACTGGAAGCAGAACTATCCGCGCCTCCAGCAGGTCAAGAAGACCTGGGACCCGCGCGACGTGTTCCGGCACCGGCAGTCCGTGCGCCTCCCCTGACCAACCCGCACCCGCACACAACACCCCCACAGAGAACTGGAGACACCAAATGCGTACCACCACCCTGGGCAAGAACGGTCCGGTCGTAGGCCGCGTCGGCCTCGGCACCATGGGCATGTCCTTCGGCTACGACCCGCACGGCTGGGACGACGACGCCTCCGTCAAGGTGATCCACCGCGCCCTCGACCTCGGCGTCAACCTGATCGACACCGCCGACGTCTACGGCCCCTTCACCAACGAGGAACTCGTCGGCCGCGCCCTCAAGGGCCGCCGCGACGAGGTCGTGCTCTCCACCAAGGGCGGCCTGGTCGTCGACGAGAACGGGCTGAACCTCAACGGCAGCCCCGAGCACCTGTCGGCCGCCGTGGACGCCAGCCTGCAGCGCCTCGGTGTGGACCACATCGACCTGTACTTCCTGCACCGGGTGGACCCGACCGTCCCGCTGGAGGAGAGCTGGGGCGCCCTCGCCGAGCAGGTCGCGGCCGGCAAGATCCGCTCGCTGGGCCTGTCCGCGGTGACCCTTGAGCAGGTACGCGCGGCGGAGTCCGTGCACGAGGTCGCGGCGGTCGAGTCCGAGGCCTCCCTGTTCACCCGGGACGCCTTCGCCGACGTCCTCCCGTACACCGTCGAGCGGGGCATCGCCTTCCTGCCCTTCTCGCCGCTCGGCCGGGGCCTGCTCACCGGGGCCTTCGCCAAGGCCGCCGACCTGCCCAAGGACGACTGGCGCAGCACCCAGCCGCGCTTCACCGACGAGGCGTTCGCGCACAACAAGGCGATCGTCGACACGGTCGCGGCGGTGGCCGGACGGCACTCCGCCTCCACCGCGCAGGTGGCGCTGGCCTGGCTGCTGAGCAAGGGCGAGTACGTCGTGCCGATCCCCGGCACCAAGACCGAGCGCTACCTGGAGCAGAACGCCGGCGGTGCCGACCTCGATCTCACCGCCGAGGACATCGCCGAACTGAACGCGCTGCCCGAGCCCCTGGGTGCCGCCGAAGCCTGAGCCGGTGGTACGCAGCCGACTTCGGCGGGAGATCCCCGCCGACTCCGTCCCGTCGGCGCCGCGACAGGGTCAACCCCGGTCCGGCGCCGACGGGGCACGCCCCCCTGAGGGCTCCCCCCAACGCGATGCCCTTCCCCCCTCACGACGCCACACTGACGCCGACCCCGAAGTGGGAGAGATCCGCAATGACCGAGACCACGGCGGCAGCCCTGCCGTCGCGCCTCCCGTCGCGCCTGACGACCGCGTTCGACATACCCCGCCCGCCAGGGCTGACCTGGTACGTCCAGGCGCAGCAGCCCATCGGCTACGAAATCTCCCTCACCCGGGGGCTGCTCAGCCCCGCCAACCCCGCCCTGGCCAAGGCCGTGGGCGCCGACGGCCGTGGCGGAGTACGTGCCCTGGTGGTGGTCGACCGTGTCGTGGACGAGCTCTACGGCACAGCGCTGCGCGCGTATTTCGACGCCTGGCGGACCGACGCGACCTGGGTGGTGATGCCCGGCGACGAAGAGACCAAGTCGCTGGAACAGGTCGTGGAAGTGACCCGGGCCATGACCGAGATGGGCATCCTGCGCCGGACCGAGCGCGTGGTCGTGGTGGGCGGCGGCGTCCTGATGGACGTGGTGGGCATGGCGGCCAGCCTCTACCGCAGGGGCGCCCCCTACATACGGGTGCCCACCACCCTCATCGGCCAGGTGGACGCGGGCGTCGGTGTGAAGACGGGCGTCAACGACGGCACGCACAAGAACCGCCTCGGCACCTACTACGCGCCCGAAGTCACCCTGATCGACCCGGAGTTCCTGCGGACCGTGCCGGCACGGCACATCGCCAACGGTCTCGCGGAGATCATCAAGATGGCGCTGATCAAGGACGCGGACCTGTTCCGGCTTCTTGAGGAGACCGTCGCGCACATCTCCAGCGACACGCTGGCGGACTGCGGGGCGGCGATGAGCGAGGTGGTCTCACGGGCCATCGCGGGCATGCTCGACGAGCTGGAGCCCAACCTGTGGGAGGGCGTGCTGGAGCGGTCGGTCGACTACGGCCACACCTTCAGCCCCTCGCTGGAACTGCGCGCCGATCCGCCACTGCTGCACGGGGAAGCCGTCGGCGTCGACATGGCGGTGTGCGTCGCCCTCGCGGCGGGCCGGCAGTACGTGTCCACGGCCGACGCCCACCGGGCGCTCGCGCTGATCGCCGCCGCCGGACTGCCGCTGACTCACCCGGTGTTCACCCCGGAACTGCTCCAGGTGGGGCTGGCCGACGCCGTCAAGCACCGTGACGGTCTGCAGCGGCTGCCGCTCACCAACGGCATCGGGTCCTGCGTGTTCGTCAACGACATCACGGCCGCCGAGCTCTCCCGCGCGCTGGACTTCGTACACGCCTACGCGGACCAGACGGACGGGCCGGACCAGTGAGCGGGCGGGGTCCGATCGCCGTCCTCGACGTGGGCGGAACCCATGTGCGCCACGCCCTGTGGTCGCCCCGGGAGGGCCTTGCCGAGGTCGTGGACACGCCCTCGCCCAGTCGGCTGCGCCATCCCGAGTCGTCCGTCGAGGAGTTGAAGGGGCGGCTGCTGGCGGCCATCTGCGACGCGGTGCCCGCCGGGCCCGGGGCGGTGGCCGGCATCTCCTTCGGGGCGGCGCTCGACCAGCGCAGCGGAATGGTCTACGGCTCGGCACCGCTCTTCGGCGACGAGACGACCCCGCTGGACCTGCCGGGCGCGCTGCGGGAGCGGCGGCCCGACGTGGAGTGGCACGTGGTGAACGACGTCACGGCCGCACTGCTGCACTTCGTCTCGGCGCCCCGGCGCCAAGGGCACCGCAAGGTGCTGTTGATGACCGTCAGTTCGGGCATCGCCTGCCGCACGGTCGATCTGCGCACCGGGACGATCGCCACGGACGCCTGCGGGCTCCAGGGCGAGGTGGGTCATCTCCCCGCGGTCGCTCGGATCGCGGGCGCGCCGGCCGAACTGAACTGCGACTGCGGCCGTCCGGGCCATGTGGCCTCGTACTCCTCCGGGCCGGGTCTGCGGCGACTGGCGGACGTCCTGCGGGAGCGGGACGCCGACCGCTGGCGGACATCGGAGCTGGGCCGGCTGATGGCGCAGGGCACCGCATTCGAGGCGGCGCTGGGCGGAGCCCTCGACGCGGCCGACGAGCTGGCGGCCGAGTTGCTGGACGCGGCGACGGCCCCCGTCGCCGACGTACTGCGGACCGCGCTGTGCCTCGATCCGGAGCTGGACGAACTCGCCGTCACCGGCGGCGTCGCGACCGGCCTCGGCAAGCACTACGAGGCCTCCCTGCACCGGCACTTCACCCACCAGGGCCTCTACCTCACGGGTGAGCGCGCTCCTCAGTGGCTGACCGACCGCATCACCGTCTGCGCACCGGGAGACGCGAACGGACTGATCGGAGCGGGGATCGCAGCCCTGGGAGCAACAGCGGCCTTCACCCCCTCGGCCGCCGCCGGAAACCCCGTACCCGCAGGCTCCGCAGCCCCCACCCCCTCGGCCGCCCGCGTCCCCCGGCACCACGCCGTGGTCCGCGACGGTTCGGGGCTGCACCTCTCGCCGCTCCCCACCCCCGAACCGGGGCCCGGCGAGCTGCTCGTCGCCCCGACGGTGGCGGGTGTCTGCGGTACCGATCTACAGATGCTGCGCGGCCTGCGCGACGACGGCGCACCGGTGCTCGGTCACGAGGGCGTCGCCCGCATCGTGGCCGTCGGCGCCGGGATCGAGGACCCTCGGCTGACGCCGGGAACCCATGTCGTGGTCAACCCCACGCACCCCACCGACCCCTCGTTCCTGCTGGGACACAACGTGGACGGGCTGCTCCAGGAGCGTGCCCTGATCCCCGCCCCGGCGGTGCGCGGCGGACTGGTCCTCCCGCTGCCCGAGGTCCCACCGGGCGTGCTCGGCGCGCTGATCGAGCCGCTCGCGGTGGTCCGGTACGCCGCGCTGGCCATGGGCGAGCACCGCCCCCGCACGCTCCTCGTCATGGGCGACGGCACGGTCGGACACCTCGCCGTGCGCACCGCGCGGCGCTGGTACGGCCCCGACGTACGGACCGTGCACGTGCACCACACCGGCGGTGGCCTGGACTGGAGCGCCCGGACCCCGTACGCGGCCGATGTACGGCTGCGGTACGGCGACCTGTCCGCGGAGCGGCTCGGGGAAGCGCTCGGCGACGGCCCGGTCGCGGTACTGCTCGCCACCCCGTCGCCGGCGACCCTGCCCTGCCTGGAGCTGGCGCTCGACGCCACGGCCGGCACCGACACCGTGGTCGACCTGGTGGGCGGACTGCCCCGGCCCGCCGTCAGCCCACGGCTGCCCGGCATCGACCTGGCCGCACTGCGGGCCGCGAACTGCGGGGGTCTCCCGCAGCCGCCGTACACCGCCCGGCTGAAGACGGCGAACGGGCACAAGGTGCGTGTCCTGGGCCATCGCGGCGTGGCGGGCGAGCATCTGCTGTACGCGGCGGCCGAGTTGTGCCGCGCCCCCGAGCGCTACCGCGACCTGGTGACGCATGTGGTGGACCTGGCCGGCGCGGTACCGGTGCTGTCCCGGCTCGGCGCCGGCCAGGACCGGGTCGTCTCGGGGCGCCGGCTCATCAAGCTGGCCGTACGGATGGGCGAGCCGGCATGACCCGCGAACGGAAGCCGCAGGCCGAGCCGCTGACCGCTCTCGCCGACTGGCGGCTGCCCGGGCGAGGCGAGGCGGCGGTGGACCTCGCCTTCCGCCACCGGGTCAAGGGCGTGCAGTTCGACCTCGGCGGACCCGGGCGGGGCCCGTGGCTGGACGCGCCGGGACATCTGGCGCGGCTGGCCCGTACCGCCCGGTGCGCGGGGGTCCTGCCGCTGGGCCTCGCGGGCAACGTCCTCAACGACATCGGGCTCACGGCGGCCCAGGGCACGCTCGCCGCGGGGCGGGTGCGCGACGTTCTCGGCCGTCTGCTGGACGCGGCCGGGGAGTTGGGGGCGCCGCTCGTGTTCGTCCCCAGTTTCCGGCAGAGCGCGATCGACGGCGAGGCCGCGCTGCACCGCACCGCCGAGGTGCTGCGCGCCGCCGCCGAGCAGGCCGGGGCCGTGGGCATCCGGCTGGCCAGCGAGAACACGCTGGCGCCCGAAGCCGCGCTGTGGCTGGCGGAGCAGGTCGCCTCGCCCGCCTTCCGACTGTTGCTGGACACCTACAACCCGAGGCAGGCGGGCGTGGACCCGGCGGCACTGGTGGCCGCGACCGGAGCACACCTGGCCGACCAGATCCACGTCAAGGACGGCCCGGCGGACAGCGACACCACACCCCTGCTCGGGGACGGCGACGGTTCGATCGGCGACACGCTCGACGCGGTGGCCCGGTACGGGCGGCCGGTGCGTGCGCTGGTGCTGGAGAACGACCACCGCGGCGGTGACACCGCCCGCCTCACCGAGGACCTGGACAGGCTCCGGGTGCTCGCCACGCGGCTGCACGGCAGGACGGCGGCGACGGGAACGGCCGAAGCGGCCGGAACAACGGAAACGGCGGGAACATGGGCATCGTATTGACCGCGCAGGCGCTGCTGTTCGACATGGACGGCACGCTCATCGACTCGACCGAGGCGGTGGAGCGCACCTGGCGGCGGTTCGCCGCACGCCACGGGCTCGACCCGGCGGCGATCCTGGCCGGCGCACACGGACAGCGCACCGCCGAGACGGTGGCAGAGCACGCCCCGCCCGGCACGGACGTCGACGCGGAGACGGCCTGGCTGGTCTCCCAGGACGTCGCCGACACCCGTGGCACGGTCGCCCTGCCGGGCGCCGCCGAGCTGCTGGCCAAGCTGCCCGCGGGCCGCTGGGCCCTGGTCACGTCGGCAGGACGGGAGCTCGCCGTGCGGCGCATGGCCGCCGCCGGGCTGCCCCTGCCGGACGTCGTCGTCACCGCCGACGACGTCCGGCGAGGCAAGCCCGACCCGGAGGGCTACCTCGCGGCGGCCGGCCGGCTCGGCGTCGATCCCAGGGCGACGATCGTCTTCGAGGACGCCGAACTGGGCCTGGTCGCAGGGCGGGCCGCGGGCGGCTACACCGTGGTGGTCGGCCCGCACGGCGGCAGCGCGGCCGAGGGCCGCCCACGCATCACCGACTACCGGGACGCCACCGTCGCCGACAGCGGCGACGGCCTGCGGCTGGCGCTCCCCACACACGCGGGCGTGACCCTGTGACCCCCGCCGCCGACAGGTTCTGACGCGTCGTCAACGACCGTCCGCACCCTCGGCGTCGGCGTCAGCGTCAGCGTCAGCGTCAGCGTCAGCGTCAGCGTCAGCGTCAGCGTCAGCGTCAGCGTCAGCGTCAGCGTCAGCTCCACCCTCCACTGCGGGCTGTCGCCCGTCTCAACTCACCTCAACACCGATCGGAGTGCGATCGCCATGCTCACATCGAAGGAAGCCGTCATCTCCGGCCACGTGGCACCGGGATTCGAAGCCGTACGCGAGGAGTTCGCGCGCAACTTCGCCGAGCGGGACGAGCAGGGCGCCGCCCTCGCCGTGACGCTGGGCGGGGAGCTGGTCGTGGACCTGTGGGGCGGCCCCGCCGATCCCACCACCGGCCGGCCCTGGGACGCCGACACCCTCCAGCTGATCTTCTCCGGCAGCAAGGGCGTCCTGGCCACCGCCCTGCTGCTGCTCGTCGACCGGGGAGCCGTCGAGCTGGACAAGCCGGTCGCGCACTACTGGCCGGAGTTCGCGGCCAAGGGCAAGGGCGCCATCACCGTGCGCGAGGTGGTGACCTTCACCGCCCGGATGCCCGCCGTGGCCGTACGGCTCTCGCAGGACGACCTCGGCGACCCGGAGGCGATGGCCAAGCTGCTCGCCGACCAGGAGCCGGAGAGCGACCCACGCGCCGAGGGCATCCTGTACGGGCCATGGGCGACCGGGTGGATCATCGCCGAGGTGATCCGCCGCGTCGACGGGCGGCGGCTGAACCGATTCTTCGCCGAGGAGATCGCGGTCCCGCTCGGGATCGACGTCTCCTTCGGCATCACCCCGGAGCAGGAGGGCCGGGTCGCCCGCACCGAGTACGGGATCGGCTTCCGCGAGCAGTTCGGCGGCTACTTCACCAGCGAGGACCCGCTCACCCAGCGGATCTGGCAGAACCCCGTCCCGTTCCCCGAGGACGAGGACATCTGGAACCGCCCGGGCCGCCGCTTCACCCTCGTCCCGGCCGCCAACGTCTTCGGCTCGGCCCGCGGCTTCGCCAAGCTGTACGGCATCCTCGCCTCCGACGCCGCCCGGCCGGCCGAGGAGCAGCCCGTGCTGCTCTCGCGCACGCTGCTCGACGAGGCCCGGGCGCCCCGGGTCAGCAAGGTCGACCAGCTCATCGACGTGCCGATGGTGTACGGGGGAGGCGGCTACCGGCTGCGCACCAACCCGCGTCCCACCGTCGACGGCGATTCCTTCGGCCACGACGGCGCCGGCGGCTCCGCCAACCAGGCATGGCCGCGCGCGGCGGCCGGCGTCTCGTACGTCATGAACCGGCTCATCGCCCTCGGTCCGGACGACAAGCGGGCCTCCTCCCTGGTCAAGGCCGTGGCCGGCGCGATGACAGAACTGGGCATCGGCGGCGACCGATGAGCAGCGACGGCATACGGCTGCTCACCCCGCAGGGCAAGCGGGTGTCGCATCCCGAGTACCAGTGCGAGCTCGGGCCGGAGGAACTGCGCTCGCTGTACCGGGACATGGCCGTCGCCCGCCGCTTCGACGCCGAAGGGGTCACCCTGCAGCGCCAGGGCGAGCTGGGCCTGTGGCCCTCCCTGCTCGGCCAGGAGGCGGCCCAGGTCGGGTCGGTGCGGGCGCTGCGCGAGGGGGACCAGGTCTTCCCCAGCTACCGCGAACACGCGGTGGCGCTGGGCCGCGGAGTGGATCCGCTGGCCCTGCTGCGGCTCTTCCGCGGGGTCGACCACGGGGCCTGGGATCCGGACGAGCACGGCTTCCACCTCTACACGCTGGTCATCGGCTCGCAGACCCTGCACGCCACCGGATACGCCTGTGGAGTGACCAAGGACGGCGCGGACTCGGCGGTCGTCGCGTACTTCGGCGACGGGGCCACCAGCCAGGGAGACGTGGCGGAGGCGTTCAACTTCGCCGCCGTGTACGACGCACCCGTCGTGTTCTTCTGCCAGAACAACCAGTGGGCGATCTCCGAACCGAACGAGCGGCAGACCCGGGTGCCCCTGTACCAGCGCGCCCAGGGTTACGGCTTCCCCGGCGTGCGCGTCGACGGCAACGACGTCCTGGCCGTGCTGGCGGTGACCCGCGCCGCGCTGGAGCACGCGCGGTCCGGCCGGGGGCCGTTCCTCATCGAGGCGTTCACGTACCGGATGGGCGCCCACACCACCTCCGACGACCCGTCCCGGTACCGGGACGCCGCGGAGGTGGAGAGCTGGCGGGCCAAGGATCCGCTGCACCGGCTCGAACGGCTGCTGCGCCGCGAGGGCCTGGCCGACGACGCCTTCTTCGCCGAGGTGGCGGTGGCGGGTGAGGTGCTGGCCGCCCAAGTCCGGGAGGGCGTACGGACCATGGGCGCCCCGGGCCACGAGGAACTGTTCGCCCACGTCTACGCCGAGCCCCACTCCGGGGTGGACCGGGACCGTGCCGCGTTCGCGGCCTACCAGGCGTCCTTCGCCGAGGAGGTGTGAGGCCGTGGCAGCCACCCGCATGACCCTCGTGACGGCCCTCAACACATCACTGCGCACCGCGCTGGCGTCCGATCCCCGGACGCTGGTCATGGGCGAGGACGTCGGCAGGCTCGGCGGCGTGTTCCGGGTGACCGACGGGCTACAGAAGGACTTCGGCGAGGACCGCGTGATGGACTCGCCGCTCGCCGAGTCGGGCATCGTCGGCACGGCCATCGGCCTGGCCCTGCGCGGCTACCGGCCGATCGTGGAAATCCAGTTCGACGGCTTCGTCTTCCCCGGCTACGACCAGATCGTCACCCAGCTCGCCAAGATGCACGCCCGCTCACGCGGCCTGGTGCGCCTGCCGGTCGTCATCCGCATTCCGTACGGCGGCGGCATCGGCGCGGTCGAGCACCACTCGGAGTCCCCCGAAGCCTTGTTCGCGCATGTGGCGGGCCTGCGCGTGATGTCTCCCTCGAACCCCTCGGACGCGTACTGGATGCTCCAGGAGGCGATCCGCAGCAACGACCCGGTCGTCTTCTTCGAGCCCAAGCGGCGGTACTACGAGAAGGGCGAGGTGGACCCCGAACCGGCCGCCGGCACGCAACTGCCCGCGCACACCGCACGGGTGGTACGCCCGGGTGCCGACCTCACGCTGGCCGCCTACGGACCGATGGTGGCGACCTGCCTGAACGCGGCGGCCGCGGCGGCCGAGGAGGGGCGGGACCTGGAGGTCGTCGACCTCCGCTCGATCTCGCCGATCGACTTCGACACCGTCCAGGACTCGGTGCGCAGGACCGGGCGACTGGTGGTCGCCCACGAGGCGCCGGTCTTCTTCGGCGCGGGCGCGGAGATCGCCGCCCATGTCACCGAGCACTGCTTCTACCACCTGTCGGCCCCGGTCCTGAGGGTCGGCGCGTACCACAGCCCCTATCCGCCCTCCCGGCTGGAGGACGAGTACCTCCCCGGGATCGACCGCGTGCTCGACGCCGTCGACCGTGCGCTCGCCCACTGAGGAGTTGTGCTGACGATGACGGAAACCCCCCAGCGCTACCGGGAGTTCCGGATGCCCGACGTGGGCGAGGGGCTCCAGGACGCGGAGATCATCCGCTGGCTGGTCAGGCCCGGCGACACGGTCGCGGACGGCCAGACCGTCTGCGAGGTCGAGACGGCCAAGGCCGCCGTCGAACTGCCCGTGCCCTTCGCGGGCGTGGTCCGCGAGCTGTGCTTCCCCGAAGGGAGCACCGTCGACGTCGGCGCGCCCATCATCACGGTGGACACCCAGCCGACGGCGCCGGCGGCGGAATCCGAGGCCGGGGAGGCGGCTCCGGCCGAACGTACGCCCGTGCTGGTCGGTTACGGCGCCGCGCCCGCGACCCCGGCCAGGCGGACCCGCCGGCGCAACGGCACCGCGACCCCGGCCGTCGGCTCCACCCCGCCGGCGACCCCCGCGCCCGTGCCCAGCGGGTCGCCGGCCTCCGCCCTGCCGGCCGCGAAGCCGCCGGTGCGCAAGCTCGCGAAGGACCTGGGCGTGGATCTGAGGGCGGTCGTGCCCACCGGGCCTCGCGGGGACGTCACCCGCGAGGACGTGCAGGCGGCCGCCGCGCCACGGCAACCAGCGCCGACGGCACCCGCCCCCGCCGGGGCACCGCCCGCCGAACCCTCGCCGGCGTCGCCCGACGAGACCCGCGTACCGGTCACCGGAGTGCGCCGGGCCACCGCCCGGGCGATGGTGGCCAGTGCCTTCACCGCGCCGCACGTCACGGAGTTCGTCACCGTCGACGTCACCCGCACGATGAAGCTGGTCCGCAAGCTCAAGGGGCACCCCGACATGGCGGGGCTGCGGGTCGGGCCGCTGTTGCTGGCGGCCAAGGCGTTCCTGGTCGCGGTGCGGCGCAACCCGGAGATCAACGCCTCCTGGGACGAGGAGCGCCAGGAGATCGTGCTGAAGCACCGGGTCGGCCTCGGCGTCGCCGCCGCCACCCCGCGCGGTCTGCTGGTTCCCACGATCGAGGACGCCGACCGGATGACGCTGCCGGAACTCGCCGCAGCCCTGGGGGAGTTGGTGGCCACCGCGAAGGAGGGCCGGACGGCGCCCGCCGCCCTGCGGGGCGGGACCGTGACGCTCACCAACATCGGGGTGTTCGGCATCGACACCGGAACGCCGATCCTCAACCCCGGGGAGTCGGCCATCCTCGCCCTCGGCGCCATCGGCCCCCGGCCGTGGGTGCACCGCGGCAAGGTCGTCCCGCGCCAGGTCACCACGCTGGCCCTCTCCTTCGACCACCGACTCGTCGACGGCGAACTGGGTTCCCGAGTCCTCGCCGACACCGCGGCCCTCCTCCACGACCCCGAGCTACTACTCACCCGCGCCTGACCACCCGGTCCCCACGGCCCACCCGCCGACCGCTCCCACCACTCCACGCACCCCCAGCCCCCCTCACCCGCACCCGCACCCGCACCCGTGCCAGACCACCCACGCCCCACCCCTCGAGCCCGAACCGACCCCACTGCTCCACGCACCCCCAGAGCACCCCTCACCCGCGCCAGACCACCGACACCGAACCGACCCCACCCATTCCCACCACTCCCACCACTCCCACCACTCCCACCGACAGAACCAGCCCGGCCGCCTGACGGCCGCACCCATCCCCCCGCTCGGACGCCCTTCTCCGCCGGGACCTCGTGACAGGAAGAGGACGATGATGCTCGACGTTCCCCGCCCACCGTCCGGGCCGCTCTCCCCCGGCGCGGGCCAAGCGCCCTCCCCCGCCCGGCTGGGACTGTTCACCGGGGTGGTGGCGCTGGGCGGACTGCTGTTCGGCTTCGACACCGGGGTGATCTCCGGAGCCCTGCTGTTCATCAGGACCGACTTCGGCCTCAACTCCTTCCAGGAGGGCTCCGTCATCTCGGCGCTGCTGCTGGGCGCCGCCGTGGGCGCGCTGGGCAGCGCGGGCCCCGCGGACCGGTTCGGTCGCAAGAAGGTGCTCGTGGCGATCTCGCTGACCTTCACCCTGGGTCTGCTCGCCGCCGTGCTGGCCGGCGGCTTCGCCACGCTCCTCGCGGCGCGCGCGGTGCTCGGGCTCGCGGTGGGCGGCGCGTCGACCGTCGTACCGCTGTACCTCACCGAGATCGCCCCGCCGCGGCTGCGCGGGCGCCTGGTGACGGCCAACCAGATCCTGCTCACCGTCGGGATCCTGATCTCGTTCCTGATCAACCTGTGGTACGCCGACAGCGCCGACTGGCGGGCCATGTTCGCCGTCGGGCTCGTGCCGTCCATCGCCATGCTGCTGGGCACCCTGGCGATCCCCGAGAGCCCGGAATGGCTGCGCGGGCGCACCGCGACCGATCGCGCCCCGCGCCCGACCGCCGCCGTGCTCAGCTCCCCGGCAGCGCGGTCGGCGCTGGTCGTCGGGGTGACGCTCGCCGCCGTCCAGCAGTTCGGCGGCATCAACAGCATCATTTACTACGCCCCGAGCATCATGGCCCGCGCCGGTCTGCCCGCGGCCAACTCGATCACGTACTCGGTCGTCATCGGTGTCGTGAACGTGGTCATGACGATCGCGGCGGTCCCGCTGATCGACCGGGCCGGCCGCCGCCCGCTGCTGCTGTTCTCCCTCGGCGGCATGGCCCTCTCACTCGTCGCCCTGGGTGTGGTGCTCGGCCTGCCCACGAGCCCGGTGACCAACGTGACGGCGCTGATCTTCATGGTCACCTACGTGGCGGCGTTCGCGATCGGGCTCGGCCCGGTCTTCTGGATCCTGGCCGCCGAGCTGTTCCCGCCCGAGGCCCGGGCCCGCGGCGGTGCGGTGTGCGCGCTGGTCAACTGGTCCGCCAACTTCGTCGTGGGGCAGATGTTCCTGCCTGCCGCGGACCTCCTCGGGGAGAGCTGGGTGTTCTGGTTCTTCGCCACGGTTTCCGCCGGCGCCGTGGTGTTCGTGCTCCGGACGGTCCCCGAGACCAAGAACCGGTCCCTGGCGGAGGTCCAGAGGGAGTTGGCGGCGCGGTCCGGCCACCGCACCGCGGACCTCGCACCCACGGGAACACCGGCCGCCCAGTCGGTCCGGAGCTGACGACCGGACGGATTCGTGTGCGGGGCCCTCGTTCGTGGCGAGGGCCCCGCACACGTCGTCATCCGGCACCCGGGCGCCCCGGGGGCTGCTGCACGGCGCTCACCCCGTGCAGCACCAACTCCCAGACGCTGTCCGGCGCGACGCCCCGGAACGGGCCTCCGCGCCCGGGCCGCTCCGGCCCGCCCCGGGCGCTCTCCGCGCAACTGCCCTCGACCAGCCAGGCGAGCAGGACCGCGACGGTGTCCGGCAGCACCCCCGGCCGCAGTTCGTCCGCGTCGGCCGCGCGTTCCAGCAGGATCCGCAGCGCCCGCGTCCACTCCAGGGCGAGTTCCGCGTCCGGTCCGCCGTACGGTGTGTCGCGCTCCAGCCGTACCGCCGCCCGGGCGACCACGTCGCTCTCCAGGATCCGCACCAGGGTGCAGGTCAGGTCCGCGAGCGCCACCAGCGGGGCCCGCGCCTCGCTCACGACACCCCGCGCCACCGGAGCGACGGTCTGATGACCCGCGGCCCGCACGGCGTCGGCCAGCGCTCCCTTCGTCGGAAAGTGAAAGGTCAGTGCCCCCATCGAGGTGCGCGCTCTCTTGCTGATCCGGGCGAGCGAGGCACCCTCGTACCCTCTGCGGTCGAACTCGGCTGCCGCTGCCTGGATCAGGGCTTGCTGTGTCTGTGCGGCTCTTTCCTGCATGGACTGGCTCTCTTTCCGCCCGGCGTCCACCGGGCCCGAAGCCCCCGACTCGCCAAAGTAGTCGAATCTTGACCCAAAACAAAGAGAACGTTCTCTATGATTCTCTCGTTCGTCGGGATCGCACCGCACGAAGGGGGATGAAGTGTCGGCGATTCGAGAGACACGGCGTCAGCGGAACAGTCCCGCGGCATTCGCAGCGTTCAGCCAGCAGCTGTTCGGGCATCTGCCGCGAGTGGACCAGCAGAGGTGGGGGCGCGTTTATGTGCACGGCCTGCTCGCGACACCGGGCAAGAAGTCGGTGCGCCGCATGGCGGAAACGGTGACCTCGTCGCCCACGGCGTCGCAGTCGCTGCAACAGTTCGTCAACGCGAGCCCCTGGGAGTGGGAGGCGACCAGACAGGAACTGGTCCGGTGGGTCGACCAACGGCTGCTCCGGCCCCGGGCGTGGACCATCGCCCCGACGGTGCTGCCCAAGCGCGGCGCCCACTCGGTCGGCGTACACCGCCGCTTCATCCGGGAACAGGGCCGCACCGTCAACTGCCAGCTCGGCGTGGCGATCTTCCTCGCCGGCAGCGGCGAGCAGATACCCGTCGACTGGCGGCTGCACCTGCCCGAGCGGTGGGCGGGCGACGAGGAGGCCCGCCGGCGGGCCCGCGTTCCGGACCAGGTAAAGCCGCAGCCACTGTGGTCGCACGCCCTGGGGCTCGTCGAGGCGCTGGCCGCGCAGCCCGGGCTCACCCCGTCGCCGGTCGTCGCCGACATGGCCACGGTGACGGATGTGCGCCCGCTGATCGAGCGGCTGCACGGCCGGGGACACGGCTTCGTACTGGCCGTCGGCGGCCAGCTGCCCCTCGTCCGTGAGCCGCGCACCGGACGGCCGAGCCGTGAGCCCGTCTCTCCGGTGTCGGCCCGCCAACTGCTGCTCCAGGGCGGCACCCGGCACCCGGACGTGGCGATGACGACCGGGCCGGACGGCCTGCCCCGGCGGCTTCAGGTCATCTCCAGCCCGGCGGAGATAGCGGGCCTGCGCCCCGACGGCGGCCGGGTCTCCTCCGTGGGCCGGGTCTTCGCGGAGTGGGACGCCGCCCGGCAGCGGCTGGGACAGATCTGGCTCACCAACCTGCCCGACCGCAGGATGACGGACCTGCTGGCTCTTGCCGGACTGCACGGCGGTGCGCTGGAGACGGTGGAAACCCTGGGCGAGCACTACGGCCTGCTCGACTTCGAGGGGCGCTCCTACCCGGGCTGGCACCGCCATATGACACTCGTCTCGGCCGCCTACGCCTACGGCCTGCTGTCCGGCGCCCCGGCCACCCGGACGCCCCACATGCAGGCCGCCTGAGACTCCGCCGCCCCCAGCACCCCACAGCGTTCGAACAAATGGACGGCGCTACAGAACCCACGCGCTCAACGCGATGCTCCCGTGGAAGGATGGCGCAACCCACCCATAACGAGGAGATGACCGCGTGCCTGGCACAAACCTGACCCGCGAAGAGGCGCAGCAGCGGGCGCAGCTGCTCACCGTTGACTCGTACGAGATCGATCTCGACCTCTCCGGCGCGCAGGAGGGCGGCACCTACCGGTCCGTGACCACGGTGCGGTTCGACGTCGCCGAAGGCGGCGCCGAGTCCTTCATCGACCTCGTGGCCCCCACGGTCCACGAGGTCACCCTCAACGGCGACCCGCTGGATGTCGCCGCGGTCTTCAAGGACTCGCGGATCGCGCTCCCGGGTCTGCTGGCGGGGCGCAACATCCTGCGCGTGGTCGCGGACTGCGCCTACACCAACACCGGCGAAGGTCTGCACCGGTTCGTCGACCCCGTCGACCAACAGGCCTATCTCTACACCCAGTTCGAGGTGCCGGACGCCCGCCGTGTCTTCGCCTCGTTCGAGCAGCCCGACCTCAAGGCCACCTTCCGGTTCACCGTGAAGGCACCCTCCGGCTGGACCGTCATTTCCAACTCGCCGACGCCCGAGCCCAAGGACGACATCTGGGCCTTCGAGCCGACGCCGCGGATCTCGACGTACATCACGGCCCTGATCGTCGGCCCGTACCACAGCGTCCACAGCGTGTACGAGAAGGACGGGCAGTCCGTCCCGCTCGGTATCTACTGCCGTCCCTCGCTCGCCGAGTTCCTGGACTCGGACGCGATCTTCGAGGTCACCCGGCAGGGCTTCGACTGGTTCCAGGAGAAGTTCGCCTACGCGTACCCGTTCAAGAAGTACGACCAGCTCTTCGTGCCGGAGTTCAACGCGGGCGCGATGGAGAACGCGGGCGCGGTGACGATCCGGGACCAGTACGTGTTCCGGTCCAAGGTGACCGACGCGGCGTACGAGGTGCGTGCGGAGACGATCCTGCACGAGCTGGCGCACATGTGGTTCGGCGACCTCGTCACCATGGAGTGGTGGAACGACCTGTGGCTGAACGAGTCGTTCGCCACCTACACCTCCATCGCCTGCCAGGCGTACTCCCCCGACTCGCGCTGGCCGCACTCCTGGACCACCTTCGCCAACTCCATGAAGACGTGGGCCTACCGGCAGGACCAGCTTCCGTCGACGCACCCGATCATGGCGGAGATCCGCGACCTGGACGACGTGCTCGTCAACTTCGACGGGATCACCTACGCCAAGGGCGCGAGCGTGCTCAAGCAGCTCGTCGCGTACGTCGGCATGGACGAGTTCTTCAGCGGTGTGCAGGCGTACTTCAAGGCGCACGCGTACGGCAACACGCGGCTCAGCGATCTGCTGGGCAAGCTGGAGGAGACCAGCGGGCGTGACCTGAAGACCTGGTCGCAGAAGTGGCTACAGACCGCGGGCATCAACATCCTGCGCCCGGAGGTCGAGACGGACGCGAACGGTGTCATCACGTCGTTCGCGATCCGCCAGGAGGCCCCGGCGCTGCCCGCCGGCGCCAAGGGCGAACCGACGCTCCGCCCGCACCGCATCGCCGTCGGCCTCTACAGCCTCGACGAGGACAGCGGCAAGCTGCTCCGCGACGAGCGCGTCGAGCTGGACGTCGACGGCGACCTGACGGCCGTACCGGAACTGATCGGCAAGCGCCGCCCGGACGTCTTCCTGCTCAACGACGACGACCTGTCGTACGCCAAGGTCCGCCTCGACGAGGACTCCCTCGCCTTCGTCACCGAGCACCTGGGCGACTTCGAGTCCTCCCTCCCGCGCGCCCTGTGCTGGGCCTCGGCCTGGGACATGACACGCGACGCGGAGCTCGCGACCCGCGACTACTTGTCCCTGGTGCTCTCCGGCATCGGCAAGGAGTCCGACATCGGCGTCGTGCAGTCGCTGCACCGCCAGGTGAAGCTGGCGATCGAGCTGTACGCCGACCCGAACGCCCGCGAGGCCCTGCTGACCCGCTGGACGGACGCGACGCTGGCCCATCTGCGGGCAGCCGCGGCCGGCAGCGACCACCAGCTGGCCTGGGCGCGCGCCTTCGCGGCGACCGCCCGTACGCCGGAGCAGCTCGACCTCCTGGAGGGGCTGCTCGAAGAGCGCGAGACCATCGAGGGCCTCGCCGTCGACACCGAACTGCGCTGGGCGTTCGTGGGCTGCCTCGCGGCGGTCGGCCGCTACGACGAGGCGGAGATCACCGCCGAGTACGAGCGGGACAAGACGGCGGCGGGTGAGCGGCACGCGGCCACCGCCCGTGCCGCGCGTCCCACCGAGGAGGCGAAGGCGGAGGCCTGGGCCGAGGTCGTCGAGTCCGACAAGCTCCCGAACGCCGTGCAGGAAGCGGTGATCGGCGGCTTCGTGCAGACCGGCCAGCGCGAGCTGCTCGCCCCGTACACGGACAAGTTCTTCGCCGTGGTCAAGGACATCTGGGAGGCCCGCTCGCACGAGATCGCCCAGCAGATCGCGGTCGGCCTCTACCCGTCGATCCAGGTCTCCGAGGAGACCCTCGCCAAGACGGACGCGTGGCTGGCCTCCGCCGAGCCCAACGCGGCCCTGCGGCGGTTGATCTCGGAGTCCCGCTCGGGCGTCGAGCGGGCGCTGCGGGCACAGGCGGCGGACGCGGCGGCGTCGTAGTAGTCGTAGGCGTAGTCGGTTGTACGTGGAGGGGGGCGCCCGGCGTTGTGCCGGGTGCCCCCCTTTTTTGTTGACGACTCTCTGTTGACGACTCTCTGTTGACGACTCTCTGTTGACGACTGTCTGTTGACGGCTGTCAGTTGACGGGTCTCTGTTGACGGGTCAGCCGGGGAAGATCCCGCCGGTGACGTTGACGAACGTGCCGGTGATGCCGCCGGCGTGGTCGGAGGCGAGGAACGTGGCCGTGGCGGCGATCTCGGGGAGGGTGGGGTTGCGGCGGGTCATGCGCATACCCGCCAGGTTGGCCAACAGGCCCTGGACGGCGTTCTCGTCGAACTGCATCCCGCTGTCGACCGCCTTGAGCTTCTCGACGGTCAGGGTCTCGGGCACCCCGGCCGCCCACAGGCCCACGGCCCGCACCCCGCGCGGTCCCAGCTCCATTGCCAGATTGCGCACCAGCGTGTCGATCGCCGCGTCCGCCGGGCCCGTACCGCCCATCATCGGACTGCCGTGCGCCGAACCGCTGTTGAGGGTGAGGACCACGCCACAACCGCGCTCCGCCATGTGCCGGGCGGCGGCGCGCGCGGTGATGAAGTTGGCGCGGACGCCGGTCACCACGGGCCGTACGAAGTCGTCGACGGGCATGTCGAGGAGCGAGGCGCCCTGCACGTCGCCGCGCGTGACGAGGTTGAACGATACGTCGATACCGCCACCGTCGGCTCCGTCTCCGCCGGCCACCGACGCCGCGTGCGCCTCGACCGCCACCTCGTCCAGCGCGTCGATCACAGCCGTCTCGGCGTGCCCGCCCGCCGCCGTGATGTCCTTGGCCACCGTGTCGAGCGTCTCCGCCGTACGCCCCACGAGGTGTACACGGGCACCCTCGCGGGCGAAGGCACGGGCGACGGCGCCGCCGATACTTCCACCGGCGCCGTAGACGATCGCGGTCTTGTCGCTGAGCAGCATGCTGATCTCTCCTCGGGATGCCCGTCGTACGCGTCGGTTGTACAGACCTGCGACGGCCTCAATACTCATCGCCAGGCGTCGCGGTCATCACCGGTCGTGGCTGCTTGTCGCTTGCGCGCCGAGAGAAGCGGCTGAAAGAAGCCGCTGCTCTCCGGTGCCGCCCACTCGGGCTCGATGAAGCCCGTCTCGGCGACGAAGCCGGTCAGCCTGCGCCGGGTGAGGGCCCAGTAGGTGGTGCGCCGCACTTTGACGCGCCAGTCGTCACCGTCGGGAAGGAGCTGGAAGAACTCCAGGTCGTAGCGTTCGCCGTCGTCGTGCCAGTCCCAGAGCTGGAAGGTGACGGCTCGGCCGCCCGGCGTCCGCGCCAGCTGCGGAGGGGTCGAAACGGGCCGGGCCGCGAGGATCTCGTCGTAGGGGCGGGTGCTGATCATCAGCAGTCCCCCGCCGCGGAGGACGCGGCGCATCTCGGCGAGTGCAGCGAGGACGTCCTCCTCGGTGAGCAGGTGGGGAAGGGCGTTGTCGGCGCACACGACGACGTCGAACGAGGCGTCGGCGAAAGGCAGTTGCCGCATGTCGGCCGCCACCGTGGGCAGTCGCACCTCGCGGAGAGCCGCCTCCCGCGCCGCGCGGCCGACCGCCACCGGACTGATGTCGGAACCCGTGACCCGGTGACCGCACCGGCCGAGCCCGATCGCCTGGGTACCGATCCCGCAGGAGCAGTCGAGCACCGACACGGGCCCCGCGCCGAGCCCCGCCTGGATCATCGCGTCCAGGGCCTCCCCCTGCCGGGCCATACTCGCGTCCCAGTCGGCATAGGTGAGGTGATAGTCAACCGCGAGCTGATCGTAGAAACGTGCCACCGAATCATCGTCGCCCATACCGCTCAGGCTAGGACCTGTCCGGCCGATCATGCCGCAGACGCGGGGTGTGGCACGCACATCTGCGGCGTTCACAAGGCCCCGACCATTTCCTGCGACTTGATCGGCCGGACAGGTCCTAATCGGCAGGGCTCGTCCTCGATGGCGGACATGCAGGCCAACCGGCCACCCCGCTGCGGCAGTTACTAACGGGGTTGGGCGGCCAGGACCTGGCTGCCCAGCGCCGCGGTGAGCGCCGCCTCGACGGTGTCCGTGTCCGGCGACTCCGCGGCCCAGGCCACATATCCATCGGGCCGCACCAGCAAGGTCGTACGCCGCCCACTGGCCCAACTCTCCACGGCGAGGCGGTCCTTGCGACCCTCGCGCTCCCCGGCCTCGTACGCCCGCGCAGTCGCCCCCGGGGTGACGAGGACGAACCTGCCGCCGCGCAGGACCTCGTAGAGACGGCCGCTCCGCAGAGCGACGTCCGGTACGCGCGTGCCGACGAGGGGGTGGGAGCCGCGCGGCGCCTCGTACCGGTACCCGATGCCCGTGATCTGGCCGGCGGCCTTGCGGCCGACGGGGCCGACGTGGTTGAAGAACGTGGTGAGGACGGCACGGAGCGCCAGGGTCCAGGGGTGCTTGGCCATCGCGAGCCGTACGATTCCGCCACTGCTGCGCAGCACCGACCGGCCGACGGGGTGACGCTCGGCCTGGTAGGTGTCCAACAGGCCGGTGTCCGCATGGCCGTTGACGACCGACGCCAGTTTCCAGCTCAGGTTTGCCGCGTCCTGAAGGCCGGTGTTCATGCCCTGACCGCCGGCCGGGGTGTGGACGTGTGCGGCGTCCCCGGCGAGGAACACCCGGCCCACCCGGTAGGCCGGCGCCTGACGCTCGTCGCTGTGGAAACGTGACACCCAGCGGGCGTCACGCATCCCGTAGTCGCGGCCGAGGGTGAGCCGGACGATCTCCCTGATCTCGTCGAGCTCGACCGGCTCGCTGTCGGGCACGTCGCGGTCGCGTTGCCAGCCGATCACCCGGTGGTAGCCGTCGCCGAAGGGCGCGATGAAGGAGAAGGCGTCTCCGACGGCGTTGGCGGTCAGGATCTTCTCGGGCTGCTCGTCGAGCAGCACGTCCGCGAGGACGACGGACCGGATGACCGACTTACCGGGGAACGGCAGCCCGATCGCGTCACGTACCACGCTGCGCATCCCGTCCGCCCCCACGACGTACGCGGCCCGCAACCCCGCCAACTCGCCATCGGCGCGCCGGACTTGGAGGTTCACCCCGTCCGCGTCCTGGCTCAGCCCGGTCACCTCGGTCTCGTACACGAACCGCACCCCTGCCTCCTCCGCCCGCCGCCGCAGCGCCTTTTCCACTTCGTACTGCGGGATGACGAGGAGGTGGTTGAAACGGGAGGGGAGGGAACCGAGCTGGACGGTGAGCCGCCCGAAGAGCCGGATACGGTCGAGGGTCTGCCCCTTGGCCTCCAGTTCGTCGGCGAGGCCGCGGGCGTCGAGCTGCTCCAGGCTGCGGGCGTGCAGAACGAAGGCGCGCGAGAGATTGCTGATCTTCTGCGAGCGCTTCTCGACGAGGGTGACGGGGACGTGGGCGGTCGCGAGGTCCCCGGCCAGCAGAAGGCCGGTGGGACCGGAGCCGACGACGATGACGGCGCTGGGCGCGGGGGACTCGGCGGAGCCCGCGGACTCCGCAGGCTGGGCGGAAGCGGCCGAAGCAGGCGGCTGCGTGGACGCGATGCGCTCGGCGGACCCGGCGGACCCGGTGGGCGCGGAGGGCGCGGAGGGCGCGGCGGACCCGGCTGACCCGGCTGACCCGGTTGATGCGGTTGATGCGGTTGATGCGGTCGACCCGGTGGACGTGGCGAACTCGGTGGATGCGGCGGATGCGGTGGAGCGGGTCTTGCCGTTCATGGCGGCCTCCTGAATGCCAACGCTTGTTGGACAACGCTTGTTGGTTAATACCCGTCCGCCAACACCTGATGGCCAACGCTTGTTTGCCAACGCTTGTTTGCCAACATAAGGCGACCTCCACTGGACTGTCAACGACTGTTGGCCTACGGTTGTTGGCATGGCCGTAAAGGAACCCCTCGCGAGCGCGGGCACCCCCCGCCGCTCCGACGCCACCCGCACCGCGATCCTCGCGTCCGCCCGCGAACGCTTCGCGGCCGACGGCTACGAGCGCGCCACGATCCGCGCCATCGCCAAGGACGCGCGGATCGACCCCTCCATGGTGATGCGCTACTACGGCTCGAAGGACGGACTGTTCGCCGCCGTCCTCGACGTCGACCTGCGGCTGCCGGATCCGCAGGGAATGGACCCGCACGACGTGGGCCGCGTCCTGGTGGGCCACTTCCTCGACCTCTGGGAGCGGAGCGAGGTGTTCACCGCGATGCTCCGCGTCGGCGTCACCAACGAGGCCGGCGCCGAGCGGATGCAGAGCGTCTTCAGGGACCAGCTCGCGCCGGTCGCCCTGCGCACCTGTCCCGATCCCGAGCAGGCGCCGACCCGGGCCGCGCTCTGCGCCTCACAGCTGCTCGGACTGGCGCTCACCCGCTATGTCCTGCGGTTCCCGCCGGCCGTGGCGCTGTCCCGCGAGGAGATCGTGGTGTGGCTGGGACCGACGGTGCAGCGCTATCTGACGGCGCCGAACCCTTAAGCGAGCATCAGCGGGGCCCACCACCGGGCCCGTTGTGTCGGCAGAGACCGTGCCCCCTCAGACATCGCGTCCCCGAAGCCATCTGACGTGTGGTGAGGCTGGACTTGCTGTACGGGCAAGCCTCTACGAGCAGGTTGCCGCGCAGAGGCAACAAGCGTCGACGAAGACTCGTACGGCTTCGCGGTGGTCTCTTGTGCGCCAGACAACGGCGAGCTCACTGGAAGAAAGACCCGTGACCGGCCGACAGGTGACGTTTTCTCGCTTGTAGATCTCGGCGTTACCCGCGGAGAGGAGGACTATCCCGAGTCCTGAAGCGACCGCTTCGAAGGCCTCGTCGGCGGTTTCGGCCGTGGCGGCGATGCGCGCCGGTGTCCGGCGACGATCGTTGCCGAGCCAGAACTCGCGGAGCGCTCCGGCCGTCGTCGGAAGGGCGATGAAAGGCTCATCGGCGAGATCCTCGAACGAGACGGCCGGGCGGTTGGCCAGATGGTGACCGGCTGGAAGAGCGACCCAACGATCTTCTCTGGTAATCACCTTCTGCGAGAAGTCGCCACTCGTCGGGATGGGCAGCCAGGCGATGGCGACATCGACATCGCTGCCGGCAAGTCCCACCGTCGGGTCGGCCCAGGTGATCTGGCGGAACTGGAGCCGCCAACCGGGAAGCAGCTTCTCCATCGTGGCGGTGACGGCCGGGATGAGCCCGCGACCGATGCCCGTTTGGAAACCGACCGTAAGTGTCGTGTCCTGGGTCGCCACGGCGTCGACCACCGCACGCTGAGCCGCCTCCCATTGCTCGATCAGCTGCCGGGCATGGGGCAGGAGGGCTCTGCCCGCGGCGGTGAGGGTGACCGTCCGCCGGTCACGCTCGAAGAGTGCGGCCCGGAAGGAGAGCTCCAGTTGGCGGATCTGTTTGCTCAGTGTCGGCTGTGAGACGAAGAGCCGATCGCTCGCGGCTCGGGTGAAGTTGAGTTCCTCTGCGACCGCGACAAAGTAGCGCAGGTCCCGGACGTGGACATCCATAGCCAAAGGCTATAACAACAGCTCTTGGACAGATGGCGCGCGTGATTCCACGATTGATCGCGTGGGTGGAAGCAGGGCACCGGCGTTGTCGCCGCCCGGAGCGGAAGGAGGTGGGCGCCGGTGGAACTGGGCGTCAACGGGCTGAGCGCCAAGGCCACGCTGGGTTCTGTCGAGACGGTCCGGCTGGCCCGGCTGGCGGAGGAGTTGGGGTACCGGTCGTGGTGGGCGGGTGAGCACGTCGTGCTGCCCAGCCCTCGGGTGCCGGCCGCGCCGATGGAGCCGACGGATCCGATTCTCGACCCGCTGGTGCATCTGGCCTATGTCGCGGCCGTCACTGACCGGCTGGAGCTCGGCACCGGGATCGTCATCCTGCCGCAGCGCAATCCGCTGGTGCTCGCCAAGCAGGTCGCGAGCCTCGACGTGCTCAGCGGTGGCCGACTGCTTCTGGGGGTCGGAGCCGGATACCTCGAACCGGAGATGACTGCCGTCGGAGTGCCGTACTCGGAGCGTGGCCGGCGCACCGACGAGTACCTGGACGCGATGAGGGCGCTGTGGACCCAGCCCGCGCCGTCCTATCACGGCCGGTACGTAGCCTTCGACGGCGTCGACGCACACCCGCGGCCCGTGCGGGACGACGGACCGCGGATCGTGATCGGTGGTCACAGCCCGGCCGCCTTCCGTCGGGCGGTCGCCCGGGGCCACGGATGGCTCGGCAATGGTGACAGCCCGGATGATCTCGCCGAGCATCTGGCCGAGCTGAGAAAGGCGGCCACCGAGGTCGAACGCCCGGAGCGGCTGGGCCGACTGGAGATCAACTTCATGCAGCTCTCTCCGGTGGACGCCGACACGGCCCGGCGCTACGCCGACCTCGGCGTCGACCGGCTCGTGGTCTACCCACTTCCGCTGGAGCATCCGGCGGAAGTCGCCGCGTTCCTCGAACGTCACGCCGAACTGCCGCACTGACGTCGTTCGACATCTCCATGAGGAGCAGAATGCAAGCTTTGATCTATGACCCGGAGGCACCCTCAGGCCTCCGTCTCGGCACGGTTCCCGAGCCCGTACCGCATGACTCGCAAGTCTTGGTCGAGGTGCACGCGGTCTCGCTCAACTTCGCGGAACTCGCCTTCAAGGCTGATCGAACGAGACCAGGCACCGTCCTGGGACTGGACGCGGCAGGCATCATCATCCAGGCCGCAGCCGATGGCTCCGGGCCACCGCAAGGCGCACGCGTCGTGAGCTTCGGGTGGGCGTCGGGCGCCGGGGCCGAGCGCCGCGCCGCGGACACCGCGGAGCTCGCTGTCGTTCCCGATTCCGTCGACCTCGCCTCCGCGAGCGCCCTTCCGGCAGCGGGTGTCACCGCGCTGCGGGCGCTGCGGCAACTCGGTTCCGTGGTGGGCCGACGCGTCCTCATCACCGGGGCCTCAGGCGGTGTCGGACGCTTCGCGGTGCAGCTCGCCGCCCACGCCGGCGCACATGTCATCGCGTCCGTGGGCAGCCACGCCCGGGGCGAAGGGCTCCGCGAGCTTGGGGCCGACGAGATCGTCATTGGCCCGCAGAACGTCACCGCACCTGTTTTCGGGGTGCTGGACAACGTGGGCGGCACTCAACTGGCCACAGCGTTCAGCCTCCTGGAGGACGGGGGCTGCGTCCAGAGCATCGGGATGGCCTCCCGCGAGCCGACCACCATCGACTTCGAGCAGGAGCGTCTGAACGGCGGGCGCAAGCGGCTCGAATCATTCATGGTCGGCCATCCCGGCTTCGGCCCCGGCTTCGGTTCAGACCTCGCCTACCTCGTGGACCTCCTCGAAAACGAGGCACTCGATCCTCAGATCGGCTGGCGCGGCTCCTGGGAACGCGCTCCGGAAGCGGCCGAGGCACTCCTTGCCCGCCGTGTCCTGGGTAAGGCCGTCCTCGACGTGGAAGCAAAGCGGTGAAGTCCCGCCCTGGTTCAGGCACCACTCGCGGCAGGCCCGTTCCGTAGGGACGAAACCCTGCCGGCCCGGAACCGGGTACAGGACATCGATCGGCCACAGCCTCCCTCCTCACCGTCGCCCCGGCGCCCGCGTCACCCGGCCCTGAGAGCCGCCTGACCATTGGCCGGCACACACACGTCGAGGGAGTCCGCGGACCCTATGGGTGCGCGGACTCCCTCGACGGGAACGGAGTGAGGTGGAAGCGGGCCTGGCCCTGCTCTTGGCCCTGCTCTTGGCCCTGCTCCTAGCTCTGCTTCTGGCCCAAGTTCTTGTCGGACTTGTCGAGAACCATCACCAGGCCGGCGATGACCGCGAACAGCAGGAGCGGAGCGGCGACGAAGAGCCCCAGCGTGTCGATCACGCTCAGGCCCGTGCCGGGGTTGTCGCCGTCGTCGCGGGTCAGCGCGAGCGCGGGAGACGTCATGAGCAGCATCATCAGCGTCGTACCGGCAGCCAGGGCGCCGGCGCGCAGGGCGTTCTTCTTGTCCACGGTGCCAACGTAGCGAACGCCTGAGCGGGCCGCGCGCCCGGGGGTGCCGTACGAGGTCTCAGTGACTCCCGCCCGCGTGCCCGCCGTCTCCCGCGCGGCCCCGCAGCACATCGATCAGCGCATGCAGCCGGGGCGAGGCGGCCAACTCCTCCAGCGTCACCGGCTGCCCCTCGGCGTCGGCGATGGGCAGCCGCCAGTTCGGGTACTGGTCCCAGGTGCCCGGCAGGTTCTGCGGGCGGCGGTCGCCGACCGTGTCCGGGAGCCAGACGCCGATCATGCGGGCCGGGGTGCGCAGCAGAAACCGGTGCACGGCCTGGATCTCGGCCTCCTCCGACTCCGCGGAGAGCCCGCCGGTCACGCCCTGGAGCAGCCCGAGCCGGGCCAGCAGCGCCAGCCACTCCCCCGTGTCGGCGGCCGCGGCGGCCCGCTCCTCCTCCAAGGTGCCCAACAACAGGCCGAGCCGGTCGCGGAGTTCGACGTGTTCGCCGGTGAGCCGGGCGGCGGTGGACGGGAGGTCGTGGGTGGTGGCGGTGGCCAGGCAGTCGGCGCGCCAGCGTTCGGGTGGTAGGGGCAGTCCGTCGCCGTCCCAGTCCCGTTCGAACCACAGGACCGAGGTGCCGAGCACCCCGTGCTCGTGAAGCGTCTCGCGCACCCCGGGTTCGACGGTGCCGAGGTCCTCGCCGATCACCAGTGTCCCGGCGCGTGAGGCCTCCAGGGTCAGTATCGCGAGCATCGCCTCGGCGTCGTAACGGACGTACGTCCCCTCCGTGGGCGGCTGCCCCTGCGGGACCCACCAGAGCCGGAACAGGCCCATGACGTGGTCGATGCGCAGGGCGCCCGCGGAGCGGAAGAGGGCGCGCAGGAGGCGGCGGTAGGGGGCGTAGCCGGACTCGGCCAGCCGGTCAGGTCTCCAGGGCGGCAGGCCCCAGTCCTGGCCGCGCGCGTTGAAGGCGTCCGGGGGTGCGCCGACCGACATGCCCGCCGCGAAGTACTCCTGCTGGGCCCAGGCGTCGGCCCCGTCCGGATGCACCCCGACGGCGAGGTCGTGGACGAGTCCGACGGCCATGCCCGCGTCGCGTGCGGAGCGCTGGGCGGTGGCGAGTTGGGCGTCCGTGAGCCAGGCGAGGCGGCTGTGGAAGTCGACGCGGTCCATCAACTCGCCCCGGGCGCGGGCGGTTTCGGGTGAGCGCGGGTCGCGCAGGCCGATCGGCCACTGCTGCCACCGGGAGCCGTACACCTCGGCGAGTGCGCACCAGGTGGCGTGGTCCTCCAGCGCCTGGCCCTCCTCGGCGAGGAAGTCGACGTACGCGGCCCGCCGTCCGGGCCCGAGCGGCACCTCGCGTACCAGTTCCAGCGCCTCGCGCTTGAGCTCCCACACGGCGTCGCGGTCGATCAACGCGCCCTTGTGCAGCACGGATTCGCGGAGTCGGTCGGCGCGTTCCAGCAGCGTACGGACCTGGTCGCGGTCGTCGACGTAACCGAACTCCGGGATGTCCTCGACGCGCAGATGCACCGGGTCCGGAAAGCGCCGGGAGGAGGGCCGGTACGGCGAGGGGTCGGTGGGGGCGCCGGGTACGGCCGCGTGCAAGGGGTTGACCTGCACGAATCCGGCGCCGAGTGCCCGGCCCGCCCAGGCGGTGAGCTCGGCGAGGTCGCCCAGGTCGCCCATGCCCCAGGAGCGGCGGGAGAGGAGGGAGTAGAGCTGGACGAGGAGTCCGTACGTGCGTCCGGGCGGCGCGGGCAGCCGGGCGGGGGCCACCACGAGGTGGACGTCGGCGGTGCGGCCGTCGGGGGCGGTGACGTGCAACGCGTGGACGCCGAGCGGGAGTTGCTCGGCCGATGCGCGGGTCTCGCCCTGTTCGGTGCCGATGCGCAGGCGCGTGCCGTCCGGCAGGCCTGACAGTTCCTCGGGCACTCGGCCGCCCCAGCACACCACGGTCGGCGGCAGCAGCCGGTCGCGCGCCTCGGCCTCCCGGGACGCGAGGGCGGCGGCGATGGCCGCCGGCGTGCTCGCGTCGACGCCGAGCGCCGCAAGGGCCGCGACGACCGCGGTGTCCGAGGCCGCGACCGTACGGTCCGGGGACGGGCTGTAGGAGGCGGCGACACCGTGCAGTCCGGCGAGCCGGGACAGCGGCGTCGGTGGCGGGTCCGCGGGCCGTGCCATCTAGATCCCCGACGCGGCGCCGGTGGAGGTGGGCTCGCTCGTCAGATGCGCCGCGTCGGCGAGCGGCGGCTCGCTGGTGAGGGGCTCGGCGTCGGGGAGCGGGGGTTCGCTGGTCAGCGGCGTCTCCGCGCAGGCGCCTTCCGCGCCGAGGACCCACGGATGCGGGTCCTCACGCAGGCCCTGAAGGCCGGCCGACGGCTCCGCTCCGCGTTTGGAGAGGGCCGAGAGCAGAAGGTGTGCCGAAGCGGCCACGAGGGCTCCTTGTCGTCGTACGGCGGCCCAGGACCTCCCGGGCTCTGTGCGGGTTCACCGCAGCCCTACCCAGCGGGCGCGACGGCAGACGTACACGGACGAACAACGTGCTACTGGTCACATCCCGCTTCCTCGCAACCCTTCCAGGTTGGTGCAAACACGTTGTTTCGGCCACTCACCCGGCCGCAGTCCACAGAAGCTCCCGCCGCTCAGCTATTCACTCACTACATATACCGAGTGCATAATGGTCGCCATGAGCACCCGCCACATCCTGCTGGGGCTGCTCGCCGGAGGTCCCAGCCACGGTTACGACCTCAAGCGACGCCACGACGAACGCTTCCCGCAGGCCCGCCCGTTGGCCTACGGGCAGGTCTACACGACCCTGCAGCGCCTGGTCCGCGACGGTCTCGCCGAGGTCAAAGGCACCGGCTCGGACGGCGGCCCGGAACGGACGCTGTACCGCTCCACCGATGACGGATCACGTGAACTGGCCAAGTGGACAGGGGAGATCACGCCACCGGCGCCCTTCGTGACGAACGAGATCTTCGCGAAGGTCGTCGTCGCGATCCTCGCCTCGGCGGACCCGGCCGGCTATCTGGGGGCGCAGCGCGCCGCGCACATGGCGCGGATGCGTGAGCTCACGGCGGTGAAGACCGGGCCGGGCGCCGATCTCGCGACCGTCCTCTCGGCCGACTACGCCCTCAACCACCTTGACGCCGACCTCCGTTGGATGACCACGACGGCGGCCCGGCTCACCACTCTGACCGCGGAGGTCGACGCAGCATGAGCAATCCACTCCTGATGGCCAGGAGCCTGTTCAAGGCGCACGGTTCCACCCCGGCGCTGCGCGGCGCCTCGGTGGAACTGCACGCGGGCGAGATCCTGGCCGTCACCGGGGCCAGCGGCAGTGGCAAGTCCACGCTGCTGCACTGTCTGGCCGGCATCGTCCGGCCGGACGAAGGCACGGTGGACTACGGCGGTGAGCGCCTGGACCGCCTTCCCGAGAAACGGCTCAGCGAGCTGCGGCGCACCGACTTCGGGGTGGTGTTCCAGTTCGGGCAGCTGATCCCCGAGCTGACCGCCCTCGACAACGTGGCACTGCCGCTGCTGCTCGCGGGCCTCTCGCGTACGGCGGCCCAGGAGCGGGCGGGCGAGTGGCTGGAGCGGTTCGGCGTACGCGGGCAGGAGATGCTGCGGCCCGGCGAGATGAGTGGCGGGCAGGCCCAGCGGGTGTCGCTCGCGCGGGCCCTGGTGACCGGCCCGAAGGTCGTCTTCGCGGACGAGCCGACCGGCGCGCTGGACTCCCTCGCCGGGGAGCAGGTGATGACCGCACTGATCCACACGGCCCACGAGTCCGGTACGGCGGTCCTGCTGATCACGCATGACGCGCAGGTGGCCGCGTACGCGGACCGGGAGGTCGCGCTGCGGGACGGGATGGTCGTCGGTTGCGAAGCCGAGCCCACAGCAGGCTCCGAAACCCCGTCCACAGCAGACTCGGAAGCCCCGTCCACAACAGGTTCCGAAGCCCAGTCCACAACAGGCTCCGAAGCGGTCGGCTCCGAGGCCGCCGACGCGTCCGCGGAGGTGACCCCGTGAGGACCGATCTCCGGCTCGCGCTGCTGCTGACCCGTGGTTCCGACCGGCGGGAGTGGTGGCGGGTCGCGCTCACGGCCGTGGGGGCGGGGCTCGCCACCGGCTTCATGCTGGCGGCGGCCGCGGTCGCCTCTCTGCAGGGGCGATACCACGTGTCCATCGGCAACGGTCTGCTCGACCAGCCCGGCGAGCGCTCCGGCATCGTCCTCGCGCTGCTCCTCCTGCTCGTCCCGGTGCTCGGCTTCCTCGGGCAGTGCGCCCGGATCGGTGCCGTGCACCGTGACCGGCGGCTGGCCGGGCTGCGCCTGGCGGGGGCCTCACCCGCCCAGGTCCGGCGGATCGCCGCGCTGGAGACGGGGCTCGCGTGCCTCGCGGGCTCGGCGGTCACCACGGTGTTCTCCGTGCTGCTCGTGCTGGGTGAGTGGCGGAATCCGCCCGCTCTTGCCTGGGCGGGGTTCGCGGGTATCGCGGTGGCCGTGCCCCTGCTGGGTGCCCTGGTCAGCACGCTCGCGCTGCGCCGCGTGGTTGCCTCACCGCTCGGCTGGGTGCGGCGGGTGCGACCGAGCAGGGGCCGGGGACCGGGCGCCACGTTCCTCGGGGCGGCACTGGTGATTCTGGTCGTGGGGCTCTTCACGGCCCCGGTCACCTTCGGCGGGTTCGACACTGCGCCGGCGCTCGTCTTCGGCGTGGTGATTCTCACCGGCGTGGGCGCCGTCTGGGTGACCGGCGCCGCCGCCCGCCTCACCGGCCGCCGGCTCGCCGCCCGCACCGGAAACCCGGCGACGCTCATCGCCGCCGAGCGCCTGCGCGACGACCCGTGGGCGGCCGCCCGCACCCACGCGGCGGTCCTGCTGGTGACCGTCGTGGGGACCGGTTTCACCGGCATCGGGCAGGTACTGCTCGACGAGCTGAACGGACGCGACCGCGACTCCCTCGCCGCGGACATCTCCTTCTACGCCACCGGGGTCAACCTCACCGGCGCCGCCATCCTCGTCGCCCTCGCGATCACCCTCTCCGGCCTCGCCGTAGGCACCGCCGAGTCACTGGCCACCCGCCGCCGCGGGCTGGCCGCGCAGGCCGCCGCCGGGGTGCCGTACGCCGTACTCGGCCAGGCGCTGCTCCTGGAGACGGCCCTGCCGCTGGCCCCCGCGGTCGCGCTGGCCGGCGCCGGGGGCATGGCGATCAGTACCTGGTACGCGTGGCTCGCCGCCGGCGGCGGAACGGTGCCGCTGCTGCCCCTGTTGGTCCCCGTGGCCGTGTACGCCGCCTGCCTACTGGCCGCCGCCACGTCGCTGCCGCTGCTGCGCCGCTCCGTCCATCCGACCGAACTACGCTTCACGTGACATTTCACACAGCTCCGGCACACGGATAGGTGCGGAAACGACCGCCGGCTCCCCGGGAGGCACAGGGGTCCTCCTGGGGAGCCGGAACGGGGCGACAGGGTGCCGCTCGACGTACCACGCCAGTGGCGCCGTACGACCGTTGACGGCAACACGAAGGCCCGGATCTCAGGCGGAAATGCCGTCGATCCGGGCCATCGCATCCTCCGCGCCGTACGGCTGCAGGTAGGGCAGCCAACGCGGGTCCCTGTGTCCGGTTCCGATGATGCGCCAGGCGAGCCCCGTCGGCGGGGCGGGTTTATGGCGCAGGCGCCAGCCGATCTCGACCAGGTGGCGGTCGGCCTTGGTGTGGTTGCAGCGGCGGCATGACGCCACCACGTTCTCCCAGGCGTGCTGACCTCCGCGGGAGCGCGGGATGACGTGGTCGACGCTGGTTGCGACGCCACCGCAGTACATGCACCGGCCGCCGTCGCGGGCGAAGAGCGCGCGACGGGTAAGTGGAACGGGCCCCCGATAAGGGACCCGTACGAACCTCTTCAGCCGGACCACGCTGGGTGCGGGGACAGTAACGGTCGCGCTATGCATAAAGGCGCCGGATTCCTCGAGGGAGACAGCCTTGTTCTCCAGGACGAGGACGAGCGCGCGGCGGAGCGGTACGACGCCGAGCGGCTCGTACGACGCATTGAGGACCAGGACGTGCGGCACGGATGCCTCCTTGTACGCCGGCGGCGCGTGGCTCGCGCCGGGACGATCTGTGGCCAGTGTCCCCGAATGCCTGGTGGAAGCGCCACCATGTGCTGGTAACGGGCTGGGAGTGTTTTCGACCACACCCTCTTCATCCCCAGGTGGGCACGGCCTCTCCCCCCAACATGGCAACGATCGACACACAATGCCCCGTTAGTGTGGTGGTTCTGCCCGATCGGTACCCCTCATATGTCCCTGCCGCGGGCGGACAGCTACGCCTGGAGGTACCCGCTGTGTCCTTGCACGTCCTACTCGCCGCCGTTACGCCGTCGCCGTCCCCCACCCCCTCGGCCACGGACCCGGCGGCGGCAACGCTTCAGGGCGCCCAGGAAAGCGCGACCAACGCCGCGAGCTGGGTCGAGCAGAACTGGTCGACATGGCTCAGCATCGGCCTGCGGGTCCTGCTGATCGTGGTCATCGCAGCGGTGCTGAGAGTGGCGGTACGGCGGGCGATCAGCAAGCTGATAGAGCACATGAACTCCACCGCCCAGGCGGTGGACGGCACGGCGCTCGGCGGTCTCCTCGTGAACAACGAGCGCCGCCGCCAGCGCTCCCAGGCCATCGGCTCGGTGCTCCGCTCGGTCGCGTCCTTCGTGATCATGGGCACGGCCTCGCTGATGGTCCTCGGCACGTTCGAGATCAACCTGGCGCCGCTGCTCGCCTCGGCGGGTGTCGCGGGCGTGGCGATCGGTTTCGGCGCCCGCAATCTCGTCACGGACTTCCTCTCCGGCGTCTTCATGATCCTTGAGGACCAGTACGGCGTCGGGGACACGATCGACGCCGGCGTCGCCTCCGGCGAGGTCATCGAGGTCGGCCTCCGCGTGACCAAGCTCCGCGGCGACAACGGCGAGATCTGGTACGTCCGCAACGGCGAGGTCAAGCGCATCGGCAACCTCTCCCAGGGCTGGGCCACCGCCGGCGTCGACGTCACGGTCCGCTCCTCGGAGGACCTGGACCGCGTCCAGTCCGTCCTGAACGAGGTCGGCGAGGGCATGAGCAAGGAAGAGCCCTGGAGCGAGCGCCTCTGGGGCCCGATCGAGGTCCTCGGTCTCGACACCGTTCTCCTCGACTCGATGGTCTTCCGCGTCTGCGCGAAGACCATGCCCGGCAAGGCGCTGACCGTCGAACGCGAACTCCGCTGGCGCATCAAGCGCGCCTTCGACGCCGCCGACATCCGCATGGTCGGCGGCCTCCCGGCCCAGCCGGAGGACGAGCCCGCGGCCGACCCGACGGCAGGCATGTCGGCCCCGTCCGCCTACGCCTCCTCCACATCCCCGCAGTCCCAGGCCGCCTCGCCACTGGCCCCGCCGAACGTGTCGAAGTAGGCGGCCAACAGCCGTAGCGGTTCAGCACGCTCGTTCGCGTGAACGGGTGCGGTATTTCTATGCCGTACGACGTCAGGGGTGCTCCATGGTTCTGCCGCGGCACCCGCCGCGGGCGTAGCCTGGCACCAGCCGGAAGCACGAGCTCGGGCCGGGGAATGAGCGGACCCCCCCCCGTCCGCGTACGGCATGGTCATCGGCCGCCTCTTCTGCTCGTTCAGCACCCTTCCGGCACGTGCCCACACTGGTGCTCTTCCCGTCGCTCCTCCGCACACGGGGGATGAACGCATCGAAGTCGCCCGAAGGCCCGATACTTCGCCTGTCCCCCACCGCCTGGGCGGAGTTCACCGCGTCGCTGGACTGAGTCAGTGCCACCCCGGCACCACGCGGCCGCCGCCCCGGCCGAGACGAGAGCCGAGAACCCCGGCCGGGCCACGATCACGCGCTCAAGAACCCGCCGAAGCCACCCTGCCGGGAAACAGCGCGGGACCCAGCCGACCGGAAGGCGAGTTACAAGTCCTGGTCTCGGTGTCGACCGTCACCTCAAGCCCGGAAGCCTCCGCAACTCGCTGATCCTCAGCAGTCGTGCGAGCAGCAGGTACGCCAGTGCCATGGCGGCCGTTCCTGCGGCCAGTGTGAGTGCGGTGCCCCACGTGCCCGTGTCCAGCGTGCCGGCGCAGACACGAGCGATTCCCCAGCCCGTGGCACCGGCCACCGCCGCAGCGAGTATCAGTTTGGCGTAGGTGCGGCGCAGTGCTCCGTCGTTGTCGATGCGGCTGCCCAACTTCTTGCGCAGCAGCCACGCGGTGAGTGCGACGCCGGACACGTACGACAGTGCGTATGCGGCTGCCATGCCGGTGACCGCCCAGCGTGCGGGCAGCAGCAGATGGCAGGCCGTGGCCAGCGCGAGGTTCACCACGGCGATCCAGGCGGCCATGAGGAACGGGGTGCGGGTGTCCTCAAAGGCGTAGAAGGCACGCAGGAGCAGGTACTGCGCGGAGAACGGGATCAGTCCGAGCCCGAATGCCTGCAACATCTGGCCAAGAGGCTGGGTGGACGCAGCATCCGCCGCGCCGTGGGCGAACAACACCGTGGAGATCTGCGGGCCCAGTGCGAGGAAGAGAAAGGCGGCGGGCACGATGACGACGCCGGTGATGCGCAGGACCCGAGACAGGTCGGCGCACAGATCCGGTATGCGGCCCTCTGCGGCTGCCTTGCTCATGCGGGGCAGCAGCGCGGTCACCAGAGAGACGGTGACGATCGACTGCGGCAGCATCCAGATGGTCTGTGCGTACATGTAGGCCGAGTAGCCGGCGCCGGCGTGTGGCAGTTCCTGGTCGGCGGCGTTTGCGTAGTTGGTCACCACGGTCAGGGCGACCTGATTGGCCAGGACGAACAACAAGGTCCACTTCGCGGCATGGATGCTCTTGCCCAGGCCGGTCCCCCGCCAGTCGAACCGGGGGCGGAACCGGAAGCCGGCGGCACGCACGAACGGGATCAGCGCGAGAGCCTGCAGGACGATTCCTGCTGTGGTCCCAATGCCCAGGAGCTGTACCTGTGTGGTGGTGATGTCCTCGACCCGTTCCGGGATCGTCATCAGCCCCAAGTAGGTGCCGAACATGCCGATCAGCACGATGTTGTTCAGCACCGGAGTCCACATCATCGCGCCGAACTTCTCGCGGGCGTTCAGGACCTGGCCAAGAATGCTGAAAAGGCCGTAGAAGAAGATCTGCGGCAACAGGAACCGTGCGAACACAACCGTCAGTTCGAACGACTCGTGGCTGTCGGGGGTGTCGCGCATGTACAGGCTCACGATGTTCGGGGCCGCCCACACCGCCAGCGCGGTCCCCACGCCCAGGACACACAGCACGAGCGTCACCAGCCGCTGCTCGTAGGCGCGGCCCCCGTCCGGCTGCGTCGTCCTGGCCCGGACCAGTTGGGGCACCAGAACCGCGTTGAGCGCCCCGCCGATCAACAGCGTGTACAGGCTCGTCGGCACGGTGTTCGCCGTGTTGTACGTACTGGCCAGCAGCCCCGTGCCCAAGGCGGCTGCCTGCAGTACCTGCCGAATCAGACCCGTGGCCCGCGAGACCATGGTGCCCAGCGCCATCAGTAACGACGAACGAGCCAATCCCCCTTTGGCCGCCTTCGTCACAGGGGCGGCATGCCGTCCACCTTCGTACTCGTCCGTCGACTGAGACTTCATCGCGGCCTTCACCCCTCCACCATGGCGCCAGCCTATGCCGCGAAGATCACCGGACCCTCATGCTCCGCATCTCGCCTGCCTGGCCCACCGGTTGGGCAGCGAGGTCGCCCCTGTCCGAGGGTGACCTTCCCGGCACCCCGCAGGTAACGACTTTGTTGCCACCGTCGGCCGCTATTGACGCCCCCATCTGCTGCGGCTTACTTTCCTCCCACCAATAGGAAACATTCCTAACAATGATCTTCCGGTGGACTTCCCGGCGGCCACGCTGAGAGGCTGTGCGGCGGAAAGGCAGGTGGCGCACACATGGCAGGATCCGCCGGCACGCCGGGCACTCCAAGCGTTCTGCGTGCCATGAACGACCGCGCCGCCCTGGACCTGCTGCTCGCGCACGGCCCGCTGTCGCGGACCAGGATCGGGAAGCTCACCGGCCTCTCGAAGCCGACCGCCTCCCAGCTTCTGGCGCGCCTGGAGGCGGCCGGGCTCGTGCTCGCCACCGGGACCATCGAGGGCCGCCCCGGCCCCAACGCCCAGTTGTACGTGGTCAATCCGGGCGCGGGTTACGCGGCGGGACTGGACGTCACCTCGGAGCGCATCCTCGCCGCTGTCGCCGACGTGACCGGGCGGACGGTGGGCGAGTACGAGCTCCCCACGCCCGGCAGGCGCCCCGCGCAGTCCGTCGTACGCCAGGTCACCGACGCCCTCGACGGCGCGGTGAAGGCGGCGGGGCTCGCCAGGGACGACGTCCGCCGGATCGTCATCGGGACGCCCGGCGCCTTCGACCCCAATACCGGGCGGCTGCGATACGCCTCCCACCTGCCCGGCTGGCACTCCGCCGGGATCCTCGACGAGTTGGCGGCGGCGCTGCCGATGCCCGTCGAGTACGAGAACGACGTGAACCTCGTCGCCATCGCCGAGCAGCGGCTCGGTGCGGCGCGCGGACACGAGGACTTCGTACTCCTGTGGAACGAAGAGGGGCTCGGTGCCGCGCTCGTGCTCGGCGGGCGGCTGCACCGCGGCTGGACCGGCGGCGCGGGCGAGGTCGGCTTCCTGCCGGTGCCGGGGGCGCCGCTGGTACGGCAGGTCACCAAGGCCAACAGCGGTGGCTACCAGGAACTGGCCGGTTCGCAGGCCCTCCCCAAGCTCGCCCGCGAGCTGGACATCCGGCCCGTACCCAGCGGTCCGCACGCCGAGGTCGCCGCCGCCCTCGTCCAGCGGGCCGCCGCCCACGACGACGGCCCCCACCGGCAGCTCCTTCAGACGTACGCGACCGGGCTCGCCACCGGTCTGGCCTCGCTGGTCTCCGTGCTCGACCCCGAGCTCGTCGTGCTCAGCGGCACCTCGCTCACCGCCGGTGGCGAACCGCTGCGCGCCCTGGTCCAGGCCGAGTTGGAGGAGCTGGCCGCGTCCCGGCCGCGCCTCGTGCTCGGCGACGTACATGAACACCCCGTGCTGCGCGGCGCGTTGGAGAGCGCCCTGGCGGCCACCCGCGACGAGGTGTTCGACACCTCCCGCTGAAACCCGTAGACCCCACTTCCGCAGTTCCGCCGAACCCGTAGCAGCACCTACCGCGAACACCTTCACCCTGCCCTAGGGAGACCCCGCCATGCCCGGAATGTCCCGACAGGTGGCCGTCGCGCTCGCCGCCTCCGCCTCCATAGCCCTCCTCACCTCCGCCTGTACCGGCCAGACCGAATCCGCCGCGAACGACGACGCGTCCGCGGAGACGACCATCAACTTCTGGCACGCCTGGAGCGCGCCGAGCGAGGTCGCGGCCGTGAAGTCCCTGGTCGCGGGCTTCGAGAAGGCGCACCCCAACATCCACGTGAAGATCGTCGGCAACATGACGGACGACAAGGTCAACCAGGCGCTGCGCGCGGGCGGCGACAAGGCCCCCGACGTCGTCTCCTCGTTCACCACCAACAATGTGGGCAAGTTCTGCTCGTCGGGCGCCTTCGTCGACCTCAACCCCTTCTTCGAGAAGGCGGGCATCGACCCGGAGAAGACCTTCCCGAAGGCCATGAACGAGTACACCCAGTTCGAGGGCAACCGCTGCACGGCGCCGCTGCTCGGTGACGCGTACGGGCTCTACTACAACAAGACCGCGTTCGAGAAGGCGGGCATCTCCAGCCCCCCGAAGACCTGGTCCGAATTCGAGGCCGACGCCAAGAAGTTGACCATCTCCAAGGGCGACAGCTACTCCCAGCTCGGCTTCATGCCGAACTACCACGGCTGGGAGTCGACGACCGAGCACTACTTCGGGCAGTTCTCGCCGACGTACTTCGACTCGGCCGGCAAGTCGAACGTCGCCAACGACCCTGCTTTCGAAGCCGGGTTCACACTCCAGAAGAAGCTCGTCGACGAACTCGGCGGCTTCCAGAAGCTGGAGACGTACCGCTCCAAGCTCGGTGACGAGTGGGGCCCCAAGCACCCCTTCCAGACCGGCCAGGTCGCCATGCAGCTGGACGGCGAGTGGCGGCTCGGCATGGCCGAGGAGGCCAAGCCCGGCTTCGAGATCGGCGTCGCGCCGCTGCCCGTCCCCGACGACCAGGCGGACCAGTACGGCAAGGGCTACATCACCGGCACCATCACCGGCATCGCCGCCACCAGCAAGAAGCAGAACGCGGCCTGGGAGTTGGTGAAGTACATGACCACGGACACCGCCGCCGTGGTCGGATTCGCCAACGCCATCCACAACGTGCCCTCGACGCTCGCCGCCCTCAAGTCGCCCGACCTGAAGTACGACCCGCGCTTCAAGACCTTCCTGGACATCGCGGCGAACCCGAACTCGACGACAACTCCCGCGTCGATCAACGGCGGTTCGTATCTCGTGACGATCCAGGAGCTCGGATACGACTACGAGAGCGGCAAGGAAACCGATCTGAAGGCGGGCCTGAAGAAGGCCGCCGCGCAGATCGACACGGACATCGCGCAGGCGAAGTAGCAGCGTCATGAGCGCCACGTACACACTGCGCGCCAAGCGCCGCCGGGCGGCGCTGAAGACGGCCGCCTTCATGTCGCCCTGGCTGATCGGTTTCGCGGTCTTCTTCGCGTACCCGCTGCTGTCGACGGTCTACTTCTCGTTCATGCACTACGACGGCTTCCAGCCGCCGACGTGGGTCGGGACGAAGAACTGGAAGTACGTCTTCGAGAACTACCCGCTCTTCTGGCCCGCCCTGCGCAACACCCTGTGGCTCGTCGTCATCATGGTGAGCCTCCGGGTCCTCTTCGGGCTCGGCGTCGGCCTGCTGATCACGAAGATCAGGACGGGCACGGGTGTCTTCCGGACCCTCTTCTATCTGCCCTACCTCGCCCCGCCCGTCGCCGCCACGATGGCCTTCGCGTTCCTCCTCAACCCCGGTACGGGGCCGGTCAACTCGATCCTGGAGAACATCGGGATCCCGGCGCCCGGCTGGTTCAACGACCCGGCCTGGTCGAAACCCGCGCTCACCATGCTGGCCCTGTGGGGTGTCGGCGACCTCATGGTCATCTTCATGGCGGCGCTGCTGGACGTGCCCAAGGAGCAGTACGAGGCGGCCGAGTTGGACGGCGCGTCGGCGTGGCAGCGGTTCCGGTACGTGACGCTGCCGAACATCTCGCCGATCGTGATGTTCGCGGTGGTCACCGGCGTGATCCAGACCATGCAGTACTACACACAGCCGCTGATCGCCGGGAAGGTCGCGTCTGGCGTCATCCAGGGCGCCGGAACCCAGTTCGTGCCCGGCTATCCCGACAAGTCGACGCTCACCCTCCCCCAACTCGTCTACAACCTCGGCTTCCAGCGCTTCGACTACGGCTCCGCCTGTGTGGTCGCGCTCGTGCTGTTCGCCCTGTCCATGGTGTTCACCGCGTTCCTGATGCGGCGCCGGGGCGGTCTCATCCAGGCAGGTGACTGACACCATGACCACTCAAGTACTGGACAAACCCACGGAGTTGAAGGTGCCCGTCTCGCCCGCCGAGCGCACCGCCCGCCGCAAGGCACTGTTGGAGTGGATCGCCGTCCACGCCCTCGGCGTCGCGACCGCCCTCTTCTTCGTACTCCCCTTCGTGTTCGTTCTCCTGACCTCGCTGATGAGCGACACCCAGGCACTCAGCCGCGATCTGATCCCGCACACCTGGGAATGGGGCAACTACAGGAAGGTCTTCGACACCCCGGGCTTTCTGACCTGGTGGAAGAACACCCTCCTGTACGCCGGTGTCGGCACCGTCCTCAGCGTCGTCTCCTCGATCCCGGTGGCCTACGCACTCGCCAAGTTCCGCTTCCGGGGCCGGAATCTGTCGCTGATGCTGGTCATCTCGATGATGATGCTGCCGCCGCAGGTCGTGATCATCCCGATGTACCTGTTCTGGGCGAAGCAGCTGGACCTGTCCGGCACACTCTGGCCGCTGATCATCCCGATGGCGTTCGGAGACGCTTTCACGATCTTCCTGCTGCGCCAGTTCCTGATGACGATCCCGAACGAGTACCTGGACGCGGCGAAGGTCGACGGCTGCGGAGACCTGCGGGTGCTCCTGAAGATCGTCCTGCCGATGGCCAAACCCGGTATTGCCGCGGTCGCCCTCTTCCAGTTCTTCTACGCGTGGAACGACTACTTCGGGCCCCAGATCTACGCTTCCGAGAACCCCGGCGCCTGGACGCTCTCCTACGGCCTGGAGTCGTTCAAGGGCGCGCACCACACCGACTGGAACCTCACCATGGCCGCGACCGTGCTGGTCATGGCCCCCGTGATCCTCGTGTTCTTCTTCGCGCAGAAGGCGTTCGTCGAGGGTGTCACGCTCACCGGAGTGAAGGGTTGACACGAATGAAACTCACCGTGGTCGGGGGAGGGTCGACCTACACCCCCGAACTCATCGACGGCTTCGCCCGGTTGAGGGACACCCTGCCCATCGAGGAGCTGGTGCTCGTCGACCCGGCGGCGGAGCGCCTTGAGCTGGTGGGCGGACTGGCCCGGCGGATCTTCGCGCGGCAGGGACACCCCGGCAGGATCGTCACGACCGCCGACCTGGACGCGGGCGTCGAGGGCGCCGACGCCGTACTGCTGCAACTGCGCGTCGGCGGACAGGCGGCACGCAACGAGGACGAGACCTGGCCGCTGGAGTGCGGCTGCGTCGGGCAGGAGACGACGGGTGCGGGCGGCCTCGCCAAGGCGCTGCGCACGGTGCCCGTGGTCCTCGACATCGCCGAACGCGTCCGCCGCACCAACCCGGACGCCTGGATCATCGACTTCACCAACCCGGTCGGGATCGTGACCCGCGCCCTGCTCCAGGCCGGCCACAAGACCGTCGGACTGTGCAATGTGGCGATCGGCTTCCAGCGGAAGTTCGCCGCGCTGCTCGGGGTCACCCCCGCCGAGGTGCACCTGGACCATGTGGGCCTCAACCACCTCAGCTGGGAAACCGGTGTGCGCCTGGGCGGCCCCGAGGGAGAGAACGTCCTCCCCAAACTCCTCGCCGAACACGGCGACACCATCGCCGACGACCTGCACCTGCCTCGCAGCATCGTCGACCGCCTCGGCGTCGTCCCGTCGTACTACCTGCGCTACTACTACGCGCACGACGAGGTCGTACGAGAACTGCGGACCAGCCCTTCCCGGGCCTCCGAAGTGGCGGAGATGGAACGGCAGTTGCTGAAGATGTACGGCGACCCGACGCTGGACGAGAAGCCGGAGCTGCTCGCCAAGCGCGGCGGCGCGTACTACTCGGAGGCGGCTGTGGACCTCGCGGCGTCGCTGCTCGGCGGGGGCGGCAGCCCCTACCAGGTGGTGAACACGTACAACAACGGAACGCTCCCCTTCCTGCCGGCCGACGCCGTGATCGAGGTGCAGGCCGCGATCGGCCACCAGGGGCCGACACCACTGCCGGTGCCGCCCGTGGACCCGCTCTACGCGGGCCTGATGGCGAACGTCACCGCCTATGAGGACCTGGCCCTGGAAGCGGCCCTGCGCGGCGGCCGGGACCGCGTGTTCCGCGCTCTCCTCGCCCATCCCCTCATCGGCCAGCACGCGTACGCCGACACCCTCACCGACCAGCTGATCGCGCACAACCGGGAGCACCTCGCGTGGGCATGACCTCATCGGGATCCGGCGCCGCCGCGGCCGCCGGATCCGCCCCCGTGGCCCTGGTCCTGGCCATCGACGCGGGGAACAGCAAGACCGACGTGGCTGTACTGGCCGCGGACGGACGGGTGGCCGGGACGGCACGCGGCGGCGGTTTCCGGCCGCCGGTCGTCGGCGTGGAGACGGCGGTGAACTCGCTGGCCGAGACCGTCGGCCGGGCCTTCGCCGAGGCCGGCGTCACCTCGGTCGCCCATGTCTCCGCCTGCCTCGCCAACGCCGATCTCCCCGTCGAGGAGGAGCGGTTGGCGGCCGCGCTGCACGCGCGTGCGTGGGGGGCGAGTGTGGAGGTGCGCAACGACACCTTCGCGATTCTGCGGGCCGGGATCGCCGAGCCGCGCGGGGTCGCGGTGGTGTGCGGGGCGGGCATCAACTGCGTCGGTATGCGGCCCGACGGGCTCACCGCCCGTTTCCCCGCGATCGGGCGTATCTCCGGGGACTGGGGCGGTGGTGGGGGGCTCGCGGAGGAGGCCCTGTGGCATGCGGCGCGTGCCGAGGACGGCCGGGGCGGGCCCACCGCTCTCGCCCGCACCCTCCCCGCCCACTTCGGGCTGGGGTCCATGTACGCCCTCATCGAGGCGCTGCACCTGGGACATCTCGGGGAAGCCCGGCGGCACGAGCTGACGCCGGTTCTGTTCGCCACGGCGGTCGACGGCGACCCGATCGCCCGCTCGCTCGTCGACCGCCTCGCGGAGGAGGTGGTCGCGATGGCGACGGTCGCCCTGACCCGCCTGTCCCTCCTGGAGGAGCCCACCCCGGTCCTCCTCGGCGGCAGCATCCTCGCCGCCCGCCACCCCCAACTCGACACCCATATCCGGTCCCTACTGTCCGACCGCGCCCCCAAAGCAGTCCCCCAGGTGGTCACAGCCCGCCCGGTCCTGGGCGCCGCCCTCCTGGGCCTGGACCACGTGGGGGCCCCGGCCGAGACACACACCCGCGTGCGGGCGTTCTACGAGGGTGCCTGAGAGCTTCTTTCGCCCCCTCCGCCCCTAAACCGCCACTCCTCAAACGCCGGAGGGGCTAGAGGTTTTCAGCCCGTCCGGCGTTTGAGGACGAGGCCGTCCAGGCCGACAGCGGGGGCCTGGGGGCGGCAGCCCCCGGAAACGGGACGGGAAGGGGCGGAGGGGGCGAAAAAAGCCCGACCCCGACCCCCGCCCCCCGAACGGGAACCGAACACATACCCGGCGCGTGTTCAGGGGAAGGGGGGCTTGCGGGGAGCTTCGCGCTGCGCTGTGATCCGAACAAGATCGAGTCAAGATCTGTGCGGATGGCGGTCCCTGCGACGATACTTGCGGCCGTGCACCTCGTCCGTGCTCCTCGCACACAGGACAGAGGTGCCGGACGGATGACCATGGGGGAGGTCGAGTGACACACCCGCCGAACGGCAGCACCGCACCACCGGGAACACCGGGGGTCCCACCGGCACGCCCGGCCGCACCCACGATGCCGGCCCTACCGCCGCAGTCCGGCCCACCGGCACCGCGACCGACAGGCCCCGAGAGGCCCAACAGCGCACACACACCCGCGCAGACCCCCTCCCCCGCTCCCCCACGCCGCACGGCCTGGGCGGAAGGCGTGGACACCCTGCGCGCCGCGGCGACGACGGAACCGGGCCGCCTACGGATCATCGGCGCCGTACTCGCCCTGCTGGTCGTCGCGTTCGGCGCGGTCACCGCCTGGCAGATGACGGACCGTTCGGCCGCCGCGGACGACGTGCTGAACAGCAGCCAGCCACTGAGCGCCAGCGCGGCGGACATCTACCGCTCGCTCGCGGACGCCAACACGGCGGCCTCCAGCGGCTTCCTGGCGGGCGGCCAGGAGACGGAGGCGTCCCGCATTCGGTACGAGGCAGACATCCAGACGGCCGCCGAGAAGCTGGTGACGGCCGCGGCCAACTCGGATCCGGGCTCCCCGTCGGCCGACACCATCACCAAGCTCAACAAACTCCTGCCGGAGTACAAGGGCCTGATCGAGCGGGCCCGCGCCAACAACCGGCAGGGCTTCCCGCTCGGCGGCGCCTACCTGCGGTACGCGAACGCGACGATGCAGGACGAGATGCTCCCGGCGGCCAAGGATCTCTACACCAAGGAGAACCAGCGCCTGGAGGCCGACTACGCCGACGCCACGCCCTACCCGTGGGCCGCGATCGGCCTCGGCCTGCTCGCACTCGGCGGCCTCGCCTGGGCCCAACGGCGCAACTACCGGCGTACGAACCGGGTGTTGAACCAGGGCATGGCCGCCGCCACCGCCGCCTCCGCGGTCGTACTGCTCTGGCTCGTGGTCGGGCACAGCGTGGCCCGGGCGGGACTCGACGAGTCCTACGACCACGGCGTCCGTTCCCTGAACGTGCTGAACGACGCCCGGCTGGCGTCGCTGAACGCGCGCGGTAACGAGAACCTGACGCTGGTCAGCCGGGGCGCGGAGACCAAGGAGTTGAAGGACGGCACGGTCGTGGACGCCTTCGACGACGACTTCCAGCGGGAGATGGACGACCTCACCAAGAAGCTGGCCGCCGCCTCCGCCCTCGCCGACGACAAGGCGGGCGAGCAGCCCGTGGCGACCGCGACGGGCAACATGGAGGAGTGGAAGGTCCGGCACCTGGACGCCCGCGCGGCCGACGACGACGGCAACTACCAGGCGGCGCTGGACAAGGTGATCGGTTCCAAGAGCGACAAGCCGACGGGCGAGTGCTTCGACGGCGTCGACAACAACCTGGCGCTGGCACTGGCGCACGAGGAGACCGAGTTCAAGCAGTCGGCGGGCAACGGCCTGGACGCGCTGACCGGTCTGCCGGTGGGTGCGGCGATCCTCGCGGTGCTGGCCGCGGCGGGCGCGGTGCTGGGCGTCGGACGCAGGCTTTCGGAGTACCGGTGAGAGGAGGAGCGGCAATGAGTGCACGACGTCTGAGGGCAAGCCTGAAGGGCTGGGGCGGCGTGGGTGCGATGGCCGTCGCCTGCGCACTCACCGCGGTGTTCGCCCTGTTGCTGCCGTTGAGCAACGCGCGCGGTGACGGCAGCACCGGCATCGGCGGCCAGGGCGCGGGCCAGGGCGAGCAGGCGAAGGCCGAGGAGTGCACCGATCCGCAGGACCAGAGTCTGACGCCGTCGAGCTTGGACGGGCCGGCGATCGAGGCCATCAAGAACCGGCCGGCCAAGGACCGGCGGCTGATCGTCGGCGTCGACCAGAACAGCTTCCGCTGGGGCTACCGCGACCCGAACAACACGGAGAGCGGCAGCGACCTCGAAGGCTTCGACATCGACCTCGTGCACGCGATCGCCGAAGACATTCTGGGCGACCCGTCCGCCGTGCAGTTCCGCGCCATCCCCACCAACCAGCGCATCCCCGCCATCCAGGAGGGCAAGGTCGACATGGTGGTCCGCACCATGACGATCACCTGCTCCCGGCTTGAGGATGTCGCCTTCTCCGCGCCCTACTTCGAGACCGGCCAGCAGGTCCTGGCCCCCATCGACTCGACCATCACGGGGTACGACAAGTCGCTGGCGAACCAGAGGATCTGCACGGCCACGGGCTCCACGGCGTACGAGAAGCTGGACGCCGACAAGAAGGCGGGCAAGCTCGCCTCCACCGCCGACATCTCGACGACGGTTCCCAACCAACTCGACTGCCTGGTAAGGCTCCAGCTCGGTGAGGTCGACGCCGTGGTGACGGACGGCGCGCTGGCCGCGAGCCAGGCCGCGCAGGACCCCACGGTCGAGCTCAAGGGCACGACCTTCACCACCGAGTACTACGGCGTGGCGATGAAGAAGGGCGCCGACGATCTGGTCCGCCGGGTCAACCAGGTCCTGGAGAACTACCGCCAGAGCGGCTGGCGGACGGCGTACGACAAGTGGCTCTCCCCGACCCTGGGGGCGGACTCCCCGTCGTCGAATCCACCCGCCGCGCAGTACAAGTAGCGGGACGGGCAGCAGCGGCAGTAGTGGTAGCGGTACACCTAGCCGGACCAACCGAAAGCGAGAGGTGATCGATGGGCGTCACGGGACCCCCCGAGCCGGTGCTGGACCGGGACGAGGTGGACCGTGCGCTGGCGCGGCTCGGCGCGGAGCACGAGGCCATCGAGACCTCGCTCCTCGCCCTCCAGGACCACGCGGGCCGCAGACTCCTCGAAGGCGCCGAGCTCACCGGCACGACGAAGGAGCGCTGGTCGGCCGCCGATGCCTCGATCACCCTGCTCTGGGCGTACTTCGACGCGTACACGGACGCGATGCACTCCGCCCGCGAGATCCGCTCCCGCAGACGCTGGTCGAGCCGCGAGGACCTGGTGGAGCTGACCGAGCTGCTGCGCGGCGCGAGCATCACGGTCGCCGGTTCCGCCACGGCGACGGCGAACGCGCCGACGCTCGCCGGCTCCGGCAAGCTCAGCGAGCGGTTCTCGCTGGTCGCGCTGGTGAACCGGATGAACGAGCTGTACGCGTCCTCGCTCGACATGATCATCGCCGCGGACGCGGTCTGGTCCGCGCTGCCCGCCAGGATCGATCTACTGGCCGCGGAGCTCCACCGCACCCGCCGGCTCGCCCACTCCGTCGGCGTACGCCCCGGTGAGCACCCTTCGGGCGACGACCTGGAGCGGATCACCCGCACGCTCACCACCCTGCGCGAGCGCGTGGTGTCCGACCCGCTGGCCTTCTGGCTGCCCGCGCAAGGGAGTTCGGCGCCCGGCGGCGGACGCCCGGACACCACGACGTACGACCGCGAGGCGCGTTCCCTGGAGGATGTGCGCCGGGAGATCGACGCGGTGCTCACCGTCCGGCAGGACGCCGAGGCGCGGCTGGTGAAGCTGCGGGACGTACTCAGCCGCGCGGACCGCACCCTCTCCGAGGCGAGGAGCGCCCGCGGTGAGGTGCTCGCGAAGATCGCCGCGTCCGAGGTGCCCGCGGTCAGCGGCCCGCCGACCGTGCTCCAGGAGCAGTTGGCGACGGCCGCCGAGTACCGCAGGCACGCCCAGTGGCACCGTCTCTCGCCGCTCCTGGAGGCGCTGGAGGAGAAGGCGGAGGACGAACTGCTGCGCGCCCGCGAGTCGTTGTCCGCGGTCACCCAGCCACTGGCGGTCCGCGCGGAGCTGCGCGGCCGCCTGGACGCGTACAGGGCGAAGGTCGCCCGGCACGGGCTCGCGGAGGACCCGTTCCTCATCGAGCGCTACGACGCGGCGCGCCGCATGCTGTGGAGCGCGCCCTGCGACCTGCGGGTCGCGGAGGACGCCGTACTGCGCTACCAGCACGCGGCGGCCGACCTGTTCAGCCCGCGGGTGCCCGAGCAGGGCAACGGGCCGCAGGACCGTAAGGGGGAATCGTGAGTCAGCAGTCTGAGTCTGTGGGTGAGCAGCAGAAGTGCCAGCGGCCCGGTTGCTCGGGTTCGTACGAGGACATGGGCGGCGGTGAGCTGTACTGCGACACCTGCGGTCTGGCGCCGGTCGTGTCCGCGGGCGGGATGGTGGGTTCGCCGCCGACCGGGATCACGGCGGGCGGCCGGAGCTCACGGGGTTCGGCCAGCTCCAACAGCCGCAGTTCACGGGCGAGTTCGCGTACGTCGTCACGCTCCTCGCAGTCGCGGCGCTCGGTCTCCGGGCGCCTCTCCCGCTCGCTGTCCGGCACCTCGACGAGCCGCTCGGTGTCGGTGCGCAGCTCCGGTTCGGCCGCCGGTTCCACCGGGCGCGGCCGGCTCGGTGTCGGCCTGGTCGAGGTGCCGGGGGTGCCGCGGCCCGACCCGCGCGGGATGGTCCAGGAGAACCCGGAGGTGCCCGAGCGCAAGCGGTTCTGCTCGCGCTCCGACTGCGGTGCGCCGGTGGGGCGTTCGCGCGGTGAGACGCCCGGGCGCACGGAGGGGTTCTGCACGAAGTGCGGCAACCCGTACTCGTTCGTGCCGAAGCTGTCCGCGGGTGACATCGTGCACGGCCAGTACGAGGTCGTGGGCTGTCTGGCGCACGGCGGGCTCGGCTGGGTGTATCTGGCCGTCGACCGTGCGGTGTCCGACCGTTGGGTGGTCCTCAAGGGCCTGCTCGACACGGGCGACCAGGACGCGATGGCGGCCGCGATCTCCGAGCGCCGCTTCCTCGCCGAGATCGAGCACGCCAACATCGTGCGGATCTACAACTTCGTCGAGCACCTCGACCAGCGCACCGGCTCCCTCGACGGCTACATCGTCATGGAGTACGTCGGCGGCAAGTCGCTGAAGGAGATCGCCAACGACCGTCGTACGGCGGCCGGGAAGCGGGACCCGCTGCCGGTGGAGCAGGCGTGCGCGTTCGGCATCGAGGCGCTTGAGGCGCTTGGCCATCTGCACAGCCGCAACCTGCTGTACTGCGACTTCAAGGTCGACAACGCGATCCAGACCGAGGACCAGCTCAAGCTGATCGACATGGGCGCGGTGCGCAGGATGGACGACGACGAGTCGGCCATCTACGGCACGGTGGGCTACCAGGCGCCGGAGGTGGCCGAGGTCGGCCCGTCGGTCGCCTCCGACCTCTACACGGTGGCCCGGACGCTGGCCGTGATGACCTTCGACTTCCAGGGCTACACGAACGTGTTCGTGGACTCCCTGCCGGACCCGGACAACATCGAGGTCTTCCGCCAGTACGAGTCGTTCTACCGGCTCCTGGTGCGGGCCACCGATCCCGACCCGGCCCGCCGGTTCGCCTCCGCCCAGGAGATGGCCGAGCAGCTGACCGGCGTGCTGCGCGAGGTCGTCTCCGTCCAGACCGGCCGCGCCCGTCCCTCGCTCTCCACCCTGTTCGGGCCCGAACTCAAGGTCACGGACACGGAGTTGTTCGGAGAGCTGGACGGGGACGTGTCGCGTCTCGGCGCGCGGGTCGTGCCGGTGGGGCGCCGTCAACGGGCAACTGTTGACGCGGCCGCGGCCGCGGCCGCGGCCAACGGCGGTGGACTCGCCATCACTTCGGCCGCCGCGGGCCGGGCCGGCACCGTCAGCCTGGTCAGGCCCGTCCCGGCCGCCGCCACCGCACTCGCGCTGCCCGTCCCCCGGGTCGACCCGGGCGACCCCAACGCCGGTTTCCTCGCCGGGCTCATGGCCTCCGCGCCCGCGGAGCTGATCACCGCACTGCACGCGGCGCCCACCGGCTCCCTGGAGCTGCGCCTGCGCGAGCTGCGGGCCCGTCTGGAGATGGGCGAACTGACCGCCGCGGCCAGGGCACTTGAGGCACTGGAAGCGGACCAGCCGGACGACTGGCGGGTGGTCTGGTACCGGGGCGTCGCGGCGCTGGCGAACGGCGAGCAGGAGACCGCGGCGCTGTCCTTCGACGCGATCTACGACGCGTTCCCCGGCGAGCCGGCGCCCAAGCTGGCCCTCGGCGTGTGCGCGGAGGTCCTCGGGCAGCTGGACAACGCCGCCGAGTACTACCGCCTGGTGTGGACGACCGACCCCAGCTATGTGAGTTCGGCGTTCGGCCTGGCCCGCGTGCAGCTCGCGTCGGGCGACCGCCGTGGCGCCGTACACACACTGGAATCCGTACCGGAGTCGTCGATCCACTACACGGCGGCGCGGGTCGCGGCCGTACGGGCGCGGCTGCGGCAGCGACTCGCCGAGGAGGCGCCCGCCGCGCCGTTCCTCGACGAGCTGACGGCGGCCGCGGGGCAGGTCGAGGCGCTGGGCGGATACGGTCTCGACGCGGTGCGACGCGAGCAGTTGTCCACAGAAGTACTGGGCTGCGCCCTGGACTGGGTACTCTCCGGTAGCCAGGTGTCCGTTCCGGCCTCCGGCGGTGGACGTGCGCTGCTCGGCAGCGAGCTGGACGAGCGCGGCCTCCGCTTCGGTCTGGAGCGCTCGTACCGGACGCTGGCCCGCCTCGCTCAGGGCGGCGAGGAGAGGATCGATCTGGTGGAACGTGCAAACCGTTACCGCCCCCGGACGTGGGTGTGATTGATGTCCCAGATGCCCCAGCCGACGGCCCTTTCGCGGTGCCCCAGTTGCGAGGAGCCGCTGGAGGCGGGTGACCGCTTCTGCGGTGCGTGCGGGTACGACCTGTCGGCGGTGCCCGCACCGCCGCGGGACGAACCGACGATCACCATGAACGGCACCGCGCCGCACCCCCCTTCGGCCGTCCCGTCCGTGGACTGGCCCGTCGCGCCGGAGGTGGACAGCTCCCACGCACCGGCGCCGGTGCACCGGGCGGCCGACATCCAGGGCACCGACTCCGGCGGCTCCGAACTCCCGCACCCGGCGGGCGAGTCCGCGGGCGTACGGTTCGACAGGCCACGGGAGCCGGACGAGTACCCCTTGGCTCCCCCGGCCGAGGCCTCTTCCGCGCCCCTGGCCGACCCGCGCACCGCCGAGCTCGCGACACCCGCCGCGGGCACCAGGCTGTGCGTCGCCTGCCGCTCGGGCAGTGTCGACAGCGACGGCTACTGCGAGAACTGCGGGCACGCGCAGCCGCGCGAACGCGATCACATGGAGCAGGAGTTGAGCGCGGTCTCCGCGGTCAGCGACCGGGGCCTGCGCCACCACCGCAACGAGGACGCGTTCGCGATCTCCTCGACCGCGCTGCCCGACGGCTCACCCGCCGTGGTGGCGATCGTCTGCGACGGCGTCTCCTCGGCGACCCGCCCCGACGAGGCCTCGCTCGCCGCGTCCCGGGCGGCCAACGAAGCACTCCTGGCGGCCCTGCCGCTCGGTACCCACCCGCAGCAGGCCATGCACGAGGCGATCATCGCCGCCTCGGAGGCCGTCAACTCCCTCGCGGACGCGCCCGCTTCGCACGACGAGCACGCCCCGCACGTGAACGCGCCCGCCTGCACCCTCGTCGGCGCCGTCGTCACCCCCACCCTGCTGATCATCGGCTGGGTCGGCGACAGTCGCGCCTACTGGGTTCCCGTCGACCGCGCCTCGCCCCCGGCCCGCCTCACCGAGGACGACTCGTGGGCGGCGCAGATGGTCGCCGCGGGCCTGATGAACGAGGCGGAGGCGTACGCCGACGAGCGCGCCCACGCCATCACGGGCTGGCTCGGCGCCGACTCCTACGAACTGGAGCCGCACACCGCTTCCTTCAAGCCGGACCGGCCGGGTGTAGTGGTGGTGTGCACCGACGGGCTGTGGAACTACGCGGAGGCGGCCGAGCACCTGGCCGAGGTCGTACCCCTCGACGCCGCCGAGCGTCCACTGCACAGCGCGCAGGTCCTGGTCGGCCACGCCCTGGACGGCGGGGGCCACGACAACGTAACAGTGGCGGTCCTGCCGTTCCCGGCCCCCACGCAGGGGGCAGGATCGGCCTGAGGCCGCGAACGGGGAGCGGCCTCGGACCGGAGGGGACCGGTCCGGACACAGTCATCACCCCGTAGTACGTACGTACTACGGGGGCCTTGAGGGGGACGAAGAAGGCATGGCCAATTTCTCGAAGTCGAACGTGCCGCAGTTCTCGGTCGACGTCTACCAGAACGAGTACCTGCCCGACGGCGCCCGCGAGGTCAGCGCGATCGTCACGGTGAGCGCGACGGGCGGCGGCACCATCGGAAGCGCGGTCGCCGCGCCCCACCTGTACACCGCCGGGCAGGGCCCGGACGCCGCCGTGGCGATCATGGTCGACTGTTCGGGCTCGATGGACTACCCGCCGACCAAGATGCGCAACGCCCGGGACGCGACGGCCGCCGCGATCGACACCGTGCGCGACGGCGTGCACTTCGCGGTGATCGGCGGCACGCACGTCGCCAAGGAGGTCTATCCGGGCGGCGGCCGGCTGGCGGTCGCCGACGCGGCGAGCCGCGAGCAGGCCAAGCAGGCGCTGCGCAAGCTGACCGCCGGCGGCGGTACGGCGATCGGCACCTGGCTGCGCCTCGCCGACCGCCTGCTGTCCTCGGCGGACGTCTCGATCCGGCACGGCATCCTGCTCACCGACGGCCGCAACGAACACGAGTCGCCGGAGGATCTGAAAGCCGCCCTCGACTCCTGTGCCGGGCGTTTCACCTGTGACGCGCGCGGTGTCGGTACGGACTGGGAGGTCAAGGAGGTCACCGGGATCGCCTCGGCGCTGCTCGGCACCTCCGACATCGTCGCCGATCCGGCCGCCCTCGCCGCCGACTTCACGCACATGATGGAGACGGCCATGGGCAAGGAGGTCGCGGACGTCGCGCTGCGGCTGTGGACGCCCGTCGGCACGGAGATCAAGTTCGTCAAGCAGGTCGCCCCCACCGTCGAGGAGCTGACCGGCCGCCGTACCGAGGCGGGCCCGCGTGCCGGTGACTACCCGACCGGATCCTGGGGCGACGAGTCCCGCGACTACCACGTGTGCGTGGAGGTCCCCTCGGCCGGCATCGGCCAGGAGATGCTGGCCGCCCGCGTCTCGCTGGTGATCCCGCAGAGCGACGGCAGCGTGCAGAACCTCGGCGCACAGGGGCTCGTACGAGCGGTGTGGACCGACGACATGGCGGCTTCCACTTCGATCAATCCACAGGTCGCGCACTACACAGGTCAGGCGGAACTGGCACAAGTCATCCAACAGGGCCTGGACGCCCGCAAAATGGGAGATGTCGACGGAGCAACGGCCAAGCTGGGACGTGCCGTTCAGCTCGCGAGCGCTTCGGGCAACGCCGATACTGCGAAACTGCTTGCGAAGGTGGTGGACGTGGTCGATGCCGCTGCAGGTACTGTGCGATTGAAGGCAAGGGTCGAGGAAGCAGACGAAATGACCCTTGAGACACGGTCCACAAAGACTGTTCGTGTAAAGAAGTAAGCGAGCCCGGCTCTCCCAGGAGCCGGAGTAACCCGGCCCTACCGGCCGGAAAAGGAGAGGGGGAAGCGCCGACATGCCGACCTGCCCGAACGGACACCAGTCGGGTTCCGACGACTGGTGCGAGGTCTGCGGTCACCGCATGGCCGGTGCCGTGCCCCCGCCCCCGCCACCACCGCCGCCCGCAGCCGGGTACGGCTACCCGGCGCCGCCCGGCCCCGGTGGCCCCGGCGGACGTGCGCATCTCTCCGCCGTGCCCGACCCCGTTCCGGAGCTCTGCCCGCAGTGCCGTACGCCCCGTGAGGGCGCGGCGCCGTTCTGCGAGCAGTGCCGGTGGAACTTCCTCACCAACACGGCGACCTCGTACACGCCTGCCGCGCCGCGCCCGCAGGGGCCGCTGCCGGGGTCACCCGGCGGCCCCGGGGGACCTGGCGGCTCTCCTGGAGGCCCCGGAGGACCTGGCGGTCCAGGGAGCCCGAATCCGGCGCAGCGGTTCCAGCAGGGACCGCCCACCGGTCCCGGTCCTGGTCCCGGTCCCGGTCCCGGTCAGGATCCGTACGAGTACCAGGGCTCGCGGCCCTCGCAGGTGAACCGCCCCGCCGAACCGATTCCGCCGGGTCCGCCCGCCCCGTACGGCGGCGGCCCCTCGCCCTTCGGCGACCCGTCACGTCCGGTCCCGCCGCCCCCCGGGCCCACACCCGGCGGCCCCGACGCCCGGCAGGCCTTCACCCAGCAGCCGGCCTCGCCCGGGTACCCCCAGACCACCCAGCCCGGTCCTCCCGGCCCGCCCTTCGGCGGCGGTGACGACGACTGGGTGATCTCCCCGCCGTCGGCGGGCAGTCCCGGCGGGCCGGGCACGCAGGCCCGCCCCGGCGGCCCGAACGGTCCCGGCCCGGCCCAGGGCGGCGGCTACGGCTACCCGCAGCCCGGCTCGCCCCAGGCACCGCCCGGCCCCGGCAGCCGCCCGCCCTACCAGCAGCAGCCGCTGTCCTGGACCGTGACGATCGGTCCCGACCGCGAGTACTTCATGGCGATGATGCAGCGCTCGGGCCCCGAGGCAGCGGGCCTGAACCTGCCCGCGTACTCGCCCGAGCAGCAGCGCCCGCTCACCGGCAACCAGATGACGATCGGCCGCCGCCGGCACTCCACCGGCGAGTCCCCCGACATCGACCTGTCGGTGCCCCCGGAGGACCCGGGCGTCTCGCACCAGCACGCGGTCCTGGTCCAGCAGCCGGACGGCAGCTGGGCGGTCGTCGACCAGAACTCGACGAACGGGACCACGGTCAACGGCGGCGAGGAACCCATCCAGCCCTTCGTGCCGATACCGCTCCAGGACGGCGACCGGGTGCACGTGGGCGCCTGGACGACGATCACCATCAGGCGGGGCTGACCGGGAGCCGCGTCACGGCAGCGGCCAGGCATACGGCCCCTCGGGGTCGTCCAGCCACGCCCAGGCGCGCTCGCCGCTGACCGTGACCCCGTACCGCTCCCGCACCGGCCGCTCCTCGCGCTCCCACAGCGCGTACGCCTCGTACGGATCCAGGCTGCCCGCCGTCAGGGTCAGCAGGAACCGGAACAGCTCGTCGCTCCTGGCCCGGGGCGGCAGCCCGCCCAGGTGCGGCGGCTCGGGCTCGGGCCGACTGCCGCCGCGCAACGGCACGAAGTAGGCGGCCGTGTGCAGAAAACGCCCCTCGGCGTGCCCGCCGTCCCGCACCCGCAGCGTGATCAGGCCCGTGGCCAGCGGCGCGAGGATACGGGCGCCGGGGGTGCACTGGGGCAGCCAGGCGTGCGGGACCGTGGGCAGCGTGCAGGTGACGATGATCCGGTCGAAGGGGGCGCGCTCGGGGACTCCGCGGGCGCCGTCGCCCGTGACGACGGTCGGGTGGTAACCGGCGGTGGCCAGGTGGCGGCGCGCGGACTCGGTGATCTCCGGGTCGAGGTCGACCGTGGTCACCAGCGCGTCGCCGAGACGATGGGCCAGGAGAGCCGCGTTGTACCCGGTGCCGGCCCCGATCTCCAGAACGGCGTCCCCGTCCCGTACCTCCAGCTCGGTCAGCATCTTCGCCATCAGCGACGGCTGGCTGCTGGACGAGAGCAGCTCACCGTCCCGTACCCGGGTGGCCAGCGGCCCGTCCGCGTAGGCGCCGCGCAGCCAGCGCTCCCGGCTCCGCGGGTCGGGATCCTCGCCCCACACGCGCTCGAAGCCGCCCCCTCCTCCGACGTAGTAGTACGGCACGAAGAGATGGCGCGGAACCGCCTCGAACACCTCCCGCCAGACCGGATCGGCGTCCCAGGCCCCACTTCTGTCGATCTCCCGCACCAGCGCCGCCCGTACCCCCGTGGCGAGGTCGTCGGGTTCCTGGTCGAGAGCGTGCGCGCTCATACCTCCACTGTGCTGCCGGAGGGACCGGGAGGCGAGCGCCGGGCCCACGGCCGCGGGTGGACCTAAGCCTTGAGTCCTCGGTCACCGCGTCTGAGACCATGGACGGGTGACAGAGATCCGGCGCGGCACGCTTCAGGAGCAGACCTTCTACGAGCAGGTCGGCGGGGAAGAGACCTTCCGCCGCCTGGTGCACCGTTTCTACGAGGGAGTCGCCGGGGACCCGCTGCTGCGGGCCATGTACCCCGAGGAGGACCTGGGTCCCGCCGAGGAGCGCTTCACGCTGTTCCTGATCCAGTACTGGGGCGGCCCGACGACGTACAGCGAGAACCGCGGCCACCCCCGGCTGCGGATGCGGCACGCCCCGTTCGCCGTCGACCAGGCCGCGCACGACGCCTGGCTGAAGCACATGCGCGTCGCCGTGGACGAGCTCGGCCTCTCCGAGGAGCACGAGCACACGCTGTGGAACTACCTGACGTACGCGGCGGCTTCGATGGTGAACACGGCCGGCTGACCTGGCTCAGGGCCCTGCCAGTCAGCGGACGCTGACGTCCAGGGCGCCGAGTCCCGCCCGGCGTACGGCGATCGACCCGAACGGGGTGCGCAGCCGCAGCCACGCGCCGGACGAGTACAGCCCCAACGGGCTTTCATCGGGCGGCATTTGGCGGGCGGGGCGCAGGAAGCCCAGGGACTGCGCCGCGTGCGCGGCCCGTACCGGCAGGCTGGTGTCGCCGATCGGCCGGGACCAGATCTCCCGCCCGATCCGGTCGAGTTCACCGCGGGTACGCCGCTCGACCGCCAACTCCTGCGTACGGAACCGGAATTCGGCCACGGCGGCGGTGACCATCGCCCGCACGGCGTCCGGCGCGGGCAGCCCCGGTTCCGGACGCCAGCCGCGGCGGGGCGGCAGCACCCCGGCCCACGGCGGCCCCGTGACGGCCCCCGGGACGGCCGTCGTGGCCGCCGACTCGTCGATGGACTCCAGGAGTTCACCGGCCGATACGGTCACGTCCAGCAGGACGTCGAGCCCGTCCTCGTACGGCTTGGCGAGGCGCGCCGTGCGGATGGCGAGGACCTCGAACGACGGCGGGCGCCCGAAGACCGCGAGCGTGCTGCCGGACGCCTGGAGCCGTACGGCGGCGGCGCGGTCGTAGTGGACCAGGCGCCCGAGGAAGGCGGCGAGGTCCGCCGCCTCCCCCTCGTCGGCGAGGTGCAACAGGGCCGTCATGCGGCGACGGCCTCGTCCTTGTCATCTCGGTACTCCGCGAGGAACTCCTGTTCCTCGGCGGTGAGTCGGCGCGGCCGCTGGGCCTCGAAGTCGAACGGCACGACCATGGTCGCGGCCCGGACGTAGAGCTGATCCGCGTCCTTGACCTCATAGGCGATCGTGAAGGACGCCGCGCGGATCTCCGAGACCCACAGCTCGATGTCCACCGGCGTGTGCCGGTGGACCAACTGCCGCTTGTAGTCGATCTCATGGCGTGCCACCACTGACCCCTGCCTGAACTCCTTGTCCGGGCGGTTCAGGAAGTCGATACGTGCCTCCTCCAGATAGCTGAGGAAGACCGCGTTGTTCACGTGGCCGTACGCGTCCATGTCCACCCAGCGCATTGGGCAGCGGTAGATGTGCCGCAAGATCGATCAGCCCCGGGTCAGCTTCTTGTAGGTGGCACGGTGCGGGCGCGCCGCGTCCGGGCCGAGTCGCTCGACCTTGTTCTTCTCGTAGGACTCGAAGTTGCCCTCGAACCAGTACCACTTCGACTCGCCCTCGTAGGCGAGGATGTGCGTCGCGACCCGGTCCAGGAACCAGCGGTCGTGGGAGATGACCACGGCCGCACCGGGGAACTCGAGCAGCGCGTTCTCCAGCGAGGAGAGGGTCTCCACGTCGAGGTCGTTGGTGGGCTCGTCGAGGAGCAGCAGGTTGCCGCCCTCCTTGAGGGTCAGCGCGAGGTTCAGGCGGTTGCGCTCACCACCGGAGAGGACACCGGCGGGCTTCTGCTGGTCCGGGCCCTTGAAGCCGAAGGCGGATACGTACGCCCGCGACGGCATCTCGACCTGACCGACGTTGATGTAGTCGAGCTCGTCGGAGACGACGGCCCACAGCGTCTTCTTGGGGTCGATGCTGGCGCGGCTCTGGTCGACGTAACTGATCTTGACGGTGTCGCCGACCTTGATGGAGCCGGAGTCCGGGGTCTCAAGGCCCTGGATCATCTTGAAGAGGGTGGTCTTGCCGGCGCCGTTCGGGCCGATGACGCCCACGATTCCGTTACGCGGAAGCGTGAAGCTCATGTCGTCGATGAGGACCTTGTCGCCGAACGCCTTGGAAAGGTTCTGGACCTCGACGACGATCGAGCCAAGACGGGGGCCCGGCGGGATCTGGATCTCCTCGAAGTCCAGCTTCCGCATCTTGTCGGCCTCGGCCGCCATCTCCTCGTAACGGGCCAGGCGCGCCTTGGACTTGGTCTGACGGCCCTTGGCGTTGGACCGGACCCACTCCAGCTCTTCCTTGAGCCGCTTCTGCCGCTTCTCGTCCTTGCGGCCCTCGACCTTGAGACGGGTGGACTTCTTGTCGAGGTACGTCGAGTAGTTGCCCTCGTAGGGAATCGCGCGACCGCGGTCCAGTTCGAGGATCCACTCGGCGACGTTGTTCAGGAAGTACCGGTCGTGAGTGACGGCGACGACGGCGCCCGCGTACTTCGAGAGGTGCTGCTCCAGCCAGTTCACCGACTCGGCGTCGAGGTGGTTGGTGGGCTCGTCGAGGAGGAGCAGGTCCGGGGCCTCGATCAGCAGCTTGCAGAGCGCGACGCGGCGCTTCTCGCCACCGGAGAGGGTGGTGACCGGCCAGTCGCCGGGCGGGCAGCCCAGCGCGTCCATGGCCTGCTCCAGCTGCGCGTCGAGGTCCCAGGCGTTGGCGTGGTCCAGGTCTTCCTGGAGCTTGCCCATCTCGTCGAGGAGCGCGTCCGAGTAGTCGGTCGCCATCAGCTCGGCGACCTCGTTGAAGCGACTGAGCTTGCCCATGAGCTCGGCGGCACCGTCCTGGACGTTCTCCAGGACCGTCTTGCTCTCGTCCAGCTGCGGCTCCTGCATGAGGATGCCGACGCTGAAGCCCGGCGAGATGTAGGCCTCGCCGTTCGAGGGCTGCTCGAGCCCCGCCATGATCTTCAGAACGGTGGACTTACCGGCACCGTTCGGCCCGACCACACCGATCTTCGCTCCGGGCAGGAAGTTCAGGGTGACGTCATCAAGAATCACCTTGTCGCCGTGCGCTTTGCGCGTCTTGCGCATGGTGTAAATGAACTCAGCCAAGAGAAACCGTCCGGACGCTTGAAATCGGCAGTGGGCAGATACACCCCATCTTGCCTGACTGCCAGGCCTGGGGGGAAACCAGTTCGGGCAGCCCTCCGTGACCTGGCCCTTCCCGGCGGTGCAGGAGGACACTCGTAGGCAGGGGACCCGTGGTGGACAGGGACCCGGAGGTGATCGTGATGGCGCAGACCGCTGTCGGATGGCATGTCGAGCTGGAGTTCGAGGAAGATCCTCACCGCACGCGAGCCGCCGCACTCGTACGGCTGCCGGACGGGAGCGAGGTGCGCGCGCACGGTTACGCGAGCCGCCACCCGTCCGACTCGAACCAGCCGCGGGTCGGCGAGGAGGTCGCGGGAGCCAGGGCGCTCAACGAACTGGCGATGAAGCTGCTGACCAAGGCGCATGACGAGATCGACCAGGAGTCGGGCAGGACCTCGCATCCGTTGACGTGAGGTGACGTGAGCCGGGCCGGGCGCCGTGCGAGTCACGGTCACCCGGCCCTCGGGCCCTCGGCGCCCTCAGCGTGGATGTGCCGTGAACACCTCGTGCAGTACGTCCATGTAGGCGCCGTGGCCACTGGAACTCGGCCAGTCCGTGCTCGACTCGACGGCCGTGCCCTCGCCCCACTCGTTGTACGTCACCACCAGCTGGAAGGGCTCACCCGAGGTGGCGACGGTGGTGGCCTCCTCGCGGAACCGGTCGAGGTCGCGGGCGACGGTCGGCTCCTTCGCGGTGTTCAGCCAGAAACCGGGTGACACGATCGCCGAGTACCCCTTCTGCACGTCCAGGCTGGAGGCGTACTGGTGCCAGCCCTCGGGCTGGTTCGCGCAGTCCCGGTAGCCGCCGAACACCTTCAGGACGACGTAGTAGCCCGCGGTCTCGTTGGCCTGCGACCAGCGGGTGGCCATGTCGCACGCGTCGCCGCTGCCGCCGTACACGAAGATCACCGGCTTGCCGTCGACGTGCAGCCAGGTCTGCTGGTCGGAGTACTTGCGCAGGTAGGTCAGGCTCTCCCTGATCTCCGCGGCCGAGGGGTTGGCGTACGCCTCGTGCTCGTAGTACACCGTCCAGGAGAAGCCGAGTTCCGCTCCCTTGGACATCAGGAGGGGCAGCCGTACGTCCTCACGCTTGCCCTCGCCCCACCAGGAGGAGATGCCGGCCTGGAGACCGCCGTACTGCATGTCCTTGATCTGGCGCTCGACGGTGGCCGGGTCGTCGACGTCGTACTTTCCGGCCGAGGGCGTGTACTGGCTGCCGCCGTCGGTGAAGTTCTCGTCGTACCAGGGGTAGTAGAAGGCCGCCCGTACCGGCAGCTTCGTGTCGGTGACGGTCGCCGCCTTCCCGGCGGCCGGTTTCGGTGCCGCGGCGGCCTTGGGCGAGGCCGAGGCCTTCGGCTTCGCGGTCGCGGAGGGCGAGGGTGTCGGGGTCGTGGAGGCGGTGGTGGACGGCTGGGCGCCGGAGGCCTGCGGCGCCGATACGGTCGTACCGGCCGAGGACTGTTCGCCGCGGTCGTCCGGCCCGAACACTCCGAGCGTGTAGGCGACGGTGGTGGCCACGAGGGACAGCGCGACGGCGGATGCCATGACGGCGGCCTTGCCGAAGGCCATGCCTCCCGACTTCACCAGGGCGTGGCTCGTCGCCCTGCCCGCCGTGGACGGAATGTGGAAGGCAGCGGTGGCCACGTCGCCTGCGCCCGCACCGGCGCCCGCACCCGCGCCCGCCCCCAACGCCAGCAGCCCCAGCAGAGCGGGCGGAACGGCCACCAGAGCCAGGTCGGCCAGCAGCCGCTCCGCCGGCACCACGCCGACCGATACGCCGCCGCACACCGGGCAGGCGCGCACATGCCGGGCGATCCGCTTGCGCCACAGGCCGGAGGGCCGCCCGTCCCAGCCGCGCAGCACCGTGTTCATCTCCGCACACCGCGGCACGGCCCCCAGTGCGCGGACCACCGCCCGCGCGGCTTCGAGCCGGGCCTTCATCCGCTGCACCGCGACCGCGGCATGCGGGGTCGGCACCTCCATCGCCGTGGCCAGTTCGGCCCGGGTCAGCCGGCCCGCGACCTCCATCCACCACAGGGACAGCAGCTGCCGGTCGTCGGCGTCCAGCCAGCGCGTGGCCTCGGCGGTCTCCTGCCGCTGACCCGACAGGTTCAGCACGGTGATCGTCAGGTCGACGAAGTCGGCTCCCGGGTCCGCGAGGAACGCCATCTCCTCCAACGCCTCGATCCCGGCGGTCGCCGGCGCGCTGCGCCGCAGCCGCCAGTGCCGACGGACCTGTCGCATCGCGATGGCCACCAGCCAGGACCGGAACGCCTCCGGGTCACGCAGTTTGGGCACGTCCCGGATCATCTGCAGCATGACGTCCTGCACGACGTCATCGGTGTCGGCGGGGGCGTCCAGCGCCCGTCCCACGATGTTGTAGATCAGGGGCAGGTAGTCGGCCACGAGTGTGTCGAGGGCACGCTGGTCACCGCCCTGCGCGGCCCGCACCAGGGCGGCCTGCGTCCGGGGCTCGTCCGGCCCGTCGTATCCGCTGTGTGATGTCTCGGTCATGACTGGAGGAGGGTTCCTCGTCGGCGTCGGCATAACAGAAATCTCTGCGCGCCATCATCACATCGCTCCATCAGCACTCACTCAGGGGCCCTGCGCCTCCCCCGCCCTCCCAGGTCAGGAGCGGCGGGCGGCCCACACCGTGCGCTCGGTGCGCACCCTCAGGTCGGTGCGGCGCAGGATGCTGTGCGGGCTGCCGGTGTCGAGCAGTTGGTCGAAGGCGGACAGGTCCTCGGCCGTGAGGGCGGATGCGACGCCGCCGCGCAGGCGACGCAGGCCGCTGAGTGCGTAGCGGCCCACCGCGTCGGTGTGGGGTGGGCCGATGTCGACCGTGATGGTGCGTTCGCCCTCGACGGTGAATCCGGCTGCTTTCAGCTTGGTTCCCCAGTCGGCGCCCCGGTGAAGGAGCTGCTCGGCGTGGCGGTGGTCGAGCACGGCATGGCAGCGCTCCTCAAGACCTGGAGCGTCTTCCGGGGCGTCTGCGGGCAGGAACCGGGGGAAACCGGCCAGCTCGACGACGGCGAACAGCCCGCCCGGCACCAGCAGGTCGTGGACCTGGCTCAGGGTGCGGTCGGGGTCGGCCACGTGGTGCAGGGAGGCCGACGCCCAGACCAACTCCGGCGCGCCGGGTTCGGACCGCGACTGCGTGCTTGTTTCGGACCGCGACTGCGTGCTTGTTTCGGACCGCGACTGCGTGCCGAGTTCGGGCCATGCCGACGCGTCGAGATCGGCCTGGACGGTGCGCACGCGGTCGGCCGATCCGGCCGCGGCCGCCTTCTCCCGCAGTCGGTCCAGGTGGGCGGTCGAGAGGTCGACGGCCGTCACCTCTGCCTCGGGAAAGCGTTCGAGCAGAGCCAGGGTGCCGGCTCCGGTCCCGCAGCCCAGATCCACGATGCGGCGGGGGCTGATCTCGATGGGCAGCCAGGCGGTGATGGACGCGATGTGCTCGGCGAGTACTTCGGCGTCCAGGTCGAGGATCTCCACCTGGTCGCCCGCGTCGCGGTCGCGGTCGCGGTCATGGTCATGGTCATGGTCATGGTGGGCCGTGTACGGGGAGGGGTGATTCATGCGTTCACGCTAGGCAGGGCATTCGCGTATGGCGTGGCAGCTTGCGGAACGCGCAAGACAATGACTCGCTGGACTGCGGAACACGCAAACGCTCACGGGGACGGCCGGTTGGCCTTACCCACGTCCTCGCCGCGTTGGTGACCGCGCCGGGCGTCCCGGTCGAAGACGCCCAGGATCTCGCACGGTCCGCCCTCCGCGCCGATGGCGTGCGGAAGCATCGTGGGGAACTCCGCCGCCTGGTTGGTCTCGACCCGCAAGCGCCGGTTGCCCAGGAGCAGGATCGCGGTCCCGGAGAGGACGACGAGCCACTCGCGGCCCGGGTGGGCACGCATGCGCGAGGGATGGTCGGGCGGCGGATCGGTCATACGCCGGCGTACGACGGTCATGCCGGGCTCCGCCTTGATGGGCCAGCGCATCTGCCCGTGGGCTCCGTCGATCATCGGGTTGGAGATGACGTCGTCCGTGGCGTTCTCGACCAGTTGGTCGAGGGAGGTGTCCAGGGCGCGGGCGAGGGTGACGAGCTGGTCCAGGGCCAGTCGGCGCCCGCCGTTCTCGATGCGGCTGAGCGTGGACTGGCTGACCTTGGCGCGGCCGGCCAGCTCTTCCAGGGACCAGCCCTGGGCCACGCGCAGGGCACGGATGCGCTTGCGCACCAGGCTGTCCAGGTCATCATCGCCTTGCGTCATAGGCAATATCTTATGCCCGTACGGCAAGGTGCGTCCGGTGTCGTTCGCCGCGGTCGGGCTCGGCGGCCCACCAGGGACGGTGGTCGGCGCGGTCCGGCTCGACAGCCCACCAGGGACGGTGGTCGGCGGGGCGCAGCCGGTCGATCCTCGGCATGTACGTCCATGACGAACCGGTCCCGTCGGTGAGGGAGTTCGTCGCTGCGCCGGGGCCACCCACACCTACCGCGTAAGTCCCGCGACAATCGTCGTGAGCGTGCGCTCGACCACCGCGTCACGCTGCTCGGCGGGCAGCCGGGCCAGCGGACCGTCGAGGATGAGCAGGGAGAGACCATGGACGGCCGACCAGGCGGCGACCTCGGCCGCGGGCCGGTTCTCCGGCCGCATCCGGCCCGTCGCCACCAGTGCGTCCAGCGTGCGCGACAGCTCCACGAACGCCGCGAACTCCGCCCTCTCCTCGGGGATTTCGAGGCCGGTGAAGTCGCCGCCCTCCGCGGGCGTACGACAGAAAGCGGTGCGGTAGAGCCCCGGGTGCTGGATCGCGAAGCGCACGTATCCACGCCCGATCGCCTCGGCCCTACGGACGGCCTCCTCACCCGGATCGTCGAGTGCGGGCAGTACACGCACCGCCTCGACCATCGATTCGGCGAGCGCCTGCTGACCACGGACCTTCACGGCCTCAAGGAGATCCCCCTGGCCGCCGAAGTGGCGATACGCGGCGGTGGGTGACACGCCGACACTGCGGGCCGCCTCACGCAGGACGACCCGCTCGGGGCCACCCTCGGCCGCGAGTTCGTAGGCGGCCTCGATCAGCGCGTTGCGGAGGTCGCCGTGGTGGTAGCGGGACTTGCCGCCCGTGATCGATTCCATGAGCCCATCCTGCCCCGATCCTGAGTCCATCCCGCCTCGGCTCCGGCTTCACCCCGCCTCGATCCTGGCCTCACCCCGCCTCGACCCAGACCTCATTCTGCCCCGAGGTGACGCCGTCGACCTCCCAAAGTTGACGGCGTTAACTTTATATGCCACGGTCCATGTTAATAGCGTAAACATCAAGGGGGATGACCATGTACGACCGAATTACGGAGCTGGCCCTCCGCCGGGGACGGCTCGTACTGACACTCGCCGTGGTGGCCGTGATCGCCATGGGGGCCATCGGCTTCGGGGCCTTCGGCAAGCTCCTCGGCGGTGGCTTCGAGGATCCGAGCGCGCCCTCGACCCACGCCCAGGAGCTCATCGACGAGAAGTTCGGAGGTGAGAGCAACCTGGTCCTGCTGGTCCGTGCCGACGACGGCGCCATCGGCTCCCCCGCCGCCGAGCAGGCCGGCAGCGCCCTCACCTCGGAGCTCAAGGCCGAGCCGACGCTGTCGAACGTGATCTCGTACTGGGACACCGGCGCCTCCTCGCTGACCTCCCGCGACGGGAACGAGGCGCTGGTGCTGGCCCACGTCAGGGGCGACGAGACCGAGCAGGCCGACAACGCCTCGGCGATCATCGACGAGTACACCGGCGACCGTAACGGACTGACAGTGGAGGCCGGTGGAGCGGCCGCGGTCGGCAAGGATGTGACCAGCCAGGTCGCCAAGGACCTCGCGGTGGCCGAGCTGATCGCCGTGCCGCTGATCCTCATCCTGCTGGTGATCGCCTTCGGCAGTGTCGTCGCGGCGCTGATTCCCCTGGTCATCGGGCTGATCGCGATCGCCGGGACCTTCGCCGAGCTCTACGTCCTCGGCAGCCTCACCGACGTCTCGGTGTTCTCCATCAACCTCACCACCGCCCTCGGCCTGGGCCTCGGCATCGACTACGCACTGCTCATGATCAGCCGGTTCCGCGAGCACCTCGCGGAAGGCACCGCCGTCCCCGAAGCCCTCCGGCACACGGTGCGTACGGCCGGCCGGACCATCACCTTCGCCGCGGCGACCGTCGCCATCGCGCTCTCCGCCCTGCTGGTCTTCCCGCAGTACTTCCTGCGCTCGTTCGCCTACGCGGGCATCGGCGTCGTGATCATCGCCGCCGCCGGCGCCCTGCTGGTCGTGCCCGCGCTGCTCGCCGTGCTCGGCCACCGGGTCAACAACGGCCGGCTGCCCTGGGCGAAGACCGTACGCAACGCGGAGGCGCCGCTCTGGGGCCGGCTGGCCCGCACGGTCATGCGCAGGCCCGCCCTGACCGCGCTGCCGGTCCTCGCGATCCTGCTGCTCGCCGCGAGTCCGCTGCTCGGCGTGACCTTCGGCACGCCGGACGAGCGGGTACTGCCGGAGACCGCCCAGAGCCGGCAGGTCGCCACCGCCGTACAGGGCGACTTCACCGGCAGCGACGAGTCCGCCGTGCAGATCGTCACGACCGGGCCCGTGGCTCCGGCCGAGCTGAGCGCGTACGCGACCGACCTGTCGCGGCTCGACGGCGCGGCCCGCGTGGAGACCTCCGCCGGCACCTTCGCCGACGGCCGGTCCACCCCGCCCGGCCCGGCGGCCGCCGCACTGGGCCGGCCGGACGCCCAGCGGATCACCGTCGTCAGTGCCCTCACGCCCAAGTCGGATGAGGCACAGGCCCTGGTCAAGGACGTACGGGCGGTCGATCCGCCCGCCGGGACCGAGGTGTTGGTCGGTGGCAACGACGCGCGGCTCGTCGACTCCAAGAACTCGATCGCCGACCGCCTCCCGTTCGCCATCGGTCTCGTGGCCGCCACCACCTTCGTGATCCTCTTCCTCTTCACCGGCAGCGTGATCCAGCCACTGCGGGCACTCGTCCTCAACGGCATCAGCCTCACGGCGGCCATCGGCGTCATGGTGTGGATCTTCCAGGACGGCCATCTGTCCTCCCTCCTCGGCTTCACGCCACAGCCGATGGACACCTCGATGACCGTGCTCATGTTCTGCATCGCCTTCGGTCTGTCCATGGACTACGAGGTCTTCGTGACCAGCCGGATCAAGGAACTGCACGACGCGGGCGCCGACACGGAGACCGCCGTCACCAGCGGTCTCTCCCACACGGGCCGCATCGTGACCATGGCAGCCGGCCTGCTCGCGGTGAGCTTCTTCGCCTTCGGCACGGCCAACGTCAGCTTCATCCAGATGTTCGGGCTCGGCAGCGGCCTGGCGATCCTGATCGACGCGGTGGCCGTACGCGGCGTCCTCGTACCGGCGGCCATGCGACTCCTTGGCCGTACGGCCTGGTACGCGCCGAAGCCCCTGCGTGCGGTGCACAAGCGGCTGGGCATCTCCGAGGCCGCGCCCGCCGAGGAGAGGCGGACGCCGGCCAAGGTCTGACACAAGCAGTTCATGCGGGCGCTCGGCCGGGGATTCCCGGCCGGCCGTTCTGCGTGGCCGTGGCCCACTGTCCCGTGCGTGGACGCGGACCAGTGGCCGTCGCGGCAGCGGCGGAACAGCGGGGCGCGGCCGTCAGGTGCCGCTGCCCCGCCGCCCTGTTCAGGTTCCGTCGACGAGCCGGATGGCCGGCGCGGGATTGAACTGGCCGGCCGGGGTGGTGGGCGCGATTCCGCACTCTCCGTCGGAGTTGCCGGGGGTTTTCACCCACAGCAGCATCTCGGCACCCCCGCCTGCCTGGGCCGGGACGCCGAGCTTGCGGCCGGGCGACATCTCGTCATCACGGGAAGCCATCTCGTCATCACCGGAGCCGTCTCGTCATCACGGGAAGCAGTAAGGGGAACGCCATTGGGATGAGGACGGCGAGTCGGGGACGGCGTTCCGCACTCACTCGCCGTGGCTGACGCCCGGGGCCGAAGGGGCGGCCGCCGCGTCGGCAACACCGCGGACGCGGCGGGAGCCCGGCACCCGCGGTCCGCACCCGGATCAGCACCTGCCAGGGGGCGGCTCCCGCGTTGCCGCCCGGCAGACGACGGAAATGCTTGGCAGCGCTCCGCCGAACCTCGGGTCAGGCCGACTCGGCGCGGCGGCGGTAGGTGCCGTACCAGTGGGACCGGGCCATCTCCCGTGCCACCGCGCTGTCGTCGTCCGGGTCGCCGAGGCTGATCTGCCGGGCGACGACCTGCTCGCAGCCCCAGGCGAGGACTCTCCCCGCGACGGCGGGATCGATATCAGCCGGGGTCCTTCCGGCGCGTTGCTCGTCTGTCAGCACGTCCGCGATGTGCTGTGTGATGCGGTCGAGCGCCCGATTGGTGGTCTCGCGCAGCGTCGGATCGTACGCGGAGACCTCGGCGATGGCGGTGAGGACGGGGGCCTGGAGACGGTAGTACGCGAGCTGCTCCCCGAAAACCCGCGCGAGGCCGTCGAGGCCGCCGTCCGGGCCGGTCGGTTGCCAACTGGTGGCGATACCGAAGAGCTCGTCCTTCATGTTCCCGACCAGCCGCACCAAAACGGTGACCTTGTCGGGAAAGCACATGTAGAAGGACGACCGGGCCACCCCGGCTTCCGCGACGATGCGCTGGACACCCAGCTCGGTGAAGCCGACCCCGTCCGCCAGCAGCCGCTCGGTGGCGGCGAGCACGGCGGCCTCGATCTCGGCGCGCCGTTTGAGTCGGCCCGAAGGCGGGCGAGTCACTGAGGCCATGGCTGTCTCCTACCGACGAGGTGTACGGAATTCTCGCTGATGCCTGCCTGCCCGGCTGCCTCTCGTCCGGCGGCCGATGACGAGCCGACGGGCTCCGCCGCGCCGCCGCCGGACGAGAGGCAGCCGGGCGCCCGGGAGCGGTGGTACGCCCCGATGCGTCCGGCCGGCCCCTGCGGGCGGGAGCTCACACGCGAGAACCCGGCGCGTTCTTGGCACGATAGATCACCTGGAAGTCGCTGAGGCCGTCCAGGCCGCGCACGCCGCCCTCGGTGCCCAGGCCGCTCCACTTGGTACCGCCGAAGGGCATCGCCGGAGAGAGGGCGGTGTGGGTGTTGACCCAGCTCAGGCCGGCCTCCAGGCGTTGTGCGACAGCCGCGGCCCGTTCTGTGTCGGCGCTCCAGACGGAGCCGCCGAGACCGAACGTGCCGGAATTGGCGCGCCGCACGGCGTCGTCGATGTCCGTGTACTCCACGATCGGCAGCGCGGGGCCGAACTGTTCCTCGTCGACGATCCGGACCCCGTCGGATACATCGGTCACGATCGTCGGCTCGTAGAAGTACCCGGGGCCGTCGATCGCCGTGCCGCCGGTGACCACCTTCGCGCCGTGGGCGACGGCGTCGGTCACCAGGGCGGCCACCCGATCGCGTTGCGGCGCGTTGTTCAGCGGCCCCAGTACGGTCCCGGGGAGGAAGCCGTCGCCCACCTTGACCGCCCGCGCCCGGTCGGCGAACGCGTCGACGAGGGCGGCGCGGATCTCCCGGGGGGCGTAGATCCGCTTGGGCGCCACGCACGTCTGACCGTTGTTGTTGAAGGCCCGGGGGAAGAGCTGTTCGGCGACCGCGTCGACGTCGACGTCGTCGAGCACGATCACCGGGTCGTTGCCGCCCAGTTCCAGAACCATGCGCTTGAGATCGTCCCCGGCCGCTGTCGCGATCCTCCTGCCGGTCGCGGTCGAACCGGTGAAAGTCACCGCCCGCGCCAGCGGGTGGGTGGTCATCATCGGCCCGATCTCGTCACTACCGCTGAGCACGTTGAGCACCCCGGCCGGCAGGACCTGGCTCAGGATCTCGCCCAGCTTGAGCGTGGTGAGCGGGGTGTACGGCGAGGGCTTGAGGACCACGGTGTCGCCGACCCGCAGGGCCGTGGCGACCTTCGCGAAGCCGATGATGATCGGGAAGTTGAACGGCGCGATGGCGGCCACGGCGCCGAGCGGCCTGCGGACGACCTCGACGCGGGCCTCGACGTCGTCCCTGATGATCTCCGGCGGCAGTTCGAGGTCGGCGTAGTAGCGCAGCCATGCCACGGTCCCGGCGAGCTCGCGGTGGGATTCGCTCAGCGGCTTGCCCTGCTCGGCGGTGAGCAGCGGGGCGAGTTCGCCGGCTGCGGCCACGACCGCGTCGGCCATGGCACGCAGCGACTGTCGGCGCTGCTCGTCGTCCTCACGCCAGGTCTGGAAGGCGCGGGTCGCCGCTTCGAAGGCGGCGTCGACGTGCGTACGGTCGCCGGCGGGCATCGACGCGAAGGGCCGGCCGGTCGACGGGTTGACGACATCGAGCGAGGTGGCGGTTTCGACGCCGGCTCCTCCGATCGTCATCACAGCCGGGGATGTGAGAGTGAACGGTTCCATTTCTTCTACCTCTTGTTCTTCTGCCTCTTGCATTACTTGTTGTGATTCCGGCTTCGCGGCCGGATCGGCGGGACACGGCGCACGGCGGGATCTCCGTCAGCGCGGCCCGGTCCTCTCTGAGCGGATGGCAGCAGCGTGGTCGCGCACAGCGCCAGCAGGGCTGCGGCTGTCGCGCAGAGGAAGGCGATGCGGAACGCGCCCAGGGTCGGGGTGCCTTGGGCACCGACGACGCCGGCCAGGATGGCGGCGACGACGGCGCTGCACGAAGAGGTGCCGATGGACCGCGTCAGCGTGTTCAGCCCGTTCGCCGCCGCCGTCTGCCCGGCGGGCACCGCAGTCGCGATCAGCATCGGCATCGCCGAGTAGGCCAGGGCCACGCCGGTCCCGATCACACAGCAGGTGATCGCCAGTAGCCAGAGGCTGTGCATGGACGCCAGCCCCATGATCCAGCCGCCCGCCATGAAGGCGCTGCCCGTCGCAAGGCACGCCTTCGCCCCGCGCCGGGCCATCACCCGGGCGGCCACCGGCGACATGGCCAGCATCACCAGCCCCGAAGGTGCGATGAGCAGCGAGGCGGTCAGTGCCGACTGGCCGAGGCCGTCATCGGCAGTGGGTGACTGGAGCAGTTGACTGACCGTCAGGGTCACCGCGTAGGTGGCGAATCCGAGCAGTACGGCCGTCCCGTTGACGATGAGTACGGTGCGGTGGATCGACGTCCGCACGTCGATCAGCGGAGCCGCAGACCTGCGCTCCCAGACCGACCATGCCGCCAGTACGACCACGGAGGCGGCGAACAGGCCAAGGGTCCGTCCTGCCGTCCACCCCCATTCCTCGCCTTTGGAGATCGGCAGCAGGAGACAGACCAGGCCGACCGTGAGTCCGAGCGCTCCGACCCCGTCGAAGGAGCCCGCCCGGGCTGCGGATGAATCCGCCGGGACGGCGACGACGACGCAGAGCAGGGCGGCCACGGCCAGCACGGCGGTGAACCAGAACAGCAGATGCCAGTCGAAGTGGGCCACCACCACGGCCGAGAACGGCTGACCGAGGGCGGCGCCGGCCCCCAGCATGGAGCTCATCACCGCCGTCGCGGCGCCCCTCTTCTCGGCGGGCAGCTGGTCCCGGAAGAAGCTGATGCCGATGGGGATGATCCCCAGCGAGCAGCCCTGTACGGCACGGCCGAGCACGGCCGGCACCACCGAGTCGCTTTCGGCACAGATCAGGGAGCCGATGGTGAGCAGCACCAGACTCGCCAGGATGATGAGCCGCTTGCCGTACAGGTCGGCCAGGCGGCCGGCGATCGGATTGACGATGGCGCCGGCCAGCAGAGCCGCCGTGACCACCCATGACGCCGAGAGAGCCGACGTGTGCAGCAGGCTCGGCCACTTGGGTATGAGCGGGACGGCGACAGTCTGGGTGATGGCCGCGGCGAACCCCGCGAAGGCCAGCGCCGCGATGAACGGGCCGGTGCGCTGTTCGGACGCCTGAAGTGCCAATGGCCGCACGACAACGCACCTCCTCGGGTAGACGAGCCGCACACGAGTTCCGTGACCACCCGACCCCTCAACCGAGGCCTCAGGAGATCACCTGACGACGACTGTAGCTCGCCTTGGACACTGTGTCCAACATAGTGTCGTCCCTCCTGTCCAAGCTCTGTCCAAGCTCTGCCCACGCTCTGCCCACGCTCTGCCGTCGGAGATTCGGAGATTCGGCGACGGGGTGAGGAGTGGAATGCCGTCCGGATCCGGGCGTCCGCACAGCACGACGCCCAGGAGGGGAGCCATACCCTCCTGGGCGTCGTGCGGCAGGCCGGACCGTCTCTCCGCGCTTTCACGGGGCCCCGAAAGCGCTCCGGAATTACAAGGTGACGGCGCGGGGCGGGCCCACGGTCAACGCCACCGGATGCCGAACCCATCGGGTGCCGAAACCCTCAGGTGCCGAACCCATTGGGTGCCGAAACCCTCAGGCGCCGAACCGACCGCCCCCGGAGCGACGGATCACCGCCGCATCTCGTATCCGCCGAAGCCCTTGGCGCCGGAGGCCTCGCCCCACCAGTGGTCAAGAGCCTGCTGGTCCATCGCCGCCCAGTCCGGCGTGTGGGTGACCTGGGCCCGCCCCAGCCTGCGGCCGAGCTCCACCGTGGCGCGGCCGACCGCCACCCGCTCAGCTCCGTACGTCTCCAGCGCCGACTCCCAGCTGTCGTCCGCCCGCAGCGCGCGTTCCAGCGCGGCAGCATCCTGCAGTGCCTTGACCGCGCCGCTGCCCGTGTTCGGGCGGCCGACCGCGGCCGCGTCCCCGAGGAGGACGAGCCGTCCGAGCGCGTAACTCGGCGCGACCATGTCGTACATCGGCTGTACGAAGGTGTCCTCAGGCTGGGTCCGGCGTACGACCTCCTGCCAGAAAGGAGGGAGGTGGTCCGCCACCAACCGCAGGTGATAGCGCCTCAGTTCATCGCTCATGAGCCGGGGCTGGACGGTCTGCGGATCGGCGAACTGGGATACCACGGTGTCCGGCGGCGTCGCGTAGAACACCCAGTTGACGGTCGTACCGCCACCGCCCGAGCCGGGTATCCGGTAGCTCAGCAGGTGTCCGCCGGGGAACCCGACGGTGGCCGCGTCCTCCTCGTGAAAGGCCTCCGCCGGGTCGGGGAGCCGCTCGGCGGGCAAGGTACCGCGCCAGACCACGAACCCGCCGTACTCCGCGACGGCCCCCGGGTGCATCGCGGCCCGCACCACCGAGCGGTAGCCGTCCGCTCCGATCACCAGGTCGAACCGCTCCTCCGTGCCGTCCGCCAGGTGCACGACCGCGCCGCCGGTTTCCCGACTCACCCGTGCCACCTGGGCGCCCGTGCGGTAGTCGACCCGCTCGGGTACGCGATGACGCAGCTCCTCCCAGAGCGACCCCCAGCTGTACGAGCGGAACGGCAACTGCAGGACGCCGATCTCGCGGCCCCCACGCGACGCGTCATCACGCACCACCCAGGGCCGCCGCGTCAGTTGAATCCACGGGATGGAGGCGTCGAGATACCCGGCCGCCGCCAACTCGGCATAGCGATCGTTGTGCAGAGCAAGACCGACTCCGCGTTCCTCGAGCCGAGCGGCAGCCCGTTCGAAGACCACCACCTCGTCCGCACCGATCCGCGTTGCCGCAAGTGCCGCCGCACAGCCCGCTATGCTCCCGCCCACGACACCGACTCGTCCTCCGACCACGCCCTGCCTCCTCGTCCTGGACCGCGATCCGACCTCGACGGTCGCCGCGGCGAAATTGCCGGCCATGTCAACGCCAGGGGCGGGCCCGGCGGGCAGGCCGGTGCGAGGCCCCGGCCCCTACGTGGAACGGCCCCCCTACCAAGACGACGCAGGAACCAGTAAGGGCGGGCGGTCCCACGCCTGCCGCCCTCGATCACCGCACCCATCCATCGCCCCGACTTGCCCTGCCCTGCCCCGACTTGCCCTGCCCTGCCCTGCCGCAGAGCCTGGGCGGACGTTGCCTCTCGCACCACGTCCACCGACCACAGCGCCCCGCCCGATGATCGACATCCACCCCGCCCAACGGCCCCTGGGAACCAAAAGGTTCCGCATCATGCACACGGCCGGTGAACCCACCGACGGGCCACCGAGGACATATCCGGATGAAGAGATTGCTGGAGACCGAGGAACGCGACCACGCCGACGGCCGTGTGGCGCCACGGCTGCGGTCCCTCAAGTGCCGCCACAACAAAGAAGACTGGCCCGAAGCCGCGGGAACTCAAGACCACCAGCGACCGACTACTGGTTCGACAGCGCAACTCGACACCTGCTGACCACCGTGCGAGGTCGGCAGACCGGGGCGCGAACTTCGGGCGAAGGTGGTTCGACACACGTGAAACGAAGACACCTGTTGCAGACCTCCGCGGCGGCGCTCGGCGCCCTCTCGGCGGCCCCGCTCACTGCCGGAGCCGCCCACGCGGCCGCCCCGGGGCCCGCTCGCGACGACAGTGGTGAAGCACTACGCGTCCACATCGTCACCTTCGACGGAGTGGAGGAGCTGGATGTCTTCGGTCCGTTCGAGATCTTCTCCGTGGCCGCCCGGGCCCATCCGGTCACGGTGAAACTGGTGACCTGTGGGGAAGCGGCCGAGGTGACCCACAGCTTCGGCACGAAAGTGGCCGCAGCGGCCTGGTCCCCGCACGACGCCGATCTGATCGTCGTCCCCGGTGGAGGCTTCGGCCGACGCGACGGCCCCGGCGTCTGGGCGGAGATCGACAAGGGGGAGCTGCCGTCCGCGCTGCAGGCGGCCCATGAAGCCGGAGTCAAGATCCTCGGCGTCTGTACGGGGGTGATCGTGCTGTCCGCCGCCGGTCTGACCACCGGCCGTACGTGCACCACGCACCATCTGGCCAGGAGCTACCTCGCCCAACAGGGGGCCCGGGTCGTGGACCAGCGGGTCGTCGACGACGGTGACCTGGTGACGGCCGGCGGGGTCTCGTCCGGCATGGACGGCGCCCTGTGGCTGCTGGAACGCGAGTTGGGAAGTGCTGCCGCCACCTATACGGAGGCGATCGTGGAGTTCGAGCGCCGGGGGACGGTGCTCCGGACGTCGACCACATCCACGTGATCGCGGAGCCGCGACCGCACCCTCCTCCCTCGTCGCCGAGGTCCGGAGAGCCGTGTGACACCAGAGTTGGAGAACGCCTTCGCCGCCATCGGAGCCGAGTTCGGTGCGGAATCGACTGCTCGGGCCGAGGACGAGCGCGTCACCGACGCCGACCTCACCGAACTCGTTCTCGATCACGGCGATCCGCTACCCACAGGCACGGACGAGGACACCACACCCAGGGTCGCCGAGGCCATCGGCAGGCAGTCCTGCTCAACCCCGGCCAAGTCGCCGCACTCCTCGCCTGGATCCGCCTGACCACGTGGCCGAAGAGGCCTCGAACCGGCGGTGCACCAGGTCAGGGGAGCGCAATGGTGATCGCGGACAGACCGGAGCAGGTTGCCACCGCAGCGTGGCCGCCCTCGAGTTCGGCCAGGGCTTCTTCAAACGCACGGCCGGTGGGGGTGCCGAAGCGGCCGTATACGGGCATGGCGCGTTTGAGCGGGTCCGCCTGGGAGGAGTCCATCGCGGCCATGTCCTCGTACAGCACGGTCGAGGCGCGGTGGACAGGCGGATTGACGTAGCCGCCTTGCCGTTGCGGGTCGGAGCCGGCGTGGACGAAGCGGGTGGGACGGGTGTGTTCGACCTCGGTCACGGCGTCACCGACCTGGTGAGCGTGGTCTCGGGCTCAGTGGCAGGTCCGGTGGGCGTAGATCCGTCGGGGAGCGGTGCGCGTCGGCTGCCGCCGAGAATGAGTGCCAGCACTGCCGCGGCGACGCACTGCGCGGCCACCACGATCCAAAAGGTGTCAAGGTCGCCCGCGCTCTGGAAGTGGGCGAAGACGAATCCGCCGACGATCCCCGACAGGAGTCCGCCGACGCCCGCGGTCAGCCGCTGGACGCCGAAGGCGAAGGCAGGGTGGCCCGGTAGCCGGTCGACGAGCTCGAGGTCGCAGCGGAGGAACAGGAATATCTCACCCCGGGTGAAGAGGGCGGTGCCCCCCAGCAACGCCGGAGTGTTCCCCAGAGACATCGCGGTCATGCCGAGCGCCATCAGGGTGAACGAGCCGACGACCAGCCGGCGGTAGTCCGCTTTCGCGATCCGGTCGGCCAGCGGCGGCTGGAGCAGTACCACCATGGCGCAGTTGAGCAGCATGACCCAGCCGAGGACCTGGATGTTGGACACTCCGGCGGCATACAGGCCCATGAAGCTCTGGAAGAAGAAGTAGAGGTAGAAGGCCAGGGCGGTGAAGAGCATGGGGCGGAGCGCACCCCGAAGCGATGGAAGCCTGCCTGTCGGGGGCGCCGCGGCGGGTGCTCCGGAGGCCGGTTGCGCTACGGGCGGCCGCCGGACGGCCTGCTGCAGCGCGATCTGGTGTCCCGCTGTGATCAGCGCGAACAGCGCGGCCAGCCCGATCAGCAGCGCGACGGGATCGGCGTTGATCAGGAAAGCTGCGAGCAGCGGCCCCAGCCCCATCCCGGCGTTGAGGGCCGCGCTGCTGATGCCGAGGAAAAGTGGGCGCAGTTCGTCGGAGACGCTGATGACGATGTAGGCCTTGTTCGCGGGAAGGTACAGCGCCGGACCGCCCGCGACGAGAACCACCGCCGGGTAGGCGATCCAGGGAACACGGACGGCCAGGCCCAGGAGGACGAGTCCGGTGGTCCGCAGGGCGAGGGCCAGGACCATCGTCCGCTTGAGCCCGAGCCTGTCGACCACCGGGCCGCCGAGAATACTGCCGCCGAACTGGATGAACGTCGCCACGGCTACGAGGATCCCGGCGACCCGGACGTCCAGACCGACGGCCTCGACCATGAGTACGCCGATGAAGGGAGTGACCATGTAGCTGCCGAGGGCGACGACGAAGGAGAGCATGATCAGCGATCGCGGGCCGGCCTCGAGACCGGTGAAGGTTCGCCACTTGGCGGTCAGCGCACCGGTCATGTCGACGTGCTCCCACCGGGTGTCTGCCCGGACACGGCGCCGACCGTTTCGCCTGTCACCACCGGCAGGGGTGAGGGCATGCCCCACTCGCTCCACGAGCCGTCGTACACAGTCAGATCGCGGAAGCCCGCCAGGTCAGCACCGAGCGCCAGTACACATGCGGTGACTCCCGAACCACAACTGAAGTACAGCTTCTCCCGGTCCTCGGCCACCGCGGCGAAGGCTTCCCGCAACTGCGTTGCGGGGCGCATCAGCCCGTCTTTCTGGAGGTCGCCGAAGGGCAGGTTCACCGCCCCCGGCATGTGGCCGCCGCGCAGGCCCGGCCGCGGCTCGGGGGCCGTGCCGACGTATCGCTCGTGGGTGCGGGCGTCGAGTACCGCCGCTTTGGGATCGGCCAGTGCGGCGACAACCTCGGCGCTGCCGACGAACATCCCTGGACGGGGGCGCGCGGTGAAGTCGCCGCGCGGGCCGTTGTAGGTGGCTGGTACGGGCTCGACGGGCTGTCCCGCGCCGGCCCAGGCGGGCAGTCCGCCGTCGAGTACGGCGACGCGGTCGCATCCCATGGCTCGCAGCATCCACCAGGCACGGGCGCTGGAGTAGATCCCGGCGCAGTCGTAAACGACCACGGTGTCCACGTCCCTGATGCCGAGATCGCGTACGGCCTCGGTGAAGGCCTGCACGCCAGGCATGGTGTGCGGTATCGGCGCGGTGTGGTCGGACAGGTCGCCGTCGAGGTCGAAGGGTCGGGCACCTGGGATACTCCGTTCGGTGCACCGGTGCGCCCCCACGGAGGCGTCCAGCAGCACCAGCCGGGGCGTGTTGAGCCGCTGTGCGAGCCAGTCGGTGTTCACCAGTGGTCCGGGCAACGATGTCGTGGTCATTCGATCCCCTCGATCAGCTCGGCGGGTCGCCACCTGGCCTCTCCGGAGAACCACTCGGCCACATGTTCAAGGCGCGCGGCCACCTCCTGCTCCGTGTCGCCGTCGACGATGTATCCGGCCAGGAAGAGACCTGACTTGACGCCTCCGCGGAACTCCTGGCCGGGCGACCCGGTGACCATGACCTCCCGGACGCACTGCGGCTCGTTTCCCGCGGGCAGGTGTTCGAGGACCCCGTGCTGGGGCGGAATGCACAGCGCCCCAGCGGGTCGGTAGGAGGGAGCCGGGAGGGTGGAGGGGAGTCCGCACTCCGCGTACAGCCATTCCTTGTCGAGGTCGATGCCAAAGGCGTGCCGGACCATGGCGCTGATCATGCCGCCGCCGGTGCGGCTGGCGACCTCGCAGAACACCGTTCGGTCGTCGGGGGTAATCCAGAATTCGGCGTGAAAGGCGGTGTGCTCGGGGGTGGGCAGTTCCGCCAGGATCGCGTGGGCGGCTTTGACCAGCCGGTCGTACGCCGGCTCCTGTGCGGTGAGCGGCAGGGTGGCGACCCAGTCGTTGTCCCGGAAGGAGAGGCAGTCGTTGAGGTAGCGGAAGGGGTGGGCGAACACCACTTCGCCGCCTGCCACCAGCCCGTCCACGTGGTACATCTGGCCGGGTACGAAGACCTCGATCTCGCTGGTTCCGGGCCATGGGCCGGCCAGGTACGCGTCCAGGTCCGGCTCGTCGCGAATGACGGCGGCCCCCAGCGAGCCGGACTCCGACACCGGCTTGATGACGACTGGATAGCCGTGTTCGGCGATGAACGCGAGGGCTGTGTACGCGGAGTCGATCCGCTGGTAAGCCGGGATGTCCACCGGCCCGCCCACGAGGTGGTCCTTCATGACGATCTTGTCGCGGAAGGCAACGGCGCTGTGGGTCCGCTGGCCGGGCAGGTCCCGCAGTTGAGCGGCTCGGATGATGTCTGCCTCGGCCCGGGCGAAGACCGCCTCCACCGCGAACTCGCGGGCGAGGCGCAGCGCGGTCTTCTCCACCAGTTGATTGGTGTCATAGGCGTCGAAGGCGTGCACGTACGGGAGATGGGCGTAGCCCGACGCGTACTCCGTCGCTGTCACGATGCCTCGACGCTGTACTCACGCCCCTCGGCGAACTGCTCGAACAGGGTCGCAGAGGTACGGCGGTCGGGCGGCAGCGTGCCGATGCCCTCAATCAGTGCGACAGCGGTGCTACCAACGCCGTCGACCGGTTTGGCCACTGCCCGCCCGTATGAGGCGAACAGCCGGGCGACCGCTGGGGCGTCGTCGCCCGCTGCGAAGGCCGGGTTCAGGTGCGGAGCTGAGCGCTCCAGGATCCGGCGCATCGTCAGCTTGTCCCGGGTGGCGCAGACGACGGCCGGCGTGACCCCCGTAACTCCGAGGTGCTGGGCGGCCATCGCGGCCGGTTCCATGCCGAGCTCGGTGAGCGAGACGATCGCCGTGGGTGCGAGCGGCCGCAGCACCTCGTCGGCAAAGGCGAGGAACGTAGGCGGGTCGCGGAAGTTGACAGCGAGGACCTGGTCCGCGCAACCGAGGGCAGGCGCTCCGGGCAGCTGTACGTGCACCAGCCTTCCGGGCAGGCTTTCCACGTCTTTCGCCACCGTCGGGTTGGCGCCGACGAGAACGAGGGTCACCGCGCGGACCTCGGGGTCGCCCTACATTCCACGCTCGCCGCTGTTTTCGTGATCCGCACGGCGGCTGCGGTATGCCTGTTCTGATTCATGTGCCCCCCTTGCCCCCCTTGCCCCCCTCCAAGGGAGGGCCGGGTAGGTGTAAACCGGCGATGCCGCGTCGGGCATATGTTCAATCGAACGTCGCCAGCAGGCTCAAGATCGCAGGAGATCTGGCACCTGTCAACAGCGTTACAAACGGCTGAATCCCATGCCCGGCATCCCCTCTGACCTCCCTTGACCTCCCTCTGACGCGGAAGTTGGGGTTCCGATAATGCGGCTGCGGTGAGCTCGTTCCAGCTGGCAGGCGGCGGCCTGGACCTGGCATCGTCGTCGCCACCTCGGCCGGCGCGGGATGTGTTCGGAGGTCGTGTCCGCGCACGTGGTGTAGCGGATCACATTCCGCTTCCGAGTAGCACTCTCGCGACCAGCACGTTGGGGCGCGAGGGGCTGGGGATGCAAGATTGGGTACACCGCTCTGCGGGACACACCCGCGCTCGCGGGCGACCTGCTCGCAGGCGTCGATGGTGTGTACGACCTTGGTGATCACGACGATCGGAGGAGGACCGATTGCGCTCCCCAGGCGTCTCGTCGATGCGCTTGTCATTGAGCCGCGGGGCCTTGACCTCGATTGCTCGGGCCGCCGACCGCGGTCGTGACCTCCTGTAGCTGGTGGAATCCGCTGCGCGCGGCAAGCCCCCGTCCGGACTCGTCCTGCTGGTCGGCCAACTTGGCTCCGAGCGCCAACCCGAGGCTGATCCACAGGCCTTGAGGATTTTTGCTCATCTTGGGCACCTGGCGACCTGGGTGTGAGAACCATGACGAAGCAGCGCCAGGTGGGAAGCATGTACGCGAATCGATACACGGAGGAGTGCATGCGGGACGCGATCGAGCTCGTGCGGTCGTAGGGCTGGGCGGTGACCAAGGTTGAACGGGCCCCGGGCTGAGCGCCGAGGGTCTGCAGGGCCGGACGGAGCAGGTAGGCCCGTGGCCCGGGCGGCGGAGGATAGTCCCCGTCTGGGTATCCGTGGTCGAGTTCGGCCGACTTCGGCGCCCCGCCGCCGGTGGGGCGGGAGGGCGCGTACGCCGAATGAACCTCCGAACACTCCCGAAGGATCCTCCGGATCGGCCGGTCAATCCCGGCCGCGCCATCGGCGTACGCGCCCTTTGACCGTTCGGGTTGAGTGCCTCACCGTGGACGGAGCCGAGGGTGAGGCACTGTAGCGCTACCAGATCCAGGTGATCTGAGCCGCGTTCCCGTGGTTGGTCGAACACCCCGATCAGGGAAGCAAGTAGAGCTGGTAGCACGAGGAGCCAGCCCTTTAGGGCATGCCCCGCAGGACTTGAACCTGCGGCTTGAAGGCATCCGGCGGAAATGGCCCCGGTGCACCCTCTGACCTGTGCCTTCGTGCCGCATCTGAAGGAGGGTGCGTCGTGTGCGCGCCCTACGGGGCACACATGTTCTGCCGCCTCGGCAGAGGTGGTCACAGGACTGACCTGCGGTTTTCCTCGATAACTCGGAGCCGCAGATTGGTGCCCCCGGCAGGACTCGAACCTGCGGCCAAGCGCTTAGAAGGCGCCTGCTCTATCCACTGAGCTACGGGGGCCGGGTGTGGTGGCCGGTGTCCTGGTGCCCGGTGTGGGCTGATCCCTGACCTTGCCGGGGACAAGGATAGGGCTCCTGAATCCCTGTCCCTCGCGCTTCGCCTCCGTGGCCCGATGTGGAGGTTCGGTGAAGCGGTCCTGATAATCGCAGGCGGGTACGAATCGCGCACCGCTTTTGGTGTCTCACGCATCGGGTGTTGTGCACTCGTTATGCCTGCGCCCCAGTCGCCCCTTCCGCCCCGTATGTCCTATCGGCGCGCAGACATACTCATATGCTTCAGAAAGACTCCAAAATTGGGCATTCTTCGCATGTGGTGACCTTGGACGTACGGCCTCAGCTGCTCGACGCACTCTCCGCCCTGCGCGACCGTGTCGCCGCCGCACGCTTCCCGCTGCCCCTGGCGGGGGCTCCACGCGCGCGCGCCAACCGCGACGAACTACTCGCACAGCTCGACGACTATTTGGTGCCCCGGTTGAGAGAACCCGAAGCACCCCTTCTCGCCGTCATCGGAGGTTCGACCGGCGCCGGCAAGTCCACGCTGGTCAACTCTCTTGTGGGGCGCCGGGTCAGCGAGGCGGGCGTGCTGCGGCCGACGACCCGTACGCCGGTCCTGGTGTGCCACCCGGAGGACCATCACTGGTTCAGCGGGATGCGGGTGCTGCCCGACCTCGCGCGTGTGTGGGCGCCCCATCAGGAGCCCGGCGACGATCTGCCCGCGCTCGGCGGGCGCGGCGAACGGGTGCTGCGGGTCGAGACCGCGGACACCCTCCCCCGCGGCCTCGCCCTCCTCGACGCGCCCGACATCGACTCCCTGGTCGCCGACAACCGCGTACTCGCCGCCGAGCTGATCTGCTCGGCCGACATCTGGGTCATGGTCACCACCGCCGCCCGGTACGCCGACGCCGTGCCGTGGCATCTGCTGCGCACGGCCAAGGAGCACAAGGCCACCCTGGTCACCGTGCTCGACCGGGTGCCCCACCAGGTGGTGTCCGAGGTCTCGCGGCAGTACGGCGCCCTGCTCACCAAGGCCGGGCTCGGCGAGGTGCCGCGCTTCACCGTGCCCGAGCTGCCCGAGTCCGCCTGGGGCGGCGGCCTGTTGCCCGCCACCGCCGTCGCTCCGCTGCGTACGTGGCTCACGCACCAGGTGCAGGACCCGGCAGCCCGGCACGAGGCGATGGCCCGTACCGCCTACGGGGTCCTCGACTCACTGAAGTCGCGGATGCCCGAGCTGGCCGGCGCAGCCGCCGCACAGTACGCCGCCGCGCTGCGGCTCACCGCGGCGGTCGACGGGGCCTACGACAGCGAGCACGCGCGCGTGAGGGGGCGTTTGCAGGCCGGGGCCGTGCTCTCCGGGGACGCCCTCAAGCGGTGGCGTGCCTATCCCCTCGACTGCACCGCGGGCGAACTGCTCGACGCGCTCGTCGAGAGCCTGGCCTCACTGCTGCTGTGCTCCGTGACGGCCGCCGACGAGCGCGTGGACGAGGCCTGGCGGCGTGAACCGGCCGCGGGTGCTCCGGGGCTGACCGACCGTGACCCGACGCCGGAGAGCGCCGAGCACCGGATCGGGATGGCCGTACGACGGTGGCGGCGCATCCTCGAGGAGTACGCCGAGGAGGAGGTGCGTGACCTCGACAGGAGTGTCGCGCAGGACGCCGAGGTGGTCGCCGCGCTGGTCGCCACCGCGCTGCTGGGAGGTCGCAGGGCGCGGTCCGCGGGCGAGGGACTCGCCGAGCGGGTCGGGGCGCACAGCGCGCTGCGGCTGCGCGACCGCGGTGGACGGCTGCTCGCCGACTACCTCGACAAGGCCCTGCACACCGAACGCGAACGCCGTCTCGCCCCGCTCGACGCACTCGACGTACGTCCAGAACCCCAGGCCGAACTCATCGCCGCGCTGTCCGTACTGCAGAAGGAGAGGTGACCGCGGTGACTGCCGTCACTGACCACACGGATCACGCCGACCGCCCAGACCAGCCCGGGGAGGACCGTCTCGAAAACGCCTCCTCCGAAGAGGCCACATCCGAGAACGACCTCCCCGGTGACACGAGCTCCGACGATGAGGACGAGGGGGCGAGCGAGGGCAAGGCCGAAGCCGAACAGAACCCCGGCGACAGCGAGCCCTCCGAGGAGGAGCCCCCGGGGAACGCCCCCTCAGGAGACGTCCACGCGCGCGCGGAGCGCCAGGAAGCGGGGAACGCACCCTTGGAGCGTCGTGAAGCCGGGCACGCGCGCGTGAAGGCGGAGGCCCTCTTCGCGCGCGCGGAGGGCGGCCCCGCCTGGGACGACGGGCTGATCGCACGGCGCGTGTCCGAGACGGCCAACGCGCAGGCGGCGCCCGTGGTGGAACCCAAGCCGGCGGTGCAGGCCCCGCCTGCCCCCCTCGCGTACGACGGACCGCTCCGCTCACGCCTCGACGCGCTGCGCGAGTTGGTGGGACTGTCCCGCACCCGGCTCGACAGCCGGACACTCGCCGAGGCCGGCCGCGTCCTCGACGAGGCGGCCGCACGGCGCAGGCTCTCCGGGCAGCACACCGTCGTCGCGATCGCCGGGGCCACCGGAAGCGGCAAGTCCCAGCTCTTCAACGCGCTCGCCGGGGTGGCCATTTCGGAGACCGGTGTACGCAGGCCGACGACCGCTGCACCCATCGCATGCAGTTGGAGCGACGGCGCGGCAACGCTCATCGACCGGCTCGGCATCCCCGGACGGCTGCGCAGACGCCCGTTGCAGAGCGCGGAGGCGGAGGCGCAGCTGCGCGGCCTCGTCCTGGTCGACCTGCCGGACCACGATTCGGCGGCGGTCCAGCACCGCGAACAGGTGGACCGCATCCTCGCGCTCGTCGACGCGGTCATCTGGGTCGTGGACCCGGAGAAGTACGCGGACGCGATCATCCATGAGCGCTATCTGCGGCCCATGGCGGGGCACGCGGAGGTCATGTTCGTCGTCCTCAATCAGGTGGACCGGCTGCCCGGTGAGGCCGCCGACCAGGTCCTCGACGACCTGCGACGGCTCCTCGACGAGGACGGGATCGCGCTCCGCGAGTACGGCGAACCGGGCGCGACCGTGCTCGCGCTGTCGGCGCTCACCGGGGACGGCGTCGGCGAACTGCGCGAGTCCCTCGGCCAGTTCGTGGCCGAGCGAGGCGCCGCCGCCCGCCGGATCTCGGCCGACCTGGCCGCCGCCACGGCGCAACTGCGCCCGGTCTACGCGACGGGGCGGCGGACCGGCCTCAGCGAGGAGGCGCGCGACGAGTTCGCCGCCCGGCTCGCGGACGCGGTGGGCGCGGTCGCGGCCGGCGACGCAGCCGAGCGCGCATGGCGCCGCAACGCCAACCGCGCCTGCGGCACGCCCTGGCTGCGGCTGTGGCGCTGGTACGAGGACCGGCGCGAACCCCCGACCGGACGGCTGACCGTACGGGCGCCCGAGGACGAGGAGGCCACCGCACGCCAGCGCGTCGAGCAGGCCGTTCGTACGGTGGCGGACCGGGCGGCGTACGGGCTGCCCGCCCCCTGGGCGCAGGCGGTACGCGAGGCCGCCGTACGTGGGGCGCAGGGGCTGCCCGAGGCGCTGGACGAGATGGCGGCGCGCGCCACGGCACCGGTGGGCCGGCCGCCGCGGCCCGGCTGGTGGCCGGCCGCCGTGTTCGCGCAGGCCTCGATGACGATCCTGCAAGTCATCGGCGGACTCTGGCTGTTGGGGCAGATCATCGGCATCAGCTCGCCGAATCTCGGGGTGCCGGTGCTCCTGATGGTGACCGGCATCATCGGCGGCCCGGCCGTCGAGTGGAGCAGCAGGATGGCGGCGCGCGGGCCCGCCCGGCGCTACGGACTCGAAGCGGAACGCCGACTTCGGGAGGCCGCCGCCGGCTGCGGAAGGGCACGCGTACTCGATCCGGTGGCTGCGGAACTTCTGCGGTACCGGGAGGTCCGGGAGCAGTACGTACGGGCCACGGGGGCGGCGGCGCCTGTCGGCTGACCCCACAACCACGCCCGCTCGACACGACACGCTCGTGTCCGTGTCCGTGTCCCTGTCCGCCATCGTGTTCGTGTTCGTGTTCGCTCGATGCGGCACCACCCCACCGGGTGACGCGGTTGTCCACAACCAGCGGGTAGCACACACCGCTCAGCGGGCCCGGCCCGGCGAAGGCAGTCTGAACTCGCGGCGATCGCAGCGCATGCGGTCGCCGCGACAGACGCGACTGACGCGTCGAACGCATCAGACGCATTCGTACGGGAGAGGGGTTCGGGGATGAACGAAACGACGGTGTGCGCAGTGGGCAACGTGGCGACGCCACCTGTGTACCGGGACATGGCCAACGGGGCGTCGGCGAGGTTCCGGCTGGCGGTGACGGCGCGGTACTGGGACCGCGAGAAGAGCGCGTGGACGGACGGGCACACCAACTTCTTCACCGTGTGGGCCAATCGAGCACTCGCCACGAATGTGGGGGCATCGCTGTCGGTGGGCGATCCCGTCATCGTGCAAGGCCGGCTGAAGGTGCGCACCGAGCAACGCGACGGCCAGAGCTGGACGTCGGCCGACATCGACGCGGTGGCGATCGGCCACGACCTTTCACGCGGTACGTCGGCCTTCCGGCGTCCCTCCAAGGGCGACACGGGATCGAGTCCGACCCCTCAGCCGGAACCCAGTTGGGAATCGGAGCCAGGAGCTCAGCCCGAACCGGCAGGAGTGACGTGATGTCAGGGTCGGAGACGACCTGACCGAACTGCGGCTTATCGACAAGTACATTCACAGCAACTCCATGGATTTGTCGATAAGCGCAGCTCACAGGCGTGTTCAGCGATAACGATTCCGAGTCGGATCGGTTATCGGATGACATCACTGGGGGGTGCGGTGCGCCGCGTCCTTAGGATGCCGGACATAGCTCATGGATCACTGGGCTTCTGATTCTGCTGGCGGGACCGTCCCCCCATGTCAACGGGTCCTGCTCGAAGGGGATTCTGTGTTTCTTTCGTTCGCTGCGTTGTCCGCGCGCAGGCGAGGGGCAGCTCGCCTCGCCGCCGCGACGTTGGTGTCAGGGCTCGTCGCCGCGGGGGCGATGGCCGCCGCGGGTACGGCCGTCGCCGACGAGACGCCGCAGAGCCAAGGGGGCGCGACGGCCACCATAGGCGGCCTGAAGACCTACGGGTCCGCCGTGATACACGACAACGGCGAAGACCTACAGGTGTCCGCGGGCCTGTTCGAGATGTCCGTCGACAACGGCGGCACCCTCCAGACCTACTGCATCGACCTCCATAACCCGACGCAGAAGGACGCCAAGTACCAGGAGACCTCCTGGAGCGGCACCTCGCTGAACGGCAACGCGGATGCGGGCAGGATCCGCTGGATCCTGCAGAACTCCTATCCGCAGGTGAACAACCTCGCGGCGCTCGCCCAGAAGGCCGGGGCGAGCGGGCTCACCGAGCAGGACGCCGCGGCCGGCACCCAGGTGGCCATCTGGCGGTACTCGGACGGCGCCGACGTGGACGCGGTGAACCCGCCGGCGGAGAAGCTCGCGGACTACCTGGAGAAGAACGCGCAGAACCTGGCGGAGCCCGCGGCCTCGCTGACCCTCGACTCGTCCGCGGTCTCCGGCCACGCCGGCGAGAAGCTCGGCCCGGTCACGGTGCACACCAACGCGGACAGCGTCACGGTGACGCCGCCCGCGGACGCCGCCATCAGCGGAGTGCGGATCGTGGGCGCGGACGGCAAGGTGACCACCTCCGCGGCCGACGGCAGTCGGCTCTACTTCGACGTGCCGAAGGACAGCACGGACGGTTCGGCCTCGCTGACCGTGCAGGCGTCGACGACCGTGCCCGTCGGGCGTGCCTTCGCCTCGGAGACCCGCAGCCAGACCCAGATACTCGCCGGCTCCAGTGAGTCGACGGTCTCCGCGACCGCGACCGCCAACTGGGCCAAGGAGGGCGCGATACCCGCGCTGTCCGCCGAGAAGAACTGCGCCAGGGGCGGACTGGACATCACGGCGGCCAACCAGGGCGACGAGGCGTTCACCTTCGAGCTGGTGGGGATCAAGCACACGATCCCGGCAGGCGAGTCCCGGACCGTGACGGTGACGCTCCAGGAGGACCAGGCGTACGACTTCACGGCCAAGGGCGACAACGGCTTCGAGCAGCGGTTCACCGGCATGCTCGACTGCGAGACACAGGGCAGCGCGAGCGATGTCACGACCCAGACGGTCAGTGAGCCGAGCCCGGCCACGTCGGCCAGTACCTTCAGCGACGGCACGGATCTCGCCGAAACCGGCAGCTCCAGTGCCACCCCGATCATCGGCGGCATAGCCATCGCCCTCGTCGTGGTCGGCGGCGCGGCGCTGATCTTCGTCAACAAGAAGAACGCCCCGGAGCGGCACTGAGCGACACACCACCTTGGCAACTCAACAGTGAGTGACCGCCGCGTCCGGGCTTCGCCGTCCGGGTCGCGGCGGTGGCGTACTGGCGGTCGGCCGAGGTGGAGCAGCAGTGGACGGTCCGCCCCCGCCGACGGGAGTTGAGGTCGGCGGGGGCGGCAGTCGCAAGCGGGCTAGGTCCTGTCGTCACATTCCCGTCTGCCTTGCGACGCCATGCACGCACTCTCGCCGCACCGGGCGCAGACCCAAGTACGTCCAGTACGAGGGCCCACGCCCGGCACACCGAGAGCACGCACCTACTGCGACACAGGCTGCTGCCGCAGCGGGCGCGAGGCCGCCCTCCGGGCGACGACGGGAAGGTAACGACAGGACCTAGGAGCGGGCGGCGCGAACGCGCACGAGGGCGAATCCGGCCGCGAGCAGGCCGAGGACGCCCACGACCAGGCCGGCGATGCCCAGGCCACGAGCGGTCGAGTCACTGCTCGATGTCGAACTCTCGGCGGTGGAAGCCGAGTCCGAGGTCGATGACGCCGTCTCTCCGGAGTCGGCCGCGGGCTTGGCCGTGAGGGTCAGCGCCGGCGCCGGGTTCTCCGGCTCCTCTCCGCCCTGTTCCGCCTCCTCGATCCACCGGACGACCTTGCCGTCCGAGTAGGTCTGCAGCGTCTTGAAGGTCAACTGGTTCACGTCATCAGGAAGTTGACCGAAGGCGACGTTGAAGTCCTGGTACTCGCCGTGGCGGATCCTGCCACCGGTCCAGGTGATCTCCGAGACGGCCTCGGTGATCGAGCCGTCGTCCGTCTTGACGGGCGTCTTCAGCTTGGTCGTCGTGACCTGTGCGGTCCAGCCCTCCTGCGGAGTGACCAGAACGCCCAGGACCGGATGGTCGGTGGGCAGGTAGACCTGCACCTTCGTGGTGCTGGCGGTGTCCTCCTCGTTGGGGACACGGAAGGTCAGAACACCGTCCGTGGCGCCCTTGGCGTAGCTCTCGGGGTGGACCGTCACATGGGCGAAGGCCGCGCCCGCGGCTGCCAGGACCGCGGCCGAGGTGAGACCGGCGACGAGGCCGGCCCGGCGCAGGGTGGTGCGTATGGGGGACATCAGGGAAGCTCCGTACTGGTGGGGATGAGGTCAGGGCGTGTACACGAGCCCTGCGGGCGGTCCCCGGCGGGAGACGGCGTGCCGCAGCAGCACCTGCCGAAGTGGCCGCGGCTCGGCCGTGTTCCGGTCTACGACGTTCCAGTGCGCCCGGGCGCGGGAAGGCCCCGTCCGCCCCCGCCACCAGGCGGCGAGCCCGGGCACGAGCGTCACCGCCCGGCGCAGCAGCGACCACAGTGCGGCCTCGCCGCGCCGCAGCCACCAGGTCGCAAGGAGAGCGGCCGTCAGGTGGGCGGCGTTGGCGTGGGACGTCATGGCGTGCTGGTGCGTCATGTGCGCGCCGTGCATGTGCATCGCCATGGACGGCCGGGCGGCCTCGAACCCGAGATGCAGTGCGGCCTGCGCGGCCAGCATCCCGCCACCGATGCCGACCAGCGACCGCTCCCGGCCGCTCAGCAGACAGCCGGCCGCGAAGAGAACGAGGACCCCGGCACCGTCCGCCCACAAGGGCGGCGCCTCGCCCGTCGCCAGCCCGTGCCCCCCGGCGGCCAGCAGGACGCACAGCACGGCGAACACCGCCGCGCGCAGGCTCCGTACCGCCAGGGACGCTCTCATGGGTGCACAGACTGCCATGGCGAGCGAGCAGCCGTCGCGGCTTCCGGAGGAGCCGCTTCCAGGGGTCCCGCCCCGGCGCCCTTCCCTCGCTCGGGTAGGGTCCGATTGAGCCTGGAAGGGACCTGACATGCGACTTCGCTGTGCCGTGCTGGACGACTATCAGGGCGTCGCGACCGAGGTCGCCGACTGGTCACCGGTCGCGGACGAGGTCGAGATCGTCGGTTTCGCCCGGCACTTCGCCGACGAGGACGCGCTGGCGGCCGCGCTGACGGACTTCGACATCGTCGTGACCTTGCGCGAGCGGGTGCCCTTCCCGGCGTCTCTACTGGCCCGGCTGCCCCGTCTGAAGCTGTTGGTCGCCTCCGGGATGCGCAACACGGTGATCGACTACGCGGCCGCCGAGGCGCACGGCGTGACCGTGTGCGGCACCCCGAGTTCCTCGGCTCCCCCGGTCGAGCTGACCTGGGCGCTGCTGCTCGGCCTCGCGCGGGGGCTCGTCACGGAGAACGAGGCGTTGCGTACGGGAGGCCCCTGGCAGAGCACTGTCGGCGCCGATCTGCACGGCCGTCGGCTCGGCCTGCTCGGGCTCGGGAAGATCGGCGGCAGAGTGGCGCAGGTGGGCCTCGCGTTCGGCATGCGGGTCAGCGCGTGGAGCCAGAATCTCACCAAGGAGCGCGCCGACGAGGTCGGGGTGGAGCAGGCCGCCTCCAAGGAGGAGTTGCTCGCGAGCAGCGACTTCGTCTCCGTCCACCTCGCGCTCGGCGACCGCACCCGCGGTCTGATCGGCGCCGCGGAGCTCGCCCTCCTCAAGCCGACCGCCTACCTCGTCAACACCTCACGCGCGGCGATCGTCGACCAGGACGCGCTGCTCGCCGCCCTGTACGAGGGCCGGATCGCCGGAGCGGGCGTCGACGTGTTCGACGTCGAGCCGCTCCCCGCCGACCATCCGATGCGCTCGGCCCCACGCCTGCTCGCCACCCCGCACCTCGGCTATGTGTCACGCGCCAACTACGAGGCGTACTACAGCGGGGCGGTCGAGAACATCCAAGCTTTCCTCGCGGGCACACCCGTACGCCTCTTGGGCTGAACGGCTTCGCCCGAACTCTCCTCGGGCTGAGCGGCTTCGCCCGTACCCTTCTCGGGCTGGACGGCTTCGCCCGTACCCTTCTTCCGCTGAACGGCTTCACCCGTTACGCATGCCGGGCCTCACACCTCCGCAGGCCGCCAGTAGAAGCCGCGCTGCCGCCGCAGATGATGCAGGTCCACCAGATAACGCCGGAGCGTCACATGGTCGACCGGCGCGTCCTCGCACCAGGCGCGCAGTTTCTCGTTGACGGTCCGCTCCGGGTATTCGACGCCAGGCTCGAAGGTCCGTTCGGCGATGTACCGGAGAACGACCAGCTTGCGCTGCCATTGGGCCGGCAGCCGCACCAGTCGCCCATCGCGCACGAAGGTCCGCAGGACCGCCTCGGTGCCCTCGTCCCCGGAGCCGTGATCCTCGGTGGACGGCACCTGCGCGGAGCGGGCGAGTTCCCTGAAGCGGTCGTAGGCGACGCGCAGTCCCCCGTCACCGCCCGCCTCGATCGCGCCCTGGTCCTGGAGCCGTCGCAGCGCCACGGTCGCGTCCTTCAGGGAGAGCCCCGCCTTCTCCATCACCTTCGCGGGGGTGTCCGCGCCGAGGGCCACGGCTGCGAAGGCGCGGGCCCTGGTCTCTTCGGCGAACAGGCCGATCAGTTGGTCGGTTGGCATGCCCGGCAGGCTATGTGAAGGCACACCGCGAGCCGAAGCGATTTTCTGCCCGTGCCCACCGCATGCCCTGAGGCGATCGCCTGATGAACGCCGCGACCAGCCGTGACCAGTGGTGGGTGAGCGCGTTGAAGGGGAGTGCGGTCGCGGTCGAGCGGTCGCACTCCCCGAGTCAAAGGAGAACGTGATGTCTCGCATCGCGAAGGTAGCCGGTGTCGCTCTCGGCACGGGTGCCGTGGTGCTCAGCGGAGCCGGTCTGGCCATGGCCGACGCCGGTGCTCAGGGCGAGGCCGTCGGCTCGCCCGGCGTCCTGTCGGGCAACGTCGTCCAGCTCCCGATCAACGTGCCGGTCAACGTGTGCGGGAACACCGTCAGCGTCATCGGTCTGCTGAACCCGGCCTTCGGCAACACCTGCGTGAACAACGGCGACCACGACAAGGGCGGCCACCACGGCCCCAGCGGCTACGGCAGCTGACCCGACGCACGTACGAGAAGGCCCCCGGCAGTAGTCACTGCCGGGGGCCTTCTCACACTTACCGACAGATGCTCAGGCGTACCGATAGATCCGGCTGTGGTCCTCCAGCTCGTCCGGCGTCACGTCCCACGGCGGCAGCTTCTCGTGCCGCGCGACGATCCGCTCGTACTGCTCGTCGCCCGGCCCGGGCGGCCGCGCCGGCAGATAACGCGCGCCCCGGTGCCGCTTCTGCCAGCGGGACCACTGAAGGTCCACGAAGGCGTGGTGCAGCCAGAAGACGGGGTCGTTGACCGAGGCGCCGCCGAGCATGTGCCCGCCGACCCAGCGGTGCACGCGGTTGTGGTTGCGCCAGGCCCCGGGCCCGGACCTCGACCCCCACCCTTCGAGCCGGTTACGGAACCCCTTGGAGGACGTGGAGTTCCAGGGCGCGGTGTCGTAGACGGGATCTGCCAGAGCGGAGTCCAGCTCACGCTTCGTGGGCAGCTCGATCGGCGCCTGCGGGCGGCCGAACTCGCGGGTGAGGAACTCCCCGTCGGTCACCGCCTCCCTGATCCGCCAGGTGCCGTGCGCGTAGGCGAAGGGCCCGGTCATGACCTGCCGGTCGGAGCGCCGCCCGTTGCCTCCGAGCAGGTCCGCGGTCCACGGCGCGGACGACGTCGTACGGTCCCGCGTCCAGTCCCAGTACGGCACGCTCACCCCGGAGTCCACGCGGCGCAGCGCCCGCTCCAGGTCCAGCAGGAACTGTCGGTGCCAGGGAAAGAAGGAGGGCGCCATGTGGGCCGTACGCAGCCCGCCCTCGCCGTCCGAGACGTAGTACTCGATGTGCGTGCGCACGAACTCGTCGTACTCGCCCCTGCGCTTGACCTCCAGCAGCGCGCCGACGAAGCGACGCCGCTCCGCGCGCGTCAGCGTGCTGACGTCCTTACGCGTGTACACCATGCGCGTGGCCACCCCCCTCCGCGTCGGTCCCCTCGGTGTCACTCCCCTCCGCGCCCATGCCGCGCAGTTGCTCCGAGGGGCCCAGTTCGTCGACGGCCGCGCGGGCCGCGGCCAGGGCTGTCGGATACGACCGGTAGTGGTCCACCATGCTCAGGTAGCCGCCGTCCGCGCGGCGCATCAGGTGCAGCGGCCGGCCGTCCACGGTGATCTGCCACTCACCGCCGCCGACCGCGGCGCGGCCACCCATACCGGTCTTCGCGCCAAGAAGATGGCGCCCTCGGTACATCTCGTCGAACGAGAGGTCCTCGGGGCGAGTGGGCCGAGGAGAATGCGGGGGCCGCGAGGCCGCGACGACCGGGGTCAGCGCCACGGCGACGGCCGACGCGAGCAGGCCGCGCACGACGTCCCGCCGGGTCCCGCGCCGTGAGCCCACCAGGCGGCCCGGCCGCCCCGCACTCCCCGGGACGATCGGCGCCACCGCCCTCACCGACACCGCGCTCGACACTCTGCTCGGCACTCTGTTGACGAACATGGTTCTCTCCTCGCCGGATGAGCCGGATGAGCCGGATGAGCCGAATGAGCCGAATGAGTCAGATCAGCTGGATGAGCGGATCAGCTGGACCAGCCGGGTGCGGTCGGTGTCGGTCGGAATCGGTCGCGGGGTGGCGCCGGTGCGGGGTGGCCGGCCCGGGCCGGCCACCCGGGCCTCGTCCCGTATCGCCGTTACGCCCCCGACCCCATGACCACGTTCGCGCCCGGCACCGTCTGCAGCAGCGGTGTCAGTACGGCGACCTGAGGGAGCTTCAGCTCCGGCAGGCCGAAGTTGTCGGGGTTCGGCGGCGTGAGCGGGGTGTCCAGGGACAGCCCCGGGGTCAGGGTCCGGAGGTCGGCGGCGGGCGCTCCGACTCCGAGGTGGTCGAAGCCGTCCCCGAGGACATGCGGAAGGGGCGTGTGTACGTCCGCCCCGGGCAGCCCGGCACCCACCGGCAACTGCGGCAGGGCACGCTCGGGGAGCAGCCGACCCTCGACGTACCGGGGGCCGTCGGGGCTGCCCGGCATGGGTACCGGCAGCTGCCCGGAGACCTTGGGCAGCTGCATGTTGAGGGCACTCTCCACCCCGTCCAGTGGTACAGGGACAGGTACCGTCCCGGCCGCGACGGCGGGGGTCGCGGCGGCGGCACCCACCGCTGCCGCGACGCCGGTCAGGACAGCGGCAAGAGTTCCTCGAGTGGTCGACTTCATTTCAGGTACGGTCCCTTTCAGGATTCGGGGGGGTCAGCGTCCGTACCGCGTAACGATCCTGAGATCCTCATCAGCGCAAGATTCCCCCAACGAGCCCAATAGTCAGCTCGTCCAGAAGTCCCACCATCGGGTCAGGATCAGCATTCCGATGACGCCGATGTGCAACACCGGCAGGACCCAGGTGAATTCGGCGAGGAATCCTCTCAACCAGCCCGGCGCGGGCAGGAATCCCTTCCGTACGTTGAATGACGTCACGTACCAGAACATGAGGATCGTGGCGACCCACGCCAGACAGCACCACAGGCACAGCGAGTTGATGCGGTAGAGCGACTGGAACTGCAGCCAGGTGCAGAATCCGACGCCGAACAACGTACCCGCGTCGAAGACCAGCCAGTACCAGCGCGGAAAGACCGCTCCGGCGAGCAGACCGACACCGACGCAGATGACGATGGCGTACGCCACCAGGCCCAGCATCGGGTTGGGGAACCCGAAGGCCTCGGCCTGGTCGCTCTTCATGATGTTGCCGCAGGAGACGACCGGGTTCAGGCTGCACCCGGGCACGAAGTCCGGGTTCTCCAGCAGTTTGAACTTGTCGATCGTGATGACCCAGGAGGCCAGCAGACCCGCGGCCCCCGTGATCACCAGCAGCAGGGCGAGCGCGCGGCCGCCGCCCGCGGTTCGTGTCATCAGCCGCGCAGGCGGCGCGCGGGCAGCAGGACGTGCGCGGCGCTGTTCAGGGTCTCCTCGTCACCCGCGAAGGCGGCCAGGTTCTCCGGATCGACGGGCTTGCCGGGCTCGGCGACGGGCCAGGCGCGGGTGGCGAACAGGAAGTAGGCGTAGCCGCGTTTGCCGACCGCCGCGAGCCACTCGGGGGGAACGACGCACTGGGCGTTGAGGGACGGCATCGTGACGACGGCCTGGTCGGCCTCGACAAGGAGGGTGAGCGGCAGGCTCGGGTACCGCGAACCGTCGAGGAGCGTGTCGCCGACGGGCAGACCGTTGTCGCTCAACAGCCGCTCGATGGCGGCCGAGGTGGCCTCCGGACCGCCCTCGCTGTCACCCAGGGAGTAGGCGAGGAGATACGGCATGTCGCCGTCGGGGGCGTCACCGCTGAAGGCCATCACGGCGAGCGTGCCGAGATCTGCGGCCCGGAAAGGGCGCGTTTCGCTTGAGGTTGAGGTCACCGCGGAACCTTATCGACGCACCCGAACGGGGCCGCCCCTTTGTCACCCGACCGGGCGACAACCGCCCGCCCGACCACACGAACGAGGGACGTTTTTCGAACAACCCACAGCACAAAGCCCACAGCGAAAGTCCACAGCGGGAACCCACGACTGACAACGCACAGCCGACAACGCGAAGGGCCGACTCCGCAAGGTGCGGAATCGGCCCTGGAGCCTGTGTACGACTCAGCCCGCGTACGACGTCACTTGTTGACGCAGGTGTTGCCGAACGCCGGGTTCAGCAGACCGATGACGTCGATCGTGTTCCCGCAGACATTCACCGGAACGTGCACCGGGACCTGAACGACGTTGCCCGAGAGGACACCCGGGGACTTGACCGCCGCACCCTGCGCACCGGCGTCGGCGAAGGCGCTGCCCGAAGCGGCACCAGCGGCCATTCCGGCGGTGGCGATAATCAGAGCGGCTTTCTTGGCAGTGTTCATCTTCAGACCTTTCCTTGGAGATTTACTCCAGCGTATGGAGATGTCAGCAGGCCTCGCGGAAAAGACACGCGATGAAATGAGCTGATTAGCTCCGGTCAGCCCTGGAGGGGAAGTCCGCCGAGGAGCGCCGTGGGGCCACCGGCCGAGTTGAGCGCGTCCGTCGCGCTGCTCACGGCGCCGAGCGGTGAGCTCGCGTTCTCGGTGTTGAGCGCGTCCGACTGGTGCTGTAGGGGCTGTACGTCCTCCAGGCTGAGCGAGCGCTGGCTGGTGATGGTCTCCAGGGCGCCGTTGAGGCTGGTGGGGGTGACGTCGGATGCCTCGTAGGCAAAGGCGGGCGCGGCGGCACCAGCAATGGCGATGGACCCGGCAACGACAGCGGCGGCCTTCAGGGACTTCATCGTGTTCCTTTCTTCGGCAACTCATGTCACCAGAGGGAATGTGTATACGCCCTGGCTAACGAGGACCCGACGCGACGGAAACCCTGTGTGCAGAAGTTTCCTGCACCCCACCCGAATGAACGGCGCGTCGCATTCATATAAGAGCGAATGCAAAACAGCCGCCGTGCCGACCGGAGCGGTCGGCACGACGGCGGGGGGGGCGACTGCTTCGCCTCAGGCACCGCTCCCCGTACTCAGGAGGGCAGAGGACCGCCCGCCGGGAGGGCCGGAACCGCCGGAACAGCGGGGGCCGCCGGAACCGCCGGCAGTGAGGACAGGCTCGGCAGACCGGGCAGATCCGGCACGGGCAGGCCGCCGCCGAGCACCACGGCGACGATGAGGTTGACGAGTCCCGTGACCACGGCCGTCGCCGCGGGGACCACTCCGGCGGGATCGCCGGAGGTGACCGCCGCGAGCAGCGTGTCGACCGCCTTCTGCAGGGCGGCGAGCGCGTCGGCCTTCAGGTCCGCGGGAGCCGCGGCACGGGAACCGCTCGCACCGGGAGCCTTGTCGTCGTCCTGGTCCCCGGCGTTCTTGGGCAGCGCGGGCACGGCAGGCAACGCCGGAGCGGCAGGCAGCGCGGGGACGGCCGGGGTGGCAGGCAGCGCAGGCGCCGCGGGGACGGCCGGCGCATCGGGGACCGCCACCGGGGGCGTCACCGGAACCGCCGCGGTGAGCTTGGCGATCGCGTCCTTCACGGCCTGGCCGAGTGTGGCCGCCTGGTCGGCGGAGAGCTGGCCGTTGTCCGCCTTGAGCACGGCGTCGAGCAGATCGGTGACCGGTTTCAGTACGCCGCCGATGTCGGCCAGGGACTGGACCTGCGCCAGGAGCGCGTCCGCGCCCGGGACGGGCGCCGCCGCCGCAGAGGTGCGGCCACGCGCCGAGTCGCTGTCCGCCGCCACGGCGGCCGGTGCGGCGATCCCGAGCAGAAGCGTGGCGCAGAGTGCGGAGGACGCGATGCGCCGTGCGGGCAGAGCACGCATGGATGGTTCCCTTCGATGGTTCGTTCGGACCTTGTGCTCACCGTGGAAGTGGTCATCGCCGTCTGCAACCGATCGAATGCCCTGCGTAGCGGGCCTGCGTGCTTGGCGCGGGTGTCCTCCCTGGTGAGGCGCTTACCGGGAGAAGGGACCCGCCTCCCACCATTCGGGGCAACGCGAACCGGCCGCCCTCCCGTTGGGGAGGACGGCCGGCAGAAGGTCCGCGTTGACCTCAGTCGTTGACGCAGGTGTTGCCGAACGCGGGGTTCAGCAGGCCGATGACGTTGATCGTGTTCCCGCAGACGTTGACCGGGACGTGGATCGGGACCTGCAGGACGTTGCCCGACAGGACGCCCGGGGAGTGGGCGGCCGCGCCGTGTGCGTCGCTGTCGGCGGCGGCGATGCCGGCGGTGCCCGCCACGGCGGCGGCGGCAACGGAGGTCAGGGCCAGGCCCTTCGCGATACGCGACATGGAGAAGTGCTCCTTGAAATCGACACAACATCCGGGCGGGGATGCCCGGCTCTGGAATCAACGCGCGGCACGCACGCGGGTTGTGCCTCCGAAAGAGTGATCTCCAAAACTGCCCGACTTCACCATTCCGACACACTTGTCAGCTTTCACCGATAAATACGGATAGCGGCTAGTGTTGCGTTCCTCCCGAGGCCGCGTGGCAGCAGGCCTCACAAGACGTCGCAAACAGACGGGGAGTCAACGCGCACATATGTGATCTGCAGATTTCCGTCGATCCGGAGTCCACCGAACGCTCCGGACGTCCGCTGGTCCAGAACCTTTTCCCCCGAAAGGGCACCGCCGGTCATGCGTAATTCCCCGGGTCCTCTGCTGCGCCGTGCGATGGTCGGCTGCTCTGTCCTCGCCACCCTCCTGGCACCGGGCTGCCCCGCGACGGCCGCGCCGTCTGCCGCCGAGGCGGAGAGCGTCACCTTCACCCAGCGCTACCGCGCACTGCAGCACGGCGGAATCGTCCGGGCGGCCAACTCCTCCATCAGCTGCCGCGCGACGCTCACCCGGCCGTCGCCGTCCTGCTCCGCCGCACGCGCCGGCAAAAAGGGCGTGAACAGCGACTTCGACATGTTCTACGTCGACGTAGACAAGGACCCGAACACCTACAACTCCAGCCTCGGCGAGGTCCGTCTGCCGCAGGGCGCGCGGGTCACGTACGCGCGGCTGTACTGGGGCGGCAACCTCAAGGTCGGTGAGCAGAAGCCGGCGAAGGACAACGGGCGGGTGCTGATCGCGGAGCCCGACGGCGAGTACAAGGCCGTGCTCGCGGACAGCGTGGTCGGGCACCGGGTGGCGCGCGGCGCCGACGCGTTCCAGGCCTCGGCGGACGTCACGAAGCTGGTGCGGGAGAACGGTTCGGGGCTGTACACGGTGGCCCAGGTCAATGTGGCGATGGGCCGCTCCGCCGCGGGGGCCTGGGGCGGCTGGACGCTGATGGTGGCGTACGAGAAGCAGTCGGAGCCGCTGCGGCAGCTGGCGATGTGGGACGGCTTCGACTCGCTCGGCCCGCGCGAGGACCAGGTGATCCGGCTGCGCGGGCTGCGGTTCCCCGAGGGGGCCGCGGGGCGTGCGGGGCTTGTCGCTTACAACGGCGACCGCGGGAGCCGGGGCGACTCGCTGACCGTGTCGACCGGACGCGGTGGGCCGACCGTGCTTGCCGACCGGGCCAACCCTCGTGACGACGTGCTCAATTCGACGATCAGCGAACCGGGTCCTGACGCGATCGAGCGGGTTCCGGCGTATCCGAACACGCTCGGCTACGACTCGGACGTTCTCGAACTTGGTAAGGGGATCCGCCGCGGGGGTGACCAGTTGACCTTCCGGCTCGTTTCGCAGCGGGACACGGCGTGGGTCGGGGCACTGTTCACCGCCGTCGACGCGAAGCAGTGACGCGCGCGCCCGCGCGCCGTCCGTGAGCGAGGAACCGCGCATGCAACTGTCAACCGACCCTCCGTCGCGGGTCCTGCACATCACCCAGCCGGTCGACGGCGGTGTCGCCCGGGTGGTGACGGACCTGGTGAAGGCGCAGCTCGCCGCCGGAACGCACGTCACCGTCGCATGCCCGGGCGGCAGCGACCTCGCCCGAACCCTCCGGGCGCTCGGCGGCGACGTACGCGACTGGCAGGCGACACGTGCGCCGGGGCCATCGCTGCCTCAGGAGGTACGGCGACTCGGGCGCCTCGTCGCGGAGGTGCGGCCCGATCTGGTGCACGCGCACAGCGCCAAGGCCGGGCTGGCCGCCCGGCTCGCCGTGCGCGGGCGGGTGCCGACCGTTTTCCAGCCGCACGCCTGGTCGTTCGAGGCCGTCGGCGGGGTCACCGCGGGGCTCGCGCTGAAGTGGGAGCGGTGGGGGGCGCGTTGGGCCTCCCGGGTGGTGTGTGTCAGTGAAGCGGAGCGCGATACCGGCGTACGCGCCGGAGTGCACGCTCCCTGGTGCGTGATCCCGAACGGGATCGATCCGGCACGCTTTCACCCCGCGGCCGTGGACACCGTACGAGCCGGTATTCCGCTGCTCGCCGAAGCGGGGGTCGGGCCGGCGACGCCCCTGGTGGTCTGTGTGGGGCGGCTGTGCCGGCAGAAGGGGCAGGAGGTCCTGCTTCAGGCGTGGCCCGAGGTGGTCCGGCGGGTGCCCGCGGCCCGGCTCGTGCTGGTCGGGGACGGGCCGGACGCCGAGCCACTGCGGGCCGGGGCGCCCGGCGGGGTGCTGTTCGCCGGGGCCGCCGAGGATGCCGTCCCTTGGTATCAGGCCGCCGATCTGGTGGTGCTGCCGTCCCGTTGGGAGGGCATGGCGCTGGCACCGCTGGAGGCCATGGCCTGTGGGCGCCCGGTGGTGCTCACCGACGTGGACGGCGCCCGGGAGAGCCTGCCGCCGGACCTCCGCGAGCGCTGTCTGGTGCCGTCGCAGGCGCCGGTCCCGCTCGCCCACACCATCTCCGAACTGCTGTCCGACCCGCTGTTGTGCGAGTCCCTCGGCCATCAGGGACGCCGCCACGTACTGACCACGCACGACGTGCGCCGTACGGCCGACGCGGTCGCGGACGTCTACCGCGAGCTGCTCACTCCGAGGCTCGGCGTGGACACCGCGAGCGGGGAACCCACCGAGTGCAGGGAGCCCATCCACTCGTGACTGCGGAAAGCACCGTTCCCTCCCCGGGCGGACAGCCCCGGGAGTACGGATTCTCGCCCGTCTCGGTCATCCCTCCTCGCGGGGTCGCCGACGGCTTCAGATTCCCGGCCGGACAACGGCCTTCCCTGCGGCGGGCTTCAAGGCTGCCGCTGCTCGCCGTGGACGGCGGTGCGGCGCTGCTGGCCGGCCTTGCGCTCACCCAGACCCAGCGCCAACCGCTGCTGGTCCTCGCGCTGGTGCTCGGGGTGGTCTGGCTGAACGCGCACGCGTCGCTGTACCGCGCCGAGCCCGTGCCCGCCGTACTGGACGAACTGCCCGCGGTCTGCGCGCGGATCGCGGTGGCCTGGTGCGTGCCGGCGGCCCTGCTCGCGGCGCTCTTCCCCGCCGGCGCGCTGTCCGCCCGGACCCTGGCCGTGGGCTGCGTTATGCAGTCGGCGGCGAGTTGCGCGGGCCGCGGCGCGCTGCACTGGCGGCGGCGCAGGGCCCTCGTGCTGCGCCCCGGTGCCGCCCTGGTGATCGGTCCGGCCGCGACGGCTCAGCGGGTGGCCGCGGCCTTCCTGCGCCATCCGGCCTGCGGAGTGCGGCCGGTGGGTATCGTCGCCGACCAGCCGACCGGAGGGGACGGGCTGCCGGTCCTCACCACCGGCGAGGAGGTGCAGCGGGCCCTCATCCAGAACAGTGTGCGGGTCGCGCTCGTGGTGAAGTCCGGCGGCGAACGCGGGCCGCTGCTGCGGGCGTTGGCCGAGGCGGGCTGCGTGGTGTGGGAGATCGACGCGGACTCGCCGTCGTACGACAGCGGGACGCACGGGCTGCACGGCCGGCTCGCGGGGTTCTCCTGTCGACCGCTGTCCGCCCCCGGCCGCCGTGGCAGCATCGGCAAGCGGCTGCTCGATGTCGCCGTCTCCGGGACGCTGTTGCTGCTGGTCAGCCCGCTGCTGCTGGTGTGCGCGGTCGTGCTGCGGCTGAGCGACGGGCCCGGCGTGGTCTTCCGGCAGGAGCGCATCGGCAAGGACGGGCGCCCCTTCACCCTGCTGAAGTTCCGCACCCATCGCCCGGTCGACGCGCACGAGGCCGCGACCCGCTGGAGTGTGGCGAACGAACGTGAGATGAGCCGGTTCTGCCACTTCCTGCGGCGCACCTCGCTGGACGAGCTGCTCCAACTGTGGAACGTGTTCTGGGGTGACATGAGCCTGGTCGGTCCGCGCCCCGAACGCCCTTACTTCGTGGGGAAGTTCAGCCAGACCTACCCGGGTTACGCGGCCCGCCACCGGATGCGGACCGGCATCACAGGACTGGCCCAGATCCACGGGCTGCGCGGTGACACCTCCATCGAGGACCGCTGCCGGTTCGACAACGCCTACATCGACAACTGGTCGCTGTGGCAGGACATCTGCATCCTGCTGCGCACGGCCGCCGCGCTCGTACGTCCGACGGGGAGCTGAGCCGGTGAGCCAAGTCCTGCCCCTCTCGCCCCTGGGCACCCTGACATCCGCCCTCGGGCGGGCGCTGCCCGTGCTGCCCGTCGTCGCCGTGATCGCCCTGCTCGGGCTGCCGGTCGCGCCCGGCGGCGAGGGCGGCGCGACGGTGGCCGACGCCGTCTCCGGGCTGGTCGTGCTGTGCTGCGCGGTGCGTCTCGTACGAGGCCGGCGGCGCCCCCTGTCCCGTACGGCGGCGCTGGTCATCGGGCTGCCCGTGGTCGGTATCGCGGTCGCGGCGGCCGGTGCGGCGAGCGCCGGGGCCGGGATCACCGGCCTCGCCCGCTACCTCCAGGTGTTCGTGCTGGTCCCGGCGGCGGTGCTGCTGCTGGTGCGGGACCGGCGTGACTTCCGGCTGCTGGCCTGGTCGTTCGTCGGCCTCGCGCTGTGGCAGGGGGCGATCGGGGTGCACCAGTACGTCACCGGGACCGGCGCCTCCTACCAGGGCGAGGACATCCGGGCGGTGGGGACCTTCGGGGCCACGGACATCATGGGGATGGCGACCGTGGTGGCGTTCGGGCTGGTGTGTGCGGTGGGGCTGGCGCTCGGGTCGGGCGCCGCCCGGCAGCGGACGGCCGCCGTGGTGTGCTCGCTGGTACTGCTGCTGCCGCTCGCGCTGTCCTTCAGCCGGGGCGCGTGGATCGCCACGGCGGCGGCGTGCGGTGCGCAGTTGGTGCTCGCGGGACTGCGGCGGGCGGTGAAGGTGGGCGCGGTGGTGGCCGCCGTGGTGGTGATCCTCGTGGGCGGCTTCGGCGTCGGCTCCGCGATGCTCCAGGAGCGGATCAGCAGCATCACGCAGGTCACCGACGCGCCGGACCAGTCGGTGACCGACCGGTACACGATGTGGGCGGCGGCCGCCGGCATGTGGCGTGAACACCCCCTGACCGGCGTCGGGTTGAAGGGCTTCCCCGACCACCGAGACGGCCACGCCTCCCTCGCGCTCTCCTCGGGCAGCGACACCGCAGGCGCCGGCGCCGCCTTCCGCAAGCAGCCGCTGCTCTCCCCGCACAACATGTACCTCCTCGTCCTCAGCGAACAGGGGCTCATCGGACTGCTCGCCCTCGCGGGCAGCTGGCTGGCACTCCTGGCGTGCGCGCTGCGGGGGCTCGTACGGACCCGGCGGACCGCGTCGGACATCGGCACCGCCTCGGGCCTCGACTGCGCGCTGGTCGCGTGCGGGCTGCTCGGCTGGCAGTTGATCGACTTCATGTACGCCGACATCGGCGGGCCTTCGACCGTGCTGACCGCCGTCTGCTTCGGGCTCGTGGGCTGGTGGGCGCTGATGGATCCGGCTTCCTCGGCAGCGCGGTCGCCGTCTCGGTCGGTGGCGGCTCCGGGATCACTGGAGAAGGCCTCGACGCGATGACGGTGACGCCGCCTCGGGCGGAGGCCGAGGGTGGGGCGGGTGGCGAGGTCGACGGCGCGACCGGGCCTACGGTCAGCGGTACAGGTCGCAGCGCGGTGGCGCGCCGGGCCGACGCGGGCAGGACTGCGGGCACGACCGGCGCCAGCACGGTGACGCGCGCTCCCAGCGGCGGCAAAGGCGCGGGCGCAACCAATCCCAACGCCGTGGCGCGCGCGGCCGGCGCCGGCACGGCTCCGGGTGCGGCCGGCGGCAGTAAAGCTCCGGCCGCAACCGGTTCCGGCGTCGTCGCGGGTGGCGCCGGCGGTTCCGGGGGGCAGGCGGCTTCCGTCCCTCTCCCTGCTGCTCGTACCGCGCCCCCGACCGCAGCGAAGGCCGATGACCCGCCCTCCTCCGGCAGCCGTTTCCTCGCCAAGGCCGCTCTTGTCACCGTCGCGCTGTCCATCGCGGGAGCGCTGCTCGGCCTCGGCCGGGACCAGGCGTTGGCGCATCTGTTCGGGGCCGGGTCGGAGACGGACGCGTTCCTGGTGGCGTGGACGGTGCCGGAGTTCGCCTCGACGCTGCTGATCGAGGACGGGCTGGCCTTCATCCTCATCCCGGCGTTCAGCATGGCGGTGGCCCGGCGGGCGCAGGGAGCCGCGGGCGATCCGGTCCGTGCGCTGGTCGCCAGTACCCTGCCCCGGCTGTCGCTGGCCTTCGTGGCCGCCTGTGCGCTGCTGATCGTCGGGGCGCCCCACCTGGTCGAGGCACTCGCACCCGGTCTGCCCGATCCCCAACTGGCCGTGGACTGCACCCGGTTGACAGCGACCTGCGTCCTGGGCTTCGGCTTCGCCGGGTACTGCAGCGCGGTGCTGCGGGCGCACCGGCGTTTCGTCGCGCCCGCGGTGATCTACGTGGCGTACAACACCGGGATCATCACGGCGATGTTCGTCCTTGGCGACCACTGGGGCGTGCGCTCGGCGGCCCTCGGGGTCGCGGTGGGCAGCGGGCTGATGGTGGCGGCGCAGGCGCCCTCGCTGTGGCGGCAGCTCCGGCGCAAGCAGGTGGTGGCAGAAGGCCCGGGCACCGCCGAGGAGGCGCGCCCGATGGACCTGAGCCTGGTCACCACGGTGCTGCTCTTCGCCCTGTGCCGCCAGTCCCAGATCCTCATCGAACGCTTCCTGGCCTCCTCGCTGCCCGCCGGCGCCATCTCGCATCTGAACTACGCCCAGAAAGTGGCCCAGATGCCGATGGTGCTCTCGCTGATGCTGTGCACCGTCACCTTCCCGGTGGTCGCGCAGGCGATCGCCGAGGGTGACACAGAGCGCGCCCGCAACCGCGTGGAGCGCGATCTCGTGCTGGTCTCCTGCACGGTGCTCCTGGGCGCGGCGGTGGTCGTCGCGTGTGCGCCCCAGATGATCCAACTGCTGTTCCAGCGGGGCGCGTTCACCGCGCAGGACACGGCGGTCACCGCTTCCGTCATGCGCGTGTACGCCCTCGGGCTGCTCGGCCACACGCTGGTCGGCGCGCTCGTCCGCTCGTACTTCTCGGGCGGTCGGCCCACCTGGTACCCGCTGTTCGCGATGACCGTGGGGATCATCGCGACCTCCTGGATCGGCGCGCTGACCGTCGGCTCCTGGGGGGTGCTCGGGATCGCCGCCGCCAACGCCCTCGGCATCACCATCAGCGCCGTATTCCTGCTGTACGGCATGGGCCCGCGCAGTGTGCCGATCCGTACCCGCCAGGTGCTCGCCGAGATCAGCAAACCGGTGCGCGCAGCGGTGGTCGCCGCCTTGGTGGGCGGTCTCTGCGCGAGCCGTGTGGACTCCCCCCTGCTCGCTCTTGTCACCGGCGGCACAGTCGTGACCGTCGTCTTCGCCCTGCTCGCCCGGGCCCTGGGGGTCCAGGGCTTCGCACCCGCCCTCCGTTCGCTCACACAAAGGCTCCCGCATGCCCGTTTCCGCTGACACACCCGCCACCAGACGCCTCGACACGACGGCTCCGTGGGTGGCCATGTACCACTCGGTGGGCGACCCCTCCGAGGACCCGTACCGCATCACGGTCTCCCCGGACCGCCTCGACCAGCAGCTGACCTGGCTGCGGCGGCGCGGCCTGCGGGGCGTGAGCATGAGCGACCTGCTCGCGGCCCGCGCCCGGGGCAAGGGGCGCGACCTCGTCGGTCTCACCTTCGACGACGGGTACGCCGACTTCGTCGACAACGCCCTGCCGCTCCTACAGCGCCACGACTGCGGCGCCACCCTCTTCGTCCTGCCCGGCCGGCTGAGCGGTGACAACGCCTGGGATCCGCTCGGCCCCCGCAAACCGCTGCTGAGCAAGCAGGGCATCCGGCTCGCCGCCGCCTCCGTGGGCATCGAGATCGGCTCGCACGGGCTCACCCACGTCGACCTCACCCAGGCCGACGACGCCCTCGTGTACGCCGAGGTCGCCGAAAGCAGAGCAGTGCTCTCGGATTTGATCGGTGCTCACGTCGAGGGCTTCTGCTATCCGTACGGGACGATCGACCAGCGGGTCGTGGACGCCGTACGGAACGCCGGATACACGTACGCCTGCGCGATCGACCCCGGCCCGCTGACCGGCCCGCTCGCCCTCCCCCGCGTCCACATCGGCGAGAACGACACCGCCGTACGCCTGCTGCTGAAGCTCAAGCTGCACCGCCTGCGCCGGCGTCCGGCCGAGGGGGTCTGATGAAGGCCCTGCACATCATCACGGGCCTCGGTGTCGGCGGCGCCGAGCAGCAACTCAGGCTGCTCCTGCGCCATCTGCCGGTCGACTGTGATGTCGTCACCCTCACCAACCCGGGCGCCGTCGCCGACGGGCTCACCGACGACGGTGTGCGCGTCACGCACCTCGGCATGGCGGGCAACCGCGACCTCGCCGCGCTCCCCCGCCTGGTGAAGCTGATCCGCGCGGGCCGGTACGACCTCGTGCACACCCACCTCTACCGGGCCTGCGTGTACGGCCGGCTCGCCGCCCGGCTGGCGGGAGTCCGGGCCGTCGTCGCCACCGAACACTCACTCGGCGACTCCCAGATGGAGGGGCGCAGGCTGAGCGCGGGGGTGCGGGCGCTGTACCTGGCCAGCGAGCGGCTCGGCCGGTCAACCGTCGCCGTCTCGCCGACCGTCGCCGACCGGCTGCGCCGCTGGGGCGTGCCCGCACCACGCATCGAGGTCGTCCCGAACGGTATCGACCTGGCCCGCTTCCGCTTCGCCCCGGAGCTGCGCGAGCGTACCCGGCGCCGGCTCGGGCTGCCGGAGGGCGCGTATGTCGTCGGCGGGGTCGGCAGGCTCACGGCGGGCAAGCGGTTCGACGTACTCCTCCGCGCGCTGGCCGAACTGTCCAGCGATTACTGGCTGTTGCTCGTCGGCGGCGGCGCGGAGGAGAACGTGCTGCGGCGGACGGCGCACGAGGCCGGGGTCGCGGACCGGGTGCTGTTCACCGGCGAGCGCCCCACCGGCGGCCTGCCCGGGGCGGATCTGCCGTCGCTGATAGCGGCCATGGACGTCCTCGCCTCGCCCTGCGCCGAGGAGGCGTTCGGCCTGGCCGTCGTCGAGGCGATGGCGGCCGGACTGCCCGTGCTGTACGTGTCCTGCCCGGCCGTCGAGGACCTGCCGGTACAAGCAGGCCTCGGTGCCCGTCGGGTCCAGGGCGGCTCGGACTCGTTCGCCCGCGCCCTGAGAAAGGTCCGCGAGGAGGGTCCCGCGCCTCGCTCGGTACCGGACGCCGCCCACCACTACTGCATCACCCGCAGCGCCGCACAGCTCATGGACGTGTACGCGGCCGCTGTGACCCGCACCTGACTGGGAGTGAGTTCCTGATGATCGAAAACCCCACCAGAGGCCTCCGACCGAACGCAGCGGCCATCGCCCGCGCGAAGACCATGCCCCCCTGGTCCTTGCTCGCCGCCGGCGCCGTGCTCGGCGGGCTGCTCGGCGGCGCGTACGGGGTCGTGAAGACGCCGACGTACACGGCCACGAGTTACGTCGTCGCCGTACCGACCGAGAAGTCGGACCCGGCGGCCGCCCTCGGTTTCGCCCAGGCCTACGGCCGGGTCGCCACCCAGCTCGCCGTGCTCGGCGACGCGCAGGTGTGGGCCGGGGTGCCGGTGAAGACCCTCCAGGAGAGCGTGCAGACCGCGACCTCTCCGGACGCCCCGATGGTCTCCGTCTCGGCGACGTCCTCGCGCCCCGACCTCGCCGCCGACATGGCCAACGCCGTCTCGCGCGCGCTGACCCGGCACGCGAACGACGCCAAGGCCGAGACGAACGTCGAACTCCAGCAGTTCGCCCGCGCCACGAAGCCCACCGAGGCGTCCTCGGCCTCGCCGGGCGTGACCGCTCTGGTGGGCGCCAGCGCGGGCGGCCTGCTCGGCGGTCTGGTGCTGCTGGTCCGTCCCCGGCGCACCGTGGACGCCGCCCGCCCGGCCTCCGTGCCGAGCCCCGCCACGGCCGCCGATGTGCGCGGGCAGATGTGAGCGGCACGCTGCAGACCGCCGCCGCCGGGACGCTGGTGGCCGAACTCGTCACCGACGAGCGCGAGTTCGCGGAACTGGGCCCGGCCTGGGGCCGCCTGTACCGGAGTTGCGCCACGGCCACCCCGTTCCAGAGTCACGCCTGGCTGCACTCCTGGTGGCTCTCCTACGGCACCCCCGGCCGACTGCGGCTGGTGCTCGTGCGTGATGACAGCGGCGAACTGCGTGCGGTGGCACCGCTGATGCGGGTACGCCGTCCGCTGCCCGCGCTCGTACCGCTCGGCGGGGCGATCTCCGACTACGGGGACGTCCTCATCGACGACGAGCACGCCGACCGGGCGGCGGCCACGCTCACCGAGGGGCTGTCGGCGGCCGCCCGCACCGCGCTCATCGACTTCCGCGAGGTGCGGCCCGGTGGCGCGGTGGAGCGGATCTTCGAGCGCTGGCGCGGGCCGCGCAGCCGGGTACGCGACTCGCTCTGCCTGGAGCTGCCGGGCACCTCGATGGACGAACTGGTCGGCCGGCTCCCCTCCTCGAAGGCCCAGCGGGTGCGGGCCAAGCTGCGCAAGCTCAGCGCGCTCGGGGTCGAGCAGCGTGTCGTAGGCCATGACGAGGTGGACGCGGCGCTGCGACGGCTGCTCGAACTGCATCAACTGCAGTGGCAGGGACGGAAGGTGACGTCGGAACACCTTCAGGAGCGGTTCTCCGAGCATCTGGTCCGGTCGGTCGGTCCGATGGTGCGCTCGGGGGACGCGGTGGTCACCGAGTTCCGGCTCGACGACACCGTGATGGCCGTGGACCTCACGCTGCTCTCGCGGCGCCTGGCGGGCGGCTATCTGTACGGCGCCCATCCGCAACTGCGCGAACGGAAGGCGGATGTCGCGGTGATACTGCTCAACGCCTGCGCCCAGCACACCGAGGCGGGCGGACGCGCGGCGCTGAGCCTGCTGCGCGGTGACGAGCCCTACAAGCACCACTGGCGCCCGGAACCCGTCGTCAACCAGCGCCTGCTGCTGGCCCGGCGGCGAACGGCGCCGCTGATGTCGGCGGTCGTCTGCGACGTCGCCGCGCGCAGCCGGGGCAAGGAACTCCTGCGTCGCTGGAGGGAGCGCGGTGGCGGCAGGCCGTGAACGACCCGCCGCCACCGCCCTCATGACCGCGTCACCTGTCGCGCGACCACCAGTCGAAGCGGAGGCAGAGCTTCCCGCCGATCCAGTACTCGACCCAGTCGCTCAGGTCCACCGGCGAGCAGTTGGGCGGGCTCACCGGGTTGGGCGGCGGAGTCGGTTCGGGTGTCGGTGGTGTGGGTGGTGTGGGAACGGGCGTGGGATCCGTATGGCCGGACAGCGCCGAGCGGTAGATCTCGGACGCCTTCGGGTTGTCCGCGCACTGCCACACACCGTGCGGGCAGTAGTCGGTGACCGTGTTGTACAGCGGCTTGTGCTCGTCCATCCACGCGAGCATGCGCTTCATGTAGGCCGCATTGTCACCGTTGCGGAAGAGTCCCCATTCAGGATAGGAAATGGGCTTGCCATGGGATTTGGCAAAGTCCACGTGCTCCTGAAGGCCGTACGGCTCTTTCACCTGCTCGTCGAATGACAGTCCCGACGGCTGGTCGTACGAATCCATACCGATGATGTCGACCGTGTCGTCCCCCGGATAGCACTGCGTCCAGGGGATGGCGTCCCGGCCGCGATTCGGGGTGAAGTCGAACCGGAATTTCTGTCCCGGCACCGCCCGCATGGTGGTGACGATTCTGTTCCAGTACTTCTTCCAGGCCTCCGGGTCGGGACCGCAGCGATGGGTGTACGTAATGCCGTTCATTTCCCAGCCGAGCACGATGACGGTGTCCGGCACCTTCAGTTCGACAAGGCGCTCGGCCAGTGCGCGGAAGTGTTTGTCGAACGCTCCTGAGGCGGCCTGGCGCAGCAGCACCTTGACCTCGGCGTCGGAGACGCGCTCCTCGTTGCGCTCCATCATCGGCACGTTGAGGACGAGCATCCGGTCGTCCTGTTCGCGCCGCCAGTCCGCCCAGACGTCGAGGAAGCCGGGGGCGCCCTCGATGTTGCTCCAGCGGTCGCCGGGCAGATACGTGTGCCCGACGCGGAGTTCGGTGCCGCCCAGCCACTTGCTGAGCTCGGCGATCCGGGCGACACCGCGGGCGCCGTAGTCCAGGTAGGCGCCGAACGCGGGTGCCTTGTCGGCGGGCTTCGGTTCGGTCGTGTCCGTGGGAGTCACGGGCACCGTAGGTGACGCGGGTGGCGTGAGTGGTGCGGGCGTCACAGGTGTCGTCGCCGGGGTCACCGACGCCGGTGTCGGCGCCGGCGGATCGTCGACTCCCACCACCCCGGCGCCCACGGCGTATCCCGGACCCGACGCCAGGGCGACCGACGCGACGATGCCGGCCGCGACGCACGCCAGCCGTCTGCTCCGGAGCCGTTGCTGCTGAGGGGCCATGCCTGCTCCTCTCTCCACTCTGCTGTTCCGACGGCACATTCCGTCTTCCGGTACTCGATCTGCCTTCTGGCTACTTCTGCCTACTGACACTCAGTCATATGAATACCCATTCCGCCAACCGAGGCTCCGGCCTTTGTGTGCGCCGATCACCCGCACGGGTGACCGACCCGAAGGAAATTCCGTGCCGCTTCTCGACACCCGCGTCCCCGCCGTGCTTCTACGGATCGACCGAAACCCCTTTCACCACGGAACGCTGGGGGCCGCACGCTCGCTCGGCAGAGCGGGCGTGGAGGTGCATGTCGTCGCCGATTCAACGGGAAGTCCCGTCCGCAGGTCGCGTTTTGTCAGCGAGATGCATCCCCCGCCACCGCCCGGCGCATCCACCGGAGAAATCGTCACCGCATTGCGCCGAGTGGCCGCGCGCGTATCCCGTCCCGCCGTACTCATCCCGATGGATGACGTGAGCGCCGTCGCGGTCGGCCGGTGCCGTGAACACCTCGCCCCCTCCTATCTGCTGCCGCAGCAGCCTGACGCGCTCGCCGAACGCGTGGCGGACAAGGCGGAACTGGCCGCCGTGTGCGAGAGCGCGGGCATTCCGCACCCGGTGACGCTGATTCCGGACAGTCCGGCGCAGGCGGTCGCGGCGGCCTGGCAGTTGGGGCTGCCGGTGGTGGCGAAGTGGAGCCGCCCCTGGCTGGTGCCCGCCGGGTCGGGGCTGCGCAGCACGGTGGTGGTGCGCTCGCCGCAGGAGGCGCAGGCGCTGTATCTGCGCGCCGAGGAGGCGGGCAGCCGACTGCTGTTGCAGGCCTTCCTGCCGCCGGGCCCCGACCGCGACTGGTTCTTCCACGGGTACGCCGACCGGTCCGGGGCGGTGCACGGAGGCGGCCCCGGCCGCAAGCAGCGCGCCTGGCCGCGCGGTGCCGGGCTGACCGCGGTCGGCCGCTGGACCCCCAACCCGCAGCTCCAGTCGCTCGTCGAACAGCTCATCGGGGCGCTGGGCTACCGCGGCGTCTTCGACCTCGACTTCCGCCGGGACGGCGCGAGCGGCCGCTACCACCTGCTCGACTTCAACCCCCGCCCCGGCGCCCAGTTCCGGCTCTTCGCCGACGGGGCGGGCCTGGATGTCGTACGCGCCCTGCACCTGGACCTGACGCACCGTCCGCTGCCGGACCCCGCGCCGCTTCCCGGCCGCGCGTTCGTGGTGGAGAACTACGCCCCGCTCAGCGCGCTGCTCCCCCGGCCTGACGGGTGCGAGCTCGCCTGGCACGCACGGGACGATCTCGCGCCCGGGTTCACGATGTGGGCCCTGTGGGGCCGCCATGTGATCCGGCGCCTGCTGGACCGCGTACGGCGTACGGCGCCTGTCGCCGATCGGGCGCGGGTCGCACGACAGCCGGGCACCCCGACCCCGGCTCCCCTGACCGACGACGAGAAAGCGAGTAGCTGCTGATGTACGACCTCCTGGTGGTGGGAGCCGGCCCGTACGGCCTGTCCGTCGCCTCCCACGCCGCCGCGACCGGGCTGAGCCTGCGCGTCCTCGGCCGGCCCATGGCGTCCTGGCGTGACCACATGCCCCGCGGCATGTTCCTGAAGTCGGAGCCGTGGGCGTCGAACCTCTCCGACCCCGCGGGCCGCTGGCGCCTCGACACCTACTGCGCCGGTCAGGGCGTCCAGGCCCGGCACGGCGAGCCCATCCCGGTCGAGATGTTCGCCTCGTACGGGCTGTGGTTCGCCCGCAACGCGGTGCCCGAGGTCGACGAGCGAACGGTGGTCCGGGTGAGCTCCGTCACCGGCGGCTTCGAGGCGGTCCTGGACGACGGCGAGATCCTGCACGCCCGCACGGTCGTCCTCGCCATCGGCGTCCTGCCCTTCGTCGAGGTACCGGCCGCCCTGCGTGAGCTCGGTCCCTCGTACGTCTCGCACAGCAGTCACCACGGCGACCTCGACCGTTTCCGCGGCCAGGACGTCACCGTGCTCGGCGGTGGTCAGGCAGCGCTGGAGACGGCGGCCATCCTCGCCGAACAGGGCACCCGTGTCCGGGTCCTGGCCCGCGCCGACCAACTGAACTGGAACGACGTGCCGCCCGCCTGGGAGCGCCCGTGGTGGGAGTCGGCCCGCACCCCGCACAGCGGCCTGGGCCCCGGCTGGCGCAACTGGTTCTACGCCGAGCGCCCCGGTCTCTTCCACCGGCTCCCGGAGACCACCCGCGCCCGGATCGCGGCCACGGCCCTGGGCCCGGCGGGCGCCTGGTGGGTACGCGACCGCGTCGAGCCGGCCGTCGAACTGCTCCTTGGCCACCAGGTCGCGGCGGCCTACCCGACCGGCGGCGGCGTACGCCTGGAGACGGTGGGCGGCGGCGGTGAGCTGACCTCCCTGGAGACCGAACACGTCATCGCCGCCACGGGGTTCAGGGCGACCCGCGAACGGCTCGGCCTGCTCTCCGACGAGTTGCGCGGGGACCTGGCCGCGGTGGCCGACGGTTCCCCCGAGGTCGGCCGGGACTTCGAGTCCTCGGTGCCCGGCCTCTTCATGGCGGGCCTGGTGACGGCGGCCGGCTTCGGCCCCGCGATGCGCTTCGTGCACGGCGCCGCGTTCACGGCCGAGACACTCGTACGAGGGGTACGGCGGCGGCTGCGCACGATGCCTGTGCCGGTACCCCAGCGGCGGCGCGAGGCACCGGACCCGGCTCGGCGGTGACGCGCGCCCGGGTGCCGGGCGCGTGACGCGTCCGGCACCCGAGGGGCGTGCTGGACCCTGTCGTCACATTCCCGTCTGCCTCCGGGCGACGACGGGAATGTGACGACAGAACCTAGCGACGGGACGCGGCTCGGCCTCGTCGGTACAGGACGGTTCCGCCCGCGAGGAGGGCGGCGCTGGCGGCCGAGGTCGCGAGCAGTCCCTCACTGCCGGTGTGCGGCAGGGCGGGCGGGGGCCCGGAGGGAGTTCCAGGCGGGGTGCCGGGAACGGTAGGGGGAACGGTAGGGGGAGGGGCCGTGGGCGGGGTGGTGGGGGGTGTCGTCGGCGGCGTCGTGGGAGGCGTCGTCGGCGGCTTGGTGGGTGGGAGGGTCGGCGGCGTCCTGGGGGGCGTCGTCGGGGGTGTCGTGGGCGGGGTGGTGGGAGGCGTCGTCGGGGGCGTGGTCGGCGGGGTGTCGCCGTAGCCCGCGGGGCCGTTGCCGCAGTCGTTGCCGAAGGCGGGGTTGCCCACACCGACCACGTCCACCGTGTTGCCGCACGCGTTCACCGGCACGTCCACCGGGGCCTGGACGCTGTTGCCCGACAGGACGCCGGGCGAACCGTGCGTCTCGCCGTAAGCAGCGGAGCCGGAGCCACCACCCTGGTCACCGCCATAGCCGCCCGAGTGGCCGGAACCGTAGCCCGACGAGTCGTCACGGCCGGAGGAGCCGTGGGAACCGTGGGAACCGTGGGAACCCGAACCGGAGCCGTTGGCACAGGAGTTCCCGAACGCCGGGTTGAGCGCGCCGATCACGTCGACGGTGTTGCCACAGGCGTTCACCGGTACGTTCACCGGAAGCTGGAGGTTGTTGCCCGACCCTGCGCCGGGCGAGTCCTGGGCGCTTCCGTTCGCGTGCGAGTCGGCGAAGGCGGGGGTGCCGTACAGGGACAGGATGCCCGTCGTGGCCGCGGCCACGACCATTCCCCTACTCAGGGTCTGTCGCAATCTCTTGCCTTCCTGCTCGATGAAGTGAGGAAAGCCGGCCCTGGAACCGAAAGGCGTTCCAAGGCCGGCTGTGACCCAGCCGATGTGGCTGCTGCGCTGTCTGCGTCAGTCGTTGACGCAGGTGTTGCCGAACGCGGGGTTCAGCAGGCCGATGACGTCGATCGAATTGCCGCACACGTTGACAGGAACGTGGACGGGAACCTGGACCACGTTGCCCGAAAGGACACCCGGCGAACCGACGGCCGCACCCTCGGCTCCGGCGTCCGCGAACGCGGGGGAGGCGAGTCCCAGGGCCATGATCGCGCCCGCGACGATGGCAGCGCTCTTCTTGAGCTTCACGTGCTTTCCCTTCTCTACGGTCATGCCCCTATGACGGCCGAAACCGAGCGAGCACAGCATGAACGGCTCGCACCATGACCTACAGGCTGTAAACGAGGGAAAGACGGCCGAAGAAACTACGCGAAGTAAGCCGTTTGGGAATTCACTCGAATCGCCCTGTGTCGCGTCAATACGGAAGCTTCACAAGGGAAGAGGCACTTCGACAAAAGACTTCGGCCGAACACTTCACTCAACGGAAAGAATTACGGAAGAGCCCGGGCGGCCCGCGCGTGAACACGACGGGCGGCCCAAGCCACTACGGGGGGGGCGACGGATCAGCTGTGGCTGGCGCCGTTGCCGGACAGGACCGGGATGTTGTCCAGGATGTGCGAGAGCGGCTCGTCGCCCTTGGCCTGGGTGGAGTTCTCGGTGCACTGCTGGTTCTGCGGGGCCGAGAGGATCGGCACGTCCTGGAGGACGGTGACCGGCACCAGGACGCCGACGATCGAGGCCAGGTTGGCCTTGACCGGCAGGCCGACGCAGAGCTTGTTCAGGGAGCCCTGTGCCAGTGAGAGGTGGGGGCTCTTCTCTCCCTTCGTCTTGGCGTTGCCGTAAGACTGCTCGGCGCCGTTGCCGTTCATGGTGGTGACGCCCTCGTCGTTCCCGATGGCAAGCGCCTGGGGGGCGGAAGCCGCCGAGACACCGACGACTGAAACGGCGACCGCAGCCGTGGCCATTGCCTTCTTGAACATTTCTCCGGTTTCCTTTCGTGGCCGAGACACACATGTGCCTGCTCCGCCTCAACTGTGGGCTGGGCGAATGGTTTCTCAAGGTCACCCGATTGGCCCGTTCAGCTCCCCGGAATTCACGGAAAAGCTCGCGCGCGTGCTCCGTACCAACGGCTTTCGCAAATGGGCCATTGGGGTGAATCGCAGCAACTATGCGGCCCGGGCGCAGTTGTCCAGAGCGCTCCGGTGGACGGGGTTACTCCAGAAGGGACCATGCAAGTGATCAAGAAGGTTATGGCTGCCGCGGCGGTCGCCGCTTCCGTCGCCGGTATCTCGGCTGCCGCCGCGCCCCAGGCGCTGGCGATCGGCAACGACGAGGGTGTCACCACCACCAACGGCAACGCTGCCCAGCAGATCTACGGCAACCAGGAGACCTACGGGAAGATGAGCCCGCAGATGGCGCTCGTCCAGGGCTCCCTGAACAAGCCCTGCATCGGCCTGCCGGTCAAGGCCAACCTGGCCTCGCTCGTCGGCCTGGTGCCGGTCACCGTCCTCCAGGACGTGCCGATCCTCTCGGCCCCGCAGAACCAGCAGTGCACCGAGAACTCCACCCAGGCCAAGGGCGACGAGCCGCTCTCGCACATCCTGGACAACATCCCGGTCCTGTCCGGCAACGGCGCCGACCGCAGCTGATCACTCAGCATCGCGGGCCGCGGGACGCTCTTCGAGCGGCCCGCGGCTCCTCTCACCATCAACGGCGACGCGTCAGCTCCGGTCCTGCGGAACCCCTGTGGGCCAAATGGGGCACACCGCGCAACCACGCCGTCCACCGCACTGTTGATCACCACGCGGCTCCACAAACGGAGTCCACTCTCCGAAGGGAACGAACGAACATGAAGAAGCTGTGGGCAACCGCCGCCATCGCCGCCTCCGTCGCCGGAATCTCGGCCACCGCCGCGCCCCAGGCCCTCGCCATCGGCAACGACGAGGGTGTCACCACCACCAACGGCAACGCTGCCGTCCAGAGTTACGGCAACCAGTCCACGCACGGCGACATGAGCCCCCAGCTCGCGCTCGTGCAGGGCTCCCTGAACAAGCCGTGTGTCGGCCTGCCGGCCAAGGCCAACCTGGCCTCGCTCGTCGGCCTGGTGCCGGTCACCGTCCTCCAGGACGTGCCGATCCTCTCGGCCCCGCAGAACCAGCAGTGCACCGAGAACTCCACCCAGGCCAAGGGCGACGAGCCGCTCTCGCACATCCTGGACAACATCCCGGTCCTGTCCGGCAACGGCGCCAGCCACAGCTGATCACTCTCGGCACCATGGACAGCGGGTCACTCTTCGGAGTGGCCCGCTGTTCTCATGCCCGCCGGAGGGTCTCAGGTCCGGTAGAGCGCCTCGATCTCGTCCGCGTAAGCCGCCGTCACCGCGTGGCGCCTGACCTTCAGGGACGGGGTGAGCAGTCCGTTGTCCTCGGTGAACTCGCCTGCCACCAGGGTGAAGCGGCGGATGGACTCGGCGCGCGAGACCGCCTGGTTCGCGTGGTCGACTGCCTTCTGGACGTCGGCGCGCATCCGGGGGTCGGCCGCGAGCTCGGACAGCGGGGTGTCGGCGGGCAGGTCACGTACGGCGAGCCAGTGGGTGACGGACTCGGGGTCCAGGGTGATCAGGGCGGCGACGTAGGGGCGGTTGTCGCCGACGACGACGCACTGGCCGACGGGCGAGCGGCTGCGCAGCCGGTCCTCCAGGACGGCGGGTGAGACGTTCTTGCCGCCGGAGGTGACGAGGAGGTCCTTCTTGCGGCCGGTGAGGGTGAGGTAGCCGTCGTCGTCGAGGGCGCCGAGGTCGCCGGTGGCGAACCAGTCGTCCCGCAGGACCGCGTCCGTGGCCACCGGGTTGTTCCAGTAGGCGCCGAAGACGACGCCGCCCCTGACGAGGACCTCGCCGTCGTCGGCGATGCGGACGGCGGTGCCGGGGACCGGGAGGCCGACGGTGCCCGGGCGGGGGCGCAGCGGCGGGACGATCGTCGCCGCGGCCGTGGTCTCGGTGAGGCCGTAGCCCTCGTAGACGATGATTCCGGCGGCGAGGAAGAAGAGGTTGAGGTCGCGATCGAGCGGGGAACCGCCGCTGATGGCGTAGCGGGCCCGGCCGCCGAGTTCCTTGCGGATGCGGCGGTAGACCAGCAGGTCGTAGAGCGCCCAGGCGGCGTACAGGCCAGGGCCTGGTCCCTTGCCGGTCCCCAGGAACTTGTTCAGGTACGCCTCGCCGAAGCGGACGCCGATGCGGTCGGCGCGGTCGAAGGAGGCGCCGCGGCCGATCTTCTCGGCGGTCGCGCGGCCGGTGTGGTGGATCTTCTCGAAGAGGTAGGGGACGCCGACCAGGAAGGTCGGCCTGAACTCCCTTAGGGCGGGGCGGAGTTCGGCGGGCTTGATGCTCGGGCAGTGGCCCACCTCGATGCGGGCCATCAGGCAGGCGATCTGAAGGGTGCGGCCCATGATGTGGGCGAGTGGGAGGAAGAGCAGGGTCGAGGCGGTCTGCCCGGTGACCTCCTCGAAGACGGGGTGCAGCAGCTCGACCGTGTTGGCGGCCTCGGCGTGCAGGTTGGCGTGGGTGAGGACGCAGCCCTTGGGCCGGCCGGTGGTTCCGGAGGTGTAGCAGAGGGTGGCGATGGTGTCCGGGGTGAGGGCGGCGCGGCGCTTGTCCACCTCCGCGTCGGTGATGTCCTGGCCCAGGGTGGCGAGTTCGGCCATGGCGTGCGCGTCCAGCTGCCAGACGCGCGGGGGTTCGGGGTGCCGGGTCGTGGCGGTGGCCACGGTGTCCGCGTTCTCCGGGGTCTCGACGATCACGAAACGGGCGCCCGAGTCCCTGACGATCCACTCCACTTGCTCGGCGGACGAGGTCGCGTAGACGGGGACGCTCTGGCCGCCCGCCGCCCAGATGGCGAAGTCGAGGACCGTCCACTCGTGGCGCGTACGGGACATCAGCGCGACCCGGCCGCCCGGTTCGAGCCCGGCAGCGATCAACCCCTTTGCGGTGGCGGTGACTTCGCGGGCGAAGGACGCCGCGGTGACCGGCTGCCAGGTGCCGTGTTCCTGGCGGCGCAGGACGACGGCTCCCGGGAACTCGGCCGCGTTGGTGAAGGGCAGGTCGGCGGTGCTGCCGGTGGTGGGGGCCGGGGCCAGGCGTGGGGTGCGGGCCTCCCGGACGGTGCCGGTCGAGTCCCTGGTCAGCTCCACCTCGGTGCGGGACGCGGGACCGGTGTGCTTCCTCGCCCGCTTCAGGTCCTTGCGTACGCCCATCACGGCTCCCGGTCGCAGGGTGCTGAACGGGGGTCAACTTACCCAGGCGTAACGGAAATTCAACGGATTGTGCTTGGCCGGTTCAGGTGGTCGCGGGTCCGGAGGACTCCGGCTCCAGCACCTTGCGGGTGATGCGCTCACCGATCGCCGCCACCAGGGTGCGTGGGCGGCGCGGGTTCAGGTGGGCGCCGAGTGCGTTGCCCAGCCCCGGGGTGACGTAGGCGCGGTCGCGGTCGAGGGCGCGCAGGGCGGCGCGGACGACCGGTTCCGAGGTGGTGAACGAGCCCGACACTGCGGCCTTGCGGGTGCCGATCGCCTCGAAGAAGTTCGTCTCGACCGGGCCCGGGCACAGGGCTGTGACCCGGATGCCGCGGCCCCGGTACTCCTGGCGCAGCGCCAGCGAGAAGTTGAGGACGAAGGTCTTGGTGGCGCTGTAGACCGTGAAGTACGCGGACGGCTGATAGCCCGCCGTGGAGCCGACGTTGAGGACGGCTCCGGAGCCGCGCTCCAGCATGCCGGGGAGCACGGCGTGGGTGAGGTCGACGAGGGCGACGACGTTGACCATGATCTCGTCGTGCTCGCGTCGCGGGTCGATCTCCTCGAAGCGGCCGCAGGTGCCGAAGCCGGCGTTGTTGACCAGCAGGTCGACGGTGAGACCGCGGGCGGCGAGGGCCTCGGCGACGCGGTCGGCGGCGTCGGGTTCGGCGAGGTCCTGGGGCAGGACGTGCGCCTGGACGCCGTACGCCGTACGCAGCCGGTCGGCCAGTTCTTCGAGGCGGTCCCGGGAGCGGGCGACGAGGATCACGTCGTGGCCGCGGGCGGCGAGCTGGGTGGCGAACTCGGCGCCCAGCCCGGAGGAGGCACCGGTGATGAGGGCAGTGGGTCCGGTGGATGTGCTGGTCATGGCTGTTCCCCTTCAGAAGGGCGGGGTGAAGACGAGTCGAACTTCTAACTAAGACACCACTGTAGCTTTTATTCTGTTAATTGCAACAAGACTGACGCAGATACCTGAGGAACAGCGACTCAGGCGTACCATCTACGTCGAGTGGGGGTACAGGAGCCGACCGAGTGGAGGAGCCCATGGGCCGAGCGCTACGGGCCGATGCCGAGCGCAGTGTGCGCGCGATTCTGGAGGCGGCCGAGCGGGTGCTCGCCGCCGATCCGGGCGCGTCCATGGAGCAGGTCGCCGAGGCCGCCGGGGTGGCCAGGACGACGGTCCACCGGCGCTTCGCCAGCCGGCAGGCGCTGATCGAGGCGCTCGCCGAGTCAGCCGTACGGCAGCTCGGGCAGGCCATCGAGGACGCGCGGCCCGACACGGCGCCGCCGCTGGTCGCGCTGCATCGCGTGACCGCCAACGTGCTGCGGATCAAGGGGGCTTGGAGCTATGCCCTGGGGCGGCCGGCCGACGAGGGCGGCGCCGCCGCGGCGGGCTGGGACCAGGTCGGGGCGCGCTGCGTCGAACTCCTGGGACGAGCCAGGGACGAGGGTCTGCTCGACCCGGCCGCGGATCTGGAGTGGGTCCGCCGCGTGTACTACGCCCTGATCGGCGAGGCCCTGCACGGCGACGAGCGGCCTGACCCCGATCCCGACGCCCTGGCGACGCTCGTCGTCGACACGCTGCTGTACGGCGCCGGGCGGCGGCCCGGCGCCGTCTGACTCAGCTCCTCATGCCGGTCGCTGTTTCGATGGCGTCGGCGAGTTCGCGTACCGCCTTGTCCTCTGTGCTGTGCGCCAACTCGTCGGCGCGGGAGCCGAGTTCGCTCAGGGGGAGGCTGCCCGGGAGTCGTGTCCAGCGCTCGTCCCCCTGGCGGAGGGCGTCGGCGAAGTACGCGGCGACCGCGGCGACCTGGAGGCCGTCGGAGGAGGTCCAGAGCCTGTCGTCGAGGGCCCCGGCCTCCAGTTGGCCGGACTCCTCGTGCGGGGAGCGGGTTTCGGGGTCGAGCCAGCGGACGCTCGCCGTGGCGAGGTGGCCGGAGGTGCCGGGCTTGGTGCGGACCGCGTAGAGGGCGGTCACCGTGTGGCCGGGGCCCACCTCGCCGCCGTCCACGCGGTCGTCGCGGAAGTCCTCGTCGGCGACCTGGCGGTTGTCGTAGCCGATGAGCCGGAACTGCTCGACCGTCTCCGGGTCGAAGGCGACCTGTGCCTTGGCGTCGCGGGCGGTGAGGTCGATGTTCTGCGGGAGTTCCTCGCAGAAGACCTCGCGGGCGTCCTCGGTGTCGGAGACGTACGTCGTGTGGCCGTCGCCCTTGTCGGCGAGTTGTTCCATCAGCTCGTCGCCGTAGTCGCTGCCCACGCCGACGCCGAAGAGGGTGATGCCGTGCTCGCGGCGGTTGTCCGCGATGCGCTCCAGGATCGTGTCGGCGTCGGTGTCACCGGTGTTGGCGAGGGCGTCGGAGACGAGGACGACCCGGTTGGTGGCGCCCTCACGCAGGCCCTCGGTGGCGGTGGCGTAGCCGGTTTCGACGCCGGCGCCGAGGTTGGTCGAGGACTGGGGTTCCAGGCGGTCGACGGCGTCGTGGACGCGGCCCCGGTGGTCGCCGAGCCGGGTCATCGGGAGGACGGTCTCGGCCTCGTCGCTGAAGGTGACCAGGGCGACCGAGTCGTCGTCGCGGAGACGGTCCGTCATCACGGCGAGGGAGTCCTTGGCCAGGTCGAGGCGGCCCGGTTCGTCCATGGAGCCGGACACGTCGATGACGAACGTGAGGGCGGCGGGCGGGCGTTCGTCGTCCCCTTCCTCCGCGCGGGTGGCGAGGCCGACCCGGACGAGCGACCAGTCCTCGTCGTCGGTGCGGGCGCCGTCGACGGTGACCGAGAAGCCGTTGCCGTCGGGGCGTTCGTAGTTCTGCCGGAAGCTGTTGACGAACTCCTCGGGGCGGATCGTCGACGGGTCGGGCATCCTGCCGTCCGCGAGGGTGCGGCGGGCGTAGCCGTACGAGGCGGTGTCGACGTCCAGGGCGAAGGTGGAGAGGTAGTCGGGGGACGGGGCGAACTCGCGGCCCTCGTCGCCCTGTTGCTCACCGCTCTGTTCGCCCTGCGCGGTACCCGACGGGTAGGCGGGGGCGGGCAGTGGGGCCGTGCCGTCGTTCCGGTCCGATGAGTAGCCGTGGTCGCTGCCGCCCGCGCCGCTGCATCCGGTGAGCAGCAGGGCGCCCGCGGTGGTCAGGGCGAGCAGTGTGCCGTGCAGTCGACGGCTGCGGGTGGTGACAGCCCTCGCCCGTATGTGGTCGTTCCCCATCTGTGCCCCCTCGGTGAGCGGCCTGTATATGGGCCTACGTCTGTGACTGTGACGTCCGAGGGGGCCGAGCTGTGCGTGACGGAGCGTTGCGGATGGATCTCGAAGCGGCCACGGCGGGCGGCCGTCGAGACCGGTAGGTGATCCTCCGGAGACCTAGGACACGATGTCCTTGCGCCGGAAACCCCGGAAGGCCAGGGCAAACAGGACGAGCGCGTACGTTACCGAAATCGCGGCGCCCTGGATCATGCCGGACCACTCCAGTTGTGGCTGGACGGCGTCCGCCCAGGCGAACTGCCAGTGTGCGGGCAGGAAGTCGCGCCAGTGGCCGAGGGCGGTGACGGCGTCCAGCACGTTCCCCACGATCGTCAGGCCGACCGCTCCGCCGACCGCGCCGAGGGGGGCGTCCGTCTTGGTCGACAGCCAGAACGCGAGCCCCGCGGTGACCAGTTGGGAGACGAAGATGTACGCCACCACGACCAGCAGGCGCTGTGCGGCGGTGCCCGCGGAGAGCTCACCGCCGGTGGGGATCTCCAGGGGGCCCCAGCCGTAGGCCGCGGTGCCGACCACCAGGGCGACGATCGGCAGCAACAGCATCGCGGCGAGGCTGAGGCCCAGCGCGACGGTCAGCTTGGACCACAGCAGGCGGGCCCGGGGCACGGGCGCCGCCAGCAGGTAGCGCAGCGAGGACCAGCTCGCCTCCGAGGCGATGGTGTCTCCGCAGAACAGCGCGACGGGGATCACCAGCAGGAAGCCCGCGGAGACGAAGAGGTTCACCGCGGCGAAGTTCGCTCCCGACGCGGTGGCCGTGTCCATCAGCGTGATCTGGTTGCCCCGCCCGTCCGGCGTACCGCCGATCGCGAAGGCCGCGACCAGCACGAAGGGCAGCACCGCGAGGATCGCCCCCATCACGAGGGTGCGACGCCGCTTCAGCTGCCGGAGCAGCTCCACACGCAGCGGCAGTGTCCGCCGTGCCCGGTATCCGTCGGCCGTCTCGGCCCGCTCGACGAGGGTGCTCATGCGTTGCCCCCGATCAGGGTGAGGAAGGCGTCTTCGAGTCGGCGGTGCGGGCCCACCGATTCCACGGGTACTTCGAGCCGTACGAGCTCCACGACCAGGCGCTGTGCGCTTGCGCCGGTTTCGAGCCGGACCAGGATCCCGTCGTCCGTGACGACGGCCGAGGCCACGTCCGGCAGCGCGCCGATCTTCTCGGCGACCGGTTCGTCCACAGGGGACCCGGTGCCGATGAGGAGAGTGTCGCCGGAGCCGATGATCTCGGAGACCGGGCCCGCCTGCATCAGCCGTCCGCGGTCCATGACCACCAGGTGGGTGCAGGTCTGCTCGACCTCGGCCAGCAGGTGGCTGGAGACGATGACCGTGCGGCCTGCGGCGGCGTAGCGGATCATCACCTCGCGCATCTCACGGATCTGCGGCGGGTCGAGGCCGTTGGTGGGCTCGTCGAGGATCAGCAGGTCCGGGAGGCCGAGCATGGCCTGGGCGATGGCCAGGCGCTGGCGCATGCCCTGGGAGTAGGTGCGGACCGCGCGGGCCAGCGCGTCGCCGAGGCCCGCGATCTCCAGGGCCTCCTCCAGGTGGGCGTCCTCGGCCGGACGGCCGGTGGCCTGCCAGTACAGCTCCAGGTTGTCGCGGCCCGAGAGGTGCGGGAGGAAGCCCGCGCCCTCGACGAAGGCGCCGACCCGGGAGAGGACCGGCGCGCCCGGCTGGATCTCGTGGCCGAAGACGCGGATCTCGCCGCCGTCCGGCTTGATCAGGCCCATCAGCATGCGCAGGGTGGTCGTCTTGCCCGCGCCGTTCGGCCCGAGGAGACCCAGGACCTGGCCCTTCTCCACGCGGAACGACAGCTCCCGTACCGCGTACCGGTCCGCCGACTTCGCGTACCGCTTGCTCAAGTCGGTGATCTGGAGCGGGACTTCGGCCAGCTCGGGGTCGGGCGGCGCGGCGGTCGTCCGGCGGCGGCCGGTCAGCAGCAGGGCGAGCGCGACCAGTGCTCCGGCGAGCGGCAGCCACCACACCCAGGAGGGGAGCGCCGCGGCGGCCGTCGTCACGGCGGGGGCGGTGGGGACCTTGAGGTCGCCCTTCAGGGAGACCGTGTACGTCGCCGGGGCCGACGGCGATGCGTAGCCGAGGTCCGTCGAGGCCAGGACCAGGCGCAGCCGGTGGCCCTCCTGCACCTCGTAGTCGATGGCCGGCAGGGTGATGGTGACGTCCTTGCCCGCCTTGGCTCCCTCGACCCGGATGGGGGTCACCAGCTGGGACGGGAGCACCTGTTGTCCGCCGCCGGGGCCGACGTCGTACACCTTCGCGAAGAGGACCGCCTCATCGGTGCTGGACGTGACGTGCACGGTCACCGTGGGCGATCCGGTGATCCGCAGGTCGCTGCCGAGGGAGGCGGACACGAACTGCGCGTACTGGCCCGGGAAGTCGAGCGACACCCCGACGCCCAGGGAGGAGAGCTGGGACAGGCCGCCCGCGCCGCCGAGGCCGGGGAGGGCCGAGATGGCGGGCGGGTTCGCGCCCGCCGGGTTCTCGAAGCTCTGCTCGCGGCCGGCCAGCGCCACGGCGTGCTCGCCGCTCTCCAGACCGGGGTAGGTGTCGCCGCTCGCGCCCCGGAGCAGGGCGGCGCCGTCGGTGGAGTCGACGCCTCCGGTGCGGGTGACGCGGAACGCGGGGCCGGTGTCGACGCCCGTCTCGTCCTTCAGATACCGGTCGAACCAGGAGCCGACCCGGGCCTGGACGCGGTCCGCCTCCAGGTCGCCGCCGTCATGGCCGCCGGAGATCCAGTCGACGTCCACGGGTGCGCCGTTGGCGCGGATCCGCTGGGCCATGGCGTCGGCCTGGCCGAGCGGGAAGAGGGAGTCGGTCTGGCCCTGCACGATGAGGGTGGGCACCTTGATGCGGTCGCCGACCGCGGAGGGGCTGCGTGCCTCGAGGAGTTTGGTGGCCGCCGCGTCCGGCTGTCCGGACTCCGCGACACGGTTGTACATCTCGCACAGCTGGGGCTCGAACTTGTCGCAGCCGCCGCCGGAGTTGATGAAGATGCCGGCCCAGAGCTTCTTGAAGACGCCGTTCGGGAAGAGCGCGTCCGACAGGTTCCAGTAGCTGATCTCCGGGGCGATCGCGTCCACCCGCTGGTCGTAGGCGGCGGCTTCAAGAGCGATCGCCCCGCCGTACGAGGCGCCGGTGACGCCCACGCGCGGGTCACCGGTCTTGTCGAGCTGGACCTCCGGGCGCTTCGCCAGCCAGTCGATGAGCTTGGAGACGTCGGCGACCTCGCCCTTCGGGTCGTTCAGCCCGATCTTGCCCGTGGACTTGCCGAAGCCGCGCGCCGACCAGGTCAGCACCGCGTATCCGTCCCGCGCGAGCTGCTCGGCCTGCGCCCGCACGTCGTCCTTGCTGCCGCCGAAGCCGTGCCCGAGGAGTACGGCGGGGCGGCGGTCCGCGCTCGGTCCCGCGGTGAAGTACGAGGTGTCGATGTTCACCCCGTCGCCCATGTCCATGAGGCGGTCGGCGCGCTGTACGGACGGGGCGTCGTCGGAGGCGACAGCCGTCCACGTCCCGGCGCCGGCGAGCACCACGACGGCGGCCGCGGCGGCGATCCACCGTCGCGGCCTCCGCAGTACGGGCACCCGGGGTCGGGGCAGTCGAAGATCCATGCGTCAACGGTAAGGCCCACCGCTGTCAACCGATGCCGCCGCCGGTCTGAACCCCCGCCCCTCCCACGGGAGTACGGGACCGGCCCGGCATACCGCGACCGTGGTACGAGCTGCCTGCCCGACTGTCCGGTTATGCCCGGGCGTCCTCCGGGATCGACACCAGCCACCGGGTCTCGCGGCGCGGCCGCAGGTAGAAGGCCCAGTACAGGGTGGCGACGGCCACGATGCCGCCGGTCCACAGGAGGTACTCGGCCTCCTGCATGCTGAGGATGTAGGCAAGGACGGCGATCAGCAGGACCGGTACGGCGGGCCACAGGGGCATGCGCCAGGCAGGTGTGTGGGTGTGCGGGCCGCGCCGGGCGAACAGTGCGGCGACCGCGACGAGCAGGTACATGCCGGTCACCGAGACGCCCGTGACGCCGTACAGGGTGTCCAGGTTGACGAAGCAGAGGGCCGCGCCGGGGACGCCCACCAGGAGGGTGGCGACCCACGGGGAGCCGTAGCGGCCGAGCCTGGACAGGACGCCGTTGACCGGCTCGGGCCAGGCCTTGTCGCGGGCCGAGGCGAACAGGACGCGGGAGTTCTGGATGACCATGACGATGCCGGCGTTGATGATCGCGAGGGCCACACAGAGGCTGACGAAAGTGCCGACGGCGGAGTTCGACCAGGCGGTGACCATGGTGCTGATGTCGCCGCCGGTGAGGGCGGCGAGGTCGGGGGCGCCCATGGTGATCGCGACGACCGGGACCAGGATGATCACCGTCGAGATGGCGAGGGTGGCCAGGACGGTGCGGGCGACGTTGCGGCGCGGGTTCTCCAGCTCCTCGGAGAGGTAGACCGCGGTCGAGAAGCCCTGGGTGATGAAGAGCGCGATCGCGAGTCCGGAGACCACCAGCATGGCGGTCACCGTGTCCGTATGGCCTCCGGATCCGGCCACCTGCATCGAGGTGAGGCTGCCGAGGCCGCGCTCGCTGTGCGAGAAGCCGAGGACCGCCACGACGGCCGCCGCGATGACTTCGAGGACCAGGAAGACGCCGGTGATCCAGGCGTTGGCCCGCAGGTCGAGCAGGCCCGCGAGGGTGGCGAGCAGCATCACGCCGGCGCCCGCCATCGAGGGGTTCAGATGCACGATCGGTGCCAGGTAGTCCGCGGTGCCCATGGCGATCACCGGCGGCACGATCATGACGACCAGAAGGGAGAGGACGAAGACCAGCCAGCCCGCGAGCCGGCCGGCCATCGTCGAGACCATGGCGTACTCGCCGCCCGCGCTGGGGATGAGGGTGCCCAGCTCCGAGTAGCAGAACGCCACGGCGATACAGAGCAGGGAGCCGATCGCGATGGTGAGCGCGGTCGCCGTGCCGAGGGACGAGAAGAGGTCGGGCACGACCACGAAGAGCGTGGAGGCCGGGGTCACGCAGGAGAGCGTCAGCAGGGTGCCGCCGACGATGCCGATGGAGCGCTTGAGCTTGCGGGGGCCGTCGGACGCCGTGGGGGCGGTGTCCGGGACGGCGGTCTCGACAGGGCGGAGCGTGTCGGTCATGCGGCGGTTCCGATCGACTCGTGTCGTGCGTCAGATGGCTCGGGCGGGAGCGTTATCGCCTCCGGCGGCTCGTGTCGTTCATCTCTTTGTCCGCTCCCGGCGTTGATGGAACCTTGACGGAAACCGTGCGTCAATGGCTGTTCACCTACGGAATCCGCACCCAGAAGGCCTCCCGAATGCCCATCAGGGCACAACAGGTCAAGCGCAGGGGTTTCTTGCCTCCCTACGGGAACCGCAGCGCGGGCGAAGAAAAAAGTGAGGCCGTCCGCGATACGGACGGCCTCACAAGCCCTGCCGGAGGGTCTCAGTAGCCCTGCCGGAGGGTCTCAGTGGTTGCGCGGGAACCCGAGGTCGACGCCCGTGGGGGCGTCGGCCGGGTCGGGCCAGCGGGTGGTGACGACCTTGCCGCGGGTGTAGAAGTGCGTGCCGTCGTTGCCGTAGATGTGGTGGTCGCCGAAGAGGGAGTCCTTCCAGCCACCGAAGGAGTGGTAGCCGACGGGGACCGGGATCGGCACGTTCACGCCGACCATGCCCGCCTCGATCTCCAGCTGGAAGCGACGGGCCGCGCCACCGTCCCGCGTGAAGATCGCGGTGCCGTTGCCGAACGGCGAGCCGTTGATGAGGGCCACGCCCTCCTCGTACGTCTCCACGCGCAGCACGCACAGCACCGGGCCGAAGATCTCGTCCCGGTACGCGTCCGAGGTGACCGGCACCCGGTCGAGCAGCGAGAGGCCGATCCAGTGGCCGTCCTCGAAGCCCTCCACCGTGTGGCCGGTGCCGTCGAGGACGACCTCGGAGCCCTGCGCCGCCGCGCCCGTCACATACGAGGCGACCTTGTCGCGGTGGGCGGCGGTGATCAGCGGGCCCATCTCGGAGGCCGGGTCGTTGCCGGGGCCGATCTTGATCTTCTCGGCGCGCTCGCGGATCTTCTCCACCAGCTCGTCGCCGATCGCGCCGACCGCGACCACGGCCGAGATCGCCATGCAGCGCTCGCCCGCCGAACCGTAGGCCGCGGACACGGCCGCGTCGGCCGCCGCGTCCAGGTCGGCGTCCGGGAGGACCAGCATGTGGTTCTTGGCGCCGCCCAGGGCCTGGACGCGCTTGTGGTTCGCGGCTGCGGTGGTGTGGATGTAGCGGGCGATCGGGGTCGAGCCGACGAAGGAGACCGCCTTGACGTCCGGGTGCTCCAGGAGGCGGTCGACGGCCACCTTGTCGCCGTGCACGACGTTGAAGACGCCGTCCGGCAGACCGGCCTCCGCGAGCAGCTCGGCGATCTTCATCGCGGGCGACGGGTCCTTCTCCGACGGCTTCAGGATGAAGGTGTTGCCGCACGCGATGGCCAGCGGGAACATCCACATCGGCACCATGGCCGGGAAGTTGAACGGCGTGATACCCGCGACGACCCCGAGCGGCTGCCGGATCGAGGCCACGTCGACGCGGGACGCCACCTCGGTCGACAGCTCGCCCTTCAGCTGCACGGTGATCCCGCAGGCCAGGTCGACGATCTCCAGGCCGCGCGCCACCTCGCCGAGCGCGTCCGAGTGGACCTTGCCGTGCTCGGCGGTGATCAGCTCGGCGATCGCGTCACGGTTGGCATCCAGCAGCGCGCGGAACTTGAACAGGATCGTGGTCCGTTTGGCCAGCGAGGCCTGGCCCCAGGTCGCGTACGCGTCCTTCGCGGCGGCGACCGCGGCGTCCACCTCGTCGACGGTCGCGAAGGCGACCCGCGTGGTCACGGCGCCGGTCGCCGGGTCGGTGACCGGCCCGTACGTACCCGACGCACCCTCGACAGCCTTGCCACCGATCCAGTGGTCGACAGTCTTCGTCATGGCCAAGAACTCCTTCACAGATGGCGGCGTCGGGCGGCGACGTGCCTTTCGTACTCCTCGCGCGCCTTGACCGCCGACGAACGGGTCGCGGTCTCGGCCACAGGTACATCCCACCAGGCTTGGGCCGGAGGCGCGCCCGACACTGTGTCTGCCGTTTCGGTCTCCACGTAGACACAAGTGGGAGTGTCCGCGCTCCGTGCCTCGGCGAGGGCCGCACGCAGGTCACGGACGGTCTTCGCGCGTAGGACGCGCATCCCCAGACTGGCCGCGTTGGCGGCGAGATCCACCGGCAGCGGCGCCCCCGCGTACGTACCGTCCTCGGCCCGGAAGCGGTACGCGGTGCCGTAGCGTTCGCCGCCCACCGACTCGGAGAGGCCGCCGATGGAGGCGTACCCGTGGTTCTGCAGGATGAGGACCTTGATCGCGATGCCCTCCTGCACGGCCGTGACGATCTCGGTCGGCATCATCAGATACGTGCCGTCGCCGACCAGCGCCCAGACGGGACGGTCGGGCGCCGCCATCCGTACGCCGATCGCGGCCGGGATCTCGTAGCCCATGCACGAGTAGCCGTACTCGACGTGGTACTGGTCCCGCGACCGTGCCCGCCACAGCTTGTGCAGGTCGCCGGGGAGTGAGCCGGCCGCGTTGATCAGGATGTCGTCCTCCGTGACCAACTCGTCCAGGACGCCGAGGACTTGGGGCTGGGTGGGCCGGATGTCGAGGTCCTCGGCCTCGTAGGCCGCGTCGACCCGGTACTCCCAGCGCTCCTTGTCGTCGCTGTACTCGGTGGCGTACGCCGGTTCGGTGCGGTGCTTGTGCAGCAGCAAGGCCTCGGTGAGGGCTTCGAGTCCGGCGCGCGCGTCGGCGATCAGCGGGATCCCCGAGAGCTTGTGACCGTCGTACGGCGCGATGTTGAGGTTCAGGAAGCGGACGCCCGAGCCGGCGAAGAGGGTGCCGGAGGCGGTGGTGAAGTCGGTGTAGCGGGTACCCACGCCGATCACCAGGTCGGCGGTGCGGGCGAGTTCGCAGGCCGTCGCCGTGCCGGTGTGGCCGATGCCGCCGACGTCCTGCGGGTGGTCGAAGCGCAGCGAGCCCTTGCCGGCCTGCGTGGAGGCGACGGGAATGCGGGTGGCAGCGGCGAGTTCGGCGAGCGCGTCCTCGGCGCGGCTGTGGTGGACGCCGCCGCCCGCGACGATGAGGGGGCGACGGGCCTCGCGGATCGCCCTTACGGCGGCGGTCAGTTCGGACACGTCGGCCGCCGGGCGGCGCACGGTCCAGGTCCGCTCCGCGAAGAACTCGTCCGGCCAGTCGTACGCCTCCGCCTGCACGTCCTGCGGCAGCGCGAGCGTGACCGCGCCCGTCTCGACCGGATCGGTGAGCACCCGCATCGCCTGGAGGGCGGCGGGGATCAGAGCCTCGGGGCGGGTGATCCGGTCGAAGTACCTCGACACCGGGCGCAGGCAGTCGTTGACCGACACATCGCCCGCGTACGGGACTTCGAGCTGCTGGAGGACCGGATCGGCGGGGCGGGTCGCGAAGGTGTCGCCGGGGAGGAGCAGGACGGGGATGTGGTTGATCGTCGCGAGCGCGGCGCCGGTCACCAGGTTCGTGGCGCCGGGGCCGATGGACGTGGTGACGGCGTGCGTGGCGAGCCGGTTGGACTGACGCGCGAAGCCAACTGCCGCGTGCACCATGGACTGTTCGTTACGGCCCTGGTGGTACGGCATCTCGTCCGCGTACTCGACGAGCGCCTGGCCGAGCCCGGCGACGTTGCCGTGGCCGAAGATCCCCCAGGTGGCGCCGATCAACCGCCGCCGCTCGCCGTCCCGTTCCGTGTACTGCGCGGCCAGGAACCGCACCAGCGCCTGGGCGACCGTCAGCCTGGTCGTCGCGTCCGGCGTCCTCGACACCTTCGTCGCCCTTGGCACCGTTGCCATCGGATCCGTCATTGGTACCCCTCGGTGTGCTCTGGGTGGAAGCAGATCCGCCACTCCCGCCCCTCCCCCGGTCCCGCCATCACGTTCAGGTAGTACATCGCGTGGCCGGGCTGGGCGATGGACGGGCCGTGCCATCCGTCGGGAACGAGGACGGCATCGCCGGTACGGACCTCGGTGAGGACGTCGGATCCGCCCTCGTGCGAAGGGAATACGCGCTGATAGCCGAATCCGTTCGGGCCGTCGATCTCGAAGTAGTAGATCTCCTCGAGTTCCGACTCCAGGCCCGGCCGGTGTTCGTCGTGCTTGTGGGGCGGATACGAGGACCAGTTGCCGCCGGGTGTGATGACCTCGACGGCAATCAGCCGGTCGCACTCGAAGGCGTCGGCGGAGGCGAAATTGCGCACCTGGCGGGCGCAGTTGCCGCTGCCGCGGTCTTCGACGGGTACCTCCGGCGCGGGGCCGTAGCGGGCGGGGAGTAGGCGCTCGCACTTCGCTCCTGCCAGGGCGAAGCGGCCTCCCGCGCCGGAGGCGATCTGTGCCCGGGCGTCGCGGGGCAGGTACGCGAAGTCGGTGACCCCGCTGAACACACTGTCCCTGCCCAGGATTTGGAAGTGTTCGCCCTCTATGTCCACCGTACAGCCGCCGCTGAGCGGCAGCACGATCCACTCGCTGTCGCCGGTGGTGAAGGTGTGCGTGCCGCCGGGGGCGAGTTCGACGACGCGCAGGCTGCTGTGGGTCCAGCCGGCCCGCTTGGGGTCGATGTCGAGGACGTACCGCGCGTTGGCAGCGCTCCCCTTCGGGACGTACAGGCCGTTGCTGGTCATCCGGTCCTCACAGCAGTCCGACGGCGGTGTCCACGGCCGCGGTCACATCGCCGTCCGCCGGGTAGAGCAGCGAACGGCCGACCACCAGGCCCTGGACGGTGGGGAGTTGAAGCGCGCCGCGCCACTTCTCGTACGCGCCCTCCTGGTCCTCGCCGACATCGCCGCCGAGGAGTACGGCGGGCAGCGTGGACGTCTCCATGACGCGGGCCATGTCGTCGGGGTTCTCGGTGACGGGGACCTTCAGCCAGGTGTACGCCGAACTGCCGCCGAGGCCGCTCGCGATGGCGATGGACTTGGTGACGGCCTCGGCGCTGAGATCGTTTCGGAGGGTGCCGTCCTCGCGGCGACGGCAGAGGAACGGCTCGACGAACACCGGGAGTTGCCGCTGCGCCATCTCGTCGATGACACGGGCGGTGGACTCCAGGGTGCGCAGCGATCCCGGGTCGTCGTAGTCGATGCGCAGCAGCAGCTTGCCCGCGTCGAAGCCGAGCCGCTCGATGTCCTGCGGGCGGTGCCCGGTGAACCGGTCGTCCAACTCGAAGGAGGCGCCCGCGAGTCCGCCCCGGTTCATCGACCCGAGCACGACCTTGTGGTCGAGCGCGCCGAGCAGCAGCAGGTCGTCGAGGATGTCTGCGGTGGCGAGGACCCCGTCGACTCCCGGGCGGGACAGCGCGATGCAGAGCCGCTCCAGCAGATCGGCGCGGCTCGCCATCGCGAACTTGCGGTCACCGACGGAGAGGGATCCGCGGGCCGGGTGGTCCGCGGCGACGATCATCAGACGGCCGCTGTCGTTGACGAGGGGGCGGCGGAGGCGACGGGCCGCGGCCTCGGCGATGGCTTCGGGGTGGTGGGTGCGGGTGCGGACGAGGTCGGCTACGTCGACTCGCCCGTACGGCGCCGGATGGCCGCCTTTGCGCACGGTTGTACCGGCGTCTTTGCGCGACGCCGGGTCGCCGCCCTCGCGCACAGCCGAGCCACGGCCTTTGCGCGGCGCCGGATCGGCGCCCTCGCGTGCAGCCGTGCCGCCATCCTTGCGCAGTACCGGATCGGCGCCCTCGCGTGCAGCCGAGCCACCGCGTTCGCGAGCGCCAGCGTCACCGCCTTCATACGTCGCGGGAGCGCCGCCTTCGCGCGCGGCCGAGCCTCCGCCCTCGTGAGGCGCCGGATCGCCGCCCTCGTGTCTCGCGCCCCCGACCTGGCCCGCCCTCACAGCACCGCTCCTGCGGTGAGTGCGTCCTCGACCTCGGCCGGGGTCGGCATCGCGGAGGAGCACTCCAGGCGGGAGGCGACGATGGCGCCCGCGGCGTTGGCGTACCGCATGATCCGCTCCAGGTCCCAGCCGGCGAGCAGGCCGTGGCAGAGGGAGCCGCCGAAGGCGTCGCCGGCGCCGAGGCCGTTCAGGACGGTCACCGGGAGGGGCGGGACCTCGGCGGAGGTGCCGTCGCGGTGGACGGCGAGGACGCCCTTGGGGCCCTGCTTGACGACGGCGAGCTCGACGCCGGCGTCCAGCAGGGCGCGGGCGGCGGCATGCGGTTCGCGTTCGCCGGTGGCGATCTCGACCTCGTCGATGTTGCCGACGGCGACGGTGGTGTGGCGCAGGGCCTCGGCGTAGAAGGGGCGGGCGGAGTCGGGGTCCGTCCAGAACATGGGGCGCCAGTCGAGGTCGAAGACCGTCGTACCGGACCTGGCACGGTGGGCCAGCGCCGCGAGCGTCGCCGTGCGGCTGGGCTCCTCGCTCAGGCCGGTGCCCGTCATCCAGAAGATGCGGGCCTCGTGGACGGCGTCGAGGTCGAGCTCGTGGGCGTCGATCTCCAGGTCGGGGGCCTTGGGCTGCCGGTAGAAGTACAGCGGGAAGTCGTCCGGCGGGAAGATCTCACAGAACGTGACCGGGGTGGGCAGGCCGGGGACCGGGGTGACCCAGCGGTCGTCGACGCCGAAGTCGCGCAGCGCCTCGTGGAGGTAGCTGCCGAAGGGGTCGTCACCGGTGCGCGTGATCACCGCCGTACGCCGTCCGAGCCGGGCCGCGGCCACCGCGACGTTCGTCGCCGAGCCGCCGAGGAACTTCCCGAACGTGGTCACCCGCGCCAGCGGAACCCCCGTCTGCAACGGGTAGAGGTCCACGCCGATCCGCCCCATGGTGATCAGGTCGTACGCCATCGAGTTCCCTTCGCTTCGGCTGCACCCAAAGGTCTAGTCGGGTCCGGGGAGCCCTGTCAACGTTTTGTCCAGACATTCGGACGAGGTATTGACACGTCCTTGGAGGCCGCCGGAAGCTGACGCCCATGACGTCGTTGTCACCGGAGGCATCGCCTCCGTCCTCACTGTCCCGTATCCGGATCGGTTCGGCTCCCGACTCCTGGGGCGTCTGGTTCCCGGACGACCCTCAGCAGGTCCCCTGGCAGCGCTTCCTCGACGAGGTCTCCGGGTCCGGCTACGAGTGGATCGAGCTGGGCCCGTACGGCTATCTCCCCAGCGATCCAGCCGTCCTGAAGGCCGAGACCGCCAAGCGCGGGCTCACCGTCTCCGCCGGCACGGTCTTCACCGGGCTGCACCATGGCCCCGAGGTGTGGGAGTCCACCTGGGCGCACGTCTCGGACATCGCGGCGCTCACCCAGGCGATGGGCGCCGAGCATCTGGTGGTCATCCCCGCGTTCTGGCGGGACGACAAGACGGGCGAGGTGCTGGAGGACAGCACGCTGACGCCCGCACAATGGCGCAATCTCACCGCTCAGACCGAGCGGCTGGCGCACGAGGTGCGCGAGCGGTACGGGCTGAAGATCGTCGTCCACCCGCATGCCGACACGCACATCGACAGCGAGGAGAACGTCACGCGTTTCCTCGACGCGACGGATTCCTCGCTGGTGTCGCTGTGCCTGGACACCGGGCACTACGCGTACTGCGGCGGCGACAGCGTCAAGCTCATCGAGACGTACGGGGAACGCATCGGGTACCTGCATCTCAAGCAGGTGGATCCGGCGGTGCTGGCCGAGGTGCGGGCGGACGAGGTGCCGTTCGGTCCGGCCGTGGCGCGTGGCGTGATGTGCGAACCGCCGACGGGCGTACCTGATCTGGAGCCCGTCCTGGCCGCCGCACAGAAGCTGGACGTCGAGCTCTTCGCGATCGTCGAGCAGGACATGTACCCGTGTCCGCCGGACAAGCCGCTGCCGATCGCGGAGCGCACGCGGGCGTTCCTGAGGTCCTGCGGGGCGTAGTACGGGGGCGCTGTGGGATGGGCCCGCCGAGTGCTCGGGGCTCGGCGGGCCCACCCGGCCTACTGGTGACCGTCTGCCAATTGCATCGCTCCTGTCACAAATGACCCCTTCCCGTCACACATGTCGCGTGTACGCGGGTCTTGGGTCACACCCGGACCACAGGCACTTCCCGGCGCTCACTCTGTGTCGTTCACGGGGCACAGGGTTTGTTGATCACCAGCGCAGTGCCCGGCTCCCCCGACGGCCGCCCCCGGCCGCCGCCGCGGTACGCGCAGGGAGGTGCCACTCATGACCGACCGCAGGCTTTGGTCGTACAAGGAGATCGCGGCGCACATCAAGGTGCAGCCGGACACCGTGAGGTCGTACCGCAAGCACGGAATGCTCCCCCCGCCCGACCACGTGGAGAGCGGCAAGCCCTACTGGTACGCGGACACCGTCCGGGCCTGGGTCGCCGCCCGGCCGGGAAACCGCGGTCGCAGAGAGGCCTGACCCCTTCCTCCCCTGTGCCCCGCCCGTGCGCGGGGCACAGTCACGTCCACGGCTCGATGACCGTCACGCCGGCTCCTGGCGCCGTCCCCATCGCCGCCAGCGCGGCCGGTGCCGCGTCCAGCGGGATGGTGGCGGTGACCAGGAGATCGGGGCGGAGTACGCCGGCCCGCACCAGCTCCAGCATCCGGGGGTAGGCGTGCGCCGCCATCCCGTGGCTGCCGAGGAGTTCGAGTTCGAGGCCGATCACCCGGGACATGGGGATCTCGGGAGCCACGGGCAGCAGCCCGACCTGGACGTGGCGGCCCCGGCGGCGCAAGCCGTTCACCGAGGCCGCGCAGGTGACCGGCGATCCGAGGGCGTCCAGTGACAAGTGGGCGCCGCCGCCGGTCAGTTCGCGTACCGCCTCCGCCGTGTCCACCGCCCCCGACGCGTCCACGGTTTCCGCCGCCCCGAACTTGCGGGCCAGGTCCAGCGCCTGGGGCGACACGTCGACGGCGACGACCCGTGCCCCGGCGGCCGCCGCGATCATCACGGCGGACAGACCGACGCCACCGCAGCCGTGTACGGCGACCCACTCCCCCGCGGCCACCCGGCCCTGCGCGACCACCGCACGGTAGGCCGTGGCGAACCGGCAGCCCAGCGAGGCCGCCGTCGCGTACGACAGCTCCTCCGGCACCGCGACCAGGTTCACGTCGGCGTGCTCCAGGGCCACGTACTGCGCGAAGGAGCCCCAGTGGGTGAACCCCGGCTGGGTCTGGCGCTCGCACACCTGCTGGTCTCCCGCGGCGCACGAGGGACAGCTTCCGCAGGCGCACACGAACGGCACGGTGACCCGGTCCCCGGGGTGCCAACCGGACACCCGGGAGCCCACCGCCTCGACGACCCCGGCGAGTTCGTGACCCGGCACGTGCGGCAGCGCGATGTCCGGGTCATGGCCCATCCAGCCGTGCCAGTCGCTCCGGCACAGCCCGGTGGCCTCGACCCGCACCACGACACCGTGCTCCGCGGGCGCCGGATCGGCCACCTCACGCACCTCGGCCGGCTCCCCGTACCGCTCGAACACCACTGCCCGCATCCGTCTCACCCCTCGCTTCGTCCGTCACCCGTCGCCTTCGGTGCGCAGATCACCGTTCCTGGAGACCAGTTTTCCCGAACTGCGGCGCCGGACTGTTCGCCATAGGGTTCTACAAATCCGTCCCGGTCGGACAGCCGACGCCCCCGTGGACAGCCTCCGCCCGAATGGACAGCCTCTGTCCGAGCCCGAGGGATGAGCCGTGACCCAGAATCAGCCGCCCGGTGCACCTCAAGCCCGTATCCCCGCACCCCAGCAGCCCCCGTCGTCGTACCTGCCGATCCGTGCCGGACTCTGGAAGCACTGCCTGTGGGGCGGACTCGCGCTCTGGGTGCTGACCGCGATCGTCACGTACGCGACCAAGAACACCACCCTGCTGCCGACCCTGATCCTGCTCGGCAGCTTCCTGGTCCCCGTCACCTTCGTGCTCTGGGCGTACGAGCGGCACGGCCGCGACCTGGGCGTGAACCTGATCCTCGGCTGCTTCCTGACCGGCGGCACCCTCGGCGTGCTGGGCGCGTCGGTCATGGAGTACTACCTGCTGCACCCCTCCTTGTGGATGTACGTCGGCGTCGGGCTGATCGAGGAGGCGGTGAAGCTCGCGGCGTTGATGTTCATGCTGCGCCGGCATCCCCGGATCCACGGACTGCGGTCCGGGCTCGTGCTCGGCGCGACCGTCGGGTTCGGTTTCGCGGCCCTGGAGAGCGCGGGGTACGCGTTCAACGCCGCCGTCTCGCTCAAGGGCGTCGACCTGCGCGCACTCCTGGAGACCGAGATCCTGCGCGGGGTGCTCGCCCCCTTCGGGCACGGCCTGTGGACGGCGATCGCGGGCGCGGTGCTGCTCGCGTACCGCCATCCGAGCGGGCGCTTCCAGTTCAACCGGCCCGTGCTCGGCACCTATCTCGGCGTCTCACTGCTGCACGCCCTGTGGGACTCGACGCACGGCATCGCACTCTGGCTGGTGGCGCGGCTGACCGACACGGGCCTCGACAAGGCGCTGTTCGCGCAGGGCTACATCCCGCAGCCCACCGGCGAGCAGAAGCATCTGTTCACGCTGTTCTCGATCGGCGCCATGGTCATCGTCTCGCTCGCCGGCATCGGCTGGGTGCGCTCGCTGGCCCGTCGGGACCCCACTTGGAGAAGTACCCCCTAGGGGTATAGCCTGCGTAGCAGGAGGAAACCCTGGAGCCACAGGACTCCTCCCCCGCTCTACGTACGCACGCCCGACCTGCCTCAATGAGGAGTAACGCCATGACCGCGCAGACCGACACCCAGGGTTCCGTCACGACCGTCTACCAGGTGAGCGGAATGAGCTGCGGGCACTGTGAAGGCTCCGTCTCCGGCGAGCTCTCCGGGATCGCCGGCGTCAGCTCGGTGAAGGCGGTGTCCTCCACCGGTGAGGTCACCGTGGTCTCCGCCACCGCGCTGGACGAGGACGTGGTGCGCGCCGCGGTCGACGAGGCGGGCTTCGAGCTTGTCGGCAAGGCCTGAGCGGACCTCCGCGTATCACCTAGCTCTCCCCACCGGGCCGTACCGACCAGCTGATACTGGCTCCGTACGGCCCGGTTCTTTCCTTGGAGCCGGACCATGACCATCGCAGCACCCGAGACATCCATAACGGAGACCGCCGGCACGTCGGAGGTCGAGCTCGCCATCGGGGGCATGACCTGTGCCTCCTGCGCGGCCCGCGTCGAGAAGAAGCTCAACCGCATGGACGGCGTCACCGCCACCGTCAACTACGCGACGGAGAAGGCGAAGGTCGCGTACCCGGTGGGGGTGCGGGTCGCCGATCTGATCGCCACCGTGGTGAAGACCGGGTACACGGCCGAGGAGCCCGCGCCGCCGGAGCCCGCGAAGGAGACCGTCGGCGAGCGCGACCCCGAACTGGCCGCCCTGCGCGAGCGGCTTGTCGTCTCCGTCCTCCTCGCCCTCCCCGTGGTCCTCCTGTCGATGATCCCTGCGCTCCAGTTCGACAACTGGCAGTGGCTGGCGCTGACGCTCGCCGCGCCCGTCGTCGTGTGGGGCGGACTCCCGTTCCACAGGGCCGCGTTCACCAATGCGCGGCACGGCGCGGCCACCATGGACACCCTCATCTCGATCGGCACGCTGGCCGCGTTCGGCTGGTCCCTGTGGGCGCTGTTCTTCGGGGACGCGGGGATGGAGGGCATGCAGGAGAGCTTCTCGTTCACCGTCTCCCGTACGGAGGGGACCTCGGCGATCTATCTCGAAGTCGCCGCCGGTGTCGTCGCGTTCATCCTGCTCGGCCGCTATCTGGAGGCCCGCTCCAAGCGGCAGGCGGGGGCCGCGCTGCGAGCCTTGATGGAGCTGGGCGCGAAGGACGTGTCCGTGCTGCGGGACGGCCGTGAAGTACGTGTCCCGGTGGACCTGTTGGCCGTCGGGGACCGTTTCGTCGTACGGCCCGGCGAGAAGATCGCCACGGACGGCACCGTCGTCGAGGGCGTCTCGGCCGTCGACGCCTCGATGCTGACCGGCGAGTCGGTGCCGGTCGACGTGGCGGCCGGTGACGCGGTGACCGGCGCGACCGTGAACGCCGGGGGGCGGCTGGTCGTCGAGGCGAGCCGGGTCGGCGCGGACACCCAACTCGCGCGGATGGCGCGGCTCGTGGAGGACGCGCAGAACGGCAAGGCCGAGGTGCAGCGGCTCGCCGACCGGATCTCCGGGATCTTCGTTCCGGCGGTGCTGCTGATCGCGCTCGGCACCTTCGGTGTCTGGCTGGCGGTCACCGGTGACACGGTCGCCGCCTTCACCGCCGCCGTCGCGGTACTGATCATCGCCTGCCCGTGCGCGCTGGGGCTCGCCACGCCGACCGCCCTGATGGTCGGCACGGGACGCGGCGCGCAGCTCGGCATCCTCATCAAGGGACCCGAGGTCCTGGAGTCCACGCGCCGCGTCGACACCGTCGTCCTGGACAAGACCGGGACGGTGACGACCGGACGGATGAAACTTCAAGAGCTCTACGTCGCCGAGGGCACCGCCGAGAACGAGGTTCTGCGGCTCGCAGGCGCCCTGGAGGGCGCCTCGGAGCATCCGATTGCCCAGGCGGTCGCCGCGGGCGCTCAGGAGCGCGTTGGCGCGTTTTCGCCGCCGGAGCACTTCGTGAACGTTCCGGGGCGGGGTGTGCGCGGGCGCGTGGAGGGTCACGAGGTCACGGTGGGCCGGTTCGAGGACGTACTCCCCGCCGAGTTGGCGCGGGCCAAGTCGACGGCCGAGGCGGAAGGACGTACGGCCGTCGTGGTCACCCGGGACGGTGCGGCGATCGGCGTGCTGACCGTCGCCGACGCGGTCAAGGAGACCAGCGCCGAGGCCGTACGCGCACTGCGCGCCCTCGGGCTCACGCCGATGCTGCTGACCGGCGACAACCGGGCGGTCGCCGAGTCCGTGGCGCGTGCCGTCGGGATCGACGCCGGGGACGTGATCGCCGAGGTGCTGCCCGAGGACAAGGTCGACGTCGTCAAGCGGCTCCAGGGTCAGGGGCGGAGCGTCGCGATGGTGGGGGACGGGGTGAATGACGCGGCAGCCCTTGCCACCGCCGACCTGGGTCTGGCGATGGGCACCGGCACGGACGCGGCGATCGAGGCGAGCGATCTCACGCTCGTACGCGGGGATCTACGGGTGGCCGCGGACGCGATCCGGCTGTCGCGCCGGACCCTCGCCATCATCAAGGGGAATCTCGTCTGGGCGTTCGGATACAACGTGGCGGCGCTGCCGCTGGCGGCGATGGGGCTGCTCAACCCCATGATCGCGGGGGCGGCGATGGCCTTCTCGTCGGTGTTCGTGGTGACGAACAGCCTCCGGCTCAAAGCATTCTCATGATGTTCGAGTGAGAGCCCCCCTAGAGTCCGGAGAGAGCCTCACATAAGCTCTTCACAAGGCTCGCGCATCTTCCTTACGCTTGGGCTCCGATTCGCATATGGGTCTCTTGCCTATCTTCAGGACATATGCAAGAGACGCAGGTCACAGTGATGTGAACGTAACCATCGAAGGGGTTCGTGAGTCTAAGTTGGCGATGTCAGAAGCGTCTTGGGGGGCGTGACTGACATCTGGGGATGTCTTGGGGGACGTTCCTGGAACTGCGTTGCCGGGGCACGTACACCGGGGAGCTTTGAGCGGCCCTCCCGGAGGTACGCGTCCCGGCCAACCGCACCGGCGTGACCGAAGTTTTGCTCGTTTTGCTCGCAACCAGTTCGCAATCAGCCCGTAGCAAGATCACAGCGATTCAGGCGCTGTCCACAGACGCCCGGCCGGATCCCGTGGGGGGAATCCGCACCGGGACAAGGAAAGCGCCCTGACTGCCGGCCCGTGGGGGGACCGGTAGCAGGGCGCTTTCCGTATTTTTGTGGCTCGTGCAGCCATTTTTCTGTGGCTCGTGCAGCCATGCGACTCGCGTGGCTGCGTTCGCCTCAGAGCACCGTGAGTGACCCGGGCCTGGTTAGCGGCTCTCGACCGGGACGAAGTCGCGCAGGACCTCGCCCGTGTAGATCTGGCGGGGGCGGCCGATGCGGGAGCCGGGCTCCTTGATCATCTCGTGCCACTGGGCGATCCAGCCCGGGAGGCGGCCCAGGGCGAAGAGGACCGTGAACATCTCGGTCGGGAAGCCCATGGCGCGGTAGATCAGGCCGGTGTAGAAGTCCACGTTCGGGTAGAGGTTGCGCGAGACGAAGTACTCGTCGGAGAGCGCGTGCTCTTCCAGCTTGAGGGCGATGTCCAGCAGCTCGTCGGACTTGCCGAGGGCCGAGAGGACGTCGTGCGCGGCGGCCTTGATGATCTTCGCGCGCGGGTCGAAGGACTTGTACACCCGGTGGCCGAAGCCCATCAGGCGGACGCCGTCCTCCTTGTTCTTCACCTTGCGGATGAAGGAGTCGACGTCGCCGCCGTTGGCCTGGATGCCTTCCAGCATCTCCAGGACGGACGCGTTGGCGCCACCGTGCAGCGGGCCCCAGAGGGCGGAGATGCCGGCCGAGATCGAGGCGAACATGTTCGCCTGCGAGGAGCCGACCAGGCGGACCGTGGAGGTCGAACAGTTCTGCTCGTGATCCGCGTGCAGGATGAGCAGCTTCTCCAGCGCGGAGACGACGACCGGGTCGGGCTCGTACTCCTGCGCCGGGACCGAGAACGTCATGCGGAGGAAGTTCTCGACGTACCCGAGGTCGTTGCGCGGGTAGACGAAGGGGTGGCCGATCGACTTCTTGTACGCGTACGCCGCGATCGTCGGAAGCTTGGCGAGAAGGCGGATCGTCGAGAGGTGCCGCTGCTTCTCGTCGAACGGGTTGTGACTGTCCTGGTAGAACGTCGACAGGGCGCTGACCACCGACGACAGCATCGCCATCGGGTGGGCGTCGCGCGGGAAGCCCTGGAAGAAACGCTTGACGTCCTCGTGCAGCAGGGTGTGCTGCGTGATCTCGTTCTTGAAGGTGGAGAGCTCGTCCACGTTCGGCAGTTCGCCGTTGATCAGCAGCGAGGCCACCTCAAGGAAGGTGGACTGCTCGGCGAGCTGCTCGATCGGGTACCCGCGGTACCGGAGGATGCCCTGCTCACCGTCGAGATAGGTGATCGCGGATTTATAGGCGGCGGTGTTCCCGTATCCGCTGTCCAGCGTCACCAGACCCGTCTGTGCGCGCAGCTTCCCGATGTCGAAGCCCTTGTCGCCGACGGTGCTGTCGATCACCGGGTAGGTGTACTCGCCATCGCCGTAACGCACTACTACAGAGTTGTCGCTCACGTCATCCCTCACCGACGTTGTCCCTCTTCTTCGAGGTGCCCTGACTGTCTCTACCATCCCCCATTTGGCCCTGGAGAGTGCACTCGGGGTCGACCATTGGGCCTATTGGCGGCACTGAGTGCCGCCAACTTACTCATCCTGCCCCCCTTCGCCCTGGTTCCGGAAGTGCTGTGTGACCTTTGCGACTCGTTTGATCGATCATTTTTCACGAGGGGCCGTACGAGGGCTCCCACGAGGCTCCCCGGGAGCCATCAGGCCTGCGCCAGGCGGAAGTCCAGGGCCGTGCACCGCCGTCCGGCGGACACCGTACGGACCGCCTGGCCTATCGCCTTGCGGGAGCCGACGAGGACGACCAGCTTCTTGGCGCGGGTGACGGCCGTGTAGAGGAGGTTGCGCTGGAGCATCATCCACGCGCTCGTGGTCACCGGGATCACCACCGCCGGGTACTCGCTGCCCTGCGAGCGGTGGATGGTCATCGCGTACGCATGCGCCAGCTCGTCGAGTTCGTCGAAGTCGTACGGCACCTCCTCGTCCTCGTCCGTCAGCACCGTCAGACGCTGCTCCTCCACGTCGAGGGAGGTGACGACTCCGACCGTGCCGTTGAAGACGCCGTTCTCGCCCTTCTCGTAGTTGTTGCGGATCTGGGTGACCTTGTCGCCGACGCGGAAGACCCGGCCGCCGAAGCGCTTTTCGGGGAGGTCGGGGCGGGCGGGTGTGATGGCCTGCTGGAGAAGGCCGTTCAGAACTCCCGCTCCTGCCGGGCCCCGGTGCATCGGCGCGAGGACCTGCACATCGCGGCGCGGGTCGAGCCCGAACTTGGCCGGAATCCGCCGCGCCGCCACGTCCACCGCGAGCCGGCCCGCCTCCTCGGTCTCGTCCTCGACGAAGAGGAAGAAGTCCTTCATGTTCTCCGTGTGCGGGTGCTGCCCGGAGTTGATCCGGTGCGCGTTCGTCACCACCCCGGACTGCTGGGCCTGGCGGAAGACCCGGGTGAGGCGGACCGCCGGGACCGGGCCGCCGTCGGCGAGCAGATCGCGCAGCACCTCGCCGGCGCCGACGCTGGGAAGCTGGTCGACGTCTCCCACGAAGAGGAGGTGCGCGCCCGGAGGCACCGCTTTGACCAGCTTGTTGGCGAGGAGGAGGTCGAGCATCGAGGCCTCGTCCACCACCACCAGGTCGGCGTCCAGCGGCCGGTCCTTGTCGTAGGCCGCGTCGCCGCCCGGCTTCAGCTCCAGGAGCCGGTGCACGGTGGAGGCGTCGGCGCCGGTCAGCTCGGCGAGACGCTTGGCGGCGCGGCCCGTGGGGGCGGCCAGGACGACCTTCGCCTGCTTGGCGCGCGCCAGTTCCACGATCGAGCGGACCGTGAACGACTTGCCGCAGCCGGGGCCGCCGGTGAGCACGGCGACCTTCTTGGTGAGCGCGAGCCGGACCGCGTCCTCCTGCTCGGGCGCCAACTCCGTGCCCGTACGCCCCTTCAGCCAGGCCAGTGCCTTGTCCCACACCACGTCATGGAAACCGGGCATCCGGTCCTGGTCGGTGCGCAGGAGGCGCAACAGCTGGGCCGAGAGGGAGAGTTCGGCGCGGTGGAAGGGCACCAGGTAGATGGCCGTCACCGGGACGCCGTCCGGGCCCGGCACCTTCTCCCGGACGACACCGGGGTCCTCGCCCTCCTCGGAAGGTGCCGCCAGCTCCGCGAGGCACTCGATGACAAGGCCCGTGTCCACCTGGAGCAGCTTCACCGCGTCCGCGATCAGCCGCTCCTCGGGGAGGTAGCAGTGGCCCTGGTCGGTGGACTGCGAAAGGGCGTACTGAAGACCGGCCTTGACGCGCTCCGGACTGTCGTGCGGGATGCCGACGGACTGGGCGATCTTGTCGGCGGTGAGGAAACCGATGCCCCAGACGTCCGACGCGAGCCGGTAGGGCTGGTTCTTGACCACGGAGATCGACGCGTCGCCGTACTTCTTGTAGATGCGGACCGCGATGGACGTGGACACCTCGACGGTCTGGAGGAAGAGCATGACCTCCTTGATCGCCTTCTGCTCCTCCCAGGCGTCGGCGATCTTCTTGGTGCGCTTGGGGCCGAGACCGGGGACCTCGATGAGCCGCTTCGGCTCCTCCTCGATGATCTGGAGGGTGTCCAGGCCGAAGTGCTGGGTGATGCGGTCGGCGAAGACCGGGCCGATGCCCTTGACCAGGCCCGAGCCGAGATAGCGGCGGATGCCCTGGATGGTGGCTGGGAGAACGGTTGTGTAGTTCTCCACCGTGAACTGCTTGCCGAACTGGGGATGGGAACCCCAGCGGCCTTCCATGCGGAGCAACTCCCCCGCCTGCGCACCGAGCAGCGAGCCCACGACGGTGAGCAGGTCGCCGCCGCCGCGGCCGGTGTCGACCCGCGCGACGGTGTATCCGTTCTCCTCGTTGGCGTACGTGATCCGTTCGAGCACGCCCTCCAGGACAGCCAGCTGAGACATGATCCGACGCTACCGCCCAGGTCTGACAGCCCGGGACGCCTGTGAACAATTCCGCCGCCGCGCTCCGTCGGCTCGCTTCATCACGATCCGGTCTCAGGGTCTTGTCATCGCCGGTGGAATCGATTCCAATCCTCCGTGTAATCGATTCCACAAGGAGGTGGAGCGGCGATGGCGAGCATCAAGGACGTTGCCGCCGAGGCCGGCGTATCCGTCGCCACGGTCTCGCGGGTCCTGAACGACCATCCGTCGGTCAGCGTGGACGCACGCGTGCGTGTGCTGACCGCCGTGGAGATTCTGGGCTACCGCCCGAACGCCGTCGCCCGCTCCCTGCGCACCGACCGGACCCGCACCCTCGGCCTGGTCATCAGCGACGTGATGAACCCGTACTTCACCGAACTGGCCCGCTCCGTCGAGGAGGCGGCCCGCACCCTCGGCTACAGCGTGATCATCGGAAACGCCGACGAACGTCCCGACCTTCAGGATCACCACGTACGGACCCTGCTGGACCGGCGCATCGACGGCCTCCTGGTCTCCCCCACCGACGGCGGCTCCCCCGGAATGCTGGACGTCGCGCGCGCGGGGACCCCGATGGTCTTCGTGGACCGCTGGATCCCGGGCCTGGACGTGCCCGTCGTACGGGCGGACGGGCGTGCGGCGGTACGCGATCTCGTCGCCCATCTGCACGGGCTCGGGCACCGCAGGCTCGCCATCATCACGGGCCCGGCGGCCACCACGACCGGCAGCGAGCGGGTCGAGGCCTTCAGGGAGGCCCTGGCCGAGTACGGGCTTCCGCTCCCCGACGCCTACATGGGGCAGGGCGATTTCCAGGCCGAGAGCGGGCGCCGGGCCACCGAGCGGTTCCTCGAACTCCCCGAGCCGCCCGAAGTCGTCTTCGCCGCCGACAACCTGATGGCGCTCGGCGCGCTGGACGCGGTCCGCGCGCGCGGGATGCGGATTCCTCACGACATCGCACTCGCCGCGTTCGACGACATCCCCTGGTTCGTGCACACCGATCCGCCGATCACCGCGATCGCCCAGCCGACGGGCGAACTGGGCCGGACCGCCGTACGCGCCCTGATCGACCGCATCGAGGGGCGGCCCCCGCAGTCGGTCACCCTCCCCGCCCGTCTCGTCGTACGCCGCTCGTGCGGCGAGGCCCCTGTCACAGAACCCGTCACAGAGAGGAGCAACCCGTGAGCCGCCGCCCAGACGAGTTGCCCGGTAGCGACTCGGACGAGCCACCTCGCACCGATGCGAACAAGTTGCCGCAGTCGCCGCAGTTGCCGCAGTTGCCGCAGTCGCCGCTTGCCGATTCAGACGAACTGCTGCGTATCGAGGGCATGCGCAAGACCTTTCCCGGCGTCGTCGCGCTCGACAGCGTGGACTTCGATCTGCGCCGCGGTGAGGTGCACGTACTGCTCGGCGAGAACGGCGCGGGCAAGAGCACCCTCATCAAGATGCTCTCCGGCGCCTACCACCCGGACGCCGGGCGGGTCCTCGTGGACGGCGAGGAGGTCCGTATCCAGGGGGCGCAGGACTCCGAGCGTCTCGGGATCGCGACCATCTACCAGGAGTTCAATCTCGTCCCCGATCTGACGGTCGCCGAGAACATCTTCCTGGGGAGGCAGCCGCGCCGCTTCGGGATGATCGACCGGAGGACGATGGAAGCCGAGGCCGCCCTGCTCCTCGATCGGGTCGGGGTGAACGTGTCCCCCCGGGCGCGGGTGCGTGAACTCGGTATCGCACGCCTCCAGATGGTCGAGATCGCGAAGGCGCTGAGCCTGGACGCGCGCGTGCTGATCATGGACGAGCCGACCGCCGTGCTCACCTCCGAGGAGGTCGAGAAGCTCTTCGCGATCGTGCGTCTGCTCCGCGAGGACGGCGTCGGGATCGTGTTCATCACCCATCACCTGGAGGAGATCGCCGCCATCGGCGACCGGGTCACGGTCATCCGCGACGGCAGGAGCGTCGGCCAGGTGCCCGCTTCCACGCCCCAGGACGAGCTCGTACGGCTCATGGTGGGCCGTTCCATCGAGCAGCAGTACCCGCGCGAACGGGCCGACGCCGGGGCCGCGTTGCTCACGGTCGAGGGGCTGACCCGGGACGGTGTCTTCCACGACGTGAGCTTCGAGGTACGGGCCGGTGAGGTCGTCGGCATCGCCGGGCTCGTCGGGGCCGGTCGTACGGAGGTCGTCCGGGCGGTCTTCGGGGCCGATCCGTACGACAAGGGGGCTGTCAGGGTCTCCGGTGCCTCCGTCCCCGGGCACGACGTCAGCGCGGCGATGACCGCGGGCATCGGGCTGGTGCCCGAGGACCGCAAGGGCCAGGGGCTGGTGCTCGACCAGTCGGTGGAGGAGAACCTCGGGCTCGTCACCATGCGGGCCGCCACCAAGGGTGGCCTGGTGGACCTCAAGGGGCAACGCGAGGCCGCCGCCGGTATCGCCGAGAAGCTGGGCGTACGGATGGCCGGACTCGCCCAGCACGTACGGACGTTGTCCGGCGGCAACCAGCAGAAAGTCGTCATCGGCAAGTGGCTGCTCGCCGACACCAAGGTGCTGATCCTCGACGAGCCGACGCGCGGTATCGACGTCGGCGCCAAGGTCGAGATCTACCAGCTGATCAACGAGTTGACGGCGGCCGGTGCCGCGGTGCTGATGATCTCCAGTGATCTGCCGGAGGTCCTCGGCATGAGCGACCGGGTGCTGGTGATGGCACAGGGCCGGATCGCGGGCGAGCTGTCCGCCGACGAGGCGACCCAGGACTCCGTGATGGCACTCGCCGTCAGCACACCGACCCAAGCAACTACCGCTGTGGAGGGCCACCGTGGCCACTGACACGCATCTGAGCACGACGGGCGCGAGTGGCGCCTCGGGAATCCGCCGGCTCCTGCTCGACAACGGCGCGCTCACCGCGCTCATCGTCCTGGTCGTCGCCATGTCGGCGCTGTCCGGCGACTTCCTGACCACCGACAACCTCCTCAACGTCGGCGTGCAGGCGGCCGTGACCGCCATCCTCGCCTTCGGCGTGACCTTCGTGATCGTCTCGGCGGGCATCGACCTGTCGGTCGGCTCGGTGGCGGCCCTGTCGGCCACGGTCCTTGCCTGGAGCGCCACTTCACACGGTGTGCCGGTCGTCCTGGCCGTTCTGCTGGCCATCGCCACCGGCATCGCGGCCGGCCTGATCAACGGCTTCCTCATCGCCTACGGCAAGCTGCCGCCGTTCATCGCGACGCTGGCCATGCTGTCGGTGGCCCGCGGTCTGTCCCTGGTGATCTCCCAGGGCTCCCCGATCGCCTTCCCGGCCTCGGTCTCGCACCTCGGCGACACCCTGGGCGGCTGGCTGCCGGTGCCGGTCCTCGTCATGATCGTGATGGGGCTCATCGCGGCCTTCGTGCTCGGCCGGACGTACATCGGCCGCTCCATGTACGCGATCGGCGGCAACGAGGAGGCCGCGCGCCTGTCGGGGCTGCGCGTGTCCAGGCAGAAGCTCGCCATCTACGCCTTCTCCGGCGTCTTCGCCGCCGCCGCGGGCATCGTCCTCGCCTCCCGGCTCTCCTCCGCGCAGCCGCAGGCCGCCGACGGCTACGAACTGGACGCGATCGCCGCGGTCGTCATCGGCGGCGCCTCCCTCGCGGGCGGCACCGGCAAGGCGTCCGGAACCCTGATCGGCGCGCTGATCCTGGCGGTGCTGCGTAATGGGCTCAACCTCCTCTCCGTGTCCGCCTTCTGGCAGCAGGTCGTCATCGGTGTCGTCATCGCGCTCGCGGTGCTGCTCGACACCGTGCGCCGCAAGGCCGGTGCCACGCCGGTGGGCGCCGGCGCGGGCGGCGGCGGCAACGGCAGGCAGGCCACGACGTACGTGCTCGCGGCCGTGGTCACGGTGGCGATCGTCGGCGCGACCTCCTTCCTGCACAACGACTCCTCCACGAGCACAAAACCCAAGGTCGGCCTGTCCCTCTCCACGCTCAACAACCCGTTCTTCGTGCAGATCCGGGCGGGCGCCCAGGCCGAGGCGAAGAAGCTGGGCCTGGACCTGACGGTCACGGACGCCCAGAACGACGCCTCCCAGCAGGCCAACCAACTCCAGAACTTCACCAGTTCGAACTACGGCGCGATCATCGTCAACCCGGTGGACTCGGACGCGGCGAGCAACTCCGTGAAGGCCGCCGACAAGGCGAAGATCCCCGTGATCGCCGTCGACCGAGACGTCAACAAGGCGACCGTGGACACGCTGGTCGCCTCCGACAACATCGCCGGCGGTGAACTCGCCGCCAAGACGATCGCCGAGAAGCTCGGCGGCACCGGCAAGATCGTGATCCTCCAGGGCCAGGCGGGCACATCGGCCGCCCGCGAGCGCGCCCAGGGCTTCGCCGACGGTCTCAAGGCCTACCCCGGCATCCAGGTCCTCGCCCAGCAGCCGGCCGACTTCGACCGCACCAAGGGCCTCGACGTGATGTCGAACCTGCTCCAGGCCCACCCCGACGTCCAGGGCGTCATCGCCGCCAACGACGAGATGGCGCTCGGCGCGATCAAGGCACTGGGCTCCAAGGCCGGCACGTCGGTCTCGGTCGTCGGCTTCGACGGCACGCCCGACGGTCTGACCGCGGTCAAGCAGGGCAGTCTGTACGCGTCCGTGGCGCAGCAGCCGAGTCAGCTCGGGAAGATCGCCGTGGACAACGCGCTGCGCGCCGCACAGGGCAAGAAGGTACAGACGACGGTGAAGGTGCCGGTGAAGGTCGTCACGAAGGAGAACGTGGCCGGGTTCACCGGCTGACAGCGGTCAAGTCACCATTGTGGGGAGACACTTCATGTACGACTACGACCTGCTGGTCGTGGGTTCGGCCAACGCCGACCTGGTGATCGGTGTCGAGCGAAGGCCCGCGGCCGGGGAGACGGTGCTCGGCTCCGACCTGACCGTCCACCCCGGCGGCAAGGGCGCCAACCAGGCCGTCGCCGCCGCCCGACTCGGCGCCCGTACGGCCCTGTTGGCCCGCGTCGGCAACGACGCGCACGGGCGGCTGCTGCTCGACTCGCAGCGGGCGGCCGGTGTCGACACCGTGGGCGTCCTGGTCGGCGGGGCGCCCACCGGGGTCGCGCTGATCACGGTGGATCCGTCCGGGGACAACAGCATCGTGGTCTCGCCCGGCGCGAACGGACGGCTGACGCCCGGGGACATCCGCGCGGCCGGGAGCCTCTTCCAGGCCTCCCGGGTGGTGTCGGCGCAGTTGGAGATCCCGTTGGAGACCGTCGTGGAGGTCGTACGGAATCTCGCCGACGACAGCCGTTTCGTACTGAATCCGTCACCGCCCCGGCCGTTGCCCCGCGAGGTGCTGGCGGCCTGCGACCCGCTGATCGTGAACGAGCACGAGGCGCGGGTGCTGATCGGCGCGGACGCGGGTCCGGAGCCCGAGGACTGGGCGCGGCGCCTGCTCGCTCTCGGCCCGAGCTCCGTGGTCATCACGCTGGGCGAGCAGGGCGCGCTGGTCGCCCAGCGGGCCGGGGCCCGGGTCCGGGTGCCGTCCGTGCGGGTCGAGGCCGTGGACACGACCGGGGCGGGCGACGCGTTCACCGCGGCGCTGGCCTGGCGGCTGGGGCGCGGGGAGTCGCTGGCCGAGGCCGCCGCGTACGCCGCCCGGGTCGGGGCCGCGGCGGTCACGCGGGCCGGGGCGCAGGAGTCCTTCCCGACGGCGGAGGAGGTCGCTTCTCTGTGAAGAAGGCCGGAATTCTGAACCGTCATCTCGCGGGCGCGCTGGCCGAGTTGGGCCACGGTGACGGGGTTCTGGTGTGCGACGCGGGGATGCCGATACCGGCGGGGCCGCGGGTCGTGGACCTGGCCTTCCGGGCCGGGGTGCCGTCCTTCGCCGAGGTGCTGGACGGGCTGCTGGACGAGCTGGTGCTGGAGGGCGCCACCGCCGCGCGCGAGGTCCGCAAGGCCAACCCGGAGGCCATGGCGCTGCTGGAAGCGCGCTTCCCGGGTTTGTGGACGGTCTCGCACGAGGAGCTGAAGGCGTTGTCGGCGGGGGCGCGGCTGATCGTACGGACCGGGGAGGCCCGGCCGTACGCGAACGTGCTGCTGCGGTGCGGGGTGTTCTTCTGAACCAGGCCTTTCAATCAGGCCTTTGAACCAGGCCTGGTTCAGCCAGGTCTTCCGGGCACGGCCTGGCTCAGTCTGGTCTTCCGGAACCGGCCTGCTTCAGCCAAGTCCTCCGGGCACGGTCTTCAGGACCCGGCCTTCTGCACCAGAAAGTATTTCGAGGGGGGTCCGGTCCGTCGACCGGGCCCCCCTCGGGTTCCCCTCCACATCAGAACCCCCGCGATCCCCCCAGATCCCCCTCCAGAAGTCCTGATGCCATGTACGACCCACAAGGTGGGGGAACGGTTGCACGGAGTTCTGAGATTCTTTCGCGAAGGAATCGGGCCGGCTCGGCAGAGGGGCCCGACGGCCCTGCCCCACCCCGTGACGGCAGAGGTGGGGCAGGGTGCGGGCGCGGCGACACCGCCGTGGCGGGTTTTTCCGCCACCGGAGCGTTACCGGACGGTGACGGTCACCGTCTTGGAGACCGTCTTGCCGTCGACGACGCGCAGGGTCTCCGTCCCCTTGGTCTTGAGCTTGTCGGAGATCTTGTAGGTGCCCTTCTTGACGGTGGCGCTCTCCGAGAGGGTGACCCACTTGCCGTTGACCTTCTCCTGGAGGGTCACCTTGCTGCCGTCCTTCAGACCGGTGACACGGCCGGTGACGGTGATCGACTGGCCGGTCTTCGCCTTGGTGGTGCTTGTCGAGACGGTGATGGCGGGAGCCTTCGCCGTCGGTACGGCGGCGTTGGCAGCCGTGGCACCTCCGGCGACGAGTGCGGCGGTGGCGAGGGAAACAGCGGCGATTCGAATGTTCACAGCGAACTCCTTGGTCATTGCCTTTTCTCTGGAAACCCGCCGCACACCCCTTGCAGCGAACTTGACCATACAGACACGGCCCAAGCAATTCCGGTTCCCTCAATCCGCAAGAAAGACCAGGTCAACAGCTAAATCACAGGAAACGTGTCAGATGCATCAACCCTGATCTGCACGTATTTGAAAGGCCTGTGGAATTGAGTCTCGATAAACTTCTGGAACAGGCCGCGCACTCCCCCGGACCAGCCGCCCGACTTCACGCGACCGACACAGCCACCGGCAACGCAGGCGCCCGCCTGGACGCGGACCTGCCCGAGGAGACGGAACTGCTGAACCCGGAAGGCCCGGCGCGCTTCCCGCGCCGGGCCTTCCTCTCGGAATCCGCCGACCTGCGGGTCTCCCCGCGAAGATAAGGTGCCACTGCGCCGAAAGAAGCGCAGGGCAGGGGGACTTGGGGAAGAACGGGGCGGCATGATCGGGACGGTGTTCCGGAGCGAGGACGTGCCCGCGGAGGACAGGTTCGAGTACTGGCGGGATCTGGTCCACAGGGCGATCACGCCCACCGACATCAGCAGCGAGCACGCCGCCGACTTCTGGGCCGAGCAGCGGCTGCTGGAACTAGGTCCTGTGATGGTGTGGCCGACGTCGTTCCTGCCGACTCGGTTCCGGCGCACCGAGAAGATGGTGCTGCGGACCGACCCCGAGCTGTTCCACCTGTCGCTGGTGCTCGGCGGCGGGCTGGGCGTCGACCACGCCGGGCGGAACGACATGTACGGCCCGCGCGACCTGTGGGTGTCCGACAGCTCGCGGCCCTACGACGTAGGACCGTCGGACGCCTCGGACCTCCAAGTGGTCACGGGGGTGGGTGTGGATTTCCCCAAGGCACTGCTGCCCCTGCCCCAGGACCGGATCAGGGAGCTGCTGGGCCGACGGCTGTCGGGGCGGGAGGGAACCGGCGCCCTGCTGGCGGGTTTCCTCACCGGCCTGGACAGGCAGCCGACTCCCTCCAGCCGTCCGACGCGCCACGCCTGGGTACGGTCCTGGTCGACCTCCTGTCAGCCTGGTTCGCCCAGCTGCTGGAGGCGGAGGCGGCCCTGCCGCCGGAGACCCGCCACCGGGCCATGACCGAGCGCATACGGGCGTTCATCCGCCAGAACCTGCACGACCCCGAGCTGACACCGCCCACCATCGCCGCCGCGCACCACATCTCCCTCAGCTACCTGCACCGCCTCTTCCAGGAGGAGGCGGGCGGCGAAACGGTCGCGGCCTGGATCCGCGGCCGACGTCTGGAGGCCGCCCGCCGCGACCTGGCGGACCCGGCACTGCACGCCACCCCGATCCACGTCATCGCCTCCCGCTGGGGCAACCCGCACAGCTCCGGATTCACCCGCGTCTTCCGCAGCGCGTACGGGATCTCCCCCCAGGAGTACCGGTTCCAGGCGTCGGCTGTACGGAAGTAGACGCAACGCCAAGTACCTGTGGACTCACTGCCAACGACAGCCACAGGATCACCCCGCATTCTGGAACCTGGTGTTCCATCCCTACCGGGGAGGGATGGAACACCAGAACATTCCCGCACCCCGGGCCTCGCGCCGTGGGCGGCCCTACCCCGCGTGCTCCACGAACCGCGCCGCCGTCTCCGCCAGCACCTCACGCCCGTCCCGCGCCCACAACCCGTCGTTGAACAGCTCGACTTCGATGGGACCGGTGTAGCCCGCCGCCTCGACGTACGAGCGCCACTCCCGCATGTCGATCGAGCCGTCGCCGATCTGCCCGCGTCCGTTGAGGACACCCTCAGGCAACGGGGTGATCCAGTCGGCGAGCTGGAAGGTGTGGATACGGCCGTCGGCGCCCGCGCGGGCGATCTGATCGGGAGCCGTGTCGTCCCACCAGATGTGGTACGTGTCCACCGTGACGCCGACCTGGTCCGCGGGGAAGCGTTCCGCGAGGTCCAGGGCCTGGGCCAGGGTCGACACCACACAACGGTCCGAGGCGTACATGGGGTGCAGCGGCTCGATGGCCAGGCGTACGCCCCGTTCCGCAGCGTACGGGCCCAACTCCCCCAGCGCGTCCGCGATGCGCTCCCGCGCGCCGCGCAGGTCCTTGTCCCCGGGCGGCAGTCCGCCGGAGACCAGGACCAGGGTGTCCGTGCCGAGCGTGACCGCCTCATCGATCGCCGAGCGGTTGTCCGCCAGGGCGGCGGCCCGCTCGGCCGGACCGGTCGCCGTGAGGAAGCCGCCCCGGCACAGGGTGGTCACCGCCAGACCGGCGTCACGGACCAGCTTGGCGGTCGCGTCGAGCCCGTACACCTGGACCGGTTCGCGCCAGAGACCGACACCCCGGACGCCCAACTCCACACAGGCATCGACCAGTTCGGGCATGGACAGCTGCTTCACCGTCATCTGGTTGATGGAGAATCGCGACAGGTTCACCGAGCCACTCCGTACAGGGACAGCATCGTCCTCATCCTCGTCTCGGCCAGCTCCGGGTTCGGGAACAGGCCCAGGCCGTCGGCCAGTTCGTAGGCGCGGGCGAAGTGCGGGAGCGAGCGCGCCGACTGTAGACCGCCGACCATGGTGAAGTGGGACTGGTGACCGGCGAGCCACGCCAGGAAGACAACTCCCGTCTTGTAGAAGCGGGTCGGGGCCTGGAAGAGGTGCCGGGACAACTCGACGGTCGGGTCGAGGAGTTCACGGAAGCCCTGCACATCACCGGTGTCCAGGGCACGTACCGCCTCCGCCGCCAGCGGCCCCAGCGGGTCGAAGATGCCCAACAGCGCGTGGCTGAAGCCCTGTTCGTCGCCCGCGATCAGCTCGGGGTAGTTGAAGTCGTCGCCGGTGTAGCAGCGCACGCCCTGCGGGAGGCGGCGGCGGATCGCGATCTCGCGCCGGGCGTCCAGCAGCGAGACCTTGATGCCGTCCACCTTGTCCGGGTGGGCCGCGATGACCTGGAGGAAAACCTCCGTGGCCGCGTCCAGGTCGCTGGAACCCCAGTAGCCCTCCAGCGCCGGGTCGAACATCGGCCCGAGCCAGTGCAGGATCACGGGTTCGGACGACTGCCGGAGCAGCTGGCCGTACACCTCCAGGTAGTCCTCGGGCCCGGTGGCGGCCGCAGCCAGCGCCCGCGAGGCCATCAGGATCGCCTGGGCGCCCGACTCCTCGACGAGGGCCAGCTGCTCCTCGTAAGCCTTCCGGATCTCGGCCGGCGAGCCCCCCGCGAGCTGGTCCGTGCCGACGCCGCACGCGATCCGCCCGCCGACGGCCCTGGCCTCCGCGGCCGACCGGCGGATCAGCTCCGCCGCGCCCGCCCAGTCGAGGCCCATCCCCCGCTGCGCGGTGTCCATCGCCTCGGCGACACCGAGCCCGTGGGACCACAGATGGCGCCGGAAGGCGAGGGTCGCGTCCCAGTCGACGGCCGCGGCCGAGTCGGGGGACACGTCCGCGTACGGGTCGGCGACGACGTGCGCCGCCGAGAAGACCGTACGGGAGGTGAAGGGCGCGCCGGCAGCGCGGACGAGGGATTCGGAGCGCGGTGTATAGGCATGCAACTCTCCTCCCGTTCCCGGCAGTTGGATGACACTCACAGCGAGATCTCCGGTACGGCGAGACGGCGGCCCTCGGCCGAGGACTTCAGGCCGAGTTCGGCGAGCTGGACACCGCGGGCGCCGGCCAGGAGGTCCCAGCGGTAGGGCGCATCGGCGTACACGTGCCGGAGGAACAGCTCCCACTGGGCCTTGAACCCGTTGTCGAACTCGGTGTTGTCGGGGACCTCCTGCCACTGGTCGCGGAAGGAGTAGGTGGCCGGGATGTCGGGGTTCCAGACCGGCTTGGGGGTCGAACCTCGGTGCTGCACACGGCAGTTGCGCAACCCGGCAACCGCAGACCCCTCCGTACCGTCCACCTGGAACTCCACGAGCTCGTCGCGATGGACGCGCACGGCCCACGACGAGTTGATCTGGGCGATCGCACCACTCTCCAACTCGAAGACGCCGTAAGCCGCGTCGTCCGCCGTCGCGTCATACGGCTTGTCCCCCTCGTCCCAACGCTGCGGGATGTGGGTGGCGGTGAGGGCCTGGACGGAGGTGACCCGCCCGAAGAGCTCGTGCAGCACGTACTCCCAGTGCGGGAACATGTCGACGACGATGCCGCCGCCGTCCTCGGCACGGTAGTTCCAGGAGGGCCGCTGGGCGGACTGCCAGTCGCCCTCGAAGACCCAGTAGCCGAACTCCCCGCGGATGGACAGGATCCGGCCGAAGAAGCCGCCGTCGATGAGGCGCTTGAGCTTGAGCAGGCCGGGGAGGAAGAGCTTGTCCTGGACGACGCCGTGCTTGATGCCCCTGTCGTGAGCGAGGCGGGCCAGTTCCAGCGCGCCGTCGAGGCCGGTCGCGGTCGGCTTCTCGGTGTAGATGTGCTTGCCCGCCGCGATCGCCGCCCTGAGCGCCTCCTCGCGGGCGGAGGTGACCTGCGCGTCGAAGTAGAGGTCGATGGTGGGGTCGGCGAGAACGGCGTCCAGGTCGGTGGACCACTCCTCCAGGCCGTGCTGCTCGGCGAGCGCCTTCAGGGCGTACTCGCGGCGGCCGACGAGGACGGGTTCGGGCCACAGCACGGTGCCGTCGCCCAGGTCGAGGCCGCCCTGTTTGCGCAGGGCGAGGATCGAGCGGACAAGGTGCTGGCGGTGACCCATGCGCCCCGTCACGCCGTTCATGGCGATACGCACCGTCTTGCGTGTCACGTCATTCCCTTCGTACGCCGGTTCCGCGCCCCGTACGCCCCATCGACGAACTGATGAGCGCACTAGAAAGCGCTTTCTACACAGGAGGAAGCTAGCCTCTGCTGAGCCCATCGGACAAGACCGCAGGGGGACGAGATGTCCGATCCGTCGGACGGGTGGACGCGGGGGGTGTGGTCAGGGTCGGATGTACGCATATATGGGCCGCCCGAACACCTGGCTCCCCGGAGCACCGGACCGGCCTCGGGGAACCGTGTGGCCGCACGCCTTTCACGAAGACGACAACGAGTTGCGCAACCGGAGGACGACGAGATGACCGTGACCCTGGCGGACGTGGCAGCGCGTGCGCAGGTCTCGCCCGCGACCGTGTCCCGGGTGCTGAACGGGAACTATCCCGTCGCGGAGGCCACCCGCGAGCGGGTGCTGCGCGCGGTGAACGAGCTGGACTATGTGCTGAACGGGCCCGCGAGTTCGCTGGCCGCCGCGACGTCCGACCTCGTCGGGATCCTCGTCAACGACATCGCCGACCCCTTCTTCGGAATCATGGCGGCCGCGATCCAGTCGGAGATCTGCGGCCCCGGCGGCCGCGCGGGCGGGGAGCGCCTCGGGGTGGTGTGCAACACGGGCGGCTCCCCGGAGCGCGAACTGACGTACCTCACGCTCCTTCAGCGCCAACGCGCCGCCGCCGTCGTCCTCACCGGCGGCGCGATCGAGGACGCCACGCACGCCACCGCCGTCGCCGCGAAGCTGCGCCGGCTGACGGATGCGGGGACCAGGGTCGTCCTCTGCGGACGGCCGCCCTCGCCCGAGGCCGCCGAGGCGATCGCCCTCACCTTCGACAACCGTGGGGGCGGCCAGGAACTCACCGAGCACCTGATCGGCCTCGGGCACCGACGGCTCGGCTATATCGCCGGCCCCGAGGCGCGCACGACGACCCGGCACCGACTCGAGGGCCACCGGGACGCACTGGCCGCACACGGAATCAAGGACGACCCCCTGCGCACCCTGCACGGGCGCTACGACCGCCGCTCCGGCTACGAGGCGACCCTCGAACTCCTACGCTGCGACCCCGCGTTGACCGCCGTCGTCGCCGCGAACGACACCGTCGCCCTCGGCGCATGTGCCGCCCTACGGGACTCAGGCCTACGCATTCCGGACGACGTGTCCGTGGCGGGCTTCGACGACCTCCCGTTCAGCATCGACGCGGTGCCCGCACTGACAACGGTGCGACTGCCCCTGTCCGAGGCCGGGGCACGCGCCGGCCGGATCGCCATGGGCCGGGAGGAGCCGCCGCCCGGGGGGATCGCCACGGTGCGAGGGGAGTTGACGGTACGGGGTTCGACGGGAGCGCCGCGGTCGTAGGAACTCACGGGGCTTGGGCGTAGAACCTGCATGAGCCCCGAACCCGGTGGCGAGGTAACCGTAGGAGCCCTGCCCGATGCGGTGCACCGAGGCAAGACACCTCCCTCAACCGGCGCGGAGGGGACCCGTACCGCCCCGTGCCCGACCGGCAGCCAGTACACGCGCGCTTCCTTCGCCTGTTTCCCGCGCCACTGGTCGGCGTACCCCTTGATGATCAGCCGCATGCCGACGGGCTCCGCTCAGTGAACCTCGTAAATGCCATCGAGCTGACCGCCGGTCCGTTCGGCGATCGAATTGCGCCGCACGCGGCCACCACAGCCTCAAGCCGGCGTCCATCTCCGCGCCGGAGTAGACGCGATGCCGAGCATCAGTGGACTCACAGCCAACGACAGCCTCAGGAGTCGCCCCCCAAACTGGTGGGATGGTTTCGCAGACTGTTCTCGATCCGGGAACGCTGTCGTACCCCACCGATGGAACGATTCGATGAACTTCGAGGAAGGCTCTACTCAGAGCCGCCCATCGCTAGCGAATGCGAAGGAACGGACAAGCCAGATGCAGCGCGGACTGCCAGGAACCTCCCGAATAAGAAGACTTGCCGTCGCCGCGGCGGCCGTCGCCCTGTTGAGCGCGCCCGTGCTCACGGGCTCCTCACTGACCGGCACGGCATCGGCAGCCGAGAGCGCCAAGGCCGCCGAGACCACTACGGCCGTCGCGACCGACGTCTACGCACGGCTCTACAACCAGGGCACCGGCAAGTGCCTCGCCGTCCCCAGCGGCAGCCCGACCGCCGGAACCGAGCTGATCCAGTGGCCATGCAGCACCAGCACGAGCGAGTACTGGAAGCTCGAAGCGGTGACGGGCGGCTACCTGGTGCGCAACCAGGCGAGCGACCAGTGCCTGGCCATCCCCAGCGGCAGCCCGACGGAGGGCGTCACTGCCATCCAGTGGACGTGCAGCAGCACCAGCAACTCGCAGATCTGGATTCGCGGTGACCTCGGCCAGCTGACGAACAAGGCCAGCTCGCTCTGCCTGGCCATCCCCAACACCTCAACTACCGACGGAACCAAGGCTTTCCAGTGGGCCTGCTCCGGGAACAAGGACCAGCAGTGGCTCTGGTAGCGGAACAGCGGACCACGCGGCGGCCCCGGCCGGTACTCCTGACGGCACTGCTCGCCCTCGTCGCCGCCCTGGTCGGGGGCTTCCTCGTCTTCCCCGACCGTGCGTCCGCGGCGGGGGTCTCCGGCGCGGTGACGGTCTACGAGAACACCGCGACCGAGGGCGACGGAACCCGGGTGCCCGACATCATCAGCACCAGTGCGAACAACGCGGTCGTGGTCTGGCGGGAGGGTACGACCGCTGCGGTGGTCGGCGAGTCCGGCAACGTCGTCGACCACGGGTACATGCGGTACTCGTACACCACCGACGGCGGCGCGACCTGGAGCCCCGCACAGACGCTGGCGCAGGAGACCAGCGAGTACTCCTGGCACTTCGTCACCCTCTACCAGGTGGGCGACACGATCTACGCGTACCTGGGCCGGACCTCGCCCGCGAACCGCACGGGCCTGCCGATCAACGCCATCGTCGCCAAGAAGAGCACCGACCAGGGACACACCTGGCAGGACTTCACCGTCAACATGCCGATCGACAACCCGGACACCCGGGACGTCGTCGAGGGCCTGGGGAACCTCGCCTTCGCCGGACGCCCGGTCCAACTGGCCGACGGAACGTACGTCATGCCGTACTGGGCGTCGGGCCGGCAGAACGGGGCGCTGTACTCCACCAACCTGGTGGACTGGACGGCCGGCACCCCTGCGGGGGACCCGAACAGCTACCTCGGCGGTGAACCGCAGCTGGTCGTCTCGCAGGACGACCCGAACAAGCTGCTCATGGTCGCCCGCAGCAGCTACGCCGTCTCGAAGACATCCGCGGTGACGGCCACCAGCACCGACGGCGGCAAGTCCTGGTCCAACTTCGCGCTGGACAGCAACATTCCCAGCAACGACTCCAAGGTCTACTTCACGAAGGACAGCGCCGGCCGGTATCTGACCATCGCCAACACCTCCTACGCCACCAGCGCTTATCGGCTGACCCTGGACTACAAGGTCAAGAGCCCCGGCGCGGCCTGGGGAACGAGCAAGCTCTTCGCCGACGGCCCCGCATACGACCCGACACCGGCAGGCACGGGCGCCGGCTGGGACACCTATCCCATGGCCGACGAGTACGCGCCCGGCAAGTTCTTCGTCGTCTGGGAGTACGACACCTCGGTCATCAAGGTGAGCAAGCTAGACATAACCAGCTGAGTCGTCGACTCCGGCGTTCGAGTTCGCGCCGCCGAGGGGGTGAGCCCCCTGAAGATACCCACGGGCTCACCCCCGAGCGACCACACTCCGCCCCCGCATCCCCGTAGGGGGATACTGGCCCCAGGCGGTCAATTCGCGGCATGGCTGCGGCAGCCACCGGGCTGCTACTCCTGACGACGGCCCGCTGCACCGGCGGCGACGCCACCGCTGCCGCCGAACCCACAGGCGGGCCGACGTCGACCACAGCCGATCCCTCCGCCCCCACCAGGACGTCAACTCCTCCCCCCTCCCCCGCCGACCCGGTGTCGATCCCGGCCCTGATGGAGCGCAAGCACACGGGCTCGAACCTCCGCCTCGGATACACCGAGGACGTCATCGGCGCCGTTCTGGCCCTGCGCTCCTCCACCCGCGCGGAGATCGACGGCGACCGGATCGGCCTGCTGGGCCGGTCGATGGGCGGCGGCGTCGCGTACAACACGCTGGTCGTGGCACCCGGCCTGGTGGACGCCGCCGTGGTGTTCGCGCCGGTGAGCTCACGTCCTGCCGAGAACGTCGACCGGTTCCGGCGTAGCGACGGCGACCCGCTCGTCGCCGAGATCGAGGCAGCCCACGGCACACCCGAGGAGAACCCGGCGTTCTGGCAGGAGGTCTCCCCCATCACGTACGCCGACCGCCTGAGCGAGCCGCTGCTGATCCACCACGGCACCGCCGACGACACCTGCCCCATCACCTGGTCGCGCCAGACCATGGCCGCCTTCAAGGCAGCGGGCAAGGACGTACAACTCAAGGAGTACGAGGGCGAGGGCCACGCCTTCGGCCCCCAGTGGCCGGCTTCCATGGAAACGACCATGGACTTCTTCGCCCAGCACCTCCGCTGAGCAACCGAAGCAACGCAAGCCCCCCTGCACCGGCAGCCGCGTAGGCACGGAAGAGGGGCTTCGGAACACACCCGTGGACGCCCGGCCGGCCACGACTTACGCTGGAAGAGAACCTCTGACTGAGTCAACAATCCGGAGCCGAACGCCCCAAAAGCCGGACCCCCAGAGCCGACAACCCGGGACCGATCATGACCGTCCAGGACATCCGCTCCTTCAACCGCTTCTACACGAACGTCATCGGCGCGCTCGACTACGGCCGCCACCTCTACGCCCCCTACACGCTCACGGAGTCGCGCGTCCTGTACGAACTCGCGCACTCCCCTCGTACGGACATCGCCGATCTCCGCACCGAACTCTCCCTGGACGCGGGGTACTTGAGCCGCATCCTCAACAGGTTCGAGCAGGACGGCCTGGTCGAGCGCGCCCCGTCGGAGAAGGACCCGCGGCGCCGTCGCGTCACTCTCACCGCGCGTGGCCGGGAGGCGGCCGGCCTGCTGGACGAGAGGGCGCGCGAGACGGTCGGTTCGCTGCTCGCCACGGTGCCCCCGGCCGACCGGCCGCGGCTCGCGGAGGCGCTGCGGACGGTACGGACGCTCCTGGGCGACGGACGGGGCCGGGCTCCCCGCCGCGAGGACGTGGTGCTGCGCGAGCCCGGCCCCGGTGACCTCGGCTGGATCGTGCAGCGCAACGCCGCGCTGTACGCGGCGGAGTACGGGTGGAACACCGACTACGAGGGCCTGGTGGCGAGGATCGTCGCCGACTTCGCCGAGGATCGCGATCCGCACCTGGAGCGGGTGTGGATCGCCGAGCTCGACGGCCGGCCGGTGGGCTGCGTGATGTGCGTACGGGACGACGCGCCGGCGACGGCCCGCCTGCGCCTCCTCCTCGTCGAACCGGACGCGCGCGGCCTCGGCGTCGGCGACCAACTCGTCACGACCGTAAAGGACTTCGCACGCGGCGTCGGCTACCACGATCTCGTCCTGTGGACCAACGACGTTCTCGCCGCCGCCCGCCGCGTCTACCAGCGCCACGGTTTCGTCCTCGTCTCCGAGAAACCGCACCGCTCCTTCGGCGCGGATCTGGTCGGCCAGGACTGGCGCCTGGACCTGCGCGGCAACGCTGAGTGACGAGTAAAGTCGCCCTCATGAAGCTGGCCTTCTCCACCCTCGGCGTCCCCGCACTCCCCATCTCCGACGTCCTGCGTCTGGCCGTCACGCACGGCTACCACGGCGTCGAACTGCGCGCGCATCCTGAGGAGCCCGTGCACCCCGGTATCGGACCGGCCGAACGGGCGGACGTGGCCGCGGAGTTCAAGGCGTCCGGCATCGAGATCCTCGGCCTGGCGGGATACGCGCGCGTCGCCGCGCCGGGCGACGACACCGCCGTACTCGCGGAGATCCGTGAACTCCTGGACCTGGCAAGGGACTTGGGCGCTCCCTTCGTCCGCGTCTTCCCGGGGGCGGGGACCGACCAGCGCCCCGAGGAGGCGGACGCGACGGCTGCCCGACGCCTGGGAACCGCGGCGGAGTACGCCGCCGAGGTGGGCGTACGGATCCTGTTGGAGACCCACGACTCGCACCGCACCGGCGCGGCCGCGATCCGCATCCTCGGCCCGGTCGGCCACCGGCAGGTGGGCTCGCTGTGGGACGTCATGCACACCTGGCTGGGCGGCGAACAGCCGCCGTCGACGTACGCGGCGCTGGCCCCCCACCTCGGCTACGTCCAGGTCAAGGACATCGCGTCCGCCGAGGACACCACCCCGCTGCCGCTCGGAGCGGGGGTGCTCCCGCTCACCGAGTGCGTGGACCTGCTCTCCCGCGAGGGCTGGGACGGCTGGCTGTGCTGGGAGTACGAGAAGCGGTGGTACGAGGGGGCCGCGCCGCTCGCGGACCTGCTGGGCGCGGGCCGGGAGCACCTCGCACGCCTGCTGAACGAGTCGGCGTAGCCGGCGACACCCCGGACCACTGCACAACCAGTTGGCGCAGCCGGGAGCACACCCCGCACGGCTGCTCGACGAGACGGCGTGGAGGGGAGCACCCCGCGCCGCTGCTCGACGAGACGGCGTAGGCGGGAGCACCCTGCACCGCTGCACGACGAGACGGCGTAGGCGGGTGGACCCCGCACCCCTGCACAACAAGACCGCATAAGGCGGGAACACCCCGCACCCCTGCACAACGAAGTCGGCGTAGCCGAGCGCGGTCCCCGGTTATTCAGTGGCCGTGGGCCGGGACGGCAGGCTAGCCTCCGCCCGGTGATTCCGCCCGTGCGCCCCGTCGCCCTCTCATGAAGCTGAAGCCGCAGCTGACCCGTACGTTGCTCGATGTCCGGCCGTTGCGGGCCTCTCCCGCGTTCCGAAGGCTGCTGATCGGGCGGACGGTGTCCATGTTGGGCGCCATGATGACCATGGTCGCCGTCATGTACCAGGTCTGGCTGATGACGCACAGCACGGTCTGGACGGGTGCGGTCGGGCTGGCGCAGGCGTTGCCGATGGTGGCGTTCGGGCTGTTCGCGGGTTCGCTGGCCGACCGGCGGGACCGGCGGCAGATCTATCTGGTGAGCACGGTCGGCCAGGCGGTCGTCTCGCTGCTGCTCGCGGTGCAGGGCTTCTTCGGCCAGGTGCCGGTGGTCGGGGTGCTCGCGCTGGTTGCCGCGCAGTCCTGCTTCGGGGCGGTCGGCGGCCCCGCGGCGGGTTCGTTCGTCCGGCGTCTGCTGGCCAAGGACCAGGTGGGTGCCGGGCTGGCACTCAACATGGTCTCGTTCCAGGCGACGATGCTGGCCGGTCCCGCGCTCGGCGGCCTGCTGGTGGGCTGGCTGGGCGTGGGCGGCTGCTACCTGATCGACGCGCTGAGCTTCGGGATGGCCTTCTACGGCGCCCTCGGCCTGCCGAAGCTGCCACCCGAGGGCGAGCCGGCCCGGGCCGGGCTGCGCGGGGTGGTGGACGGGCTGCGTTTCCTGGCCGGGCACCGGGCGGTGCGCGGCGCGCTGATCACCGACCTGGCCGCCACCGTGCTGGCGATGCCGATGAGCCTCTTCCCGCTGGTCAACGCCGAGCGTTTCGGCGACAACCCGCGCACCCTCGGTCTGTTCCTGTCCGCGGTGGCCGTCGGAGGCATCACCGCGTCGACCCTGTCCGGTTCGATCACCCGCCTCGGCCGTCCGGGCCTGGTGATGCTCTGCGGAGCGGCGACCTGGGGGACCGCGCTCGCGCTGTTCGGCCTGGTCCCCAACCCGTGGGCCGGCCTGGGCCTGCTGGTGCTGGCGGGCGCCGCCGACACCGTCTCCGTCATCTCGCGCAGCACGATCGTGCAGACCCGTACGCCGGACGCCCTCCTCGGCCGGGTGACAGCCGCCGAGCAGATCGTCGGCCAGGCCGGGCCCAACCTCGGCAACCTGCGCGGCGGTCTGGTCGCCGGCTGGACGTCCGGCGTGACCGCGCTGGTCAGCGGCGGGGTGCTGTGCGTACTGGCGGTCGCCGCCGTGGCGGCGACCACCCCGGAGCTGCGTGGCTCCGAGTCCGGCGAGCCGGAGGAACCCCGCACGAAGGGCGTCGTCGTCAACTGAGTCGTGCGGTGAACTTCACGGAGCCGGAGCCGGAGCCGGAGCCCGCGCCAGCGCCGGAATCGGCGCCGTCGACGCACCAGTCCAGTACCGCCGGCCAGGACCCGTACCCGGCGTCCAGGTCGAGGTGGCCCGCGCCCGGGATGAGCTCGGTGGGGATGCCCAGGGGGTCGCCGTAGGCGGCGAGGGCGCCCTCCGTGCAGTACGGGTCGTCGTCGCCCGCGACCAGGCGGGTCGGCCCCGGCAGGGTGAGCGGGAAGGCGGGCGGGGCGAACGCCGCGACCTCCGGGATCCCCAGGAGTGTGGACGCGGACGGCGGCCCCACGAACAGGACCCGGTCGACGTCGAGGCCCTTGGCACCGCGGGCGACCGCGTGCAGCCACAGCAGAACGGACAGGCTGTGGGCGATCACCACGCGCTCGGCGCCGCGCGGCAGACCTTCGAGGTGCCGGGACAACTCCTCCAGCCACACCTCCAGGTCCGGGTCGTCGGGGTCGGGCAGCTGGGGGTAGACGACGAGGTGCCCCAGGTCGGTCAGTTGGTCGGCCAGCCAGTGCTGCCAGTGGCCGGGCGGGCGGTGGTTCTGCCAGCCGTGGAGGATGAGGAAGTTCCGGGAGGTCATGGGTTGATGGTTTCCGATCACCCGCACGACGGTCCAGTTAATCTTTCAGGGTGGAACAGGTAAGCGAGACCTTCACCATGGACCTCCGCCGACTGACCGTCCTGCGCGAACTCCAGCGACGCGGCAGCCTCGCCCGGGCCGCGGAAGCCCTGCACCTCACCCCATCGGCGGTCTCCCAGCAGATCGCCGCCCTCGCCCGCGAGGCCGGCGTCCCGCTGACCGAGCGCGACGGCCGGGGCGTACGCCTGACCGGTCAGGCCCGGGTACTACTGGCGCACGCCGATCTCATCGCCGCCCAACTGGAGCGGGCGCGCGCCGACTTGGCCGCCTACGGCGAGGGCGGCGGCCGGGCGTCCGTCACCGTCGGCGCCCTGTCCAGCGGCATCCTCGGCCTCCTGCCCGGCACACTCGCCGCCCTCGCCGAGCGGCTGCCCCACGTCCGTATCGACGTCGTCGAGGCCCAGCCGCCCGACCTGTTCACCGCCCTCGACGCGGGCCAGGTCGACGTCGCCGTCGCCGTGGACTTCCCGGCCACGCCCCCGCACACCGACCTCCGCTACGCCCGCACCGATCTGCTGACCGACGTCCTCGACCTCGCCGTACCGTCCGGCCACCGCCTCGCCGACCGCGGCCGGGTCGCGCTCCGCGAGCTCGCCACCGACCCCTGGATCGTCGGCGACGCCGACAGCTGCTGCGGCGCGGTCGCCCGCACGGTCTGCGCGGCGGCCGGTTTCACGCCCGACATCCGCCATGCCGTCAACGACTGGGGCGCACTCGCCGCCCTGGTCGAGGCAGGCCAGGGAGTAGCCCTGATCCCCCGCATGGTCCACCCCCTGTACGCCCACCGCCGCCTCGCCCTCCTGACCCCGGACGGCACCCCACCGACCCGCAACGTCTTCATGGCCGTACGTACAGGGTCCGAGGGCGACCCCGTACTGACCGCCGTACAGGAACAACTGCTCGCCACGGCCGCCGAGTTGGTCAGCTGAGTACACGGCCCCACAGGGTCTTGCCGTACTCCCGGTCCCGGACCTCCCAGGCGTCGGAGAGGGCCGCCACGAGAGGGAGCCCTCGGCCCGAAGTCGCCTCCGGCCCCCACCACCTGGGCCGCCTTCCTCAAGCTCGCCACGGAAGACGGCGACTGACTCATCGCGACCCGCGGATCCCCGCCAGCCGCTCCTCCAGCCGCTTCCCGCACTCCGGCCACTCCGCCGCCGTAACCGAATAGATCGCGGAGTCGCGGAGGCGGCCGTCCTCGCCCGGCGCCCAGGAGCGGGACCAGTTCCGCAGCACGCCCTCGAAGCGGGCGCCGGTGCGCTCGATCGCCGCGCGGGAACGGCCGTTGCGCGCGTCGGTCTTCAGGTCGACACGCGCCACGCCCCACTCCTCGAAGGCGTGCCGGAAGAGGAGGAACTTGGCCTCGGTGTTCAGCCCCGTCCCCTGCGCGGAGGACGCGAGCCAGGTGAACCCGACCTCGACGGCGTCGAGTTGATCGTCCGCGCGCCAACTCCGCGGTTCCCAGAACGATGTCGCGCCGACGGCCCGCCCGCTGGCCCGGTCGACCTGCGCGTACGGCGCGAGCTTCCCCGTCGCGGCACGGTCGAGCTGCGCGTCGATGTATGCGCCCACCTCGTCGGCCCTCGGCACCCACGTGAACGCGTACGAGCCGCGGTCCTCCTCCGCCGCCTCCGTGAGGTCGGCCGCATGACGTCGGTCAAGCGGCTCCAGTCGCACAAGCGCACCTTCGAGAACCGGCCCCACCAGCGTGAATCCCAACGCCCGACACCCCTTTGCAACTCCGCCGACAGCCCTTGGATGGAAGCCCGGCGAAGTCTTCCGTACGCAACGGGAGCCGTCGAACCAGATTCCTGGCAGCCGGGCTCAGCGGCACCAACTCACCCGTTCCCCCGCCCGGCCATGACGAGTTCCGCGACCCGCGACGGCGGGATGCCGGTCGTGTCGACGGTTTCCGCCTCCTCGCGGAGCCAGGGCAGGGCGCGTTGGTAGTCGGCGAGGTGGTCCAGGCGCCACTGACGGGCGCCGACGCTGTCGGGGTCGGTGTCGGTCTCGATGCGGTGGACGAGGGTGTCGTGGTCGGTGTGGAGGAGGTAGTGGCGTACCGGGATGCCCGCCTTGGCGAGGCCTGTGCGGATCTCGTGCCAGTACCGCTCGTTGAGGACCGTCTGGGGGACGACGAGCGTTCCGCCCACGTGGTCCAGGACCTGGCGTGCCGTCTCGACCACCAGCCCGCGCCACGGCGGGAAGTCCTGGAAGTCCCGTGGCTTCCCCAGGACGTGCCAGAGCATGTACCCGACCTGTTCGGGGTCGAAGAGCCTGGCCTCCGGTATGCGGGAGGCGAGTTCCTTCGCGGTGGTGGTCTTGCCGGCGCCGAAGGTGCCGTTCAGCCAGAGGATCATGGCGTACGACCCTACGCGGGCGTCGGTTCCCCCGGCAGGCCACTATCCTGAACGCCATGACCGCCCCGGAAACCCTCCGTATCGTCTCCCGCGACTCGCCCATGGCGCTGGCCCAAGTGGAGCGTGTTCGCGGCGAGTTGGCCGTGCTGCACCCCGGTGTCCGTACCGAGGTGGTCCCGGTGAAGACGACCGGGGACAAGTGGATGGGGGATCTGGCGCAGGTCGAGGGCAAGGGGGCGTTCACCAAGGAGGTTGACGCCGCGCTGCTGGCGGGCGAGGCGGATCTCGCGGTGCACTGCGTCAAGGACATCCCGGCGGACCGGCCGCTGCCGGCCGGGACGATGTTCGCCGCCTTCCTCGCGCGGGACGACATCCGTGACGCGCTGATCCACCCCGGCGGGCTCACCCTCGACGAACTGCCGCCGGGCACCCGGGTCGGCACCTCCTCCGTACGCCGCGTCGCGCAACTCGCCGCCTCCCATCCGCACCTGAACTGCGTGCCGTTCCGCGGGAACGCCAACCGGCGTCTGGAGAAACTGGCGGCCGGTGAGGCGGACGCGCTGCTGCTCGCGGTGTCCGGCCTGGAGCGCATCGGGCGAGTGGACGTGATCACCGAGATCCTGTCGCCGGAGACGCTGATGCCGCCGATCGGTGCGGGCATCCTGGCCCTCCAGTGCCGCGAGGGCGACACGGCGGTGATCGACACCGTCAGCGGCCTCGGCGATCCGGCCACGCACCGTGAGGCCACCGCCGAGCGCATGTTCCTGCACGTCCTCCAGGGCCACTGCAACTCGCCGATCGCCGGCTACGCGAAGTCCGAGCGCGGCGGCGAACTGTCCCTGCGGGCCTGCGTGTTCACCCCGGACGGCAAGACCGTACTCAACGCCCACGAGTGGGCGGGCCGCCTCGATCCCGCGACCCTGGGCACCTCCGTCGCCGTCGCCCTCCTGCGCCAGGGCGCCCGCGAACTCATCGACGGCATCCCTCACTGACGTTTCGCCCCCACCTGGGCCGTGAACGCCTCAGAGGTACGTGAATATCCGAATCGGGAGGCGAACTCAATGCGCCAGGCACTCGTACGCTCCCGAATTCTCCGCCCTTCGCGGTGAAAATACCTGCCTGCCCGCCCGGCCCGCTACCGTGACCATTACCCACTCTTCATGGAGGTAATGAATGTTGCGATTCCGCCGAATGCGGGCCTTGTTGCTGACATGCCTGGCGTCGGCGGCGTGCCTGGTCGGAGCCGATACAGCTGCCGCCACAGCACCCGCGACAGCACCCGCGGAACAACGTCCGGTAATCGGCGCGTACTACGCGGGATGGAACAGCGAGTCCTATCCCGTATCGCAGATTCCCGCCGACCGAATAACCCATCTATTCTACGCATTCTCCACGATCGACCAGGGAAAGTGCACAATTCAGCCGTCAGCCGCGCAGGATTTCGCGGAGCTGGCGGAGCTGAAGCGTGAACACCCCCAGCTCCGCACGCTGATCTCCATCGGCGGCTGGGGTACGGCCGGGTTCTCCGACGCCGCGCTCACCGCCGCTTCCCGGCAGACGTTCGTGAGTTCCTGTCTGGATCTGTTCTTCTCCACCTACCGGGGCAGCTTCGACGGAGTCGACCTCGACTGGGAGTTCCCGGTCTACGGCGGCCCGACGGAGATCACCGACCGGCCCGAGGACCGCCGGAACATGACCCTGCTGACGCAGGAGTTCCGCACCCAGATCGACAAGCGCGGCCAGGAGGACGGCAAGCGGTACGAGGTGACGGCCGCCCTTCCCACGGGACGGCTACAGACCGACGGGGCCTACGACCCGGCGAAGAGCTTCGAACTCGGCAAGCTGGCCAAGCTCCTGGACTTCATCAACCTCATGACCTACGACATGGGCACCGGATTCTCACCGGTGTCCACCTTCAACGCCCCGATGGGGCCGGTGTCCGCCGACCCGATGGCACAGCCGGACAAGAGCTGGAACAACGTGACCGGCGCGGTGGCCTACTACCGGCTGCACGGCGTCCCCGCCAACCGTCTCGTGCTGGGCACTCCGTTCTACGGCCGCGGCGTCGTGGTGAACGAGGAGGGCGAGAACCACGGTCTGTACCAGACGTACGAGTCCACGTTCGGGGTCGGCGGCTGGCACTCGATCGAGCCGCTGCTCGACGACCCGGCCTGGCAGCGGTACTGGAGTCCGCAGGCGCAGTCCCCGTGGCTGTACAACGCCGCCGAGCGGAAGTTCGTGAGCTACGAGGATCCGGCGTCGATCGGCATCAGGGCCCGTTACGCCAAGCAGAGCGGCTTGTTGGGCACCTTCATGTGGGAACTGTCCGACGACGACGCCGACCACAGCATGCTGACGGCGATGTCGGCGCCGTTCCGGCTGAAGTAACTCCGGCCGGCGAGAACCACCGGGCCCCAGCGGGAACAAGTGAGAACCGCTGGGGCCCAGTGGGAACCGCTGGGGCCCAGTGGGAACCGCTGGGGCCCAGTGGGAACAGCGGCTATCGCTAGGTGCCCAGACAAACGTGACGCTCTTCCACACCCTCAGCTTCCATTGAGCCGGGCGGGGGTCCACCAGTCGGTGGACCTCAAGTTCAACCGGTCGCTGCTGTCGGCACCACACCCCCGCCGAAGAGCATGGACGACATGAAGAATCTTCCTGTACGCATGGCTCGTTGGAGCGCCGCCCACCCCTGGCGGGGCATCGTCGGCTGGTTCGTGTTCGTCGTCCTGTGCCTCGGTATCGGTATCTCCGTCGGCACCAACGCGGCGACCACCGAGGACTTCCGCATCGGCGAGGCGGGACGCGGCGAGGCGATCGCCGCGGAGGGCGGATTACAGCAGCGCCCCGTCGAACACGTCCTGATCACCGCGAAGCCGGGGACCGGAGAGCTCGACATCGCCGCGGCCGACTCGGCCGCCGCCGACGTCGCCGCCCGGATGGCCAAGCTGCCCGAGGTGTTCTCCGTCACCGACCCGGTACGCGGCGCGGACAACACGGCGGTGCGGGTCACCGTCACCATGAAAGGCCCGGAGCTGGAGGGCAAGGAGCACGTCGACCCGCTGCTCGAGCAGACCGCGGCCGTACAGAAGGCCAACCCCCAGCTGCGCGTCGAGGAGACCGGATCGCCTTCCATCAGCAAGGGCGTCGACAAGCTGCGCGGCGACGACCTCGCGCGCACCGAGATGATCGCCCTGCCGGTCACCCTCATCACCCTGCTGCTGGTCTTCAGCTCCGTGGCGATGGCCCTCGTACCGCTGCTGCTCGCCCTGTCCTCGATCGCCGCGGCCGTCGGCCTGACGATGGTGGCCTCGCACGTCTTCCCCGACAACGGCATCAGCACCAACGTCATCCTGCTCATCGGCCTCGCGGTCGGCGTCGACTACACGCTCTTCTACCTCAAGCGTGAACGCGAGGAACGAGCCCGCGCCGGCGGCAGACTGAGCCCGCAGGCCGTCGTCGAACTCGCCGCCGCCACGTCCGGCCGGGCCGTAGTCGTCTCCGGCCTCGCGGTCGCCGCCTCCAGCGCCACCCTCTACCTCGCCGACGACGTCATCTTCTCGTCCATCGCCACCGGCGCGATCCTCGTCACTCTCGTCGCCGTCGTCAGCTCCCTGACCGTGCTGCCCGCCCTCCTCGCCACACTGGGCATGCGTGCCGAGCGTCGTGCCGAGCGCCGGGCGGCCCGCGGGCTCATGCCGAAGAAGCAGAAGACGCAACTGACCGGCCCCGGCCGCCTGACCGCCGCGGTGCTGCGCCCGGTCGCCAAACACCCCATCGCCACGCTCACCGTCACCGTTCTCGCGCTGCTCGCCCTCGCCGCCCCGGTCCTCGGCCTCAAGCTCACCGACATGGGTCGCGAGACACACTCCCGCTCCATCGCCGCCATGCAGGTCTACGACCGGCTGAACGCGGCTTACCCGGAGCTGAAGTCCATGCACCAGGTCGTCGTCCGCGCCGACGCCGACCGTTCGCCCGAGGTGACCGCCGCCCTGCGCGAACTCGCCGCTGACGTCAAGGACGACCCCCGCCTGAGCGGCATTTCCCAGCTGACCACGTCGCCCGACAAGCGGATCAGCATGCTCCAACTACAGGTCCCGTACTACGTCAGCGGCGACGAGGCCCAGTCGTCGCTCAAGGACATCCGCGACACGTACCTCCCGAAGACCGTCGGCCAGGTGAAGGGTGTCGAGAGCGCGGTGACCGGTGACGTCGCCCGCTACACCGACTACCCGACCCACCAGGAACAGAAGCTGCCGCTCATCATTGGGGCACTGCTCCTGGTGACCTTCGCCATGACCGTCTGGGCGTTCCGCTCCGTGGTCCTCGGTCTGGTCGGCATCCTCCTCAACCTTCTCTCCGCCGCCGCCTCGCTCGGCATTCTCGTCATGGTCTTCCAGCACACCTGGGCCGAAGGCCTGGTCGACTTCACCTCCACCGGTTCGATCGGCGCCCGTGTCCCGCTGTTCCTCTTCGTGATCCTGTTCGGCCTGTCGATGGACTACCAGGTCTTCGTGATCAGCCGGATCCGGGAGGCCGCCCTGCGCGGAGTCCCGACCCGCAAGGCCGTGATCGAGGGCATCGGCAGCTCGGCGGGCGTGGTGACCAGCGCGGCCGTGGTCATGGTCACGGTCTTCGCCAGCTTCGCGGCCCTGCACCTGATCGAGATGAAGCAGATCGGCTTCAGCCTCGCGGTCGCCGTCCTCCTGGACGCCTTCGTCATCCGTATGCTCGTCCTGCCGTCCATGATGCTCCTGCTCGGCGAGGCCAACTGGTGGCCCTCCCATGGAGTGCGCCGTGCCCGCCGCAGCGCCGAACCGACCCCCCGCCCCCTGGAATCGGTAGGCTGATCGACTCGACTGCCCGGCCCCTCAACTCCCTCACGAACGAGGTGAATCAGCGTGACTCAGTGGCAGCAGCAGTCGGGCGACCGGCTCAGCCCGGACCGTATCCGCCGCTGGAACTCGGCAGGCTGGATCCTGTTCGGCCTGCTGCCCCCGGCCGTCGCCGTGCTCGACGCGTCGCCGGCCCGGAGGTACTGGATGCTCGGCCTGCTCGCCCTGATCGCGCTGTGTCACCTCGTCGTTCTCACCCGGCCGGACAACCCGGTTCTGCGTCCCCGCACCTACCTCGCCGTCCTCGTCCTCGTCCTGGGCGCGACGGCCTACCTCCTGGACGGCGGGGCCGCCTTCTACGTGGTGTCCCTGCCGCAGTTCTGGCTCTTCACCCGCGCCCCACGGGACGCGATCACACTCAGCGGGGCCGCCGCGGCACTCACCGTGTTCGGCGGCACGCTCGGCCAGGGCTGGAGCCCTCAATTCCTCACCGGGAACACGGTGTTCACCGTGGTCGCCTACGTCGCAGGGGTGGGTCTGGGGCTGTGGGTGCACCACTTCGTCGGCCAGAGCAACGAGCGGCAGGAGCAACTGACCGCCGAACTGGCCATCACTCAGGAGGAGTTGGCGTCCGCGTATCAACAGCAGGGCGCGGCCGAAGAACGCGAACGGCTCGCCCGGGAGATCCACGACACCCTCGCCCAGGGCTTCGCCTCCATCGTGGTGCTCGCGGAAGCCGCCCGAGCCGCCACCGCCACCGACCCCGTACGCTGCGCCGAGCAGCTCACCTCCATCGAGCAGACCGCACGCGAGAACCTGGCCGAGGCCCGGGTGCTCGTCGGCTCCGCCCCCGAGAGCGGCGTCGCATCCGGCTCGCTGGCCGCCACCCTGCGCAGAACCCTGGATCGTTTCGTCCAGGACACCGGCCTCACCGTCACCGCCGAACTGCCTGACATGGACCTGGACCAGCGGACCCGCGTCGCCCTGCTGCGCTGCACGCAGGAGTCCCTCGCCAACGTGCGCAAACACTCGGGTGCCTCCGCCGTCGGCGTCGTCCTCACCGAACTCGCGGGTGGTGTCGAGCTGGAGATCACTGACGACGGCTGCGGCTTCGTCGTCGAGGATTCCCAAGGTTTCGGCCTCGACGGCATGCGCCGACGGCTGGCCGAGCTCGACGGTGAACTCACCGTCACCAGTTCCCTCGGGGACGGCACTCGTGTCCTCGCCAGCCTTCCCACGCACAGTCAGGACTGACCATGACCGACACCGCGTACGACCGGATCCGCGTGGTCGTGGTCGACGACCACGCCGTGATGCGCGCCGGAGTCATCGCCCTGCTGGCCAACGAGCCCACGATAGAGATCGTCGGCGAGGCGAGCGACGGCCGCGAGGGCGTCGACCTCGTCGAGCGGCTCGCCCCCGATGTGGCCCTCCTCGACCTGCGCATGCCGGTGCTCGACGGCGTGGCCGCCACCGCCGAGATCGTCGCCCTGCCGGTTGCCACCCGGGTGCTGATCCTCACCACGTACGACACGGACGTCGAGATCGAACGAGCCGTGGAGGCCGGCGCCATCGGCTACCTCCTCAAGGACACCACCCGCGAGCAACTCGCCGACGCCATCCGCTCGGCGGCGCGCGGTGAGACGGTCCTCGCACCCAAGGTCGCGGAGCGCCTGGTGGCCCGGATGCGCCGCCCCGAGCCGGTCGCGCTCACCGCCCGCGAGCGGGAGGTGCTGCGCGCGGTCGCCGACGGCCTGTCCAACGCCGAGATCGGCCGTCGCCTGGTCATCGGCGAGGCCACGGTGAAGACACACCTTCTGCGGGTCTTCGCGAAACTCGACGTCAGCGACCGCACCCGCGCCGTCGTCATCGCCCTGGAACGCGGCCTACTTGCGCGCTCCTGAGGCCCGGGCGCCTGGCTGGAACGCACTGATCTCCTGGAATTGGCCGGCCCTGTGTCTGCGCTCCGACGTGCGCAGGAGCAGCCCTCCATTCCCGCCTCTCGCAACGGCACGTGCCCAACGTCCCTCGCCCCTTGAAAGACCATGGCCTGCGCACATGCTCGGCAGCTCTGGATACGCGCGGGACCCGGCGGGAGCACCCCATAAACGGGGTCATGACGACACGTCGGCTCGCGCACGAGAGGGGGAAGCCCCCCTTGCCCGCGGCTTCGCTTCCCCCACCCCGGACTCTCCAGCCACCCCGGGCTTTCCCCCTGCCCCGGGCCGCCTCACCACCGACGTCAGCCCCACGCCGCCCACCAGCAGCGCCGCCGCTCCCCACCGCAACGGGCTGATCGTCTCGCCCAGGAAGAGCGCCGCGGACGACATCCCGAAGACCGGGACCAGGAGGGAGAACGGCGCCACCGTGGACGCCGGGTGGCGGTGCAGCAGCCAGCCCCACGCGCCGAAGCCGAAGACCGTCGTGATCCAGGCGACGTAGACAACGACACTCGCGCCCTGCCAGTCCAGGGCGCGTAGCGCGTCGAGGTCGCGGGACGGACCCTCGGTGAGGAGGGAGAGGCCGAGCAGCGGCAGTACGGGAACGGTGCTGACCCACACCATGAAGTTCAGCGGGTCCGGCGGGGAGGCCTTGCGGGTGAGGACGTTGGACACGCCCCAGCAGGCCGCGGCCACCATGACCAGGGCGAAGGCGCCGACGGGGCCGGCCGTGCCCTCGTCCACGGCCGCCAGGCCCACCCCGCACAGGGCCACCGCCATGCCCAACAGCCTTACGCGGGTGAGGCGTTCGCCGAGGAACGCGATGGCGAACAGGGCCGTGAACACCGCCTGGATCTGGATTACCAGGGAGGACAGGCCGGCCGGCATGCCCGCGTCCATGCCGATGAAGAGAAGCCCGAACTTCGCGACCCCCAGCACCAGACCCACCGTCACGATCCACTTCCACGCCACCTTCGGGCGGCCCACGAAGAAGACCGCGGGCAGTGCGGCCACCAGGAAGCGGAGGGCTGAGAAGAGCAGGGGCGGGAAGTGGTCGAGGCCGACCTCGATGACCGTGAAGTTCACGCCCCAGACGGCGGCGACGAGGACGGCGAGGGAGATGTGGGTGGGTCGCATGGGTCGAGCATCGGGCCTTCACACCATGTAGCACCAGCACCGATTTCTGCATGGTTGGATGTAGCGATGCTTATGTGATGTGGGTACGTCGCGTGCGATGCGGCTACGTCACCGCCACCCCGGGAGGCCCCGTGCTCGATCTCCAACGGCTGCGCGCCCTGCACGCCGTCTCCGTCCACGGCACCGTCGGCGCCGCCGCTGCCGCACTCGGGTACACGCCCTCGGCCGTGTCCCAGCAGATCGCGAAACTGGAGCGGGAGACCAGGACCGTACTCCTCGAACGTCAGGGGCGTGGCGTACGGCTCACCGAGCAGGCCGAGCAGCTTGCCGCCACCGCAAGGGAGTTGCTGGCGATTGTGGAGCGGGCGGAGATCGAGCTGGAGGAGCGGCGGGGGCTGCCGGCCGGACGGCTCGGCGTGGCGGCGTTCGCGTCGGCGGCGCGGGGGCTGATGCCCGGCGTACTCGCGGATCTCGCGCGGCGGCATCCCGCGCTGGACACCCGGCTGACCGAGATCGATCCGCACCTGTCCGTCGATCTGGTCTCCAAGGGTGCGATGGACGTGGCCGTGGCCCACGACTGGGACATCGCCCGGTCGCCCGCCCCCGAAGGGCTGGAGCAGGCGGTGATCGGGGACGACCCCTGCGATCTGCTGGTGCCTGCCGGGCATCCGTTCGCCGGGCGGGCGGCCGTGCGGCGGGAGGATCTCAAGGGTGAGCGGTGGATCTGTCAGCCGCCGGGGCGGGTGTGCCACGACTGGCTCGTACGGACGCTGCGGGCGGCGGGGTGCGAGCCGGACATCGCCCATCAGGCGGAAGAGAACCCGACGCTGGTCGCGCTGGTCGCGGCGGGGCTGGGGGTCACGCTCATCCCCCGGCTGGGGCGGGGGCCGCTTCCCGACGGGGTCGTCGAAGTCTCGCTCGATCCCGTGCCCGTACGGCGGCTGTACGCGCTGTGGCGTACGGGGGCGACGCGGCGGCCCGCCATCGCGGAGATGGTCCGGACACTCCAGGCGCACTGGCCCGCGGTGTCGGAGCACGTTTCTCACTGAGGCTCTGCTTGCCGGGTGCCCGGTGTGGGGGCTGAGGTCAGGGGCGTTACCGGTTGCCCGGCGTGGGGGCGGAGGTCAGGGTGGGTCGCGCAGCCCGGCGCTTTCGGGGTGCCGCTCCCTTGGGGCGGGCGCCGCCCCCAGCGGCACGCATGCCCACAGCGAGGACGACCGGAGCTGCCTGCACGCACGCCCACAGCTGAGACGGTGAGCAGCGGGGGCGGCCACCGCGTCCCCTCTCCCCCACCCGAACCCCCCACCCCAACTTCCGACCATCCGCGCATTCCGGGGAACCCGGACCCCTTCCCCTTCGTCCAACCGCCACGCTGCCGGATGAGTCTCCGCAGAGTGGTGTCGGCCTCGCTGCTGGCTGCGAAAGCCGACTTACCCTCTCCGCCACTTGCGGCCGACAGCATGCCGTCACCGGCGCGCCCCCCTCCAACAGCGCCGGTGGCGGCCCCACCGCGACCCCGCTGCGACTCGCCGCGCGTCAATGTGCGCACCCTTGACTGGAAGAAACTTCCCGGATATTCGTGACTCCTCGGAAGTTTCCTTCACGAGGGAAGGAGCGCCACGTGCGCGACTCCAGCACGGGAAGCACGGCACGACCGTCCAGACGTACCGTTCTCGCCGCCACGGCGGGCGTCACCGCCGCCCTCGCCGGCGGTACGGGCGCGTACGCCGGCACCGGCCCACACGACGACACCGAACTCCGCGCCCTCATCTCCGGTATGACGCTGGAGGAGAAGGTCGGCCAGCTCTTCGTGATGCGGGTGTACGGGCACTCGGCGACCGCGCCCGACCAGGCCGACATCGACGCCAATCTCAAGGAGATCGGCGTCAGGACGGCGGCCGAGCTGATCGCCAGGTATCGCGTCGGCGGGATCATCTACTTCGCCTGGGCGCACAACACCCGTGATCCGCACCAGATCGCGGCCCTGTCGAACGGGATCCAGCAGGCCTCACTCGCACAGCCCCGCGGGCTGCCCGTCCTCATCTCCACCGATCAGGAGCACGGGATAGTGGCACGGGTGGGCAAGCCCGCGACACTGCTCCCCGGCGCGATGGCGCTGGGCGCGGGCGGCTCGCGGGGCGACGCCCGCGCGGCCGGCCGGATCGCCGGCGACGAACTGCACGCGCTCGGCATCCGCCAGGACTACGCCCCGGTCGCCGACGTGAACGTCAACCCGGCCAACCCGGTGATCGGCGTACGTTCCTTCGGCGCCGACCCGGACGCCGTGGCGGAGCTGGTCGCCGCCCAGGTGACGGGGTATCAGGGGGCCGGGGTGGCGGCCACGGCCAAGCACTTCCCGGGGCACGGGGACACCGCCGTCGACAGCCACTACGGCTTCCCGGTCATCACGCACAGCCGGGAGCTGTGGGAGACCCTGGACGCCACGCCCTTCCGGGCGGCCATCGACGCCGGCATCGACTCGATCATGACCGCGCACATCATGGTCCCGGCGCTGGACGGCTCCGGTGATCCGGCCACCCTCTCGCCGACGATCCTCACCGGCATCCTGCGCGGGGAACTCGGCTACGACGGACTCGTGGTGACCGATTCGCTCGGCATGGAGGGCGTCCGCACGAAGTACGGCGACGACCGCGTCCCCGTACTGGCCCTCAAGGCCGGTGTCGACCAGCTCCTCAACCCTCCCTCCCTCGACATCGCCTGGAACGCCGTCCTCAGGGCCGTACGGGGCGGCGAACTGACCGAGGCGCGCCTCGACGAGTCGATCCTGCGCGTCCTGCGTCTCAAGTCGAAGCTGGGGCTGCTCAGGAACCCGTACGTCACCGACGCCGGTGTCGACCGGTCCGTCGGCACGGCGGCGCACCTCAGGACCGCGGACCGGATCGCCGAGCGCACCACCACCCTGCTCGTCAACAAGGAGGACCTGCTGCCGCTCTCCCCGCGGCGCTTCCCCAAGGTGCTGGTCGTCGGCGCCGACCCGGCCTCCCCGTCCGGCACCGACGGACCGCCCACCAGGGTCCTCGCCACCGCCCTCACCGAACTGGGCTTCTCGGCGACGGCACTGTCCACCGGCACCGCCCCCTCGGCCGCGACGATCGCCCGCGCGGTCGCGGCGGCCGGCGACGCGGACGCGGTGGTCGTCGGGACGTACAACGTGACGGCGACCAGCTCCCAGAAAACCCTCGTCGCCCAACTCCTCGCCACGGGCGTCCCGGTGATCGCGGTCGCCATCCGCAACCCGTACGACGTGGCCCAACTCCCGGACGTTCCTGCCTACTTGGCGGCATACTCCTGGACCGACGTCGAACTGCGCGCGGCGGCCCGGGTGATCGCGGGCCACGCGGAGCCACGGGGCGAACTACCGGTACCGGTCCAGCGGGCGGACGATCCGGCGCAGGTGCTGTATCCGATCGGGTACGGGTTGCGGTACTAGTCGGACAGCCTGACAGGGGATGTCGTACGAACGAGTCATCCGACGTACGGCGCGTACGCCGCACACCCGGCGGACCCACACCAAGTGGCGCAAAGCCCCCCGTACGCCTGGCGTGGCCCGCTGTCGCGGGTCACGCTGGGCTGGGGTACCGGGGGGATTGCCATGCGAACCATGCGGAGTGCACGTGCCGTGCTGCGCAGATTGCCGACGCGGGTGCTGATGTGCGTGCCGGTGTGTGTGCTGGTGGTGTCGGGACTCGCCGGCTGTGACGCGCTGTCGACCTCGTCCGGGCCGTCCGAGCCGTCCGCGTCCGGAGCCTCCGGGGGTACGGCGTCGACAGCGCCCGCGGGCTACGGCGCGGTGTTCCTCGGCGTCGAGGAGTGCAGTTCCTTCGGGACGACCAGCTTCACCGAGGTGCCCTGCACCAGCGAACGGGCGGCCGCGCGGGTGGCGGCCCGCTACGACGGCAAGGTGGCGGACGGCCCCTCCTGCCCCGCGAACACGGACTTCGTCCTGCACATCAGCGAGATGCGGCCCGCCTCCGACGAGGACGGCGACGGCGTGATCCCGCAGGGCTACGCCTGTATGCGCAAGCTCGAACCCCCGCACCCCGGCGACCCGGGTGGCGGCGGAGGCCCCCGCACCGTCGTCGGTGACTGCGTCTACAGCTCCGGCAGCGGCCAGGTCCGCGAGACCGCGTGCGACGGCAAGGGCAGGAAACCGCCGGAGTACAAGGTGATGTCGTCGGTCGAGGACCGCTCCCAGTGCCCGGCCTCCACAGAGCTGTACGTCCAGCTCGGCGGCACCAGGCCGGTGGGCTGCGCCCGCCCGGTGTACTGAACGGGCGGACGCAGCACCGACGTTGCCTACTTGCCTACGGGAGCAGGCCGGGAGTTACGGCCGCAGCGTGGGCTCGCGCTCGATGTCGCGAACATCCAGCTTCGCGTCGAACCTCGCGAGCGGCTTGGCCGCCGACGGGTCCGCCTGGACGGTGGCCGAGGCGACGCCCGCCCACTCCAGGATGCGGGAGGTGGCGAGGGCCTTCTCGTCCGCGACGAGGCCCGCGACGTTGGCGCCGTGGTTCAGGCCGGGTGCCGTGAAGACGTAACTGTCGTGCGCGCCCTTGCCGAGGCGGAAGCGTTCGGCACCCCACGGGTCGTTCTGGCCGTACACGTACAGCATGTGGTTGGCGTTGTTCTTGACCCAGGAGTCCACGTCACGCATCGCCGACGGCTGGAACTTCATGGAGATGTCCCGCGGCACGAAGTTCCGCGGCGGCTGGTAGCCGTAGTGGATCAGGCTGGACTCGATGTGCGGGAAGTCGATGGTGGGCGCACCGAGCTGCGTACCCGCCTGGTAGTAGTACGGCGTGTACGGCTCCAGGCCCTGGTCCGTGTAGAAGGAGAACCCGGAGATCGTGTCGATGGAGGTCCAGATCTCCTCGTCCGTGGCGTTCACCGCGTCCGCCGGGATGGTGTCGCAGTCGGCGAGCAGGCTGTACTGCCAGAAGCCCCACACGTAGTCGAGGACGACCGCCTCGTACGCCCGGTCGAGGCTGCCGATCGTGGTGAAGGTGTACCCGTTCTCGGCGGCGTAGGCCGCGTACGTCTTCTCCAGCGGCTCACGGCGTACCAGCGCCTCGCGCTGCACGGCGTTCAGCCTGTCGCGGCACTCCTCGGTGCCGACGTTCTCGAAGAAGGTGTCGTACGCCGAATCCTCGTTGTTCACCACGTCGTTGGGCGCGACGTACGCGACGACGCCGTCCATGTCACGCGGGTAGAAACGCTCGTAGTACGTGGCGGTCATGCCGCCCTTCGAGCCGCCCGTGGAGATCCACTTCTTGTCGTAGATCGGCTTGAGGGCCTGGAAGATGCGGTGCTGGTCGCTGGCCGCCTGCCAGATGTCGAGCTTGGACCAGTCGGCCGGGTCGGGCCGGGACGGAGTGAAGAAGCGGTACTCCATCGAGACCTGGTTGCCGTCCACGATCTGGGTGGGCTCGCGGCGGCTGGGGGTCGTGGAGACGAAGTAGCCGCCGGTGTAGAAGACCGTCGGGCGCGCGGTGTCCTTGTGCAGCACGGTGATGCGCTGCTGGAACGTGCCCTTGGACGGGTGCCGGTGGTCGATCGGCTGGGTGTAGTTGAGCACGAAGAAGCGGTAGCCGGTGTACGGCTTCTCCTGGACGAGGCTCATCCCGGGTATCGCGAGAAGCCGGTCCAGTATGTCTGTACTAGCTGTACTTGCCGTACCTGTGGTGCCGGTGGTGGCCTCCGGCTGGGCGGCGGTGGCCGCCCCGGCCGTGCTCAACGTGCCTATGAGCACCGTGAGCGCCAGCAGCCATCTGAGCGCCTTGCGCATGCACCCTCCCCTGGAGTAACGCAGATGTCCGCCGGAACCTAGCGGAGCAACTCGCGTGACACCAGGGGCAATTGCGCAAACCCTGTGGGTATGTGGTGAATCGGCCAAGAATCGAGATCATTCTGCCGAGCGATCAGGATCGCCGGGCAGCGGATCCGGAGCGCTGAGCAGAGGGTCCGGAGCGCTGAGCAGAGCATCCGGAGCGTTCAGCAGAGGATCCAGCCCGAACTCACCGATCCCCCGCCGACGGAGCCCTTGATCCACACGCAGCGCCGCCCCGCATGGACGGTCACCGGGCCCGCGTGGTGCGAGAAGAGCCCGTCGTCGACCACCGGCCGACCCCCACGCGCCTGCACGCTGACGGACATCTTCTTGCGGGACCCCGGCGTCCTGGCGAAGGTCATGGCGCAGATGTAGCCGCCGCGCTTGTAGACCTGCACGGATCCGGTCGAGAAGGGCAGCGTGCGGACCTTGCGCCCCGCGCAGGAGGAGGCCGCGGCCTCCGCGCTGCCGGGGCTCACCAGCGCGAGCAGTACGGACGCGGTCAGCACGGCAACGCCGAGCGCCGTCCGTCGGCGTACCGCGGCACTGTCCACCACTGTCGTCCCTCCCGTACCGCAACCCTATGCGCGTACTGGTGTACGGACGCACGACGCCTGTCGAATGGTTGCGCTTCGATTGGTTGCGCGAGGGGGTCAGGCCGGGTGACCGACGGGCTCCCCCGGCTCGGGTGCCCCGACGAAGGTCCGCCACAACTCGGCGTACTGGCCGCCCAGCGCGAGCAGTTCCTCGTGGGTGCCGTCCTCGGCGACCCTGCCGTGGTCCATGAGCACGACCCGGTCCGCGCGTGCGGCCGTGGTCAGCCGGTGGGCGACGACGAGGGTCGTACGGCGGCCCGCGATCCGGTCGGTGGCCTGGTTGACCAGTGCCTCCGAGGCCAGGTCCAGGGCGGCGGTGGCCTCGTCGAGGAGCAGGATGTCCGGGTCGACGAGTTCGGCGCGGGCCAGCGCGATCAGCTGGCGCTGTCCGGCGGACAGGTTGCGGCCGCGCTCGGCGACCTCGTGGAGGTAGCCGCCGTCGAGCGTGGCGATCATGTCGTGCGCGCCGACCGCGCGGGCGGCGGCCTCCACCTGGGCGTCGGTCGCGTCGGGACGCCCGTACGCGATGGCATCCCGGACCGTCCCCCGGAAGAGGTAGGCCTCCTGGGGGACGACGCCGAGCCGGTGCCGGTAGGAGGTCAGGTCCAGTGACCTCAGATCCGTGCCGTCGACGGTCACCCGCCCGCCGGTCGGGTCGTAGAAGCGGGCGACCAGCTTCACGAGCGTCGACTTGCCCGCGCCGGTCTCCCCGACGAAGGCGACGGTCTGCCCGGCGGGAATGGTCAACGACACCTCGCTGAGGGCCTCTTCGGCGTCGCCGTACGCGAAGTCGACGTCCTCGAAGGCGATTTCGCCCCGTAGGGAGGACACCTTCAGCGGCTCGTCCGCGGCCTTCGTCGAGGTCGGTTCCTGGAGCAGCTCCTGGATCCTGCCCAGCGACACGGTCGCCTGCTGGTAGCCGTCGAAGACCTGCGAGAGCTGCTGCACGGGCGCGAAGAACAGGTCGATGTAGAGGAGGTACGCCACCAGCGCGCCGGTCGTGAGCGTCCCGGCGTCGACGCGCTGCGCACCCACCACGAGCACCGCCGCCCCGGCCACCGACGACAGCAGCTGTACGAAGGGGAAGTACACGGAGATCAGCCACTGCCCGCGCCTGCGCGCCTGACGGTAGCTGTCACTGCCCTCCGTGAACCGCCGCACGCCCGAGCCCTCGCGCCGGAACGCCTGGAGGATCCGCAGCCCGGAGACCGACTCCTGAAGTTCGGCGTTGACCAACGACACCCGCTCGCGGGCGAGTTCGTACGCCTTCACACTCGCCCGGCGGAAGAAGAAGGTGCCGAAGATCAGCGGCGGCAGCGTCACGAAGACGACCAGCGCGAGCTGTACGTCGATCACCAACAGCGCGGCCAGGATGCCGAAGAAGGTGACGACGGAGACGAAGGCGGTGACAAGACCGGTCTGTAGGAACGTGGACAGCGCGTCCACGTCCGTCGTCATCCGGGTCATGATCCGCCCGGTCAACTCCCGCTCGTAGTAGTCGAGTCCGAGGCGTTGCAGCTGCGCGAAGATCTTCAGCCGGAGCGAGTACAGGACCCGCTCCCCGGTCCGTCCGGTCATCCGTGTCTCGCCGATCTGCGCCGCCCACTGGACGAGCACCGTGACCAGCGCAAGACCGGACGCCGCCCACACCGCGCCGAGCGCGACCTCGGAAACACCCTGGTCGATGCCGTGCCGGATGAGCACGGGCAGCAGCAGACTCATGCCGGCGTCGACGGCGACAAGACCGAGGCTGATCAGCAACGGCGCCCCGAAGCCGCGCAGCAACCGCCGCAGTCCGTAGGACTCCTCAGGCGTGACCGCCCGTGCCTCGTCGATGCCCGGGGTGTCGGTGGCCGGGGGCAAGGCCTCGACCTGGCTGAGGAGTTCGGGGGTGACCGGCATCCCGGCGAGCGCGTTGTCCTTGGGCTCGCGATCGCCCGTCCACAACCGGGGAGTGACCCCGCGCTCGGCGTCGAACTCGGCGTCCAGCTCGTCGCGTACGGAGGTGTCCTCCTGCGGCGCCACCGGCAGGGCGTGGCCCGGGGAGACGCCGCCCAGCTCGTCCGGGTCCGTCAGCAGCCGCCGGTACAGCGCGGAACGCCGCTGGAGTTCGTCGTGCGTGCCGATGTCTGCCAGCCGCCCGCCTTCGAGTACGGCGATGCGGTCGGCGAGGTTGAGGGTGGAGCGGCGGTGCGCGATGAGGAGGGTGGTGCGGCCCTCCATCACCTGACTGAGCGCCTCATGGATCTCGTGCTCCACCCGGGCGTCCACGGCGGAGGTGGCGTCGTCGAGGACGAGCAGGCGCGGGTCGGTGAGGATGGCGCGGGCGAGCGCGACGCGCTGACGCTGGCCGCCGGAGAGGGTGAGGCCGTGCTCGCCGACCTTGGTGTCGTAGCCGTTCGGCAGCTCCGCGATGAAACGGTCCGCCTGAGCGGCACGGGAGGCGGACACGATCTCCTCGTCACTCGCGTCCGGGCGGCCGTACGCGATGTTGGCGCGGACGGTGTCGGAGAAGAGGAAGGAGTCCTCGGGCACGAGGCCGATCGCGGCCCGCAACGACTCCGTGGTCAGCTCGCGCACATCGTGGCCGCCGACGAGAACGGCGCCGCGCGTCACGTCGTAGAAGCGCGGCAGCAGCAGCGAGACGGTCGACTTGCCGGAGCCGGAGGAACCGACGACGGCGAGGGTCTCGCCCGGGCGGATCTCGAAGCTCAGCCCGTCGAGGACCGGCCGCCCCTCCTCGTATCCGAAGGAGACGTCGTCGAACTCGACGGTCGCGGGCGCGTCGGCCGGCAGGGTCTTCGTCCCGTCCTTGATCGACGGCTCGGTGTCGATGAGTTCGAGCACGCGCTCGGCACCGGCACGGGCCTGCTGCCCGACGGTCAGCACCACGGCGAGCATCCGCACGGGCCCGACCAGCTGCGAGAGGTACGAGGAGAACGCGACGAACGTACCCAGCGTGACCTGCCCGCGCACCGCGAGCCAGCCGCCAAGGGCGAGCATCGCGACCTGGCCGAGGGCGGGGACGGCCTGGAGGGCCGGGGTGTACCTGGAGTTCAGCCGGATCGTCCGCAGCCGCCCCGCGAAGAGCCTGCGCCCGACCTCCCGGAGCTTCCCGGTCTCCTGCTCCTCCTGTCCGAATCCCTTCACCACCCGTACGCCGCTGACGGCGCCGTCGACCACACCCGCGACGGCGGCCGCCTGGGCCTGCGCGTACCAGGTGGACGGGTGGAGCCTGGAGCGGCTCCGCTTGGCGACCACCCACAGAGCGGGCGCGACGGCGAGCGCGACGAGGGTGAGCGGGAGGGACAGCCAGGCCATGATCGCGAGCGAGATCAGGAAGAGGAGCACGTTGCCGATGGTCATCGGCAGCATGAAGAGGAGACCCTGGATCAGCTGGAGGTCGCTGGTGGCGCGTCCGACGACCTGCCCGGTGGACAGTTCGTCCTGACGGCGCCCGTCGAGCCGGGTGATCGTCGCGTACATCGCCGTACGGAGGTCGTGCTGGACGTCGAGGGCGAGGCGGCCGCCGTAGTAGCGGCGGATGTAGGTGAAGACATACACGAGGGAGGCGGCGCCGATCAGTGCGCCCGCCCAGGGGGCCATGTCCCTGGTGTGGTTCCCGACCACGTCGTCGATGATCACCTTGGTGACCAACGGGACGAGCGCCAGTACGGCCATACCGGCCAGGGAGGAACCGAGCGCGAGCACGACTTCCCTCGGGTGCCGCCACGCGTACCCGGCGAGTCGCCGTGCCCATCCCCCTTGCGCTGCCACGCGGGTGCCTTCCGTAGATCTCAGTCCGCCGGAAGGCACCAACGCTCGGCGAAGCGGATTTCATCCCTCCGCAACAATTGGAGCTCAGCGGCGACCGCTACGACACCCTTTATGGCAGGCGGGCCCGGAGAGAGTAGAAGCGGGTGATCTGGGCCGGGTTCTGGTTGTCGTCGCTGACCAGGAGGAGGTTCAGGCGGCCCTTGGCGGAGCCGGTGATCGTCAGCCCCTCGACGTTGTCGAGGAGCGGGTTGGGCTGCGGCTGCTTGGCCGTGGCGCCCAGTGAAGGACAGTTCACCAGGTCGGCGAGGAGTGTCTTCCCGACCAGGCGTACACCGTCCTGCCCGGTGAGCGTCGCCGTGCTGCTGGTGTCCGTGGCGTGCCGCGGGTCCGCCAGGTAGAGGCGGACGGTGTTGCCGACGCCCGCGGTGAAACCACGCTCCAGGACGAGGAGGCGGCCGTCGGGGGTGGCGGTGACCTCGGAGACGCCGAGACCGGTGTCGATGCGGTAGCCGTACTGGGCGGCGAGCTGGAAGGTCCTACCGGAAGACTTCCGGTCCCAGGTCTGGAAGCGGACGATCTCCTTGCTGTCGCCGCTGATGCTGTTCTCCATCGCGGCGAGGAGGGTGCGGCCGCCCGGCAGCAGGGTCAGCCCCTCGAAGGTCTGGTTCGCGGTGGCACGGCCGGCGGGGGCGACCTTGAGCGCGTCCGGCACGGGGAGACGGTCGAGGATCTTGCCGTCGCGGGAGTAACGGCGTACGGACGGCTCGGTCTCGGAGGAGACGAGCCGCGTGCCGTCGCGGTCGACGACCAGGCCCTCGGAGTCGAGCGCGGCACCGTTCTCGTCGGCGAGCGGGACGACGCTGGTGGGCGCCAGGGTCTTCAGCGTCTTCGCGTCGAGGGTGAAGAGCGCGGACCGGTCGGAGACGGCGGCGATCTCGCCCTTCCCGTCCACGGCGAGCGCGGAGAAGTTACCGACGAAGGTGCCCTCGTACGTCGTCTTGTCGAGGGCGTCGGAGAAGCCGGCGATGGAGACGGCGGGCGAGCAGGCGTTGGCCGGAGCGGCGGTGACCTGGGCCGCGGTGGCGGGCCCGGCGGCGGTCAGGGTGGTGGCCGCCGCCAGGCCGGCGGTGACGGTGGCAAGTACGGTTCGCAGGCGCATGGCGACACGGTAGGCGGCGGCTGGTTTAGGGCAGGCGTACTGGTCGTGAATTCCGGGGAGTCGGGAGCCGGGGGAGGCTTTCAGCCGCGGGCTTCCTTGGGGCACAGTCGGCCCTGGCTATGAGCGGTGATGGCCATGCCGATGATCTCGTCGAGCCGGTTCCGGGTCTTCGTCAGACCCCTGACCTGCTCGTCGATGCGGCCGCGTTCGGCCACGAGCCGGTCGAGCAGCTCCGGCGTCACCTCACGGGTGAACACACACGGCATCAGGTCCGCGATCGTCCGGCTCGCAAGCCCGGCGGCGTACAACTGTTGGATCAGCTGTACGCGCTCGACGGCGTCCTCCGAGTAGTGGCGCTGCCCGCTGGGGCTGCGCTCGGAGGTGAGCAGGTGCTGCTCCTCGTAGTAGCGCAGGGCCCGCACGCTCACACCCGCCCTGGTGGCCACTTCGCCGATGCGCATGCCGTATTCCCTCTTCTCTGAGTCCCGTCTTCTCTGAGTCCCGGACCGCTTCTTCCCTGGTGTTCCGCATCACAGCCCTTGCCTCTGACGTCAACGTCAGGTTTTAGCGTAGCGGCACAGGGACCCACCCGGGTCCGTCCAGGAGGACACCCATGAAGATCGCAGGCTCCGTCGCCCTCGTCACCGGCGCCAACCGCGGCATCGGCCGGCACTTCGCCCAGCAGCTGCTTGAGCGGGGCGCGGCCAAGGTGTACGCGACCGCACGCCGGCCCGAGCTCGTCGACATCCCCGGTGTGGAGGTGCTGAGGCTCGACATCACCGACCCGGAGTCGGTCGCCGCCGCGGCAGCCGCCGCCCCCGATGTCACCTTCCTCATCAACAACGCCGGCGTCTTCACCTCCCAGAACCTCGTCGCCGGGGACCTGGACAAGATCCGGCTGGAGATGGACACGCACTTCTTCGGCACGCTCGATGTGGTCCGGGCGTTCGCTCCCGTCCTGGCCGCGAACGAGGGCGGCGCAATCCTGAACGTCCTGTCGGCGATGTCGTGGCTGGCATACGACGGCGCCAACGCCTATGGAGCGGCGAAGGCGGCCGAGTGGAGCCTCACCAACGGCGTCCGCCTCGAACTCGCCGCCCAGGGAACCCTCGTCACGGGCATACACCTGGCCAGCACGGACACCGACATGATGGCCGGCTTCGACATCGAGAAGAACGATCCCGCCGACGTCGTACGCACCGCTCTTGACGGCATCGAGGCGGGCCGCATCGAGGTCGTCGCGGACGACGCGACGGCCGCGCTCAAGGCGGCGCTGTCAGCCGACCCCAGCGTGCTGTATCCGCAGGTGGTGCCGGCGTCTTAGCCGTCAGCGTTTTAGGCGCGTCTGGGGCGTCAGCTCGCCGCCAGGTCCTTGTGGATGACCTTGGCCACGGCCTGGATGGTGTTGATGCCGTACTGCATGGTGCTGTTGCCGTGTGTCAGGACGGTGATCGTGTAGTCGTGGCCGCCGCCCTTGAAGGTGCCGACGCTGTGCACCCGCCAGCCGTGCGTGGACCGCGACAGCCAGCCGTTCTTGACGTGCACGGCGACGCCGGAGGGTGCCCCCGCCGGCGTACCCCAGCGCTGGGAGGAGATGACCTGGCTCATCAGCTTGAGGATGTACGTGCGGGCGTTGTCGCTCAGCACCGAGTTCTTCGCGGTGGTGAGTGCGAGCAGCTTCTGCTCGTCGCGCACGGTGATCTGGGTCAGGCCCCAGTACCCGTTCGCGCCCGGCTTGGTCTGGGTCATCCCGGCGGCGGCGAGGAAACCCTTGATCTTCGTCAGACCGAGCTGCTTCCACAGGGTGCTCGTCGCGGTGTTGTCCGACTTGGTGATCATCGCCGTGGCGAGGTCGGTCTCACGCTGCGTGAGATAGCGGTTGTGCTTCTTGGCGTCCCAGAGCAGCGTGGCAAGGACGGCGACCTTGACGACGCTGGCCGAGTCGTAGGCGGTGCTGTTCCGCAGGGTGCAGGTCGTCTTGGTCGTACGGTCGTACAGCCCGACCGCGATGGTCCCCGTACGGTTGGCGAGCGCCGTGGTGATGTCCTTCTGTAGCTTGGTGGCCAGGGCCGCCTTCGCGGACGTACAGCTGACCTGCGGCGCCGCCGCGACGGCGGGTGCGGCCGCCGCCACCAGCGGTATGAGCATCCCGGCGCCGACACCCGCGCCGAGCACACGGGTACGCCGCGATATTCGGTGAGTCATTGAGGCTTCCCATCCCCTAGAAGCGATGCGAACGCGCCCCCGGCGCGCTCGCATCTCTTGACTCACAGGATGGGGGGAATGGTTGTACGACAGTTGCCTCGAAGGTGTGAGGTGCCCAACATCGCGGCGGTGGCCCCTGATCCGGGGGGGGTGCCCCTATGACTTTGGTCAAGGGGTGATCGGGGTTGGTGGTTGGTAGAAAGTGCCGTCGCGGAGCATCGCGAAGAGCACGTCGGCTC